>CAVOKN010000009.1:0-106648 GCA_963696505.1 uncultured beta proteobacterium | reverse complement strand
CTGTCAGATGCTTGTCTTGATTGTCACTAGAGGAAGCATTCACATTATTGAGATAAATTGGGGTCAAATGGGATGCCCAAGACTTAAGATCCCAAAAACCAAGTGTAATAGTTTTCGCATAGGCAGCTCCGATCACCTCCATTTGTTGGCTGCCCCCGGATTGACAATCGCTCACAAAAAATATGGATTATTGGATTATGGTTTTTCGCAGACTATCGCTGGCATATAAAGAATATGGCGCAGATTACATTCCCGGTTTTGCGAGCATGACGTCCTCCTTTGATAGAAATCTCAGGCCAGAAGGCCGTCACTATTATGCGGAGTCGTTACATCTCCCATGCAACCATATCCGGTTGAATGAATTACGTTATCCCAGCTCGTTGCGATCCTTCTCTGCGCATAACACTACGCTCCGCATTCTCGCCGTAACGCTGTGCACTGCATTACGGCGATCAGACCGTAGCGAAACAGGGCAACGGTCTGGCGGGGATCGGGCTGACTCATGGTTTGACTCCGCAACGAGGAACGAAGCGCGCACGCTACGTCCCACCGGCCGGCGGGTCAGGCCCCTTGCGTTGTTGGTGCGCTGCTTTGCGGCCACCGCCTGCGCCCTGCGGGGGCCGCAAACCGAGCGGACGCGACAGTGCGGCCAAGTGTGAGGCGGTGATCTCTCGCAGGGCCACCAATGCCGATTCGGCGCCGAGCAGCAGGCGAAAGGCATGGATGCTCGGCGCCGTGCCCAGAAACAAAATCGGCAGCAGGCTCACCACGGCAATCAGGTTGATCCGAACCAGATGCACGCGACGGCGGACCCAGCGCAGGGCCGTGGCCAGGCTGACATCGTCGGTGCGTAGCGTATTGGCGGCGGCCTCCAGACTCGGCGCACGCTCTACGGCGGCCACCACCTCTTCGATCTGCGCCAACGTCCCGGAAAGCGCGCCGCCAGATGATCCGGCAGCAGACTGAAGGTGCAATGGCCTTGGCGGCAATACCAGCGCGCAATCCGTGTGCCCGGCGGATCCACCCGGGCGTAGGTGCCGTGGCGGGCAAACCCGCAGCCGCCCTTCGGGTGCAGCGGGCAACGCGCCAGACTTGCGCTGCGCCACCCCTGCAAGCTAACGTAATCGCTGCTGGTGTGCCCCGACTGGAATCGAAGCTGCACCGGCAACCGGCCCGCGTTGGTGGCGACCTTCGCGGGCCATCCTCATTTGATGGCAATGGGCCCAAGCGTAGCGCCTGTGGCCGTGCCGCGAAAGCCCCAGTGCGCGGGGCGGGCGTGGACAGCCTGTGGACGTCCTGCGGAGCGTGTGGACAACGCAACTGCGCGTTGCCCACACTCGCCCACAGCCTGCCCACCCCCGCCCCGAATAGCCGCCTCGCCTGGCTCAACGCGCCCTGCGGGCCTGACGCGCTTCGCTTGCCAGCGTCTTTATTTAATTAGCAAGTCAAAAAAGGCAACCCCCAACCCGCATTCCGCCACCGCGAACGGCCAACCTGCGGTGCCCCAGTGCGCAACCAATCAGCCGGTGGATTGCGATTCAATGCGCGACCCAACAGCCGGTTCCCTTGCCGGCCGGCGCGGCACCCTTCTCAAGGGGCGCGAAGGGGCGCAGGAATGCCGCCAGACACCACGAACGTCGCAGCGTGGCGCCGCATCAAGAACACGGCTCGGCTGCAATCGTCATACATCGGTGGACTGAGGAGCGGCGCGCCAGTGTCCTTGCGCGGATCGCGAAATGCGTGACGGCCCCGATCCGCGGCAAGCAGAAGGCGTGGCGTCTCTCTCTGGTCGCAGAGGACGACCTGATCGCCCGTGCGCTCATCCTGCAAGAACTCAAGCATCGGCCGTTCCTCGATCTAATCGCCAAGATTGGCGAGAGAGAGGTATTCGCCGTCCTGATCGACTCTCTTGAAATGCGTGGCGAACCTCCTGCAAGCGCCACCGAGGCGTTCGAACGGATACGAGCGAAAGCCGTGCAGCAAGTGGTCGGGGAGCGCGACGCGCTGGGACGCAATGTTGCGGAGGTGCGCGAAGAACGGGATAAGCTGGCCGCGGCGATCTTGGAGAGGAGGCGCGTCGAAAGTGAGCAGCAAAGCGCCGGCCGAAAACAGTCAGTAGCGAATCGACGTCAGCGAGAGCAGCGCAGGATCATCGTCTGCGAGAAGATCGCCACATGGGTTTTCAAATACCGTCGCCCCCAACACTATGGCTTGGCCACTGAGGTCTTGAAGGTACTGGAATCCGTGAAGTCGCGTGGCCTCACCGACAGCCGGCTTCGTCTGGGCGATGATTGGCAGTCGGAAGACTGGGCGAAGCTGCCTTCCTTGCGGACCGTACAGGGCTACCTCAGAAGCTGGCAGAACCCTTGAAGCGCAATATGTAGCCTTCACTGCGCGTTCCGTGCAGCGCAACGCGAGTACTCCAGAATGCGGCGAGATTGTTCTGGAGATTTGTTGTGATCCATCCTTCATATGGCAAGTTGGTCAAGCGTCGTGAGTCCAGCGCGAAGCTGGGTGATGGTGTTTCGACGAACTACGAGAAAGAGGCGAAGGGCCTCATACCTCCCGGCATTCCACTGGGTCCGAAGACAGTCGTCTGGCCCGAATCAGAAATTGATGTCATCGTCCAGGCGCGCGTCGCTGGGTTAAGCGATGACGACATTCGCCGCGTGGTCGCAAAACTGGTCGAGCAGCGGAACCGGTTGCGCGATGAACTTCTTCAGTTCATTAGCGGAGATGCGCCTGGGGTAGATCCCAGCGCTTCGCCGGCATCGCCCACGTCGCCGGCGGTGGAACGCCTGCTCAAGGGCCGCGAACGGGCCAAGATGGCAGCGACGCAGGAGGCCGCGCCATGACCTCCACAAACGAAAAACCCCCGCGGCCGGGCAGGACCGCGAGGGCTGGATACAAAGTTAGCACGCCAGAGAATTATCCGCTGCCATGCCTGTGCGGCGCAAGAGGCGTTTGTCTCGTGTGTCATCGGTGGCACCGTCTGATCCGCCGTATCGAAGCGCGGCGCGCGGACAGGAGGACCAACGCATGAACGGGGATTTCCGCGTCTCTGTTGGACTTCCTCAGCATCCCAAAGTCAAGAAGCTGATGCGCAGAGCAGGCGAGGCGGCCTGCTGGCGGCTCGTCTGTCTGTTCGCGTGGGCTGCTGCGAACCGGCCCAGCGGAGACCTCGTAGGCATGACGGACGCAGTGCCGGGGTGAAGGGCCACGTGTGCGGTGACCGCCAAACCATGAGGGAGAAAAGCCGTGCCAAGCGACAATGCCCGCTTCGTGGCGATCCTGGTAGCCGTCGCACTGCCGGTGGCCATCTGGATCGGAGCCGACTATCTCAGCCAAGCGGAGATCAACGCTTCGATCGAGGCGACGGGCGATCTGCCAGCCATGACCCGAGCCGCCACAGTCCCTGACTCTGCAACTCCTGTCCCTCCCCTTGCACCAACGCCGCCGGCGATCCGGCGCGAACGCGTGATCGAAGATGCCTTGGCGGCGCAGCAGTCGGCGGCGAAACGCGGCGCGGTCCACAAGTGCCGCGTCCAGGGGCAGACCGTGTACTCGGACCAGCCATGCAGCGCCGGGACCGACCTCAAGACCTTCGCTCCGAACGTTGCCGCAGTCCCGGCTGACGCAACGTCGCGGCCGGTGGTGCCGCCGTCCAGGCCAGCGGCAGGGGCGCAGCCGGTCGGCCAGACGCAGCCGGTGGAAAAGGTGGCCGCGGCAGATGCCGCCGAGATCGAGAAGGCGCAGCGCCCGGCGGAGTGCAAGATGATTGACGAGCGAATTGCCTCCATCGACGCGAGGCTACTGCAGCCCTACTACCCCATCGAGGGTGACCGACTGAAGGCGGAGCGCAAGGCGCTGTTCGATCGGCGGTTCTCGCTGGGGTGCTAAACTTGTTGCCAGTCGGATCGCCCCCTAGCATGCCCGCGGTGCGGGTAGATTTGCGGGTAGATACGGAATCACAAAGCGTAAAGTCCGTGTCAGTGGTGCATCTGCGGCCGATATGCGATTCCTGCTGTCGCACCAGGAACCCCTCCAAGGCAGGCATAGAAGGTCCGAAAACCACATGGTTTAGCAGTGGGTTACGGTAGAAGCGCAGTCCTGGGCAGTCCGAACTAATCCGTTACGAACCACCCCCACAAACCAGCTAGATTGCGGGGGTAGAAGAACCCCAATCGGCATACCGCCGAGAATCTACCCCGGGGAGCCTGGCATGCTGACTGACAGGGAAATCCAGACTGCGAAAGCCCGCGAAAAGTCCTACAAGCTCTTCGAGGGCGGCGGGCTGTTCTTCGAAATCTCGCCGGCCGGCGGCAAGCCGTGGCGCCTGACCTGATTGCAGTGCTTCGCAGGATCGAGGCGCGGGGTGCCATGGACATCGCCAAGCGCACCCACAACCTGGTGGGCCGCGTCTTCCGCTACGCCGTGGGGTACGGCCTCTGCCCCCGCGACCCATCCTGCGACATTGAACCGCGCGACGTGCTGGCGGCGCCGGCCGTCCGCCACCATTGCAGCCTGAACGACCCCAACGACGTGGGAGCGTTGCTGCGGGCTATCGACGGCTTCACCGGGGCGCTGGCGACCCGCTGTGCTCTCAAGCTCGCGGCTTTGACCTTCGTGCGCCCGGGCGAGCTACGGCACGCCGAGTGGGGCGAATTCGACTTCGACAAGGCGGAAGGGCGCATCCCCAAGGGCAAGATGAAGATGAAGGAGCAGCACATTGTCCCGCTGTCGGAGCAGGCCATCGCCGTGTTGCGGGAGATCCAGCCGCTGACCGGACCCGGACGCTACGTCTTCCCGAGCGAGCGCACCGGGGCGCGGCCGATGAGCGAGAACACTGTCAATGCGGCGCTACGGCGCCTGGGCTACGCCAAGGAGGAAATGACCGGACACGGCTTCCGCAGCATGGCGAGCACGCGGCTGCACGAATTGGGCTACCCCCATGCCGTGATCGAGCGGCAACTGGCCCACGGCGAGTGCAACAAGGTCAATGCGTCCTACAACTTCGCCGAGTACCTGCCCGAGCGGCGGAAGATGATGGAGGGATGGGCTGACTACCTGGGCAGCCTCAAGACCGGCGCCGACGTGATCCCGATCGGCCGGGCGGCGTGATGCCTGAAATCTCCCGCTTCTTCGGCATCGTCATCTACATGAACTGGCGTGAGCATCCGCCGATGCACTTCCATGCCGTTTATGGCGAGCACGAAGCCCTGATTGCCCTGGACGGCAAGGTGTATGCCGGCTCCCTTCCCGGGCGGGCGTTATCGCTGGTGCGCGAATGGCTGGCGCTGCATCGCGACGAGCTGGCAGAGGACTGGGAACTGGCCTTGGCGCGCAAGCCATTGAAGCCGATCGAACCACTGGAGTGAGTGCGATGATCCTGCATACGACCGAAGTAACCCCGCTGCCCGGCTACCGCCTGTTCGTGCGCTTCAACAACGGTGAGGCCGGCGAAGTCAACCTGTCGGGCGAGTTGGACGGCGAGGTATTCGAGGCGTTGCGCGACCCGGTTCTGTTCGCGACCGCCTACCAGCACCCCATCATGCGGACGGTGGCATGGGCGAACGGCGCCGACCTGGCGCCCGAGTTCCTGCTTGATCTGCTCGGCAAGGGTTAACGGGCAGCGTAACGTGCTGATGGTATGGGTCGGAGGGTAGTCGCGCTGTCGGCGCAAGCCATGGCCGTTCGCCGGGAGATACAGCCCTTTGGCGGGAGTGCAGGGTGAATTTGCCCTTGCAAGAAACGCAGGCAAAACCAGGAGGTTGAGTTTTCGAGCTGGACACGTCCAAGCGATCCCGGTATAAGGCACGGGATGGAAGCGAGGACGCTCACGGGCGAAGTGCTGGCGCAACTGCGGGTGCGCCCGGTCGAGCCAAGCGAAGAGACGCGCTATCAGGAACACTTGGCACGACATCACTATCTTGGCGATCTTGCCAAGATAGGCGAGACGCTGTGGTACGTGGCAACGTGGCAGGATCAATGGGTCGCGCAACTGAGCCTGTCAGCGGCGGCGCTGAAGTGTGGCGTACGTGATCGCTGGATCGGCTGGGATTTTCGCACCCAGTACGGTCGGCTCAAGCTCATCGCCAACAACAGTCGATTTCTGATTCTGCCCCAGTGGCACCGGCCGAATGTGGGCTCCCGTGTGCTCTCACTGCTTGGGCGGCGCATTGGTGCCGATTGGCAGGCCCGCTTTGGGCATCCGCTGCTGCTGCTCGAAACCTTCGTGGATCCACGACGCTTCCATGGGGGCGTCTATCGTGCCGCCAACTGGACCGAACTGGGGCTGACACAAGGCTATCGCCGTACCAAAGGCGGCTATAGCAATGAAGTGGATGCGCCCAAGCGGGTCTTCGTTCGTCCGCTCTGCCGGCAAGCCCGTGCGCGACTGACCGATCCCGACCGACAACGATTACAGCTAACCGGAGCCCCGAAGACCATGCTCAACGCCGAACAAATGCGCTCGCTGCCTCAGTGCTTTGCCACCATCGCCGACCCACGCCGCGCCCAGGGACGACGCCATCGACTGCCGGTCGTGCTGGCGATCGCCGCCGGCGCGATTCTGTGCGGCATGCGCGGCTACAAGGCCATTTCCGAGTGGGCCAACGCCCTCGGGCAAAAGGCGCGCGAGCGCTTTGGTTGCCGACGCGAGAACGGACTGTATCTCGTGCCCAGCGAATTCGTCATTCGCGATTGTCTGGTGCGCATCGAATCGGGGGCGCTGGACCGAGCACTGGCCGCCTGGAACCAGGCGTGGGGCGCACGGGACACGGCGCTGGCCATGGATGGCAAGACGATGAAGAATGCCCTTGACGAGGCCGGCCAGCAAACCCACATCATGAGCGTCGTCGGCCACGACTCGGCAACTTGCTACGCTCAAAAAAAGTCGCCAGCTTGCCCCTAGCCGGCAGTGACGAAGCCAAGCGAACCAATGAGATCGGCATGGCGATCCCGCTGCTCGCGAATTGCGACATTGGCGGCAAGGACATCACGGCCGATGCCTTGCTCACTCAGCGCGCCTTGGCAGCTATACCGATAACGGGTAGCCTTTACGTTATTGCGAAGGACTGGAAATTGGGGGTGAGCAAGGATTGTAGTGCGTGACGATGAGTGGTCTTGGTTTGGCTCAGGCAGGACTGGATGGCGGTGGTAAATGCATCAAAGGTCGAATAGTACTGGCCGTAGAGGGATTGTTTCTTGACGAACTTCCATAGCCGCTCAATGAGATTGAGGTTGGGCGAATACGGTGGTAGGAACAGCAACTCGATGTTCAGTGCAGCGGCGAGGTTTTGCACCAGTGCGCAGCGCTGGTAGCGAGCGTTGTCGAGCACCACGGTAATGGGCAGGCGGGGAGTCAGTGCCTTAATCTTGTGCAGCAGGGCGCACACGCTTTGGGAGTTGATGTAATCGGTGTTGGTGATGGTGATGACCTCCTGCGTGAAGGCGTTGAGCGCGCCCAGGACGTTGAAGCGTTGGCGACCGCTTGGCGCTCGCACCCACAGGCGGGACCAACACCACAGCATGCAGGCAAAGGCACCAAAGACGAAATGGGCGGCGTCAACGAAGAACAGTGCCCGCCTTCCGGCCTGGGCCTGAGCCAGCGTGGGTTCGAGTGTTTTTTTTAAATGCTTCCTGCGCTACGGGATCGACTTTGGCGGGCAGCACACCGGTCTTCAGGCGCTTCATCCCACAATGGTGTTTGAGAAACAGGCGCACCTGGGTAGGCGAGCGACGTATTCCGGTCAGCTCGGCAATCCTGGCACAGGCCTCGTTGATCGTGGCTGGCGGATGCGCTCGCAAATGGGCTTCAATACTGTGCCGATGCACCCGCAGTTTGGAGGGCTGACCACGGAAGCTCACCCGCTTGAGTCGCTCGATGCCGCCTTGCTCATACTGATGCAGATAGCTCACCAAGGTGTTGCCGTTTACTCGCGCCAGCCGGCAAATGTCTTGGTGCGCCACGCCTTGGCTCTTGAGCCACAGCACCTCCATCTTCTTCTGCACGCGAGGATGCGGATGATGAAAGCGTTCCTGATGCAACGCCTCTTTCTCTGCTTCGCTGAACTCGATTCTGACCATGTCTGGCACCACCGCTAAAACATTTCGATACAGCATTTTATAGCATATTATTCATGTAATATATAACCGTTGTCAGTATAGATCGTCGGGCAACAGGCCGCTTACCATTTCACGGTCAAAGGCAATCAGACCACGCTCGAACGCGATATCGCCTTGCTGTTCGAGAACCGTCAGAGTCCGGACTTTGTCGAAGTCACGCCACCCGATCATGGCCGCATCGAGACGCGGCGCATCTGGTGCAGTTCAGCACTCAATGCCTATATCGACTTTCCCCACGTCGGCCAGGTATTTCTGATCGAACGCGAAACCCTCATCAAGAAGACGGGCGAACTGCGATGCGAGACCGCTCTGGGGATAACGAGCCGTAGCACGCAGCAGGCTTCACCCCAACAGGTGCTGGCAATCAATCGCGGTCATTGGTCAATCGAGAGCGTCCATCACATCATCGACTGGAACTACGATGAAGATCGCTCGCGCATCCGTACCGGCTTTGGCCCCGAAAACATCACTCGCCTGCGCCGCTTCGCCGTCGGTATCCTCAAGTCGTTCCAGAAACCCTCCCAATCTATCGCCGAACTCATGCGCAGGCTCTGCTTCCGTACCCGGCTCGTCTTCGACTACTTGCGCATGACGAAAAACTCCGCCCACTTACCCTCGCCGGCGTGAGAACAAATTTACCGTGGCCGGGAGTGGGTTTGGGTTAACGCGGTGGTTTGGATGCTGGCACAATGCCGCTCCTCTGACGCGGGGTGGAGCAGTCTGGCAGCTCGTCGGGCTCATAACCCGAAGGTCGAAGGTTCAAATCCTTCCCCCGCAACCAAACGTCGTCCAATCAGCCCAGTCATTGACTGGGCTGATTGCATTTGTGGCTCGCGCGGGAGCAGGGGTTGCAATCTCCGAGATGCTTCAGTGGCTCGCGTTCGGTTCCATCCGTAGTCCCACTCACTTGTTCCAGGAGGCAATTCATGCGGACCATCCATGCAGTTCTGCTCGGCGCTGTTCTCGGACTGGGCGCGCTCGGCGCGTCCGCGGAGGATGCCGTCACCAAGACGGTTGCCGCGGTTTACCAGGAAAAGGCGGCCCTCGCGGGCAAGTCGGTGCGGGTTGAAGGCAAGGTGGTGAAGGTCAACAACGGCATCATGGGCCGCAACTTCGTCCACGTGCAGGACGGTACCGGCGATCCGAACAGCAATAACCTCATCACAACGAGCAAGCAGACCGCGGCGGTCGGCGACAAGGTCACGGTCACCGGCAAGGTGGTGGTGGACCGGGACTTCGGCTCCGGCTACGCCTATCCGCTGCTGGTGGAGGAGGCGAGCATTGCGCCGGCAAAGTGAGGCCGCACAGGTGCGCAGTTAGTTGCGCGCTTTCGCTTGACCCTGTACCGGATGTACATGTACTGTACATCCGGTTCCTTACCGGCAGGGGGCGACATGGCGGCGGCAGTCGAGCGGATCGTGGTCCAGGCGACCACTGAGGAGAAGAATGCGATCGCGGCGAAGGCGAAGAGGCTCGGTCTGCCGATCTCGGAATTGATGCGCCGCGGGGCGTCGGCTTACCGGACGGAGGAGGCCGACCGGGAACTCGGGGCGCTGGCGGATGCCGCCAAGGCGGCGGCGGAGCGGGCCAGCGCCGCGATCGACGGCGCCCTGGAGTTCATAGAGGCGAGCAACAGGCGCATCGCTGCCCTCGAGGCCAAACCTCGGCGCGGTGCCCGCAGGGCGGCCGGATGAGCGTCACCGACCGGGTGTGGGGCGCCCTCACGGCAATGATCAAGCTCGAGGACAAGGTCGGGCGCCAGGCCGAAGCCGTGAAGGCGCAGCAGGTCAAGATCGAGGACCTCACCGCCCGCGTGATACGCCTGGAGGCGCAGCTCGAATTGCTGACGGACGCGGCCATGATCAAGCGGCTGAAGGGAAGCTGAGGGGAAACTGAGGGGCGACTGAGGCGCTCTCCAGCGACTGACTTTCCGCCGCGCGGCAGAGCCTGCGCTATCCTACGCGCCCATGCTTGCCTACATCGTCCGACGCCTGTTCTACGCGATCCCGATTCTGCTCGGCGTCAATCTCATCACCTTTGCGCTGTTCTTCGTGGTCAATACCCCGGACGACATGGCGCGCATGCAGCTCGGCATGAAGCGCGTCACGCCGGAAGCGATCGAGAAGTGGAAGGCGGAGCGCGGCTACGACAAGCCGCTGCTGTGGAACGTCGAGGCACCGGGCGCGGCCAAGCTCACCGACACCATCTTCTTTACCAAGTCGGCGCGCATGTTCGCCTTCGACTTCGGCCGTGCCGACGATGGCCGCGACATCGCCCACGAGATCCGCTCGCGCATGGGTCCCAGCCTCGCCATCGCGCTGCCGGTGTTCGTGATGGGGTTGTTCGTCACCGTTTCCTTCGCGCTGCTGCTGGTGCTGTTCCGCGCCACCTATTTCGACTTCTGGGGGGTGGTGGCCTGCGTGGCGATGATGTCGATATCGAGCCTGTTCTACATCATCGGCGGCCAGTATCTGGTGTCCAAGATCTGGAACCTGGTGCCGATCTCGGGCTATGCGCCGGGGCTGGACGGCGCCAAGTTCCTGCTGCTGCCGGTGATGGTGAGCGTGATCGCCGGCATCGGCTCCAGCACGCGCTGGTACCGCACCATCTTCCTGGAGGAGATCTCCAAGGACTATGTGCGTACCGCCCGCGCCAAGGGCCTGTCGGAAACCACGGTGCTGTTCCGCCACGTGTTGCGCAACGCCATGATCCCCATCCTGACGGGCGTAGTGGTAGTGATACCGCTGCTGTTCATGGGCAGCCTGATCACCGAGTCGTTCTTCGGCATCCCCGGCCTGGGCAGCTACACCATAGACGCAATCAACGCCCAGGACTTCGCGGTGGTGCGGGCGATGGTGTTCCTCGGTTCGGTGCTCTACATCGTCGGCCTGCTGCTCACCGACATCTCCTACACGCTGGTCGATCCGCGCGTGCGCTTCGAGTGACAGCCATGATGACCGGGGCCTTGCGCAACTCCGTCAGTGCCACCAGGGGCGTTGGCCTCACCTCGAACCCCTCTCCGGAGAGGGCGAGGGGAGCGTCGAGCGCTGTTTTGCGGTTGCCGAAATAGCCATGTCCTTCCTGCCTGTCATCCTGTGGACCGACGCGCTGATCTTCCTGCTCCTGACGGCAATGGCGGCAGCGGGATTCTACGTGCGGCGCCAGCCCCACCTGCTGGTGGCGTGGCGGCGGGTGGGGGAGTCCCGCTCCGGCATGGCGGCGCTGACTGTGCTGCTGCTGTTCCTCCTCGTCGGACTGGCGGACTCGCTGCACTACCGCCCGCGGCTCGCCCAGTCCGCCGAGGCACCGGCCAAGGCGGCGGCACACAGCGCTTACGGCGTCGAGGTGCTGTCCGCCTTCGATGCGCTGGCCTCCGGGCTGCGTTCCCGCGCCGAGAGGACCTACTCGGCGCCGCTCGCCACGCACGCCTACGCCAAGGAGAACCTCGATCGCCCCGATGGCACGGCATACCGGGATTTTCCGCGACTCAAGCACGGCGGCAGCCACCTTGCCGATCCCGCGACCGACTGGTCCGGCGACGTCCAGCGAAGCGTGCTGCGCGGCCTGGGCCTGGGTCTGCTGGCCTGGGTCGCCATGGGCTGGACGCTGTGCGCCGTTCTTGCGCTGCGCCGCGGCACGAGCGTGCGGGAGACCTGGCGCGCAGTGTTCGCGGGCGAGACGAGCGTTGCCTGGGACGCCGCTCTGATCACGCTGGCGATCGTTTTCGCGCTGCTCGGCCCGGTGCTGGCGCTGGCGGCGAATTACCACGTGTTCGGCACCGACAAGGTGGGGCAGGACGTGCTCTACCTCACCCTCAAGAGCATACGCACGGCGCTGGTGATCGGTACCGTGACCACGCTGGTGATGCTGCCCTTCGCGGTGGCGCTGGGCATCATGGCGGGCTATTTCGGTGGCTGGGTTGACGACGTCATCCAGTACCTCTACACCACGCTCAACTCGATTCCCGGCGTGCTGCTGATCGCCGCCGCGGTGCTGATGATGCAGGTGGTGATCGACTCCCATCCGGAATGGTTCGGCACCGCCGCCGAGCGCGCCGACGCGCGCCTGCTGGCGCTGTGCATCATCCTCGGCGTCACGTCGTGGACCGGGCTGTGCCGCCTGCTGCGCGGCGAAACGCTCAAGCTGCGCGAGCTGGAGTACGTGCAGGCGGCCCACGCTTTCGGCGTATCCCATGTCCGCATCATGACGCGCCACCTGCTCCCCAACGTCATGCACATCGTGCTGATCGCGCTGGTGATGGATTTCTCCGGCCTGGTGCTGGCGGAGGCGGTGCTGTCCTACGTCGGCATCGGCGTCGATCCGAGCACCGTGAGCTTCGGCACCATGATCAACACCGCGCGCATGGAACTGTCGCGCGATCCCATCGTCTGGTGGTCTCTGGCGGCGGCCTTCGTGTTCATGTTCGTGCTGGTGCTGGCGGCCAACCTGTTTTCCGACGCGGCGCGCGACGCCTTCGATCCGCGCCTGAGCGGCCGGTCGCGCAAGCTTGCCTTGGCGGGGGCTGAACGATGAGCGCGCCGCTGCTGCAGGTCGACAGCCTGAGCATGGGAATCGACACCGCCGCGGGCAGGGTGAGGGCGGTGGACGGCGTTTCCTTCGAGGTGCGCCAGGGCGAGACCTTCGCCCTGCTGGGTGAGTCCGGTTGCGGCAAGTCGATGACCGCGCTGTCGCTGATGCGCCTGCTGCCCGATGCAGGTCGCATCGCCGGCGGGACGGTGCGATTAGGCGGTCGCGACCTGCTGACTTTGACCGAGGCCGAGATGCGCGAGGTGCGCGGCCGCCGCCTCGCCATGATCTTCCAGGAGCCCGCCACCAGCCTCAATCCGGTGCTCAGCGTCGGCACCCAGATCGGCGAGGTGCTGGCGCGCCACGCCGGCCTTTCGGGCGAGCAGGCCGAGAAGAGGTCGGTCGAGCTGCTCGATGCGGTTGGCATTCCCGATGCGGCGCGCCGGCTGGCGGAGTTCCCGTTCCAGTTCTCCGGCGGCATGAAGCAGCGGGTGATGATCGCCATGGCGCTGGCCGGCGAACCGGAGATGTTGATCGCCGACGAGCCGACCACGGCGCTGGACGTGACGATCCAGGCACAGGTGCTGGACCTGCTGGCGGAACTCCAGCAGCGGCGCGGCATGGCGATGCTGCTCATCACCCACGACCTGGGCGTGGTGGCGCGCATGGCGGGACGCATCGGCGTCATGTATGCGGGCGAGTTGATCGAGGAAGGGCCGCGGGATCGGTTCTTCGCGGCGCCGCTCCATCCCTACACCCACAAGCTGTTCGCCGCGCTGCCGGCCGCGGCGCGCCGCGGCGGGGAACTGGAGACGATCCCCGGCTCGGTACCGCCGCTGTCCCGGCGCTTCGTCGGCTGCCGCTTCGCCGACCGCTGCGCCCACGTCTTCGACCGCTGCCGCAGTGAAGTTCCCGTCTGGCACGAGGTGGCAGCAGGGCAGCGGGTGCGCTGTCATCTCTACGCGGCCGGGGAAGGGGGCGCCGTGGCGAAAGTCAGCGCCCAGCGCACGGCACAGGATGACCTGAGCGCCCCCCGACCGCTGCTGAAGGTGCGCGACCTCAAGGTGCACTTCCCGGTGCGCAAGGGCGTGCTGAAGCGGGTTCGCGGCCACGTGAAGGCGGTGGACGGCATCGACCTCAGCGTGGCGGCGGGACGGACGCTGGCGCTGGTCGGCGAGTCCGGCTGCGGCAAGACGACCGCCGGGAAGGCGATCCTGAAGCTGATCGAGCCGAGTGCCGGATCGATCGTGTTCGAGGGCGAGGATCTGGCCAAGCGCTCGCGCAGTTCCATGCGGCCCCTGCGGCGGGCGCTGCAGATGATCTTCCAGGATCCCTACGCGTCGCTCAATCCGCGCATGCGCGTGGGGGACATCCTGCTCGAAGGCATGGCTGCGCTGGGTGCGGGCGATGGCGGCGATCCACGCGAGCGTCTGCCGGAATTGCTGCGCCGGGTGGGGCTGGACGCCGACATGGCGGGACGCTATCCCCACGAGTTCTCCGGCGGCCAGCGTCAGCGCATCGCCGTAGCGCGGGCCCTGGCGGTGAACCCGCGGCTTCTGGTGTGCGACGAGCCCACGAGTGCGCTCGACGTTTCGGTGCAGGCCCAGATCCTCAACCTGCTCAAGGAACTCCAGCGCAGCCTGGGGCTGTCCTACCTGTTCATCACCCACAACATTGCCGTCGTGGATTATCTTGCCCACGAGGTGGCGGTGATGTACCTCGGGCGCATCGTCGAGAGCGGGACCGTGGAGGAGATCCTGCGTGCGCCGCAGCATCCCTACACCGAGGCGCTGCTGTCGGCGGTTCCACTGGTGGAAACCGGCTTGTCCCGCGGCGCTGGCCGGCCGGTGATCCGCTTGCAGGGCGACATCCCCTCGCCGCTGGCCCCGCCTGCCGGATGCCATTTCCATCCCCGCTGCCCGCGGGCGATGGACGTGTGTCGCCGCGACTATCCGACATCGGTTCGACTGGGAGGAACTCGGATCGTCGCCTGCCACCTGCACGGCCCGGCGCGGAACTGAACGACGCGCCGGCCCGCTTGCGGCGCCGGCTCGCCTCTTGGCGGCAGACGAACGGCTGGCTCAGGAGCGCGTGCCGTTCTTCTTGTTGGCGAGCTTCTTGGGGGTGTCTTTCTTCGCGACGGCGTGGCGCTTGGTGCCGGACTTGCCGGCGGACGACTTCGCGGACGCCGACTTCGATGCCGTGCGCGTGGTTCCGCCCTTGGCGAGCTTGGCCGGCTTGGTGCCGGACTTGACCTTTACGACGATCACTTTCTTCACGCCGTTCTTGCCGCGCACCACGATGGTCCGGGTCTTTGCCGGCGCCGCACGGGCTTCCTCTTCGTCGCCGGGCGCGGTGGGCAGGCTTGCCAGGACGGACTCATCCGCCAGCAGGGCGCCGCTCTGCGGAACGAGCAGTGTGCGGCCGGCGGCGATGCGGGTGCGCGGCCCGAGGCCGTTGATGCTGCGCAGCTTGGCAGGGGTCAGACCGTAGCGCGCGGCCACCTGGTCCAGGCGCTCACCCCGCTTGAGGGTGTAGTTGGTCCAATTGACCAGGGGCTTGTCGTGGTCTTCCAGGTTGGCGAGGAAGGTCTCGACCTTGTCGGCGGGCAGTACCAGCTTGGCCTGTCCGGTCACCACGGGACGGTTGAATCCGGGGTTGAGGGCGACGAACTCCTGCACCGGCATCTCGGCGAGCTTCGCGACCAGGGCAATATCCATGTCCCCGGGCTTTTCGACGGTGGCGAAGTAGGGCTGATTGGGTATCGGTGTCAGGCTTACGCCGAACAGTTGGGGGCGCGCGAGAATGTTTTTCAGGGCCTGCAGCTTGGGCACGTAGTTGCGGGTTTCCGCCGGCACGCTCAGGCTGAGGTAATCGGTGGGGAGCCCTTTGGCCAGGTTCTTCTCGATGGCCCGCCCGACGGCTCCTTCGCCCCAGTTGTACGAGGCCAGCGCCAGATGCCAGTCGCCGTGCATCTGATAGATCATCTGCAGGTAGTCGAGGGCGGCGCAGGTGGACGCGACGATGTCGCGCCGCTGATCGACCCACCAGTCCTGCTTGAGCTGGTAGCTCCGGCCGGTGGAGGGAATGAACTGCCACAGCCCCGAGGCGCGGGCGCGGGAGTAGGCCATCGGATTGAAGGCGCTTTCCACCATCGGCAGCAGCGCCAGTTCCATGGGCATGCCGCGCTTCTCGATCTCCTCGACGATGTGGTGGAGATAGCGCCGGCTGCGCTCCGTGATGCGCAGCAGGTACTGGGGATGGTTCAGGTAGTAGGCCTGCTGTCGCGCCACCAGTTCGCTGTCCAGGTCGGGCATTGCGAAGCCGTTGCGGACTCGCTCCCAGAGATCGTCCGGGCGGGCGGTCAGGTCGATGGTGGAAATGAGCGGAAGCGGATCGTCGATCTCGATCAGCGGCGCTTCGGGAAGAACCAGTTCGACGGAGGGAAGGACGGCGGTTGTGCTGTGCGCCGCAACATGGACCAGTGCGCCGGTGGCGGCCTCGCCGCCGGCTACGGCAGCCCCGCGTCAGCGACGCGAGGGCGGCAAACAGAACTGCAAGCTTGTGAGCTTTCCCGGCCATTTGCGCGACTCTCGAAATAGAACAGGATGTTAGTGGCAGTTTCCTCGACCGTCAATGTGAACGGCTGGCGACAAAAAACCTTAAGGAATTTAGGGTGATACGCTTGCCTGGGGAAGCCGGAGATGCATCGGCCATTGCGGCCGCATGGTTGCGCCGCATCAACCGGCGACAAGGCTTGCGTCCCGGGTGGCCTTCAGAAGCTGTTCTTCCACTCGCGCAGGGCGGCGAAAACCTCGACGGGGTCGGAAAGCTCGCGGCCGCGGAAGCGAGCGGCAGCCGCCCTTACGGCGGGCTCGCCGACTCGAAGGAACGGATTGGTGGCGAGCTCTTCCGCGAGGGCGGATGGCACCGAAGGGAGGTGGCGCCGGCGCAGTTCGGCGACACGCTCCTCGCGTTGCGCCAAGTCCGGGCTTTCCGGCTCGACGGCGAAGGCGAAATCGAGGTTGGCCTCGGTGTACTCGTGGGCGCAGAACACGCGCGTGTCGGGCGGCAGGGCGGCGAGTTTCGAAAGGGAGGCCCACATCTGTTCGGCGCTGCCCTCGAACAGCCGGCCGCAGCCGCAGCCGAACAGGGTGTCGCCGCAGAACAGCAGCCTGGTGTCGCCGTCCCGACCGAAGTACGCAATATGGCCGCGGGTGTGTCCAGGCACGTCCAGTACAGCGAATTCCATCCCGACACCCGGCACCAGCACGCTCGCCGGTTCGGCAAGCGGCACGTCGATACCCGCTACGCCGTCGTTGGCGGGACCGAACACCCTCGCACCGGTACGCGCGACCAGTTGCGCGACGCCGCCGACGTGGTCGGCGTGATGGTGGGTGAGCAGGATGGCACGCAGGTTCAGCCCTTCGCGGGCGAGGAAATCGAGCACCGGCGCCGCATCCCCGGGATCGACCACTGCCGCGTCGGAATCCCGGCGAAGCAGCCAGATATAATTGTCCCGAAATGCCTTGAGGGGTACCACGTTCATGACTGCCAGTGTGTTGTTGTCCCCCGCCCGATGTCAATTCCCGGTCTGAGTGATTGGTTGCGCACGCCCCAGGGCCGCTACGTTCTCGACTGGGAACAGGCGAGCTTCGACCGCGTGGTGGCCGACGTCTTCGGCTTCAATGCCCTCCAGGCCGGCTTGACGGAATGCGACTTCCTGCGCGCTAACCGCATGCCACTGCGGCTGCGCTGCGATCCCGACGGCGGCGGTGGGATCAGGACGAGTCTGGAGCATCTTCCCTTCGCCGCCAACAGCCTCGATCTGGTGATTCTTCCCCATGTCCTGGAATTCGCTGCGAATCCGCACCAGATCCTGCGCGAGGTCGAGCGGGTGCTGGTGCCCGAGGGCCAGGTGGTGATCAGCGGTTTCAATCCCTACAGCCTGTGGGGCGTAAGGCGCCTCGCCGCAGGGCGCGAGGCGTCCTTTCCGTGGCGCGGCAGCTACCTCAGCGTGCTTCGGCTGCGGGACTGGCTCAAGCTGCTCGGCTTCGAGACTCAGCTCGGCAGCTTCGGCTGCTACGCGCCGGCGTTCAGGGATGAGCGCTGGCTGCGGCGCTGGAGGTTCATGGAACTGGCGGGCAACCGCTGGTGGCCGATCGCCGGGGCGGCGTACATGGTGCAGGCGGTCAAGCGGGTTGCCGGAATGCGGCTGATCCAGCCCGCCTGGCGCGAACGCTATGCCCGCGCCCGTGCGCTGGCGCCGGTGGCACAGAAGGCGGACAACGGACACTGACTTTCCATGAACGAAGTGGACATCTACACCGACGGCGCCTGCAGCGGCAACCCGGGACCGGGAGGCTGGGGGGTTCTGCTGCGGGCCGGCGAGCGGGAGAAGGAACTATGCGGGGGCGAAGCGGCGACGACCAATAACCGGATGGAGCTCACCGCAGTCATCCGGGCGCTGGAGGCGCTGAAGCGGCCCGCCGCGGTGCGCGTGCATACCGACTCGCAATACGTCCAGAAGGGCATCAGCGAGTGGATTCACAGCTGGAAACGGCGCGGCTGGAAGACCGCCGACCGCCAGCCGGTGAAGAACGTGGATCTGTGGCAGCAACTTGACGCCGTAGCGGCGCGGCACACCGTCGAATGGCACTGGGTGAAGGGGCACGCGGGCCATGCGGAGAACGAACGGGCTGACGAATTGGCGCGGCGCGGAATGAAACGGTGCCTGGCGGGCGGAAACGAATGAGACAGATCTTTCTGGATACCGAAACCACGGGGCTGGAGTCTCGCCTTGGCGACCGGGTGATAGAAATCGGTTGCGTCGAAATGATGGGGCGGAAGTTGACCGGCCAGCGCTTCCACCGCTATCTGAACCCCGAGCGGCAGGTGGAGGCGGGGGCACTGGCGGTGCATGGCCTGTCGAATGAGTTCCTCGCCGACAAGCCGAAGTTTCGCGAGGTGGTGGGCGAGTTCCTTGACTTCGTGCGGGACGCCGAACTGATCATCCACAACGCGCCGTTCGACGTCGGCTTCCTCAACAACGAGCTTTCGCTCGTGTCGCACCCCCCTCTGGACGAGTTCACCACCGGCGTGCTGGACACGCTGCGGATGGCCAAGGACCTCCACCCCGGCAGGCGCAACTCCCTCGATGCCCTGTGCGAGCGCTACGGCGTCAGCAACATCCAGCGCACCTTGCACGGCGCGCTGCTCGATGCTCAACTGCTGGCCGAGGTCTATCTCGCGATGACTCGCGGCCAGGAGAGCCTGATCATGGATCTCGATCCGGCGGGTGCCGACGAGGCGATCGGCTTGGACACCAAGCAACGTCCAGTACTGCGGATCATGGCAGCGAATGCCGAGGAACTTGCCGCCCACGAGCAAGTTCTCGACGAAATCGCCCTGGAGAGCAAGGGCGCCTGCGTCTGGCGCAACACACCCACACCCTGAGCGCCGGCCCCCGCTGGGTGCTGACTCTTCCAGCGCCTGGCACATTCCAGCGCCGGGCACTGGCCGAAAACCAGGCGGCCTTGTACAATAAACTGGTTTTATATACCCATACTGACTTCTATGGCTTGTGCGTAAGGCCGGCAGCGCTGCCGGTCCGCAAATCTGAGGCCGGAACCGTGCTGAGGACGATTGGATGACGAGCGAGAAGACTGGCCAGATCCCTGCAACCCTGATTCCCGGCGACGGCATCGGACCCGAGATCGTTGAGGCGACGTTGGCGGTATTGGAGGCCCTCGGCGCCCCCTTCGTATGGGAAACCCACAAGGCCGGGATGGCCGGGGTGAAGGAGTCGGGCGATCCGCTGCCGGCGGCCACTCTAGACAGCATCCGCCGCACCCGTCTGACCCTCAAGGGTCCGCTCGAAACCCCGGTGGCGGGGGGATACCGCTCTTCCAACGTGCGCCTGCGGGAAGAATTCAAGCTCTACGCCAACTTGCGTCCGGCGCTTACGCTGATCCCCGGCGGGCGCTACGAGAACATCGACCTGGTGATGATCCGGGAGAACAACGAAGGGCTCTACATGGGTTACGAGCACTTCATCCCGATCGACGGCGACCCCCACGCGGTGGGCATGTCCACCGGGGTAAATACGCGCCAGGGCTGCAAGCGGATCTGCCGGTACGCCTTCGACTACGCCATCCGGCACGGTCGGAAGAAGGTTACCGTCGTGCACAAGGCCAACATCATGAAGGCGCTGACCGGCATCTTCCTCGAGACGGCGCGGGAAATGTACGCCGAGCACTACAAGGGCCGGATAGAAATGGACGAACGCATCGTTGACGCCTGCGCCATGCAACTGGTGCTCAACCCCTGGCAATTCGACGTCATCGTCACCACTAACCTGTTTGGGGACATCCTCTCGGACGAGATCGCGGGACTGGTCGGCGGACTGGGCATGGCTCCCGGTGCCAACATCGGCGAGCATGCCGCCATCTTCGAGGCGGTGCACGGCTCGGCGCCGGACATCGCCGGCAAGGACATGGCGAACCCGCTGGCGCTGCTGCTTGCCGCGGCGATGATGCTGGACCACGTCGGCCGTCAGGATCTCGGGACGCGTCTGCGTGCGGCGATTGATGCAACCCTCAATACGGACAAGGTTCGCACCAAGGATCTGGGAGGCACTGCCGGCACGCGCGAACTGACTTCCGCGCTGGTTCGGCGGGTACGCAATCCCTGAGTCTGCCGGGGCCTGCCGGCGGCGGACCGCGCCGGCTGTGCCTCGTGGCAGGGCGAGCCGGCTCGGCTTTTCCACAAGCCGCTACCGGGGCAAGCTTTGATCGCCCCCTCGTTTTCGGTATACTCCCGCGGTTTTCGGACGCAGGCATTATTTTCTTGCAACCTTCGGGACTTGGTCATGAGCAATGAAGAACAAGTGAACTGCGGCAGACGGCGCCTGCTGGTGGCGACCTCCGCGGCAGGTGGCGTGGCGACGGTGGCTGCCGTGGTGCCGTTCCTGGCGAGTCTGCAGCCCTCCGAGCGTGCCAAGGCGGCCGGTGCACCGGTCGAGGTCGACATCGGCAAACTTGGCCCTGGCGAGATGATGACCGTGGAGTGGCGCGGCAAGCCGGTGTGGATCATCCACCGCACCAAGGAGATGCTCGACGCCCTGCCGAAGATCAACGACCAGGTGGCGGACCCCGAGTCCGCGAAGCCGATGCAGCCGGACTACGCCGGCGGCGTCAACCGCTCGATCAAGCCCGAGATCCTGGTGGTGGTGGGCATCTGCACCCACCTCGGCTGCTCGCCCACCGAGAAGTTCAAGACCGGCGCGGATTCGGGAATCGACCCGAACTGGCCCGGCGGCTTCTTCTGCCCCTGCCACGGCTCGACCTTCGACCTGTCCGGCCGGGTTTACAAGAGCAAGCCGGCGCCGGACAACCTGGAGGTGCCGCCGCACAAGTACCTGGCCGACACCAAGATTGTGATCGGCGAAGACACCAAGGGAGCGTAAGGTATGGCTGCGTCCAACTTCGAGAAATACAAATCCGACGGCGGCCTGCTGGGCAACCTGCTGGAATGGACCGATGCGCGCTTTCCCCTCACCTCGATGTGGAAGGCCCACCTATCCGAGTACTACGCGCCGAAGAACTTCAACTTCTGGTACTTCTTCGGTTCGCTGGCGCTGCTGGTGCTGGTGATCCAGATCGTTACCGGCATCCTTCTGGTGATGCACTTCAAGCCCGATGCCTCGCTCAACGCGGCGGGCGTGCCGGTGGCCTTCGCCTCCGTCGAGTACATCATGCGCGACGTGCCCTGGGGCTGGCTGATCCGCTACATGCACTCCACGGGCGCCTCGGCCTTCTTCATCGTCGTCTATCTCCACATGTTCCGCGCCATGCTCTACGGCTCCTACCGCAAGCCTCGGGAGTTGCTCTGGGTCTTCGGCGTGCTGATCTTCCTGTGTCTCATGGCCGAGGCCTTCTTCGGCTACCTGTTGCCCTGGGGCCAGATGTCCTACTGGGGTGCGCAGGTGATCGTGAACCTGTTCTCCGCCATCCCCTTCATCGGCCCCGACCTGTCGGTGTGGGTGCGTGGTGACTACGTGGTCGGCGACGCGACGCTCAACCGCTTCTTCTCCTTCCACGTCATCGCAGTGCCCTTCGTGCTGGTGGGACTGGTGGCGGCACACATCCTGGCTCTGCACGAAGTGGGTTCGAACAACCCCGATGGCGTGGAAATCAAGAAGAAGAAGGACGCCAACGGCATTCCCCTGGACGGCATACCGTTCCATCCCTACTACACGGTCAAGGACATCGTCGGCGTGGTGGTCTTCCTTGCCGTGTTCTCGATAATTCTGTTTTTCGCCCCCGAGGGCGGCGGTTACTTTATCGAGTACAACAACTTCATCCCGGCGGATCCGCTCAAGACGCCTCCTCACATCGCTCCGGTGTGGTACTTCACGCCCTTCTACTCGCTGCTGCGAGCGGTGACCTATCCGCTGTTCGGCATCGACGCCAAGTTCTGGGGCGTCGTCGCGATGGGGGCGGGGGTGGTTGTCTTCTTCTTTCTCCCTTGGCTCGACCGTAGCCCGGTGAAGTCGATCCGCTACCGCGGTCCGATCTACAAGGGCGCACTGGCGATCTTCGTGGTTTCCTTCTTCATCCTGGGCTACCTCGGCGTGCTGCCGCCGACCCCGGTCCGCACGCTGCTGGCGCAGATCTGCTCCGTCCTGTACTTCGGCTTCTTCCTGCTGATGCCGGTCTACACGAAGCTCGACAAATGCAAACCCGAGCCCGACCGGGTGACGTGGAAACACTGAGGACGCGAGAATCATGAAAAACGCGAAGAGACTGCTGCTCGCCCTGCTGTTCGTTCCTCTCGCGGCCTATGCCAGCGGACCGGAACTGAAACTCGACCCCGCACCGGACAAGACCGGCGACCTTGCTGCCCTCCAGAACGGCGCCAAGGTCTTCGTCAATTACTGCCTGAACTGCCATGGCGCGAGCTACATGCGCTACAACCGGTTGCACGACATCGGCCTGACGGACGAACAGATCAAGGGCAACCTGATGTTCGCCGCCGACAAGGTTGGCGAACTCATGAAGGTCGCCATCCGTCCAGCGGAAGCCAAGGAATGGTTTGGTGCCGCTCCGCCGGACCTGACCGTGATCGCCCGCTCCCGCGCGTCGGAGTTCGGCAGTGGAGCAGACTGGCTCTACACCTATCTGCGCACCTTCTACCGCGACCCGAATCGGCCCACCGGCTGGAACAATCTGGTATTCGAGAACGTGGGCATGCCGCACGCCCTGTGGCAACTCCAGGGCGAGCAGGTGGCCCACGTGGAGAAGACCAAGGACAGCCACGGTGCCGAGGTCGAGCGCAAGACGCTTCAACTGGCCAAGCCTGGAACCCTCTCCAAGGATCAATACGACGCACTGGTGGCGGACCTGGTTTCCTTCCTGGTCTATATGGGCGAGCCAGTCGCTCAAACCCGCAGGCAACTCGGCATCTGGGTGCTGATCGCGCTGGCTGTTCTCTTCGGCCTGTCCTACGCGCTGAAGAAGAACTTCTGGAAAGACGTGCACTGATCCACGGCCATTCCAATTGAGCTTGGGCACTCGCGACAGAATCCAATGCAGTCCATGGGGCATCGAGAAATGAGCGCACCACGCGCACGGCGTGTGGTGCGTGATGCCGACTATTCCTGGGGTGGTAGCACCATGATGAACCTTTACTCGGGCACGACGGACCCGTTCAGCCATCGCTGCCGTATCGTGCTCTACGAAAAAGGCATGGATTTTCAGGTCATCGACGTCAACCTGTTCAACAAGCCCGAGGACATCGCGGTCATCAATCCTTACAACCGCGTGCCGGTGCTGGTGGACCGGGATCTGGTGCTCTACGAATCGAACATCATCAATGAGTACATCGACGAGCGCTTCCCCCATCCGCAGTTGATGCCGCCGGATCCGATCATGCGCGCCCGTGCCCGGCAGCTCCTGTTCACGCTGGAGCAGGAACTGTTCGCCCACATCGATGCGCTGGAGAAGAATCTCAAATCGGCAGAAAAAGCGCGGGCCCACGTCCGCGACCGGCTGGTGGAACTGGCGCCGATCTTCACCAAGCAGAAGCACATGCTGGGTGACGAGTTTTCCATGCTCGACGTCGCCATCGCGCCGCTGCTGTGGCGCCTGGAACACTATGGCATCGATGTCGGCAAACAGGCCGCGCCGCTGATGAAGTACGCAGAACGCATCTTCAGCCGCCAGGGCTTCATCGATGCTCTCACGCCTTCCGAAAAGGTCATGCGCCGGTAAGCCCCATCCGGCAGCCCACTGTGAGCCTCGCTTCGACCAAACCGTATCTGCTGCGCGCCATCTTCGAGTGGTGCATGGACCAGGGCTTCGCCCCGTACATTGCAGTGGTGGTGGACGAGCGCACCGAGGTGCCGCGACCCTATGTCAAGGACGGCCAGATCGTCCTCAACATCGGCCCCGAGGCCGCCCACCAGCTTCATCTCGGCAACGAGTTCATCACCTTGGCCGCGCGATTCGGCGGCGCGGCACAGAACCTGTCCGTCCCGGTGGAGCAGGTCGCCGCAATCTACGCCCGCGAGAACGGCTACGGCATGGCCTTCGAGATCGGCCCGGCAGCAGAGGAACCGGCGGAATCCGCCATACCCCAGGCCGAAGCAGCGGTTGCCGAGTCGCCAGAGACTGCGCCCGCTGCCGAGCCTGCCAGGCCAGCCCCGGGGCGTCCGCACCTCGTCCGAATCAAGTAGGCATCGCAGCCACCCGCTTCCTGCCGGGTGGGAGTCGAGATCGGCAATCTCTGCCCCGGCTTGGCGCACCCGGCCGCGATAGAGGCCGGTCAGACGCGACGTCATCTCCGCTCCGCTCCACTCCCGAGCAAACTGCCGTCCATGCCGGCAGGTGCCGATGCAGCGTGCAGCGTGTGGCGTGACGGTATCGTTGCTGTGGCTCGGCCGGGGCGAGCCTGTGCGCGGGCTCTCAAGGAAACGCCGGGCCGCCCCAAGTTCCCTTGACCCCCTCGGGGGGGCGGGCTGGGCGTAGCCCGGCCCTGGGGGCACTCAGAAGGGCAGCCCGCGGCGCGGGCGGGCGGAAGGCTTCGCCGCCTTGCTCTCGGGCTCCGGCTGCGACGCCTTGACCGGCCTGCGCTCCAGGTTCTTGTCCTCGCTGGCGAAGACCACCTTGCCGTGCAGCACGCAGCCACGCATGCCGGGATCGCAGACAGCGCCCTGCACCCGCTGACAAATGCCATTCAGATCGTGGGGACAGCTCCATCCGCTCATGACAACACTCCTCGCGCCGCAGGGGAACCGATGGCGCCCCCGACACGAATCGAACGTGTGACCCCCTTCTTAGGAGGAAGGTGCTCTATCCACTGAGCTACGGGGGCGCGGGCGAGCATTCTATCCGCTCCGATATAATCCCGCCACGCTACGGGCATGGCCCGCGCCATGCCACGCCGACTGCCCACCGCTTCTCAGCTACCCTCAGATGCCGCTTGCAATCCTCGACGACGCCAGCCTTGCCTTCGGCCATTTCGCCCTTCTCGACCATGCCGAATTGCAGATCGATGCCGGCGAGCGCATCGCTCTCATCGGCCGCAACGGCAGCGGCAAGTCGAGCCTGCTGCGGATCCTCGCCGGTGAGGCGCGGCTCGACGACGGAAGCTGCTGGCTGAGCCCCGGTCTGCGGGTCGCCTTCGTTCCCCAAGAGCCCGTGATCGAGCCGGGCCAGACCGTGTTCGAGGCCGTCGCCGCAGGCGTGGGCAAGGCCCGGACGCTGCTCGCCGCCTTCCACGACCTGACTCGTCGCCTCGATGGCGGGGCGGACGAGGCGGCGATGGAGGAACTGCACCGCCTGCAGGCCGAGCTCGAGCATGAGGACGTGTGGCGCCTCAACACCCGGGTCGAGCAGACCCTGAGCGACCTCGGCCTCGACGGCGACGTCGCCGCCGGGACGCTCTCCGGCGGCGGCATCAAGCGCGTCGCGCTGGCGCGGGCGCTGGCCGGGGAGCCGGAGCTGCTGCTGCTCGACGAGCCAACCAACCACCTCGATGTCGACGGCATCGTGTGGCTGGAGCGCACCATCGTCGACTTCCGCGGTGCGGTGATGGTGGTGACCCACGACCGGCGCTTCCTTGACCGCGTCGCCAGTCGCATCGTCGAACTGGACCGCGGGCGGCTCGCGAGCTACCCCGGCAGCTTCGCCGCCTACCGTGCGCGCAAACAGGAGGAACTGGAGATAGAGGCGCAGCAGGCGGCACGCTTCGACAAGCTGCTGGCGCAGGAGGAGGTGTGGATCCGCAAGGGCATCGAGGCGCGGCGCACCCGCAACGAGGGCCGCGTGAGGCGGCTGGAGCATTTGCGCCGCGAGCGGGCGGCGCGGCGAGAGCGCCTCGGCCAGGTGCGACTTGCGGTGGAGCGGGGCGAGGGTTCCGGCAAGCTGGTGGCGGAGCTGGAGAACGTGTCCAAGCGCTATGGGGACCGGATCGTGGTGCGCGACTTCTCGTGCCGCGTCCTGCGCGGCGACCGCATCGGCATCGTCGGCCCCAACGGGGCGGGCAAGACCACGCTTCTGAAGCTCATCCTCGGCCAGATCGTCGCGGACTCCGGCAGCGTGCGCCTCGGCACACGGATCGCCGTGGCCTATTTCGACCAGTTTCGCGCCGCGCTGGACGAGGATGCGGCGGTGGCGGACGTCATCAGCCAGGGCGCGGAGTACGTCGAGATCGGCGGCACGCGCAAGCACGTCATGAGCTACCTCGGGGACTTCCTTTTCCCGCCGCAGCGGGCTCGCTCGCCGGTGCGCTCGCTCTCCGGCGGCGAGCGCAACCGGCTGCTGCTGGCGCGGCTGTTCAGCCGTCCGGCAAACGTCATCGTGCTGGACGAGCCGACCAACGACCTCGACATCGAGACACTGGAACTGCTGGAGGAACTGCTTGCCGACTACGCGGGGACGGTGTTCCTGGTGAGCCACGACCGCAGCTTTCTCGACAACGTGGTCACCCAGGTCATCGCCAGCGAGGGCAACGGCGTCTGGCGCGAATACGCCGGCGGCTACGAAGACCTGGAGCGGGTCCGGGCTGCCCGGCCGGAACCGGTGGCGGCCCGGCGCGAAGTCAGTCCGCGCAAGACGCCGGAATCCCCCACGGCGGCGCCGCCAAGGACGCGCTTGAGCTACAAGGAGGCGCAGGAGCTGGAAGGCCTGCCGGCCCGCATCGAGGCACTGGAGGCGGAGCACAAGGCGGTGGCGGCGAATCTCGCCAATCCTACGTTCTATCGGGAGAATCCGCAGGGCGGCAAGGAACTGGGGGCCCGCCTTCAGGCGCTGGAACAGGAAGTCGAGGCCGCGTTGGCGCGCTGGGAGGGGCTGGAACGGCGCGCAGCGGGATCGTCTTAGGCGGCGGGCGAACCGGTGCGCTCCGGGATCGTGTAGGGATCGATCCCGAGTCGCATCATTACACTGTCGGGAGTCAGGTGCAGCAGGTCGGCGATGGCCTTGAAGTCGTCGGGCAGCGCCGGGTCGCTCCAGCCCTCCGCGGCGTGGCGCGCCAGATTGACCGCCAATGCGACGTTGCGCACACGCGGATGGGCCGCCTGGGCCTCGTTCATCAGGTTCAGCAGCAGTTCCGGCAGGTGCCAGGCCTGGCTCAGGGCCATCTGCAGTTCGAGGACGCGCACGCCATACACCGCGGTCTGGGCTACGCGGCTGCGCATGCCGGGATTGTCGGCCTTGAGCCGGCCGACTTCCAGTGCCAGCGCGGGCGCCGAGCACCACAGGAGGATCTCGGCGATGTCGCGCAGCAGGGCTGCCAGGGTGATTTCATCGAGATCCAGATCGTGGCGCAGGATCGCCCAGTCGCGGGCGTAGTGGGCCGCACGGCGGGCCCTGCCAACGACCTTGAGCAGGCCGAGCAGCGCCTGAGGATGGGTAGCGAGTTGCTCCTCCACCGGATCGAGGCGCTCGAAGTTGCGGAAGAAGGGCGTGATGCCCAGCATCATGATCGCGCGATCGATGGTCGTGATGTCGGTGGTCTGGCTGTGCCGGCGGTGGGCTTCGAGGTAGGCCAGAACCTTGACAGCCATCAGTGGATCCTGCAGCACGACGCGGGCGATCTCGCGGCCGCTCACGCTGTCCTCGTTGCCGCGCAGTTGCTCCAGTTCGCGGATGGTGCGACGAAGCACCGGGATCTCGGTCCGGCTCAGGTGGGCGACCCAGGCGTCGAGGGATTCAAGAGGCTTGTCTATCATGGCGGAGCCTGGCCTGGAGCAGTGTGTGGCCGGGTATCGGCCATCGCCTGACAGGACTTTAACCGGGCCGTATGCGGGTCCGGCGGTAGAATGGGCGGTCACTTCCGGGAAATCGGCATGAATTCGACACTCTTGCGTTCACTGCGGTGGCTGACCGCTTGGATTCTGGCCGTTCAGTTTGCACTTGCGGCCGGGGCGGAATCGCCCGACGAGTTTGCCCGCCGCGTGGGCAAGACCAAGGGTGCCGATGCCGTGGTCAACCTGCGTCAGGACAACAGCCTGGGATCCATCGCGATCGCGCTTACGCCGGATCTGGTGGGCGACAAGGGGGGCCTCGAAACACTGCTCGCCCAGGTGGGACAGTTTGCCGCAAGACGGCAGTTCCGGGCGACGGTGGTGACACCGAATGCGGCGGACAGCGTGTTCTTCGTCGAGCGGCTCAAGGCGGCGGGAGTGAGCCGGGTGAAGATCCAGCCGATGGCCGACTTCGTCAGCATCAAGACCACCCGGATCTTCCTCACCCCGGGGACCTGAGCGGCTGCGCGGCAAGTTGCCGCGGCCTACTTGGCCTGGGTCAATGCAGGCGCGGCGGCGTTTGCCACCATGGCGGTTTTGCACTCGATCCGTGCCGCCCGCCGTGCATTGGCTGTCTTTGATGCTGCTTGCGTTGCTGCTGAACGTGGGTCACGCCGCCAGCCTCCAGGAACTCATCGATGCGGCGCCGCCGGGCTCCCGACTGCAAGCCGCGCCGGGCTTGCATGCCGGGCCGCTGGTCATCGACAAGCCGATTACGCTCGAAGGGCAGGGTCGCGTTACGTTAGACGGGGGCGGCCGCGGCACGGTGATCACGGTACGCGGCAAGGGTGTGACGCTGCGCGGCCTGCGCGTCATCCGCTCGGGCGATCTGCACGACCATATCGATGCGGCGATCAGGATCGAGGGCAGCGGCCACACGATCGAGGAGAACGTGCTGGAGGACGTGCTGTTCGGCGTTGTGCTGCACGAGGCGCAGGGAAGTCGGGTGCGCGCCAATCGCATCCGCTCCCGCCACGCCGCCCCGGCGGAGCGGGGCGATGCGATCCGCATGTGGTACAGCTTCGACAACCGGATCGAGGGCAATGACATCGCCGATGCGCGCGACATCGCGCTCGCCAACTCGAAGCGCAACCGCATCACCGGCAACCGGGTGAGCGGCGGGCGCACGGCGCTCCACATGATCTTCGCCGGACGCACGCTGGTCGAGGGCAACACCTTCAGCCACAACAGCGGCGGCGTGTTCGCCCTGAATTCGGAAGGCCTGGTGATACGCGGCAACCGCATACTGCATGCCGTGAGCCATTCCGGTGCGGGCATCGGGCTCAAGGAAACCGCGGCGGCGCTGATCCAGGACAACGAAATCGTGCATTGCGGGGTGGGCATCATGGCCGATTCGCCGATGCATCCGCTCAACCGCATCAGCGTCCTGGGCAACCGCATCGCCCACAGCGTCACCGGAATCATGTTCTATGGCGAGTCGGGCGGACACATCGTGCACGGCAACCGTTTCGAGCACAACCTGACGCAGGTCGTCACGGTGGGTTTCGGCGACGCGGCCGCGAACGACTGGCACGGCAATTACTGGGACGACTACCGGGGCTTCGACCGCAACGGCGACGGCGTGGGCGACACGCCCTACGAACTCCATTCCTATGCCGACCGCATCGGGGCGGGGGAGCCGAAGGCGCGCTTCTTCAGCAACTCGCCGTTGCTGGAACTGATCGACTTCCTGGAGCGGCTTGCGCCGTTCTCGCTGCCCGACCTGGTATTGCGGGATCCGGCGCCCCAGGCCCATCCGCGCCTTGGCCGCTGAAGCTCAGTCCAGGGATTCCGCCCACAGGATTGCCTCGAAATGGGCCGCATTGACGGCCTCCGGGCTGAGTCCGCATTCCGCCGCGAGTTCGTGAATCCGTTCCCGCCCCGTACCCTCGCAGGCAATCGCCAGTTGCAGGCAGGGCGCGTAGATTCCGCTGTTCTCCAGCAACGCGGCGGTCACGGGCTGCGGCAGCCGGATCGCCGCAAGCGCCTGGCGCAGCGGCACGTCGAGGAGACTGTCCAGAACCGAGAAGATGCCGGTCACGAACAGGCTGTCGGTTTCGGTTCCAGAAAGGCTCGCCCGGCCCGCCAGTTCCATCAGCCGGCCGCGCACCAGGGCGTGGGTGAACAGCGCACGCTTGCGCTGGGCATCGGGACCGGACGCGAAGAGCAGCAGCGTCAGCCAGCGGTAGAGGGGTTGGTAGCCGAGGAGTACCAGGGCGTGGGAGATGGAGCGGATATCGCGGTTCAGGCCGACCGCCGGGGAATTAATGTAGCGCAGCAAGCGATACACCAGGGTAGGGTCGCGCCGCAGGACGCGCTCGATGGCAGCAAGTTCCGCTTTCTCGCGCACGAGGTTCAGGATTTCGATGACCTGGGCACGGGGCTGATCGATTCGGGCATCCGGGCGCATGCGCGGCGTGGTGAAGAATGCTCCCTGGTAGTAGTCGAAGGGAAGTTTGCGGCAGGCGTCGAATTCGTCGCGCGAGCGCACATTGGCGGCGATCAGCCGCACGCCGGACTCATCCAGCAGGGAACTGGCGTAGCGGGCAAGTTCGAGGCCGTTGAACCGGGACACGTTGACCCGCACGTAGGAGGCAGCGTCGAGGAGGTAGCGCTGGTCGGCGGCGAACGTGTAGTCGTCGAGGGCAATGCAGAAACCCTGGGCCCAGACCTGTTTGAGGGTGGCGGCCAAGGCAACCGGCAGCGCAGCCGGCAGGCGCACCACGAGGATCACCTTGTCGCGGGGTAGTTGATGGAGATCAGCCTGTTGCAGTGCGTTTCCGTCGACGCTGACGAGAATCAGGCGGTGTTCCGAGACGGCGCCGACGTCGAGGATCGCAAGCTGGGCGAGAAGCCTGGCGTTGATGTCCTTGCCGTCGGTGAAGGCGCTGTCGAGCTTGAGTTCATACCCGACGAGGTTTTCCGCGGCGTCGAGCAGGGGCTCCCTGAGAAGGACTGCGGGCTCCGGTTTGACCAGCCGGGGAACGGCGATGATGCCCGATGAGTTGTCCGTCGCCGCGCCGGTCCCGGCTACGGAGAGCGAAGGGCTGCGGTCTGTCATGGCTTCCCTTTCCTCAGGCTAACGCGACTCGCCACAGTTGACGAACGCGTCGGGTATCGGCGCGCCCTGTTCCAACTTGAGCACAGGGCGGAGTCACTGCGGCAGATCGGCACGGACCGTCTTGATCGAGGCGCGACGCACCAGGGCTTCCCAGAGGGATTCCGGTTCGGCGCTCAGGATGGTGTCGGCATCGGCGGGCAGCAGATGCCAGTCGCCATGGGCGATTTCCTTTTCCAGCTGTCCCGGCGCCCAGCCTGCATAGCCCGCGTAGACCCGCACGCTGGTCTCGGCGGCGCTCTGACGCAGCCGTCGCAGGGATTCTTCGGGGTCAAGGCTCATGTAGAGGCCGGAGAGCACCTCGACCGCGCTCTTTGGCTGCTTGTCGGCGCGCAGCACGAAGACCAGCGTATGGCGCGAGACCGGGCCGCCGATGAACAGGCGGTCCTTCCGGCCCCGCAGCGCCTGCTCCTGATCAAAGATGTCGGCGAGGACCAGTTCCGAAGGCCGGTTGAGTACGACCCCGATCGGTCCCCCGCCGCCATGCTGGGTCACGAGGACCACCGTGCGGCTGAAACTTGCGTCGCTGATCCGGTTGGAGGCGATCAGGAGCAGGCTGCGGGGCGAGGGCGGATCCGGTTCGGCGGCCGAAACAGCAGCCGGTAGAAACGCCGCGGCACACAGCAGGAGCAGCGCCAGAAGGCGCCACGTCGTGATCCGCTGGGTGGCAGGCGCCGACGCTGGCGCCCAAGGATGGAACTGGGACTTCGGCGTGTTGACCATCGATGCGGCCATTAGCGGCTGACTCCGGAAGGTGGATCGGGATCTGCCAGCGGTGGGGTGCGTCCCGATGCGGAACCGCATACCCTTCTGTTGCTACAATGCGCGCCTTTTCGTGCAATCCTGCCTGTTGCGCGATCCAACCCATTCTCCCACAAGGATGCCTGATGAGCCGAATGTCCAACCTCCGTCTGATGCTGACCGCCGTCGCCATCGTCTTCGCTGCCGCCGGCTGCGGCAGGGAGGCAGGCAAGCCCAAGGAGGCCACTGTCGAGAAGAAGCCAAGCGCACCTGCCGCGGCGAAGGTCAATGCCGCCGAGATCTCGGTCGAGCAGGTGAATGGCATGCTGTCCCGCGCCACGGCGGTGCCGCCGGAGCAGGCCAAGGCTGCCGGGCGCCAGATTCTCGATCGGCTCATCGACCAGGAGGTTCTGGTGCAGAAGGCCGCGGAGCAGAAGCTCGATGTGGATCCGAAGGTGGTTCAGGCCATCGAGACGTCGCGCCGGGAGATCCTGTCGCGGGCCTACCTCGAAAAGGTCGCTGCCGGCGCGGCGAAACCCAGCGAGCAGGAAATCAAGGACTACTACGACAAGCATCCCGAGCTGTTCAAGGAGCGGCGCGTGTATAACCTGCGCGAGATCGCCATCAATGCCCAGCAGGACGTGCTGCCCGCGCTGCAGGCGCAGATGGCGAAAGCGAAATCGCTCAACGACGTCGTCAATTGGCTGAAGACCAAGAATATCCAGTTCGCCACCAACCAGGGCGCCAAGGCGGCGGAGCAACTTCCGCTGGAAGTGCTTCCCAAGTTCCATCAGCTCAAGGACGGCCAGACGGCGATCCTGCCGATGCCGGCGGGACTGCTGGTGGTGCAGGTGGTCGCGTCCCAGGCCCAGCCGCTGGATGAAGCCCAGGCCAAACCCGTCATCGAGCAATTCCTGAGCAATCAGAAGCGCACCGAAATCGCGGCGGCCGAGCTGAAGAAACTGCGCGAGGCGGCGAAGATCGAGTACCTGGGCGAATTCGCCAAGCCGGCCGACGAGGGCAAGTCGGTCATGGACGGGGCTGCATCCGCTCCGACCTCGGCGCCTGCGGCAGCACCGGCTGCCGGTGCTGCGGACAAGGGGACGCCGGCCAAATGAGCGGCGCGATCGCGCACCTGTCCGCCACCAGGGTGACGTGGCCATGATCCTGGTCACCGGTGGCGCCGGTTTCATCGGCTCGAACTTCGTGCTGGACTGGCTCGCCGCGACCGACGAGCCAGTCCTCAATCTCGACAAGCTCACCTATGCCGGCAATCTGGCCAACCTGGCGGCCGTGGAAAACGATCCGCGCCATGTCTTCGTGCGCGGCGACATCTGCGACCGCGATCTGGTCGAGCACCTGCTCGCCGAGCACCGTCCGCGAGCGATTGTCCATTTCGCGGCGGAAAGCCATGTGGATCGCTCGATCCACGGCCCGGGCGAGTTCATCCGCACCAACATCGAGGGCACGTTCAGCCTCTTGGAGGCCGCGCGTGCTTACTGGGGTGGGCTCGAAGGCGAGTCGCAACAGGGCTTCCGCTTCCTCCACGTGTCCACGGACGAGGTCTATGGTTCCCTCAGCCCGCAGGACGCGCCCTTCACCGAGACCACGTCCTATAGCCCCAATAGTCCCTACTCGGCGTCCAAGGCGGCCTCCGACCATCTGGTGCGCGCCTACCAGCACACCTATGGTCTGCCGACGCTCACCACCAACTGCTCGAACAATTACGGGCCGTTCCAGTTCCCGGAGAAGCTGATCCCCCTGGTGATCGCCAACGCGCTGGCCGGCAAGCACTTGCCGATCTATGGCGATGGCATGAACGTGAGGGACTGGCTGTACGTCGGCGACCACTGCGCGGCGATCCGCACGGTGCTGGCGCGCGGGCGGGTGGGGGAGGTGTACAACATCGGCGGCTGGAACGAGATGCCGAACATCGAGATCGTGCGCAGCATCTGCGCCCTGCTCGACGAATTGCATCCGGATTCGCCGGTGAAGCCCCACGCGGATCTGATTCGTTACGTGCAGGACCGGCCCGGGCACGACCGGCGCTACGCCATCGACGCGCGCAAGATCGAACATGAGCTCTCCTGGCGGCCGGCGGAGACCTTTGCCAGCGGCATCCGCAAGACCGTGGCGTGGTACCTCGAACACGGCGACTGGGTGGCGGGCGTGACCAGCGGCGACTATCGCAAATGGATGGACCGCAACTACGGCGAGCGGAGCGGCGCATGAGAAAGGGCATCATCCTGGCGGGCGGTTCGGGCACGCGGCTGTATCCGGTGACCCAGGCGGTATCCAAGCAACTGCTGCCGATCTATGACAAACCGATGATCTACTACCCGTTGACGACGCTAATGCTGGCCGGTATGCGGGACATCCTGATCATCTCCACGCCCCAGGACACGCCGCGCTTCGAGCAGTTGCTTGGTGACGGCGCCCACTGGGGCCTGACTTTGCGCTACGCGGTCCAGCCCTCGCCGGACGGGCTTGCCCAGGCCTTCATCATCGGCCGCGACTTCATCGGCGACGATGACAGCGCGCTGGTGCTGGGCGACAACATCTTCTACGGCCACGAGTTCGCCCAGGATCTGGATGCCGCCGCGAAGCGGCGTGCCGGCGCCACCGTGTTTGCCTACGCCGTTACCGATCCGGAGCGCTACGGCGTGGTCGAGTTCGACCGTCAGGGCCGCGCGATCAGTCTGGAAGAAAAGCCGACCCAGCCGCGTTCGCGCTACGCCGTCACCGGGCTCTACTTCTACGATCGTCGAGTGGTGGAGATCGCCGAATCGCTCAAGCCCTCGGCGCGGGGCGAGCTGGAGATCACCGATCTCAACCGCCGCTATCTGGAGATGGGCGATCTCGAGGTGGTGGTGCTGGGCCGCGGCCACGCCTGGCTCGATACCGGCACCCACGAATCGCTGATCGAGGCGTCCCAGTTCATCCAGACCATAGAAAAGCGCCAGGGCCTCAAGATCGCCTGTCCGGAGGAGATCGCCTTCCGCATGGCTTACATCGACGCCGAACAGGTGCGCCGCCTCGCCGCACCGCTGGCGAAGAACGGCTACGGCCAGTATCTGCTGCGCATGCTGGACGAGCGGGTGTTCTGAGCCAAATCCGCAGGCCGGCTCAAGGCCGCAAGCCGGAGCCGACATCGAACGCCCCCGATGGTGGGATGCGCGCCTGCGGCGCTGTTCCACCCTGCGATCGGAGCCATCGAGAATCATGAACGTCATACCAACCGCCCTGCCGGAAGTGCTGATCCTCGAACCGAAGGTGTTCGGCGACGCACGCGGCTTCTTCTTCGAGAGCTACAACCGCCGTGCCTTCCGCGAGGCGACGGGGCTCGATCCCGAGTTCGTGCAGGACAACCATTCGCGCTCGGCGCGCGGCGTGTTGCGCGGCCTGCACTACCAGATCCGCCAGCCCCAGGGCAAGCTGGTGCGGGTGGTCCGCGGCGCGGTGTGGGACGTGGCGGTGGACCTGCGGCGCTCGTCGCCAAGCTTTGGCCGTTACGCGGCAGCGGAACTCTCGGCCGAAAACAAACGCATGATGTGGATTCCCGAGGGCTTCGGCCACGGTTTCCTCGTCGTGTCGGACGCCGCCGAGTTCCTCTACAAGACCACTGACTACTGGGCACCGGAGCACGAGCGCTGCATCCGCTGGAACGACCCGGACCTTGCCCTTCCGTGGCCGGTGCAGGGGGCGCCGCTGGTGTCCGCCAAGGACGCCCAGGGATCGGGTGTCGCCACGGCCGAGGTCTTCCCTTGACCCGCCTCCTGCTCACCGGTGCCGGCGGCCAGGTGGGCTGGGAACTGGCCCGCTGCCTGCTGCCGCTGGGCGAGGTGCTGGTGCCGCCGCGGGCGGAGTTCGACCTTTCCAGATCCGGCCAATGTGCCGAGTTCATCGCTCGCGTCCGGCCCGATGTCGTGGTCAACCCTGCCGCCTACACCGCGGTTGACAAGGCGGAGGCCGAGCCAGACCTGGCGCTGTGTATCAACGGCGACGCGCCGGCGGCGATGGCCCGGGCGGCGCAGAGCGTAGGCGCCCTGTTCATCCACTACTCGACCGATTACGTCTTCGACGGAACCAAGGCAGCGCCCTATGTCGAGGATGACGAACCGAACCCGCGCAGCACCTACGGCCGCAGCAAGCTCGCCGGGGAAGAGGGAGTGCGTGCCAGCGGCGCCGACCACCTGATCCTGCGCACCAGCTGGGTCTATGCCGCGCGCGGCCACAACTTTCTGCGCACCATGCTGAGGCTGGCGGCGGAACGGGACGAACTGCGCGTCGTCGCCGACCAGATCGGCGCACCCACCTGGGCGCGGCTGATCGCCGATGCCACCGCCCATGCGTTGCGCGAAAGTCAGCGTCTGAGAAGCGCCGGTCGCTTCGAATCGGGCCTCTACCACCTCACGGCGCAGGGCGAGACGAGCTGGCACGGCTTCGCCAGCCGCATCGTGGAACTGGCGCGCGGCATGTCCTTGCCGGTGAAGGCGAGGGGAGTCGCGCCGATCGCGACGGCCGACTATCCGCTGCCGGCGCCCCGTCCCGCCAATTCGCGCATGGACGGCACCCGCTTCATGGAGCGTTTCGGTCTCGAGTTGCCGTCGTGGGAGCGCTGCCTGGAACCGGCGATGCAGGAACTCGCCCGAGTCGGGTAACATCGCGGGCTTCCGAACCATGCTGCATTCGCGCCCATGAAAGTCCTGGTTACCGGCGCCGCCGGCTTCATCGGCATGCACGTCGCCCAGTTGCTGCTGGCCCGCGGCGATGAGGTCGTGGGGGTGGACAGCCTCAACGACTACTATGACGTGGGATTGAAAGAGGCGCGGCTCGCGCGCCTCGCACCGGCGCCGGGCTTCCGCTTCGTCCGACTCGATCTGGCGCGGCGCGACGCCGTCGAGCGCCTGTTCGCCGAGCACGGCTTCGACCGCGTGGTGCACCTGGCGGCCCAGCCGGGCGTGCGCTACTCGCTGAGAAACCCCCACGCCTATGCCGATAGCAACTTGGTGGGCTTCCTCAATGTGCTGGAGGGCTGTCGCCACCACGGCATCGAGCACCTGGTCTACGCCAGCAGCTCGAGCGTCTATGGCGGCAACGTGCGCATGCCCTTCTCCGAGAGCGACAACGTCGATCACCCGGTGAGCCTGTACGCGGCGACGAAGAAGGCCAACGAGTTGATCGCCCACACCTATAGCCATCTCTACCGCCTGCCGACGACGGGGCTGCGCTTCTTCACCGTGTACGGTCCCTGGGGCCGGCCCGACATGGCCTACTTCTCCTTCACCAAGGCAATCCTCGCCGGCCAGCCCATAGACGTGTTCAACCACGGGAAGATGCAGCGCGACTTCACCTACATCGACGACATCGCGCAGGGCGTGGTCCGCGTCCTCGACCGGGTGGCGCAGCCCGATCCGGGTTTCGACGCGCAAGCGCCGCATCCGGCATACAGCAACGCGCCCTATCGCCTGTACAACATCGGCAACCATCGGCCGGTAGCCTTGATGGAGTTCATCGAGACTCTGGAGCGCCTGCTCGGCCGCGTAGCGGACAAGAACTTCCTGCCGATGCAGGACGGCGACGTTCCCGCCACCTACGCCGACATCGACGCCCTCACGCGCGACACCGGCTTCACGCCTAGCACCTCCATCGCGGATGGGCTGGGGCGCTTTGTCGCCTGGTACCGCGACCACTATGGTGTGGGGCTGTAGCCAGCGCCTCTCTTTCTTCATCCGAGCGAAGCCATGCAGATTCAGCCAGTGATCCTCTCGGGCGGTTCCGGCACGCGGTTGTGGCCGCTATCCCGCGAGCAGCATCCGAAACAACTCCTGCCGCTGTGCGGCGAGCAGACCATGCTCCAGGCCACCGCGCTGCGCCTCGACGCGGAGGCCGGCGAGGACCGCCTCGAACTCGCGCCGCCGCTGGTCGTGTCGAACGAGGAATACCGCTTCATCGTCGCCGAGCAGATGCGCCAGGCCGGCAAGCCGCCGCGCGCCATACTGCTCGAACCGGTGGGCCGTAACACCGCTCCGGCGCTGACCCTGGCGGCGCTGTGCGCGAGCGCCGACGGCGCCGACCCGGTGCTGGCGGTGATGCCGGCGGACCACGTGATCCGCGACGGCCGTGCCTTCCGCGACGCGCTGCGCCTGGCCTCCGGCCTCGCCGCCGGGGGCACGCTACTGACTTTCGGCATCGCCCCCGACACACCCGAGACCGGCTACGGCTACATTCACCGCGGCGCGCCGCTCACTGGGCTGTCCCGTGGCCATGCTTACGTCGTGGATCGCTTCGTCGAGAAGCCGGACCAGGCCACCGCCCAGCGCTACCTCGATTCCGGCGAGTATTTCTGGAACAGCGGCATCTTCGTCATGCTCGCCTCGGCCTGGCTGGCGGAGATCGGCCGCCACCGTCCCGACATCCTCGACGCCTGCCGCAAGGCCTTCGACGCGCGCGAACAGGACCGCGATTTCCTGCGGATCGGACGCGAAGCCTTCGTAGCCTGCCCCTCCGACTCGATCGACTACGCGGTGATGGAAAAGGTAAGCAGCGCGCAGGGCGAAGGCGCGCGGCGCGCGGCGGTGATTCCCCTCGCGGCGGGCTGGTCCGATGTCGGCGCCTGGGACGCGCTGTGGAGCGTCAACGCCAAGGATGCATCGGGCAATGTCGTCCAGGGCGATGTCATGCTCCACGACACGCGCGACACCCTGGCGATTTCCAGCGGCCGGCTGGTGGCCTGCGTTGGCCTGGTCGATCTGGTGGTGGTGGAAACACCCGACGCGGTGATGGTGGCGGCCAAGGACCGCACGCAGGAGGTCAAGCGCATCGTCGAGCGGCTGAAATCCGGCGGTCGCCCGGAAGTGTCGGCGCACCGCAAGATCCAGCGTCCCTGGGGCTATTACGACAGCATCGACGACGGCGAGCGCTTCCAGGTCAAGCGCATCGTGGTGCACGCCGGTGCGTCGCTATCGCTGCAGATGCACCACCACCGCGCCGAGCACTGGGTGGTGGTGCGCGGCACGGCGCGGGTGACCCGCGGCGACGAGGTGTTTCTGCTGTCGGAGAACCAGTCCACCTACATCCCCATCGGCATACGCCATCGCCTGGAGAACCCGGGCAAGCTGCCGCTCGAGATGATCGAGGTGCAGTCCGGCGCCTACCTCGGCGAGGACGATATCGTGCGGTTTCAGGATACCTACGGGCGGGGCTGATCGATGAAGGTATTGGTGGTGGGCGGGGCAGGCTACATCGGCTCGCACATGGTGAAGATGCTGCTGGAGCGGGGCCATGGTGTGGTCACGCTCGACAGCCTGGTTACCGGCTACCGCGACGCGGTGATCGGCGGGGAATTCGTCGAGACCGACCTGGCCGACCGCGCCGCGCTGGACGCCGTCTTCGCTTTGCATGCCTTCGACGCGGTGATGCACTTCGCCAGCTTCATACAGGTGGGCGAATCGGTGCAGGCGCCGGGCAGGTACTACCGCAACAACTACTGCAACACGCTCAACCTGCTGGAGGCGATGGTCGCCCACGACGTGAAGCGCTTCATCTTCTCGTCCACCGCGGCGATCTTCGGCGAGCCGGAGCGGGTGCCGATAGACGAATTCCACCCGAAGCGGCCGATCAATCCCTATGGCCTGTCCAAGCTGATGGTGGAGCAGACGCTGGCGGACTTTGACCGCGCCCACGGCCTCAAGGCGGTGTGCCTGCGCTACTTCAATGCCGCCGGGGCCGATCCCGGAGGCATGCTGGGGGAACGCCACGAGCCTGAAACCCACCTGGTTCCGCTGCTGCTGCAGGTTGCCTCGGGGCGGCGCAAGTCGGTCCAGGTTTTCGGCCGCGACTACGATACGCCGGACGGCACCTGCATCCGCGACTACATCCACATCGTGGACCTGTGTGAGGCGCATCTCGCCGCCGTCAACCACCTGATGGCCGGCGGTGCCAGCGCGCAGTTCAACCTGGGCAACGGCAACGGCTTTTCGGTGCAGGAAGTCATAGACACGGTGCAGCGGGTAACCGGCCGGACCATCGCCGCCATCGATGCCCCGCGGCGCGCCGGCGATCCGGCGCGGCTGGTGGCCGATTCGACCGCCGCGCGCCAGGCGCTCAAATGGCAGCCGCACTACGCGGACCTGGCCACCATCGTCGCCCACGCCTGGGCCTGGGAGCGGCGGGTCAGCGGCTCGTAGGCGACGACTCCAGCCGTAGGGCGGCCCATGGCCGCCGAATCCTTGGAACGGCGGGCATGGCCCGCCCTACGCAACGAACCCGGTATCTCCTGCCTGATTCGTAGGGTGGCCCATGGCCGCCGAACCGGTTGCACGGCGGGCCACGGCCCGCCCTACGCCGCTCCTCCCTCCCCGGCACGCGGAGAAGGCAGGGCCGGGGGCATCCGGCGCTGCCTCAGCCCGCAGCGCCCGCCAGTTCAGCCAGCAGTGCCTCCTGCGCGCAGTAGCGCGCGCGGCGATTGGTGCGGCGCGTGTAGCTGCCGCTGGAATCCATCTCCCACGACTGGCAGTTGTCGCTGAGGTAGGGCTTGATGCCTTCCTTGACGATGCGCTTCTTCAACTTTTCGTCGAGGACGGGGAAGGCGATCTCGATGCGGCGGAAGAAGTTGCGGTCCATCCAGTCGGCGCTGGCAAGACGCAGTTCCTCTGCCCCGTTGGCGTAGAAATAGAAGATGCGCGAGTGCTCCAGGAAGCGCCCGACAATGGAATGCACGCGAATCTTGTCCGAGATGCCCGTCACCCCGGGACGCAGGCTGCACACGCCGCGCACGATGACGTCGATCTCGACACCGGCCTGCGAGGCTTCGTACAGCGCCTCGATGGTCTCGGGCTCCAGCAGTGAGTTCATCTTGGCGATGATCCGGCCCTTGCCCCCGGCGCGGGCATTCTCCGCCTCCTGGCGGATCGCCTTCAACACGTTCTCGTGCAGGTTGAAGGGCGCCTGCCACAGGTGGTTCAGGGCGGCCGCGTGGCCGAGCCCGGTGAGCTGCATGAAGATTTCGTTGACGTCGGCGCCGATCTCCTCGTGGCAGGTGAGCAGCCCGAAGTCGGTGTAGAACTTGGTGGTGCGCGGATGGTAGTTGCCGGTGCCGAGGTGGGCATAGCGCCGCAACTGGCCGTCCTCGCGCCTCACGATGAGCAGCATCTTGGCGTGGGTCTTGTAGCCGAACACGCCGTAGATGACGTGGGCGCCCACCGCCTCCAGCCGCCCGGCGATGTTGATGTTGGCTTCCTCGTCGAAGCGCGCCATCAGTTCAACGACGACCGTGACTTCCTTGCCCTGCTGGGCGGCGCGCAACAGCGTGTCCATCAGCACCGAGTCGAACGCCGGTGCGGTAGACGGTCATCCGGATGGCAACCACCTGCGGGTCGTCTGCCGCCAGTTGCAGAAGGTCCACCACCGTGGCGAAGGACTGGAAGGGGTGGTGCAGCAGGATATCGCCCTTGCGTATCGCGGCGAACAGGTCGTCGCGCTTGTCCAGCGCCTTCGGTTTGCCGGGACGGAAGGCCGGGTACTTGAGGTCGGCGCGGTCACCCAGTCCGGCACCTGGATCAGCCGCACCATGTTCACCAGGCCGTGTACGCGGTACAGGTCGTCGGCCGTCAGCCCGAACTGCTGCAACAGGAATTCAGCCATCGCCGCGGAGCAGTTGTCCGCCACTTCCAGGCGCACCGCGTCGCCGAAGTGGCGCTGCGGCAGTTCCCCCTGGAGCGCGGTGCGCAGGTTCTTCACCTCCTCCTCGTCGACGAACAGGTCGGAGTTGCGGGTGACGCGGAACTGGTAGCAGCCAAAAACGTTCATGCCGGAGAACAACTCGCCGACGTGGGCATGCAGCACCGAGGAGAGGAACACGAAGCCGTTGTCGAGGCCGGTCAGCTCCTTGGGTAGCCGGATCACCCGCGGCAGCGCCCGCGGCGCCTGGACGATGGCATAGCGCGAGCTGCGTCCGAAGGCGTCGCGGCCCTCCAGTTCCACCGCGAAGTTGAGGCTCTTGTTGAGCACCCGCGGGAAGGGGTGGGAGGGGTCGAGCCCGATGGGCGTCAGCACTGGCATCACCTGACGGAAGAAGTGATCGCGAATCCACGCCTGCTGCTCCGGATTCCACTTCGAGCGGCGCAGGAAGTGGATGCCCTCGGCGGCAAGCCGGGGCAGGATAACTTCGTTCCACAACGCATACTGCTCCGCCACCAGGCGGTGCGCCTCTTCGCTCACCATGCGGAAGGTGTCCTGGGGGGAGAGCCCGTCGTTGCCCGCGTGGTGCGAGCCCAGCTTGATCTGCTCCTTGAGTCCCGCCACGCGGATCTCGAAGAATTCGTCCATGTTGCTGGAGACGATGCAGATGAAGCGCAGGCGCTCCAGCAGCGGCACCGTGGAATCGGCGGCCTGCGCCAGCACGCGGCGGTTGAAGGCCAGCGCCGCCAGTTCGCGGTTGAGGAAGTGTTCAGGGGCGGCGCGGCGGGCGGGGTCGGGGAGGGTCATGGCGTGACGATTCGGGCAGGGCTGCGGGATGGCCAAAAAACTTAAAATCATGTGACGCGTTGGTTACGGCAGGATGACATATTGCTTGCGGGCGCTCAAGCAGCCGGGCAGGGACCGGACGACGACTATAATGCTTCGCTTGCGTCCGGTACGGGCGCCGTCCAGCCAGTCTTGATGTCATGAGCGAAAAGACCAGCCGTGCGCTCCTCGCCGTCCAAGCGGCGCTCATCTGCCTGCCGCTCAGCGCGCTGTTCGTTGCCCTCGTATTGCCGAGTTCCCTCTACTTCGCGACCTTCCAGAGCGATCCGATGTCGCTGGGATCGGCTGGTGCGAGCGTGCTGATTCTTGCCACGCTGGTCTGCGCCTGGCGGCTCATCGGCGCCTTCATGCTGCGCGGCCGAATGGCGCTGCGCGCCGCCGCCGCGTCGTGGTGGATTCTGCCGGCTTTGGCCGCCGTGCTCGGCCTGCTGGCTGCCTTGCATGTGGCCCTTGCCCCCGTGCTGCGGCCGTCCGCCTTCAATGTGTTCGCGTTGGGACTGCCCTGCGCTCTGCCGCTGGCACACCTGTCCTGGGAGCGCTGGTGGCTTCGGTAGTGCCCGCGCGCCTTGCTGTGACGACGATTGCAATGCCTGTTTTCGTAGGGATGTAGCTCAAACTTCCAAGGGAGAACAAGATGAAAGCTATCAGAAGTGCCATCATGTTGCTGTGTGGGTCAATGCTCGCCACGGGGCTGGCATTCGCCGATACCGACGCCAAGGGCTGCAAGGATCATCCGCTGTTCAACCGGCTGAGCGGCTTCACGATCTTCCAATGCAAGACGAACTACGACCGGCTCGACATCAAGATCGATAACGATCCGAAGTCGGCGAAGAATCTCAAGCCCGAGGGCGATCTGACGACGAACGCATACATCTTCAAGAAGTCCGACGATACGCCCTCGCCGCCCAGCGACCTGCAGGTCATGCGTAACTACCAGAATGCCGCCAAGCAGAAGGGCGGTGAGGTGCTGGTGGAGCGGCCCGGCTATACGGCGCTGAAGTTCATGCGCGACGGTGCCGCGGTGTACGCCGTGGTGCGCACGGGGAGCGGCGGCTATCGCCTGTATGTGGATGTGCTGGAAGAGAAGGCGATGACGCAGGAGATTACCGCCAACCTGATGTGGGAGAAGCTGCAGAAGGAAGGGTTCATTTCGCTGCAGATCAATTTCGACACCAACAAGGCTGTGATCAAACCGGAGTCGCTGCCGCTGATCAAGCAGATCGTCGACCTGATGAAGGGCCAGCCTTCGCTCAAGGTTTCCATCGAAGGCCACACCGACAATCAGGGCACCGCCGCGGCCAACAAGGTGCTATCGCTGGATCGCGCCAAGGCGGTTGCCGCCGCGGTCGCGGCCGAGGGCGTCAAGGCGGACCGCATGGCAACGGCGGGTTGGGGGCAGGAGAAACCCATCGCCGACAACCGTTCGGAGGACGGTCGTGCCATCAATCGCCGTGTGGAACTGGTGAAGAAGTAGGGCGGACGTTGGGCATGGGGAGGGTGCGCGCTCCCGTGCCGATCGAATTCACGCTGCGCCGTCCGCCGTTCGATTACGAGTTGCGCGAAAACGCTCGCCGACGGCGATGCGTTCGCGCACCCGGGGTAGAATGCGGCCCTCGCGGCACGCCGGAAAACTGCATGACATACGAACTCATCGCCGCCGTGGACCTGGGTTCCAACAGCTTTCGCCTGCAGGTGGGGCGGGTCGTCGGCGACCAGATCTATCCCCTGGATTCTCTCAAGGAGCCGGTACGGCTCGCCGCCGGCCTCACGCCGCAGAAGTTCCTCGACGGAGCCTCCCAACTGCGCGCCATCGAGGCTCTGCGCCGCTTTAGCGAGCGCTTGCGCGGCTTCGATGCCGGAGCGGTACGCACGGTGGGCACCAACGCGCTGCGGGTGGCGAAGAACGCGCCCCAGTTCCTGATCCAGGCCGAGGCCGCGCTGGGTTTCCCGATCGAGATCATCGCCGGCCGCGAAGAGGCGCGACTGATCTACATCGGGGTTGCCCACACGTTGCCTGATCCCGCGACGCAGCAACTGGTGGTGGACATCGGCGGCGGCTCGACCGAGTTCATCATCGGCCGCAGCTTCGATCCCATCGTGCTGGAGTCGCTCTACATGGGCTGCGTGAGCTACAGCCTGAACTTCTTCCAGCGCGGGCGCATCGACAAGAAAGGCCTGCGCGAGGCGGAACTCGCCGCGCGCCGTGAGTTGCAGACCATCGTGCATCGGTTCCGCGAGGTGGGATGGGAGGAGGCGGTGGGCTCCTCCGGCTCGGCCAAGGCGATTGTCGACATGATCGAGCTGAACGGCTACGGCGCCGGCGGCATCACCCGCGACGGTCTGGAGCAGCTCAAGGCGCGGCTGCTGCGGGCGGGTGATCTCACCAGCGCGCAAATACCGGGGCTGCGGCCGGACCGGGTGCCGGTGATTCCCGGCGGGCTGGCGATCATGTCGGCGGTATTCGAGGAGTTCGGTCTGGAGCGCATGACTTTTTCCGAAGGGGCGCTGCGCCTGGGCGTGCTGTACGACCTGCTGGGGCGCTACCACCACCAGGACCTGCGCGACGCCACGGTGCGCAACTACATGCGCCGCTACGAGGCGGAGCAGCGCCAGGCGCAGCGCGTGGCCGAGTCCGCACTTGCCTTCCTGCGCCAGGCCGAGCCCGGTGCCGCCGCGGCCGATCGGTCCGAGGCGCGGTTCCTCGAATGGGCCGCCCGGCTCCATGAGATCGGCATTTCCGTGGCCCATTCCGGCTACCACAAGCACAGCGCCTACATCCTCGCCAACGCCGACATGCCGGGCTTCTCGCGCATGGACCAGGCGCGCCTTGCGCGTGTGGTGCTGGCCCACCGCGGCAAGCTGGAGCGGGTGCAATCGCTGCCCCAGGACAGCCCCGACTGGCTGCTGATCCTGTGCCTGCGCCTGGCGGTGCTGGTGCATCGCGCCCGCGACGAGGCCGGCCCGCCATCGATGACGCTGCGCCGCTCGCCCCGCGGTTTCCAGCTCACCGCTGACGCCGACTGGCTGGCGGCCTCGCCGCTGACCGCCGCCGCGCTGGAGGAGGAGTCGCGGCAATGGGGCAATGTGGGGCGCGAGCTGCGTACCCGCGTCAGCCGCGGTCCCGGCCAGGCGCTCGCCAGGGACTGACTTTCGACCATGCGCGGCGCGACGATCGCCCTCGACGCCGACGCGGTGGCGCGCCGGGTGTGGCTCGCGGGCAACTGGACGCTGATCGGGGCCGGACCGCAGATCAAGGCGATCGAGGCCGAACTCCTGCGCTTCGCTGGCGATCCGGAGATCGAGTGGAACATGGAGCACGTGACGGCGCTGGACAGCGTCGGCGCGCTGCTGCTGTGGCGCGCCTGGGGACATCGGCTGCCGCAGCGTATCGCGGCGCCGGAGGGCCATCTTGCCGTGTTCCAGCGCATCGCCACGGTACAGGGGGCACGGGAAGGGCACCGGCCGCCGCGCTCGCCCTACGAAGGCCTGATCGACCTGGGCGGCTTGGTTCTCCGACTGTGGCATCAGGGCGCCGACCTGCTGGCACTGATCGGCCAGCTGGTGCTCGACTTCGCCCATGTCATGCGCCATCCCGGCGACATGCCCTGGCGCGAGATCTCGGCCAACCTGTACAAGGGCGGGGTCAAGGCCATGCCGGTCACCGCGCTGGTCGGCTTCCTGATCGGCGTGGTGCTGTCCTATCTGTCGGCCCTGCAGCTGCGCAGCGTCGGTGCCGACATCTACATCGTCAACATCCTCGGCCTGGGGATCATCCGCGAGCTGGGGCCGGTGCTGGTCGCGGTGCTGGTGGCGGGGCGCTCCGGCTCGGCCATGACGGCCCAGTTGGGCGTCATGCGGGTGACCGAGGAGATCGACGCGCTGGCCACCATGGGAGTGTCGCGCAGCCTGCGCCTGGTGCTGCCCAAGGTGCTGGCGCTCGCCGTCGCGATGCCGCTGCTGGTGCTGTGGACCAGCGCCGTGGCGCTGCTCGGGGGCATGGTCTCGGCGCAGATCCAGATCGACATCGCCTACGGTTTCTTCATCGAACAGTTGCCCAAGGTGGTGCCGGTGGCCAACCTGTGGATCGCGCTGGCCAAGGGCTATACCTTCGGCATCATCGTCGCCCTGCTGGCAAGCCACTATGGCCTGCGGGTGCAGCCCAACACCGAGAGCCTGTCGGCGAACACGACGGCTTCGGTGGTGGCGTCGATCACCGCGGTGATCCTGGTGGACGCCATCTTCGCCATCGCCACCCGTTCCATCGGGGTGCCGTGATGAACGCCAGGGTCATCGAGATCCGCGCGCTTTCCACACGCTTCGGCGAACACTGGGTGCTGCGCGAACTGGATCTGGACGTGGAGCGGGGCGAGGTGCTCGCGTTGGTCGGAGGTTCGGGCAGCGGCAAGACGACGCTGCTGCGCCAGATCATCGGCCTGCTGCGGCCCACCGAGGGCCAGATCCGTGTCTTCGGCGAGCCACTGTTCTCGTGCCAGGCGCAGCGCGACAAGGCACTGCGGCAGCGCTTCGGCGTGCTGTTTCAGCAGGGGGCGCTGTTCTCCGCCTTCAATGTGTTCCAGAACGTGGCCTTTCCGCTGCGCGAACTGAAGCTGCTCGACGCGGCGCTGATCCACGATATCGTCATGCTCAAGCTGGCCATGGTCGAACTGCTGCCACGCCATGCCTGGCTTATGCCGGCTGAATTGTCCGGGGGCATGGTTAAGCGCGTCGCCCTGGCGCGCGCCCTGGCGCTGGAGCCGGAGCTGCTGCTGCTGGACGAGCCCACGGCGGGCCTCGACCCGGACCGCTCGGAAACCTTCGTCCGGCTGATCCGCACGCTGCACGCTCAGCTCGGCCTGACGGTGGTGCTGGTAACCCACGACCTGGATACCCTTGCCGCCCTGGCGAGCCGCGTCGCGGTGCTGAACGAGCAGCGTATACTCGCCCACGGACCGCTGGCCGAGATCATGCAGATCGAGCATCCCTTCATCCGCAATTTTTTCTGCTCCGGGCGTGCTCGCCGCGCGCTGGGCGGCGGCCACGCGCCGACCTGAAGTGAAACTGCCCCCACGCTCACTTCGTTCGCTGCCCCCCGAGGGGGCGTCAGTGCCCTTGGGGCGGCCCGGCGGGCACTGAAATGGAGAACCGCGCCCACGCCCTTGTCGCCGGCCTGTTCACCGTTTTGTTCGCTCTGGCCACCGCCGTTGCCGTGTGGTGGTTGTCCGGGCAGCGGGACGCGAGCCGCGAGTATCTCGTCGTCAGTACCCGAAGCGTGACCGGCCTCAACGCCCAGGGCCAGGTGCGCTATCGCGGCGTGCGCGCCGGCAAGGTCAAGAGCATCGAACTCGACCCGGCGGACCGCCGCAACATCCTGGTGCGCATCAGCATCGGCGAGGATTACCCGGTCACGCGCGCGACGACTGCCCAGATCATGTTCCAGGGCGTGACCGGCTTGGCCTACGTGCAGCTCGACGATGACGGCTCCAATGGCGAGCCGCTCGTGGCGCCGCCCGGCGAACTGCCGCGCATCGCGCTCAAGGGGGCAGCAGTGGATTCGCTGTCAGAAGCGGCCGCCCGCGTACTGGTTCAGGTGCAGGATCTTCTGACGCGCGCCAATGCCGTGCTGTCGCCCCAGAACCTGGCGCGCATCGAATCCACGCTCGCCAATCTGGAGAGCGGCTCGGCGGGCCTCGACCGCAGTCTCAAGACCTTGCCGGAGGTTCTCGCCCAGTTCCGTCATGTGGCGAGCGACGCCAACCTGAAGCGCCTCGATACGATCCTTGCCAACCTGGAGCGTACCAGCGGCGAGGCCGCTCCCCTGGCCGCCGAACTGCGCCAGCTCGTGGCGGCGCTGCAGAGCCTGAGCCGCAAGGTCGACGCGCTGAGCGCGGAAGCCGGTGGCGAGCTGGTCGGCAGCACGCTGCCCCAGTTGAATGCGTTGCTGCACGAGCTTTCCGGCACGTCGCGCCAGCTCGCGCGCGTCCTACTTCAGATCGAGGACTCGCCCCAGAGCGTGCTGTTCGGACCGGGGCCGCGCCGGCCCGGCCCCGGCGAAACCGGCTTCGGCAAGGGCAAGTGAGGGAGGCAGAGGGAGTGGATCGCCGGAATGCGCCGCGCTGCGGCATGCTGATGCTGTTGGTCGTGGTTCTCGGCGGGTGCCAGGGATTCTCGCCGCCTGCGCCCCAGTTCCGCGAATTCGACCTCGGGCCACCCTTGGCGGCACCCGCCGTGACACCGGCCTTCGCTCTGCGTGACGTTGACGTCGTAGCGCCGTCCTGGCTGGCAAGCCAGGCCATGCAGTACCGGTTGCTGTACGAGCAGCCGACGCAGCGCCACAGCTACGCCGACAGCCGCTGGATTGCCACGCCCGGCGAGCTGCTGGAGGCCGCCTTGCGCCGCGCCATCGTTTCGAGCGAGACGGCTGTGTCCGGCGCGGGGTGCAATCTGCGGATCGACCTCGACGAACTGATCCAGACGTTCGGGTCGCCCAGCGAAAGCGCAGCCGTCATCGAGGTCAGGGCGACCTTGCTCGCCCCCCGCACCGACCGGCTGCTCGCCCGCAAGCGTTTCTCGGTGAGTCAGCCGGCACCGAGCGCCGATGCCCGCGGCGGCGTGGCCGCGACGACTGCGGCAGCGAGGGGTCTGACCACCGAGTTGCGGGACTGGCTGAGGCAGGTGGATGGCAGCGGCAGCCTCGCCCAGCGCTGCGCCGGCGGCTAGGAGCCTGTTGGATCCGCGCTACGCGCTTGATCCGACCGACCAAACGCCACAACGCCACCAGCATGTCGGTTCAGCGCAGCGGAGCCGACGTCCAGCCATTGGGAGACCAGCATGAGCGCAGCCAGCCAATCGGAAGACCAACCCGTCCTTCTGCGCCACGATGCCGGCGGCATCGTAACGCTGACTTTGAACCGGCCCACCCAGTTCAACTCGCTGTCGGTGGCGCTGATCGCCGAACTTCAGCGCGAGCTGGACGCCATCGCCGGCGATCTGGCGGTGCGGGTGGTGGTGATCGGCGGCGCCGGCAAGGCCTTCTGCGCCGGCCACGACCTCAAGGAGATGCGCTCCGACTCGCGCAAGGAATTTCAGCAGCAGATCTTCCGTCAGTGCGGTCGCATGATGATGACGCTGACCGAAATGCCGCAGCCGGTAATCGCCCGGGTGCACGGCATCGCCACCGCGGCCGGCTGCCAGCTGGTGGCGATGTGCGATCTCGCCGTGGCGGTGGAGCGGGCGCGCTTCGCCGTCTCCGGAATCAACCTCGGCCTGTTCTGCTCGACGCCGGGCGTGGCGCTGGCGCGCAACCTCAGCCGCAAGCAGGCCTTCGAAATGCTGGTCACCGGGGACTTCATCGACGCCCGGGCCGCGCTCGCCCGCGGTCTGATCAACCGGGTCGTGCCCGAGGAGGAACTGGATGCGGAGGTGGAGCGGCTTGCGGCGGCGATCGTCTCCAAGTCGCCGGTGGCGGTGGCGATGGGCAAGCAGCTCTTCTACAAACAGCTCGAAATGGGGCTGGACGCTGCCTACCAGCTCGCCGCCGAAACCATGGCGTGCAACATGGTCACCGAGGACGCCCAGCACGGCATCGACTGCTTCATCGAGAAGCGCAAGCCGGATTGGAAGGGACGCTGAATGCGCTGGTCGCGAAGAGGCGGAGTTACTTCGCGATCCGTTCGGCGATCCAGCGCTTGAGCTCGGGCAAGTCGGGGCCTTCGTAGTTCATCATGCTCTGGCCGAAGACATAGGCATAGAGCAGCAGGCTGCGGGACGTGGCTTCCTTGTCCGGCACACCGCCGGCGAGGAACAGGCGGCGGGCGCGGTCCAGGCGCGTGGCGTCCACCTCCTTCACCACCGCTGCGGCGGCGCCGTCGCGCCGCGCCCAGTCGCGCAGGGCGAGTTCGATGCGTATGCCCTTGCGGTTGCGCGCGGCGCTGTACACCTCGATGACGTGGAAGATCCGGGCGTGCTCGGCGCCTGCCTCGGCGGTGGTCTGCTTGACGATGTCGGCGATGCGTCCGTCGCGCCACTGCTCCAGCAGCGCCATCAACAGGTCGGCGCGGTCCTTGAAGTGCCAGTAGAAACTGCCCTTGGTGACCTGCAGACGCTTGGCCAGCAACTCGACCCGTACGCCCTCGACACCGTGCTCGGCCAGGGTTTCGGTGGCGGCACGAATCCAGGCGCTGCGGTCGAGAGTCAGCTTCTGGGGAGCGGCGGTGCGGGGCATGGCGGATCGTGCCGGTTGAGGGTCCGATGAGTGTCCGATGAGTGTCCGTTGAGTTGACAGTCCTGTTTCCATACGTTAGCGTATGGGTCCCGTACGCTAACGTATGGAAATTGTGGCCCGGGCGGGCGGCGGTGTCAAACCCGAATCGGAAGTGACACACTGGCTGGGTCACCCAATCGAACAGGAGGCTGGCTTTGAAGGTTCTCGTGGCGGTGAAGCGCGTCCTCGACTACAACGTCAAGGCGCGGGTTAAAAGCGACGGGTCGGGGGTGGACCTGGCCAACGTCAAGATGTCCATGAACCCCTTCGACGAGATCGCAGTCGAAGAAGCGGTGCGGCTGAAGGAGGCCGGCGTGGCGAGCGAGGTGGTGGTCCTGTCCTGCGGCGTCGCGGCATGTCAGGAAACCCTGCGCACGGCGCTGGCCCTGGGCGCGGACCGCGCCGTACTGGTCGAGACCGATATCGAACTCCAGCCGCTGGCGGTGGCCAAGCTGATCGCCGCGGTGGCGCGCAAGGAGCAACCCGGCCTGATCCTGTGCGGCAAGCAGGCGATCGACGACGACTCCAACCAGACCGGCCAGATGGCGGCCGCGCTGCTCGGCTGGCCCCAGGCCTGTTTTGCGTCGAAAGTCGTGGTCGCGGGGGACAAGGCGACGGTGACGCGGGAGATCGACGGCGGGCTGGAAACCCTCGAACTCACCATGCCGGCGGTCGTCACCACCGACCTGCGGCTCAACGAGCCACGCTACGCGACCCTGCCCAACATCATGAAGGCGAAGAAGAAGCCCCTGGAGACCCTGAAGCCCGACGCGCTCGGGGTTCGACGTGGCTCCGCGGCTGACCACGCTCAAGGTGGTAGAACCGGTCAAACGCCAGGCCGGCGCGCGGGTGGCGGATGTCGCCCAACTCCTCGACAAGCTGCGTAACGAAGCCAAGGTGCTGCCATGAGCGTACTCGTCATTGCCGAACACGATGCCCGCCACGGGCTGACCCAGTCCACGCTCAATACCATCGCCGCCGCGAAACAGATCGGCGGTGAGATCCACGTGCTCGTGGCCGGAAGCGGTTGTGCCGCGGTGGCCCAGGCGGCGGCCGGCGTCGCGGGCGTGAGCCGGGTGCTGCTGGCGGATGCGCCGCACTATGCCGATCAACTGGCGGAGAACCTCGCCCCGCTGCTGGTCGCCCAGGCGGCGGGAATGAGCCACGTTCTGGCGCCAGCCACCAGCTTCGGCAAGAACCTGATGCCGCGGGTCGCCGCGCTGCTGGACGTGGCGCAGATCTCCGAGATCACCGCCGTGGTCTCCGCCGACACCTTCGTGCGGCCGATCTACGCCGGCAACGCCATGGCAACGGTGCAGAGCCGCGATGCGGTCAAGGTGATCACCGTGCGCACCACCGCCTTCGATGCGGCGGGGCCGGGCGATGCCGTGGCGCCGGTGCAGTCGATCGAGGCCGGGCCGGACCTCGGGATTTCGCGCTGCACGGGACGGGAGCTGACCCAGTCGGCGCGGCCGGAACTGGGTGCCGCGAAGGTAATCGTCTCCGGCGGCCGCGGCCTGGGCAATTCGGAGGCCTTCCATGCCCTGCTGGAGCCGCTCGCCGACCGGCTGGGTGCCGCCATCGGGGCCTCGCGCGCCGCGGTGGATGCGGGCTACGTGCCCAACGACTATCAGGTGGGGCAGACCGGCAAGGTGGTTGCGCCGCAGCTCTACATCGCCGTCGGCATATCCGGGGCGATCCAGCATCTGGCCGGCATGAAGGACAGCCGGGTGATCGTGGCGATCAACAAGGATTCCGACGCACCGATCTTCCAGGTGGCGGACTACGGCCTGGTGGGCGACCTGTTCCAGATCGTGCCGGAGCTGACTTCGGCGCTTGGCGGTGGCTGACTTTCCGTGTCGAATCATCCGCGCTCGACTGCCCCCACCCCGCCCCTCCACCGCAGGCGGGGGAGAGAGTCGGCTGTTTGATCGTTCCCAGCATGGACTTCCCCGACCAGCTTTTCCCGACGGCATGGGCGCTGACGGCCTGGCTGCCGGTGCTGGGTGCGCTGGGATTCAGCCTGCGCCGCGCGCCCTGGGGTCGGCTGCGGGACACGGCCCAATTCAACGTCCTGGCCGGGGCGGTGGTGGTGCTGATGCTGCTGTGGAGCATGAAGGCCGGGGTCAAGCCGGGGCTCAACCTGCACCTGATGGGCGCCACCGTCATGGTGCTGGCCTTCGGGCCGCAGCTCGCACTGGTCGGCCTGCTGGCGGTGCTGGCGGGGGTTACGGCGAACGGCGCGGCGGCCTGGAGCAGCTTCGCGCTCAACGCCTTGGTCATGGTGCTGGTGCCGGTGGCCGCGGCCTGGGGTTGGTTGCGGCTGGCGGAGCGCTTCCTGCCCAGCCACCTGTTCGTCTACATCTTCGTCAATGGCTTTTTCGGGGCGGCGCTGGCGGTGATTGCGATCGGGCTGGCGGCGGTGGTGCTGCTGCTCGCGGCCGGCGCCTACGGTGCCGAGTATCTGCTGAGCGAGTATCTGCCCTATTACGTGCTGCTGGCATTTTCGGAGGCCTGGATCTCGGGCATGGCGATTACCCTGATGGTGGTGTATCGCCCGGCCTGGGTCGCGACCTTCGATGATTCCCGCTATCTGTTGAACAAGTAGGCGACGCGAGTCCGCCGCGATCATTGGAGTGACACTGGCATGAGCAGCTACAGCGCGCCGCTGCGCGACATGAATTTCGTCCTGAGCGAACTGGCGGGCCTCGACCGGGTGGCGCAACTGCCCGGTTGCGAGGAAGCCGCCCCCGACGTGGTGGAAGCGATCCTCGCAGAGGCGGCCAAGTTCGCCGGCGAGGTGCTGGCACCGCTCAACTGGAGCGGCGACCAGGAGGGCGCAAGCTGGGACGCCGGCGCGGTGACCATGCCGCGGGGCTTCCGCGAGGCCTACGCGCAGTTCGTCGCCAACGGCTGGAACGGCATCGGCTGCGATCCCGAGTACGGCGGGCAGGGCATGCCCAAGCTGGTGACCGCCGCGGTGCAGGAGATGTGGAAGTCCGCCAACATGGCTTTCTCGTTGTGTCCGCTGCTCACCGGCGGTGCCATCGACGCGCTGGAACTGCGCGGCACCGATGCGCAGAAGCTGACTTACCTGCCGAAGATGGTGGAGGGCACCTGGACCGGCACCATGAACCTGACCGAGCCCCAGGCCGGCTCGGACCTCGCCGCGGTGCGCAGCCGTGCCGTGCCCCAGGGCGACGGCAGCTTCCGCATCTTCGGCCAGAAGATCTTCATCACCTACGGCGAGCACGACATGTCCGACAACATCATCCACCTGGTGCTGGCGCGCACGCCCGACGCGCCCGAGGGGGTGAAGGGGATCTCGCTGTTCGTCGTACCAAAGTTCATGCCGAATGCCGACGGCAGTCCGGGGGCGCGCAACGACGTGAATTGCGTGTCCATCGAACACAAGCTCGGCATCCATGCCAGTCCCACCTGCGTGCTCGCCTTCGGCGACCACGGCGGCGCCACCGGCTACCTGGTGGGCGAGGAGAACCGCGGACTCGAGTACATGTTCATCATGATGAACACGGCGCGCTTTGCCGTCGGCATGGAGGGCGTGGCGATCGCCGAGCGCGCCTACCAGAAGGCGCTGACCTACGCCCGCGACCGGGTGCAGGGTACCGACATCGCGGTGCGCGGCGGGCCAAAGGTCGCGATCATCGATCATCCAGACGTGCGCCGCATGCTGATGCTGATGAAGACCCAGACCGAGGCGATGCGGGCGCTTTCCTACGTGGTCGCCGCCGCTCATGACGCTGCAATGCGCCACCCGGACGAGACCGAGCGTCGCCGCAACCAGGCCTTCGTCGATCTGATGATTCCGGTGGTCAAGGGCTGGAATACCGAGACCGGCATCGACGTCGCGTCGCTGGGCATCCAGGTCCATGGCGGCATGGGCTACATCGAGGAAACCGGCTCGGCCCAGCACCTGCGCGACGCGCGCATCACCACCATCTACGAGGGCACGACCGGCATCCAGGCCAATGACCTCATCGGCCGCAAGATCGCCCGCGAGGGCGGCGCCACCATCAAGGGCGTGGTCGCACTGATGCGCGGGCTTGACAACCAGTTGGCCGAGCAGGACGGCGCCGAGTTCCAGGTGATCCGGGCGCGGCTGGCGAGCGGGGTGCAGGCGGTGGCCGACGCCGCGGAATTCATCGTCGCCAACTTCGGGTTGGAGGTGAAGCGCGTCTCAGTGGGCGCCGTGCCTTTCCTCAAGCTGCTGGGCATCGTCGCGGGCGGCTGGCAGATGGCGCGTGCAGCGCTGGCGGCCCGAGCGCGGATCGCCGGTGGCAGCAGCGATCCGTTCTACGCAGCCAAGATCGCCAGCGCGCGCTTCTATGCCGATCACCTGATGACCCAGGCACCGGGGCTGGCGCAGACGGTGATCGAGGGTGGTGCAGGCGCGCTGGCGCTCGCCGACGAGCAGTTCTGAATTTTCAGTATTGGCTGGCCGCTGCCCCGATCCGGGCTTGGATCGAGGCAGTGGCGCCCTGCCCGAGCGGGGCGCCTGACGATAAAATACCGCGTTCACCGACTCCGAAGCCGCGTGCCCACCTGGCGCCGGGCGGCTTCCCCCATGGACCTTGCCCTGTTGCTGCTTCTGATCCTGCTCAATGGCGTCTTCGCCATGTCGGAGATGGCCGTCGTCTCCTCCCGCCGCGCCCGCCTGCAAAATCTCGCCGACGACGGAAGCATAGGCGCCAAGGCGGCGCTGACTCTTCACCATGAACCCGCCGGCTTCCTTTCCACCATCCAGGTGGGCATCACCAGCATTGGCATCCTGAGCGGTGCGATCGGCGAAGCCGCGCTTGCCGATCCGCTGGCAGAATGGCTGCTGGGCTTCGAGGCCTTCGCGCCCTATGCGCGCGGCATCGCCCTGACGGCGACGGTGGTGGCCTTGACCTATGTCTCCGTCGTGGTGGGCGAGCTGGTACCCAAGCGTCTGGCGCTGCAGGCGCCGGAGGGCATTGCCGCGCTGGTGGCGCGGCCGATGCAGATCCTGGCCCGTGCCGCCCATCCGGTGGTGGTGGTTCTCTCGGTTTCCGGTTCGCTGGTTCTGCGGCTGCTCGGGAAAAGGCGCAAGGACCAACCGCCGGTAAGCGACGACGAGATCAAGGTGCTGATGGAGCAGGGCGCCGAAGCCGGCGTGTTCCACCAGAGCGAACAGGAGATCGTGTCCAACGTCCTGCGGCTGGACGAGCAGCCGATTGCCGCAATAATGACCCCACGGCTCGACATGGATGTGGTGGACCTGGATGACGGCATCGACGCCGTGCTGCAGCAGATCATGGAAAGCTGCCACTCGCGGCTGGTCATTTGCCGCGACGGTCTGGAACACATCCTGGGTATCCTCCAGACCGGGGATCTGCTCAAGCGCGCCCTGCCGGGCCATGCCGTCGGAATCGCCGACATCGAGGCCGTGCTGCATCCGCCTCTGTACGTGCCGGAATCGGCGACCACCACCCAGCTCCTGGAGAACTTCCGCGGGGCGAGACTGCAGTTCGCGCTCATCGTCAACGAGTACGGCGACGTGCGCGGACTCGTCACCCTCACCGACGTGCTCGCCTCGATCGTCGGCGAGCTGTCGATTCCGGAGTCGCCGGAAGAGCGGGACATAGTCGAACGCGAGGACGGCTCCTGGCTGGTGGACGGCGACGTGACCATCGAGCGGGTGAAATCGGTGCTCGGCATCGACGAGGATCTGCCGGGGGAGGAGGAGCGAAGCTTCCACACCCTGGGCGGATTCATCATGCATGCGCTGGGACGCATCCCGTCCGCGGCCGACCACTTCCACGCCGCCGGAATGCGCTTCGAAGTCATGGACATGGACCGCAAGCGCGTTGACAAGGTGCTCATCGCGCGGCAGCAGCCGAGCCATGCCGGTGGCGGGGCAGAGTGAAGGACGCTGCGACGAGATTCCGGAGCCGGCGCGGAAGCCTCTTTGTAGGACAAACGCTGACAGCATTTATCGACGCCGGCCGATTTCGCCCCTCCACGCAGCGGCGTAGCCTTCGAGCCCTGACCTCCTCCTGGTTCGTGGAACGACGGGAGATTCAAGGCCGGCGACCCAATCGCCGGCCTTCTTGTTTTTTGGGCTGCGGCAACAGCATCCCCTCCCACTCCATGTGTTGCGCCCCCAGCAACCAGCCGGCAAGAAGCGTCCTGACGGATGCCTGGTGAGGCGCGACTGTGGCTGACATAGCGGTGATCGGGTCGGTGGCGCGGGACGAGGTCGTTCGGCTTGCCTCGCCGCTGCGGGCCGGAGCGCACCTCACCGGGACGACGGTCGGATTCCGCCTCGGCGGTGGCGGGGCGAACACGGCACTGGCACTGGCTGCCGCGGGCCATCGGGTCTGGCTGCTGGCGGCAGTGGGGCGCGATCCTGATGGCGAGGCGCTGCTCGCGGAACTCGGTGCGGCGGGTATCGATACTTCGCTGGTGGCGAGGATCAACTGCCCGACGACCCATTCCCTGGTTCTGGTGGACCCGGAAGGGGAGCGCACGGTGATCAATGTCGCCCGCTGCGAGGAGCTTGGCCCGCCCGGCCGCCTGCTCGAGATAGGCGCCGACGCAGTGTACTTGCGCAGCCGCCGTCTCGATCTCGCCGATCTCCTGTCCCGCAAGGCAGAACAAGGCTTGGTCGTGGCACACGTCCCGCCCAGCGACCCGGGATGCCGGCCGGCCCATGTGCTGGTCTGCTCGGCTTCGGATCTGGCGCCCGCCGAAGCTGCCCGACCGCTGGCTCTTGGTCGCCATGTCGCCGGCGATCGGCTGCAGTGGATCGTCGTGACGGCTGGGGCCGATGGAGCGGAGGCGTTTTCCGCCAACAAACGTCTTGCTGCCCCTGCCGCGCCGGTGCGGACTATCGACACCACCGGTGCGGGCGATGCCTTCGCCGCGGGTTTGCTCCACGGGCTGGTTTCCGGCATGCAGATGCCCGAAGCGCTCGAAATCGCCGTGCGCTTCGGCACTGAGGCCACCCTCTGGGCCAGCTCGTCGCTGCCCGCAGCCGCCGTGCGCCGCCTGCTGCCGCTCGATGCCGGGTGAACACGCATTCCAGTTGAGGCGGCGTGGGGGGATCGCCTATAATCGCGCGCTTGGCTGCGGCGCCTGTACGGCCCTGGCCAAAATTCACACGCCCGATCGGCAATAGGGTCCGCTCAAGCGGAGTTTCTGGCCCTCCAGTCATGGAGGAGGGCAGGTCGGGCGGCGGTCAAACCCTGTTCGGAGAAGCGCAATGTCAGTAACCATGCGTCAGATGCTCGAGGCGGGAGTCCATTTCGGACACCAGACCCGTTTCTGGAACCCCAAGATGGCCGCCTATATTTTCGGCCATCGCAACAAGATCCACATCATCAACCTGGAGCAGACCCTGGTTAAGTACCAGGAGGCGATGGAGTTCGCACGCCGTCTGGCGGCGAACAAGGGCACGATTCTCATGGTCGGCACCAAGCGCCAGGCACGGGAGATCATGCGCGAGGAAGCCCAGCGCGCCGGTGCGCCCTTCGTAGACGAGCGTTGGCTGGGGGGCATGCTGACCAACTTCAAGACGGTCAAGCTGTCGATCAAGCGTCTCAAGGATCTGGAACAGATGTCCCAGGACGGTTCGTTCGAGCGCGTATCGAAGAAGGAAGGGCTGATGCTCCAGCGCGAACTCGCCAAGTTGGACAAGAGCCTGGGCGGCATCAAGGACATGAACGGCCTGCCCGACGCCCTGTTCGTGGTCGATGTGGGCTACCACAAGATTGCGATCACCGAGGCCAGCAAGCTCGGCATCCCGGTGGTGGCTGTGGTGGATACCAACCATTCGCCCGACGGCGTGAGCTACGTGATTCCCGGCAACGATGATTCGAGCCGCGCCATCCGCCTCTATGCCCGCGGCGTGGCGGACGCCATCCTGGAAGGCCGCAGCCATGCGGTGCAGGACGTGGTGGCGGCGGTGTCCGACGAATTCGTCGAGGTGGAAGAGGCGGACGACCCGGCCGCGTCCTGATCTTCCCCGGGGCCGCCCAGTGCGGCCCGCGCGGCACATCACACGAACATTGAACGGATTGGGGAACGAGCATGGCGGAAATTACCGCAGGCATGGTGAAGGAACTGCGCGAGAAGACCGACGCGCCGATGATGGAGTGCAAGAAGGCCCTGACCGAGGCGGCCGGCGACATGGCCAAGGCCGAGGAGGTCCTGCGCGTCAAGCTGGGCAGCAAGGCGGCCAAGGCTTCGGCCCGCGTCACGGCCGAAGGCGTGGTGGGGATCAGCATCGCCACGGACGCCAAGCTGGGCGCGATCGTCGAAGTCAATTGCGAGACCGACTTCGTCGCCAAGAACGACGACTTCCTGGCTTTCGCCCGCAGTCTGGCGGACCTGGTGGCGCAGCACGATCCGGCGGATGTCGCCGCTCTGTCGGGACTGACTCTGGGCGGCGTGACGGTTGACCAGGCGCGTACCACGCTGGTGGGCAAGATCGGCGAGAACATGTCGATCCGGCGCTTCGCGCGTGTCGAGGCGCAGGGCAAGATCGCGAGCTACGTGCATGGCGGGTCGAAGATCGGCGTGCTGATCGACGTGGTCGGCGGCGACGAGCAAATGGCCAAGGATCTGGCGATGCACATCGCCGCCAGCAAGCCCAAGGCGCTGAGGGCCGACGGCGTTCCGGCGAGCCTGATCGACACTGAGCGGCGTATCGCCGTCGAGAAGGCGCGGGAAGCCGGCAAGCCCGAGGCGATGCTGGAAAAGATCGCCGAAGGGTCGGTGCAGAAGTACCTCAAGGAGGTGACGCTGCTGGGCCAGCCCTTCGTCAAGGACGACAAGCAGACCGTCGAGGCGCTGCTCAAGTCCAGGGGTGCCTCGGTCGCCTCGTTTCAGATCTACATCGTCGGCGAGGGTCTGGAGAAGCGTAGCAACGACTTCGCCGCCGAGGTGGCAGCCCAGGCGGCGGCCGCTGCGGACCGCTAGGCCATGAGTGGAGGCTCGGACGGCGACGCCGCGGCCGCCCCGCGCACCGGCAAACCCGCCTTCCGGCGGGTGCTGCTCAAGCTGTCGGGCGAGGCGCTCATGGGCGACGATGCCTATGGCATCAATCGTCCGATGCTCGCGCGCATCGTCGGCGAGGTCGGAGCCGTTGCAGCGCTGGGTGTAGAACTCGGCGTGGTGATCGGCGGTGGCAACATCTTTCGCGGCGTCGCCGGTTCGGCCTCGGGCATGGATCGCGCTACCGCCGACTACATGGGCATGCTCGCCACGGTGATCAACGCCATGGCGCTGGCCGATGCCATGCGCCAGAGCGGGATCAACGCCCGGGTACAGTCGGCGCTCAACATAGAGCAGGTGGTAGAGCCTTACATCCGGGGCAAGGCGATCCGCTACCTGGAAGAGGGCAAGGTCGTGGTGTTCGCGGCAGGAACCGGCAACCCCTTCTTCACCACCGACACCGCCGCCGCGCTGCGCGGTTCCGAGATCGGCGCCGAGATCGTGATCAAGGCGACCAAGGTGGATGGCGTTTATACGGCCGATCCGAAGAAGGATCCGACCGCGACGCGCTACGCCCGGGTCAGCTTCGACGAGGCGATCACCCGCGATCTCAAGGTGATGGACGCGACCGCGCTGGCGCTGTGCCGCGACCAGAGACTTCCGATCAACGTGTTCAGCATCTTCAAGCCGGGCGCGCTGAAGCGCGTCGTGCTCGGCGAGGATGAAGGAACGATGGTTTATTGCTGAGGTAGGGTCATGATTGCCGAACTGAAGAATTCGACCGAACAGAAGATGCAGAAGTCCGTCGAGGCTCTCAAGCACGACCTGCAGAAGGTGCGTACCGGCCGTGCCCACACTGGCCTGCTCGATCACATCCAGGTGGATTACTACGGCAGCATGATGCCGATCGCCCAGGTGGCGAACCTCACGCTGCTGGACGCGCGCACCATCGGCGTGCAGCCCTGGGAGAAGAAGATGCTGCCGGTGGTCGAGAAGGCGATCCGGGATGCCGATCTCGGGCTCAATCCCTCGAGCCAGGGCGACGTGGTGCGGGTGCCGATGCCGGCGCTCACCGAGGAGCGGCGCAAGGAACTGATCAAGGTGGTGCACAAGGAAGCCGAGGGCGCCAAGGTGGCGGTGCGCAACCTGCGCCGGGACGCGATCCACCTGCTCAAGGAAGCTCAGAAGCACAAGGAGATCTCGGAAGACGACGAGCACCGCGCCGAGGACGATATCCAGAAGCTCACCGACCGCTATGTGGCCGAGGTCGACAAGGCCCTGGCGGCCAAGGAAGTCGACCTGATGGCGGTCTGAGCGGGCCATTCGTGCCCGATCTTCGACGGGGCGCTGCGATGACGAACATCCCGAGTACCACCCGCGGCATCCCTCCGCCCGGCGACATGCCGCGTCATGTGGCCATCATCATGGACGGCAACGGTCGCTGGGCGCGCAAGCGCTTCCTGCCGCGCGTCGCCGGCCACAAGCGCGGCGTCGAGGCGGTGCGCGAGGCGATCAAGGCCTGCATCCAGCGCGGCATTCCGCACCTGACGCTGTTCGCCTTCAGCTCGGAGAACTGGCGCCGGCCGCCCGAGGAAGTGTCCTTCCTGATGCAGCTCTTCATGGGGGCTCTCGAAGAGGAAGTCGTCAAGCTGCACGAGAACCGCATCCGCTTCCGGGTGATCGGCGACCTGAGCCGCTTCGAGCCGCGTCTGGTGGATCTCATCCGGCGGGCGGAAGCAACCACCGCCGGTAATTCGCGGCTGACTCTCACCGTTGCCGCCAACTACGGCGGACGCTGGGACATCCTCCAGGCGGTGGAAAGGATGATTGCCGCGAACCCGCAGCGGCGCGGCGGCCTCACGGAACAGGATCTTGAGGCTCACCTCGCCCTCGCCGATTCGCCCGAGCCGGACCTTTTCATCCGCACCGGAGGCGAACAGCGGATCAGCAATTTCCTGCTGTGGCAACTCGCCTACACCGAGCTTTTCTTCACCGACAAGCTGTGGCCGGAATTCGATGCCTCCACACTGGATCAGGCGATCGAGTCTTACCGCAGGCGAGAGCGTCGCTTCGGGCGCACCAGCGAGCAGTTGAAGCCCGATCAGGCGCCGCAGGGCCGCGATGGGGAAGGGGTCGCGCCCCATCGCGTCCCCAATAGCAATCAGCATGCTTAAGGCGCGGGTCTTCACCGCGCTCGTCCTCCTCGCCCTATTCCTCTTTGCGTTGTTTGTCCTCCCGGCGTGGGGCTGGACCGCATCCGTCGCCCTCGCGATCGGCGTTGCGGCCTGGGAGTGGGGCGGATTGGGCGGCTTTGCACAATCCGGACGCATCGCCTACGCGCTGGCCTCTGCGGCTCTGACGGGGGTCAGCGGCATGTTGTTGCTGGATAGCTTTGCCGTCGCGCCGCTGGGCGGGATTGTCCTGCCGCTTTATGGGCTGGCAGCGGCCTTCTGGCTGGTGCTGGTTCCGCTGTGGATGGCACGGAAATGGCGCTTGCAGCCGGCCGCACTTGCCGTCGTCGTCGGCTGGCTGGTACTGCTGCCGGCGGCTGTCGCACTACTACAGTTGCGCGCTGTCGACCCCCTCGCCGTGCTGGCAGCCATGGCAGCCATATGGGCGGCGGATATTGCCGCCTACTTCGCGGGACGGGCCTATGGGCGCCGCAAGCTGGCGCCAGAAATCAGTCCCGGCAAGACCTGGGAGGGGGTGGCGGGGGCGGTGCTGGCGGTCGTCGTCTATGGCTATGTCGTGCTCGCCGCAGCCGGCGCGCTGGCCGGGCAGAGCGGGCCAGGGCTCCTGGCCCTGTTGGCGGGGCTGGTGTTGCTGACAGCATTGAGCATCTTCGGCGATCTGTTCGAGTCCCTGCTCAAGCGCCAGGCGGGGCTCAAGGATTCGGGACACATTCTTCCCGGCCATGGCGGGCTGCTCGACCGGATCGACAGCCTTACCTCGACGCTGCCGCTGGTGTGTATCGCATTGGTAATATTAAACAGATAGCTATAGACTATTTTAAATGCAGAACATCACCATTCTGGGAGCGACAGGCTCGATCGGCGCCAGCACGCTCGATGTGGTGGCGCGGCATCCGGAACGCTTCCAGGTCGTCGCGCTCTCGGCGCACCTTCAGACCGAACGCCTGCTCGAACAGTGCCTGCGCTTCCACCCGCGTTTCGCGGCAGTGAGCGACGACGCCCAGGCATCGCTGCTGAGGACTGGATTGCGCGCGGCAGGCCTGGCGACCGAAGTGCTTGCCGGCGCCGCGGCGCTGGGAACGATCGCGGCGCTGCCGGAGGTGGATACCGTGATGGCGGCAATCGTCGGTGCGGCGGGCTTGGTTCCCACCTTGGCGGCCGCCCGGGCAGGGAAGAAGGTGTTGCTCGCCAACAAGGAGGCGCTGGTCATGGCGGGCCCGGTGTTCATGAACGAGGTGCGCCGCAACAAGGCCAAGCTGCTGCCGATAGACAGCGAACATAATGCTGTATTTCAATCTCTTCCAGACGTATTCTCAGGTAATTTGACAGGACTGGGGGTGTCGCGGATCCTGCTCACCGCGTCCGGCGGGCCGTTCCGAGAAACGCCGCTCGCCGACCTGGATGCAGTGACGCCCGAGCAGGCCTGCGCCCATCCGAACTGGGTAATGGGGCGCAAGATCTCGGTCGATTCGGCGACGATGATGAACAAGGGTCTCGAGGTGATCGAGGCCCACTGGCTATTCGGCGCGTCAGCCTCGCAGATCGAGGTGCTGATTCATCCCCAGAGCGTGATCCACTCGCTGGTGGAGTATGTGGACGGCTCGGTGATTGCGCAGTTGGGCAATCCGGACATGCGCACGCCGATCGCCCATGCACTCGCTTATCCGGATCGGATTGACGCGGGAGTGAAGCCGCTCGATCTCGCCGAGGTCTCGCGGCTGACTTTCGAGCGTCCCAACCTCGAACGATTCCCCTGTCTGGGTCTGGCCTACGCGGCGCTGGAGGCGGGCGGCACGGCGCCGGCGATCCTCAATGCCGCCAACGAGGTTGCCGTCGCTTCTTTCCTCGACGGAAGACTCGGCTATGCTGCCATCCCCGCCGTGATCGGCGACGTGCTCGATGCCCTGCAGGCCAGCCCTGCGGAAAGCCTGGACCAGATCCTGGCGGCGGACGGCGAGGCGCGGCGTGCGGCCGAGGCGGCTGTGGCGCGCAGGAGAAGAACATGAACCTGCTCTGGTATCTCGGTGCCTTCGCCCTCGCCCTGGGGATCCTGATCGTCGTGCACGAGTATGGCCACTATCTTGTCGCCCGCTTGGCCGGAGTCAAGGTGCTGCGCTTCTCGGTCGGCTTCGGCAAGCCCCTCTGGGTACATCGTGCCGGGCCGGACCAGACCGAATGGGCGATCGCCGCCTTCCCCCTCGGCGGCTACGTCAAGATGCTCGACGAACGCGAGGCGCCGGTGCCGGAAGCGGAACTGCCCCGCGCCTTCAACCGCCAGCCGGTCGCGCGGCGCTTCGCCATTGTCGCCGCGGGGCCCATCGCTAATTTCCTGCTGGCGATCGTCCTGTACTGGGCGCTGTTCATTCATGGCATCGAGGAGATGCGGCCGGTGCTGGGCGCGCCGGCGGCGGGCAGCGCGAGCGCTGCCGCCGGCATCGCCGACGGGGAACTGGTGCGCAGCGTGCAGGGCGAGGCGGTGGCGACCTGGCAGGATCTGCGCTGGCGGGTGCTTCAACTGGCCCTGGAAAAGCAGTCGCTGCGGCTCGAAACCATCAACGAGCGCGGCGAGATCAACGAGCGGCGCGTGGACCTTTCCGCCGTGGACACCCGCGATCTGGAGGGCGACATCCTGCAGCAGGTGGGGCTGCGTCTGCACCGCCCGAACCTGCCCGCGATCGTCGGCAAGGTGTCCGCCGGGAGCGTGGCGGAGAAGGCCGGACTCCAATCCGGTGACCGCATCGTGTCTGCGGTTGGCAGGCCCGTGGCCGGCTGGAACGAACTGGTGGCAGCGATCCGGGATGCGCCGGGGCGGCCGGTCGAACTGGAATGGGAGCGGGGCGGGCAGCGTTTGCGGCAGACCTTGGTGCCGGCCGAGGCGATCGAGAACGGCAAGGCCATCGGTCGCATCGGCGTCGGCGTGCACGACGACAGCAGCATGCGCGGGCGCCTGATGACGACGGTGCGCTACGACCCCGTCACCGCCCTGGGCAAGGCGACGGTCCAGACCTGGGATACCGCCGTGTTCAGCCTGAGCATACTCGGGAGGATGATCACCGGCGACGTGTCCTGGAAGAATCTCAGCGGCCCGGTAACCATCGCCGACTATGCGGGCCAGTCCGCCAGGCTCGGCCCGAGCCACTATCTGCGGTTTCTGGCGCTGATCAGCATCAGCCTCGGCGTGCTTAACCTGCTTCCCATCCCGGTATTGGATGGGGGGCACCTGATGTATTATATTGTCGAGATAATCAAGGGCGGTCCCGTCTCGGAAAGGGTCATGGAGATCGGCCAGCAGATCGGCCTCGCGTTGCTCGTGCTCCTCATGGCCTTCGCGTTCTACAACGACATCAACCGCCTAATTTCCGGCTGAAGCATGAAGAGGAAGCTGATTTTCGGGCTGGTGGGTGCGCTTTTTGCCTCTGCGGCGCACGCCTTCCAGCCCTTCAAGGTCACCGACATCCGCATCGAGGGCATCCAGCGTACCGAGGCTGGCACGGTGTTCAACTACCTTCCGGTGAAGGTCGGGGACACCATGACCGACCAGAAGGCTGCGGAGGCGATCAAGGCACTCTATGCCACCGGCTTTTTCAAGGATGTGCGCATCGAGGTTGATCGCAGCGTGCTGGTGATCGTGGTGGAGGAGCGCCCGGCCATCGCCCAGGTGGACTTCGTCGGCCTCAAGGAATTCGACAAGGAGGCGCTCAAGAAGGGCCTCAAGGACGTCGGTCTTGCCGAATCGCGCATTTTCGACCGTGCCGTCCTGGAAAAGGCGGAGCAGGAACTCAAGCGCCAGTACCTGAGCCGCGGCCGCTATGCGGTGCAGATCACCACCACCGTCACCCCGCTGGAGCGCAACCGTGTTTCGATCAACTTCACGGTGGACGAGGGTGATGTCGCCAAGATCAGGCAAATCAACATCATTGGCAACTCGGACTTCAGCGAGAAGGAGTTGCTCAAGCTGTTCGTGCTGAGTACACCGGGCTGGCTGACCTGGTACACGAAGAACGACCAGTACTCGCGGCAGAAGCTCTCGGCTGATCTGGAAACCGTTCGCTCGTACTATCTGGACCGCGGGTACATCGAGTTCAACATCGAGTCAACCCAGGTTTCCATCACCCCCGACAAGCGCGACATCTACATCACCATCGGCGTGATCGAAGGCCAGAAGTACACGATCTCCGACATCCGGCTGGCGGGCGAGACTGTCGTTCCGGCGGAGGAACTCAAGGCGCTGATCACGGTGCAGCCCGGCGAGGTGTTCTCGCGGGAGAAACTCACCGCAAGCACCAAGGCGATCGGCGACCGTCTCGGCAACGAGGGTTACGCCTTCGCCAACGTCAACGCCCAGCCCGACATCGACAAGGAGAAGCGCCAGGTCGCGTTCACTGTCCTGGTGGATCCGGGGCGGCGGGTCTACGTGCGGCGCATCAATGTGACCGGCAACACCCGCACCCGCGACGAGGTGGTGCGCCGCGAGATGCGGCAGATGGAAGGCGCCTGGTACGACGCCGAGCGCATCAACCGCTCGCGCACCCGGGTTGACCGTCTCGGCTATTTCCAGGAAGTGACGGTGGAAACGCCGGCGGTGCCGAGCACCACCGACCAGGTGGACGTGAACCTCAACGTGCAGGAGAAGCCCACCGGCAACCTGATGTTCGGTGCCGGCTTCTCCAGTTCCGAGGGGCTGGTGCTGTCGGGTTCGATCTCCCAGAACAACCTCTTCGGCAGCGGCAACGCGCTGTCGGCACAGGTGAATACCGGCGAGGTCAATGCGGTGTATTCGCTGTCCTACACCGAACCCTATTTCACGGTCGATGGCGTGAGCCGCGGTTTCGACATCTATCACCGAACCGTCGATCCGACATCGCTCTCGGTAGGTAACTACCAGACGGAGTCCACCGGTGGTGGCGTGCGGCTGGGCTATCCGATCGCGGAGGACGACGCGATCAATTTCGGCCTTTCCTACGACCAGACCGAGATCACCACCTACCCGGACAGTCCGGAGCGATACATCGAATTCGTCAACGAATTCGGCAACAACACGACGACCGTGCTGGCGACGGCGGGGTGGGCGAGGGACCGCCGCGACAGCCTGCTGTGGCCTACCCGGGGCGCCTACCACCGCGCGTTCGGAGAAGTGGCGCTGCCGGTAGGCGACTCCTTGCGCTACTACCGGGCCTCCTACCAGTACCAGCGCTTCTTCCCTTTCGGGCGCGACTACGCGCTGATGGCGGGGGGCGAAATCGGCTACGGCGATGGCTACGGCGACAATCCGCTACCCTTCTTCAAGAACTTCTACGCCGGCGGCATCGGCTCGGTGCGCGGCTACGAGACCGCCTCGCTCGGCCCGCGCGACACGCTGGCCGACGGGACGGAGTCGGACGATGCGCTGGGCGGCAACCGCAAGCTGGTATTCAGCACCGAGTTCCTTTTCCCGATGCCGGGGATGGGCCTGGACCGGTCAGTTCGGCTGGGTACCTTCATCGACGGCGGCTGGGTGTGGGGCGCGAGCGAGAAGCTGGACTTCGGAGATCTGCGTTTCAGCGCGGGCCTCTCGGTGGCCTGGAACTCGCCGGTGGGGCCCCTCAAGTTCAGCATTGCACAGCCATTGAACGAGAAGCCCGGCGACAGAGTCGAGCGTTTCCAGTTCCAGCTCGGCACCGCCTTCTGAGCACCTATTCGATCGAGGAATTCCATGTTGAAGATGATCGGTTTTTCGCTGACTACGGCGTTTGCACTCGCCTTCGCGCTGCCGGCCGCCGCCGAGATGAAGATCGGATTCGTTAATTCCGACCGTCTGATGCGCGATGCCGTACCGGCGGTCAAGGCGCAGAAGAAACTCGAGAAGGAGTTCGAAAAGCGCGAGCAGGAAGTCCAGAAAACCGCCAAGCAGTTGCAGGGCATGCAGGAGGCGCTGGAGAAGAATTCCGTGACCATGGCCGAGACCGAGCGCAAGACCAAGGAGCGCGAGTTCAGCGAACTCAACCGCGATTTCCAGCGCAAGCAGCGCGAGTTCCGCGAGGATCTCAACCAGCGCCGCAACGAGGAACTGGCCGCGGTGATCGAACGCGCCAACAAGGTCATCAAGCAGATCGCCGAGGCCGAGAAGTACGACATCATCTTCCAGGAGGCGGTCTACGCCAATCCCCGCATCGACATCACCGAGAAGGTGATCAAGGCTCTGGCCGACGCGCCGGCGGCGGCGCCGGCGGCGGCGCCAGCCAAGTAGTCGAATGGTGGGGGCAGGCGGACTCTCACTCGGGGAAATCGTCCGCCGCCTGGGGGGCGAACTGCGCGGTGATCCGGCGCTGCGCATCGATCAGGCGGCGCCCCTGGATCGAGCGCTGCCGGAGCACATCAGCTTCCTCGCCAATCCGCGCTACCGATCCCAACTGCAGGCCACCCGCGCCGGCGCGGTGATACTGACTTCTGCCGCCGCCGAGGGCTACGGCGGCGCCTGCATCGTCGCCTCCAATCCCTACGCCTACTTTGCCCGGGTGGCCCAGTTGCTCGACAGCCGGGAGCGCTCCCCCGCAGGCGCGCATCCGGCGGCGGTGGTGGAGGCCGATCTGCCGCCATCGGTGAGCGTCGGCGCCGGGGCGGTGATTGGCCGCGACGTGGCGATCGGCGAGGGCACCAGCATCGGACCCGGTTGCATCGTGGGCGAGGGCGCGCGCATCGGCGCCGACGCCGTGCTCCATGCCAACGTCACCGTGTATGCGGATTGCGTGATCGGTGCGCGCACCGTGATCCACTCTGGCGCCGTGATCGGATCCGACGGCTTCGGCTTCGCGCGGGACGACGACGGCACTTACGTCAAGATCCCCCAGACCGGCCGCGTGGTGATCGGCGACGACGTCGAGATCGGTGCCAACACCACCATCGACCGCGGCACGCTCGAAGACACCGTCGTCGAAGAGGGCGTGAAGATCGACAATCTGGTGCAGATCGCCCACAACTGCCGCATCGGCGCCCACACCGTGATCGCCGGCTGCACCGGCATCGCCGGCAGCACGCGCATAGGCCGCCGCTGCATGTTCGGCGGCGCGGCGATGATTATCGGCCACATCGAGATCGCCGACGACGTAGTCATCACCGGCGCCAGCTTCGTCGGCAAGTCGATCCGCCGCGCCGGCACCTACACCGGCCAGATGCCGTCCCAGCCCCACGAGGACTGGCTGCGCAATTTCGCCCACATGCGGCATCTGGACAGCCTGACGGATAGAATACGCGCGCTCGAAAAGCGCCTGAACGAGGGGGAGGTCAAGACATGAGCGAAATGCAGATAAAGGAAATCCTGGAATACCTGCCCCACCGCTATCCCTTCCTGCTGGTGGACCGGGTGCTCGCCATCGATCCCGGCAAGTCGATCCACGCCTACAAGAATCTCACCATCAACGAGCCCTTCTTCCCCGGCCATTTCGCCCACTATCCGGTGATGCCGGGCGTGCTGATCCTGGAATCGCTGGCCCAGGCGGCGGGCATCCTTTCCTTCGTCAGCACCGGCCAGAAGCCGGACGACGGCTCGGTGTTCTACTTCGTCGGCGTCGATGAGGCGCGCTTCAAGCGTCCGGTGGTGCCGGGCGACCAGCTGCATCTGCACGTCGAGATCCTTAAGCACATGCGCGGCGTGTGGAAGTTCAAGGCGGTGGCACGGGTCGATGGTGAATTGGCCGCCGAGGCAGAACTGATGTGTGCCAAGCGCAACATCAAGTGATCCCCGGGCGATGATCCACCCGACCGCGATCGTCCATCCGGCTGCCCGACTGGGCAGCGACGTCGAGGTCGGAGCCTATTCGATCATCGGCGAGCATGTCACGATCGGCGACGGCTGCCGCATCGGTCCCCACGTGGTGATCGCCGGCCGAACCCAAATCGGCCGCGAGAACCGCATCTGGCAGTTCTGCTCCGTCGGCGACGCACCGCAGGACAAGAAGTACGCCGGCGAGCCCACCGAGCTGACGATTGGCGACCGCAACACCATCCGCGAGTTCTGCAGCCTCAACGTCGGCACGGCGCAGGATGCCGGGACAACGCGCATCGGTGATGACAACTGGATCATGGCGTACGTGCACGTCGCCCACGACTGCCAGGTCGGCAGCAACACCGTCTTCGCCAACAATGCGACCCTGGGCGGTCACGTTGATGTGGGCGACTGGGCGATCCTCGGCGGCTTCGTCGGCGTGCATCAGTTCGTGCGCGTCGGCGCCCACAGCTTCTGCGGCGTGAGCACGGTGCTGACCCAGGACCTGCCCCCCTACGTCATGTGCGCCGGCAATCCCGCCGCCACCCACGGCATCAACAGCGAGGGCCTCAAGCGCCGCGGCTTCTCGGTGGAGGCCGTGGCGGCGATCAAGCGCGCCTACAAGACGATCTACCGCTCGGGGCTCGGGCTCGACGAGGCAAGGGAACGCCTTGCCGCCGCAGCGGTGGAGCATCCCGAACTCGCGTTGCTGGTGGACTTCCTCGCCGCCACCGGCCGCGGCATCGTGCGCTGAGAGCAGCACAGCCATGCGCATCGCCATGGTGGCGGGCGAGGCGTCCGGCGACCAACTCGGCGCCCACCTGGTTCGTGCCCTGAAGCGGCACCTGCCGCAGGCCGAATTTTTTGGCATAGGGGGACCGAAGATGGAGGCGGAGGGCTTCGAGACCCTCTATCCATCCGAGCGGCTGGCGGTGCGCGGCTATGCGGAAGTACTGAAGCATTACTTCGGCATTGCGCGCATCCGCCGCCAGCTGCGCCGGCGCCTGCTGCGCGAGCGCCCGAACGTGTTCGTCGGTATCGACGCGCCGGACTTCAACCTCGGGCTGGAGCGCCGGCTCAAGGCGCACGGCATTGCCACGGTGCATTACGTCAGCCCATCGGTATGGGCGTGGCGGGCAGGGCGCCTGGCGAGCATCGGCCGCAGCGTCTCCCACATGCTGACTTTGTTCCCCTTCGAGCCCGAGCTTTACCGCGCCCGCGGCATCCCGGTGAGCTACGTCGGCCATCCGCTGGCGGACGCGTTCCCCATGGACGTCGACATGGTCGCGGCAAGGGAGCGGGTGGGCGTATCGCCCGACGTGCCGGTGTTCGCCCTGCTGCCCGGCAGCCGCCAGTCCGAACTGCACTATCTGGGCGATCTGTTCATTGAGACCGCGCGCCTGTTGCATCAACGCTTTCCCCAGGCACAGTTCCTGGTGCCCTTCGCCTCGCGGGAAACCCGCGGGCTGTTCGAGGAGGCGATCTACCGCTGCAATGCGCAGGACCTGCCGATCACCTTGCTCTTCGGCCATTCCCACGACGCCATGGCGGCGGCCAACGGCGTGCTCGTAGCGAGCGGCACCGCCACCCTGGAGGCGGCGCTGCTCAAGAAGCCGATGGTCATCGCTTACCGCATGTCGCCCTGGAGCTTCCGGCTGATGCGGCGCATGGCCTATCTGCCGTACGCCGGGCTGCCCAACATCCTCGCCGGGCGTTTCGTCGTTCCGGAGTTCATCCAGGACGACGCGACGCCGGCGAACCTGGCCCAGGCGATGGCCAACCTGGTGACCGACCGCCAAGTCTGCGAGCGCCTGGTGGCCTTGTTCCAGCAAATGCACCAGATCCTGCGCCAGGACACCGCCGACCAGGCCGCCCGCGCCATACTGCCGCTCCTCTCGCGCCAGCCCCAATGGTTGCCCCACGGCCAGCCGGCCTGATCTGCGGCGTCGACGAAGCCGGGCGCGGGCCGCTCGCCGGGCCGGTGTGCGCTGCCGCGGTGATCCTCGACCCCGCCCAGCCGATCGAAGGCCTGGACGACTCGAAGAAGCTCGCCCCGCGGGTACGCGAGCGCCTTGCCGATGACTTACGGGCGCGCGCGCTGGCGTGGTCCGTGGCCTGGGCCAGCGTCGAGGAAATCGACCGCCTCAACATCCTTCAGGCGACGCTGCTGGCGATGCGCCGGGCAGTGGAAGGTCTGCTGGTGCAACCGGAATTGGCTCTGGTGGATGGCAACCGCTGCCCCCAGCTTTCCTGCGCGGTACAAGCCATCGTCGGTGGCGACGGCAAAGAGCCGGCGATCGCCGCCGCCTCCATCCTGGCCAAGACCGCCCGCGACGCGCTGATGCGCGATCTGGATGCACGCCATCCCGAATACGGCCTGGCACGGCACAAGGGCTATCCGACCGTGGCGCACCTGGCCGCGCTGCGCCGCCACGGCGTCATCGACATCTACCGGCGCAGCTTCGCGCCGGTGCGCGAATTACTGGAGAACGGAGTGCAACGATGATCAAAGGCCTGCTGCTGTTCCTGCATGTCGCGTCCGTAGTGATCTGGGTCGGCGGCATGTTCTTCGCCCACCAGTGCCTGCGCCCCGTGGCCGCCACCCAGTTGCAGCCAGCGCAGCGCCTGCCGCTGTGGGTCGGCGTGTTCTCGCGCTTCTTCCCCTGGGTCTGGGCCGCGGCGGGGCTGATCCTGGCGAGCGGCGTGGCGATGATCCTGCAGGTCGGCTTCAAGTTCGCGCCGCTCACCTGGCACCTGATGTTCGGCCTCGGCCTGGCGATGATGGCGATCTTCCTCCACGTCTACTTCGTGGCCTTTCAGCGCCTAAAGCGCCACGTCGCGGCGCAGGACTGGCCGGCCGCTGGCGCCGCGCTCAACCAGATCCGCCAACTGGTGGGCGTCAACATCCTGCTGGGCCTGCTCACCATCGCCGTTGCCACCGTGGGCAAGGGACTGACTTTGTGAGGCGAGTCGAGTTTGCGGCCTGGTAAGCCGTACCAGTGTCCCAGCGTCCGTTGCTGCCCGCGTACGGGACCTTCCCGGACCGCAGCTCGGTGACTATCCGCTCGATCGTTGCGGACGCTCGCAATGCAACGCTCACGGTGTCCATCTGACCGCTTTGCGGACGCCCAGCCGCGAGGTCGCGGCCGCCCCGAACGAGCCACTCGCACATCCGCAATGCACGAGATTCAGCGTAACCCCATCTTGAAGCATGCGGGTGCCGCAAGAGGGGGTAGGGCTGACCAGAAATCGTTTTCCCGGCGACGCAGTCGAGTTCAAAGGATGCCGCTACCTGTTCGGCACGTCGCGCAGATCCCGCCGCAGGATCTTCCCGATCGGCGTTTTCGTCAGGGTATCGCGGAATTCCACGTGGCGCGGCAGCTTGTAGGCGGTAAGCTGTTTCTTGCAGTGTTCGATCACGGCTTCCTTCGTCAGGTTCGGGTCCTTCCTTACGATTACCACCTTCACCGCTTCGCCCGACCTTTCATCGGGCACGCCTACCACGCCGCATTCGAGCACTCCCGGATGCGTCGCGATCACGCTCTCGATCTCGTTCGGATAGACGTTGAATCCGGACACCAGGATCACGTCCTTCTTGCGGTCGGTGATCGTGAAAAAGCCCGCGGCATCCAGATGACCGACGTCGCCCGTCTTCAACCAGCCGTCCTGTATTGCCTTGGCAGTTTCCGCGGGATTGTTCCAGTAGCCCTTCATCACCTGCGGGCCGCGGACACAGATCTCGCCGGTGTGCTTTTCGATGTCGCCTTCGCCGGTCCAAACCGGCAATTCGTTGAAGCTGTCGTCGCGGATTGACACGTCGGTTGAAGGGTAGGGAATGCCGATGGTGCCGTTCCAAGGCGTACCCAGTGGATTGGCGCAAGCGACGGGCGAGGCCTCAGTGAGGCCGTAACCTTCGGTAATGTAATGTCCGGTCACTTTTCGCCAGCGCTCGGCCACCGGCTTCTGCACCGCTGCACCGCCGCCGATCACTGCCTTGAGTGCCGAGAAGTCGAGTTGGTCGAACCCGGGCGTATTCAACAGGCCGTTGAACAGCGTATTGACGCCGGTCATGATGGTCCATTTCCATTGCCCAAGTTCCTTGACCAGGCCGGGCAAATCGCGCGGGTTGGTGATCAGCACGTTCAGGCTGCCCCACTTCATGAACGACAGCGTCGCGGTAAGGCAGAAGATGTGGTAGAGGGGCAATGGCGCGATGGCGATCTCTGTGCCTTCCTCGAAGCTGGCGGAGATCCACGCGCCGGTCTGTTCCATGTTGGCAAGGATGTTGCGGTGGGTCAGCATCGCACCCTTCGCGACGCCGGTGGTCCCGCCGGTGTATTGCAGGAAAGCGATGTCCCTGCTCGTCACCTCGATCGGCTTGAGCGGAGCCGCTGCACCGCGGGCGAGTGCTGACCGGAACGCGACCGCGCCGTCGATGCGCCACGCCGGCACCATCTTCTTCACGTACTTAATGACCAGATTGACCATCCAACGCGTCGGCGTCGGCAGCAGGTCGCCGATCTGGGTGGTGATCACGTGCTTGACCGATGTATTCCCGAGCACCTGCTGCAGGACGCTGGCGAAGTTTTCGAGAATGACGATGGCTCGGGCGCCCGAGTCCTTCAGCTGGTGCTCCAGCTCGCGCGGCGTGTACAGTGGATTGACGTTCACCACGGTCATGCCGGCGCGCAGGATGCCGAAAAGCGCCACCGGATATTGCAGCAGGTTCGGGGACATGATGGCCACGCGCTCGCCCTTCGCCATGCCCGGCAGTCCCTGCAGGAAGGCGGCGAAGTCGCGCGAGCACCGTTCCAGCTCGGCATAGCTCACGCTGCAGCCGAGGTTGTGAAAGGCCGGCTTGTCGGCAAACTTGACGGTGGTTTTTTCGAGCAAGTCCGGGAGGGACCCAAATCCGTCGGGGTCGATCTCGGCAGGAATGCCGGCAGGATAGTTTTTGAGCCAGATCATAGTCGCCATCATCCCCCCTGCTATTCCTGAACATTCAGGACTTTGTTGTACTGTTCCACCACATCCGCCAGATCTCCGACCAGTCGGGCGGCATGGACGCCGGTGTGCCGCGCTTGTTGGAGCGCAGCCGGCTGAGCGAAGCGCAACTGGGCGACGCCTCGCTCAACGTGTCGTTTCGCATGCTCCGCGGTTCGCCGGGGATGCCCTTGCAACAACCGGGCGCCCGTTCTGAGGGTGCTGGTGGGCGAACGGCTGCTCGTGAACGCCCACGGCAACCTCGGCTATGCCCCGATGAACAGCGGCTCGATCAGGCAGGTCATCGAGCTGTTCGAGCGCTATGTCGGGTTGCGCACCTCTCTGGTCTCGATCCCGCACAAAGTTCGCGGCAAGGATGTCCGATTCAGCTTCGCCGAGTGCCTGCGACTGATGTTGACGGTCGCTATTGCCGATTCGTTTGCGCCACACTGCCCCCCGCTGCACGGCTGATACTCGCTGCGGTCGAGGACGAGCTTGCTCCGCAGCCCCTTAGCGCTGGTTCAACGGCACCACGTCGCGAGGCTGAGCGCCAACGAAGAGCTGTCGCGGGCGGCCGATCTTCAGGTTGGGATCCGCGATCATCTCCTTCCAGTGCGACAGCCAGCCTACCGTGCGCGCCATCGCGAAGATCGCGGTGAACATGGGCTTCGGGATGCCCAGCGCACGCTGCAGAATGCCCAGATAGAAATCGACATTGGGGTACAGCTTTCTGCCTACAAAATATTCATCCTCCAGCGCGATGCGCTCGAGCTCCAAGGCAAGCTTGAACAGGTGATCGTCCTGCAGTCCGAGTTCGTCCAGGACTTCGTTACAGGTTTCACGCATCAGCTTTGCCCGGGGATCGTAGTTCTTGTAAACCCGGTGTCCAAAGCCGCTAAGGCGAAAACTGTCTTGCTTGTCCTTGGCGCGGTTGATGTAGTGGCCGATGCGCGACGTAGAGCCGATCTTCTCGAGCATGTCGAGCACCGTCTCGCTCGCGCCGCCGTGCGTCGGCCCCCACAGGCACGCTATGCCCGAGGCGACGCAGGCGAATGGATTGGCTCCCGAGGAGCTGGCGAGCCGGACCGTCGAGGTTGATGCACCCTGTTCGTGGTCGGCGTGCACGATCAGTATTCGATTGAGGGCTCGCACCAGCAACGAATTCGGTTGGTACGGCTCGCACGGTGAAGCAAACATCATGTACATGAAGTTTGCGGCGTAATCCAGGTCGCTGCGGGGCTGCATGAACGGTTCGCCGAGGCCGTACTTGTGGGCCATGGCAACGATCGTCGGGATTTTCGCGATCAGGCTTTGGGCCGAGAAGTTGCGGTGCGCCTCGTCCGACCAGTTCGTCGCTTCATGGTAGAAGGCAGACAGCCCGCCGACCACGGCGACGAGGATAGCCATCGGATGCGCATCGCGTCGGAAGCCGGAATAGAACCGAGCCAACTGCTCATGCACCATCGCCTGGCTCTTGATGATGCCTTCGAATTCGTCCTTTTGGATCGCGTTGGGAAGGTCTCCGTGCAACAGCAGGTGGGCCACTTCCAGGAAGTTGCACTGCCGGATCAGTTGCTCTATCGGGTACCCTCGATAAAGCAGCACGCCTGCCTCTCCATCTACATAAGTGATCGACGACTGGCAGGCCGCGGTGGACATGAAACCGGGGTCGAATGTGAACTTGGCGGTCTGGGCGTAGAGCGCTCGAACGTCGATCGCCCTTGGCCCCATGGTCCCAGCCAGGACGGGAAGCTCGAACGATTCCCCATCGACCGTGAGTGTCGCCGTTTGCGGTGCGGCCATGCTGCTTCCCCCTCGAGTCACGCCGAATCGTAATTCCGGCCGAGCTGCAATTCGCCAGGTGCCCCTGCGGTTAGCCGGGCCCTGGTACGAGCACGGAGCCCGTGCATTCCACTGCGCCGACGGCTGGTCATAACCCAGCCACAGAGCCGCCCGGCGACAGGCTCTGCAAGGTGGCCAAGATGCTCGCCGTCACGCTCAGGCCCCTAGCGAGCACATCATGACATGAATCCGAAGGCCCGCTGACACGAGGCAAGTGTCGGCTCTGGCAGCTGCCTGCCACAAGGCTGATGCGACTGTCGCCGTGAGCCCTTCAGGTTCGACCGACTGCGAGCGCTGCCAGCAGCGTCGTCCAGGCACTGACTTCCCGCGCCGGGTCGATGAGGTGCCGCCGCGCGCGCACCCCTTCGCACAGCGCCTGCAGGAACGCAGGATCCGACGCTGCGCGCCCGATCAGCGCGGCCAGCGCGCGCTCGTCCTCCACCGGGTAGTAGCCCGGGTAGTCGGCGCCGAGCATGCCGCGGTTGCCATTGATGTCGGAGGCGATCACCGGCACGCCCTGAGCGATGGCTTCCGACACGACGTGGGCGCCGCCCTCCATTCGCGAGCTGATGATCATGGCATGGGAGCGGGCCATCAGCCGCAGCGCCTGCCAGTGCGCGACCTCGCCGATCCATCGATAGCGGGAGTCAGTCTCCATGAGGCGCCTCGCCTCCCGCTCCATGTCGTCGGAGAGCGGTTTCCCCGCCTGGACCAGTTGCAGCCGCGGGAGCTCGGGCAGGTGCGCGAGCGCCAGCGCGGCGCGAAAGGGATCCTTCTCTTCACGCAGGTGGCCAAGGACGCAGAGCCGAAACACGCGCTTCGGCGGGGCCCAGGGGTGGCGGGCGGTCTCGGACTGGTGGATGACGTTCGCACGCGGACGCAGCGCGGGGTCGAGTTCCCGGTCGCCCAGTTCCTGAAGCACGATGAAGCGATCGGCCAGGGCCAGGGATTCCCTGGCTTCGTTGCTGATGCGGATGTCGCGGTAGAGGTCGGTGCCGGTCAGGGCGAGGATCGTGGAGATGCCGGGATGGGCGCGGCGAAAGGCGGCCAGCGAATCGTGGCTGCGCCGCGCGTGCAGGGCGACGAACAGCTCGCAGGGCCGCCCGTCCCATGCGGTCATGATGTCCACGTCGAAGCCGAGGCCGCGCAGGATGCGGCTCCAGCGCACGGCGGTATTGCGGTTGCCGCTGCGCGAACCAGGCGCGGCGGGCGTGACAATGACAATCCTGCGGGCGGCCATTAGACTCGGCAGTCTAACCCGACCCGCCTGCGCATCGTGAATGCTCCCTACGACCTTCCCCTTTCCCGCGCCACGCCCCGAGATCTGGCGGCGGCGCTGCGCCAGAGCTATGGCACGATGCTGCGCCTGGTCGGCGATTTCAACGAGCGCCAGTGGATCGGCCCCTATCTGCCGGTGGTCAATCCGCCGCTCTGGGAAACCGGCCACGTCGCCTGGTTCCTCGAACGCTGGGTGCTGCGGCGCGTCGGTGCCGAGCCATTGCTGTCGAACGCCGACGCCCTCTACGACTCCTCCCGCATCGCCCACACGGCACGCTGGTTCCTGCCACTGCCGCCGGTGCAGGAAACGCTGGCCTACGTGGCGCGGGTGACCAATGCGGTGCTGCAGAAGCTCGATTCCGGCAGCATTGCCGAGCCCGGCGAGCTGTACTACGTCGAGCTGTCGCTCTACCACCAGGACATGCATAACGAGGCTTTCCGCTACATGCGCCAGACCTGGGGCCTGCGCGACGCGCTGGCACAAAACTCTGCCGGTGCCTCGGCCCCGTCGGGGGGCGCCGAGGGCGACGCGGCGATCCCGGCCGGCAGCGTGACGCTGGGCGCCGGCCGGGACGAGGGCTTCGTCTTCGACAACGAAAAGTGGGCGCATGAGCTTGCCGTGCCCGCTTTCCGCATCGCCCGCCACGCCGTGAGCAACGGCGAGTTCATGGCCTTCTTGGAGGAGGGTGGATACGGACGGCGCGAGTTCTGGGACGATGCCGCCTGGCGCTGGCGGGAGGAGTGCGGGCGCCGCACGCCGCGCTACTGGCGGTTTTCGGCGCAGGGATGGGAGCAGCAGGTGTTCGGCCGCTGGCAGCCACTTGCCAGGGATCTGCCGGCGATGCACGTCAGCGCCTGGGAGGCGGAGGCGTATTGCCGCTGGGCGGGCCGGCGGCTTCCCACCGAGGCCGAGTGGATGCGGGCGGCAGCCACGGCGCCGGGCGAGGCGCGCAGGCGCCGCAACCCTTGGGGCAATGCCGCGCTCGACGCGCAGCGGGCCAATCTCGATGGCGCCAGTCCGCTGCCGGTTTCAGCCTGTCCCGACGGCGACTCCGGCTGGGGCTGCCGCCAGATGCTGGGCAACCTGTGGGAATGGACCAGCAGCGTCTTTCAGCCCTTTCCGGGTTTCTCGGCGGATCCTTACGAAGACTACTCCCAGCCCTGGTTCGGCACGCATCGCGTGTTGCGGGGCGGCAGCTTCGCCACCCATCCGCGCATCGCGCGCCTGGGCTACCGCAACTACTTCACGCCCGACCGCAGCGACATCTTCTGCGGCTTTCGCACCTGCGCGCTGTGACGGTGAAGCGGCTGATAATGGCTGGCAAGGCTGGTAATGCTGGCAATGCTGGCAAAGGGTCCGGCTCAGGCCGGCTTGCACTCGTTGGCCAGGGGCCGGCCGCTGCGTCCGTCGAGCAGCATGCCCTTCCAGGGCAGCTCGATCCAGACCAGGTGGCTGGACTGATTCTCGTAGCGCGGCAGGCCGGAGGAAGAGCGGTGGCGCGTCATGGAGTAGCGCTTGCCCTGCCATTCGAGATCCAGGTTGGCGGAGTCGCCGGCCGTGCGCCGGAGGCTGACATGATGTCCGAGTTCGCAGACATGCCTTCCGGCTGGCAGTGCGTAACCAAGTTGCGGGCGCGCCGCTGCCGCGCGGGTCGGAGTGCCCGCGGGCGTCGAGGCCTCGACGACCTGCGCGTCCGGGCCAGGGGAACGGCCCGTCGCACAGGCGGCAATCAGGGGGGCTGCCAGCAAGGCCAGCAGGAATTGGGCATGTCGCTGCACCGACTTGCTCTCCATTGGATGTCCGGCAGCGGATTCTACGAAGGAAAGCGGCGCAAGTCGATGTCATCGCAACCCGACACTGCGGACCGCATGCCGGCGCCATGAAGCGCGTCACTTCCTCCGACAATTCCGGTTTCAAGGCCCTGCGCCAGCTGGCCCATTCCGCGCGCGAGCGGCGCAAGCACGGGCGTACTGTGCTCGATGGCCCGCATCTCGTGGCGAGCTACCTGGCGGCGGGGCTGTTCCCGATTCAACTCGTGGTCAGCGAAGCTGGCCTGGCGAACGCAGAGATCCGCCGCGTCGTCGACAGCCATCCGGACATTCCCGCCGTGATCCTGCCGGATGAGTTGTTCGGGGCGGCGTCGCCCGTCAACACGCCCACGGGACTGCTGGCGGAGATCGACATACCGACTGCGCCAGCGCTCGCCCGCATCGAATCGTCCTGTGTGGTGCTGGATGCGGTTCAGGATGCCGGCAACGTCGGCTCGATCCTGCGCAGCGCGGCCGCGGCCGGCGTCAGGCTCGCGCTGCTGACCACCGGCTGCGCCCAGGCTTGGTCGCCGAAGGTGCTTCGGGCAGCCATGGGTGGGCATTTCGGCCTCGGCATCGTCGAGCACGCTGACGTGCCGCGGTGGCTGCAGGATTATCCAGGGCAGGTTCTGGCAACGGGGGTCGGGGCGGCGGAGCCCCTTTTCCAGGCCGAGCTTTCAGGGCCGGTTGCCTGGCTGTTCGGTGGCGAGGGTGGGGGCCTTTCGCCCGCCATAAACGCGACCGCACAGCGGACGCTACGGATTCCGATGCCCGGCGGAGTCGAATCGCTCAACGTCGCCGCAGCGGCGGCCGTGTGTCTGTTCGAGCAGGTGCGGCAGCAAGGCGGCGGACGCCGGCGTGCGGAATGAATCGGAGAACTGGGATGTGGCCAGGTCGGCGCGCGGCGAACCGGTCGCCTGAGCTTCAACCGGGGAGCCGGGTCACTTGACGGTCTAGGAGCGCAGCCACTGCGCCCGGTCCTGGCGCCGGTACTCCTTCTCGTCGGCGTTCTTCGCGGAAACCCAGAAGGCACCCACGAGGAAGCCCACATTGAACGCAACGAGTCCAACCAGCACCATCGTCGTCATCACCGCTCCTCCATCGGCTGCTCTGCTTGTGAGAGAACCACCACTGCCTCACCCTGCTCCCAGCAGCTTGCATGCCCGAAACAAGGTTAGCACACGAATCTGCGAAGAATCAAAGGATTCGTGAAATAGTGCCTCACTGGGCGCCGTGCAGGCGTGATCCGGAATGGGTCAAAACACCCTGGGGACTGGTGCAAATGCCCCGCAAGCGCCTGTGCCGATTTCCCACAGGCCGATCTCGGCGCGATGCCCACCTGCCCCATTTGTGGCATGAAAATCAACTTCTTCGTGTATGCTGCATAGCACCATTATTCGGCTTTGCGAGTGCGCCCCAATGAGTCCAACCCAACTGACCCAGTTTCTGCTCGATAAGGCTCGCCTGTTCGAGGGCTTCGATCGCGGCGAGATCGAGGCGATTGCCACCGCCAGCGAATACCGCAGCTTCGAAGGCAGCGAGGCGATCATCGCCTGCGGCGAGGAAGGCCGGCACATCGGCGTGCTGGTGAGCGGCCATGCCGAGGTTTCGGTGTCCGATGGCGTAGGCGGACGACTGACTCTGGGCAAGCTGGAGGAAGGCGATGTTTTCGGCGAGATGTCCCTGCTGACCGGCGACCGCACCGTCGCCGACGTCATCGCCGGCAACCGCTGCTTCGTGCTGCTGATCCCGCAGGCCGCGTTCACCAGTCGCATCGTGACCCATCCCAAGGCGATCATGTACCTGTCGCGACTGCTGGCGGAGCGTACCAAGACCTACGCGGTGGACATCACCAGCAGCCAGTTGCACGCCAACGCCCTGTCCAAGGCCGAGGATCCCTACGCCCTGAGCCTCCGCACAGACATCGAGGGCAAGATCCTGGTGCTCAACGCCGGCCGCTGCCAGGTCCGCTTCGGCATCTACGACACCCGCGACGAGCTCCTCACCGTGCGCGGCATCTTCGACAACCTCACCGGCACGGCGGTGAAGGTGAGCCTCGACGCCGGCGGCACGGTCACCGCCAACGAGCGCGCCCCCTTCCCCTTGGCCGATGTGTTCAAGGCGATCTTCGATGAGGTGCAGGTGCTGGAGGACGCTTTCCAGTTCATGCCCAAGGATGTGATCGCCGTGGGCCACCGCGTTGTCCATGGCGGCAACAAGTTCTCCAACTCTATCGTCATCACGCCGCAGGTGATGGCGGACATCGAGGCGCTGAGTGTCCTGGCGCCGTTCCACAACCCGGTGAACCTGGAAGGCATTCGGGCGGCAATGGCCCAATTCCCGGGAGTGCCCCACGTGGCGGTGTTCGATACTGCCTTCCACCAGTCGCTGCCGCCCTACGCCTACCTCTACGGGCTGCCCTACGACTACTACAAGAAGGAGGGCATCCGGCGCTACGGCTTCCATGGCACCTCCCACCGCTTCGTGTCGCTCAAGGCGGCGGAGGTGGTGAAGCGCCCGCTGGGCGAGCTGGAAATCGTTTCCTGCCATCTGGGCATCGGCTCGTCGCTGTGCGCCATCGACCACGGCCGCTCGGTGGACACCTCGATGGGCATGACGCCATCGGAAGGCCTGATCATGGCGACCCGCGCCGGCAACGTCGATCCCGCCGTGATGATCCATCTGATGGAGCACTACGGCCTCGACGCCAAGGCGCTCACCAAGCTGATCAACGCGGAAAGCGGGCTGCTGGGCATTTCCGGCATTTCCAGCGACATGCAGCGCATCGAGGAAGCCGCGCACGAGGGCCACCACCGCGCGCTGCTGGCGCACAAGGCCTACTGCTACCAGATCCGCAAGAACGTCGGCGCCTATGTCGCTGCCATGGGTGGGATCGACGTGCTGGCCTTCACCGGCCGCATCGGCGAAACCAGCGCGGCGGTGCGCAGTCTCGCCTGCCAGGGCCTGGGCTACATGGGCATCAAGCTCGACGAGGCGAAGAACCGCACCCTGGGTCAGGTGCGCTCCCACGCCACGATCTCGGCGGACGATTCGCCGGTGAAGATCCTGGTCATCGCCAGCGACGACGAGCGGGTCATCGCCTGGGAGGCGCTGCGGGCGCTGGAGCACAGCCAGATCAACGAGGCGATCCGCGGCCAGGAAAGCGCACCGATACCGATCGAGGTCTCGGCGCACCACGTCCATCTCTCGCAGGCTCACGTGGATGCGCTGTTCGGCCCGGGCCACCAGTTGCAGCCCGAGCATGAACTGTCCCAGCCTGGCCAGTTCGCCTGCGTCGAGAAGGTGGACCTGGTTGGCCCCAAGGGCCGCATCGCCAACGTGCGGGTGCTGGGCCCGACGCGCAAGGAGACCCAGATCGAGATTGCGATGACCGAGCAGTTCAAGCTCGGCATCCAGCCGCCGATCCGCGAGTCCGGCGACCTGGCGGGAACGCCCGGCATCGTCCTGCAGGGGGCCAAGGGCAGCTCCACCCTGGAGCGTGGCGTGATCTGCGCCCAGCGCCACATCCACATGTCGCCGGAGGACGCGCTGCGCTTTGGCCTGCGGGACAAGTATGTGGTGCGGGTGCGAGTCGAGGGGGACCGCGAGTTGATCTACGGCGACGTGGTGGTGCGCGTAAATCCCAACTACCGGCTGGCGATGCACATCGACACCGACGAGGGCAACGCCGCCAACATCCGCACCGGGATGATCGGCTACATCGAGGAAATCCAGAGCCGGCGCTGATCAGCCCGGCTGCTTCGCGCTCGCCACCTTGTCGCCGCCGCGCCAGCCGGCGGCGCGCAGCTTCTCCTTGAGCGAAGTCAGCACCTGGGCGACGGCGATTTCGCCTTCCAGGATGGCCCGGTTGCGGCCCTTGAAGTCGGTGGCGGCGACGTCTTTCAGGTTCGGGCGGATCACCACCTGGGCTTCGGCCAGGTCGCGGCTGGCGATGCTCTGGCCCATGATCGCGAAGGTCTGGAGCAGCACTTGCGTCGAGGACTCGGTCTTGTTGTAGGTGGGCTTGGCCGAGATGTTAACGGCGATGACGAAGTTCGCCCCCATGTCCCGTACCGGCCGCACCGGCACCGGGCTCACCAGTCCGCCGTCCACATACTCGCGACCCGAAATCTCCACCGGCCGGAACACGTCGGGCACCGCGCTCGACGCCCGCACCGCCTGGCCCGCGTTGCCGCTGCGGAACACCACCATGGCACCGCTCGCGAGGTCGGTGGCGACGACGCCCAAGGGTATCTCGAGCTTTTCCAGCGTTCGATTGCGCAGCACGCGGTTGATGAAGGCTTCAAGGGCCTCGCCCTTCAGGACGCCGCGGGCGGGCAGACCCCAGTCGGTAATCTGGCTCTCGTCCAAGTCCATCGCCAGACGCTGGACGTCGAAGGGCGAGTAGCCGGCCGCGTAGATCGCACCCACAACGCTGCCGGCGCTGGTGCCGGCGATGAAATCGGGGCGTATGCCCTGGGCCTCCAGCGCCTTGATCACGCCCACATGGGCGAAGCCCCGCGCCGCGCCGCCGCCGAGGGCAAGGCCGATCTTCGGTTCCGCAGGCGGTGGCGGGAGTGGCTCGGCCTTGAACGGGTTGAACTGGCAGCCCGAGAAGAGCAGGGCGCAGACCAGCGCGGCGAAAAGGCGGGGGAAGTGCATCGTTGGCCGGTGATCGGACATGGGATTCGCCGGGAGGGCTGAGCGCGCCAGCCATGCCGCCTGCGAAACCCGCCCGCCGCATGCCCCGAAAGTCAGCCGGCGTCGATCGCCGCCTTGATCTCGGCGAAGGTGTTGGCGACCTCGAAGGTCTGGATCGGCACACCGAGCCGGCGGCCGATGTTGGTGGCCGAGAACATGCCTCGCACCATCTCGTCGCCGCTGGCGTCGGTCTCGACCACGAGGGCGTGCTGGCGGCCGAGGCGCTCCAGGGTGCGCAGGATGTTGCCGACCTTGGAACCGAGCACCTCGGCCAGCGGCAGCGCCTCGATGTCCTCGTGCCTCGTCATGACGTCGGCAACACGCAGGTCGCTGTGCTTGCCGCCGCGCTCGCCGATCAGCTTGATCGGCCGCTCGCCGGTGGTGTCGCGGGCGGTGATCAGGCCGATGATTCTGTCCTCGTCGCTCACCACGAACAGCAGCCGCACGCCACGGGAGATCATGGCATTGGTGGCTTGGGCCAGAGAGGCATCGACGCCGATGGTGACCGGCGAGACGGCGTTGAAGTCGGTCATGACCTCGATCGCCGGGGTGCTCAGGCGAACCGGGCTGTAGGTGTTGGGCTGCCGGCAGGCGGCGCCAGGCTTCAGTGAGCGGGCATTCAGGGAACGGTACTCGGTGCGGTCCATCTAGCTTTCCTCCGTAAGGTTGCGTGGCGACGATAGCAGAAACTGCCGGTGGCGTTGCGCCGCGCGAACATCGCAGGCGTCGTCGGGCTTCGTGTCCCGCGGCTCCGCTCCCTATAGAATTGCAGACTTGGCGCCGGCTGCGACCCGGTTCCGGCGCATCGAAAGGACACCATGGCGGTAGAGCTCTACAACGACGGCAATCACCTCTGCCTCGCATTCCACGATCTCGCCGACGAGCAGGGGGACTTGGCGATCCAGTGCAACCAGTTCCTCGTGGTGGATCGCGGCGAAGCGGCGCTCATCGACCCCGGCGGCGCCATGACCTACAACGCCCTCCTGCTGGCGCTGCAGAAGACCGTTGCGCCGCGGGATCTCAAGCTCATCCTCGCCTCGCACACCGATCCCGACGTGATCGCCTCGGTGAATCGCTGGTTCGTTTCCACCCCCTGCCGCCTTGCCGTCTCCCGGCTGTGGGCGCGCTTCGTCCCCCACTTCACCACCGGCAACGTCAATCTCGGCCGCATCCTGGCCATACCCGACGAGGGCACCGACATTGTCCTCGGCGGCTGCGCGATCAAGGCGCTCCCGGCCCACTTCCTGCACTCGGAGGGCAATTTCCAGTTCTACGATCCGGTATCGAAGATCCTGTTTTCCGGCGACCTCGGCACCTCCCTCGTACCGCAGGAACTGGCGGGCGAGCCGGTGCGCGACTTCGACGCCCACCTGCGCTTCATGGTCGGATTCCACCGCCGCTACATGGCCTCCAACCGCATCTGCCGCTACTGGGCCAACATGGCGCGCCAGCTCGACATCGCCATGATCGTCCCGCAGCACGGCAGCCGCTTCGAGGGCAAGGAAATGGTCCGCCGCTTCATCGACTGGGTGGAAAATCTGAGCTGCGGCATCGACCTCATGACTCAGGACCACTACCGCATCCCCGGCAGCCCCGGCAGCGACGGTCCGGTCGGCCCATAGCGTCAGTTGCCGCGGCTCAAGAGACGGATTCCCCGCTCCAGCCCCTCCAGCGTGAGGGGGAACATGCGCCCGCCGAGCAGGTTGCGGACGATGCTGATGGAGTGGCGGTAGGGCCAGAACTGTTCCGGCTCCGGGTTGAGCCAGATCGCCGAGGGGTAGGTATCGGTGAGGCGCCGCAGCCAGGTCGCGCCCGGCTCCTCGTTCATATACTCGATGCAGCCGCCGGGCTGCACCAGCTCGTAGGGGCTCATGCTGGCGTCGCCGACGAAGATCAGCTTGTAGTCGGCGGGGTACTTGTGCAGCATGTCCAGGGTGGAACTGCGCTCGGCGTGGCGGCGGCGGTTGTCGCGCCAGACGTGGTCGTAGACGCAGTTGTGGAAGTAGAAGTATTCGAGATGCTTGAACTCGGCGCGCGCCGCCGAGAACAGCTCCTCGCACACCCTGACGTGCTCGTCCATCGAACCGCCAACGTCGAGGAACAACAGCACCTTGACCGCGTTGTGCTTCTCCGGGCGCATCAGCAGGTCGAGCCAGCCGGCGTTGCGCGCCGTGGCGGAGATGGTGCCGTCGAGATCGAGTTCTTCGGGCGCCCCCTCGCGGGCGAAGCGGCGCAGCCGTCGCAGGGCGACCTTGATGTTGCGCGTGCCCAGTTCGACCGAGTCGTCCAGGTTACGGTAGCTGCGCTCCTGCCACACCTTGACCGCGCTGCGGTTTCCCGCCGATTCGCCGCCGACGCGTATGCCTTCCGGGTGGTAGCCGCCGTGACCGAAGGGCGAGCTGCCGCCGGCGCCGATCCACTTGCTGCCGCCACCGTGGCGCCCTTTCTGTTCCGCCAGCCGCTTGCGGAACTCCTCCATCAGCCGGTCCCAGCCGAGCTTTTCGAGCTTCGTCTTTTCCTCCGGTGTGAGGTGGCGCTTGACCATCAGCGCGAGCCAGTCTTCGGGGATTTCCGCCGCGAGGCCGGGAATTGCCTCGACCCCCTTGAAGTACTCGCCGAAGGCGCGGTCGAACTTGTCGTAGTTCGACTCGTCCTTCACCAGGCAGGCGCGGGCGAGGAAGTAGAACTCGTCGATCGAATGGCCGCAGACGTGGCTTTGCAGCGCCTCCAGCAGCGTCAGGAATTCCCGGGTCGACACCGGCAGGCGACGCGCCTTGAGGTGCAGGAAAAAGTCAGTCAGCACGGAGCGCCGCCCGAGCTGGCCGGACTCATGACGAAGGGGTGGGATGCGGCTCCCGTCTGCGCCGTGCGGCAGCTCAGCACGCAGTTTCGGCCGGCAGCCTTGGCGGCATAGAGCGCGGCATCGGCGGCGGCGATGAGCTCGCGCGCATCGTCGCCATGTAGCGGAAAGGTTGCCAGCCCGATCGAGGTGGTGGTGCCCACCTGGGTGTCGCCGCAGGGCACCCGCAGCGCCTCGGTCATGCGGCGCCACTCTTCGGCCCGGTCGCGGGCCGCCTCAAGTCCCATGTAGGGCAGCACCAGCAGGAACTCTTCGCCGCCGTAGCGGCAGGGGATGTCGCCGCTGCGCGCGCTCTGCAGCAGCAGGGCGCCCACGCGCTGGAGCACCAGATCCCCGGTGGGATGCCCCCGGGTGTCGTTGATGCGTTTGAAGTGATCCAGGTCGAGCATCGCCAGCGTCAGCGGGTAGCCTTCGCGGCGCGCCCGGCCCAGTTCCCGCTCCAGGGTTTCGTCCAGGTAGCGCCGGTTGTACAGACCGGTGAGCGCATCGTGGATTGCCTCGATCTCCAGCTTGGCCTGGAGGGCATGGATTTCCTCCAGCCGCCCCTCGAGCTTGGCGTTGGCATCGCGCAGCGCCTGCTCCATGGCGCGGCGGTGGCTGATGTCGTTGAAGGCGACGAAGGCGTGGGGCGTCCCCTGGATGTCCACCGTCGCCGCCTCCAGATTGGCCCAGAACTTCTCCCCCGAGGCGGTCTTCAGTTGCGCTTCGAAGCCGCTCACGTGCACCGATTCGCCCAGCGCCGACATGAAGCGTTCGCGCCGTGCCGGGTTGACCCAGAAATCCGGCGCCGAGCGTCCGACGGTGGAGCCGGCATGCACCGCCATGCGCCTGGCTGCGTGCTGGTTGATCACCTCGACCGTGCCTTCCGGCAGCCGCGTCACCACGGCCGGAAACGGCGCCGCCTCGATTAGGGTGCGATAGACCGTTTCGCTGCGCTGTAGCGCCTCCTGCATGCGGCGGCGATCGCTGATGTCGCGCGTGACGCCCTGATAGCCGATGACGTCCCCGTCCCGGCGCTGCGGGTTGAAGATCACCTCGGTCCACACCGTCGAGCCGTCGTCGCAGCGCTGCTCCAACTCCAGCGCGATGCCGGCTTCGCCCTCGGCCGGCGCGCCGCGCGACGCCATGGCCGCGCGCAGCGTTGCCGCCGAGGCGGGGGTGAGCATCAGCAGGAACGACTTGCCGATCACCTGCGCCGAGCGGTAGCCGCGCAGCCGCTGGTCGGCGGGACTGATGAAGGTGAATACCAGATCGGGCGTCATCTGCCAGATCACGTCGTGCATCTGCTCGGTCATGAGCTGGAAGCGCAGATCCGCGGCGCGCAGCGCCTGTTCGGCGCGCCGCAGCGCCGCGGCGCCGGTGGCCGCGCGCTGGCGCAGGGCGAGGAAAATGCCGAACAGGGCCACCATCGTCAGCGCCACCGCAGCCACACCCAGGGCCACGTAGAAGCGCATCGCGTCGGCCTCCGCTCCAACGATGCCGGGAGTCGCGCCGCACGCGGTCAGCGGAAGGGCGAGCGCCGCAACGAGGCCGGCGTGTCGATGAGGGTCGCGCGGCGGCACGGACGAAAGTCAGCGGTTCTGGCGCGCCATGAAGATCAGCCGCTCGAACAGATGCACGTCCTGCTCGTTCTTGAGCAGCGCGCCGTGCAGCGGCGGGATGGCGCTCTTGGCGTCCTTGGCCCGCAGGGCTTCGGGAGGGATGTCCTCCGCCACCAGCAGGCGGATCCAGTCCAGAAGCTCCGAGGTGGACGGCTTCTTCTTCAGCCCCGGCACTTCCCGCAGTTCAAAGAACACTTCCAGCGCCTCGCGCAGCAGCGCCTTCTTCAGGCCGGGGAAATGCACGTCGACGATGCGCTGCATCGTCTCCTTGTCGGGGAAGCGGATGTAATGGAAGAAGCAGCGGCGCAGGAAGGCGTCCGGCAGTTCCTTCTCGTTGTTGCTGGTGATGAACACGATCGGCCGGTGGCGCGCCCGCACCAGTTGCCGCGTCTCGTAGACATGGAACTCCATGCGGTCCAGCTCGCGCAGCAGGTCGTTGGGAAACTCGATGTCCGCCTTGTCGACTTCGTCGATCAGCACCACCGTGGGCGCATCGGCGTCGAAGGCCTGCCACAGCACGCCGCGCACGATGTAGTTGCCGATGTCCTGGACCCGCGCCTCGCCGAGCTGCGAATCACGCAGGCGCGACACCGCGTCGTACTCGTAGAGTCCCTGCTGCGCCTTGGTGGTGGATTTGATGTGCCATTCCAGCAGCGGCAGCCCGAGGGCGGCGGCCACCTCCTGGGCCAGCATGGTCTTACCGGTACCGGGCTCGCCCTTGATCAGCAGGGGTCGTTGCAGCGTCACCGCCGCGTTCACGGCCAGGGTCAGATCGGGGGTGGCGACGTAGCCGGATGTGCCTTCAAAGCGCATGGCAGGGGAGGGGAATGGAAGTCGCCGGATTATACGGCGCGCTCACCGGCCCCCCACCCGGGGGAGGCCGAACAGTTTTTCCACCGCGATCACCTTGTCACGGCCGGTGGACACCGTAGCCGCATCGGGCCCAGGCGTGCGGGCCAGCCGTGCGCCTCCCCGACGTGCGAACCGAAGGCTGGGAGATCGCAGCTTTCGTCCGCAAGCGCCACGCCGGACCGGATGTGGGATGTGAGGGCCTTCGGCCGGATCCTCGTCCGCGCGCAGGGCCTGGAGTCGCTCCATTGGAATCGCTCAATTTGACGCCGCGGGGCGGATGGTTTTAGATCGGCCTCCCGTGCTCCTTCGAAGTCGCTCCGCGCCATGCCGACCCTGACCATCAACGGCGTCTGCGTCACGCTCGACTGCCCGCCGGATACGCCGCTGCTGTGGGCGATCCGCGAAGGGGCGGGTTTGCCGGGCACGCGTTCCGGTTGCCTCGTCGGCCTGTGCGGCGCCTGCACGGTGCATCTGGACGGCGTAGCGGTGCGGCCTTGCAGCGTTCCGGTCGCGCAGGCGGAAGGCCGTGCGCTGACCACCATCGAGGGTGTGTTGCGTTCGCCGCTCGGCCGGGCGCTGGCGCGGGCATGGTCGGCGGACGGCTTCCCAGGCTGCGAATTGTGTCGTCCCGGTCGCATCATGGCGGCCGCCGCGCTGCTTGGGCGCCGCCCCGATGCGCCGGACGCGGAGATCGAAGCGGTTCTGGGCGAGCACGTATGCGAATGCGGTGAAGCAGGCGGCGTCGTTGTTGCGGCGACGCTGAAACAAGCCGCGCGCCGCGCACTTACGCCGGTGGCCGCGGCACAGAACCACCAGGGCGCAGCGACGGTTGACGCCTTATCCCCGGCGCCGCTGCACGAGAACGACGAAAGGATCCATCCATGATCGAACTGAACGTGAACGGCAAGCGCACCCGTGTCGATGCCGAACCCGACACGCCGCTGCTCTGGGTGCTGCGCGAGCATTTGGGCTTGACCGGCACCAAGTACTCCTGCGGCGTGTCGCTGTGCGGCTCCTGCACGGTACACGTTGACGGCGCGCCGCTGCGCTCCTGCACTACACCGCTGTCGAGCGTTGTCGGCAAGCGCATCGTCACCATCGAGGGCGTGGGAGGGTCGAAGGTCGGCAAGGCGGTGCAGCAGGCCTGGGAGAAGCTCGACGTGGTGCAATGCGGCTTCTGCCAGTCGGGACAAATCATGGCGGCGGCGGCGCTGCTGGCGAAGAACCCGCGGCCCAGCGATGGCGACATCGATCGCGAGATGGCGGGCAACCTCTGCCGTTGCGCAACCTATGTGCGCATCCGGGCGGCGATCCACGAAGCCGCCAAGGCGCTGGCCTGAGGAGGGCGCGATGAACGAGCTACGCATCGAGAATGAATCGCGCCGCCGCTTCCTCCAGGGAGTGGGCGGATTGACTCTTGCGGTGTATCTGCCGGGAGCGGCGGCGGCGGGCGGTCCGGGGCAGACCGGGGCGGCGTCCGCCACCGCGGTGTTCGAGCCCAATGCCTTCGTGCGCATCGGCACCGACAACAGCGTGACGGTGATCGTCAAGCACCTGGAGATGGGGCAGGGCACCTACACCGGGCTGCCCACCCTGGTGGCGGAGGAACTCGACGCCGACTGGGCGCAGATCCGCGTCGAGGGCGCGCCCGCCGACGCCAAGCGCTACAACAACCTGTTCTGGGGCGCGGCCCAGGGCACCGGCGGCAGCACCGCGCTGGCCAACTCCTTCGAGCAGATGCGCAAGGCGGGCGCGGCCGCCAGGGCGATGCTGGTGGCGGCGGCGGCCGAGCAGTGGAAGGTGGCGCCGGAGAGCATCGGCGTGCGCGCCGGTGTCGTCATGCACTCGGCATCGAAGCGGCGCGCCAGCTTCGGCCAGCTCGCCGAGCGCGCGGCGCAGCGTCCGGTCCCGACTGACTTTCGCCTGAAGCAGGCGAAGGACTTCGTTTTCATCGGCAAGCACGTGCCGCGCAAGGATTCCGCCGCCAAGGTGAATGGCAGCGCGCTATTCACGCAGGACGTAAAGCTGCCCGACATGCTCACCGCGGTGGTGGCCCATGCGCCGCGCTTCGGCGCCAAGGTGAAGGGCTTCGACGCTGCGCGAGCGCGGCAGGTGAAAGGGGTCGTGGACGTGTTCGCCATTCCGGGTGGGGTGGCGGTGGTGGCGGTGGATTTCTGGGCCGCCAAGCGCGGTCGCGACGCGCTGACCGTGGAATGGGACGAATCCGCTGCCTTCCGCCTGGGATCGGCGCAGATCATGGAGATGTACCACCAGCTCGCTCAGGACGCGGGCCAGGTCGCGCGCCGGGACGGCGACGCCGCCGGCGTGCTGGCCGCGGCGGCGAAGAAGCTCGACGCGAGCTTCGAGTTCCCGTATCTCGCCCACGCCGCCATGGAACCACTGGACTGCGTCGTTCGCCTCGATGCTACCGGTTGCGAGGTGTGGAACGGCGAGCAGTTCCAGACCGGCGACCAGATGGCGCTGGCGGGCTTGCTCGGACTCAAGCCGGAGCAGGTGAAGCTCAACATGCTCTACGCCGGCGGTAGCTTCGGCCGCCGCGCCAATCCCCACGCGGACTACCTGCTGGAAGCGGCGGCAATCGCCAAGGCGCGGGCCGCGAAGGGCGAAGGGCGCGCGACGGTCAAGCTGATGTGGACGCGCGAGGACGACATGCGTGCTGGCTACTACCGGCCGATGTACCTGCACACGGTGCGCGCCGCGCTTGATGACGCTGGCAAGATCGTGGCGTGGCAGCACCGCATCGTCGGCCAGTCGATCATCGCCGGCACCACCTTCGAGGGCGCGCTGGTGAAGGACGGCATCGACATCACCTCGGTGGAAGGCGCGTTCTACCCTGCCCTACGACATTCCCAACCTGACGGTGGATCTGCACACGCCCAAGCTGCCGGTGCCGGTGCTGTGGTGGCGATCGGTCGGTTCGACCCACACGGCATTCTCGACCGAAACCTTCATCGACGAACTGGCCCATGCGGCCGGGCGAGACCCGGTGGATTTCCGCCTCGCCATGCTCGGTAAGCATCCGCGCCATGCCGGCGTGCTCCGGCTGGCGGCCGAGAAGGCGGGCTGGGGCAAGCCGCCGGCGCCCGCGCGGGACGCCCAGACCAAGCGCGGCCGCGGCGTGGCGGTGCACGAGTCCTTCCAAAGCTTCGTCGCCCAGGTGGTGGAGGTGAGCGTCAAGCCCGACGGCAGCTTCCACGTTGACCGCGTGGTCTGCGCGGTGGACTGCGGCATCGCCGTCAATCCGGATGTCATTCTGGCGCAGATGGAGGGCGGCATCGGCTTCGGGCTCACCGCCGCGCTCTACGGCGAGATCACGCTCAAGGACGGCGCCGTCGAGCAGTCGAACTACAACGACTACCCGCTGCTGCGCATCGGCGAGATGCCGCGCATCGAGGTGCACATCCTGCCCTCCGAGGCAAGTCCGACCGGCGTCGGCGAGCCGGCGGTGCCGGTGATCGCGCCAGCGCTGGCCAACGCGCTTTTCGCCGCCACCGGCAGGCGACTACGCAAGCTGCCGTTGCGCCTCGCCTGAGATCGTGAACGAGGAGATCGTCGGCATCCTGCTGGCGGCGGGCAAGGGCCTGCGCTTCGGCAGCGACAAGCTGCTCCATCCCCTGGACGACGGGATCCTCATGGCACGGCGCAGTGCGCGCAGCCTGCGGGCTGCGCTGCCAAAGTCAGTCGCTGTGGTGCGGCGGACGGAGAGCCCGCTGACCAGGTTCGTCGCCGAGGAGGGACTGCGGGTCGTTGCCTGCGGCGCGGCCGACGAGGGCATGGGCGCCAGCATCGCCTGCGGCGTGGCGGCGCAGCCCGAAGCGGCGGGATGGGTGATCTGTCTCGCCGACATGCCCTTCGTCCGGCCCGACACGATCGCCGCCGTCGCCCAGGCACTGCGCCAGGGCGCCGTTCTCGCGGCGCCGCTCCACGCCGGGCGGCGCGGCCATCCGGTCGGCTTCGGTCGCCGTTTCCGCGACGATCTGCTCGCCCTCAACGGCGACCGCGGCGGCCGCAGCCTGATCGACGCCCACGCCGAGCAGCTCCAGCTTATCCAGACCGATGACGCTGGCGTGCTGCTGGACGTGGATGTGCCGGGCGATCTGCGAGGCCCTCAGGCGCTGATGCAGGTCGGCTCCGCCGTCACGGTGCCGCGGCGCCCGTGGCAGACGAACTGAATTCCGGCGGATCGCCCGCGAACAGCCGCTCCATGATGGCTGACTCGCGCGAAGCTATGGCCTGGAGGAACTCTTCCGGCTGGCCCATTCCGGTGAAGGCGTTGAAGCCGTTCGCGAGGAAGGCGTGCAGTTCGCCGAGCCCGGCGAGATGCGCCGGGCCGCGCATCAGGCGGATCGCCAGCGATACCAGCGGCATGGCGGTGAGCCGGGCCAGGGCGTGGCCGGTGTCGAGGATCAGCTCGATCTGCCGCTGCCGCGCGGGCCGGTTGCCGACGCCGCGGTAGGCGGCGGCATAGGCGTCGTCGTCGATGCCGTCGATACGCCCGGCCGCCGTGAGCGCCTGCACCATCGCCGCGTCCAGTTCCTCGGAAATCGCATCCACCTCCACCGCCAGGGCGACGGTGTGGACCCCCGTCGCAGGCAGCACCGAGACGATCATCGGCATGATACGTTCGAGTTCCTCGTCGCGCTCGCTGAAGTCCTTGGGCCCGTAGAGATCCGACAGGAAGAACTGCGCGCCGACGCCGAAGCGCTGACTTTCCAGCAGATCGCGATGGGTGCGGGCCAGCCGCAGCGCCTGCCACTCGCGCAGCAGCAGCCGCCGGCGGGCGAGGTCGGGGTCGCTGTTGGCGGCCGCACGCAGCGCCTTGGCGCGGGCGAGCTGGGCGCGAAGGCGATCGGCTTCGGCGTGCTTGTCGGGATGGAGGGAAGAGGCCTGTTCCATGGGCGGGCGCGGAAAGTTGCAGTGGATTATCGCGCCGTGTCTGCGTCGGGGGTTTAGAGGCAATCTCCTAACCGGCCCCAGGCCCCCTGGACTAGACTGGCCACCCCGGTTCGCGGCCCCCGGCTCGTAGACCCTATCCGCGCTGCCGGCTTTCCTGAAACCCTTCGCTGAAGGTCACTCCATGGGTGTCACAGACCTCGGCCGCATCATGACCAATGGATCGCCACTGGAGGATCTGTTCGCGCGCCAGCGCCGCGCCTTCGTGCGCGACGCGAATCCGTCACTGCGCGAACGGCAGCGCCGCCTCGACAATCTGGAACGTCTGTTGCTCCGGCACACGGAAGAACTGGCCGGCGCCATCGACGCGGATTTCGGCCATCGCTCGCGGGACGAGACGCGCCTGCTAGAGGTCTTCCCCAGCATCGAGGGCATGCGCCATGCACGCCGCCATCTGGCGTCCTGGATACGGCCGCAGTGGCGGCCGGTGTCGCTGTGGTTCCAGCCCGGCCGCGCTCGCATCGTGACCCAGCCGCTGGGCGTGGTGGGCGTCATCGCGCCATGGAACTATCCGCTGCTGCTGGCGCTGGCGCCGCTGACCGCGGCGCTGGCGGCAGGCAACCGGGCGATGGTCAAGATGTCGGAGTTCACGCCGCGCACGGCGGCGCTGTTCGCCGATCTGGCGGGGCGCTATTTCACCGCCGAGGAACTTGGCGTGGTGCAGGGCGACGCTGAGGTGGGCAAGGCCTTCGCGGCACTGCCCTTCGATCACCTGCTGTTCACCGGATCCACCCAGGTCGGCTACAGCGTCATGCGCGCCGCGGCGGCGAACCTGACGCCGGTGACGCTGGAACTCGGCGGCAAGTCGCCGGCCATCGTAGCGCCCGACTACCCCATCGAGCACGCCGCCGAGCGCATCCTGATCGGCAAGACCATGAACGCCGGCCAGACCTGCATCGCGCCGGACTACGTGCTGCTGCCGCGGGGGCGAACCGAGGCATTCCTGGCCGCCGCGCGGGTTGTGGTGGCGCGCTGCTATCCCGACCTGGCGCGTACGCCTGACTACAGCACGATCATCAACGATCGCCACTTCGGGCGCCTGCTGGGCTATGTGGAGGAGGCACGCGACAAGGGCGCTCGGGTCGAGTCGCTGTCGCGCTCGCTGCCCCAGCCGGATGGCCTGTCGCGGCGCATCCCGCCCATGGCGCTGACCGGCGTCAGCGACGAGATGCAGGTGATGCGCGACGAGATCTTCGGCCCGCTGCTGCCCATCGTCGAGTACGATGACATAGCCGCGGCGATCGCCTACGTGAATTCGCGGCCGCGGCCGCTGGCGCTCTATCACTTCGACCGTGATTCGAATCGCATCGAGCGGGTACTGCGGGAGACGATCTCCGGCGGCGTCACGATCAACGACACCATCCTGCACATCGCCCAGGACAGCCTGCCCTTCGGTGGCGTCGGGGCGAGCGGCATGGGCCACTACCACGGCCGCGAGGGTTTCGACGCCTTTTCCAAGCGCAAGGGGGTGTTCCTGCAATCGCGCCTCAGTGCCATCGGTCTGCTCCGGCCGCCCTATGGCCGACTGTTCGACGCGCTGGTGCGCTTCCTGCTGCGCTGAAAGTCAGTCGCCATGGACCGGCGTCAGTTCATCAAGGCGGGCGTGATCGGCGGCGCCGCGCTGGCGGCGGTGGGCGCCTGGTACGGCTACCGCCACCACGGTGTGGGGCGCACCGAAGCGCCAATCCTGGACGACGGCGCGCGGGAGGTGGTCGCGGCGATCGCGCCGGTGCTGTTGAAGGGCGCGCTGCCCGAGGGGCCCACTGCACTGCGGCAGGTGGTGGACGGCGTCGAGCGCGCGGTTTCGGGTCTGAGTTCGGCGGCCCAGGACGAGGTCGCTCAGCTCTTCGCGCTGCTCAGCTTCACGCCGACCCGCATCCTGGTGGCCAAGGTCGGCCCGCCCTGGCCCGAGGCGAGCTTCGAGCAGATTGTGGCCTTCCTCGACGACTGGCGCTTCTCCCGCTTCCAGTTGCTCGAGACAGGCTATGCCGCGCTCCACGACCTGCTGCTCGGCGCCTGGTACGGCAATCCCGCTTCGTGGGTGGGAATCGACTACCCCGGCCCGCCGGAGGTGTTCTGACATGCGCGATCCCGTTGCCGAGGGACTGGCAGCCGGCTGGAGCGCCACCGACGCCTCGCGGCTCGCCGCCGATGTCGAGATCGAGGCCGACGTGGCCATCGTCGGCACCGGTGCCGGCGGCGGCGTGAGCGCCGAGATTCTTTCCGCCGCCGGGCTGAGCGTGGTGCTGCTGGAGGAGGGTCCGCTGCGCGGAAGCCATGATTTTCGCATGCGCGAAGCGGACGCTTATCCCGATCTGTACCAGGAGTCGGCGGCGCGCAAGACGCGGGACAAGGCGATCAATATCCTCCAGGGCCGCTGCGTCGGCGGCTCGACCACCGTCGAACTGGACCAGCAGCTTCCGCACGCCCCCGGCGACGCTGGCCTTCTGGCGCGAGCGCCTCGGGCTGACGGCGCTGACGCAGGCGGAACTCGACCCCTGGTTCGCGACGATGGAACAGCGGCTCGGCATCCGCGCCTGGGACGTGGCGCCCAATGAGAACAACGAGGTGCTGCGGCGAGGCGCGGCGACACTGGGGATTCCGGTCGGGGCGATCCGCCGCAACGTGCGCGGTTGCTGGAACCTCGGCTACTGCGGCACCGGCTGCCCGACCAACGCCAAGCAGTCGATGCTGGTGACGACCATTCCTTCGGCATTGAACCGGGGCGCTCGGCTCTTCTCGCGGGCGCGGGTGCAGCGGCTGCTGATCCGCGGCGACCGGGTGGTCGGCGTGGCCGCCATCGCGATGGACGAGCGGGGCATCCGGCCGCTGGCCCGGCGCATCACGGTGCGCGCAAGGCACGTGGTGCTGGCGGCGGGGGGCATCGGCAGCCCGGCGGTACTGCTGCGCTCGGGCGCGCCCGATCCGCACGGGCTGCTCGGAACCCGTACCTTCCTGCACCCGACGGTGGTGGCGGCAGCGATCATGCCGCAGGAGGTTTCCGGCTATTCCGGTGCGCCCCAGTCGCTCTACACCGACCATTTCCTCGAGGTGGATCCGATCGACGGCCCGCTTGGCTTCAAGCTCGAGGCGCCTCCGCTGCATCCGGTGCTGTTCTCGACCACGCTGCACGGCCACGGCGAGGCCCACGCCGCGCTGATGGCGCGCTTTGCCCATACCCACGCGCTGCTCGCTTTGCTGCGCGACGGCTTCCATCCGCGCAGCCAGGGCGGCCGCGTGCGTCTGCGGGGGGACGACACGCCGCTGCTCGACTACCCGCTCGACGCCATCTTCTGGGAGGGCGCGCGGCGTGCGCTGCTGGCGATGGCCGATATCCAGTTTGCCGCCGGCGCCGAGCGGGTGTTCGCGGTTGACGAGCGCTGTACCGGCTATGCCTCGTGGAACGAGGCGCGCACGGCAATCGCCGCCCTCGACCTCAAGCCCATCCTCACCCGCGTGGTCAGTGCCCATGTCATGGGCGGGTGTGCGATGGGCGTTGACGAACATTCCGGGGTGGTGGATACAGAGGGGCGCCACCACCTGATCCAGGGACTGTCGGTGATCGACGGCTCGGTATTCCCGACCAGCATCGGCGCAAACCCGCAGCTCTCCGTCTACGCGCTGGCGGCGCGCAGCGCCAGCCGCCTCGCCGAAGCGCTCACCGGCAGGCCCGCGCCGCCAGCCGGTTCCGGGTTATCCTAAGCCGGACGAGCCGGAACCAAAGAGAGGTGTCCAGCTTCGGGCCGGCCGAAAAACCTGCCATGTACGAACAAGGGGAGACTGCCCTTGTAGATCCCCCAAGCCCGGTGTCTCTGCAAGTCTTCGCCGAAATTGTCACGATTGCGCTGTTAAGGGACTAATGCCATGGTCGCAAGAATCCTGCGCCTGCTGCTGGCGGGCGAGTTGTTGTCCCTGGCGCTGCTGGTGGCCTATGCCGGACGCGAGCAGGGTTGGAGCGACGCGCAGTCGGGCATGGCGATGCTCGCCCTCGCACTGAGTGGTCGGGCCGGCTTCATCGGCGTGACTTTCGCGTACGGCTGGATCTACCGCTCGAAGCGCCTTACAGAGCAAAGGATCGGCCTGGTCACTGCGCTGGGCATGATGGTGAAGGAGTACCTCGCCTTCGTCGCGCTGTTCTCGGTTATCCAGCCCTTCGAGCGCTGGTTCATGGGCGGCGAGCGGCTGCGGCGCGTCGCCGACAACGATCTGCCGGTGCTGCTGGTCCACGGCTACACCTGCAACCGGGGCGCGTGGTGGTGGATGCGGCGGCGCCTGGAAAAGGCAGGGCTTTGCGTGGCGACAGTGAACCTGGAGCCGATGTACGCCAGCATCGACGACTATGTGGACGGTCTGAGGCAGCGCATTGAAGAGCTGTGCCGCGACACCGGTGCCCAGCGGCTGACTCTGGTGGCCCACAGCATGGGCGGGCTGGCCTGTCGCGCCTACCTGGCGCGCCACGGCGCGGGGCGGGTGGCGAAAGTCATAACCCTAGGCACTCCCCACCGGGGCAGCGAGATCGCGCGCATCGCCCCGGGCCGCAACGGTCGCCAGATGGAGCCGGACAGCCCGTGGCTGAAGGCCTTGGCCGCCAGGGACCTGCCGAAAGGGGTAGCGGCGGCGGCGATCTACAGCCTGCACGACAACTTTGTCATGCCCCAGGAGCGGGGCGCCAGCGACGGTTGGCGGCTTCATCCCGTCGTCGGCATCGGCCACCTGGCGATGGGTTTCTCGCCGCGCATCGCCGACGAGATCGTCGGCGCGATGCGCGACCTGGCGAAGCCGTAGGGCGGAAAAGGCACGTAGGGCCGCGTTCCGCCATCGAAGGCTACAGCAGCTTCAGCACCTCTTCGCCGTGGTTCGGGCAATCCGGATCGTCGATGACATGGGCAATCCGCCCCTGCTCGTCGATGACATAGGTGATGCGCTCGTTCGCCCCCAGCATGCCGCGGGCGATGCCGAACAAGCCCGAGCCCGCCGCATGGTAGGTCTTGGCCACGCGCTGATCGGTGTCCACCAGCAGCGGGAAGTTGAGGCGGTACTTCTCGGTGAAGCGCTGATGCGACTCGCGGCTCTGGGCCGAGACGCCGACGATACCCGCCCCGCGGGCAGCGATCTCCTTGTTGTAATCCCGCAGCGAGCAGGCCTGTTTGGTGCAGCCGGGTGTGTCGTCCATGGGATAGAAGTACAGGACGAGCTTGCGGCCGCGGAAATCGGCGAGCCTCAGCGGGCTGCCGTCGGTGGAGACGCCGTCGAAGTCTGGCGCCGGGCTGCCGGCTTTCAGTGCCATGGCCAATTCCTAGAAATGTATGCCGCGCAGCATCTGCTGGAAGGCCACCTGGTCCGCAGTGGGCGCCGCGGGCCCACCTTCCTTGTGCTGTGCTGCGCCCGAATCGGGAAACATTCGGAAGGTGGTGTTGGACAGGATCTGCGCTACGCGCGGCGCCACGGCATGCAGCACCTGGCCGAAGATGCCGAGCCGGGTGGCGATGCGCATAGGCTTGTAGACGATGGCTTGCACCACTAGGTCGGCCGCCTCCTCCGGGGTGAGGGTGGGCACCGAGTCGTAGAGCTTGGTGGGGGCGATCATCGGCGTCTTCACCAGCGGCATGTTGATGGTGGTGAAGCTCACGCCGCGGTCGATGAATTCGCTCGCAGCGCAGCGGGCAAAGGCGTCGAGTGCGGCCTTCGACGCGACGTAGGCCGAGAAACGTGGCGCGTTGGTCATCACGCCGATGGACGAGATGTTGACGATGTGACCGCGGCGCTTCTCCGCCATCTTCGGTAGCAGACCCATGGTCAGTCGCAGGGCACCGAAGTAGTTGAGCTGCATCGTCCGTTCGAAGTCGTGGAAGCGGTCGTAGGAGTTCTCGATGGCGCGCCGGATCGAGCGGCCGGCGTTGTTGATCAGGAAGTTGACGCCGCCGTGCTCGGCGGTGATCTGCTGCACGAAGGCGTCGCACTGGGCGTACTCGGCAATGTCCACGACATAGGTGTGCAGGGTAAGGCCGTCCGCCGCAAACTCGCGCTTCGTTTCCTCCAGTTTCTCGGCGTCGCGGGCGCAGGTGAGGGTGACAGCGCCGGCCTCCGCCATCTTGTGCGCGGTGGCCTTGCCGATGCCGCTGGAGCCGCCGGTCACCAGCACCACCTTGCCCTGCACCTGGCCGCGCAGGCTGCGGTCGATGAACAGGTCGGGGTCGAGGTGGCGTTCCCAGTAGTCCCACAGCCGCCAGGCATAGTCGCGCAGCGGCGGCACGGCGATGCCGCTGCCCTTGAGCGCTTTCTGCGTTTCGCGGCAGTCGAAGCGGGTCGGGTAGTTGATGAATTCGAGCATGTGATCCGGCAGGCCGAGATCCTGCATCACCGCCTTCTGGATGCGGCGCACCGGCGTCAGCGCCATCAGGCTCTTGCGCACACCCTTGGGAATGAAGCCGAGCAGCGCGGCATTGATGCGCATCGCCATTTCGGGCGCATGGGCAGCGTGGGCGAAGACGTTGAGCACGTCGCCCACTCGCATCGGCGTGGGGTCCACCAGATGGAAGCATTCGCCGTCCCGACCGTCGAGGTGGGCAATGTGGTCGGTGGCGGCGACGACGAAGTCCACCGGCACGATGTTGATGCGGCCGCCCTCGATGCCGATCGTCGGCATCCATGGCGGCAGCATTTTGCGGATCTTCTGGATCGGCTTGAAGAAGTAGTAGGGACCGTCCACCTTGTCCATCTCGCCGGTGCGCGAATCGCCCACCACCAGGCCAGGGCGATAGACGCGCCACGGCACCCGGCATTCGCTGCGTACGATGCCCTCGGAATCGTGCTTGGTGCGGAAATAGGCATGTTCGAGGTTCTCCGCCTCATCGAACATATCCTCACGGAATACGCCTTCGTACAGACCGGCTGCGGCGATCGAGCTGAACAGATGAAAGCGCTTCGCGCCGATGGCCTCGGCGCAGCGTATGGTGTTGCGCGTACCCTCGACGTTCACCGCCTGCTGCACTTCCGCCGTCGCCTTGAGGTCGTAGATCGCGGCGAGGTGGAAGAAATGGTCGACCTTGCCCTTGAGCTTCTTCAGGTCGGCCTTGGAGATGCCCAGATCGGGCTGCGTCAGATCGCCGATCACCGGGATGACGCGCGATGCGTCTGTACCCCAGTACTCGTGAAGGGCTGCGATTTTCTCCTTCTCCTTGCCCAGGGTCAGGAAGTGGACGACGCTGCCGGGACGCTCCAGCAGCTTCTTGACGAGCCGCTTGCCGATGAATCCGGTGGCACCGGTGATGAAATAGTTCATTGGGACGCTCCTCCTCGATGGACCCGCGGCGCGTCGAGCATGGGAGCCGCAGGCGCGCGCCGGGCTGACGATGATACACGCTCGACCGATTCCTGCCGGGGCGCGCAATAGAGCGTGCCGCCTAGGGTTTTAGTGTGCGGGCTCTAGGGGTTTTTCCTAGACTTCAATCCCGTAGCGGATTCGCGGCCTCACACTAGGTAGTCGCAATGGGGCCGGGGAGTCGGACGGCGCAACCGCCTCCGATACGTTTCAGATCATCGATCCACTTGTTCAGGAGAATGCATATGGTCAAGAAGCTGAAGGAACTGGCGGGCGGCGCCACTGAAAACCAACTGGCGGCAACGATCCGCGATTCCGCGCAGCAGATCTGGCTGGCCGGCCTTGGTGCCTTCGTCAAGGCCCAGCAGGAAGGCAGCAAGGTGTTCGAGGCGCTGGTCAAGGAAGGCGAGGCCGTCCAGGCCAAGACCCGCAAGGTCGCCGAAGAGAAAGTGGTCGAGCTGACCGGCAAGGCGACGGGTACCTGGGACAAGCTGGAACAGGTGTTCGAGGACCGCGTCGCACGGGCGCTGCACAGCCTGGGCGTGCCCACCAAGCAGGACATCCAGACGCTGAGCAAGCGTGTCGCAGAACTGACCGAGGTCGTGCAGAAGCTGACCGAGGCGGAAGAGGGCGCCTCAGCCCGCAAGCGTGTTGCCGTTGCCAAGTAAGCGGGCGCAATCATCCCTTGCCCTGGGCGCCCCTTGGGCGCCCACCGGCCGCCGCGTCACGGTGTGTCCTCCTCCCACATCGTGCGGGCGGCCGGCGGCTTTGAGCGACGTTCAATCCTGAACCGGCTCTGGCCGGAGTGGAGCAGCGTATGAGCGGCAAGGCAGTGAGATCCCTGGTAGCACGCAAGCCGCGCAGTACGTCGCCGAAGGCCCTAGTCGCATCGACTCCCCTCGCACCCGAACAGCGCATGACCGGCTTGGCGCTCGCGGGAGGCGGGCCGCTGGGCGCGATCTACGAGATCGGCGCGGTGACCGCCCTTGCCGAGGCACTCGAAGGCATCGATCTCAACGATCTCGACGCCTACGTCGGCGTCAGCTCAGGCGGCTTCATCGCCGCGGGCCTGGCCAACGGCCTCACGCCGACCCAGATGGCACGCATGTTCATCGCGAGCGAGACGGCGGAGGAACCGTTCCATCCCGAGATGCTGCTGCGGCCGGCGTTCAAGGAGTACGTCATGCGGGCGACATCGGTGCCGCCGCTGCTGCTGACCTCGCTCTGGCAGTACCTGACCCATCCGCTGGACCTGCATTTCCTCGAATCCTTCCAGCGGCTGTCGCGCGCCATCCCGACGGGCATCTTCAATAGCAGCGGTATCGACGCCTTCCTGCGCCGGCTGTTCAGTGCTCCGGGGCGCACCAACGACTTCCGCGAACTGCCGCACAAGCTGTTCCTGGTGGCGACCGATCTCGACTCGGGCGAGTCGATCCCGTTCGGTGCCCCGGGCCACGACCACGTGCCGATTTCGACGGCGGTCCAGGCCAGCGCCGCGCTGCCGGGCCTGTTCCCGCCGGTTGAAATCGACGGCCGCTATTTCGTCGACGGGGCGCTGAAGAAGACGCTGCATGCCTCGGTGGCGCTGCGTGCGGGCGCGAAACTGGTGCTGTGCGTCAATCCCCTGGTGCCCTTCGATTCGGAACTGGCGGCGGCGCGCGGCCATCCCCAGAAACACCGGCTGGTGGAGGGCGGCCTGCCGCTGGTGCTCTCGCAGACCTTCCGTGCCATCATCCATTCGCGCATGCAGGTAGGCATGGGCAAGTACGCGACCGAGTTCAAGGATGCGGACGTCATCCTTTTCGAACCCAATCGCGACGATGCCGACATGTTCTTCACCAACGTGTTCAGCTATTCGAGCCGGCGGCGGCTGTCCGAGCACGCCTACCAGAAGACACGCGCCGAGCTCTATCGCCGACGCGACGAACTGGCGCCGATCCTCGCCCGCCACGGCATCAGCATTCGCGTGGACGTTCTGGAAGACAGCCAGCGCCGCCTGATCACCAGCCGTGCCACGGCGCGCAAGCGCACGGCGGTCACCGTTGCGACCAGCCGCCTGACGGACAGCCTGGACAGGCTGGATCGCTGGCTGGCCAGGCGCAGCGCGGGGCAGCGCCGCGTCGCTTAGCGGGGGACCGACGCGCCCGCCTTCGGTGCTATGCTCGTGGCGAGCCAATTCCCGCCGGCAAGATAGCGATGGAGCGCAAACCCAAGCGCCGCACCCGAGAGCGCATCCTGGAAGCAAGCCTGCGGCTCTTCAACGATTTCGGCGAACCCAACGTCACCACCACGGTGATCGCCGACGACTTGAACATCAGCCCCGGCAACCTGTACTACCATTTCCGCAACAAGGACGAGATCGTTAATTCCCTGTTCGCGGACTTCGAGCGCGAGATAGAGCGCACCCTCGCGGCACCTGGAAAACGGCCACCCAGCGTGGAGGACATCTGGCTGTTCCTGCACCTGGTGTTCGAGCTGATCTGGAAGTTCCGCTTCCTTTACCGCGACCTGAACGATCTGCTGTCGCGCAACCGCATGCTGGAAATCCACTTCAAGCAGATCCTCGCCCACAAGGCCAAGACCGCCAATGCCATCTGCGAGGGTCTGGTGGCCCAGGGTGAGATGCGCGCCAGCCGCGGCGAGCTTCAGGCGCTGGCCGTGAATATGGTGGTGGTGGCGACCTACTGGCTGTCCTTCGAGTACGTGCGCAATCCGCGCAACCTCAACGAATCCGAGGCGCTGGCCAACGGCGTGTACCATGTCATGGCGCTGGCGGCACCGTTCCTGACCGGACGCGCGCGGGAACTGTTCGAGCAGCTCGCGAAACGCTACGTCGCGGCCTGAAGGCCGCAGGAGGGGAATCCATGAGCAAGAAAGCCTGGGCCGGCTTTCCGTACCCGGAGAAGGCCTACATCTACGCCGGCACGGCGCTGAAGAAGAACTGGGAGCGCCTGCACCGCGGTGACGCGGAAGCCTTCCCCGAGGACGAGGCGGTACAGGAAGCGTGGCGCCTGTTCCACCAGGGCGAGTTCCGCAAGGCGGCCGACGCCGGCCTGGCGGCGGGCGCGGCGGGACACACCGTCGCCGCCAAAGCCACCGCGATCTATGCCAATTATCTGGAGCCGGACGAAGCGCGCAAGCTGGAGCTGTTTCAGGAAGTGGCCAGCCGCGCCGAGGTGCAGCAGAAAGCGCGGCCCGCCGAGGCCAACGCCTGGTACTTCCATGCCTACGCCCTGGGCCGCTACAGCCAGGGCATCTCGGTCGTGACGGCCCTGGCGCAGGGCCTGGGCGGCAAGATCAAGGAGAGCCTGACCCGCGCCATCAAGCTCGATCCGCGCCACGCCGACGCCCACATCGCGCTCGGCGCCTACCATGCCGAGGTGATCGACAAGGTTGGCGCCATGGTCGGGGGGCTGACCTACGGCGCCAAGAAGGACGAGGGCGTCCGGCTGTTCGAGACCGCACTCAAGCTCAATCCCGACTCCGCCATCGCCCGCATCGAGTATGCCAATGGCCTGGTGATGATGTTCGGCAAGGGCAGCTCGAGAAGGCCTCCAAGCTCTACGAGGAGGCCGCGGCCTGCGAGCCGGCTGACGCGATGGAGCGGCTGGACGTCGAACTGGCGAAGTCGGAACTCGAGGACTGAGTCGTCGCTGAACGGTTCCCTGTCCCCTCGTGGAACAGGGAGAGGGACGAGTTCAGCGAAATCGCTTGGGAACCCGCGGTTTCTCCGGGGTGGGCGCCGCGGGCGCGGCCGTCGGCTCGTGCTTGGCAGCAAAGTCAGTCTTGGTCGAGCGCCTCTTTCCGGGCGTAGTCCTGGGCGACGCCGTGCGCCGCGGCGCCTTGGGCGCCGCAACCGGCGCCGCTACCACCGCCTTCCTGCGGCTTCCTTTCTCGGGTTTCGGCCTCACCAGATTGGCCTCGACTTCCCGTGGATCGCGACGCCGATCCCAGGGCTCCATCAGCACCATGTAGAGCAGCTTTTCGAACTCCGGACGGAAGCGCTCGACGATCGCCTGCGGTTGGGGCACCAACTTGCGGTCGGCCACCAGGCCGAACTGCACCTGGCCATCGTAGGAGAGGATCGAAACGCCGACGCCGATGTCGCCGGACTGGGGAACCCAGAACATCATCTGCTTGAGCCGCGCCCCCGCCATGTAGCGCGGCTGCTGCGGGCCGGGCACGTTGGTCATGACAGCGGAAGCCTTGGCGGCGAGCAGGTCGAGGATCTGCTGCTGCACCAGCTTCGGACACATGCCAACCAGCCCCAGCAGGCCAAGCGTGAGGGCCGCCTGGTACGAGCCCTTCAGCTCCTCCATGCGCCGTCTGACTTCGTAGAGGCGGGCCAGCGGGTTCTCGATGCCCACCGGCAGGACCAGCGCGACGAGGCCGAAGCGGTTGCCGAGCTTGCGCTCCTGCCCCGCCGGGTGCAGGTTCACCGGCACCAGGGCCTGGATTTCGACCCCTTCGACCACATCGCCGCTGTCGAGCAGGTGCGCCCGCAGGGCCCCCGTCACCGATGACAGGAGGATGTCGTTGACCGAGCAGCCGAGCACCTTGCCGACCGCCTTGACCTCCGGCAGCGGTAGCGGTTCGCTCCAGGCGACGCGCTTGACGGTCCCCGGCTTGCCCTTGAATCGCGTCCTGGAGTCGTCGGGCATCAGGGCCAGCTTGGCGATCTCGGCGCTGACGGCGCCGCCGATGCGGGCGTAGTCGAGCAACTGTCCAGGCCTGGACGCGAACTCCTGGTATCTGGACCACAGGCTGCCCGGCGCCTTTAGCGCGGCGGCGAGGGCCTCGCCCATAGGTTGGAAGATCTGCTGCCAGAAGGAGTCGGTGGATTCGTCGTCCTGCGCAAAGTCAGTCGCTGCGCTGCGGCGATCGTGGCTGCCTTTGGGTGCGTCG
>CAVOKN010000008.1:0-87303 GCA_963696505.1 uncultured beta proteobacterium | reverse complement strand
ACCAGGGCGATCGCACTCGATTGTCATAGTGGCGTGAGTCCGAGCAGCGCCATGCGGGCATCGTCATCCCAACCGATGGCCTTGCGCCGCAGGCGCAGGCTCTTCTTGGGAGCAGAGGGAGCGGAGGAATCCTGACGCAACAGATTCAAAGCCATCTTGGTCAGCAGCGAGAAGTTCTGCGCAGCGTGATCCTTCACGAGGCGCCGATCGTCTTCGCCGAAGATCACATCCAGGCTCCAATGGCACTACCTTAAGCGAGGCAGATGCGTGTTCGCACAATCTTTGCACGGGCGATATCGCGTGATTCGTTGAGCAGGCGATGTGGTTTTGGTCGTCGCTTGACGGCACGAGGCTCCACCCGATCCGGTCGCCACGGCAGGCGCAAAGATGCGACTGCCCCGCGCAGAGTGGCAAACATCCGGATGAAACTCTCTGTTGCGCTGCCTCTGATCAGATCCAGTAAGCTGTTGACGACGCGTTTGGCGCCGCTGAAGCTCAATTGTCGCGGCAGCACCTTGGCACAGGCTGCCGCCTGCGCCATCACGGCCCGGATTAAGTTATAGGCGAGGAAAAATGCACTCACCTCCTTGTGTACCATGTCCGGACTCTTGCAGCGCAGAATATCCATACCCATCACGCTTTTGATCGACCGTAGGTCCAGCTCGACATGCCAGCGCTGGACATACAGGGCGTTGAGTTGGGCTTTGCTCACCTGGGCTGGATTCGTCAGCGTACTCACGAGCACCCATTTCCCCACCTTGGCCTCACGTACCGTCATCTCTTCGGGTATCAGCTCATAAGCATCCTGCTCCATCCAATCGGGGCGCTTCGGGCGTTTCCAGATCACGAGGTGGTCGTGCTTGCCCAGTGGCTGTCCGCGGCGGAAGTCCGTAGTGCGCCCGGCATGCTGGCGCGAGACCATATCGACCCCCTTTGCGCGCAGTTGGGCGATCGTGAAATAACTGCTGTGGTAGCGATCCACCAGCACAATGTCGCCGCGGTTCAGCGAGCCATATAACTGGCGAAACAGCGTGTCCTCGCCCGTCTTCTTTCCCTTGCAGGCCGCCATTGCCCAATCCAGCACCACCCCGCTGGCCAGCGAAATCAATACCACCAGCCGCGCTATCGGGAAACCCACCCCGGCCTTCTGGCTGCGCGATTGCGGATACTGCGCTTGGTTCTCCACGGTATCGGGCATCGTTACCGTCGCCCCATCGACCAGGATGAGCGACCTGCCTCGCCACCGCCATGCCTGCGGGGAGCTTTCCTCCAACCGTCTGCCAACCCCCCTGCACAACCTGACCATTAGGCATGCTGGACAAGGAAGATTTTTTGCGCTACTCTGCGCGGCATGCTCATCGCCGGCAGAGACTTTAACGATGAAGTCATAGCGCGCATCCGCGAGACGGTGCGCAGCGGCGTTGATCTGACCCGAGGTGCGCTGGCACGCGTGGTGTGCGGCTGGTTCGACTGGCGGCACGCCGACGGGCGGCCGAAGGAGACGAGCTGCCGCATTGTGCTCAACAAGCTCGAACGGCGTGGGGTGATCGAATTGCCGGCGGCGCGCGAGGTGAGTTTCGTCCCGCGCAGGCCACGGCCAGCCGAGCCCATGCAGTGGCCGCAGATCGAGGGGGCGCTGTCGAAGCTGGGCCACATTGAACTGGTGGTGGTCAACGGCGACAAAGCGTTGTCGCGCCAGTGGCGGGCGATGATGCAAGCGCATCACCCGCTGGGCGAGGGGCCGCTGTGCGGGGCGCAGCTGCGCTATCTGATCCGCAGCGAGCAAGGGATTCTGGGGGGCTTGAGTTTTAGCGCGGCGGCCTGGCGGCTGGGCGTGCGCGATGAGTGGATCGGTTGGAGCGAGGGCACGCGCGCGGCGCGCCTGGCGCTGATCGTGGGCAACAGTCGATTCCTGATTGTGCCCTCGGTGCAGGTGAAGAATCTGGCCTCACACGTGCTGGGCTTGGCGACCCGCCAGCTCGCGGCCGATTGGCAGCGGCACTATGGCTACAAACCGGTGCTGATCGAGACCTTTGTGGATAGCAGCCGCTACCCGGGCACCTGTTACCGCGCGGCCAACTGGACCGATCTGGGGATGACCCAGGGGCGGGGCCGTCAGGATCGGGTGCGCCAAGGGCGCGTGGGGCGCAAACAGGTATTCGTCTATCCGCTGCAACGCAACTGGCGCAAACTACTGACCGCGCCGCCCGAGTTGGCGCGCCTGATGCCGTCGGTCCGAGCCAAGCCCCCGCTCGACTGGGCGGAAGAAGAATTCGGACGCTGCCGGCTCAGTGAGCGGCTCACCCAGCGCTTGATGAGCCTGGCGCGTGATTTCTGGGCCCGACCCATGGCCAACCTACCCGAAGCGTGTGGGAGCGCGACCAAGATGCAAGCGGCCTATCGTTTTCTGGCCAACGACGACGTGCTGTTCGAGACCTTGTTGCAGCCGCACTACGCGGCCACCGAGGGGCGCATCAGCGAGTTGGGTGAGGGTTCGGTGGTGCTGGTGCCGCAAGACACCACCAGTGTGAACTACAGCCATCTGAGCATCGCCGGCCTGGGCCCGATCGGCACCACGGCCGAGGGGGCGCAAGGCCTGCATCTGCACAGCAGCCTGGCGATGACGGTGCAAGGGGTGCCGCTGGGCTTTGTTGACGCGCAATGTTGGGCTCGCGACCCCGCGCAGTTCGGCACGAAGGCGCAGCGCCATGCCTTGGCCATTGAACAGAAGGAAAGCTATCGCTGGATCAAGAGCTATCAGGCGGTGGCGGCAGTGCAAAAGCGCAACCCACAGCTCACGCTGGTCAGTATGGGCGATCGGGAAGCGGACATCTATGAGTTGTTTGCCCAAGCGGCGCTCGACCCGGCGGGACCGAAGCTACTCATTCGTGCCAAGCACGACCGCCAAGTGCAAGGCGAACAGGCGCGCCTGTTCGAGGCGCTCCAGGGGCAGCCGATCAGCGGTTATCAACTCGTCAAACTGCCTCGGCAGGGCAATCGTCCAGCGCGCGAGGCCAAACTGGCGATCCGCTTTGCCGCGCTGACCTTGTGTGCCCCACAGGACAAGGCGCACCTGAGCGCGCTCCAGATCTGGACGGTGCTGGCCAAAGAAGAGGGCGCGCCCGAGGGCGCCGAGCCCATTGAATGGCGGCTGCTCACCACGCTCGCTGTGGAGAGCTTCGAGCAGGCGTGTGAGAAAGTGGCCTGGTATACCCAGCGCTGGGGTATCGAGGTGTTTCATCGCACGCTCAAAAGCGGCTGCCGCATCGAAGATCGCCAGCTCGGTCACGGTGACCGGTTGGAGGCCTGCCTGGCCATCGACATGGTCGTCGCCTGGCGCATCTATCATATGGTCAAGCTCGGGCGTGAGGTTCCCGAGCTGCCTTGCGATGTCTATTTTGACGAAGCCGAGTGGAAAGCGCTGGTTGCCTACAGCACGAAGAATCCGGTGCCGCCTGAACAGGCGCCCAGCCTGCGCGAAGCCATCCGCATGGTGGCCAAGATAGGCGGTTTCCTGGGGCGCAAGGGCGATGGCGAACCCGGCACGGAGACTCTTTGGCGTGGCTTACAACATCTGGATCTCATGACGGCTGTCTGGCGGGTGATGGCCAGCGGTCCATGAACCACAACTGCGCTGCCAATCGAACGGCAGCCCAAGATGTGCACGATTGGCGGCCAGCCGGCGCACGCCTAGCCCAGACAGTGCGAGAGTCGCGCTTGCCTTCGCTGACCGGCCACGCCACGGTCCCTGTCGCATGGCGCAGACACTGCCCGTTGGTGCTCAGCACACCACTTCGCACGCGAAGCACTGCCGCAGCGTGCGTTGATCACAAGCGCCCGATTCTCGCCGCTGCCTGCTGCAATCGGCATGGCCGTACGTTCCTCAAGACACGGCTCGGCCGTCTGGTAGCGGGTCTGCTCGACCATCCATTCGGAATCACTCGCCAAAACGTCAGGCCGGTGCCGCTTGGGTGAGAAAAAGACACCGAGTCCAGCGTGCGCAAAGGTCAGGCCGTGGACGGGCATGGGAGGTGCGCTGTGATCGCACTGCGTGACGCCGTCGAGGAGTACCTCACAATCCGCCGCGCGCTCGGCTCGGCGATCCCAAGAGCTGCCGCCGAACTGCGCCGATTCGCCACGTTCCTCGAAGGGGAAGGAACGGACTTTGTGACTACACAGTTGGCGCTGCGCTGGGCACAGCAGTCTGCGCGGGCACAACCCGCCACTTGGGCCGATCGGCTCGGCGTAGTGCGCCGCTTCGCAGCATGGCGGAGCATTACTGATCCGCGCACCGAGATTCCGCCATGTGGTTTGTTGCCGCATCGCCGCCGGCGCAAACCACCGTACATCTACAGCGACGAGGAGGTCGGGCTGCTCGTCGCCGAAGCTGCTCGGCTGCCTTCGATCTCTGGGCTGCGGGGGCCGACCTTTGCCACGCTCTTCGGATTGCTCGCGGCGAGCGGCCTGAGGCTCGGCGAAGCACTTGCCCTCGATCTGAACGACGTGGATCTCGGCGAAGGCATCCTAAACGTGCGCAAGGCCAAGTTCGGCAAGTCGCGCTTCGTCCCGCTTCATGACTCCACGCGACGGATGCTCGTGCGCTACGCCAGTACCCGTGACCGTGTCTTTGGACGACGACCCGTCGAGGCCTTCTTCGTGACTGAGCGCGGTGCCCGCATCCGGCACGCGATGGCCGAGTGGACGTTCGCAAAGGTTTCATGCGCAATCGGGCTGCGAGATCTCCCGCCACCACACCGTACCGGACGTGGTCCAAGGCTTCATGACCTTCGCCACAGCTTCGCAGCTGCCCGGATCGTCGCCTGGTACCGCGCAGGTCTAGACGTCGAGCGCGAACTTCCCAAGCTCGCCACCTACCTCGGTCATGTGCACGTGCGACACAGCTATTGGTACATCGAGGCGGTCCCGGAGCTCCTGCAGCTCGCGACCGAGCGCTTCGCGGGTCAGCGCAGGCAGGTGGTGCTATGACTATGGCAAACCTCCCGCCACTCCTGCAGCGGTTCTTCACGGATCGGCTACTCGGACAGCTCGGCGCCAGCCCGCATACCATTGCCTGCTACCGTGATGCCTTCCGACTTCTCCTTCGCTTCGCGGCAGCGCGGTTTCGACGTGCGCCCTCCAACCTGCGGGTGGAAGATCTCGACGCGGCGTTCCTGGCCCAGTTCCTCGACCACGTCGAGCACACGCGCGGATGCTCCGCGCGCACGCGCAACGCCCGACTATCTGCACTGCACGCGTTCTTCCGCTACGTGGCCCTCGAGGAACCTCAGTACGCGCTTCACTGCCAGCGCATTCTTGCCATACCAGCCAAACGCTACGAGCGCCGCCCCGTGGAGTTCCTCGTCGAAGACGAGATCGCTGCGCTTATCGCCGCACCCGATCCGGCAACATGGCTCGGGCGGCGGGACCGGACACTGCTGCTCCTCGCCGTTCGGACAGGCCTTCGCAGTAGCGAGCTGACCGGTCTGCGGCGCGTTGACGTCGCCCTCGGAATTGGTGCCCACGTCCGATGCAATGGCAAGGGCCGCAAAAGTCGTTGCACGCCACTACATCCAGATGTCGTCCCCATCTTGAAGTCCTGGCTGAACGAGCGGAATCCGGATCCCGCGGCCCCAGTCTTCCCCAGCTGCCGTGGCGGCCGACTCAGTGCCGACGCCCTTCAGCGCCTCGTTAGCAAGCATGTCGCCTCGGCAGCGAGCACCTGCCCCTCGCTCGCCGGCAAGACAGTCACTCCCCACACGTTGAGGCACTCGACCGCCATGGACCTGTTGCGCCGGGGCGTGGACCGCAGTGTCATCGCACTGTGGCTCGGCCACGAGACCATGGAGACCACGCAAATTTACCTTCACGCCGACATGCAGCTCAAGGAGCAGGCACTCGCCCATGCAAGCTCCTCAGGCATCGCCCCAGGCCGGTTTAAGCCAGACGACGCCTTACTCACCTTCCTCGAAGGTCTGTGATTATGCCGACACGTGTGAAGCCGCAGAGCCGAGCGCCCCCGGTTGCTTAGCCGGAACATGTCCCGACGCGGCATGATCGGGCACGCGGGGTAATACCCGCTGATTACCAACGACCGCAGCCTCTCCCCCGCCCAGGTCCTGGAGGCCCACAAGGGTCAGCCCAAGATCGAAAAGCGCTTCGAACAGCTCAAGACCGTGCACGAGATCGCTCCCGTGCTCTTGAAGAACGAAGCGCGCATCGAGGCGTTCTTTACCTTGTACTTCCTCGCGCTGATGGTGCAGGCACTGATCGAGCGCGAATTACGCCAGGCGATGAAGCGCCACAGCATCGAGGAGCTGCCGATCTACCCCGAGCAGCGACAGTGCCGTCGCCCGACCACCGAGCAGATCCTGCGGCTATTCAGCCATGCCGAACGCCATACGCTGCTCCGTGACGCTCACACCGTCCAGGTCTTCGATACCGAGCTCACACACCTGCAGCGCCAGGTGCTCTCACTGCTCGGCGTGCCGCTACACGGCTACCAGCGAAAAAAATTAGCCGCGGAAATTCACGCCTAATTGCGTTCGCGATGTGCGGAATGTGAGTTGCGATGTGACTGCGGCGCGATTTTCATGCGCCGGCGCCATGCAGTTTCCGAACCACGACTGCTGTCTGTGCCCCCAATACTTGCAATACTTGCGGAAGCAGCGTTGGATTTCCTGTCCGTCAACCAGCGAGACCTTCCCGCATGTCCGGCATCGGCGAACTCAGCAGCGACAGCGCGGTGTACAACACCCTGCTGGAATATTGACCAAGGCCACCCCTTGGAAGATCAACTGGGCGACCATGCAATTTGCGTGAATTGGCCCGCAGATCGAACCCCTGTTTGGCTGGAGCCAGGAGCGCTGGGGTTCGGCCGAAAGTCCCCGTCCGCCGCGGATGCGAGGGACGGGGTACCGGCGACACCCTACTCCTTGGGCGCTACGGTGAGCTCCACGCGACGGTTCTGCGCGCGGCCTTCCGGAGTATCGTTGGAGGCGACCGGATCCGCCTCGCCAACGCCCTGCGCGGAGATGAGCGAAGGATTGCCGCCCTTCGAGATCATCAACTGCATGACGCTGTCTGCCCGCTTCTGCGACAGGATCTGGTTGGAGGTAATTCCCTGCTTCGCAAGGCCCGGACCGATCGGAGTATTGTCGGTGTAGCCGTTCACGAGAATCTTCGTCGTCTGATACGGTGCCAATGTCGTGACCACCTTCGTGAGCGTGGATTTCGCCTTTTCAGACACTTCCCAGTCGCCCGAGGGGAACAGAAGCTCGCTGTTGATGGAGAGCTTGATCGCGTCCTGCATGCGCGAAATCTTCATGTCCTTGGCGCCGAGTTCGGCACTCATGGCCTGACTGAGTTCCTGATGCTGCTTCTCCAGATCGGCGTACTTCTGCTTTGAGACGCAGCCAGACAACACCAGCGCGGCGGCGAGGCAGGCAATCGACAACTTCTTCATGGGATCTCAACTCCTTTCAAGTCGTTTTGAAAGCCAAAGGCGATGCCCGTTGGCAAGACTGGCACCCGTTCAGCGCGACCGGAGGTCACTTTACAGTATGCTCGGCCGATTTGAAAGGGACTGGGACTTGGCCTGTGCCCGTCCTGCACCACGCGGCGCACGGCCGAGATCGCCGCCCATCTGGCATCGTGAACGAAAGTCTCCCCTCCGACACCGCGGGCCGGCTGATGTAGCGGCGCAGCCGCTCGATCTTCTTGCGCTCATCGGCCCGCCCCGCCTGCCACCGCACTACATGGCTCATCGCCGGCCGGCAGGCGCTACAGCGTGAACACCTTGCGGCCGGCGCGCGGCCCGACCGCGATGCGGTCGGTGATCGAGTGGGTCAGGAGGTCCTCAATCGGCTCGTTTTCGAGGTCTGCGCAAACCGCGACGCGTTCATTTCGGTTTCGTCGTGATGTACTTCAGCGTGCTTCCTTCGTACACGGCCTGATAGAAGTTGCCGCCGCAGTAGTAGTAGTTCACCTCGCCGACCGGTGTTTCCGTACATCCTGCAGGCAGTGTCACAACGACGGCGCCGATCGGTAACGGCCTGCCGGGTGCTGCCGCCGGTTGCTGGGCAGCCGCAGCCTGCATCCTGGCGGCTTCCGCCTCCTTCTCAGCCGCGACCGCTCGCTGCTCGGCTGCAGCCGCCTGCTGCTGCGCCGCTGCGGCCTGTTGCTGGGACGCCGCGGCGTCGGCCTGGGCCGACGATGCACTGGCCGAGCCGGCCGCGGCGCCAACGGCGAAGGCGGCTCCTCGGCCGCGGAACGCGTGCGCGTCGGACACGGGTGTTACGGACAGACCTGGCAACTCGGCGACGGAGGTTGCGCCGAGAACGATCAGTGCCCCTGCAATCTTGTATGCGGATTTCATGGCTTTCCTCCTGTCGGCTTCAGCGGTTGGACACATCGGTTTTCGGGAGCAGGAAGCGGGTGGCACTGGTCCCCTTGGGCGGCACGAAGTTGAACTGCGCATCGTCCACTGCAGCGTCCGTCTTCCAGTCGCTCAGCACCGAGCTGATGCTCAGCCGTTCGTGCGTGCCCGTTTCGGTGACGACATACTTGTGCGGGAATGGTCGCTTGCCCTCGGCGATCCAGACCTGGAAATCGACGCCCGGACGGCTGAAGAGCAGGTGATCGCACTTGACCCCGCCGATGACCGCCTTGCCGACCACCACAGCCAGGCTCATGTTTTGCATCATCAGCGGAAAGGCATTGCGGTAGACCAGATCGGCCGCCGGGAGCACGATGCCGACCCTTTCGCGCGCGAAGTCGATCATCTTCTCGACCGTGTCGGGCGCGGCCTCGGTCGCATAGACCTTCGCTCTCGGGCTGTACAACGTCAGGGTCTTGCCGTCGTAGAAGAGGCGCTGGTCCATCGATTCGCCGTCGCGCACGGCGCGCAGCTTGTCCGGCCGCTTGATGGTCACATTGGCCACGACGTCCTTGTCGACCCGGTGCCCCGAGACGTGCAGATCCTCGATGATGTTCTGCGTCTGCACGCTGAACTGCTTCAAGCCGTCGAGAAATTCGGTCATCTGTTTCAGCCTCTGAACGGCAGCCGGATCCACCGCCGGCGATTGAGCCCGGGCTTCCGTGGATACGGTCGCCGACAGTGTCAGCACCGCGACGGCGATTGCCGCCGCTGTAACCTGGTCCTTCCATGCGTTCATTGCGTGCCTCCTTCGTCGATTGGTTGAGATTCGGGGCTGGAGAATTGATGTTCCTCCGACTACCCGAGCCGGATGGAAGTCGCCGCGGGAAGCTTGGCCAAGGTCACTTTCGTCCACTGCTCCTCGATCAGTTCCCTGGCCGCCTTCTCCAGGAATTCGGTCGCGGCCCACTGCTGCACGTCGAGGTCGCGCTGGATGTAGCCGTGCCTCAGCATGAAGTCCTTGCCGATCTCGATCTGCGCCTGGTTCTTCGGCGACTGGCTTGGCACCATGTCGATGTACTTGATGCCCTGGTACGTGTCCTCGGCGTCGCGGTAGAAGGTCTGCCGGTCGAGGATCGCCGCCGCCGCACGCTTGTGTTCGCTGGCCCAGCGCCCGACCTTGATCATCGCCTTCAGGAACGTGACGACGAGATCCGGGTGCTGCTCGGCCATCACGTCGCTGCAGTTGATGACGGCGGGCTTGTTGTTGGCCTGCAGGCGCCAGTCGTTCTTGAGCGTGTTCAGACTCTTCGACAGACCGATGCGCCTGCCCTTCAGGTGGCTCATCTTGTAGATGCGGTCCATGGACGCTCGCTTGGGATGCTTTGCCGTTTTCGTCACTCCCGAATCCTCCGAATCGCGCCTGCGCGCTCCGGTCAGCTGCTCCAGAAGTTCGCCGCGTGGGTTCGCGACAGCATGCCGCCGGACAGCGTGCTGGCCTTGAACCCGTTCTGGAGCAGGATCCGCGTCGCGAAGTAGGCGCGCCCGCCCGAGCGGCAGATCACGTGGATGTCCCGATCGCGGGGAAGCTCGCCCAGGCGCGAGCGCAGTTGACCCAGCGGGATGTTGACGGCGCGCGGCTCGGTCTCCACCGCGAGTTCCACCGGCTCGCGCACGTCCAGGAGGAACCTCTGGTCGTCCGACGCCCAGTGACTGACCGGCATGTCGCCACGCAGGATGTCCGCGGCGATCATTCCCGCGAAGTTGACCGGGTCCTTCGCGCTGCCGAACTGCGGCGCGTAGCAGACCTCGGCCTCCTCGAGGTCGTACACCGTCGCGCCCATCTGCAGCGCCACCGCGAGCGCGCTGATGCGCTTGTCCACGTTGTCCTCGCCGAGCGCCTGGGCGCCGAGGAGCTTTCCGTTCGACTTGCGGAAGATCACCTTCATCGCAATCGGCTTCGCCCCCGGGTAGTAGCCCGCGTGCGAGTTCGGGTAGAGGTAGGCCTTCTCGTAGTCCGTGTCACCGATGCGCTTCAGCGTCTTCTCGCTGACGCCTGTCCACGCCGCGGCGCCGTCGAAGAAACCGATGATCGAGGTGCCCTGGGTGCCGCGGAAGCGCGAGTCGCGCCCTGCGATCACGTCGGCCGCGATGCGGCCCTGCCGGTTCGCCGGGCCGGCGAGCGCGATCAGGCTCCATTCACCCGTCACGGCGTCCCTGACTTCAATCGCATCGCCGACGGCGAAGATGTCGGGGTTGCTCGTGCGCATCTGGTCGTCGACGCGGATGCCGCCGCGCTGGCCGATCTCGAGACCTGCTGCCTTTGCAAGGGTGGTGTCGGGACGCACGCCGAGCGCGAGGATCACGACGTCGGCGGGATACGTTTTCCCGCCCTTCGTCACCACCTTCAGGGTGCGGTCCTCGCCCTGCTCGAATCGGGCCACGCCGTCGTTGAGCGCGAGGTGCATGCCGTGACGCTCCAGATAGCCCTCTGCAATGCGCGCCATCTCCGGGTCGAGCGGCGCAAGGATCTGGTCGGCCATCTCGACGACCGTCACGTCGAAGCCGCGATGGATGAGGTTTTCCGCCGTCTCCAGGCCGATGAAGCCGCCGCCGACCACCACCGCGCGCGTCTTCGGCCGCACCGACTGGAATCCCGCGTAACGGTGCATCCCGGCGAGGAACAGAGATCCCTTCTCGATCCACTCGCGGATCGCCTTCGCATCGGGAACTGTCCGTAGCTCGAAGATGCCCGGCAGGTCGATGCCGGGCAGTGGCGGGCGGATCGACGGCGCGCCGGGCGACAGCACCAGCTTGTCGTAGGACTCGGTCGTCACCTCGCCGGTGGCGACATTGCGCAGATCGACGGTCTTCTTGTCCGGCGAGACCTTGATGCACTCGCACCCGGTTCTCGCCTCGACGCCGAAGAACCCGCGGAACATTTCCGGACTCGCCACGAGCAGGCTCGATTCCTTCTCGATCACGCCGCCGACGTGGTAGGGCAGGCCGCAGTTCGCGTACGAGACATACGGCCCGCGCTCCACCATGACGATCTCAGCCTTCTCGTCCAGCCTGCGCAGGCGCGCCGCGCACGATGCGCCGCCGGCCACTCCGCCAACGATGACGACCTTCATGTGCTTTCCTTTCTGAGATTAGCTGCTCATGCAATCAGCGACCGCCTCGATGATCCAGCCCCCCCCCGGGGCGCGTGCCGGGCAGGGCCGGGCGGCAAATCGGGCTGCCCGCCAGCGAACCGTCATCACCTGCCGCGACGGTCGAGCGCTGCCCGAACGGTCCGCAAGCTCACGCCTGGCAACGCTGCTGCCTGGTGACGCTCACTTGACCGTGTAGCCCTTGCCCTCGATGCAGGCCGCTCGTGCCTTGGCGAAGGACGCCTGCTGCTGCTGCGTCGCGGCCTGTTGCTGCTGCTGGGCCTGCTGGCTGGCAACACGTTCCTTCCGCCGATGCCGGTCAGCCGCCCTTGCCCGAACGTGACGCTGCGGTCTCCTCTGACTGAAACAAGCGCTCGATCTGCGCCAGCCGCTCGGCGCGCTCGCCGGTGATCTCGCCGGCCGCCGATGCGACCTGCTTGATCGCGGCCAGCGCCTTCGACCGGGCCTTGGCATCCGCGGGCAGCATTCCGGGAATCGCGGCCAGCGCGCCCTCCCGGTCGAGCAGCAGCGTGAAGAACTGCTCGCGCAGCAGGCGCTTGAATTCCTCGAGGGTCAGGCCTTCGTTCTCGGCGCGGATCCGCCGCAGCACCTCGAAGGCGCGCTCGTCCACGCCCGGTCCGGCCATGCCGATGTAGACCAGGCTGCGGACCACGGCCTCGCGCAAGCCGCCTTCGGCGAGTCGCGCCTTGAGTTCGGCGATGCGCTGCTGGATGAAGGCGAGGCGCTCCGGTTCGAGGCCGGGGTGCCGGCGCGGCGGTTCGTCCGATGCGCTGCAGGCCAACGAGCGCCTGCAGCAGTGGCGAGCCGTAGAGCGCGAGGAAGATCTGCTCCATGCTGCGGTCGCGCAGGTCGCGATAGCCGTCGAGCGCGGCGATGATCGCGTCCGACATCGCGGCCTGCATCTGGACGAGGGGACTGTCGGGTGCCACCGGCCGGCGCTGGGCGCGCACCTGCTCGGCGAGCTGGGCGATCTGCTGCATCAGCGGATTGCGATCGGAGAACAGTTGGTGCGTCAGCTCGGATGGCTTGAGCTTGCCGCATCCACTCGGCGGCCTGCTCGCTGGCGAACGCCTGGACGAAGGGCTGGAACAGCGAGCGGTAGAGGCCGAGGTTGATCTCCGACACGCGCCGCACGGCGGCGAAGCGGCGCTCGTTCTCCGGATCAGGCTGGACGATGGCCCGCAGATCGTCCAGGGTGCGCGGTTCGAAGCGCACGATCCAGTCCCCGCTCGCCAGATCGGGATTGGTGGCCTCCGCGGTCTTGGGCGTCATCGACGGCTTCGTAGAGGCCGGGCGGCAGGACGTCGATCAGGTCGATGTTGGAGGCGAATTCCTGATGCTCCTTCTTGGCCACCCCGCCCGAGACGAAGATGCCGAGATGGCCGATGGTCTCGTGGATGGCGTAGACGATGGTCTGGCCGCAGGCGCGCAGGTCGTCGTCGGTCTGGTACAGATCGACGATCCAGCCCAGCGCCTGCTGCGGCGGGGTGATGTTGTCGCCCTTGGAGCAGAAGCAGAGGATAGGCGAGCGGATGTTGCGCAGGTCGACACGCACGCCGTCGCTGGTCGCGATCTCGGCGGTGGCCAGCCGGTTGCCGACGAAAAGCTGATCGACGATCCACTGCATCTCCTCGGCGTTGAGGTTGACGTGGCCGCCCCACCATTTCTCGAATTCCAGGAAGCGCGGCCCTTCGGTGTCAACCTTCGACCAGAGGTCGTAATTCTTTGCCCAGTAGGTATTCGCGGGATTGAGGTTTTCGAAGTTATCGACCAGGTAGCCGCCGTCGAACTTGCCGGCGCCGAGGTCGCCGGTAAGCGTGGTCATCCAGCTGCCGCCGTACAGTCCGCCGGTGTAGCGCATCGGGTTCTCCCCCTCCACGCCGGCCCAGTAGGACAGCGGCGAGCCGGGGATGATGAGCGGGCCGAACAGTTCAGGCCGCGTCGCGGCGACCAGCATCACCGCCCAGCCGGCCTGGCAGTTGCCGATCACGCAGGGCTTGCCCTCGGCATCCGGGTGCAGGGCGATGACCTTCTCCAGAAACACCGCCTCGGCCCGCATGATGTCCTCGATCGTCTGGCCCGGCATCGGGTCGGGCGTGAAGCCGACGAAATAGGCGGGATGACCGGCGCGCATGGCCACGCCGAGTTCGCTGTCGGCCTTGAAGCCGCCGATTCCCGGCCCGTGGCCGGCGCGGGGGTCGACCACCACGAAGGGCGCTTCTTCGGGTCGATCCTGACGCCCGCCGGGGGCTTGATGCGGACCAGGAGGTAATTGACCGGCTTCTCGAAAGTACGCCCGTCGAGAACCAGTTCGGTGTCGAAGCTGAGCACGTGCGGCACCGCCCTGGCTTGCTGTTCGTGGTACTGCTCGCTGCGCTGGCGCAGCACGTCCCAGAACAGGATCGTGCGTTGCCAGCCATCGACCCAATAGTCCAGCGTCTGCTGGGCGAGTGCGGGCATGCTTGGCGGCGTGAAGGGGGATTGGGACTTGTCGCTCATCGGTGAATCTCCTCAGGGATTTGGCCTTTCAAGGTCGCGCATCACGCGACACGCCGGATCGGTCCGGGCGGCGGGTCGATCGACAGCGTCACCCGGACGATCTGCGCGTCGGTATCCATGGGCCGACCTCGCGGGTTGTACGTTTGCCATTATCGTTTAGAAACGGGGCGTCCGGCTTGGCTTCTCCGGATGCTCTGTTTTTGCCTGCGGGCTGGACGGGAACCGCGCCCGGGGCATGCAGGGAATCGACGCGCTGAGCGCGCAAGCGATCGCTGCGCAGATCCCATGCGTTCGCACCTCCGTCGCGGCGATCTGATTGCCGCAACGGGTGGGCTCGGGATGGCGCAAGGGATGTGCCAAATATCATTTCCTTCCACGGTAAGCGGGCGTATTTTGGGCCGGTGATTCGAGCATCGGAAAGGGGTGCCGCGATGAACGACACGGTCTTCTGCAATCGGACGGAAAAGAAGGTCACGGGGCTTTTCGCTCTGCGGCTCCATCACGCGTGCGTGGCTGGCGTCTTGCTCTTCTGCGCTGCCGGCGGGGTGATCGCCCAGCAGCCCCCCGGCCATGCTCGTGCGCTGCCCACTCAGGTGGCCGGCGCGTGGAAAGGGGACTTCGATGGCATGATCGAGCGGCGGGCCGTCCGCGTGCTCGTCCCCTACAGCCGCACGCTCTATTTCAACGACAAGGGCCAGGAGCGCGGGATTACCGCAGACATGATGCGGGACTTCGAGCGCTACATCAACCAGAAGTACGGGAAGGAACTCGCCAAGCGCCCGATAACCGTGGTCATCCGGCCGACCACGCGCGACAAGCTGCTGACGGGCGTCGCCGACGGAACGGGGGACATCGCCGCCGGCAATCTCACCGCCACCGACGAGCGCAGGAAGCTGGTCGACTTCTTCGCGCCGGCCGACCAGAGGCCGGTGTCCGAACTCGTCATCACCGGGCCCAAGTCGCCGCCGGTCGCCGCCGCGGACGATCTCTCCGGCAAGACCGTCCATGTGCGCAAGACGTCCAGCTACCACGAGAGCCTTGTCGCGCTCAACGGCCGTCTGCAGAAAGCCGGCAAGCCGCCGGCCAAACTGGTGCTGGTGCCCGACGCCCTCGAGGACGAGGACATGATGGAGATGGTCAACGCCGGTCTGCTCGAAGCGATCGTGGTGGACGACTGGAAGGCGCGCATCTGGGCGCAGGTTCTGCCGAAGATGGTGGTCAACGAGGGCGCGGCGGTGCGCTCGGGCGGGCTGATCGGTTGGGCAATTCGCAAGGACAGCCCGAAGCTGCGCGAAATTGTGAACGACTATTACGTCAATTACGTTAAGAAGCAGAACGTGTGGGCAGTGCGCCTGAAGCAGTACCACAGCCGCGTCAAGCAGGTTGGCAATGCGACCGCCCGGGAGAACGTCGAGCGCTTCGAGAGCACGACTCGAACTGTTCACGAAGTATGGCGAGAAGTATCGCTTCGACCCGCTGATGCTTGCCGCGCAGGGCTATCAGGAATCGCGGCTCAACCAGCAGGCGAAGAGCCACGTCGGCGCGATCGGGGTCATGCAGATCATGCCGGCCACCGGTGCGGAACTGAAGGTCGGCGACATCAGGGTCACCGAGCCGAACATCCATGGCGGCGCGAAGTACATGGACCAGTTGATGTCCAGATACCTGGGCGATGCGGATTTCGACGAAACCAACCGCACGCTGTTCGCCTTCGCCTGCTACAACGCCGGCCCCGGCAACATCGCGCGCATGCGCAGGGAAGCCGAGAAGCGCGGCCTCGATCAAGACAAGTGGTTCAACAACGTGGAACTGGTCACCGCCGAGAAGATCGGCATCGAGACCACCACCTACGTGCGCAACATCTACAAGTACTACGTCGCCTACAAGCTGATGCTCGAAGCTCAGGAAGCGCAGAAGAAGGCGCGCGAGGCAATGTGAGCGTGCCGTACTCCCTGGAACGTAGGGTGATCCACCGTGCGTCCTTGGACGGTGGAATACGGCCCCTGACGGGCCTATTCCACCCTGCACGTTTGGGCCGCGTCGCGCCGTCTCATGGCTTGCGCTCTTCCCAGTCCACCCAATCGACCGGATAGGCCTTGAGATAGCGGCTGACCGCGGTGCCGACGGTCGGGAAGAAGGTTTCTTCGCCGAGATGGTCGAAGAGGCCGAAACGCTTGAGCTTGTCCATCACCGGATCCTTCATTTCGGCGAAGCACAGCTCGATGCCGGCGTCCCGCAGCGTCTTGTCCAGATCGGCGAGCATGTCCGCGGCGGTGACGTCCACGCTGGTGACAGGCTCGGCGGCGACGACCAGCCAGCGCACCGGTGTGGGCGCGTTCGCCACCGCGTCCAGCACCCGCTGCTGGAACAATTCGGCGTTGGCGAAGAACAGCGGCGCATCCCAGCGGAACAGCACCAGACCGGGGATCTGGCGGGCATCGGGATAGCGGGTGATGTCGTGGTAGCCCTTGACGCCTTCGGCGCGGCCAAGCACCGCCGAATGCGGGCGCCAGCCGTCCCAGAGAAATTCGATGACAGCGATGACGATCGCCAGACCGATCCCCGGAATCGCGCCGAGCACCGCCACGCCGGCGAGGCACACGATTGACAGCCAGAACTCCCAGCGCTGGATGCGGTAGATGCGGCGCAGGTCGGAGATCTCGATCAGGCCGATCGCGGAAGCGATGACCACCGCCGCGAGCGCACTGCTCGGCAGCTCGCTGAGCAGGTCGGGCGCCACCATCAGCAGCAGGGCGACGGCCAGCGCACCGACGACGCCGGAAACCTGCGTCTTCGCCCCCGCGGCCTCGGCCACCGGCGTGCGCGATGAGCTGCTGCTGATCGGGAAACCCTGAAATAAACCGGCCGCCAGATTGGCGGCACCCAGCCCGACCATCTCCTGATTGGGGTCGACGTAGCTGCCCGAGCGCGCTGCATAGCTGCGCGAGAGCACGCTGGTATCGGCGAAGGAAACCAAGGCTACGGCACAGCCGCCGAGGAGCACCGGAACGATGTCGTCATGGCCGATCCAGGGCACGTCGAAGCTCGGCAAACCCTGAGGCAGGGGACCGAGGACGGATACGCCGGCGGTGGTCGCCAGGTCCAGCCCGCCGACGATGACGGTCGCGCCGATCACGGCGATCAGGATCCCCGGCACCCGCGGACTGCGCTTGAACAGGAGGATCGCCGCCAGCGTCCCGGCGCCGACCGCCAGAGCGACCCAGTTCGTCCTGCCGGCCAGCACCGCTTCGGCGAAGGCCCACAGCTTGGTAAGCGGACCGTCGCCGCCGGTGGAAAAGCCGAACAGCTTCGGCAACTGGCTCACCAGCACGGTCAGCGCGATGCCGTTCATGTAGCCGTAGCGGATCGGTTTGGAGAGCAATTCCGTGACGAAGCCCAGACGCGCCACACCGGCCAGAAGGCACAGCGTTCCGGACACCACCGCCATCATCCCGGCCAGGGCGACCGCACGCAGGGGATCGCCGCCGGAAAGCGGCAGCACCACCGCCAGGATGACAGCCGCAAGTGACGAATCGGGTCCGAGCACAAGGATGCGGCTCGGCCCGAAAAGGGCATAGGCGAGCAGCGGGACGATGGTCGCGTACAGGCCGTAGATGCCCGGCACCCCGGAGGCCACCGCATAGGCGATACCAACCGGCACCAGCATCGTGGTCAGCACCAGTCCGGCCGCGATGTCGTGGCGCAGCCAGGCTGCCTGGTAGTCGCGCAGCATGCGCACGCCCGGCAGCCAGCGCGTCCATCCACTGCGGTCGGCGGCGCATTGCGAGCGCGGAATGCGGCCCGGTTCCTGGGGCAAGCTTGAGTGGGTCGGGTCGCTCATGGGCGGCGGAATCGTGGGGAGCGTAGCGGGAAAGTCATCACATGGGTTCCCCTGCCCCGAAACCCCGCTGCCGTACCGCAACCGCCACGCTCGCATCGAGCCGCGGAAGCTGCTGACAGCGATCGCACATCGGGGAGATCAAATGCCATCAGGAAAGTCAGAGATCATGACGCGGCACGCGGCTGCCGCAAGGCAGCGTGAAGGAGAAGGTGGCCCCCCGGCTCTTCGTTGCGCGCCACTGCGATGGTGCCGCCGTGGGCCTCGACGATCGAGCGGCACACCGCGAGGCCGATGCCGAGACCCTGGGGCTTGGTCGTGTAGAACCCGTTGAATACCTGACCCAATTGATCGTCGGCAAGGCCCGCGCCGCGATCCCCGACCGACACCCGCACCTGCCCCTCCGCTTCGGCCGTGACCGACACGGTGAGCAGGCGCTCGTTCGGCGCGATCTCCGCCATGGCTTCGCAGGCGTTCAGGAGCAGGTTGAGCAGCACCTGCTGGATCTGCGGCTTGTAGGCATCGACCGTGGGCCCATCGGTCACGGAACGGCGGACGTCTATGCCGCGTGCTTCGAACTCGGCGTGCATCAGGTCGAGCACCTCGCCGATGCACTGGCCGAGATCCACGGGTTCCCGGGGCGCATCCTGGCGACGCAGCATGGCACGCAGCCCATTGATGACCCCGCTGGCACGCTTGTCGTCGCGGACGATCTCCTGGAGGCACTCGCGGACTTCGCCGAGATCTGCTTCGTCGCGATCGAGAAAGCGCAGCGCCGCCTGGGCGTTGGCGAGAATGGCGGTCAGGGGCTGGGAGATCTCGTGCGCGAGGGAGGCGGCGAGCGCTCCGATTCGCTCAACGCGATCGGCATGCCATACCTGCCGCCGCAACAGATCCATCGCCACCTCTGCCTTGCGGGAGTCGGTCACGTCGAGCGATACGCCGCTGACCGCGTCGACGCAACCGGCACTGTCGAACTGCGGGAACTTGTGCGAGACATAAGTGCGCGGCTCGCCGTCCACCTCGGTAACTTCTTCAAACGCCAGTGCTTCGCGGCGCTCGACGACGAGGCGATCGTTGGCGCGGAAAACCTGGGCGCGCGGCGCCGGAAAAAGATCGTGGTCCGTCTTGCCGACGATCGAGCCGGGAAGCGCATGCAGCAGTTCCTCGTAGCGGCGATTGCTCAGGATGTAGCGGCCGTCCAGGTCCTTCATGTAGACGATGGCCGGCACGCTGTCGAGGATCGCCTGCTTGCGCAGGCGCTGCTGCCGCCGTTCGCGGCCGAGTTCCTGGTTCATCACCAGCACCAAGGCGATGAAACCGAACTGGGCCGTGTGCACGGACGTGAGCAAACCGAAGTTCACGAGGAAATTCACCACGAGGAGCGGAACGAAAACCAGCAAGGCCAGGCCGAGCATCGTGGCGCGCCTGCGGTCCCCGCTCCGGTACTGGCGGGCCGCGGCATAGGCCGCGTAGGCCAGCGCGGCAATGCTTCCCGCAACGCCCGGCAGGAACCACGGACTGCGTTGCCCCGTGCCCAGATCGACGATCCGCTCGCCCCAGGGAAGTACAAGGTGATTGAGGTTCGGGAGTTCGACGAAGTAGAACACCGTAGGTCAGCCAATGGTTGGCCACGATGGTCACGACCAGCGATGCGCTGACCGCTTCGAGCAGCCACCGCGGCCGGATACCCGTGTAGCGTGAGGCGAACCACGGCAGCCCCAAGAAGAACAGGGCGCCAAAGCTCAGATCCCAGCGGCGTGCGGCAACCAGGATTTCCGCGGAACTCGCACAGTAGGCGCCGGCCTTCATGACGATGTGCAGCGTCACCGCGAGGCAGAGGATGGAGAACAGCAGGTGCGTTCGCTCAACGGGCCGGCGCAGCGCAATCAGACCATGGCTCAGGCCGGCGTAAACGCAATACCCGGCCACGGCGTAAATCGCCGGAACGAAGACGGCACTCATGGGCGAAAGCTACCGCCTGTATGGACTTCACGGCAATCGGCTAGGACCAAGGTCCAATTCCCTCCGCAGGCGCCAAAGGCTACCTTTGGCAGGCACTGTAACGGAGTCTCCCTGACGTGACGACAGTCGTAGACAACCTCGTCGTGTACATCGTCGACGACGACCCTTCGGTCGGCAGGGGGCTCGAACGACTGATGCGCGCTGCCGGGCTTCGGCCTGTGGTGTTTGCATCGGGCGAAGCCTTCCTCGCCGGCCTTCAGGCCGATCGCCCCTGCTGCGTGCTGCTGGACATCACCATGCCTCGGCTCACGGGCCTGGATGTTCTCGGCCGTGCAGGCGGCAACATGCCGGTGATCGCCATCTCGGCCCGCGACGACGAGCAGACGCGGCGCCGCGCGCGCGAACTCGGCGCCAGCTTCTTCCTGAGAAAGCCCGTGGACGACCAGGCACTCCTCGACACCATCGAGTGGGTTACCGACGGGGGATCGGGTCGCTGCTCGGGCAAACCCTGAGCCTTACAGGATCGGCAGTGACCACGACCGCGGGCCACGCAAACGCCCGAACGTCCACACCATTCCCAGGCATACAGTGCGACGCCGACAAACCGGCTGGTGCGAACCAGCGTAGCTTCGACAACGTCCTTGCCGTTTGCGCTGTCCTCGATCGCCGGCCCGAGCAGGATCAGGGCCGTGGGCTCGGGTGCGGGAGAAAGTCAGGGGCTGGAAGACGCCTGTCCTAGCGTCCCATGCGCCGGTTGTAGGCCTGGGTGAAGCGGGCATCCAGTCCCTGGTCTTGCGGCGCCAGACCTTGCGCGTCGAATTGCACGCGCAGGCTGCCGTCGGCCTGCGGGGTGACCGAAATCGTCACGTCGGCCGCGCTGCGCCGGCCATAGATGCGGCCAGCGCTGCGGTCCGCCGAGGACACGGTAATTCCGACGTCCTGCGCGGCATCGAGGGCGGCGTTCCAGGATCGGTCGACGCTGGCCGGCATCGTCGACTGCACCGGGTACGGCGCGTAGGCGACGCAAGCCGCCAGCGGCAGGGCAAGCAGGATGGCGAACAGGGCACGTTGAAGCTTCATCAGCATTTCCTCCCGTCTTGTTGATCGGCTGGATGCCGGACGCCAGGCTCGGGGCGCAGCGGCTCCGGCGAGTTGGTGTCGCCTCCAGGCTTGCCGGGCAACAGCCCTACCCGGCCTTGGCTTCGTTCTCGGCTGCCTTTTCGAGGATTTCCTTGTAAAGGCTCATCGCCCGGCCCGCCAGTTCTTGGTACTCGGGGTGTTTTTCGACCAGAGGCCGCAACGCCTTGGCGTCGGCGAACACATCCTCCAGGAAATGGATGTCCAAGTCGGTGAGGGTTCCACCCGCATCTATCCTGGTCTTGAGGTCCAGCGCCCGCGGCAGGCGCTGGGTGTTGAAACGATCGACCAGTACATACAACACACCTGCGTCCTGCGACTTGTCGCTCATGGCTAGCTCCTTTGCTGCTGACATTGGAATACGCGCCTGTCCCCGACGGCCGGGCAACGGCGCCGCAAACTATACACGCCGCTGCCAGCGAACTTGCGGGCCGGGTTGCAGTGTCGGCGATTCATGGGCGCAGGCAGGTTTCGTTCGACGATCGGGCTAGAATCGCGCTTCCGGCGCCGTGACGCAATTCGCCCAAGGTCCAATGGCGTTCCACATCGACATCTACTTCACCCTGGCGCTGGCGGCGGCGGCGCTGGTGATCGGCCGGCTGCTCATCGAGCGGGTGGGCTTCCTTGCCCGCTACAGCATTCCCGACGCGGTGGTCGGCGGCATCCTGTTCGCCGTGGTGTTGACCGGGCTGCGCGGCGGCGCGGGTGTCCAGATGCAGTTCGATGCGGCGCTGCTCACTCCGCTCAACGTCGCGTTCTTCACCACGGTGGGGCTTGCCGCCGACGCCCGCATGCTGATGCGGGGCGGCCGGCTGCTGCTGGTCTTCTTCGTCATCGTCGTCGTCGCGCTGGCGATGCAGAACACGATCGGCGTCGTGCTTGCCAGGAGCTTCGACATCCACCCGGTCAATGGCCTGCTCGCCGGATCCATCACCCTTGCTGGCGGCCACGGCACCGGCGCCGCCTGGGCCGGCAAGTTCGTCGAGGAGCGCAACCTCCAGGGTGCGGTGGAACTGGCGGTGGCAAGCGCGACCTACGGCCTGGTGGCCGGCGGCCTGCTGGGCGGTCCCTTCGCCGGCTGGCTGATCCGCCGCCACGGCCTCAAGGGCAGCGCCGAGCAGGGCGCGCAGGGCGACGAGGCGCCCGCCGAGGCGGTGCCGCTGCGCAAGCTGATCGAGACCCTGCTGCTGATGTTCGCCTCGATGGGCGCGGGTTTCGCGCTGTTCCGCTGGCTGGGGAGCGGCGCGCTGACCCTGCCCTCGTTCATCTGGGCGCTGCTGGCCGGGGTGGTGCTGCGCAACCTGCTCTCGATCAGCGGCCTGTACCGGGTGGACGACCGGGCGCTGGACCTGCTCGGCGCCCTGGCGCTGTCGCTGTTCCTGTCGATGATCATCATGACGCTCAAATTGTGGGAACTGGTGGACCTCGCCGGCCCCATGCTCGCCATCCTGCTGACCCAGACCGTGGCAATGCTGGCCTTCGTCGCTTTGGTCACCTTCCGTGTCATGGGCCGCAATTACGACGCAGCGCTGCTCGCCACCGGCCACCTCGGCTTCGCCCTCGGCTCCACCGCCACCGCCATGGTCAATGTGCAGGCCATCGCCCAGCGTCACGGCCATTCCCAGCTCGCCTTCCTGCTGATTCCGGTGATGGGCGCCTTCCTGATCGACCTGGCCAATGCCCTCATCATCCAGGGCTTCCTTTCCCTGCCGTGGCTGACATGGTGAGCGCGCGCGGCCTGCGGCATCTGGCCCTGCTCTGCGGACTACTGCTGCTGGCGGGCTGCGCGCGCGGTCCGGACGAAGTCAGCGTGCAGGAGGCGCTGCAGCAGCAGCTCGACGCTGCCCTCGGCGGCCGGGTACTGGAATTCGAGAGGCTGCGCCGTGCCGGAAGCGCCGCCCTTCCGGGCGCTGACGGGCGCACGGTGTACTTCAACGCCCGTTTCAGACTCACCCGCGACTACGACTTCACGCGATGGGATTCCCACAATGTCGCCACCCTGGCGAGCCTGCTCGGCACGGGCGAAAAGGGGGTGTTCGGGCTCGAACCCGAGGGCAACCACGCCGGGGACACGATAGGCGCCTACGGCTCGGCGGCCTTCGTTGCGGCGGGCAGCCGCTGGCAACTGGTGGCAAGCGCACCGGCCGCTGCGCCGGCCGCCGCATCGGTACCGGCCGCGGCCGCGGCGGCGGCGGCAATGCAGCCCCGCCCCAAGGAGGAGCCTCCCGCGACGCCGCTGCAGCAGGCCCTGGCGCGGCTGCAAGAGCTCGTGACGCTGGACAGCGGGCCGACGGTCACGCCTCGCGAGCGCGACGCGATCCTGCGCGAGGAATTCGAATCGACCTACCGGCAGGCGCGGGCCCGGCTCGATCGCGCTGCCGACCTGCTGCTGATTGCCGGCGGTCCCGGTGGCGGCGCCTACGAGGAAGTCATGGATGCCCTGCGCAGGCGTGCATCGGCCGCGGGCGTGGCGCTGGACACGGTGGCGAGCGGCGGCAGCGTGGAGAACATCCGCCTGCTCAGCGAGGGGCAGGCGCAGTTTGCGCTGGTGCAGAACGACATCGCGCGTCAGGCCTCGAACGGCCAGGGTCGCTTCGCCGGCTCGCCGCAACAGAATCTGCGCGCCCTGGGCAGCCTGTTCCCGGAGACGGTTCACCTCGTGGCGGCCGCAGACAGCGGCATCGCCAGCGTCGCCGACCTGCGGGGGCGGCGCATCGGGCTCGGTCCGCGCGGCTCGGGCACGCGCGCCACCGCCTCGGCCATCCTGGCGCAAAACGGTATCGCTCCCGAGAGCGTGGACGCCGTGAGCGATGCGCCCCTGCCGGACGCGGCGCGCCAGCTCGCCGCCGGCGAGATCGATGCTTTTTTCATAACGATTCACGCGCCGGCGCGAGAGCTGCAGCGCCTCGCGGCGCGCACCCGGGTGGTCTGGGTGCCGATCGGCCCGAGCCGCGAACTGCTCGATGCCGGTCTGGTGCCACTGACTTTGCCCGCCCGCAGCTATCCGGGCCAGGACGGACCGGTGCCGACGGTCGCCGCGACGGCTCTGCTGGTCACCCGCGCCGAGGTACCGCGCAAGCAGGTGGACGCGATGCTGCGACTGGTGTTCGAAGCGGCCGACGGGCGCGCCAGTGCCACGCTATCCCAGGTCTCCCGTGCTAGCGCCGCGACCGGGGTGAAACATCCCGTGGTACGAGGGCATGGAAGCTTACTTCACCGCTTCACGCCCCTAGCATGCTCACTGATTGAGGACCTTGTAGCGGGCGCGCTCGTATTCGTCCTTCGTCATCGCGCCCGTGTCGTAGGCCTTCTTCAGGTCGAGCAGTTGCTGGCCCTGGCTGACCGTCGTCACCTCGGTTCGGGCTTCTGCACCGCCACCGCCGCAGCCGGAAAGCGCGCCGGCAACCAGGATTGCTGCGACAAGTGCGCGAAAAGCGTTTTGCATGGTGGTTCTCCCGCGTGGAAAGCGTCGTCAGGGGCGCATTTTATCCCCATACCGCCGCTCCGTTTCAGCCCCTTCGGGTTCCCGTGCCCGATGCACGATGCATCGCCCCGCCGCACCTGCGTCGTCCTCGCTAGGTGACCCTGCTGGACTCAAGGCCCTGCCGGAGTGATGCCCATGGCGTAGGTGGGCTCAGGGCGGCCGCGGGTTCAGCCAACCACAGTGGCACCGCGAATCACATGGGGCGGCAGGTCGATATCCGCCGATCCGTCGGCGGGGCCGAACATCTGCAACGACTTGATGTTGGCAACCGGAAACATCAGCAGCGCGCCGTCAGCGGAGACGATGAGAAACGGGCTCTTGACGATATCTTCGAGCAGCAGCTTGCGCGCCACCTCGTTGCGTGCCTGCTGGGGAAAATCGAAGGAAATGTTGGTGCCATCCATGAAGTGGATGGTGAGGCTGCGGTTCTTCTCCATGCGATGTTCCTTCGCGAGTGAGCTGCCGATTGGCCGGAGGCGTGGCACAGGGTGCCGCGTCGGGTCGCAAGTATCGGCGACCCGGCTCTCCGCGACAAGCGCTCCGAGGGCTGACCGGGGTCGAAGACGGGGCGAGTCGCAGCTTGTTGCGAACTCGCCGGTGCAGGCGGCGGATCGGCATTCCAGGACAGGTGCAGATGCGAACCGATCTCATCATGGTGGAACCGGGGCACCCTCTTGCGTATAGTGGCGAGGGAAACGGCGGAGTTTCGGGGTGGTACCGCGAGCCCTCGGGCCGGTGCCGTACATCCCTTGGTGAATCCCCGCCGCCAGCCGACGAATCATTCCCGAACCGACATGCCCTGACCCAATCATGCCCAGATCATCGATCCCGGAGCGCACCGCCTGTCCCATCCAAGTCCTGGCCGCCACCGCATTGATATCGCTGCTGGCCACGGGCTGCGGCAAAAAGGAAGCTGCACCCCAGGCCGCGCCGCCGCCGGCGTAAGTGAAGGTCGCGCCGGCGCGCAGCGAGACCGTGCCGGTGCTGCGCGAGTACGTCGGAAATGTCAGCGCCTACCGCTCGGTACAGGTACGCGCGCGGGTCGAAGGCATCCTGGAAAGGCGCCATTTCACCGAGGGCACCAAGGTCGCGGCGGGGCAGTTGCTCTACTCCATCGATCCCGCCACCTACGAGGCGACGCTGCGCGACGCCCAGGCGTCGCTGGCCCAGGCCAATCTCTCCAACGCCAAGGTGCGCGAGGTGCGCTATGCCCCGCTGGCCAGAGAGAATGCCATCAGCAAGCAGGACTACGACGATGCGGCCACGCAACTGAAGCAGGCGGAGTCGTCGGTGCAGGCGGCCCGCGCCACCCTCGACCGCGCCAAGCTCAACCTCGGCTACACCAGGATCTACGCCACCGAAGCGGGGCGCATCGGCACCTCGCAGGTGCCGGAGGGAGCGCTGGTGGGCAAGGGCGAGCCGACCCTGCTTGCCACCATCGAGAAGCTGGATCCCATCTATGTCATCTTCACCATGCCCGACCGCGATGCCCTGATCCTGCAGCGCGCGATACACAGCGGCGAAATCAAGGAGCAGCACGGCGACAGCGTGCGCTTCGTGCTGCCCGACGGGACCGCGTTTCAGCAGGCTGGGCGCATCGACTTTTCCGACGCCCAGGTGAACCGCGACACAGGCACCATCACGCTGCGGGCGGTGCTGCCGAACCGCGGCGAGCCGCGCCTGCTTCCGGGAATGTTCGTGCGCGTCGAAATGACCGCCGGACAGCGGCCCGGCACCATCCTGGTGCCGCAGCAGGCGGTGGTCAAGGTACCCACGGGTCATGTCGCCTTCGTCGTCACCGTCGACAATAAGGTGGAGCGCCGCGACCTGGTGGTCGGAGAATGGATCAAGGACGACTGGATCGTCGAGAAGGGGCTGGCCGCCGGCGATCGCGTGATCGTCGAGGGCGTGCAGAAGGCGCAACCCGGCGCCACCGTGAAGCCGGTGCCCTATGGCGCCGCCGCTCCGGCCGCTCAGCCCGGTGCCGCGCCGGCGGCCGCAGCGGCTTCCGGCAAGTAGGGGGGCGATGGGCTTCTTCGTTGACCGTCCGGTCTTTGCCACCGTCATCGCGCTGATCATCGCCCTGGTGGGGGCGATGGCTGCCAACCGGCTCGCCGTCGAGCAGTGCCGCAACAGGCGGTGATGAAAGTGCCGACCGGACATGTGGCGTTCGTCGTCACGGCGGAGAACAAGGTGGAGCGCCGCGACCTGGTGGTTGGCGAGTGGATCGGCGACGAGTGGATCGTCGAGAAGGGACTGGCTGCCGGCGACCGGGTGGTCGTCGAAGGCGTGCAGAAGGTGCAGCCCGGCGCCACCGTCAGGCCGGCGCCCTACGGCGCGGCCCCGGCGGCGGCGCCCAGCCCGGCCCCGAAACCGGCCGCTGCGACCGAGCAGCCCGCCAAACCGGCAGGCGAGGCCAAGTGATGGCGACGCTGACCGGGCCATTGCCTGCGCGCGCGCTGCACGCGCTGCGCCAACCCCGGCCCTCCCCCGCGTGCGGGGGAGCGGGCGGGAGTCGCGTACCCTGCACCGCCCCGGCCTGTGGGGGAGGGATCGCGAAGGGGCGCTGCCGTCTGTCTGCGGCGCGGCCGGTCTGAGGGGACGAGCATGGGTTTCTTCGTCGATCGTCCGGTCTTTGCCACCGTCATTGCGCTGATCATTTCGCTGGTCGGCGCGCTGGCCGCGAACCAGCTCGCGGTCGAGCAATATCCCAGCGTCGCCCCGCCCCAGGTCAAGGTCACCGCCGTCTATCCCGGCGCCAGCCCGGAGATCCTGGAGAACACCGTCGCCGCGCCGCTGGAACGGGAAATGAACGGCGTGGATGGCCTGCTCTACATGTTCTCCACCAGTTCGGCCAGCGGCCTGATGGATCTTTCGGTGGTTTTCGAGGCCGGCACCGACCTCGACATCGCCACCGTCGAGGTAAACAACCGGGTCAAGCGCGTCGAGCCGTTGCTGCCCCAGGCGGTGCTGCAAAACGGCGTCAAGGTGGACAAGACCAATCCCTCGATGCTGCTCATCGTGACGATGCAGTCCGATGATCCGAGCTTCGACCGCGAGTATCTCAGCAACCTCGCCAACTCGAACGTCGCTGCCGGAGCTGAAGCGCCTGGGCGGCGTCGGCGAGGTGACCCTGTTCGGCTCATCCCTATGCGATGCGCGTATGGCTCGACCCCGACCAACTGGCCAAATTCAAGCTCACCGTAACCGATGTCGCCAATGCCATCCGCGAGCAGAACCAGAACTACCCGGTGGGCGAGATCGGCACTTCGCCCAGCCCCGGCGGCCAGTTGCTGACTTTCCCGGTGCAGACCCGCGGCACCTTCACCACCCCGGAGGAATTCGCCAGGGTCATCGTGCGGGCCGCGCCGGATGGCTCGGTGGTGCGGGTGCGTGACGTGGCCCGGGTCGAACTCGGCGCCGACGACTACCAGATCAGCCTGCGCATGAACGGCCAACCGGCGACCGGGATGGGCGTCTATCTGCGTCCCGGCGCCAATGCCCTGGAGGTGGCGAAGGCGGTGCGCGCCAAGATGGCCGAGGTTGCCGCCAGTTTCCCCCAGGGGCTGAAGTGGGAGATTCCCTACGACACCACGGTGTTCGTGCAATGCCTCGATCGAGCTGGTGATCCATACCGTCATCGAGGCCTTCGTGCTGGTGCTGGTGGTGGTGTATCTGTTCCTCGGCAGTGTGCGCGCCACCCTCATCCCGATGCTGGCGATACCGGTGTCGCTGATCGGCACCCTGGCCGGAATGCTGCTGATGGGCTTTTCGATCAACATGCTCACCCTGTTCGCCATGGTGCTTGCCATCGGCATTGTGGTGGACGATGCCATCGTCGTGGTCGAGGCGGTCGAGAAGATCATGCATGAGGAGGGCCTCGGGCCGCGGGAGGCCTCGCGCAAAGCAATGCAGGGCATAGGCGGGGCCATCGTCGGCGTCACCGCGGTGATCTGCGCGGTGTTCGTTCCGTCGCCTTCCTCTCCGGCGTCACCGGGACGCTCTACAAGCAGTTCGCCATCACCATTACCGTGTCTCACGCTGCTCTCGGCGGTGACGGCCCTCACGCTGACGCCGGCCCTGTGCGCCCTGATCCTCAAGCCCGGCGTGCACAAGCCGCGGCCCATCGCCGCCTTCGACCGCTTCTTCGACAAGGTGACCGGCGGCTATGTCGGCGCGGTGGGCTTCGTGATCCGGCGCGGCCTGCGCTTCATGGCTGATCTATGCCGTGATCCTGGCCGGCGTGTTCTTCCTGTTCAAGGCGATCCCCGGCGGCTTCGTGCCGGAGGAGGACAAAGGCACCTTCTTCGTCGCTATCGACCTGCCCTCCGCGGCATCCCAGCAGCGGGTGCTGGAGATCATGGAGCGGGTGGAGGGCATGGTCCGAACCGAGCCGTCGGTGAGGACATCATCGGCATCCCCGGCTTTTCGATCTTCTACCGCTACGCCAACCAGGGCTTCCTCTATGTCACGCTCAAGCCCTGGGACGAGCGCAAGGAGGCCGATCAGCACGTGGCGCAGATCATCCGGCGGCTCAACGGCAAGTTCTACATCGGCATCAGCGAGGCGCGGGTGTTCGCCATCAATGAGCCGCCGATTTCGGGCATGGGCAACATCGCCGGCTTCGACTACCGGTTGCTGGCGCTGGACGGAGACCGCGCGAAGCTCGACCAGGCGGCCGCCGCGATGGTTGCCGGCGCGGCTCAGGATGCGCGCCTGGCGGGCGTGCGCAACGTCGCCGCGCCCGACGTGCAGACGCTGTTCATCGACGTCGAACGCAACAAGGCCAAGGCTCTGGGCGTGCCGCTGGCGGACGTGTACGCCACCATCGGCACGCTGCTCGGCTCCAGCTTCGTGAACCAGTTCACCGCCTTCGGCACCAACCTCAAGGTCAAGCTGCAGTCGGAGCAGCAGTTCCGCTCCGATCCGGCCTATCTTCAGCGCTTCTACGTGCGCAACGCCAAGGGCGACATCGTGCCGATCGCGGCGCTCGCCAGCACCGAATACCGCTCGGCGCCTATCGCGCTCGCACCGCTACAACGGCTACCCCGCCGTGCAGCTCAACGGCACGCCGGCGCCCGGCCGCAGCTTCGGGCGAAGCGCTGGCTGCGATGGAGGAATTGTCGGCGCAGCAACCTGCCCGCCGGGACCGCCTTCCAGTGGTCCGGCCAGTCGCTGCAGGAGAAGATCTCCGGCGGGCAGGCGGGCTTCATCTTCCTGCTGTCCTTCGTCTTCGTGTTCCTGTTCCTCGCCGCGCTGTATGAAAGCTGGACGCTGCCGGTGGCGGTGTTCCTGATCGTGCCCATCGGCATCCTCGGCGCGCTGATCGCGCTGTTCCTGCGCCACGCGCCCAACGACGTGTTCTTCCAGGTCAGCCTGATCACCCTGGTCGGCCTGGCGGGCAAGAACGGCATCCTGATCGTCGAGTTCGCCAAGCAGCGCTACGAGGAGGGGCTGTCGGTCATCGAGGCGGCGCTGGAGGCGGCACGCCTGCGGCTGCGCCCCATCGTCATGACCTCGCTCGCCTTCATCCTCGGCGTGCTGCCCCTGGTGCGCGCCTCCGGGGCGGGCGCGGCGACACAGCATTCGGTGGGCACCGGCATCCTTGGCGGCATGCTGGCGGCAACCCTGATCGGCGTGTTCTTCACGCCGCTGTTCTACTACCTGGCGATGACCTACCTCGGCGGCGGCCGCCGCGAGGCTGAGCCCGCGCCGGAACCGCAGGAGGCGCAGCCATGAAGCGCGCATCCCCTGTCGCCGCTCACCCTGCTTCCCCCTCCCCCGCCTGCGGGGGATGGCTGGGGTGGGGGCGTCAGCGCCTGCATTCCCGCCTCCTGCCGATCGCCCTCGCCGCCATAGTCAGTGCCTGCGCCACGCCGACCTTCCAGCGCCCCGAGCTTGACATGCCCAGCGGCCTGGCGCGCGCCGGCCGCAACGGAAACCTCCCTCGCCGACCGGCCCTGGGGCGAGCTGTTCAGAACGGCGGAAGTCCAAACGCTGATACGCGAGGCGCTGAGCGAGAACCATGACCTGCGCATCGCCGCCGAGCGCGTGGAATTCGCCCGCGCCCAGTACGGCGTTCAGCGCTCGGCGCTGTGGCCCAACCTGTTCGGCGACGCCAGCGTCACCCGCGCGCGCCAGCCTTCGGTGGCCAGCGCCAGCGAGAACCGCATCGGCGAAACCTACAGCGTCGGGCTCGCCATGCCGGCCTGGGAGATCGACCTCTGGGGCCGCCTGCGCTCTCTGAACGAGGCCGCCTATCGCAATCTGCTGGCGAGCGAGGAGAACCGCCGCGCGTTCCAGGTCAGCCTGATTTCCCAGGTGGTGCTGACCTACCTCGACCTGCTGGTGGCGGATGCCCAGCTCGACATCGCGATCCGCACCGCCGACACGCGGCGCGAGTCGCTGCGGCTGGTGAAGCTGCGCTTCGACAACGGCGTCGTCTCGGCGGTGGACCTGCGCCAGGCGGAATCGCTGCTCGCCGGTGCTGAATCGACCATTGCCGACCTGGAGCGCCGCCGCACTCAGAGCGAGAACGCGATGGCGGTGCTGGTGGGCCGCAACCCCGGACCGGTTGCGCGCCAGTTGAAGCTAAGCGACTACCCCCTGCCGCCGCAGCTTCCCGCCGGGCTGCCGTCGCAACTGCTGGAGCGCCGCCCCGACGTGCGCGGCGCGGAGCAGGTGCTGGCCGGCAACCGAGGCGAACGTCGATGCGGCGCGCAAGGCCTATCTTCCCGTCATTTCGCTCACCGGCTTTCTCGGTTTCCTCAGCCCGGAAGCCGGCGCGCTGTTCGATTCCAACCGCCAGGCGTGGTCGGTGAGCCCCGCGCTGACGCTGCCGATCTTCACCGCCGGTCGCCTTGGCGCAAACGTCGAGGCGGCCCAGGCCCAGCAGCGCATCGCCGCCGAGCTGTACCGGCAGGCGATACAGAATGGATTGCGCGAGGTGGAAGACGCGCTGGTGTCCTACCAGCGGCTGAGCGAGCAGCGCGACAGCGTAGAGCGCGTCGCCGCCGCGGACCGCGAGCGGCTGCGACTGACGCGCATGCGCTACGAGGGCGGTGTGTCGAGCTACTTCGAGGTGCTCGACGCCGAACGCCAAGCCTTCACCGCAGAACTCACCCTGGTGCAGACCACCCGCGACACCTATGCGTCCATCGTGCAGCTCTACCGCGCGCTGGGCGGTGGCTGGGACCCGGCTCCGGTCGAGCCGGCGCTCGGCGACACCGGCGGCCTGCGGCTGACCCGGGATCTCGCCATTACCGCCGGTGCGCGGTAGCAGGAGAGCATGGACCCGCTGGTCGAACGGGCACGCGCCTACGCCACCCAGGCCCACGCGCGCATCGACCAACGGCGCAAGTACAGCGGCCAGCCCTATGACGTTCACCTGAAGGCGGCGGCGGCGCTGGTCGCGTCGGTGAGCGACGACCCGGAGATGCTGGCTGCCGCCTGGCTGCACGACACGATAGAGGACACGCCCGCCACGCGCGAGGACATCGAGCGCGAGTTCGGCCCCGGCGTGGCCCAACTGGTGATCGAACTCACCGACGTCAGCTCGGCCAAGGATGGAAATCGCGCAGCGCGCAAGGCCATCGACCGCTATCACCTTGCGCGTGCATCGGCGCGCGCCAAGACCGTCAAGCTGGCCGACCTGATCGACAATTGCCGCGACATCTGCCGCCACGACAAGCGCTTTGCCCGCACCTTCGTCGCCGAGGCTGCAGCCCTGCTCGAAGTGCTGGGCGAAGGCGACGCGCGGCTGCTCGGACAGGCGCGCAAGACCGTCTCGCGCTGCGCGGACGAGATCGGTCTCAGCCTCGATTCGTTGCGCGCAGCCGGTCCGGACACCGAGCGCCCGCCGATTCCCCGCGTACTGGGGATCGAGCGGCTGATGACGGCATTTTCGGCCCAGGACATTGTGCGGCCGCTCGCTTCTTTCGACGACACGCGGTGGGCAACCGAGGTCGCAGGCCTGATGCGGGAGCGCGAGCTCGATGTCGCGGGCATCCGCTGCGACGGCCTGGTGACCGGCTACGTGCTCCCCGCCGACCTCGCCGAGGGACGCTGCGGCGACGCCATGCGGGCCTTCGGCGCCCGCCAGGTGCTGGACGGCAGCGCCGGCCTGTCGGACGTGGTCGAAGCCTTGACGCGCTACGACCATGCCTTTGTCGGCGTGCTAGGCCAGGTGGTCGGTGTGGCGACACGGGCCGACCTGCAGGGCCCGATTGGGCGCATGTGGCTGTTCGGCATGGTGACGCTGATCGAGCTTTATGTCGCGCAGCGCATCCGCGCGCGCTGGCCCCGCGGCGACTGGGAGGCTCTGCTGACCCCACGGCGGCTGCAGGTCGCGCAGGCGCTGCACGACGAACGCATGCGCCGCGGACAACAATCCGAGCTTCTGGACTGCCTGCAGCTCGCCGACAAGACCGACATCCTTCTCGCCGACCCCGAGGAGTTGAGCCGGCTCGACTTTCCCACCAAGGGTGCCGGCCAGCGCGTGGCGCGCGACCTGCAATCGCTGCGCAACAACCTCGCCCATGCCCAGGACATCGTCGAACACGACTGGGCCGCAGATCGTGCGCCTCGCGCGCCGCTTCGAGGGCATCGTCGCCGCCGGCAATACCCTCGACGCCCTGCCCCAGAGTCAGCCCTAGGCTGCGCCATGCGCCGCGGTCAAGGCCGTAGCTGCCCGCGCCGCCCTGGCGCAGAGTCAGGCCGTAGGGTGCGCCATGCGCACCGGCCAAGTCCGTAGGCTGCCCGCAACGGCCCGCGGAAAAGTCAGTCGCCGTGAAGCGGCTCAAGCGTGCAGCGCTCCGCCGCGTTGCCGCGGCTGGCGCGGCATAATGCCGCCCACCGACAGTCCCTGCCCACTTCGCATGCCCGCCCCACGAAACCAGAAGCCCGTTCATCCGCCTCCGCCGCCACCGTCGGCTACGAAGCCCAGCTCTGGCAAATGGCCGACGCCCTGCGCGGCAGCATGGACGCCGCCGAGTACAAGCACGTCTGCCTCGGCCTGCTGTTCCTCAAGTACATCTCCGACGCCTTCGAGGAAAAGCACGCCGCGCTGCTGGCCGAGAAGACCCAGGGCGCCGACCCCGAAGACCCCGACGAGTACCGCGCCCAGAGCATCTTCTGGGTGCCACCGGAGGCGCGCTGGCAGCATCTGAAGGCGCAGGCCCGCCAGAGCACCATCGGCCAGTTCGTCGACGATGCGATGGCCGGCATCGAGCGCGACAACCCGGCGCTCAAGGGCGTGCTGCCCAAGGACTACGCCCGCCCCGCGCTCGACAAGCAGCGCCTGGGCCAGTTGATCGACATGATCAGCAACATCAAGGTCGGCGACAAGGCCAGCCGCGCCAAGGACGTGCTCGGCCGCGTGTACGAATACTTCCTCTCGCAGTTCGCCAACGCCGAGGGCAAGAAGGGCGGCGAGTTCTACACGCCGCGCTGCGTGGTCAAGCTGCTGGTCGAGATGCTCGAACCGTACCGCGGCCGGGTGTACGACCCCTGCTGCGGCTCGTCGGGCATGTTCGTGCAGTCGGTGGAGTTCATCCGCGCGCATGCCAAGGGCAACGGCCACGGCGGCAACACCGGCGCCAAAGCGCAGTTACGAAAAAGTGCCGACATCTCCATCTACGGCCAGGAGTCGAACTACACCACCTGGCGCCTCGCACGCATGAACCTCGCCATCCGTGGCATCGACTCCGGCCAGATCGCGCAGGGCGACACCTTCCACAACGATCGCCAACCCGACCTGAAGGCCGACTTCATCCTCGCCAACCCGCCCTTCAACATCTCCGACTGGGGCGGTGAGCGGCTGCGCGACGACAAGCGCTGGCAGCACGGCGCGCCGCCGGCGGGCAACGCCAACTTCGCCTGGGTGCAGCACATCGTGCACCACCTCGCGCCCGCGGGCGTGGCCGGCTTCGTGCTGGCCAACGGCTCGATTCGATGTCGTCCAACCAGTCCGGCGAGGGCGAGATCCGCAAGAGCCTGATCGAGGCCGACCTCGTGGATTGCATGGTCGCGCTGCCGGGCCAGCTCTTCTACTCGACGCAGATCCCCGCGTGCCTGTGGTTCCTGGCGCGCGACCGCCGCGCTTCTCCCTCGCCCCGCTTGCGGGGAGAGGGCCGGGGTGAGGGGCAGACCTTCCGCGACCGCCGCGGCCACGTGCTCTTCATCGACGCCCGCAAGCTCGGCCGCATGGCGGATCGCACGCACAAGGAGCTGACCGACGAGGACATCGCCCGCATCGCCGACACCTACCACGCCTGGCGCGGCACTTCTTCGTCCCCTCTCCCTCAGGGAGAGGGCCAGGGTGAGGGTGGGGCCTACGCCGACGTGCCCGGCTTCTGCAAGAGCGCGAAGTTGGACGAGGTGCGCAAGCACGGCCACGTGCTCACGCCTGGCCGCTACGTCGGCGCCGAGGCGCAGGAGGACGACGGCGAGCCGTTCGAGAAGAAGATGCAAGGGCTCACCGCGACGCTGCGCGAGCAGCAGGCCGAGGCCGCGAAACTGGATGCCGCAATTGCCGCCAATCTGAAGGATCTGGGGTATGGCGGGTAGGAAGCCGACAAGCGCGGCCGTCGGCCGTTCCGACTTCGCGGCCTTGCTCGCCGATGTGAAGGGCCGCATCCAGGCTGCCCAGACGCGGGCGGTGCTAGCCGTCAACAGCGAGCTCGTGAGGCTCTACTGGGATATCGGCCGGATCATCGACGAGCGACAGCAGCAGGAAGGTTGGGGCGCTGCCGTCATTCCCCGCTTGGCGCTGAAACTGAAGAACGAACTGCCTGACCTCAAAGGATTCTCGGAGCGAAACATCAAGCTGATGCTGGCCTTCTATCGCGAGTACCCCGATGCAGGTGAAGTTGTGCAACAGGCGGTTTCACAATTGCTGGGGGCCTCGAAATCGCCACAACAGGTGGCGAAAATCCCTGCGCCCGCAGAAGTGCAACCGCCGGTTGCACAAATACCTACCACAATGTTCTGGTCGGTTCCGTGGGCCCACCACGTCGTCATCGTGCAAAAGGTCAAAGACCTCGCCACGCGCCGCTGGTACATGGAGCAGACGCTCGCCAATGGCTGGAGCCGCAATATTCTGGCCCTGCAGATCGATGCCCGCGCCCACGCCCGTCACGGCAAGGCGGTCTCCAACTTCGCCGCGCTGCTCCCCGAGCCGCAATCCGATCTCGCCCAGCAGACCCTCAAGGATCCGTACATCTTCGACTTCCTCACCCTCACCGAGCCATTCCAGGAGCGCGAACTCGAAACCGAGCTCGTCCGCCATCTGGAGAAGTTCCTGCTCGAGCTCGGCCAGGGCTTCGCTTTCGTGGGCCGGCAGTACCGGCTCGATGTCGGCGACGAGGATTTCTACATCGACCTGCTCTTCTACCACCTGCGGCTGCGGGCGTTCGTCGTCATCGACCTGAAGAAGGGCCGGTTCAAGCCCGAGTACGCCGGAAAGCTCAACTTCTACTGCAACGTCGTCAACGACCGGCTCACGCACCCCACCGACGCCCCGACCATCGGCCTGATCCTCTGCCAGACGCGGGACCAGCTCCTCGCCGAGTACAGCTTCGCCGGCATCGACAAGCCGATCGGCATCTCGACCTATGAACTGACGCGCGCGCTGCCGGCACAGCTCAAGTCGGCCCTGCCGACGGTGGAGGAAATCGAGGCCGAGCTGGCGCCTGCCCGCCGCCTGCCTGCCGGCAAGGCAGGGCCAGGCAGGCCGAAGCGGGGGAAGCGATGAGCACACAAGCCTACCGGCTGCGCCATCGCCCGGCGCAACAAGGGCTTGTCGAGGGCGAGGGAGAGCGAGGGCGGAGCGTCAGCTACCGGAGGGCGCCCCGGTGAGCGCCGGAAATGCACGGAAATGCACGGCAATTGCACGCGTGCATTCATTTGCGCGGCGCGTGCATTTCCCGGCTGGGGCGGCCTGGCTGCAGGCTGAGGCCGCGAAGCTCGATGCCCCGATTGCCGCCAACCTGAAGGAGCTTGGGTATGGCGGGTAGTCGCTCTGAAACGCGAACTGGGGGACGACCGCCGAGTACCGGCTTGATTCCCGGTGACTTCGCGTTGAGCGTCGGCAGACCCGACAAAGCAGCTCCGTCAGGATGGCAGTGGACCGCGCTGTCCGATATAGCCCGATTGGAAACGGGGCACACGCCGAGCAGGCGACACCCAGAGTACTGGGGCGGTGACGTGCCATGGATCGGTATCAAGGACGCGACCGAGAATCACGGCCGTGTGCTCACCGACACACTCCAGCACACCAACGAGCTTGGGATAGCCAACTCCTCGGCGCGCATCCTGCCCGCGAACACTGTCTGCCTTTCTCGCACGGCCTCAGTTGGATACGTCGTCGTCATGGGCAGACCGATGGCGACAAGCCAAGACTTCGTGAACTGGGTTTGCTCGGAGGCGCTCGATCATCAGTTCCTCAAGTACGTGCTCTTGGCGGAGCAATCTGCGTTTCTTAGGTTGGCGAGTGGCACGACTCACCAGACTATCTACTTTCCGGAGGTAAAGGCTTTCCACGTCTGCCTCCCTCCCCTTGCAGAACAACGCGCCATCGCCCACATCCTCGGCACGCTGGACGACAAGATCGAGTTGAATCGGCGGATGTACGAGACGCTGGAGGCGATGGCGCGCGCGCTCTTCAAATCGTGGTTCGTGGACTTCGACCCCGTTCGCGCCAAGGCCGAAGGCCGCGACCCCGGCCTCCCCAAGCCCCTCACCGACCTCTTCCCCTCGCGCCTCGTCGACTCCGAATTCGGCGAGATTCCGGAGGGGTGGAAGGTGCGGACCCTTGAGGAGTTCGCGTCGCTTAATCCCGAGACGTGGTCCAGAGACACCAGGCCGCATGTCATCAACTACGTTGACTTGTCGAACACCAAGTGGGGCCGCATCGAGGCGGTCACGACCTACGCACAGCACGATGCGCCGAGCCGAGCGCAGCGCGTCTTGCGCTCATCCGACACGATCGTTGGCACCGTGCGACCCGGCAATGGCTCCTACGCGTTGATCGCCGAGGAGGGACTGACAGCGAGCACGGGATTTGCCGTCCTGCGACCGCGCAAGAGCGAATACGCCGAGATCGTGTATCTGGCGGGAACCGCGCAGGAGGCTGACTCTACCATTACAAATAATGCGCAATAATGTACTATTGGCTCATGGAAAACACCATGAGCACAGGCAAGGCGGCGAAGCTGCTGGGCGTCTCGGTCAAGACCTTGCAGCGCTGGGAGCGCGAGGGGCGGCTCACTGCTGTGGCGCGCACCGACAGCAATCGGCGCCTGTATACCGAAGCGCAGATTCGCGAATTCATCGGCCTGCGCCAGTCGGTGAATACGCCGATCCGGCTGGTGGCGTACTGCCGCGTCTCCAGTGCCGCGCAAGAACCGGATTTGGCGAATCAGCGCAAAGTGCTGGAGGAATTCGTGGTGGCCAAAGGTCTTGCCAACGTCGAGTTTGTCGAGGAAGTGGGCGGCGGGCTGAACTTCAAGCGCAAGCGGTTTCTGGCGCTGATGGAAGATATTGGCCGACGCGAAGTCAAGACACTGATTCTGGCGCACAGGGATCGGCTGACCCGGTTCGGCTTCGAGTGGTTCGAGCACTTTGCCAAAATCAATGGCTGCGAACTGCTAGTGCTCAATCAAGAACGTCTTTCTCCCGAGCAGGAAATGGTGCAGGACTTGATGACCATCGTGCATTGCTTTTCGTCCCGGTTATACGGTCTGAGGAACTACCGAAAAAAGCTGGACGAGGCATTGAAGAAGGATGCGAACAATGAGCCAAGCTGAGAAAGTGACTATCTATTGCCACGGTGGATGCGGGCGCTTTGTGACGTTACGTAAGAGCAAGGTTCATCAGGCCGATTATTACTTATGTCATTCCCGGCTGGACGGGATTGAGTGCGAAGCAAAGCTTGCGCCACTGCAACCCGGCAAGGTTCGCGTGGAGGATATGTACGCCGCCGCATCGTTCTGGGGGTATCGCGATGTATGGCCTGACGCACCGCAGGCAGCATCGGTCATGCGTGCCCGCGAGATTCTTGCGGCGGGTGTGGCGCAAATGGCCATCGAACAGGCCCGGCGATGCAACTGACCCACAAGATCGCACTTTGTCCAACGCAAGAACAGGGGAACTACTTCGCCCGCGCCTGCGGCACGGCGCGCAAGGTGTGGAACTGGGCGCTGGATGAGTGGAACAAGCAATACGCGGCGGGCCAAAAGCCCAACGCGATGGCGCTCAAAAAACAATTCAACGCGGTCAAATACCAATTGTTCCCTTGGCTCAAGGATATGCACCGCGACAGCCACGCCCAACCATTCGAGCATCTGGCTCGTGCATGGAAACGGTTCTTTGCCGACATCGAGGCAGGAGCGCGTATCGCCCCTGATTGCAAACACCTGCGCCGCAGTCTGCGCCAGCAGGGCGTGAAGTTGGCGTATCCGCCGACCTTCAAGAAGAAGGGGCGGTGTCTGGACAGCTTTTACGTCGCCAACGACAAGTTCAAAGTAGATGGGAAAACCATCCGCTTGCCCAAGATTGGCGATGTGTCGATGCGTGAGGCGCTGCGTTTCAAGGGAAAGATTCTCGGGGCAACGGTATCGCGCACTGCCGAGCGCGGGTTCGTTGCCATCCAGGTCGAGGTGCCCGATGCCGTGTTTTACCGACAACGCAATGGCAATGCGATTGAAGGCGTCGATCTGGGCATCAAGGCCGCAGCCACGCTGTCCAGCGGCGAGGCCATTGAGGCACCCAAACCGCTCAAGGCGGCGTTGCGCCGGCTGAAGATTCGTGGACGGCGTCTGAGCCGCAAAGTGGAAGCGGCGAAGGTCAAGGCCGGGTTTGTACCCAAGGCCAATCTGCCCAAAGGCACGAAACTTCCTGCTTCGAACAATCGCAAGAAGTCTGCTGCGACATTGGCAAGGCTGCACGCCCGCGTTGCCAATGTCCGAGCGGATTTCACCCACAAGCTCACGATCCGGCTCTGCCGCAAAAACCAAGCGGTGGTGATCGAGGATTTGAACGTCAAGGGCATGCTGGCGAACGATAAACTCGCCCGCGCCATCAGCGACGTGGGCTTTGGGATGTTTCGCTTGAAGCTCGAATACAAGGCTGAACGTTACGGCACCCGGCTGGTCATTGCTGATCGCTGGTATCCGAGCAGCCGCTTGTGTTCGGTCTGTGGCTGGAAAAACGAGGCGTTGGCCTTGCGCGACCGGGAATGGACGTGTGCGCAGTGCGGCACACACCATGACCGCGATCTCAACGCGGCACGCAACCTCGAACGGCTGGCAACCGCAACTGCCCTACCCGTGGCGAGTCCGTCCGGCAACGGCGGCGCTGCCTCTGGAATGGTTCCAGAGACAGCCGGGAAAGTCACGCCTGTCAAATACGAATGTGGTCAGCAAGACACGTCGGGGCAGGAAAAGAACCGTGCGCATATTTGCGCACTTTCTTGATAGCAGAACATCGAAGCGCTTTCTCACTTGGCGGATGGCGGCGCCTACCCTGCGGTGCGCCCCGAGGTGGTTGCCGCAACCCAAGCCATCAGGGCAAGCGATGCCGTAATCAAGGCGTTCTCACGTGCCGTTGGGCCGTTAATTTCGAAGAGTGCTTCGAACAAGCGGTCGTCGCGCACACTCGCTGCCATCCGCGATACTCTGCTGCCCAAACTCGTCTCCGGCGAGCTTCGGGTGTCGGACGCAAAGCGATTGACTGAGGTAACCACATGAAGAAGAAGCCCACAATCGCCACGCGTAGCCGAGCGCGCATCGAGTACCTGAAGGTGCAGAACTTTCGTGCGCTGCGCGAAGTCGAGTTCAAGGACCTGACGCCGCTGACGGTTCTTCTAGGGCCGAACGGCAGCGGTAAGTTGACCGTGTTCGACGTCTTCGCCTTTCTCGCCGAGTGCTTCGAGCTGGGGCTGCGCCGTGCCTGGGACAAACGCGGCCGGGCGAAGGAACTCAAGACCCGTGGCCGCAACGGGTCCGTGACCATCGAGATCAAGTACCGCGAACCCGGCTATCCGCTTATCACCTATCACCTGGCTGTGGACGAAAGGCCCGGCGGGCCCGTGGTTGTCGAGGAATGGCTGCAATGGCGGCGCGGTAGTAGCGGTAAGCCGTTCCGGTTCCTGGACTATCGCGAGGGCAAAGGCAAGGCGGTCAGCGGCGAGCACCCTGACGAGCAGGACACGCGAATCGATATGCCGCTGAAATCAGCCGATCTGCTGGCGGTGAACGCACTCGGTCAGTTTGCCGAACATCCGCGCGTTGCCGCGTTGCGCGACTTCATTACCGGCTGGTACGTGTCGTACCTGTCGGCCGAGAGCGCGCGCGGTCAGCCAGAAGCTGGCCCGCAGGACCGCATGACCAAGACCGGCGACAACCTGGCTAACGTCATCCAGTATCTCGCCGAGCAGCATGGCGACCGCTTGGAGCAGATCTTCGACGTGTTGCGAAGCCGCGTGCCGCGCATCGAGCGCGTGCTGGCCGAAACGATGCCCGATGGTCGGCTGCTGTTGCAGATCAAGGACGCACCGTTCAGCCACCCGGTGTTGGCGAAGTTCGCGTCCGACGGGACGCTGAAGATGCTCGCGTACCTCGTACTCCTCTACGACCCGGCACCGCCGCCGTTCATCGGTATCGAAGAACCGGAGAACTTCCTGCACCCGCGGCTGTTGCCGGAGCTGGCGGAAGAGTGCCGCGCCGCAAGCGAGCGCACGCAACTGCTGGTGACGACGCATTCACCGTTCTTCCTGAACGCACTGCGGCCCGACGAGGTGCGCGTGCTGTGGCGCGACGAGCAGGGGTACACGCAGACGCGGCGTGCGGCCGACCTGTTAGGCGTGAGTGAGTTTGTCGAACAGGGCGCTTTGCTCGGGCAGCTTTGGATGGAGGGGCAGCTCGGTGTCGGCGACCCGCTGGTGAACCAAGGCGCGCCGAGCCGCCCGCTGCGCAGGCGCTGAGCATGTCCGCCGCCCATCTCGAGTTGCTGGTCGAGGAGCCCTCCATGGAGGCGTTCCTGCGCGCCTTGCTGCCGCGGCTGCTGCCCCAGGATCGGACCTTCGAGATCCACCCCTTTCAGGGCAAGGGCGACCTGCTTGGCAAGCTCGAGGCACGGCTGCGTGGCTATGCGGCATGGCTGCCGGCCGACTGGCGCATCGTGGTCGTGGTGGACCGCGACGATGAGGACTGCCGTGTGCTCAAGCGGCAGTTGGAGGCCATCGCCCGGCGTGCCGGCCTGCTCACACGCAGCAGAGCGGGCAGAGTGCCCTGGCAACTTGTCAACCGCATCGCCATCGAGGAGCTGGAGGCCTGGTACTTCGGCGATTGGGCAGCGGTGCGCTCTGCGTTCCCGCGGGCGTCGGCCAATGTGCCGCGCCGGCAGGGGTTCCGCGACCCCGACGCAATCGGCGGAGGCACCTGGGAAGCGTTCGAGCGCGTGATGCAGGCGTACGGCTACTTCAAAGGTGGGCTGTTGAAGATCGAGGCGGCTCGCGCGATCGGCGCGCATGTCGATCCGGCGCGAAGCTCCTCACACAGCTTTCGAGCCTTCAGCGACGCGGTCGTCGAGGCGTGTGCTTGACTCTAGCAATCGGGTGAAGATCTCCAACAACCCCGGCGAGCCGATTTAGGCACCTCCCCCACAAGCTCGGACGATAACTGCTAAACCATTGAACTGAACAGCGTTTCTTATTTGGGCGCAAACCGTGTCCGCCTTCCCCGAATCCGTCGTCGAACAAGCCGCACTTGTCTGGCTCGATTCCGTGGGTTGGCAGGTCCGTAATGGCGCCAAGATCGCTCCCGGCGAACCCGCTGGCGAACTGTCGGAACTTGCGGAACCGTGAACAACCGCGCCGTCAACCACATCACACACGTAGCCAATCTGGAACGAATGGTCCGCGAGGGGCGCCTGTGGTGTGACGCGCAGCGCATCGCCCGTGAACTCGTGAATACCAACATCGGATACAGTCACATCAAGGTGCGGCGGATGCGCCATCCGGTGACTGTGGCGGCCGGCGGCACGCTGGGCAACTATGTGCCGTTCAACTTCTGCCCGCGCTCGGTGATGCTCTACGTGGTTGCGCAGGGGCATGAAGACTACCGCGAGGGCCAGCAACCCATTGTGCATCTGGTGTCTTCCATCGAAACGATCCGGGCGACCGCGAGGCCTTGGCTTTTCACGGATCGTCATGCTGACCTTGGCTACGCGAATCAGTACGACACTACAGCCAAGCTCGACGAGGTGGACTGGGCGGTGATGCCGTTGCAGCAGTGGGGTGGCGACACAGAGGTGAAGGAAAAGCGGCAGGCCGAGTTCCTGGTGCACGACTGGTGCCCTTGGGAGGCGATTGAGGCCATCGGCGTGATCGATCCATCCATCGCGGAGCGGGTCAAGGTGGCGATCGCCGGGATTAGCCACAAACCACGTGTCGAGGTTCGTCACGATTGGTACTATTGAAAACCGAGGGGCAATGTTCGAACTGACGAGAGGCAATTTGCTGGAGGCCGACGTGGAAGCCGTTGTGAACACGGTCAACACGGAAGGCGTAATGCGCAAGGGAATCGCACTCCAGTTCCGCAAGGCCTACCCGGACAACTATGAAGTCTACCGGCGGGCGTGCAAGGCCGGCGAGATACAGCCGGGGCGCATGTTCATTTTCGACCGTCAAGCGTTGGCGAACCCCCGCTTCATCATCAATTTCCCCACCAAGCGGCATTGGCGCAACCCATCGCGGATGGAAGATATCGAATCCGGGCTGAAGGCACTGGTCGCGGAGGTACGCCGCCTGGGTGTCCGGTCCGTTGCCGTGCCGCCGCTGGGCTGCGGCCTGGGCGGCTTGCCCTGGCGTGAAGTGCTGCAGCGAATGCGCGAAGCGTTCGCACAAGTGCCGGAAATCCGCTGGCTGGTTTATGAACCTGCGGGCGCGCCGGACGCAAAGGGCATCCGGAACCGCACACCACGCCCGAAGATGACCAAGGGGCGTGCGGCGGTTCTCGGGCTTATCAATCGATATCTCGTTCCGGGATTCGACTATCCGGTCTCGCTGCTGGAGATTCAGAAGCTGGTCTACTTCCTCACGGAGGCAGGTGAGGAATTGGCTCAGGTCAAGTTCGTGAAGCATCATTACGGTCCTTATGCCGATGTGTTGCGCCATGTGCTGGAAAAGATGGACGGCCACTTCATTACCGGTTTTGGCGCTGGCGAGAACAAGCCTGACACGCCGATACAACTCGAGCCTGAGGCCGCCGCCGAGGCGGAACACTACTTGAAGGAACATGACGACACGCGGGCACGCTTCGACCGCGTTTCCGAGTTGATCGAGGGATTCGAGACGCCTTTCGGCATGGAGCTGCTGGCGACGGTGCATTGGGTAGCGACGAGGGAGGATGCCGAGGCAGCGAGAAAATCCGAGGCTGCAGCAAACGCCGTTCGGGCGTGGAGCACGCGCAAGGCGGAACTCATGCGACCCGAACAAGTCGCCGCCGCGTGGCGACGGCTCACAGACTTGGGCTGGATCAAGCACGAGATTGAATAACAAAAGGTCCCGAAGTATCCGCAGAGGGCGGTTGCCGGCCGGAAATCCCCAATCGGTAGATTTCCATTTAGGCGCAAACCCGTGATGACTGAGCTGTCGGCGATGCCGGGTGGCGAGATCCTTGTCTACGAGGCCCCGGACGGCGGCGCCCGCGTGGACGTGCGGCTCCAGGGGGAGACCGTCTGGCTGACCCAGCAGCAGATGACCGAGCTTTTCGGGCGGGAACGCTCGGTCATCACCAAGCACATCGGCAATGTGTTCAAGGAGGGTGAGTTGGATCGGGCGGCAGTATGTGCAAAATTTGCACATACTGCCCCGGACGGAAAAGCCTACCAGGTTGAGCACTACAACCTGGACGTCATCATCTCGTTAGGCTACCGGGTCAAATCGCCAGAAGGCACCCGCTTCCGTCAATGGGCGACCAGCACGCTGCGCGACCACTTGGTACGCGGCTACACGATCAACCGCCAGCGCTTCGACCACAACGCGCGCGAACTGGAAGCCGCACTGTCGCTGGTGCGCACGGCGGCCGCCGGGGAGGCGCTGAGCACGGACCAGGGTCGCGGGCTCGTCAATGTCATTGCCCGCTACACGCAGACCTTCCTGCTCCTGCAGCGCTACGACGAAGGGCTGCTGGTCGAGCCCAAGGGCATCGCCGGTGGTGTGCTGCCCGCCGTGAGCGAGGCACGCTCGGCCATCGCGCACCTCAAGCGTGACCTGATGGCCCGCGGCGAGGCCACCGAGCTGTTCGGCCGCGAGCGCGAGGAGGGGCTGGCTGCCTTGCTCGGCAACCTGGACCAGAGCGCGTTTGGCGAGCCAGCGTATCCGACGGTCGAAGCGAAGGCCGCGCACCTGCTGTACTTCATCATCAAGAACCACCCTTTCTCGGATGGCAACAAGCGCATCGGCTCGTTCCTGTTCGTCGAGTTCCTGCACCGCAACCGGCGGCTGCTGCGCAATGGCGAGGCCGTGATCAACGATGTCGGGCTGGCCGCGCTGGCGCTGCTGGTTGCGGAGTCGGCGCCGAAAGACAAAGAGGTGATGATCCGGCTGGTGATGAACATGCTGGCGCGGCCTGCGCCGTGAATGGCTTCTCCAGCGAGCAGCCGAAGCCGGCGATCGGCCGCCCGTCTTGCGCAGAACGTTGAGTAAACGTACTCTGCGTATTGAGTAAACGGTAAAGCGTCTCCCGATGTCCTATCAGCGCCCACTAGCCGCCACCCTCGCCGAGCGCCTCGCCGAGCCGCGCCGCCATCTGCAGGTGGTGGCGGGGCCGCGGCAGGTAGGCAAGACCACGCTGGTGCAACAGGTCGTCGAGGTGGCGGGCCTGCCGGTGCGCAGCGCCAGCGCGGATGAGCCCACGCTGCGCGGGCCGGCGTGGATCGAGCAACAGTGGCAGGCGGCGCGTCTCGCCGCGGCGGAGGCCGCCAAGACTGGCGCGGTGCTGGTGCTGGATGAGATCCAGAAGATCCCGCACTGGTCAGAGTCGGTCAAGCGCTTGTGGGACGAAGACACGCGCCAGCGCCTGCCGCTCAAGGTGGTGCTGCTCGGCTCCGCCCCGCTGCTGGTGGCGCAGGGGCTCACCGAGAGCCTGGCCGGGCGCTTCGAGGTCCTGCACCTGCCGCACTGGTCGTTCGCGGAGATGCGCGCGGCCTTCGGCTTCTCGCTCGATCAATACCTGTTCTACGGGGGCTATCCGGGGGCGGCGCCGCTGGTGCGCCAACCGCAACGCTGGGCGCGCTACATCGCCGACAGCCTCATCGAAACCTCGATCTCACGGGACGTTCTGCTGCTCACCCGCGTGGACAAGCCGGCGCTGCTGCGGCGGCTGTTCGAACTCGCCTGCCGCTACTCCGGGCAGGCGCTGTCATATACCAAGATGCTCGGGCAGTTGCATGACGCCGGCAACTCCACGACGCTGGCGCACTACCTCGACCTTCTCGGCGGCGCGGGGCTGGTCGTGGGTCTTCAGAAATACGCTGGCGACGTTGCCCGCAGCCGCGGGTCCGTTCCCAAGCTTCAGGTTCTCAACACGGCGCTCCTCACGGCCCAGTCCGGACTGACACTGGCCGAGGCCCGCGGCGATGGCGAGTTCTGGGGTCGCTTGGTGGAATCCGCAGTCGGCGCGCACCTGGCCAATGCAGCGGCGGGTGGCGAGTGCGAGCTGTACTACTGGCGCGAGCGCAACCAGGAAGTGGACTTCGTGGCGAAGGCCGGACGCCGACTCGCCGCGATCGAAGTCAAGAGCGGGCGCGCACCGCAGGCCCACCCCGGCACGGCGGCCTTTGCGGCAGCATTCAAGCCGCAGCGCAGCCTGCTGGTGGGCGGAGGCGGGATCGACTTGGACGAGTTCCTGTCTCGGCCGGCCTTGTACTGGATTCGCGGGTGAGCGCCGCTTTCACCGAATCCATCGTCGAGCAGGCCGCGCTGGCTTGGCTGGAAGCCGCCGGCTGGCCGATCCGCAACGGCGCCGATATCGCTCCCGGCGAGCCCGCCGCTGAGCGCGACGACTCCGGGCAGGTGATCCTGGCACAGCGGCTGCGCGATGCGCTCGCGCGGCTCAACCCGGCACTGCCCGCGGAGGCGCTCGACGACTCCCTACGCAAGCTGACGCGGCTGGGTTTGGACACTGCGCGCGCCGACCTCATCGTTCGCAACCGCGCGTTGCACCGCCTGTTGGTGGATGGCGTCACGATCGAGTACCGCGACGCGGACGGCCGCATCCGCGGCGCGCAGGCGCGGGTGATCGACTTCGACGATCCGGCGGGCAACGACTGGCTGGCAGTCAACCAATTCAGCGTCGTCGAGAACAAGCACTCGCGGCGACCGGATGTGATGCTGTTCGTCAATGGCCTGCCGCTGGCGGTGGTGGAGCTGAAGAACGCCGCCGCCGAGAACGCCACGATCTGGAGTGCTCACCAGCAACTTCAGACCTACCAGGCCGAGGTGCCGACGCTGTTCGCGGCCAACGCCCTGCTCGCCGTCTCTGATGGCGTGGAGGCGCGCGTGGGTACGCTCGGCGCCGGGCGCGAGTGGTTCAAGCCCTGGCGCACGATCGCGGGCGAGGCCTTGGCCGACGCGCACGTGCCCGAGCTGCAGGTGGTGATCGAAGGCCTGTGCGCGCCGCGGCGCTTTCTCGACCTGCTGCGCGACTTCATCGTGTTCGAGGACGGCGGCGGCCGCATCGTCAAGAAGATGGCCGGCTACCACCAGTTCCACGCGGTGCAGGTGGCAGTGGGCGAGACGCTGCGCGCTGCGGAACTGCAACGCGCGGCCGTCGGTGTGGCCGAGCCCGAGGGCCGCTACGAGGCGGGCCGCAAACCCGGCGGCAAGCCCGGCGACATGCGGGTGGGCGTGGTGTGGCACACGCAGGGGTCGGGCAAGAGCCTGACGATGGCGTTCTACGCCGGCCGCATCATCCGCGAGCCGGCGATGGGCAATCCGACGCTGGTCGTGCTCACCGACCGCAACGACCTCGACGACCAACTCTTCGCCACCTTCGCGCGCTGCTGCGACCTGCTGCGCCAGCCGCCGGTGCAGGCCGAGAGCCGCGCGCACCTGCGCGAGCTGCTCAGCGTGGCGGCGGGCGGGGTGGTGTTCACCACCATCCACAAGTTCTTCCCCGAGTCGCCCTCACCCCAGCCCTCTCCCGGAGGGAGAGAGGGAAGAATGGAGGCACTCTCCGCCCGCCGCAACATCGTGGTGATCGCCGACGAGGCGCACCGTAGCCAGTACGACTTCATCGATGGCTACGCGCGCCACATGCGCGACGCTCTGCCGCACGCCTCGTTCATCGGCTTCACCGGCACGCCGATCGAGCTGGCCGACGCCAACACGCGCGCAGTGTTCGGCGACTACATCAGCGTCTACGACATCCAGCGCGCCGTGCAGGACGGCGCCACGGTGCCGATCTACTACGAGAGCCGGCTGGCCAAGCTGGCGCTCGACGAGGCCGAGCGCCCGAAGATCGACCCCGAGTTCGAGGAAGCGACCGAGGGCGAGGAGGTAGAGCGCAAGGAGAAACTCAAGACCAAGTGGGCGCAACTCGAAGCGGTGGTCGGCGCCGAGAAGCGGCTGGAGCTGGTGGCCAGGGACATCGTCGAGCACTTCGAGAAGCGGCTCGAGGCGATGGACGGCAAGGCGATGATCGTCTGCATGAGCCGACGCATATGCGTGGAGCTGTACCGCGAGATCGTGAAGCTGCGCCCGCAATGGGGAAACAGCGGGAACGGCGCCGACGACGAGCACGGCGCGCTCAAGGTAGTGATGACCGGCTCGGCCTCCGACCCGGCTGACTGGCAGCCGCACATCCGCAACAAGCCCCGGCGCGAGACGCTGGCCAACCGCTTCCGCGACCCGAAGGATCCGGCTGGTGCTGGTGCGCGACATGTGGCTCACCGGCTTCGACTGGTCGAAGTGGACGACCGGTACGCCGCCGGAGCGGCTGGGCCTGCTGCCGGCCGCGCAGGAGCACATCCTGGCGCAGGAGGGCGGCAAGGACCGCTGCGTCAATGCGGTGCGCGAGCTGTCGCAGGCTTTTGCGCTGGCGGTGCCTCACGCCGAGGCGCTGCGCATCCGCGACGACGTGGCGTTCTTCCAGGCGGTGCGGGCGGTTCTAGCGAAGCGCGCGCCCGGCGATGCGCGGCCCGAGGAGGACATCGAGCACGCGGTGCGGCAGATCATCTCGCGCGCGGTAGCGCCCGAAGGAGTGATCGACATCTTCGCCGCGGCAGGGCTGGCCAAGCCCGACATCTCGATCCTCTCGGAGGAGTTCCTGGCCGAGGTGCGCGGCATGCCCCAGCGCAACCTTGCGGTCGAATTGCTGCAAAAGCTGCTGAAGGGCGAACTGGCCACGCGCCGGCGCAAGAACGTCGTGCAGGCACGTTCATTCGCCGAAATGCTGGAGCAGACGATCCGCCGCTACCAGAACCGCGCCATCGAAGCGGCGCAGGTGATCGAGGAACTGATCGGCCTGGCGAAGGAGATGCGCGAGGCCCACGCCCGGGGCGAGTCGCTGCGGCTGTCCGAGGACGAACTGGCCTTCTACGACGCGCTGGAGACCAACGACAGTGCGGTGAAGGTGCTCGGCGACGAGACCCTGCGCACCATCGCGCAGGAACTGGTGCGGACCGTGCGTGCCAACGTCACCATCGACTGGACGCTGCGCGAGAACGTGCGCGCCCAGTTGCGGGTGCTGGTGAAGCGCATCCTGCGCAAGTACGGTTACCCGCCCGACAAGCAGGAAAAGGCGACGCAGACGGTGCTGGAGCAGGCGGCCTTGATGTCGGCGGAATGGGCGATCGCCTGAGCCCGGCGATCGCGGATCCGAAAGTCAGTCGCCGTAGATCGGCACCAGGGCCCCACCTGATTGGCAAGAATGCTCAGCCACCGAGCACCGCAGCTTGCCCCTCGCCCCAGCCCTCCCGCGAGGGGAAGGGAGCCAGACCCCTGGCCCTGGATGAAGGAGGCCGCAGGAGCCGGAGCCGAAATGGAGCACCGAATGTCGGCTGCGCGCGGCTCTTGTTCCAACCTACGCGCGACTCGCGTCGGGGCCTTGCTGCGGCGGCAGCAGCCCGGAGCGGATATGCAGGTCGCGTTGCGGGAAGGGGATCTCGATGCCGGCCTCGGCCAGCGCCCGGGCGATGGCGATGTTGACCTGGTGGGTCAGCGGCAGGCGCTTGTCCATGCCGTCGGCAAATGCCCGCACCTCGAAGTCGAGCGAGCTTTCGCCGAAGCCGACGAAGAACACGGTCGGCGCCGGGTCGCGCAGTACCAGGGGCACCGAGCGCGCCGCCGAGAGAATGATCTCCTGCGCCTGCGTCGGGTCGGTGCCGTAGGCAACCCCGACCTTTAGCAGCACCCGCGTCACCTGGCTCGAAAGGGTCCAGTTCACCACCCGCTCGGTGATGAAGGCCTTGTTGGGGATCAGCACTTCCTTGTTGTCGAAATCGGTGATCAGGGTGGCGCGGGCCTGGATGCGGCTGACATTGCCCGTGACCTCGCCCACGGTGATCGTGTCGCCGACGCGGATCGGCCGCTCGGCGAGCACGATCAGCCCGGAGATGAAGTTGGCGACGATTTCTTGCAGGCCGAAACCGATGCCGACGGTGAGGGCGGCCACCAGCCACTGCACGCTCGTCCAGCTTAGCCCCAGGAGATTGGCCGCGCCGACGATGCCGATGCCGGAAATGGCGTAGCGCGCGACGGTCTTGATGGCGTAGTTGGCGTCAGCCTGGAGTTCGAGGCGCCTGAGCAGCATCGTGTCCAGCATGCCGCCGATGTTGCGCGCGGCGCTGATGGTCACTGCCACCACCGCCAGGGCGACGAACAGGCCGCCCAGCGTCAGCGGCCGCGTCACCTTCTCGCCGTTGACGGTATCGGTGTAGCGCCAAAGCTCGACTTCTCCGACGACGTCCAGCGCCGGCAGCGCGTCGTGCCAGATCCAATAGAGGCCGATGGCGAACACCAGGGTGATCATCATGTTCAGCATCTGGCGTGTCTGGCCGCCTATGGAGGCGATGTCCAGCGCGCGGCGGCGGACGATCGCGCCCTCGGCGGAGTCGGTCACCACCGGCTTGTCGTCGCTGCGCTGGGCGAGGCGGGCATTCTGGATCAGTACCCACAGGCCCACCAGACCGTAAAGCATGACGCCGCCCAGCCACAGGAGCAGGGTGAGGATCAGCAACTGATAGAGCACGGCCGCCGCGAAGTAGTAACCGACGGCGGCGAGCAGCGCCAGCGCCAGCGGCAGGCCGATGCCGGCCCAGTACAACGCCCGTGCGAAGAACGGCGGCATCACGCCGGCGCCGGCCCCGGCGTCGCGGCGGACGAAGGGTTCCTCCGGGCGCATGTTGCGGAACCAGAACATGGAAACCATCACCAGCGCCACGATCAGCGCCAGCCGGCCCAGGCTGTTGCGCACTTCGTGGCTGGCGGAAGTGGTCATGACAAGGAGCACCAGCGGCACGTAGGCGAGCATCAGCCGGCGCAGCTCGCGCTTCACGGTGTGCGCCTTCTCCGCCACCCAGCCGAAGTGGTTGACTGCCACCCCGCGCGCGTCGAACAGCCAGACGAAGCCCTGGCCGACGATGGTCATGACGCCAGCAATAGTCAGTCCCCGGGCGACGGCGCCGGCGAAGGCGCCGGCGGCGGGGGCACCGCGCAACAGCCAGCCCAGCGCCAGCAGCAGCAGGCCCCAGGGCAGCGCCAGCAGCAGGGTGATGCCGAGCGCGCCGAGGGTGTGCTTGATGTGGAAGTATTCGAGCGGCACCGCGCCCGGCGCGAAGCTGGCGAGATAGGGCTTGAGGCGGGCACGCCACCAGAACAGCGCCGCGCTGACCAGCATGATGAATGCGAAGTTGCCCGGTGCGTGACGCAGCGCCGCGTGGGCGGCATCGGCCAGGGCGCGCCAGTTGTCAGGCGCGAACAGCCAGGCCAGGGCGCTCCCCAGCTCGGTGAAGGTGCTCAGGCCGATCGGGCCGAAGGGGATCCAGAACAGCAGTGCCACCAGTTGATCGCGCGCCGCGGCACTGCGCCCCAGCAGGTCGAGTTCGGCTTCCTCCACCTCGCGCAGAGTGCGCAGCAGTTCGTCCTCGAGGCTGTCGAGGCGGGCGAGCTGGGTGCGCCGTTCGGCGAGCAACTGGCGGTTCGTCGCTTCGAGCGTGATACGGCGCTCCGCGTCGAGCGCACCGAGCTTCTCCGTTTCGCGCGCGGTGGCTGCCTTGAGATCCGACAGCGTGGCCAATTCCCTTTCCACGGCCAGATTGGCGTCGGTGGTTCGGGCGATCAGCGCCTCGCGCTCCTTGCGGGGCTTGGCGTAGCGGTCGGCCGTAGGCAGGGCGCCCAGGTTGCGTATCAGCGTTCCGCCGAGATCGGACCGGCTGCCCGGCGCCTGCGAGCGGCGCTGCGCAAGCCGCAGCTCGGTTTCCACTTCGGCCAGCGCGGTTCGGCGTGCGGAAATCTCCGCCAGCGCCGTGTTGATCGCCAAGCCTGCCTCGGCGATGGAGGCGCGCAGGTCCGCATTGCGCGCCTCGAGATCCTTGATCGGCGCTGGCAGATCGGCCTCTGCCCGCTTGCGCTCGGCCTCCTCGCGTGCCGCCTCGGCCGCTTTCAGGCGGCTCTGGTCGAGGAGCTCGCGCAAGCGGCGCAGCTCGCCGTCGGCGCGCTCCGCCTCGATGCGCGCCGCATCGCGACGCAATTGCGTGATGCGCAACAGGAAGGGCTGGTAGGCGAGTTCCTGGGTCAGACGGTCGAGTTGCCGCTGGCGTGCCTCCTGCCGCGCGCGCGCCAGCGCGTGCTGGGCTTCGGCCAGGATGCCGGTGGCGGGTCGCCGGTTCTGCTCGCGCAAGTCGGTTTCGGCGCTGTCGATGGCGGTGCGCAGTTCCTCCTGCTGGCGGCGGATTTCCAGCGGCCGGGTGGCCGTCTCCTCGAAAGCACGGCTGAGCTCGGTCAGCTTCTGATTGGCGCTGTCGGACTCGGCACGCAGTTGCAGCTGGAGCTCCTCCAGTTCCTCGACGGGGGCGACTTCCTTACCGGACAGCGCCGATGGCGCGTCGCCTTTTTCCAGTGCCTGGAGACTGCGCTCCCGCTCGCGGATGACGTCGGGGGCCGCCGCCACCTGACGGCGCAGGGTCTCGGTCTCGTCGCGCAGCTTCTGCGCCGACTTGATTTCCGCGGTCGTCTGCTTGTAGAGATCGATGCTTCGGGTCTTGGTGGCAGCTTCTAGGTCTTTGCGGGTTTCGATGGCGGAGATGCGCCGCTCGATCGCCTGCTCGTCAAGAGCGCCGCGGCTGTCGCTGCCGCTTGTTGCCGCGCTGGCCGCGGCCGCGAAGAAGCCCCAGCCGAGGCAGAGCAGCAGGACATGGAATGCGTCAAGAAAACGCGGGTTCATCACGACAACGGCCCTCTGCTCTCGAACCAACGGGGAGGTGGCGGAAACCGGGAATTCGGGCGGCGCGCGCCCATGCCCGAGCGGCTTCAGCGGATGCGGCGCAGGGCCTGTTCCAGCGTTGCCACGGTGCGCTCGATGTTGCCGAGCTTCTCCAGTCCGAACAGGCCGATGCGGAAGCTGCGGAAGTCGGCCGGCTCGTCGCATTGCAAGGCGACGCCGGCAGCGACCTGCAGTCCCTGAGAAAGAAACTTCCGGCCCGTCTGAATTTCCGCGTCGTCGGTGTAGCTCACGACCACAGTGGGGGACTGGAAGCCCTCGGCTGCGACGCTGGCGTAGCCGTTTTCGACGAGCAGCGCTCGCACCCGCGAACCGAGCGCCTGCTGGGCGGTGCGCAGCACCTCGAAGCCGCGGCCCTCGGTCTCGCGCATGGCATCGCGGCAGCGGACGAGCGCGTCGGTAGGCATGGTGGCGTGGTAGGCGTGACCGCCGCCTTCGTAGGTCTCCATGATCTGCATCCACTTCTTCAGATCGCAGGCGAAGCTGCTGCTTGTCGTCGCATCGATGGCGCCGCGGGCGCCCTCGCCGAGCATCACGAAGGCGCAGCAAGGCGAGCCGCTCCAGCCCTTCTGCGGCGCGCTGATCAGGATGTTGACGCCGACCGCCTTCATGTTGACCCACATCGCACCGGAGGCGACGCAGTCGAGAACGAACATGCCTCCGGCATCATGGGTGGCGTCGGCGACGGCGCGCAGGTAGGCGTCGGGCAGGATCATGCCGGATGCCGTTTCGACATGGGGCGCGAACACCAGTTCTGGCTTCGATTCGCGGATCGCCGCCACGACCTCGCCGACCGGTGCCGGGGCAAAGGGCGCATGGACCTCGCCACTGGTTCGCCGCGCCTTGAGCACGGCGGACTGGGCTGGAATCCGCCCCATGTCGAAGATCTGGGTCCATCGATAACTGAACCAGCCGTTGCGGATCACCAGACACTTGCGGCCCGCAGCAAACTGGCGCGCCACCGCCTCCATGCCGAAACTGCCGCTGCCGGGTACGACGATTGCCGCCCGTGCGCCATAGGCGCGCTTGAGGATGGCGGAAATGTCGCGCATGACGCCCTGGAACAGCGTCGACATGTGATTGACGGCCCGGTCGGTGTAGACGACGGAATACTCGAGCAGTCCTTCGGGGTCCACGTTGGGCAGCAGTCCGGGCACAATCGACTCCACTGGAAGACGGGGAAGGCCGCAATTGTTGCACCGTTTGGGCCGCCATCGGTGGAATCGCAGTGGTGTCCGCGAAGGACGGGGTACCCCGGAAAAGACGAACCCCGCCGTAGCGGGGTTGGCAACCTTTCTGATCTGCCGCGTCAGCCGGGCGCTGAAAAACGGCCATGGAGCCAAGAACGACCTCGGGAGACTGCTTATTCTACCGCAACGCTTCAGGAGGATTTCCCGGTGGAAACATCAGCGAGCCCTGCCGCCTACCTGCTGAAACACTGCCGCTTTCTTGTTGATGCCTATGCTCCGCCGCTTCCCCTGACGGATCAAATGAATTCGTCACGGTTCGGGTTGCGCCGCGGTGCTGACGTGTGAAATGCGCCACAGATCGCCTGCCGGCCAGGGCAATCGGGAGGCAGATCGGCCGGCGCGGTAGAATCCTGCCTGTGACTGAAACAGCCATACCAACGAGGAATGCGATGACCATCCAATGGAGTACCCAGTTCGAGCTCGGTCACGAGCGCATCGACGCCGAACACCGCATCTTTCTCAGGCTGGTCAACGAGTTCGCCAGCCGCGTCGACCAGGGGTCGGGCATAGCCATGCTGGCGCGGACGTTGAACGAGATCCGCAAGTACGCGGAGTTTCATTTCGTCAGCGAAGAGAACATCATGCAGGAACTGGATTATCCCCGGCTCGACGAGCATCGCGGCCTGCATTCGCGGTTGCTCGGGTCGCTGGACGGCTGGATGCGGGACATGTCGTCCGGCGCCATCAGGCCGCAGGAAGTGCAGCAAGCGCTGATCGACTGGTTCGCCGCCCACACCTCGCAGGAGGACCAGAAGCTCGTTGCGCACATCCGCAACATCGGCTGGTCCAACGTCGAAATCATCAACCCCTTCTTCTGAATCCGGAGCCCCCGATGCCCATCTTCGAGTACCGCTGCGAGCGCTGCGGCAACGAGTTCGAAACCTTGGTGCGCGCCTCGTCGCCTGCAGTCGAGTGCCCGAACTGCCATGCCACCGAGCTTACGAAGAAGCTGTCGGCCTTCGCAGCGCCCGCCAGTTCGGGCGCCAGTCGGTCGGATCTGCCGGGCCCCTGTAGCAGTTGCGGCCACCCCGACGGACCCGGTTCCTGCGCCTTCAGGTGAGATCTGCGTCCAGGCCGTCGGCCGGCGACGCGGATCCGAAGTGCAGCGCGAGCCAGACCGTCGGTTCGGCATGGCTGGTCGCCTCGACCCGGTGGCGCCGGTGCGGCTCGATGAACACGAAGTCACCGGCGCGAAGCGTGCGCGCGGCAAGCTCGTCGGCGAAACGCAAGGACGCTTCGCCCTTCAGCACTGCAACCCATTCAGCATGAGACTGGTCGTACCAGAACCCGGGCGGACTCGATTGACCGGTGGAGACGATGCGCTCGACCTTGAGGCCCGGTTGCTCGATCAGGGTCTCGAAGCGTTCCTTGGGTTCGGGTGTGGCCGGAAGTCCGGCGAATAGGCTGTCGATCATGACGAAGAGTTCCCCGGCGCGAAGCGTCCGCCGACCGGCTGGCGGCGGCCTTCATGTTGGCATGAATCCCGGCTTCTCCGGGAGCGCAGGGAGCGGCCCACGGTGCGGAGCGGCGTGTGATCGAGCATCCTGACTTTCGCGATGCTCCCTGGCTTCGGCGCCTTCCCGCGTTGATCACGCTGGCCGCGGCTAGCCTGCTGCTTTGGTACGGGCCGATTCCCCAGCCGCCGGATTACCACGCCTTCGCGGACCGCTCGGTACTTTTCGACCTGCCCCAAGCTGCCGACGTGCTCTCCAACCTGGGCTTCGCCGCCGTCGGGCTTTGGGGTTGGCTCGGGCTGAGGCGGATACGGCATGACCCCGCGATCCGCGCCGGCTGGCCTGGCTATCGCCTATTCCTGATCGCACTGGTGCTCACCGCACTGGGCTCGGCCTGGTATCACCTTGCCCCGGACAACGAGCGGCTGGTGTGGGATCGCGTACCTATCGCTCTGGCATGCGCGGGTCTCCTCGCTGCGGTTCGTGGCGAAACGCGCGGGTCTTCCGACACGCAGCGGGATGCGGCGCTGCTCGGCTTGCTCGCCGTGCTCAGCGTGGCGTGGTGGCATTTCACCGAGCAAAGGGGCGAGGGCGACCTGCGACCCTACCTGCTGATCCAACTTCTGCCGCTGGTGCTGATCCCGCTGTGGCAGGCGCTGCATGCAGCGCCGCGCGCCGACCGGATCGCCTTCGGCCTGGCGATACTCGTCTATGTCCTGGCGAAAGCGGCCGAACTGCTGGATCACCAGATTGCCGCGCTGCTGGGCTGGCTGAGCGGTCACACCCTCAAGCATATCCTTGCGACTCTGGCCGCGGCCCTGGTCGTGGGCCGGCTGACACGCCGTCCGCGCAAAACCGGCGCATCATCGGTGGCTTCGGCGCGCGGGCAGGCCGCAGCGCTGTATGCGCCCAATCAACCAACACGAGGTCAGACCGAATGAATGACGATCAAATCAGCGGTGCTCAGGACAGCGACGAGCAGTTGTCCAAGGAACGGATGATCCTGCGCATCTTGCGCAAGGTGCTGGCCAGCATAGTGCGCGACACCACCCCCCTGCCGGGCATGCTCCATCCTCTGAAGCAGAGTACGCGGGAGGACATCCGCGACCTGTTCGGGCTGATCGCCGAGCGCGAGGCCGAACTGGCGCAGCAGGCGGGGATCAATGTCACCGAGCGGCCGTACTACGCCGATCAACCGCAGAAAGGCAGCGTGGTGAGTCTGCACGTGCCCGGAAGGAAGCCGGAGAGCGGCGAGGACTGAACCGGGAGCCGGCGTCACGCGCGGAGCGTGTTCCGCGGCGCCGCGTTCGACGCTTCACCGGCCCGCCATGGTGTGAAAACCCCGCCCGGGAAGGGAGGTCCGGGCGGGGTGATGGACGACAAGCCTGCGCTGCCTGGGAGAACACAGCCGGTTCGTCGTCCTGCCGATCTTGCGGGCCGCGGAGGTTCCCGCGGCCCGGCATGTCGGTGACTATTCCTCCCCTTCGCCGCCTCCCGTACCGCCGCGCGGCCTCAGGACGCGGGTTGACGCGGTCATGCTGTTGTTGGTGCTGAGCACGTCGAAGGGCGCGATCACCTTGGCAGTCCAGTTGATCGTCGTCGCATAGGCCGGGCCGGTGAAGATGATCGGGAAGCTCTGGCTCGCTCCCGCCGCAAGGCCGGTGAAGTAGTGGAAGGTTTTCGGATAGGTCCATGTTCCCGATGTGGCAACACCGGTCACCTCCACCCAGCCGGAGGCGAGATCCGGACCTTTCTCGTTGGTGACGCTCACCGTGCCTTCACGCTCTTTTCCGCCGACCATGCGGATCGGCATCTTCAGCGCGCTCAGCGAGACGTCATACTTGAGATCGAGCGAGGGCGGCGGTTGGATGTCACCGCAGAGAAGCACCGTCTCGTAGCCGGCGAGCACCGGATGGCTGTGGACGAACTCGATCACCGCGCGGGCGTCGTCCGCCGCCTGGGCGAAACCGCCGATGTTTTTGCCCGTGAAGCCCGGCAGGCTGGCGAAGACGACCTGGTAGATCGGCCCCTCGGTGATCCAGAACAGCGCCTTGCCATCGGTTGTCGGGGCGTAAGGGTATACGTCCAGATACTCTAACCAGCCCTCGATGGGCGCGGCAGCGGGGATGTAGGCCGGGAAGGGAAGCTTGCCGTAGGTCTCGGGGCGCTGGTACTGATGCTGCTCATAATTCAGGAAGCATTTCTCGGTCAGCACCATCTTGCCCTGGACTTCCTGCCGGTAGGACTCGCAGATCTTCGGCAGGACGGTGACGGTTTCCTTGAGCGAAAGGCCGAGGATCTGGTTCAGGTAGGACACCAGGTCCACGTCGATCTTGCCACCCTTGTCGGACGCGGCGCCGAGCCCCTTGGCTGCGGTGTCGATGAAGCCATAGCCTGGGATCGGTGGCGCCGGCAACACGATCGGATCGTCCTCTGCGCCGAGGTAGCCCTTGGTCATCATCTCGCGATAGATCGCCAGGTTCTGCAGCGGCGAATCCACCGTCTTGGCAATCAGCTCGGTGGTATCGCCGTCGCCGTCGGCATCGAGCGTGTCGGGGCCGGTCATGACGATGCGACCCGCCGGGTCGAGGGTCCGGCACTGGGCCGAGCTGAGGCTGACGAGCAGATCGGCGAGCTGACGGTCCATCACGTCATCCGGCGCCCGCGCCACATTCATGCGCCCGAAGTCCACTTCCTGGGTGTAGCTCTCGTAGCCGAGGATGATCGAGCAGGAGAACTGGTTCACCGGGATCAGGCAGGAGTTGGTCCCAGGAGCCAGAGTGCACGTAACGGTCTCACCCGTTACCGAATTGGTCAGAGTCGTGAGTCCGGGCTCCGCGATCGGCTGGAGGCACTCACCCCCCGGCTCCGGTAGGCCGGTTTCCTGGTTGATGACGTCTTGTGCCAGGCTCGGGATCGGAACGCCGTTCGCGCCGCGGTACAGCACGATCATGTCGCCGAAGTCGGGGGCCGTGGCACCGCCACCGCCGCCGCCACCACCGGCGCCACCGCCGCCGCCGCCGCCGCCGCCGCCGCCACCACCACCGCCACCACCTCCTCCACCGCCGGGCCCGCCCTGGGCGAACGCACCGGCGTTGCCGAAGCACAGCAATACTGCGAGCAGGACGCTGGACAGCAACTCCCAGCCCCCGCCTCTGGACGTAGTCGATTTCATGGGAACCTCCGCATCGTTCTTTGAATTAGCGATCCGCAGGACACGGGAGGTCGCCGCAGATCGCATGGGCCAACAGCGATTTGCAAGCTACGCCCACCTTGTCGGCCGATCAATGCGAACTCGCAATTTCTTGTCGGAGAATGTCCTACACGGGCGGATGCGAGGCGTGGCGCGGAGTTCGCAGCTATGGCAAATTGTCGCACCCGGCTCGGAGGGCCTCTCCTGCCATGGAATCCGACGCTTCGCCGGTCTTTTCCTGACAGCGGTGCGACAGCTATCGCGCGCGATCGGAGCGTTGCCGGGGGGGCGCGGCAGCGGGGCGCGCAGCCCGTTCAGAGAAGGAAGGATAGGAGATCCAACGGCACTAAGGATAGGAGATCCAACGGCACTAAGGATAGGAGATCCAACGGCATTCCGCAAGTATCCCGGGTATTGCGGGTCGTTACAGGACGGCGTGAGCACTCGTCACGCGGGAACTGAAGGATAGGAGATCCGACGGCACTAAGGATAGGAAATCCAACGGCACTTCCGCAAGTATCCCGGGTATTGCGGGTCGTTACAGGACGGCGTGAGCACTCGTCACGCGGGAACTGCATGCTGATGAAGCCTGAAAACCGCACCCGAATCACAACGCAAGTCGTGCCGTGGGTCGCCGGGACGGCCGAGCAGGCCGTCCCGGCGACCCACGGCACGAGCGCTCCCCGAGGGGCGAGATCGGATCCTCGTCGAGCTACCAGGCGATGCGCTGATCGAATTCGTAGTCCGGTGCCGGTTGGGCCTGCGGGTCCAACTCGCCCTGGCCGGCGTCGGTCATCTCCCACAGCGGCGGCCCGCGGGCCGGCGCCATAGGCGGCGGTGAGGTGGGCTCGCCCAGGTACGCGAGAATCTCGCGCACGGCAATCGCCTCGTTGATGAAGGCGATGATCCGGATCTCGCCGCCGCACTTGGGGCACAGCAGCGGGAAAAACTCATAGATCCGGGCAAGCAGCAGGGCCCAGGCGTAGCGCGCCGCCCGGCGATGGATCGGCTCTTCTGCCGCCTGTGGCGTTTGGGCTGATGCGCTCGCTGGGGCGCTTGGCGCTGCGCCGGCCGCCGCAGCCGGTGTCTGGGCGGCCGGCGCTTCGGCCTGCTGGCCCGCCAGTGCAGTCACCGCCGCGCGCAGCGGTGCATTCGGCGCCAGCACCCCGAAGTAGCGGTGGCGATGCCGCCGTGGCGGCGGGATCAGGGCCGCCAGACGATCGAGCAGTTCAAGCGGGGTGAGCATCAGCGTAACGCTGCCTCTGGGGCCCGGCTTGACGCTCTCATAGACCAGATGCTCGGGATCGACTTCACGCAAGCGTTCCAGCGCAAAGGCCGGCCGGGCGCAGTAACGCAGCAGGCGCTCCAGGCTCTCTCGGTCTTGCGCTTCGATGCGCACGCTGGCATCGAGCGAGAAACCCCCGGCGTGATCCCAAGCGCCCATCGCCTGCGCGTCTTGGCGTTCGAGAAGCCCACGCCGGGCAGCCGCACGCAGCAGACGCCGGCGCACCTTGGCCTGGATCTCGGCGACGGTTTCGGGACCGACGCCCCGGGCTTCGTGAAAGCGCGCGCCGCCCGCGCCATCGGCCTCGAAAACCCCCTCGATGACCACGCAGTGGAAGTGCACATGGGGATTGAGCAGGGCGCCAAAGCCGTGGATGAAAGCGACCGCCCCGATGCGCCAGGCCACACCCGCCCCGGGACTACACCGGCGCAAACCCTGCTCCACCGCACTGAGGAAGATGTGCAGCGCCAGGGTTTGTACGGCCGGGTCGCTGTGCAGGTAGTAGCGCAGGCGCTTGGGCACCGACAACACCCACTGGCGCACCGGTAGCCGCGGCATGACGTGGTCGGTCAGATGGGCGGCGGTCTCGACCATGCGCCGCGCGTTGCAGGCCGGACACACGCCCCGGCCCTTGCACGAGTAAGCGATCAGGAAGTCGTGCCCGCACTGGCCACACCGGGCGCGAGCGAAGCCGTGGGCAAGGATGCCGCATTCGAGGTAGCGGCGAAATTCGCGCTCGACGTAGGCCGGCACCGAAGTGCCCGACGCACTGTCACGCGTGAGTTCGAGCCAGGTCGCCAGGTGGCCCTGCACGGTGCGATAGAGCAACGTGCGTTCGGGCTGGCGGCGGCGATAGCGCGCAGTGCGAGGTGAGGCGCAGGGCGCGGCGGCAGACATGACCATCCTGATCGGGGAATCGGGATGGAAGACTGTGAATCTGTAAGGGGTATCCTGTTAGGTCCACTATTTCCTGGCCGTTCTCCGTTTCAGGGCGACATCGGCATAAGTGACCGGCGCCGCTCTGACGGCCTGCGCCATCAGCCGGTAGAAGAGCATGCCCCGCGAGCGAGAGGTTCTGCGGTTGAAGCGAAACACGAATTCGTCCAGGTAGAAGTCGAGTTGGTCTGGCTGGACGGAGCCTTGGTGTGTGCCCAGAATCCAGCGCTTGAGCAGCGAGGCAACCCGGTGGACGCCCGGCATGAGCACATGGGCAGCCAAGTCCGAGCCGAGCATGACCTTGCGCTCATGTTCGAAACCGAGGGGCTTCAAGTCCAGGTAGGCGGCCGAACCATCGGTACAGACCACGCTGGCGGGATCGACCACGTCGCGCACGAACGGGATCACGCTGGCCGCGCTATCGTCCTTGAGGCGGCGCAGCCGAATGCGCCCGAACCCTCGGGGCGTGAGGATCTCGACCGCGATGGCCACCACGACCTTGGCAGTCTTGCTCTTTCTGCCCTTGGCAGACACGGGTACGAGGCGGTCGGTGATCGCCAGATAGGTTTCATCGATCTCAACCAAGCCATGCAGTTTCTCTCGCTCGGGGCGAACCATGGCCCGACGCAAGCGATGCTGCAGGGTCCAGGCGGTCTGGTAGCTACCCAGTCCGAGCACGCGTTGCAGGCCCAGCGCGCTGACACCGAGTTTCTGGTTCGTCACATACCAGGCAGCGGCCAGCCACACGCGCAACGGCGTGCGGGTCTTCTGAAAGATCGTGTCCGTCGTCACCGATGTCTGATGTCGGCAACTGCGACACATCAACCTCAGTCGGCTGGCTCGGTATGGCTCGGCGTGTACGCCGCAGGCGGGACAGACGAATCCGTCCGGCCAGCACAACCGCTCAACGTAGTCCAAGCAGGCTTCTTCGGTGGCAAACCGGTCCAGGAACTCGCTCCAGGTTCGGGGGTAGTCTTTGCCCGGAATTGGGGATAGCATGTGGATGGATATCCAGTATCATGGGCCTAGTGGAGCTAACAGGATACCCCTTGAATCTGTACAGTCAGCGGCGCGATGAAGTAGTTCATGAAAGCGGTGGGTTGCGCTACCGCATCGGGAACCGCCAGGCTGGCTCGAGCCACCGTCACCCCGAAGCCTTTCGCGACGGTCCGCTCCACCTCCCGAAGCGGACGGTCATTAGTCGGGAGCGCGACCGTCGCCTTTGGGTCGGGACGAGTCAGCGGATGCTTGGGCAACTGCCATCCGCGAGCGACAGCTTTCGGCGGCAGCGAACGGCGGCTGAGGCCGATCCACGGTCTCCCGACCAAGGACGGGTCAGTGGTGGAGACGCGCCGGAGGTGGCACAGTTGCATTCGACCGACCGCGCGATCCTCTGTATCCGAGCTTCGCCGCGCCGAGCTGACCGCGGGCGACTCGGGAAGCGGTACCAGAATACCCGGTACAGGGGTGACCTCAGATGACGATGCGCTCGACCTCGTCGAGGCTGACCTGGTCGTTGCGGCGGTCGTAGAGGCCGGTGGTGCGGGCGCTTTCGTGGCTGGCCATCTGCTGGGCGATTTCCAGCTTGCCGCCGTTCTTGAGGTATTCGGTGATGCCGGTGGCGCGGAAGGAGTGGTTGCCGACCTTGGTGAGAATACCCGCCGCTGCCGCGCGCCTGCGGATCATGCGGTACGCGTCGGCTTGGCTCATTGGCCGTTCGGAAAGTTCGCTGGTACGGCGCACCGCGGTGCGAAAGAGGTAGCCCTTGGGGTCGGCGCCGATCTGGGCCGTCTCGGTATAGGCGTGAAGGTAGCTTTCCAGATTGTGGTGGCAGGGCATGTCGTGCCGCTTGCCGCCTTTCTCGTGCAGGCGCACCCAGGAGCGGCGCCCCTGGACATAGACATCCTCGCCGCGCATCTTCAACGCCGCACCGACGCGGGCGAAGGTATAGACCATCAGCGATCTCGGGGGCGGCGGGACGGTTCGGCACGGGAGTCAGTCCCCGTGGGGCGGCGCCCTGGGCCAGGGCGCTGCCGGCGACCAGCAGGAGGGCGGCCAGCGCAAGGCGCAGCAGGGCCGCCGGGGCAGAACGGGTCATCGATGCCAGGGGAATCGTCTTCGCACGGTCTCAGGAGCCAGGGGTCCACAGCCGGCGCGTGCCGGCGGGCGTGCGTCCGTCGTATTCGATGGCGAAGGGGGCTTCGCGTTCGACGCGGCCGCGGCGGCAGACGATGACCGTGGATTCGGTCTGGCCCCAGCGTTCGTGGATCGTCTCCAGCGCGCGCCGGTCCGCCGGCGTCGCGCCGTGGGCCACGCCTTCGTAGGGCGTTTCCATCTCAAGCGGATGGGTGTGGGCCACCCACTCGTAGCTTTCGATGCCGATGTCGGTGGGCGGCACGAACACGGTGGCCACCGCCATGCCGCGGCTGCCGATGTAGATCATGGGGATGCCGTCCATGCGCATCAGGCAGACCTCGACGTCGCCGCTGCGGTGGGTGATCGCCGCCAGGTGGGCCGAGGTGATGCGGCGGCGCCTGCGGAACACGTAGAGGTGGCCCGGCGTTCCGGCGAAGGGGACGTCGGTCGCCCAGTGGATGCGGCCGGAAAAGCGCTCGCTGGCGCCGATGCCGTCGTAGAGTTCCTGTGCGGTCAAGCTCATGGCGCGTTCGTACCTCCGGGATCGAAGACCTTGCCGGCCCGCCTGCCGTCGATGAGCGGGCATCGACGGTTTCGGCCGGGGCCGCGCGAAAATAACACAGGCGCCTGCGCGGCGCAGCCGATGGCGGCGGGCGCCGGCGAAACCCGGTGTCGGAATCGGCCCGAAGCTGAGCGCCCCCAGGGCCGGGCTGCGCCCAGCCCGCCCCCGAGGGGTCAAGGAGACTCCGGATTAGCAACCATCGTCAGCCGAGTTGCACGGGCGCCCTTGGCTCGCGGTGGCCGGATTGGACAGCCGCAGGGTGCGCCGCGCGCACCGTTCGTGAGCCTGGATCGGTGCGCGCGGCGCACCCTACGCGGCAACGGCCACACACCTCGACCGCTGCCACGCAAGGCGAGATCGGCTTACCGCTCGCGCACGCGCGTCACATAGACGCCGGCCCAGCCTGCTTCTTCGGTTCCCATGCTGACGTTGATGGCGAGCCAGCGGCCCCGGAAGCCGTCGCGCTCGATGCCCATCTCGGTGACGGGCAGCGCGACCGGCGGGGTGGCGGGATCACCATCGTCGTCGAACACCGCCTCGGGATCGATCAGGGTGCCGTCCGTACCGGTTTCCACGACCGGCACGATCTTCGGCTCACCCGGCCCCCTGCGCAGGTAGATGCCATCCACCGGTGCCACGTAGGCGCCGTTGGCGACGTCGCCCGTCCGTGCCTTGAAGGCGACGTGGTAGGTCGAGTCGAGCAGCAGCCCGTCAACCCGCCCGGAGACGGCAACGAAGGACGCGGAACACCAGCGCGCCAGTTCGCCATCGTCGTCGCCTTCGCCCGTGCCCGGGACGCGGCCCGAGAAGTTCCAGTACACAAAGTCGTCGAAATCGTCCGGCGTCTTGGCGACGGGGCGGGTCTGCCGGGTCAGGATGTCGTGCACGAAGATGCCCTGGTTCACCGGGACGCTGCGGATGCAGTTGGCGGGATCTTCCTGGCAGAGCCGGATGCAGAAGGCCCGGCGATCCTGGTTGCCTTCGTCCGGGCAGACCAGGTTCAGTGTCCTGGTTTCGGTGCCCCAGGCGCCCCAGAAGGCCACGAAGCGGCCGTCGAAGGACACGCCCTCGCCGAGGTGGGTGAAGCGGGTTCTGCGGTTCTCGCCCGGAACCTGGGCGCCGATGGCGACGAGCGTCCTGAGGGGTGGTTCGGAGCCGACCAGCCGCGCCAGGTAGATGCCGCCCAGCGTCGGGTTCTCCTCGTTGTCGAAACCGGCGAACACCGCCAGACGGTTGGCGGCGCTGGGTGGTGCGGTGGACCCGAAGATCGTCGCCGTCCCGGGAATGAAGGTCGAGGTGTTGTTGGCGATCAGCACCACCGGATTGGTTCCGCCCGCCGGGGCGAGGGTGCTTCCGTCCGCAAGGGGGATGGGAGCGTCGGTCAGCTCGCGGTAGTACACGCCTGTCCTGCCGATGCCGGCCACCGTGTAGTTGCCCTTGAAGACGATGGTTGCCCCCCGCGTCACCGCCGGTGCGCCGGGGAAGACGTCGAAGGGGATGCCCGGGGCTTCGGGAACCTGGAAGAACGAGAAGTCGGGCACTGCGCCCAGCTTGCTCGCGCCGGTGATCAGATCGCCGAAGGGGTTGGTGTAGATGCCGGTGGTTCCTGCCCGTGTTTCGGTGCCATCGGGCAGCAGGTAGGTCCACACCGGCTGATGGTTGCCGCGGGTGGCGATGGTGTCGGAGGCGATGTCGATGCGCGGGAACGAGGGCGGCTCGATGAACAGGCTTCCGAGGTTGTTGGGCTGGGGCACTTGCGTCCGGCGGTCGAAGACTTTGACGACCGGAGCGCCGGCAGCCATGTCGCGCGTATAGACGCCATGCACCGGCTGGCCGCCGCCCTGACCGCCGCGGCTGCGGGCCCGGATCACGACGACCCGCTTGGCATTGACCGAGGGCTGGTTGTAGCTGTTGAACTTGCGGCATGCGGGTGTCGGCGGTGTCGGCGGATTCGCCGGGTCACAGGTGTCCGTCGGCATGTAATCGCCATTGTTGACCACCGTGGCCCATGCGAAGGGATAGGGCAGCGGCTTCGGCGCATCGGCCGCCGCGCTGGCGGCCGTTGCGGCGAAGAGCGCCGCGCAGAACAGTTTCGGGGTTCGTGCGTTCATGGACGTTCCTCCTCTCGCTTTCGTTTGATCAGTGGGGACGATGGGCTGGGGCGATGGAACGGCTTCCATCGCGTGGCGTGCGCGCCGGCAGACAACAAGCCCGCCGGAGCTCGACGAGCACCGGCGGGAACGGCTGCGGCGTCGCGCCGCAGTCAGGCCCAGGAATGTCCCGCGGCGAGGGCCGGCGGACTTGCGCTCCGCCGGCCGACTCGCCTCTTCTCTTATTCCCCTTCGCCCGATCCGCTGCGTCCGCGCGGTCGCAGGACGCGCGTCGTGTCGGTCAGGGTGTTGTTGGTGCCTAGGACGTCATAGGGAGCCTTGACGGTCGCGGTCCAGTTGATCGTCGTCGCGAAGCTCGGGCCCGTGAAGGCGATCGTCCAGCTCGTGCTGGCCCCCGGGGCAAGCCCGATGAAATCGAAGCTCGCCGCATAGTTCCAGGTCCCTCCGGAGGTGGCCATGCCCGTGACGGTCACCGTGCCCGAAGCCGGATCCGGGCCCTTGGAGTTGGTGACGGTCACCGTGCCTTCGCGCGCCGTCCCGCCGACCATGCGGATGGGCATCTGCAGCGTGCTCAGCGCGACGTCGTACTTGATGTCGGGCGGGAGCGGAGGCTGCACGTCGCCGCAGGGAATCGGCGTTTCGTAGCCGGCGAGCACCGGATGGCTGTGGACGAAGTCGATCACCGCACGGGCATCGTCGGAAGCCTGGGCGAAGCCGCCGATGTTGCCGGCGGTGAAGCCGGGAAGGCTGGCGAAGACGACCGGGAAGATCGGACCTTCCGCGATGAAGAACAGCGGGTCACCGGCGGGCGTGGTGAAGTCGGGATAGAGCGTCAGGTACTCGAACCAGCCGGCGATCGGGCCCGTGGCCGGGATGTAGGGCGGGAACGGAAGCTCGCCGTACGTGCCGCTGCGCCCATAGGCGTAAGCGCGATAGTCGAGGAAGTACTTCGTGACGCGCACCATGTTGCCCTGGACTTCGTCGCGGTATGTCGCAGTATCTTCGGCAGCACCGTGGTCGTCGCGGGGTCCGACAGGCCCAGTATCTGGTTCAGATAGACCACCACGTCGACGTCGATCTTGCCGGCCTTGTCGGCGGCCGCGCCCAGTCCCTTGGCGGCCGTGTCGATGAAGCCGTAGCCGGGAATCGGCGGCGCGGGCAGCGCGATCGACGCCGTGGCGTCGCCGAGGTAGCCCTTGGTCATCATCTCGCGATAGATGGCCAGGTTCTGCAGCGGCGAATCCACGGTCTTGGAGATCATTTCGGTGGTGTCGCCGTCGCCGTCGCTGTCCAGGGTGTCGGGGCCCGTCATGACGATGCGGCCCGCCGGGTCGAGGGTCAGGCACTGCGCCAAACTCAGATTGACGAGCAGGTCGGCGAGTTGCCGGTCCATCACGGTGTCCGGAGCCCGCGCCACGTTCATGCGCGCGAAGTCGACCGCCTGGGCATAGCTCTCGTAGCCGACGACGATCGAGCAGGAGAACTGGTCCACCGGGATCAGGCAGGAGTTGGTGCCGGGCGCCGGAGTGCATGTAACGGTCTCACCCGTTACCGAATTGGTCAGAGTCGTGAGTCCGGGCTCCGCGATCGGCTGGAGGCACTCACCCCCCGGCTCCGGTAGGCCGGTTTCCGGGTTGATGACGTCTTGTGCCAGGCTCGGGATCGGAACGCCGTTCGCGCCGCGGTACAGCACGATCATGTCGCCGAAGTCGGGGGCGGTGTGACCGCCACCACCGCCTCCACCACCGCCTCCACCACCGCCACCACCACCGCCACCGCCACCGCCACCACCACCACCACCACCTCCGCCACCGCCGGGCCCGCCCTGGGCGAACGCACCGACGTTGCCGAAGCACAGCAAGACTGCGAGCAGGACGCTGGACAGCAACTCCCAGCCCCCGCCTCTGGACGTAGTCGATTTCATGGGAACCTCCGCTTTATAGTTGGAATCGGCAATCGACCCCGCGATCGTTGCACTTGATTCGGACCGCATCGCCGGAGCCTGTCGACGCAGAGAAAGCTACGCCCCGCGTGGCGGCAACCCATTGCGAATTCGCAATCCTCTGTAGGTAATCTTCCTACAATCCCGAGAAACAAGGCCTGGCGCGGCTTCCGGGGGGTGCGGCATATCGTCGCACCCAGCGGTTTCGACCCGTCTGAGGGCCATCGCGGCAGTTCGAGTGTGGGTTCCCAGCTCTCCCGCGCCGCCAAAATGAAACCTCCCCGCGAGGGGAGGCTTCGGTCTTGACTGCGGAGAGCCGCGCGATCAGCGCTTGCCCTTCTTCTTCCAGATCACTTCGTCGCGGGCATAGCCCAGCACCAGATAGTTGGGGACGAAGTCGGTCACCGGTTCCAGAGCCGGCATCCAGGGGCCGTCGCCGGTCGTGAGCTGGTCGGCGGTGAGCGTCGTTCCCTTCAGGCTGTCCGGATCAGCCGCCGCACGATAGCCTTCGTTGGGCCTGAACCAGTTGAGCACCATCGGGCCACCGACCTGCACGTAGGCCGTATTGCCGTCGATATCCACCTGGGCGCGACCGGCGAGGATGTCCTCGTCGCGGGTCGCCAGGCCGAGGTCGGTGAGCGCGCGCACGTTGTAGTACTTCCACTGGTACATCGGCATGCCGTCATCGGTCATGCGCGTCACCGGCACCGGCTGGGCCAGAACACCGTCCGCGCCGTGGCAGGCCAGGCAGCCGTTGCGTCCTGCGCCCAGGGCCTCCTGTTTCGGTCGCACGCCGTGGCCGCCCACCGTGATGCCGTTGGAGAAGGCCGGGTAGTGCTTGATTGCCTGAAGGTATGCCGCCAACTGTTCCGGCGGAACCTGCGCCGCCTGCATGCCGAAGAACATCTTCATCAGGCTCTCGTCGGGCGCCTTCATGCTGATGGTCTGGTCCGGCGAGTCGAAGAACGGGTACCACTGGTAGTCGTCGGGCAGGCCCATCGGGCGGTTGAATCCCATGAACTTGCGCAAGCCCATGTTCGAGGCGGTGAACATGTCGGCGAGGACCGGAAGCCCGGCGTCAACGATGCCGTTGCCGTCGGCATCGCGGCCCGACCCAGTGCCGGCGAGGTAGTGCTCGAAGCCGAAGCTCTGCTTGTCGAACTGAATCAGGTTGGGGAACAACATCATCATCGCCATCGCCTGGCGCCCGGGATCGGGCGAAGCGAAATCGGCGAAGGTGATCTTGCGCACCTCCTCGGGCGCGAGACCGAGCAGACCCAGCGCCTGGAACACTTCGGCGTTGGCGCCGTTGGCGTAGAAGCGGTACATGGCGTGGGCGTTGTACGGGAAGCCGGCGTTGTTGGTCAGCGTCTCGTTGAGGAAGAAGCGGGCGTCGAAAGCCATGCCGTTGGCCATGGGCTTGAAGGGGTTGATCTTGGCATGGGGCGTGCCGCGTACCGCAAGGTTCTGGGCCAGGAAGGAGGCGCCGCCGTTGAACCAGACCAGGGTCGGGGCGATGCGGTAGGCCTCGAAGTCCTCGGCGATGTCCTGCTCGTCGGTGGCCATGGTGTGGTCGGCGCTGATCAGGCGGGTGTCCTTGCTCTCGGCATTGCGACCGAACAGCAGGTGCGCACCGTGGCCGAACAGCGAGTAGGTGATGCCGCCGGTGGCCGGGATGTGGCAGGTCTCGCACGCGATCTTGTCGAGGTGGCGCGCGTCGTGCACGCCCCCCTTGCGCTGCATGCCGAGCTTGTCGGCGGGGTGGCACTGGACGCAGGTCAGATCGTGCTCGTCGGTCATGCCGATCGCTGGTGGCGGATAGTCGGCCGCGGCGAGATCGCCGCCCACGTTGTGGCCGCGCACGAACTTGTGCTGGCTTGCGGTGTGGCACACGGTGCAGCGGTTGGCGGCGCCGACGAACGGCCCGCTCCTGGCGGTGGCGTGCACGTCGTAGCCCTCGGCGAATAGGGTGGCGCGCTTGTAGCCGGTGCGGGCGTGCTCGTGACAGCGCAGGCAGGTGTGCTCGGTGGTCTTGCCGATCGACGTTACTGCCGCCGGACTGCGGTCCTGAGCGATGGTGGGCCAGGGGTCAAGCTTGCCGTCGCCGTTGAAGTCCATCATCAGCGGAGCGAGCGGTTCGACGTCATCTTCGTGCAGATAGAGGATCGGGTCGGGCTTCTCGTCCTGGTCGAAGTCACCGTCGTCGCGCGCCGCTCGCGGAAAGCCGGCCGGCACCGGTGCTTCGGCACCAGCGGTTGCGAAGCCGGCGACCGAAGCGAGCGTGCCTTCGGGCACGGCCCGGTATTCGCCGGCGTGGCAGATCAGGCAGTCGAGTCCGGCATCGACGATGCGCTTGGCCTGCCCTGCGGGGTCGGGAAGTTTTTGGAGTTTGAACATCTCCGCGAACGCGACTTCCATGACGGGAAGATAGCGCCCGGTGTGGCACTTGCCGCATTCCGCCAGGTTGACGTCGGTGTTGAAGTTGATGAGTTGGGAACTGCCGGTGAGACCGCAGGCGCGATCAAGCATGCCGTGGGCGCCGCCGCCGGGGAACATGATGCGCTGGTTGGGCGCCTTGGCCGTGAAGTGCACCGAGGCCTTCAACTCGTCCGCCGCACCTGCATGGCATTTCGAGCACAGTGCGCCGTTCAGGTCGCGCTTGACGGCACCGACGCCGATGCGCTCCCCTTTCACGAAATAGGTCTGGGTCGCGGCGTCGTACTTGAAATCGTGGGGGGTGCCTGTCTGCTGCCCGGGGCCCTGCCCCTGACCTTGCCCCTGACCTTGCCCCTGACCTTGCCCCTGACCCCCCCCTCACTTGGCTGCGCTGGCGGGAGCCAGAACGCCGAAACTCAGGGTGACCGTCAGCAGCGCTGTCAGTGGGTCAAATATGGCCCGCGCCGCCATCCGTGAGCGCTCGATCCTCATGTTGATCTCCCTCTTGTAACCGGTCGCGTTGCATCAGTGACTTCCCCGGTGGCGGGAACGGACAGATGCCGCCGGAGAGTGCGGTGCGGGTCGGTGGGAGCCGGGCGACCGGGTAGAAACCGACGGCCCAACCCTAGCCGCGATTCGATCAAGGGTCATTGAATATTCGCAATTGCTCATGCGACCGAATGTCGCATGCGCGACGATCGCGCCCCTCCCTGCCGAGGAAAAGTCAGTGCGCCGCAGACGCCTTTCCGCTGAGCCGTTGATGGCTGTCAATGCGGCTTCGCTGCGGCGCAATATGATCGAGTCCGTCAATGGCGATCCGCGGCGCGTTGCGCTCCCGTTACCGGCCGCGGCAAGGAGAAAAAGTATGGATCCCGTCGCGCCTCCCCAGGTCCCCGCCGCCACTCAGGCCCGCATTCCAAGACCGCCTGCGCCGCCGCCCGAAGCGCGCATGCAGATCGCATTGTCGGCCGACGGTTACGATCGTGCCCTGCACGCCGCGCTTGGCGCGGGCGACTTCGGCGATCTCGCCGTCGTCGCTGCTGCTCGCCTACAGCGACTGGCTGTCGCACCTGCACCTGTCGCCGGCGAAGCAGAACGATCTGGTGCAGAAGGCTTGGCGCAAGCTGGCCCGCTTCGCGCTTTACGCCCCGCATGCGTTCTCCGAAGGCGCCCCGCCCTGCATCGAGCCGCTGGAACAGGACCGGCGCTTCAGCCACGCCGACTGGCGGCAGTGGCCCTTCAACCTGATCTACCAGTCGTTCCTGCTGACCCAGCAGTGGTGGTACAACGCGACCACCGAAATCCGCGGCGTGTCGCGCCACCACGAGGAGGTGGTGACCTTCGTCACCCGCCAGTTGCTGGACCTCGTTTCGCCGGCGAACTTCCCGGCGACCAATCCCGAGGTGCTGCGCAAGACCTTCGAGACCGGCGGTCAGAATCTCTGGTACGGCTGGTTCAACTGGCTCACCGACTTCGAGCGCACCCATGCGGGTCGCCCCCCCGTCGGCAGCGAAGCCTGGCAGGTCGGTGCGAACCTGGCGATCACGCCGGGGCGCGTGGTGTTTCGCAACCGCCTGATGGAAGTGATCCAGTACTCGCCCACCACCGAGACCGTGCACCCGGAACCGGTGCTGATCGTGCCGGCGTGGATCATGAAGTACTACATCCTCGACCTGCAGCCGCAGAACTCGATGATCAAGTACCTGGTGGACCAGGGCCATACGGTGTTCTGCATTTCCTGGAAGAACCCCGACCCCGGCGACCGCGACCGCGGCATGGAAGACTTCCTGCGCATGGGGCTGATGGACGCAATAGCCGCGGTGAATGCCATCGTGCCGGAGCAGAAGGTGCATGCCGTGGGCTACTGCCTGGGCGGCACGCTGCTCGCCATCGGCGCGGCGGCGATGGTGCGCGACGGCGACGAACGCCTCGCCTCGATGACCCTGCTCGCCGCCCAGACCGACTTCAGCGAGCCGGGCGAACTGGCGTTGTTCATCGACGAGAGCCAGGTGACCTTCCTCGAAGACATGATGTTCGACCGCGGCTTCCTCGCCGCCGGGCAGATGACCGGCGCATTCCAGCTGCTGCGCTCCAACGACCTGATCTGGTCGCGCATGGTGCGCGAGTACATGCTGGGCGAGCGGCCGCAGATGAACGACCTGATGGCCTGGAACGCCGACGCCACGCGCATGCCTTACCGCATGCATTCGCAATACCTACGGCGCCTGTTCCTCGGCAACGACCTTGCCGAGGGGCGCTACCGTGTCGGCGGGCGGCCCGTCGCCCTCAACGACCTCAGGCTGCCGGTGTTTGCCGTCGGAACGGTGAGCGACCACGTCGCGCCCTGGCGCTCGGTATATAAGATGCATCTGCTGGCCGACACCGAAATCACCTTCGTGCTCACCACCGGCGGTCACAACGCCGGCATCGTCAGCGAACCGGGACGGCGCAACCGCAGCTACCGCATCCTGACGCGCCCCTACGACGGCAAGTACATCGACCCTGATACCTACCAGAGTGCAGCCGAAGTGCGCGAGGGCTCGTGGTGGACGGCGTGGCAGGGCTGGCTCGCGGCCCGCAGCGGCGAGCGGGTGGCGCCGCCGCGCATCGGCGCCGCCGACAGGGGCTACAACCCCCTTGAAGAGGCACCCGGCACCTACGTCTATCTCAAGTAGCCGGTCGCTGCGCGCTGACTTTCGCCCGGTAGAGGGCGGCGATCGTCGCCGCCGCCGAGACCATGCCGACGTACTGGTGGGCGCGATTCACCACCGGGATGCTGTGGCAGGCGTGGGGGCCGAACCAGGGCATCAGCTCGGCGATGTGCATGTCCGCCCGCGCTGTCACCACCGGCGGCACCATCAGCGCCGCGACCGTGTTGTCGCGGCCCATGTTGTGCAGCAGGTAGCGGGCGATGCGCCGCCGCAAGTCCGCCGCGCCGCGGGCGCCGGTGCGGTCGATGAAGTCGTTCATTCCCACCAGACCCACGAGGCGGTTGTCGCCGTCCACCACTGCGATCGCCGGCAGGCGGTAGCGGCGCAGGGTGCGCCACGCAGTCAGCGTCGGGGCGTCGGCGCGCACGCTCGGCGCGTCGGCGAGCATCACGTCCGCTACCCGCAGGGGCCCGTAGGCGCGCTCGAACATGCGCTGCGTGAGCAGGCCGACGACTCCGTCGAGATCCTCCTCGCTGATGTCGAGCAGGCGATCGTACTCCGCGAGTGCCTCCGCCACGTCGCGATGGCTGGGCGTCAGGCCGGCGGAGGCGGGTGACAGCGCCGACTGTGGCGGCGGTGAGGGCGGGCGCCGCGGATAGTGGCGGTGGGGCAGCAGGTTGTTCGCCACCAGCGCCGCCCCGACCAGCAGCACGGCGTTGGCCAGCGCCGGCATCAGCACGAAGCTGATAGCCCAGCGCATGCGCCGCTTCGCCGCCGAGCACCGCATAGAGCGCCACCGCGCCGCCCGGCGGATGCACGCAGCGCAGCCACAGCATGGCGAGGATGGCACCACTCACCGCCAGCGCCGCGGCCAGGGGCAGGTGGGGCACCCACTTCGCGCAGGTGACCCCCGCCAGCGCCGACACCAGATAGCCGCCAATCACCGGCCACGGCTGGGATAGCGGGCCGCTGGGCAGCACGAACAGCAGCACCGACGACGCCCCCACGGCCGCCAGCATCCAGACGCTCTGCCCCGGCAGCAACTGGCTCAGCGCGGTGGTGGCGAACACCGCCAGCAGCGCCGCTAAGCCCGAACGCAGGCGCTCGCCGGTGGAGATGGTCACCGGATCCGGCTTGAAGCGCAGCCACCAGGTTTGCCAGAAACCCAATTCGGAACCTGTCGCGAAAGGGAGCATTCGAGAATACGCGACGGCGCGCGGGCGCACCAGCCCGGTGCGGGATCGGTGCGGGATCGTGTGCGGCGTTGCGGCCAGCCTCCGTGCCCTCGGGGATGGGCCGCCGTGTTCCGGAGGCTGACTTTCAGCGCCCAAGGTAAGCAATGCGAGGATCGTTACCAGTGGCGGACAGTTCTCGGGGCGGAGAAGTCGGTTTGTGATCGCATTCCATCCGAATCGATGCTTGGTGTTTCTCGCAGGAGCCATCAGCCCCCAGGTGATGCTGGGTGCGCCAGAAACAATTCGACCACCGGCCCTTTTGATCCATTGGCTCCATCCGGAAGCCATGCTCTGGTACTGGCGCGATGCCGCGGCGGCAACGAGGTCGATCTGCTCGTCGAGTGGGGGCAACGTCTGTACGCCATCGATTGCAAGCACAACGAATCCCCGGACCGCCATGACCTGCGGGGCATCCGGCGGCTGCGCGAGTTCTACGGCGACGCATCCCTTCGAGATCGACACCGGAGTGTCGGCCGTGAGCGGATGGACGTCCTGGAAGCTGGGCGCGGCCGGATGACCGATCGCCCGCCGCGCCCGGGCCGGGACGAACCGGGATCGTGAAGGTGTTCCAGGTGCGCCACCCGCGCCCGCTCTGCCGAGAAAGTCAGTCCCCGTAGGGCGGCATCCCGCCGTAGGCTGGGTTGAAAACCCAGCCAGCCGAGGCTGGACGCGGATGCCGGGTCTCGTTCCTCGACCCAGCCTACTGGGCTGCCGAACGAGGCAAGTGGGCGCGCGACAATGGCGGTTTGTTCCCCCTAGACATTCTTGATGTAAGCTGGCTTTACAAGGCTTGACAGCGGAACCACGATGCCTACCGTCTTGCGTCTGCTCAACTGGCGCTTCCACTTCTACTCCGACGAAGGCCAGGAGCCGCCGCATATCCATGTCCGAACGCCCGACGGGGAATGCAAGTTCTGGCTTTCGCCCGTGCGACTGGCCCGAGTGGATGGCATAAAACCGACCGAGGTGAGACGCATTGAAATGGCGGTCCTTGAACACGAGGCGCTTCTCCTGGAGAAATGGCATGAGCACAGCCGCACTTGAACTCGATCCCCGTGCCATCCGTGCATGGGTGGCAGGCCGGATGGTATTCATCGAACTGACGGATGGCCGCCAGATCGGCTTCCCCGCCGCGCGCTTTCGTTTGCTTGCGCAGGCATCCGACGCCGCCTTGGCTCAGGTCGAGCTATGCCTAAATGGGGCCGCATTGCGCTGGGAGGATCTGGATGAAGACATCTCGGTTCGAGGAGTGGTTGAAGGGCGGTTTCAATTACCGTTGCCTGTGGCTTTGGCAGCATGACGATTCCGATGGTGGCGACTTGTCACTGGTTTGATGGATAACCATGTCCCCAATTGCCCACAGGCAAGCCGCCGGGAAAACAATTCGACCACGGCCACACTTTCCCAATTGCGGCCAGCTGTCGCGCCCTCGGGGATGAACCACCGTGTTCCGGAGACTGACTTTCGACGTGCAAGGGCGGACTTTCCTGGGTCGAGTTGCTGAAGGCAGATCGTTCTCCGGGCGGGGAGGTCGGTTTATGATCGCATTCCATCGGAATCGCTTCCGGCTGCGTCCCGCCGGAGCAACGAGCATCCAGGTGATGCCGAGGGCGCCGGAAACAGTTCGACTACGGCCCCTCTGATTGATGACCTGCGGGGAATCCGGCGGCGGCGCGAGTTCTACGGCGACGCATCGATTCCCGGCCATGTCGCCTGCACGGCGACCCATCCCTTCGAGATCGACGCCGACGTGTCGGCCGTGAGCGGCTGGACGACCTGGAAGCTTGCTGCGACCGGATGACGGATTGCTCACTTGGCGTGGGACGCGGGCACCTCCGCGCTGCGACTTGGTGGCTGCCCAGGCTGAAAGTCAGCGACGGGGATTCGCCGCCCGGGCAGGGCGAACCGGGATTGTGAAGGCGTCGCAGGTGCGCCGCCCTGGCCCGTTCTGCCGCAGAGCTGCGGAGCGACGGCTATGCGTGGGCGCGTTGCTTTGCGGTGTGAAGATCGACCGGATCAGACTCTTATTCGCCATACGTCATTGCCGCCACGGCCGTCCGGCGCCGCTTTGCGGAAGCTGACTTTCCACGGGTAGACTACGCAAGCGAGCGAGGTGGTGCAGAGGGGAAGCGTGTGCTTGGGGTCACCCGGAGTCGGTGTCTTGAAATTCAGTTCGAGCCTGGCCCCTTTCGCCCATGGCTTCTTCGTTGCCTCCGGAAGATCATCCTGCATCAAGCCAATATGCTTCAGAATCTAGCGGACGTGCTTTATCATGTCCAGCCTCCACAGCCCATCTTCGAGCATGCCGCGTAGATTTCCCCTTCCCAATCCGGCAATATAGTCACATTCGAACCCTTCCACATGATGGAGATGCTGGATATGACCCAGAAACTGGACGGCTTCGCGCAGCGGGTCAAGGAACTGCGCAAGCAGAAGAATCTGTCGCAGACGGACTTGGGCCAACTGGCCGGGCTGCATTACACCCACATCGGCCGTTTCGAGCGCGGCACCTCGCGCCCCTCGGGCGATACCTTGAAGCGCCTGGCCGACGCCCTGGGCGTGACCAGCGACTATCTGCTCGATGGCGCCGCCGACGAGGCGGCCAAGGCGCGCTTCGAGGATCGGGAGTTGCTCAAGCAGTTTCAGGAGGTCGAGCAACTGCCCGAGGACGACAAGAACGTGGTCAAGAAGCTGCTCGATGCTTTCCTGACCAAGAAGCACTTGCAGGCGCTGGCGCGCTGACGGCAACGGAGGTTCGACGATGGATGCAACGGTGGAACAGGCTTTGATCTCGAAGCTCAGGACGCTTTCGCCGCAGCAGGTGGCGGAGGTGGAGGACTTCGTGGAATTCCTTGCCGGCAAGGCGAAGAAGCGCGCAGCGCTGGATCGGCTGCTGGCGATTGCGCCGGCGCTGGAAGCGGCCGGCGTGGTGCCGATGACGGAAGAGGAAATCGCGGCCGAGGTGAAGGCGGCACGGGCGGAGCGCCGGGCACGGGAACAGGCGAAGGGTTCGGGTGCGGATCGTTCTTGATACCAACGTGGTGCTCACGCCTTATCGCTTGCTCGATGCGATCCGAAGCCGCGGCGAGGCCAGGCTCATCACCAGCCCGGCGCTGCTCGATGAACTGGCCGACGCGCTGATGCGCCCATCGGCGACCAAGCGGCTGGCAGCCATCGGCAAGACGGCGCGCGAGGTGCTGGCCGATTACGTCGAAGCGGTGCAAGTCGTCGAGCCGAAACATGTCCCCCGCGTGGTGCCCGACGATGCCGACGACGATCAGGTGATTGCCACCGCCATCGCGGCCGGCGCCAATTGGATCGTGTCGGGCGATGCCGATCTGCTGTCGATGGGCAGCCACCAAGGCATACCGATCATCACCGCTGCTCAGGCAGCGCAGAGAATCGTCGGATAGAAGAATGGCCGCAACGCGGCCATTCTTAGCAGCTACCCTTCAGCAACGGGTGGGCCGAGAGAGCCATGCAAATTTAATCGTTGTCTGTCCCCGGTTTTCCCAGATACCAAATCAGCACATCGGTATCGACCAGCATCGGCGATCAACCAGCGGGAAAGCGCGGTGCGCGAAGCCGCCGTAGGTAGCAGGGCACGTCTTCGGTTTCTTCCCGGTCGCGCCACATGCCGAAGGCGGGGCGCTTGTCGGCCGCGGGTTCTTCCTCTATGCGCACGGTCACCCGCACATCGCCCGCCGCATGCAACTGTGTGCGCCAGGCTTCGGGCAACTCGCTCACCTGGACATGTTCGATCACGATGGCATTCACGGCTTGCTCCTTTGCCTGAGCACACTCCCGACCATCCGCTTTTTCGGATCGCCATCGAGGCGCCGCGAATACTCGCCGCAATGACGCTGCATGAGAGAGACGGAAGCGGGGTTTCGAACGGTTGGCAGAATGGTGGAAATCTGTGAGAAAGGCAATCCTGAACCGGCCGGGAACAGGCCGTGGGGTAGCGCGTGTCGGATCGACGGTTGGTGCTCGATCGATTCCGAAAGTCAGTCGCTGCGGGACGGCGATGATTTCAACCGATTCGCCACCGCTCCTTTTCCACTTGTACGCGGCGCAGGCTGTGTCGGTTCGTCGCCAGCCATGGGTGCTTCGGATTCCGTGAAGGTAGGGATTGGTCGCCGCATCGCGACGGCTAACTTTGCTGTGGACCGGCTGTGGGATGGCGGATAACGCGCCTGCGGCGCTCATCCGCCCTACGCGGGGTGGGGCTGCGAAGCGCGGGTCAGGCGAACAGATCCACGACGGGGCGGCGCGGGGCGGCGTTGGCGCTGGCGAGGTAGAAACGGGCGGCGGCGCCGGCGAAGCCCTCGTCACGCCTTACAGGCGCTGCCAGAGTCAGTGCGCGGGGATCGGCGATCGGCGCCGCGGAGGGCTTAATCTCCGGCTCGGCATTGCTGGTGGAAGGGCCGAGGGCGGGGTCGAGCATGCCGCGCCCGCCCAGGTCCAGCGCCGCGACGCCGTCTATGGCGTAGAAATCGCCGTCGGGGCCACGCTCGTAGGTGTAGCTGGGCAGGGTACGCACCCAGGTGCTGCCGAAGAGCACCTGCGCCCGTTCGTGCTGGCGCAGATCGCGGTCCCGTGTGCGCATCTGTTCCAGCAGCTTAAGCTCGTCGGCATCGAGCTTGGGTTGCGATTCCCGTCGCTGGCCCCCCCGCACCGGGGCAGCGGCGGCGACCGAGCGCAACTCCCCCGACCGGGCGGGCGGGAGGTAGCTGGCGGCGGAGACGGGGGGCAGGAACATCGCTTCAGGGGTCGCAGCGGGCGGCTTGGCTACCCATTGACATGCATTTTGCGAAATTATTCCCGGCCTGGGCCGGTAGCGCCATGATTTTTCTTGGTTCGCCGGCTTTTTCTGGCTCCCTCCCGCGCCAGCGGAGGACGATTGGGGTGGGGGCGTGCAGCGCTGGCTCCGGCTCTTCCGTCCAGCACCTTGCCCAGATAGCGCCCGGTATGGCTGTCCTCGCGCTGCGCCACCTGTTCCGGGGTGCCGGCGGCGATGATGCGCCCGCCGCCGTCGCCGCCCTCGGGGCCGAGGTCCACGATCCAGTCGGCGGTCTTGATGACGTCCAGGTTGTGCTCGATGACGACGATGGTGTTGCCGTGGTCGCGCAGCCGGGCAAGCACCTTGAGCAGCATCTCGATGTCCTGGAAGTGCAGACCGGTGGTGGGTTCGTCGAGGATGTAGAGGGTACGGCCGGTGTCGCGCTTGGAAAGCTCCAGCGCCAGCTTGACGCGCTGCGCCTCGCCGCCGGAGAGCGTGGTGGCGGACTGGCCCAGTTCGATGTAGCCCAGGCCGACGTCGATCAGCGTCTCCAGCTTCCTCGCCACCGCTGGCACCGGCGCGAAGAATTCGTGGGCCGCTTCCACCGTCATTTCCAGCACTTCCTGGATCGTCCTGCCCTTGTAGCGCACCTCCAGGGTTTCGCGGTTGTAGCGCTTGCCGTGGCACACGTCGCAGGGGACGAAGATGTCCGGCAGGAAGTGCATCTCCACCTTCACCAGGCCGTCGCCCTGGCAGGCCTCGCAGCGCCCGCCCTTGACGTTGAACGAAAACCGCCCCGGCCCGTAGCCGCGGGCACGCGCCTCCTGGGTGCCGGCGAACAGTTCGCGGATCGGTGTCAGCAGCCCGGTGTAGGTGGCCGGGTTGGAGCGCGGCGTGCGGCCGATGGGCGCCTGGTCCACGCTGATCACCTTGTCGAAGAACTCCATACCCTCGATTGACTCGTGGGCCGCCGGTTCGGCGCTGGAGCCGTAGATCTGGCGCGCGGCGGCGGCGTAGAGGGTGTCATTGATCAGGGTTGACTTGCCCGAGCCGGAGACGCCGGTGACGCAGGTCAGCAGGCCCACCGGCAGTTCCAGCGTCACGTCCTTGAGGTTGTTGCCGCGGGCGCCGGCGATCTTGAGCATGCGCAGCGGATTGGCCGGCTGGCGTTTGGAGGGGATCGCGATGCTGCGCCGCCCGGAGAGGTAGGCGCCGGTGACGGACTCCGGATCGGCCTCGATCTGCGCGGGCGTGCCCTGGGCGACGATGCGACCGCCGTGTTCGCCGGCGCCGGGGCCCATGTCTACTACGTGGTCGGCGCATTCGATGGCCTCCTGATCGTGCTCGACGACGATCACCGTGTTGCCCAGGTCGCGCAGTTCCTGGAGGGTGTCGAGCAGGCGGCGGTTGTCCCGCTGATGCAGGCCGATGGAGGGTTCGTCCAGCACGTACATGACGCCGGTGAGGCCGGAGCCGATCTGGGAGGCGAGGCGGATGCGCTGCGCCTCGCCGCCGGAAAGGGTGTCGGCGGAGCGGTCCAGCGACAAGTAGTCGAGGCCGACGTTGATGAGGAAATCCACCCGCGCCACGATCTCGTGCACGATCTTGTCAGCCACCTGGGCGCGCTGGCCGCTGAGTTTCAGGCCGTCGAAGAAGGCGCGGCACTGGGCCAGGGAATCGCGGGACACCGCGGGCAGGCTGCGGCCGCCGATCTCGACGAAGCGCGCCGCGCGCTTCAGGCGCGTGCCCTCGCATTCCGGGCAGGGGCGGCTGGCGAGGTACTTGGCCAGTTCCTCTCGCACCGCGACGGAGTCAGTCTCCCGGTAGCGGCGTTCCAGGTTGGGGACGATGCCCTCGAAGGCGTGCTCGCGCACCACGCTGCGGCCGCTGTCGGAAAGGTAGCGGAAGGGGATCTTGTCGCGCCCAGAGCCGTAGAGGATCAACTGCCGCGCGGGCTCCGGCAGCGCCTCGTAGGGCTGCTCCAGATCGAAGCCGGCGTGGTCGGCGATGCTCGCCAGCATCTGGAAGTAGAACTGGTTGCGCCGGTCCCAGCCGCGGATCGCCCCCGCCGCCAGCGACAGGTGCGGATAGGCCACCACTCGCGCCGGATCGAAGAAGCTGCTGCTGCCCAGACCATCGCACTTGGGGCAGGCGCCCATCGGATTGTTGAAGGAGAACAGCCGCGGCTCCAGCTCCGCCAGGGCGAAGCTGCACACCCGGCAGGCGAAGCGCGCCGAGAACAGGTGCTCCTGCCCCGAGTCCATCTCCACCGCGATGGCACGACCTTCGGCGTGGGTGAGCGCGGTCTCGAAGGATTCCGCCAGACGCTGGCGCAGCTCGGGGCGAACCTTGAGGCGGTCGATGACGATGTCTACCGAATGCTTGCTGCTCTTGGCGAGCTTGGGCAGAGCGTCGATGTCATGCACCGCGCCGTCCACCCGCAGCCGCACGAAGCCCTGGGCCTTCAGCTCCGCCACCAGTTCGAGTTGCTCGCCCTTGCGCCCTGCCACCACCGGCGCCAGGATCATCAGTTTCGTCTCCGCTGGCAGTGCCAGCACCGTGTCCACCATCTGCGACACCGTCTGCGCCTCCAGCGGCGCGCCGTGCTCCGGGCAGTGGGGCGTGCCGGCGCGGGCGTAGAGCAGGCGCAGGTAATCGTGGATCTCGGTGACCGTGCCGACGGTGGAGCGCGGGTTGTGGCTGGTGGCCTTCTGCTCGATGGCGATGGCCGGCGACAGGCCCTCGATCAGGTCCACGTCGGGCTTTTCCATGAGCTGCAGGAACTGGCGCGCGTAGGCCGAGAGCGATTCGACGTAGCGCCGCTGGCCTTCGGCGTAGAGCGTGTCGAAGGCGAGCGAGGACTTGCCCGATCCCGACAGCCCGGTGATCACCGTCAGCCTGTTGCGCGGCAGATCGAGGCTGAGGTTCTTCAGGTTGTGGGTGCGGGCACCGCGGATGCGTATTTCGTCCATGGAGTTCGTGTCGTCGTAGGGTGCGCCGCGCGCACCGATCCAAACGAATGGTGCGCGCGGCGCACCCTACATTCGAGGTTCCGGCGACACCGGAGCCGCCGCAGGGCAACCTGCTACTATACGCAACCCCGTTTTCCAGAGCCACGCCGCAGTTCGATGCATTCCCCCTCGTCCGACCGCATGACCCCGCTGGAGCAGCGCGCCGGCGCCACGCTGGCGTCGATCTTCGCGCTGCGCATGCTGGGCCTGTTCCTGATCCTGCCGGTGTTCGCGATCCACGCGAAAACTATACCCGGTGGCCAGAACCTGACTTTGGTCGGCATCGCGCTCGGCGCCTACGGCCTCACCCAGGCCATGCTGCAGATTCCCTTCGGCATGGCCTCCGACCGCTACGGCCGCAAGCGCGTCATCGTCATCGGCCTGCTGCTGTTCGCCATTGGCAGCGTGGTCGCCGCGCTGGCCCAGGACATCTATGTCATGATCGCCGGCCGCTGCCTGCAGGGCGCCGGCGCGATCTCGGCGGCGGTCACGGCGCTGGCCGCCGATCTCACCCGTGAGCAGCACCGCACCAAGGTGATGGCGATGATCGGTTCCAGCATCGGCTTGGTTTTCGCCGGCTCGCTGGTGCTGGCGCCGGCGCTTTATTCCTGGATCGGTATGGATGGCATGTTCTACCTGACCGGCGCGCTGGCCCTCGGCGCAGTGGCGCTGGTGACTTTTGCGGTGCCCTCGCCGCCCCCGCATCCCGTAGGTCCCCGCGTGCCCTTCAGCGCCGTGCTGGCCGATCCGCAGTTGCTGCGGCTCAACTTCGGCATCTTCACCCTGCATCTGGCCCAGATGGCCATGTTCGTGGTGGTGCCGGCGGCCCTGGTGGCGACCGGCGGGCTGGAGGTGGCCAGCCACTGGAAAGTCTATCTGCCGGTGGTGCTGGGAAGCTTCGTGCTCATGGTGCCGGCGATCATTGTCGCGGAGAAGCGCGCGCGCATGAAGCGTGTGTTCGTCGCCGCGGTGGCGCTGCTGCTCGTCTCCCAGCTCGGCTTCCTGGCGGGGCGCAACAGTTTCGGCGCGCTTGTCGCCTGCCTGCTCGCCTTTTTCGTTGCCTTCAACATCCTCGAGGCGAGCCTGCCCTCGCTGATTTCCCGCGTCGCCCCGCCCCAATCCAAGGGCGCCGCGCTGGGCGTCTACAACACGACGCAGGCGTTGGGCCTGTTCCTCGGCGGCGCCATCGGCGGCGCGCTGGCAAGCTGGGGCGGACCCGCGGCCGTGTTCGTGTTCGGCGCGGCCATGGTCGCGATCTGGCTCGGCGTGGCGCTTTCCATGCAGCCGCCGCCGGTGGTGGCAACCAAGGAATACACGATCGCGCCCCACCTCGACCTGGAGCGCATCAAGGCCCAACTGGCGGAACTGCCGGGCGTGCGCGAGGTGATGGTGGAGCCGGCGAAACGCATCGCCTTTCTCAAGGTAAACCTGGCGCGCTGGGACGAACAGCGCGCGCGTCAACTCATCGAAGGAGGGATCTAGATGGCTTCGGTGAACAAGGTGATACTGGTCGGCAACCTGGGGGCGGACCCTGAGACGCGCTACATGCCCAGCGGCGACGCCATTGCCAACATCCGGCTCGCCACCACCGACACCTGGAAGGACAAGACTTCAGGCGAGAAGAAGGAGCAGACCGAGTGGCACAGGGTGGCCTTCTTCGGCAAGCTCGCCGAAATCGCCGGCCAGTACCTCAAGAAGGGTTCGCAGGTCTACATCGAAGGGAGCCTTCGCACCCGCAAGTGGCAGGACAAGGAAGGCCAGGAACGCTACACCACCGAAATCCGCGCCGATGTGATGCAGATGCTCGGCTCGCGCCAGGGCATGGGCGACGCCCCGCCTCGGGAGTCCGCACCCCCCTCCGGCGGCGCCCGCCGCCAGGAACCCCAGGGCGCTGCGTCCAACGGTGGCAGTTCCGGTGGCGGCTTCGGCGACATGGACGACGATATTCCGTTCTAGCGTCCCAATCCCGCAATTTCGCGGGAACGGTGTTCATGAAGAAACAAGGGGTTGGCGATCCTTTCCCTCCTGAGTGGAACAGGACCGCCATCCATCTGTTTCTCAGTAGTCTCTGTCCGGTCGGGGCGTGTGACGTGTGGGCGGCCTTGCTCGAATGGATGCAGGTTGATCGGCTCTCAGTTGCCGCCCTCGAGGGGCTGACTTTCAGGGCGCACCGCCAGATCGCGAGTGGCCAGGCTGTCGATTCGGAGTGATGGCGTTTCGAAGATCGTAACCTGCCAGTCTCCGATACCCTGCTTGGCGCTGATTGGCTGGTCTTGTCAGGTAGCGCTGACACAATCGGCCAGCATTCCGGGCACAACCGCCGCGAAGTAAGAAAAGTGTCAGGATTGCGCTTTCTTGCTGCACTCTTGCGCTACCTTGCCGTTAGAATCGGGATCAAGGATGTGGGGCTCCCATGGCAATCCTGACTTGGAACGACGACTACAGAATCGGCATCGAAGAGGTGGACCACCAGCACCAGGGGCTGGTGGACATGATCAACCGCCTTGACGAGGCCATCAACGACGGCGAAGCGACCGATGTCGTGATGCGCCTGCTGGTTGACCTCAAGGCCTACACCCACTACCACTTCTCCACCGAAGAACACCTGATGCGCGAGCGCGGCTGCCCCTCCGGGCACCTGCGCCTGCATCTGCGCCAGCACCGGGATTTCGAGCGCTCGCTGGACCAGTTTTCCCGCGCCTACAACGTCAGCGGCGCGGTGGTGGCGGGCTCGCTGCTGGAGTTCCTGCTGAAATGGCTGATGTCCCACATCATGGGCTCGGACAAGGAGGCGGGGCGGCTGATGCGCGGCGATGGAGCCTCCCAGCCGGCGGAAATGTCGCCGTCTGAACGCGAGCGCTGGCTGCAGCGCCAGCTCGATCAGGAGATCGCGCAGCGCAACATGCTGAGCGCGCTGCGCGAGGCGGAAAGCCGCTTTCGTGTGATCGCCGACAGCGTGCCGGTGCTGATCTGGATGGGCGATTCTGGCGGTGGCCGCTCTTTCTTCAACAAGACCTGGCTCGATTTCACCGGCCGTAACGTCGATGCCGAGTCGGGCTGGGGCTGGCTGTCCAGCGTGCATCCGGACGACCGATCGAGCCTGATAGAGACCTTCCGCCAGGCCCTCGCGGCACGCCAAGAGTACTTGGTGGAATATCGCATGCGCCGCGGCGAGGGCGACTATTGCTGGATGGTGGAAAAGGGTGTTCCGCGAACCACCGCGCGGGGGACCTTCACCGGATTCATCGGCTCCACCACCGACATCACCGGGCGCAAGGAGGCAGAACTCGCCACGGCGCAGGCCTGCGCCCGGGTCGAGGCCGAGGCCGAGACCCGGCTGTCGAAGGTGCGCCAGCTCGCCGACAAGCTGGAGAGAATCCGCGCCCGGCTCGAAGCCGGTGGCGTCGAAGGCGACCTCCAACCGGTGATGGAGCGCCTCGTCGCCGAAATCGACGAGGCGCTGGATCTCGTTTCCGCCTGCCTGCCGGAGCGGGAGGCGGTTCCCAGCTGCTGACTTTCGTCGGCGGCCTGCAGGCATCGTTCCTCAAGCCGGCCTGCCCTCGACGGCGGGTTCTCGGCGCAGGTGGTGCGCCCACGCCGCCACACTCGGCAAGCGGCGTCCCTTCAACTCCGCCTGGCGAGGGAAAACCTCGCCAGCCCGGCTCCCGGCCCTCGGACAATCGCCGACGTCGCGGAACCGCATCCGCGCCGCGGTGTCCATCAGGGACGAGTCACCCCGAGGAGAGGAGAACACCGTGTATGACACCAAGAAGCTCGTTGCCTTCCTGGCCCAAGGCCGCGTCGGTCCGGAGAACCAACTGCTAGCTCTCGAACACTGGTCGCCGCTCGTCGCCCACCAGCGCGCAGAAGAGGAAGGCATTGCCCTCGGCGAGGAACACTTCGCGGTGGTTTACTGTCTGCGCGAGCGCTTCCGGGTGAAGGGGCCCGCGGCCAACGCCCGGGAATTGATACGCGAACTGGACAAGGAGTTCGCCGCAGAGGGCGGCCGCAGTTACCTGTACGGCCTGTTTCCCCGCGGCCCCATCGTTCAGGGCTGCCGCATCGCCGCCCTGCCGTTGCCGCCGGGAACCCTGGATCGCTCCTTCGGCAGCGTGCACTGAATCTGCGATGGAGGATCGCCGGGCTTTCGTCCGGCGGTCAGCCCGAGGACTTCTTGCCGAAGCGCGCCTGCCACTCCGCTTCGATCTGGTCGTCGCTCTTGTAGTGCGGCACGCGGAAAACATACCGCTTGAAGTTCTGCACCCGGTAGGGGACGTCCTTGGACTCGTTCTCCCAGTAGTAGTCGCCGAGTTCGATGTTCGTCTTCTCGTCCATCTCCCAGTGACGCCGCGCGCGTTCGCTGCCGAAGACGAACAGGCGACCGTTGACGATCTTGAAGATGTCGGCGCCGATGGCGGCTTTCAGGGCGTAGGGGGCGCCGCTGGCACAGAATCCGGCGTAGGCCGGCAGGTACTTCTGCGGGTTCTGCCGGAAGGCGTTGCGGTTCGCCTCGGAGGCGAAGCGGTAGCTCAGACCGTCGTGCTCGGCCCTGATTTCGGCCTTGCCAGGCACTGCCTTGCCCTCGCTGAAGTAGGCCACGGGATCGTTGCCCCGCAGCATGAGCAGGGATTCGCCGTCCAGGGTGACGACATTTCGGGTCGTGCCGCAGCCTTGCAACAGGAACAGGGCCACGGTTACAAGCGCCCAGCCCCACATCGATGCGAAACGCCTGCCCGGCGCCAGGATCTGCTCCATCTTCCCTCCGCGATTCAGTTTCGTCGAGGCAATGTAGCAGAAGTCCGGCGCCGTACCGCGTGGGAGCTTCAGCGCAGGCCAGGCTCCTTGATCATCCGGCCTGCGCCGGTGCCCCGCCGCTTCAGTGCGCGAGCAGTTCGCCTACCTGGGCGAAGCTGCGGGCGATCTCGGTGGTTTCGATGCTGATCCCGAGCTGCCGCTCGACCTGGGTGGCAGAGAACAAGCCACGCACTCGCAGCAGGCCATTGTCATCGGTGTCGACGATCAGGGCGTGACGACGGCCCACCGCCTTGAGCGTCGCGACGACGTGGCCGACACGGGCCAGTAGCAGGTCGTCCATGTCCACCGCCTCCAGACGATCGCGCGGCGTCATGACGTCGCCGACCTGGATCTCGCCGCGGGCGATGCGGCGCTCCTGGATGATGCGCAGCGGTTTCTCGCCCTCGATGTCGGTGGACGTGACCAGGCCCACCACGTCGTTGCGGACGTCCACCACCAGCAGCAGGCGCACATTGTTGGCGATCATCTTGTTCAACGCGTTCTGCATGCTCGCCGTGGCCTGGATGGTAAGCGCGCGGACCTTCTTGAAAT
>CAVOKN010000007.1:0-444136 GCA_963696505.1 uncultured beta proteobacterium | reverse complement strand
GTGCAACTCCAGTAGCGAATTCGCTGTTTCATTTGCCCTCCGCCATGTTCACAATCTCTAATCCCAGCGTCTCCGGCGCATGATCCAGCCAGAGGTCATCACCCGCACGATAAAAGAAAGCCTCGTTATCGAGGATGCGGACTTCCATGTCAGAGTGGGCCAGTCGATAGTCACGGTATTCCGCTCCGTGACGCACGCGCAGGAAGTACCCGTCGCCCGCTCCGGAAACCAGCAGCATGCCGTGGACGCCCTTGGCCGGTTCCACTTCCGCCTCGCGGCCGGAGCGCAGTTTCACCCGCACCTTCACGGGAATGGTTTCCTTTCCGATCGGCTTCAGGAAGTTCAGCATGCCATTCAAGAAGTAAGCCGAGAACTCGGTGCACTGGTTTTCGCCGACGTAGCAGTAGAAGCGGATCTCACCAGTAAACGGCACGGGCTCCCATCGTTCGTTAACGCGGCTTAGCCTGCCGACTAGGCGAGCGAGTCCCTCTACATTCGGGTCGCTCCTGTCCTCGATATCGTAGTCCAGGTGCCACAAAGAGCCGTCCGCGCGGATTTCGTAGTTGTCCAGAAACTGTGCCGGCGTGTCCTTGGTCTGGTATTCCAGATCGTTGTCGCCGGCATCAGGCAATGGATATTTGCACTTCAGGTGATCGAACATACCCATGATGTCATTTTTTTCCATAAACGGCCGGGACCTTGAAAAGCACGAGGCCCGGAGTCCTTTGGAGCATCCGGGCCTCGTGGCCTGAGACCTTGCGGGCTGTCGGGCTAGGCTATCCATTTCCCTCCCGGATGCTTCTTGTTGCGTATTCGTTCCAACCGCTGCGCTGCTTGTGAGCGTGCTCGTATTCAAACTGGGCAGACGCACACATCGGGCAAACGGGTGATGTAGCAAGCGTGAACGGCAACGTACGCAAGGACATCACCGCTACGGGCTGTCGCTTGTGTGATCTGTCGGTGTAGATACGCGTGTGTTGCACGTCATACTCCTGGAGGATTTTCGGGGCTCTTCGCCGCTTTCATACGGTGCTCTTCGTGGATAAGTGTGAGAAGAGCATGGAAGGGGCGTCCGGAGTGTTGGTTTGATAGATTTTGAGCTTCAAGTACTCGGTGTCGCGGAAGCCTCTGGCGCGTCGGCGCAGCAGAGCAATACTGACGTTGCCGGCCTCCAGCCGGGCAGTGCTGATCGGGTGATCGGCCCAATTGCAGATACCGGTGCGGTGGGATTGCAAGGTCTTGACGAACTTCGACAGGCCGGTGATCTTTGCGGCCTGCGCCATGCCACACCAGTCGTCCAGGCGTGCAGCCATCTCGGCCGTCGAACCTGGCTGATGCCACAGGCGCTGCAACTGCTCCTTCAGCGTGTAGAGCTTGTTCAAGGGCTCGTTCTGCACCAGCAGCTTGTCGAGCCGGTCCTGATCGCTCTCCTTGAGCTTGTCGCGATTGGACAGCAGCAGGTAGAGGCTGCCCTTGATCGCCTCCTGCCCACTCAGGTCGCCCAAGGTCTTGGCGGCCTTGAACTCGGCACGGCGGCAATCGCGAATCACCGTCGAGAACATCTGCATGATGTGAAAGCGGTCGAAGACGATGACGGCGCTGGGCAAGCTCGCCTTTGTGGCGGCGATGTAGGCGGCCCCCATGTCCATCGCCACAGCCTCGATGCCAGCGGCGCATTCCTGGCTCAGGGCATCCAGAAACTCACACAGTACCGCGCTATCGCGCCCCTCCTGATCCACAGAATGCGCCCGCAGTTGGCGCCGGGCGACAGGTCATAGACCAACGTCAGGTAGTCCTGTCCCTTGGCGCGCGCCACCTCGTCAACACCGAGATAGCGAATGCCTTCCAGCGTCTGCGGCGACACCGGCTTGATCGTGTCGGCCAGATACGCCTTGTCGATCGACTTGATCGTGGCCCAGCGCAGCCCCGTGTGCCGCGCCACCGCCGAAATCGGCATGTGGCGGCAAAGGCCCGAAATCAGCAGTGCGTAGCGTTTGGTAACCCGCGTCGTGGGCTCGACAAACGGCAGCAGTTCCACCCGCACCACCGAGGGACTGATGAACACCTCGGCATACTCAATCTCGACCTGGCATGCCTGACCAAACAGTGGCAGGTCGCTGATCCAGCGCCGCTTGAGCCGATGAACGCTCCCGCATCGCCCTATCCCAGCAGCAATCGGTTTTACCCGCCGATCACGCCGGCAAGAAATGCGCACGGTTGCGCACTCTCGTCGTGCTCAACCCGCTCGATAACCTGCCCCTGATACCCCATAATCCCTACCGGGATGGCTGATCCCATATCGTGTACCCGCCTGTGTCCTTTAGAGAACCCAGCTGGATACACGGTTTCCGGGATGTCAGCCATCCCCTTCTTCCGTAGAGAAGCGGCGAAGAGCCGTTTTCGGGAACTGTTGCCCGTGACACATTGGCCAGAATTGTGCCGGAAAGGGTGGTATGCAGCAAGTAACAGGCTGGTATTCGCAAAGTCCATCATCAGCAATCAGCCCTGTGATGCCGATGCCAGAACCGGCATCAGGAAATCACGAAGGTCCGTGACCACCTCTGTCAGGGGTTTGGGAGCGATCGAATTCTTTCGAAGGAAGGCATTCCACTGCTTTTCCTTCAGCGAATCATTCGCGAACTCGTCGCTCAACCCGATGGGCACTCCATCGGGAATTCTGGTTTGGCGGCGCTCGAATGTGGCAGCAACCGCTCGGATCAGGATCTGCCTATCGAATTCCGAATACGTCACCAGCACCCACAGATCGAAGTAATCCTTCATTCGGCTGTTGAGCATGCCGAGTGGGGTCAGTGCCTCCAGTTTCTCGGCGACCACCGTATAGCGTGGATACACGCGCAGAGGGGGTGCCGGCATTTCAGCAAGGAGAACCGGGTAATCAACTTCATCGGGGCCGGGAACGACGGCATCCCCGAAGCCGATATCAGCATGTACGGGGCAACGCGCCTTGTCGAGCATTCCCATCAAGGTCACTCGAATCCCGGAATAGTTGGCTTCCTTCCGAATCTCAACGGTCGGCTATCGAGGGCTGCCTAGCAACTGTTCAGGAGATATTTGAGCACCCAATTTTCCATCGCACAGAGCACGTCTCGATCGAGGAGATCCTGTCGTCAAATGTGCGTCTCGACCTCAGCAAACTTACCGATGAGGTTCGCTACATCGCAGCTGAGACGATGCTTAGGAAGATCTTCAGGGTATTGCGTCTGAAAGGACCGATCCCAGTCCAGCCGACAGACGATCGTCAACGGTTCAGACTATTCGTCGTAATCGATAAGGCGAAGATACTGAGCACCGGGGCTGGAGATCCTGATTCTCCCGATCGAATATTGAACCTCCTGTTTACTGAGGCTCGAAAATTCGGTCTTGGAATGGTCCTCGCCTCTCAAATGAGCGACCATTTCGGATCCGAGGTAAAGGCTAACGCCGCCACGTGGCTTGTACTCAGGCCGATGGACGTGAAAGAAGCAAAGAAGAATGCTCCGAACGTTCATATGGATCCCGATGCACTTACTAGCTTAAAAGGGCGAGGAGATGGCGACCTTCGCGACAGAAGTTCCGCCCGCGCAAAGAGGATTCAGGTTCGACCACTTCCGAGCGAGGGATCGAAAGAATGATCACCGACGATTTCGAGGCAATTGCCAGCGATGACCAAGTTCAGGCTTTCGTGGAAAAGTATCGGATTGAATCCATGCCAGGTTGCAAAGTCAGCATGGAATTGGGGGGAATGGACTGGCGGGGTGGGAACAGATGCCATCCACCTCGGATTTCGCTGGTATGACCCCTCGGGCCCCTTCAACATGCAGCCTGATATCCATGTGGTAAAGCTAACGGTAAAAGGCCAGGGGGAAAAGGCTGTGTATCAAAGGGAGTTGAAGTACCCCGATAAAATCTGAACGCCCTTGGCAGGCTGAGACTGCACAATAGTTCGCGATGGCGTCCTCCAAACAGCAAAACGTATCTCATCGCGAACTTGGGCCCTTGGAGCCCCGTAACCCCCCCTGTGGCGAGCTAATAGGAATTTTGCACGGACACCCCCGAGGTTAACAGGTTTCGAGAAAAACAGCCTGTAAGAACGCAGAATTCAGAGAATGGGGTGGCGCGAGGTTAACAGGTAGAAACGAAAAACCCCACAGAGCACGGGGCTCGGCGGGGTTATCGCCCAGTCAGAGACTGGTTTTGCCAGAAATTCTGGCGGAGAGAGAGGGATTCGAACCCTCGATACAGGTTTTGCCCGTATGCTCCCTTAGCAGGGGAGTGCCTTCGACCTCTCGGCCATCTCTCCGGAAAAGCTTGCGGATGATACCCGCTCGCCTCGCGATCGGTCAAACGCGGCCCGATCGCGGCATCGAGCGGCAGCGTCAGGCGGGAACCTGATCCAGTTCGAACGCGCGGTGCAGCACGCGCACCGCCAGTTCGACGTACTTCTCGTCGATCACCACCGAGATCTTGATTTCCGAGGTCGAGATCATCTGGATGTTGATGCCTTCCTCGGACAAGGTACGGAACATCTTGCTGGCGATGCCGACATGGGAACGCATGCCGACACCGACCACCGACACCTTGGCGATGCGGTTGTCGCCCACCACGGCGCGGGCGCCGACGTGGGGCATGACGCGCTCTTCGAGAATCTTTTGCGCCCGGGCGAAGTCGCTCCGATTGACCGTGAACGAGAAGTCGGTGGTTGCGTCGTGGCCGATGTTCTGCACGATCATGTCGACGTCGATGTTGGCTTCGGCAACCGGGCCGAGAATCTGATAGGCAATGCCGGGACGATCGGGCACGCCGACCACGGTGAGTTTCGCCTCGTCCCGGTTGAAGGCAATGCCTGAGATGATCGGTTGTTCCATGGTGGTGTTTTCCTCGAAAGTAATCAACGTGCCCTCACCGCCCTCTTCGAAACTGGAGAGCACGCGCAGCTTGACCTTGTACTTGCCGGCAAATTCCACCGCGCGGATCTGCAGCACCTTGGAACCGAGGCTGGCCAGCTCCAGCATTTCCTCGAAGGTGATCCGGGTCAGGCGCCGCGCCTCCGGCACGATGCGCGGGTCGGTGGTGTAGACGCCATCCACGTCGGTGTAGATCTGGCACTCGTCGGCCTTGAGCGCCGCGGCCAGTGCCACGCCCGTGGTGTCGGAGCCGCCCCGCCCGAGGGTGGTGATGTTTCCGGCCTCGTCAACGCCCTGGAATCCCGCAACCACCACCACGCAGCCCTGGTTCAGGTCGGCGCGCATGCGGTCCTCGTCGATCTTGAGGATGCGCGCCTTGGTAAAGGCGCTATCGGTAAGGATGCGCACCTGCCCGCCCGTGTAACTGCGCGCCTGCAGCCCTTGTTCCATCAGGGCCATGCACAACAGTCCGATCGTGACCTGCTCCCCGGTGGAAACCACCACGTCGAGTTCCCGGGGATCCGGATTCGCCTGGACCTGCTTGGCCAGGGCGATCAGGCGGTTGGTCTCGCCGCTCATGGCGGAAACCACCACGACCACCTGGTGCCCCTGCGCCTGCCAGCCGGCGACCCGCTTCGCGACATTCAGGATGCGCTCCGCGGAGCCAACCGAAGTGCCGCCATATTTCTGAACGATGAGCGCCATCTCTAATCTAATGTCGTGAAAAGGGCGGCGATTCTAACCCATCCGGGCAAAACGCGCCGCAGCCGTCGAGCGCTCCGAACTGCGGAAAACCACTAGAAGGAACCCATGCCGAGTGTATTGTATGTAGGAACAATATTGCTCTATACTAACGCCCGCTATAACTAAAGTTATAGCAACGTTTGTCATTTTTCGTTCAACACGCGAGGACAATCGATGAAAGCGACAGAAAAAGTAGATGCGCGCGAGCTACGCCGGAAGCTCGGGATGAATCAATCACAGTTCTGGTCCAAACTGGGCGTGACCCAAAGCGGCGGGTCGCGCTACGAAAGCGGGCGCAACATGCCGCGGCCGGTCCAGGCCCTGCTGCGCCTGGTGCATGTCGAGCAGATCGATGTGAGCAAGATCCGCCGGGAAGACTACGAGGTCGTCGAATACCTGCGCGCCAAGGAGCCCGAACTCCTGAAGCGGCTGAAGAAGGATGCACGCACCTGGGGCAAGAAGCCTGCCTGAACCTGCTCCGACGCTACGGGCTGACGCGTGCCGCCAGCCCGAGCGCCCTCACTCTGCGCGCCAGAGCCTCAAGCGTGTCGGCTCCAAGTTTGGATAATCGCGCTGCCTCGGGCTGCAGCGAAGGGCGCGCAAGGCCGTAGATCAGCACCCCCCGCAGCAAGTCTGTCCCTGCCTCGCGCAGCAGATCCAGATAGGCGTCCCGTTCTGCGTCGTCGGGTTCTCGCCCGTCCAGCGCGAACCAGCACGTCTGAACCCAAGTCGGGCAGAGAGAGGCGCAACGGCGCAGCCTGCGCACCACCGTCGCCGGTTCGAGCGACACGCCGTTGATGCGCTTGAGTCCCGCGGCGGTTCCGGAATCGACCTTGAACCAGGCTTCGCCGCCAAGCGCTCCCAGCCGCGTGAGCCCGCGCCGGACATAATCCCGCCCAACCAGGCTGCCATTGGTGATCAGCCGCGGCGGCACATCGAGGGCGAAGTCCCGCAGCACCTTGCCTATCAACTCCACCACCTCGGCGAACTGCCGTGCGCTGGTCGGCTCTCCATTGCCCGAGATGGCCACATCAACGATGTGCCGCAGGTCCGCCGGCACGCGGCGTTCGAGGAAATCCCCCTCGCTGCAGTCCCTCAGGAAATCGCGCAGTTCCGTTTCCAGCAGGCGCAGATCGATTTCGGGCGCGGTGCCGCGGACCAGATCCGGAACCTGGCAGTAGAGGCATCGCCAGTTGCACGCGTTGTTCGGGTTCAGATTGACGCCCACCGACACGCCACCCGCTCGCCGCGAGACGACCGGATAGACGTAGCTCAACCCCGCCGAATCGCGACTGTGGTCATGCGTGCTGAGCTTGGTCGGATCGGACGTCATGCAGGACGCGCTCGTACGGCAACCGGGATTGCGGACGCCAGGGCCGGACCGGCCCCGCTGCTATAATCGGCCTCCGCTTGACGGCGCAGCTTAGCATTCATCGCGCCCGGATTCCGCCCCATGCGCATCACCCGCCGCCTCGAATTCGACGCCGGACACCGAATTCCGGATCACCTCAGCCAGTGCCGGCACCTGCACGGCCACCGCTATGCCATCGAGGTTACGCTGGCAGGGGTGGTGATCGACCAGCCCGGCTCGCCGGCAGACGGCATGCTCATGGATTTCGGCGAAGTGAAATCCCTGGCCAAGACCCACCTGGTCGATGCCTGGGACCACGCCTTCCTCGTCTTCCGCGGCGACACGGCCCTGCGCGAGTTTCTCGCCTCGCTGCCGGGGCACAAGACCGTCGTCCTCAACCAGGTGCCCACCGCAGAGAACCTGGCCACCATCGCCTTCTCGACGCTGGACGCGGTGTATCGCGACACCTATGGCAATCGGCTGCGGCTGGAACGCGTCAGGATTTACGAGACCCCCAACTGCTGGGCCGACGCCGACGGCTCGCCCGCCACGACTTCGACTTCCGATGAGGATCGCGCCGATCCTTGATTCGGCAAGGGGGCGACTCGGGCTGGCGCGTGTCCGCGCCGGCGGCCGGAGGCCCGGCACGACGCTTGCGCCTTCGGCCGTGCGCCTCACGTAGACTGCTTGATCGCCAGCACCGCCTGATTGCGCAGCGTGCGCAGCAGGCTGAGTTCCTTCTCCGAAATGACGATCGCGCCAGGCTTGGCCTTGTCGGCGTAGATGAGGCCGACCGGGGAACTGCGCATCGTGAGCGGCAGCAGTAAGAAAGTGGGCGCGCCGACAGCCTTGCGGTACCAGTCCGGAATGCGGCCGATGATCTTCTCTTCGGCGGCGTCGCGCACCAGCAGATCGACCCCCTTGGCGAGGACGATGTTGAACACGTCGGCCATGCCGCCGAGCGGGAAACGGAAGCGGCGCGCCACATCCTCGGCGTCGGGCCCGAAACCGAAGCGGCCCGTCATGATCGCGCTACGCGGATCGCGTACACACAGCAGCACGCGGTGGAAGCCCAGCGCGCGATACATGGTCTCGACAATGATGCGCAGCGTGTCGTTGAGCGAAAAATCGTCCACCAAGGAGTTGCTGATGTCCTGGATGCCGGCGGCCAGGATCGCCTGCGCATCGACCAGTGGCGGTCCCGCCTCGCCGCCGCCGCCTCGCGCCGGAGGCGTTTCCCGCGCCAACTCTGCGCCGGCGTCGGGCAGCGTCCCCGGCAGATTCGCTTCCGCGGCCGCAGCCTCGGCATCCGCGCTTGCCCGCTCCCGCGTGAGTTGGCGGCCGATGTGCGTCTGCGCCAGCTTCACCCGCACCGATGCCGACAAGCCCTCCAGTTCGGCCACCGCCTTCTCCATGCAGGCAGCAAGGTCCTTGTCCGCGATCGGCCACGCATCCTTGTAGCGCAATCGCAGCCTCTCCAGCGCGCGGGCGCGCTCCCCGGGGGCACTGCGCTCGACCGCCTGGCTGATCTGGTCGGAGAAATTGGCCAGCGTGCGAAGCCGGTCCTCCCGCGTCTCGGGCGCGCGCACGGCACCGGCGGGCATGCGCCGCATGCTGTGGACGATGCGCTCGGGGAAGCCCCAGCTTCGGGCGATGCCGATGCCCAGTTCCTCGTAGCCCATGCCCAGCACGCGTGCCGCCGCCGCCTCTTCGCTGCCGCCGGACTGCTGCATGCGGCGACCGATTTCTCCGGCTTCCTCGGGGAAGTAGTAGTGGCTCAGCATTCGCCCGAGGTTGTGGAACATGGCGCAGATGAACACCTCCTCGGTATCGCGCAGGGCATGGGCAGCGAGTTCCCTGGCAAGCATGCCGCCGAAGTTGGCCCTCAGAAACTCCTCCTTCAGCGCCGCCGCGTGGCCCTTGTCCTGCAGGTGCTCGAACAGGATCAATGACACCGCGATGTTGCGCACGGTCTCGAATCCGAGCACCACGATGGCGCGGGAAACGGTGCTGATGCCGCCGCCGGCGGTGCGGAAATAGGCCGAGTTGACCAATCTCAGGATCTTGTTGGTGAGTGCGAAGTCCTTGAGGATGGTGTTGGACAGGGTGCTGACGTTCTCGCGCTCCGACGAGGCGAGGCGGTTGATCGAACTGATCGCCTCGGACAAGGCCGGGAAGTCGCTCTTGTGGCGCATGCGCCGCAGCAGGAAATCCAGGGTGCTCGCGGCCCGCTCCTGCCCGCCCTGCGCCGGCTCCGCCGGTTCGAGCCAGGCCCGCAGCGCCTCACGCATCGGGCCGACGCCGGCATAGCGCACGTTCAGGTCCCGTGCCGTGGCCTTGGCGAGCACATCGTGCAGCCGCGCATCGACGCCGCCCTCGCCGAGTTCCGGCAGGACGACGCCCTCGGCCACGACCTGTTCCATGGCCCGAGCCGCGCCCCGCGCCGACACCGCCCGCCGGCCGTAGAGCAGTTCGAACAGAACCAGCCCGGCGGCATAGACGTCGGACTGTGGTCCGACGATGCGCTGGGCAATGCATTCCGGCGCCATGTAGGCGGGGGTGCCCATGAGGCCGCCGCCGTCCGCGCCGCCCTGGGCGACCCGCGTCGCGATGCCGAAGTCCATCACCCGCGCCGCGCCGCCGGCATCGAGCAGCACGTTGGACGGCTTGAGGTCGCGGTGGATGATGCCGAAGCGATGCGCGTGGTCCACCGCGTCCAGCACCTGGAGCATCATTTCGACCGCCCGCGCCGGCCCCGGCGCGCCGCGTTCCCTGAGGAACTGCGACAGGGTGCCCCCTTCGACGTACTCGAACACCAGGTAGGGGTCGCCGTTTTCCTCGCCGGCCTCGAAGATCGGCACGATGCTCGGATGGCGCAACTTGCTCACCGTGCGCGCCTCCTGCAGCAGGCGCTCGTTCTGCGTCGCATCTGCGGTGCCGAAATGCAGCGTCTTGATCGCCACCTCTCGCTCCAGATGCGGATCGAAGGCCAGGTAGACCGAACTCTGGCTGCCTTCGCCGAGCAGGCGCCGGATCTCGAAGCGACCGATCTGCTGGCTCATGGCGTTGGCTTCATCTGGGGCTGATGTCCACGGAACGGTCGATTATCGCTGAACAGATCCGCCCCATGAGCCTGACTACCCAGATAGTAGCCTTCATGCTGAGCATCGCCATCGGCCTGCTGATCGGCCTGGAGCGGGAGCCGCCGGCCCTCGGCCACGCCCACGTCACCACGGCGTTCGCCAACCCCACGTAGGGTGCGCCGTGCGCACAATTGCCGCCTGTCGAAGCGCCGGCTTGAGCCTTGTCATGGGCGGCCGTCACGATCGCCGCCTATAATCCGGGCAGATTCCCACCCACAGCGGAGACATCCATGAACGCGATCCGTCCCGCCGCCGTGGCCGGCATGTTCTACCCTGCCGACCCGGCAACCCTGCAGGCAGACGTCACCGCGATGCTTGCCGCGATTCCTGAGGCGGCGGATCGGCGGCCGCCCAAGGCGCTCATCGTTCCCCATGCCGGATACATCTATTCGGGGCCCGTCGCGGCCAGCGCTTACGCCCGCATCGTCCCCTGGCGCAGCCGCATCCGCCGCGTCGTGATGTTCGGGCCGGCCCACCGCGTGGCAGTCCAGGGCCTTGCCCTGCCCGAGGACGAAGCCTTTGCCACGCCCCTGGGAACGGTGCCGATAGACCGGGAAGCGGCGCAACTGGCGCTGGGTCTTCCGCAGGTCGGCCTTTCGGCCCGCAGCCATGCGCTGGAACACTCCCTGGAAGTGCAACTGCCCTTCCTGATCCGGGTGCTGGGCGAATTCAGCCTGCTGCCTTTCGCCGTGGGCTACGCCACCCCGCGCGAGGTGGCGGAAGTGATCGAACTGCTCTGGGGCGGCGACGAGACGCTGATCGTCATAAGCTCCGACCTCTCCCATTACCACTCCTATCGCGAGGCCCGCGATCTGGACCAAGCCACGGCCGACGCCATCCTCGCTCTCGATCCGGGCCTCGACCACGAGCAGGCCTGCGGCGCCACCCCGGTGGCCGGCCTGCTGCTGTGCGCCGCTCGCCACCGACTGACTCCTGCGCTGCTGGATCTGCGCAACTCCGGCGACACCGCCGGGGACCGCTCGCGGGTGGTGGGCTACGGCGCCTTTGCCTTCTATGCAGAGGACGGCCATGAGCGATGAACTGGGCGGGATCCTGCTGAAGATCGCCCGCGGCGCAATCGCCCAGCGCCTCGGCCAGCCCGCCGACGAGGCGCCGCCGCACGCGGCGCTAGACCGCCCCGGCGCGACCTTCGTCACGCTCACCCGCGGCGGCGAGCTGCGCGGCTGCATCGGCACCCTGGAAGCCCATCGTGCCCTCGGGGTGGACGTGCGCGAGAACGCGATCGCCGCAGCGTTCCGCGATCCGCGCTTTCCGCCGCTGACCGCCGGCGAACTGCCCGGCACGCGCGTCGAAGTGTCGCTGCTCACCGAGCCGCAGTTCCTGACTTTCGGCGACGAGGCGGATGCGCTGGCCCAGTTGCGGCCCCACGTGGACGGCGTGATCCTGATGCACGGCTGCCAGCGCGCCACCTTCCTGCCTCAGGTATGGGAGAGCCTGCCCGAGCCGCGCCAGTTCCTCGCCCAGTTGAAGCGCAAGGCGGGGCTGTCGCCCGACCTCTGGGACGACGCGATGATGCTGGCGCGCTACGAGGTGACGAAATGGAAGGAGCAGCCATGGGCAGCGTAGCCGAATCGAGTCATCCGGGACGCTGGTGGCACCGCCTCGACGACGGCCGCATCCAGTGCGACCTGTGCCCGCGCGACTGCCGGCTGCACGAGGGCCAGCGCGGCGCCTGCTTCGTGCGCCGCATGGTCGGCGGCGAGATGCTGCTCACCACCTACGGCCGCTCCTCGGGCTTCTGCATCGACCCGATCGAGAAGAAGCCGCTCAACCATTTCTACCCCGGCAGCAGCGTGTTTTCCTTCGGCACCGCCGGCTGCAACCTGGCGTGCAAGTTCTGCCAGAACTGGGACATCTCCAAGTCGCGGGAGATGGACACGCTGATGGACGCCGCCTCGCCCGAAACCATCGCCCGCGTGGCGCAGCGCCACGGCTGCCGCAGTGTCGCCTTCACCTACAACGACCCGGTGATCTTCGCCGAGTACGCGATGGACGCGGCTGATGCCTGCCATGCCCTTGGCATCGCCACGGTGGCGGTCACCGCCGGCTACATGCACGATGCGCCGCGGCGCGAGTTCTACGCCAAGATGGACGCAGCCAACGTCGACCTCAAGGCCTTCACCGACGACTTCTACGTCAAGCTCACCGGCGCCCACCTCCAGCCGGTGCTCGACACCTTGGTCTATCTGAAGCGCCAGACCGAAGTCTGGTTCGAGATCACCACGCTGCTGATTCCCGGCCGCAACGATTCCGACGCCGAACTCGCCGAATTGGCGGACTGGGTGGCGAAGGAACTCGGCCCCGACGTGCCGCTGCACTTCAGCGCCTTCCATCCCGACTACAAGCTGACCGACGTGCCGCCCACGCCTGCGACTACCCTCAACCGGGCGCGGCGCATCGCCCTCGACCGGGGGTTGCACTACGTCTATACCGGCAACGTCCATGACACGCCGGGCGGCACCACCTCATGCCCCGGCTGCGGCAAGCCGGCGATCGTGCGCGACTGGTACGAGATCGAGGCCTACGACGTCACGGCGGAAGGCCGCTGCGGCCACTGCGGCACCGCCATCGCCGGGCGCTTCGAGGCGTTCCGCCAGCCCTTCGGCGCAAGGCGGATCCCGGTGAGGGTGACGGCGGCATAAGCCTCCCGGCAGGGGTGCTGTGCCGCAGCGTCGAAGCTGACTACGCCGGCGCCGGTTCTTCGGCCAGCAGGCGGACCACCTCATCGTCCTCGACCTGAGCAAAATCGGCGTAGAACTGGCCGACCGCGCTGAATTCGATCGGGGCGGAGAGGCACACGATTTCGTCGCACCAGGCGGCGACGGTCTCGATGGTGTCGGGTGGCGCCACCGGCACCGCGCAAACCAGCCACTTCGGTTCGCGGGCGCTCAGGGCGTGGAGCGCGGCGATCATGGTCGAGCCGGTGGCCAGACCGTCATCGACGACGATCACGATGCGGCCCGCGGGATCCCGCGCCGGCCGCAGCGGCGAATACCGGGCGCGGCGGGCGCGGATCTTCTCCAGCTCCGCGACCTTCTGACGCTCGATGTAGTCGGTGCCCGCTCCGGCCGCCGCAGCGTAGGGCGTGAGGTACGCCCAGCCGGTCTCGTCCACCGCGCCGATGGCATATTCCGCATTGCCCGGTGCGCCGAGCTTGCGCACCAGCACCACGTCCAGTTCGCCGTGCAACGCGTCTGCGATGACCTTGCCCATCGGCACCGCACCGCGGGGAATCGCCAGCACCAGCGGATTGCGCCCGGCGTACCCGTTCAGGCGCTGCGCGAGCAACTGCGCCGCCTGTATGCGGTCCTTGAAGTACATGGCACTCTCCATGTCTGCCACCGTCCGGCTCTGCGGAATCGGATGGGGAGCCGTACCGCACGGGCACCTCCGGACTGTCTGACATCCCTTATGGGCCAAGGATTCGGGTGGCGCAACGACAATCGTCAATGCAGGCAACGGTTTCCGCAGGTCGGCTCCAGCGCAGCGGACCCGACATTCGTCGGGCAGCGTCGGATCCGTGCCTGCGGCGCTTGATCCGGCGGCTCTTGTCCCTGCCCCAGGTCACGATCGAGAACCGGGACGGCATTGCCCAAGCTCTCGCCAATCGCGAGGCGGGCGCGGAACCGGACGTCTCACACATGCCTGGCCAAGCACATGCGTTGGTGAAGGATCCGCACGACAGCGACGCCGTCCGCACGTATGCGATAGACGATGACGTGCGATCCGACGAGGTAGGCCTGATGTGTGGACGGCAAGTCGTCCCGATGGTGGCCGAGTTGCGGATTGCGGAAAATCGCTTGCAGGGCACCATCGAGCTTGCCGCGATACGTCAGCAGTTGGTCCTCGCCCCAGGTCTCGCCGGTGTAGCGCAGGATGTCGATGAAGTCCTGGCGCGCTTTCGGGGAAAGCGTGATCTGCCGCGGCTTAGGGGAGGACATCAGGGTCCATCGGTTTGCCGTTGTGCATGGCATCGATGGCGCTTTGCGTGATGTCCTTCAAGGTCTCGGCGGTGTAGGCAATCCCCTCTCCCCTGTCGAGCGGGTCATCGCCCTGCCGAATTGCGGCCTGCCACGCGGCAACGCGGCTTTCCTCTGCCTGCATGCGCCGGATCGCGTCCCGGATTACCTCAGTGGCGTTGCCATAAAAGCCGCTCGCAACCTTGCGCTTGATGAAGCCTTCCATCTCCGGCGACAAATTGACGTGCATGGTCATGCGCGTTGCCCCTGGTCGTTTATATCCAAATCATATCCATAACGTGGACATGCCTCAAGGTTAACGCGCAATCGTGACATGAGCGCGGCGCCTCGTGCTCGCGCCGAGGGTGATTGTTCCGGGATAGCCACATTCCCGGGAAAAGGGGAATCGTGGCCTCCGGCTTTCTAGCCAACTTTAGTGCCGGTTTTCGCCGGTCCATTCGATTCCCGTGCCCTCTGGCACAATGGCGTATGGATAGCCCGGCACGCGAGTTCCCATGACTCCCCCCGAGTTCATCGCCAAGTGGCGCGGCAACACCCTGTCCGAGCGGGCGGGGGCGCAGGCGTTCTTTCTCGATCTGTGCGAACTGCTTGGCGTCGAAAAACCCAACGACTCCGAGAACTACTGCTTCGAGCGCGGCGCCACCCGCACCGGCGCTGGCCGCGGCTGGGCCGACGTGTGGAAGCGCGCCTGCTTCGCCTGGGAGAACAAGGCCCCCGGCGGCGACCTCGCCAAGGCGCTGAAGCAGTTGATGACCTATGCCCTGGCGCTGGACAACCCGCCGCTGCTGGTGGTCTGCGACCGCGAGCGAATCGAAATCCACACCCACTTCACCGGCGCCCCCTCCCGCGTCCATGTCATCCGCCTGGAGGATATCGGCGAGCCGGAGAGCCTGAAGACGCTGCGCTGGGTGTTCGAGGACCCGCAGCGCTTCCACCCCGGCACCACGCGTCACGACATCACCGCCGAAGCGGCGCAGCGCTTCGCCGAAATCGCTCAGCGGCTGCGCAACAACGGACACTCACCGGAGAACGTGGCGCGCTTTCTCGACCGCTGCCTGTTCGCCCTGTTCGCCGAGGACGCCGAACTGCTGCCGGGCAAGTTGTTCGAGCGCCTGGTGGATAAGAGCCAGGGCGACCCCGCCAAGCTCACGGCGCGGCTGGGCGAACTGTTCCGCGCCATGGGCAGCGGTGGCGACTTCGCTCTTGAAGACATCCAGTGGTTCAACGGCGGCCTGTTCGCCGAGGCCGAGGCGCTGCCACTGGAGAAGGCGGACATCGCAGTGCTGCTGCACGTCTCCCGCCTCGACTGGAGCGCAATCGACCCGTCGATCTTCGGCACCCTGTTCGAGCGTGGGCTCGACCCCTCCAAGCGCTCGCAACTCGGCGCCCACTACACCGACCCGGCGACCATCATGCGGCTGGTGGATGCCACCGTGGTCCAGCCGCTGACTTTCGAATGGAATGCCGCGAAGGCCGAGATCGAGGCCCAGCTTGCCGCGGTCGAAGAAGCACGGCGACAAGGCCTACCGCGCTGCCGAGGCCGGCTTTGCCCAATGGCAGGAGCGACTCAGGAACTTCCGCGTGCTCGATCCGGCCTGCGGCTCCGGCAACTTCCTCTACCTCGCGCTGAAGGCGCTGAAGGACATCGAACACCGCGCCAACCTGGAGGCCGAGGCCCTGGGCCTGCAACGCCCGCTGCTGCTCCAGACCTCGCCGGCCAACGTCATGGGCATCGAACTCAACCCCTACGCCGCGGAACTGGCGCGCCTGACGGTATGGATAGGCGAACTGCAATGGCTGCTCGCCCACGGCTACGAGATTGTGCGCAACCCGATCCTGCGCCCGCTGGACCACATCGAGTGCCGCGATGCGGTGATCAACGAGGACGGCAGCGAGGCGCAGTGGCCGGCGTGCGACGCCATCGTCGGGAATCCGCCGTTCCTTGGCGACAAGAAAATGCGCGGCGAACTGGGCGACGACTACACCGATTCGTTGCGCAAATGCTATGCAGGACGCGTGCCCGGCGGCGCCGACCTCGTGACCTACTGGTTCGAGAAGGCGCGGGCGCAGATCGAACGGAATCAGGCAAGAGCGGCCGGGCTGGTCGGAACGTAGGCAATTCGATCTGGGTTCAATCGTCGCATCCTCGAACGGATTGTCTCGTCGCAGACGATCTACTGCGCTTGGAGCGGTGAACCTTGGGTGAATGATGGGGCAGCGGTGCGGGTGTCACTGGTGTGCTGGTCAACCGCTGCAGAGGCCCACGTAAGCCGAATCACTTTGGATAGTCGCTCAGTCCCAAGCATAACGGCGGAATTGGAGCCTGCACGACCGCGCGGAGATGGATATGCCGAAGGGCTTCCTCGGCCCATGGCCGAAAACGGGGCCTCAATCTATCGGGGAGTGACACGCAATGGCCGATTCGATGTGGCGGGTGACCTTGCGCGGGATTGGCTACTGCATCCAAATCCGAACGGCCGATCCAACTGTGATGTTCTACGGCCGCTGATCAATGGACTCGACGTTGTTGGGCGATACTCAGACACGTGGGTCGTCGACTTCGGATGCGAAATGCGTGAGGCCGACGCGGCTCTGTACGAACTTCCATTCCAGTTCATTACGAAGCACGTCTGGCCCGAGCGCCAGCACAATCGCCGAGATCTGTACAAGCAGCATTGGTGGCGATTTGCTGAGCCAAGACCAGCCCTGCGTAAGTCGATCACTGGCCTACGACGCGTAATCTCTACGCCAATGGTGGCGAAGCACAGGTTTTTCGTGTTTCTGCCAGCCACGATCCTCGCCGAACAACGGCTCATGGTGGTCCCGAAGGAAGACTTCGAGGCATTTGGTGTTCTATCGAGTCGCTATCACTTGGTTTGGGCCTTGAGGTACGGTGCACGTGCATGGCGACGGCGACTCGGGCGGGCGTCCGGTCTACAACGCGCAAGCCTGCTTTGAAACCTACCCGTTCCCCGCCGGCCTCACGCCCAACCTAAAGCCGGAGGAATACTCCAACCCCCACGCCGAAGCCATCGCCACCGCCGCCCGCCGCCTCAACGAACTGCGCGAGAACTGGCTCAACCCGCCCGAGTGGGTTGACCGCGTGCCCGAAGTGGTCCCCGGCTACCCCGACCGCATCGTCCCCAAGCCGGAGCACGCGGCGGAGCTGAAGAAGCGCACCCTGACCAATCTCTACAACGCCCGTCCGGCGTGGCTAGCCCACGCCCACCGCGAACTCGACCGCGCCGTGGCCGCGGCCTACGGCTGGGACGACTACTTGCCCGGCATGCCGGATGAGGAGATTCTGCGGCGGTTGCTCGACCTGAACCTCAGCCGTTCCGGCGCCCGATCTAAGTGCGCACCCCACGAGGACGAGATCGCCACGCTTTCACCCGTCACTCCGGCAGCGCGTTGAGCCGGTAGGCGGGCAGGTCGGGTCACGCGCGGCGGAGCCGACATCGGGCGGTGGATGTCGGCTCCGCCCTGCGGGCTTGAGCCGACCTACGGCTACGCGGGTCCGTCCCGCGGAGGGCTTCCTCTATAATCGCGCCTTCCCGCCCATGGCCCGTTCCGCGCCCCCTTCTCCCGCGATCACCGCATCCGGCCCGGCTTCGCTGCCGGAGTTCGACGGCGCGCGGCTGCCCGCGCCCGGCTCACGGCTCGAACTGGGCGCCTTCCCCGACACCGCCGACGCGCTGACGCTGGCCAGGCTCGCCGGCCGAGGCCGCATGCTGGCGGTGGTGACCGCCACGCCCTTGGACGCCCAGCGCTTGCAGGACGAGATCGCCTGGTTCGCCCCGGGGCTGCGGGTGCGCCTGCTGCCCGACTGGGAGACCCTGCCCTACGACAGCTTCTCTCCCCACCACGACCTCGTCTCGGAGCGGCTCGCCACCCTCTACGAGATCAGTCGCGGCGAATGCGACGTGGCCTTGGTGGCGGCCCCCACCGCGCTCTACCGCATGGCGCCGGTGCGCTACCTCGCGGCCTTCACCTTCTTCGTCAAGCAGGGGGCGAAGCTCGACGCCGAAAGCCTGCGCCGGCAACTGGCAATCGCCGGCTACCAGCACGTCACCCAGGTGGTCTCGCCCGGCGAGTTCAGCGTGCGCGGCGGCCTGATCGACCTCTTTCCAATGGGCAGCACGCTGCCCTACCGCATCGAACTGTTCGACGACGAGGTGGAAACGCTGCGCACCTTCGACGTCGACACCCAGCGCACGCTCTACCCGGTGCCCGAGATCCGCATGCTGCCGGCGCGGGAATTCCCCTTCGACGATGCCGGACGCGCCCACTTCCGCAGCCGCTTCCGCGAGATGTTCGAGGGCGATCCCTCGCGCTGCCAGGTGTACAAGGACGTGTCGGCGGGCATCGCGCCGGCCGGCATCGAATATTTCCTGCCGCTGTTCTTCGACGAGACGGCGACCCTGTTCGACTACCTGCCGCCGGGCGCGGTGCTGTGCCAGCACCGCGACGTCGCCGGCGCGATCCGCGACTTCTGGCGCGACACCCGCGGCCGCTACGACCTCATCAAGGGCGACCGCACGCGGCCGGTGCCGGCGCCGCGCGAGCTGTTCCTCGACGAGGAGGCGTTCTTCGTCGCGGCGAAGGCCTCTGGCCGGGTCAGCATCGCCGCGCCTGGGGACGAAGCGCCGCCGGGCGTACGCCGGCTGCCGGACATCAAGGTCGAGCGCCGCACCGACGACCCCCTGTACCGGCTCAAGGGCTTCCTCGGCGGCTTCGCCGGCCGCAGCCTGATCCTCGCCGAGTCGCCGGGCCGCCGCGAAACGCTGCTGGAAATGCTGCGGGAATACGCCCTGCAACCCGCCGTCTGCGCCGACTTCGACGCCTTCCTCAGCTCGACCGAGCCGCTGATGCTGGCGGTGGCGCCGCTTTCCTGCGGCTTCGTGCTGGGCGAATCGGCGTTGGCGCTGATCACCGAGAACGAGCTCTACGCCGCCACCGCCCGCCCCCGTGGCCAGCGCCGCGATGCCCGGCGCGCCAGCGTCGAAGGCTGGCTGCGGGATCTCACCGAACTGCGCATCGGCGATCCGGTGGTCCATGTGCATCACGGCATCGGCCGCTACCTCGGGCTGGTGCACATGGACCTCGGCGAGGGCGAGACCGAGTTCCTGCACCTCGAATATGCCGAGGGCGACAAGCTCTACGTGCCGGTGGCACAGCTCCAACTCATCGGCCGCTACAGCGGCGCCCAGCCGGAGCAGGTGCAGTTGCACAAGCTGGGCAGCGGTCAGTGGGAGAAGGCCAAGAAGAAGGCAGCGCAGCAGGTGCGCGACACCGCCGCCGAACTGCTTGCGCTCTATGCCAAGCGCGCCGCGCGCCAGGGCCATGCCTTCGGCTTCAAGCCCCACGACCTGGAGGCCTTCGCCGAAGGCTTCGGCTTCGAGGAGACGCCGGACCAGCGCAACGCCATCGACGCCGTGGTCGCCGACATGCGCCAGGGCAAGCCGATGGACCGGCTGGTGTGCGGCGACGTCGGCTTCGGCAAGACCGAGGTGGCGCTGCGCGCCGCCTTCGTCGCGGTGGCCGACGGCCGCCAGGTGGCGGTGCTGGCGCCCACCACGCTGCTCGCCGAACAGCATTTCCAGACCTTCTGCGACCGCTTCGCCCAGGTGGCCAACGAGTGGCCGGTGAAGCTCGCCGAGCTGTCGCGCTTTCGTAGCGCCAAGGAGCAGGCGGCGGCGCTGAAGGACTTGGCGGAAGGCAGGATAGACGTCGTCATCGGCACTCACCGCCTGCTGCAGAAGGACGTGGAGTTCCAGCGCCTGGGATTGGTGATCGTGGACGAGGAGCACCGCTTCGGCGTGCGCCAGAAGGAGGCGCTCAAGGCGCTGCGCGCCGATGTGGACGTGCTGACTTTGACCGCCACGCCCATCCCGCGCACCCTGGGCATGGCGCTGGAGGGGCTGCGCGACTTCTCGGTCATCGCCACCGCGCCGCAGAAACGCCTCGCCATCAAGACCTTCGTCACCCGCCACTCCGGCGGCATCGTGCGCGAGGCGGTGCTGCGGGAGTTCAAGCGCGGCGGCCAGGTCTATTTCCTGCACAACGAGGTCGAGACCATCGAGACGATGCGCGACAAGCTGGCGCAACTGCTGCCCGAGGCGCGCATCGTGGTCGGCCACGGCCAGTTGCCGGAGCGCGAGCTGGAGCGGGTGATGCGGGAATTCACCCAGCAGCGCCACAACCTGCTGCTGTGCACCACCATCATCGAGACCGGCATCGACAACCCCCACGCCAACACCATCGTCATCAACCGCGCCGACCACTTCGGCCTGGCGCAGTTGCACCAGTTGCGCGGGCGGGTCGGCCGCTCCCACCACCAGGCCTATGCCTACCTGCTCACCGACGCCCACGCCAAGCCCACCGCCCAGGCAGCCAAGCGGCTGGAGGCGATCCAGGCGATGGAGGAGCTGGGCTCGGGCTTCTTCCTCGCCATGCACGATCTGGAGATCCGCGGCGCCGGCGAGGTGCTGGGGGAATCCCAGAGCGGCGAGATCCAGGAGATCGGCTTCAACCTCTATTCCGAAATGCTGCAGCGGGCGGTGCGCGCGCTGCAGCAGGGCAAGGAGCCAGACCTCACGCAACCGCTGGAGATCACCTCGGAGATCAATCTGCATTCGCCCGCGCTGCTGCCCAGCGATTACTGCAGCGACGTCCACGAGCGGCTCACGCTATACAAGCGGCTGTCGAACTGCGAATCGCCGGACGCATTGCAGGCGGTGCAGGAAGAACTGGTGGACCGCTTCGGCGAGCTGCCGGAGCAGGCCCGCGCGCTGCTGGAAACCCACCGCCTGCGCATCCTTGCCAGGCCGGTGGGCATCGCCAAGATCGACGCCACCGAGACTCAGATCCAGCTCCAGTTCGTGCCGAACCCACCCATCGATCCGGCGCGCATCATCGAGCTGATCCAGAAGAACCGCAATTACCGGCTCGCCGGCCCCGACCGGCTGGTGGTGAAGCGCGACAGCGCCGACCTGCGAAGCCGCGCCGCTGCCGTGCGCGAGATCGTCGCCGGCCTGACGAGCAGCAAGTCCCCGACCAAATCCCCGATGACGACACCATGACCGCACCGCAGACCGAAAACCTCAATGTCGCCGCCTTCGACCGCATGCCCTCGCCGGACGAGATCAAGGAGCGGGTTCCGCTCTCCGATGCCGCCGCCGCGACGGTCCTGCGCGGGCGCGAGCAGTTGCGCCGCATCCTCGACCGGGAGGATCCGCGCCTGTTCGTCGTCATCGGCCCCTGCTCGATCCACGATCCGGTAGCGGGCTGCGACTACGCCAAGCGGCTGAAGGCGCTGGCCGACGAGGTGGCGGACACCATGTGCCTGGTGATGCGAGTGTATTTCGAAAAGCCGCGCACCGTGACCGGCTGGAAGGGCTACATCAACGACCCCTACATGGACGACTCCTTCCACATCGAGGAGGGCATGCTGCGGGCGCGCGAGTTCCTGATGCGGGTGAACGAACTGGGGCTGCCCGCCGCCACCGAGGCGCTGGACCCGATCGCGCCCCAGTACCTGGGCGAGCTGATCTCCTGGTACGCCATCGGCGCCCGCACCTCCGAATCGCAGACGCACCGCGAGATGGCGTCCGGACTCTCTACGCCCGTGGGTTTCAAGAACGGCACCGACGGCGATGTGGACGTGGCGATCAACGCCATCAAGTCCGCGGCCCAGCCCCACGCCTTTCTCGGCATCAATCCGCGCGGCGACACCGCCATCGTGCGCACCCGCGGCAACGCCTATGGCCACATCGTGCTGCGGGGCGGCGGCGGGCGGCCGAACTACGACACGGTGAGCGTTTCGCTGGTGGAGAAGGCGTTGGCCAAGGCCGGGCTGCCCCAGTCCATCGTCATCGACTGCTCCCACGCCAACTCCTACAAGGATCCGGCGCTCCAGCCGCTGGTGTTGAGCGACTGCGTGCACCAGGTGCGCGAGGGCAATCGCTCGATCGTCGGGCTGATGGTGGAGAGCTTCATCGAGGCCGGCAACCAGCCCATTCCCGACGACCTCTCGAAGCTGCGCTACGGCTGCTCGGTCACCGATCCCTGCATCGACTGGCCGACCACCGACGCCATGATCCGCAAGGCGCACGAAATCCTGCGCGGCGTGTTGCCGTCCCGCAGAGGCTGACTTTCGAGAACGACGGAGCGAACATGTCCCTCATCCGCCCCTTCGCCGGCCTGCGCCCCGCGCCGGGCCGCGCCGCCGAGATCATCGCCCCGCCCTACGACGTGCTCAGCAGCGACGAGGCGCGGGTGCGCGCCGCAGGCAAGCCCTGGAGCTTCCTGCACATCTCCAAGCCCGAGATCGACCTGCCCCCCGGCACCGACCCCTATTCGGCCGCGGTCTATGCCAGGGCGGCGAGCAATCTGCGCGCCATGCTGGAGTCGGGTGCGCTGGTGCGGGACGCCGCGCCCTGCTACTACGCCTACCGCATCGTCATGGGAAGCCACGTGCAGACCGGCCTCGTGGCAGCCGCCTCGATCGCCGCCTACGATGCCAACCGCATCCGCCGCCACGAGCTGACGCGCCCCGACAAGGAGGACGACCGGGTGCGCCAGATCGAGGCGCTGAACGCCCAGACTGGCCCGGTGCTGCTCGCCTACCCGGCGCAACCGCGCATCGACGCCCTGCTCGCCGAGGCGGCGCAAGGAGCGCCGGATGCCGATGCTGTCGCCGACGACGGCGTGCACCACACGCTGTGGGCGATCCGCGATCCGCGGGTCCAGGCGCAGCTCACTGAACTGTTCGAGGCGCTACCGGCGCTCTACATCGCCGACGGCCACCACCGCTCCGCCGCCGCCTCGCGCGTTGCCGCCGCGCGCCGCGCCGCCAACCTGCAACACGAGGGCTCGCAAAGCTGCAACGCCTTCCTGAGCGTGATCTTTCCCCACCACGAACTGCGCATCCTCGACTACAACCGGGTGGTGGCCGATCTCAGTGGCATGAGCCGGGAGCAGTTCCTCGTACGCATTGCTCAGGACTTCGCGCTGGAAGCCTCAGGGTCGCAAGTGAGGCCAAGCCGCCACGGCGAGTACGGGCTCTACCTGAAGGGGCAATGGCACCGGCTGACGATCCGGCCCGAAAGGGTGCCGTCAGACCCGGTGCAGCGCCTCGACGTCAGCCTGCTCACCGACTGGCTGCTGGCGCCGGTGCTGGGCATCACCGACCTGCGCCGCGACAAGCGCATCGACTTCGTCGGCGGCATACGGGGACTGACCGAACTGGAGAAGCGCGTTGACTCGGGGGAAATGGCAGCCGCCCTCGCCCTCTATCCGACGACGCTCGACGACCTGATGGCGGTGGCCGACGCCCACGAAATCATGCCGCCCAAGTCAACCTGGTTCGAGCCCAAACTTGCCGACGGCATGGTGTCGCACATGCTGGACTGACGCGCCGCCCATCGCGGCGCGTCCCCAGCGCGTCAGCGCAGGATCTGATTCAGGATGTTGCGGCCGTTGAGTGGCCGCACCGGGCGATTGTTGTTGGCATAACCCTCGTAGCCCGGGAACAGGCTGATTATCTGGTGTAGACGGTTCACGCTTGCCTGCGACACGAGCACGGGGTTCTTCAGCACGATCCAGCGCACGCCTTCGGTGCAGGGGGGTGTAGTGAGCGACCCCGTGTAGGTGTAGTAGCTGGTGGATGCGGGCAGAAGACTGCGAGCGCTGATCGTTCGAGCCGGCAGGCTTGCCTCCCCTTCGGCCAGGGGCGCCGTGGCGATGATGTCTTCCAGCAACCGGTTACGGGGTGTGCCGACCTGCACGGGGACCCCGATTACCGCCAAATTCCCCAGCACGTCGCGGTGCACCAGGTGCATCTCGATGGCGGCGTTGGCGCCATTGACCGTGTGCTCGCTCGGGGCGTGGAAGTGGAACTGCAGCAGATCGTAGCGATCCAGCCCGATCAGGACCGAGCTTCCCGCGGCATAGGGAACCTCGACCACATGGCCGGTGTTCTCGACTACGAAGGGAGTGTTGCCATAGCTGAACAGCAGGGGCGGCAGCAGCGCCGCGATGGTCGTGGCGGGAACGATATTCACCGGCGTCTGCTTCTTGCCGACTTCGACGAAATCTGCCTGCTCTGCCTGGAGAACCGGATCGAAGTGCGATCCGCAGGTGGCGAAGGGGAACGACAGCGAGCCCCAGAAAGTCGGCCCGATATCGGACACCGGATTGTGGTTCCATTCGACCTGCGCCGATGCCGACATGGGCGCGACGGACAAAGCGAACGCCAGAGCGAACGCCCGAAGACTCATCCTCATGATTCGATCTCCCGATTGCATTGTTGAAAACAGGGAACGATCCCTCGTTCCCATGCAACCGGCACTCGTCGCATGCGCCGCAAAGAGTCGCCCCCCGGACGGCGGGCGCTCAATTGGCCCGAGAGGTCAGCCAAGACTGAATGGTGGACGTCGATCGCCGCATCAGTTCAGTCAAAGCCCTGCGATCTTGATCCTCGACCCGATGGCCGTCAACGTTCGCTAACGCCTTTCCTTTCTTGGACCCGGAATCGGTCATTGATGTCGACCTTGGCACGAGAGGTTGCCGCCTCGAAACCGATGCAAGTCGGGTCGGGGGCCACGCCGCCGCGCCAAGCCGGCCCGAGTCGAAAGGTTGGAGCGGCCGGCGGGGCAGGGAGCGCAGCGCCGGCGAACCCCCTGGCGCGCTGCCTAATGCGCGGCAGCGGTTTCCTGCGCCAGCAGATCGCTGAGCACGGCATCCGTAGCCGCGCTGCGCGCCACCTTGAGGCGATGCACGAGTTCGAGATGGGGCAGGAAGTCCCACTGCTCGCGGTAGCGCTGGTGGGTCACTTCGTTGGAAATGGCGGCAGCCTTGTAGTAGATGAAGTGTTCAAGCTCACCGCTCTGCGACAGATTCTCATAGAGGTGCGGGGCCCTGGTCTTGAGCAGTTCGCGCAGATTCCTTTCCACCACGCCTTCCATTTCGATTCTCCTAGGAACAATCGACGATTTGCAATGTTGGGGACGGTCGCTACCGGCGGGAAACGTGACCTCCCGGAGGGTTGTGCGTTGCAATATACATGCCGCCGACCGCGCCGTGGCAATGTACGGATTTTTCTGACAAAACCGCCGCTGTCGCAACGCAATATCGCACGCTCCCGGTGCATTCGCGGGTTTTCTGCTCCGCACCGGTGCATTGACCGATCCCGTCAGACGGCTGATCGACGGCATTGGTGCGTTCGCCCCGCCCTTGCCGCAAGGGTCCGATGGCCTGACCCGGTGCGCGGCAAGCCCCGCCGTTCAGGGCGGGGAAGGATAGCGTGGAGGCCGTAGGCGCCCTTGGCGTTGGTTTTCAGTGTGGCCTATGCTGCTGCTCGATGTACTGGCGCACGATGCCGATGGGCGCTGCGCCACACGAGGAGGCGAAATAGGACGGCGACCACAGCACGCCCTTCCAGTAGCGTTTCTGGATGTCCGGGCGCTCTTTGCGCAGCAGGCGGCTGGACACGCCCTTGAGGCTGTTCACCAGATTCGAGACGGCGAGCTTGGGCGGGTACTCGACCAACAGATGGACGTGCATCTTGAAAACGCAGTGCCGTCCATGTCGAATATCGTTATCATCGTGCATAAACCAAAAGTATGATTGGGCGATGCAAAGACTTCAAGCCTTCAAGTACGAACTGATGCCGGACGGTGCGCAGCAGCGCCACATGCGCCGCTTCGCCGGCGCCTGCCGGTTCGTGTTCAACAAGGCGCTGGCGTTGCAGAAGGCGCGCTACGAACAAGGCGAGAACAAGCTCGGCTATGCCGCGCTGTGCAAGCGGCTCACCGAGTGGCGCAACGGCGCAGACACGGCATGGCTGGCCGATGCGCCGGTTCACCCGCTGCAACAGACGCTCAAGGATTTGGAGCGGGCCTACGCCAATTTCTTCGCCAAGCGGGCCGAGTTTCCGCGCTTCAAGAAGAAGGGCCGGCACGACAGCTTTCGCTACCCCGACCCGAAGCAGATCAAGCTCGATCAGCTCAACAGCCGCATCTTCCTGCCCAAGCTCGGCTGGCTGCGTTACCGCAACAGCCGCGATGCGCTCGGTGCGCTGAAGAACGTTACCGTGAGTCAGTCGTGCGGCAAGTGGTATGTGTCCATCCAGACCGAGCGCGAGGTCGAGCAAGCGCTTGCGAGCGGCAGCGCAGTCGGTATCGATATGGGGATTGCCCGCTTTGCCACCCTGTCGGACGGCACGTTCTACGCTCCCCTCAACAGCTTCAAACGGCACGAAGCGGCCTTGCGCAAAGCGCAGCGGGCGATGAGCCGCAAGACGAAGTTCAGCAACAACTGGAAGAAGGCGAAAGCCCGCGTCCAGCGCATTCATTCCCGTATCGGCAACGCCCGCCGCGACTCCCTGCACAAGACCACGACCACGATCAGCCAAAACCACGCGATGGTGTGTATCGAGGACTTGCAGGTACGCAACCTGTCCAGCTCAGCAGCGGGCACCCCCGAGCAGCCGGGCAGCAAGGTTCGGGCCAAGTCCGGCCTGAACAAGTCCATCCTCGATCAAGGCTGGTTCGAGTTCCGCCGCCAACTGGACTACAAGCTGGCCTGGCGAGGGGGCCATCTCATAGCGGTGGCGCCGCAGAACACGAGCCGCACCTGTCCGTATTGCGCCCGCGTGTCGTCGGACAACCGGCAGACGCAAGCGCGGTTCGCGTGTGTGGCATGCGGTTTCGAGGAAAACGCCGATAGGGTCGGCGCGATCAATGTGTTAAGGGCGGGACACGCCCGGCTAGCCTGTGAAGTGAGCGGTGCAGTAAGACCGCCAGCAGCAGGAACCCACCGAAGCGACTCAGGGGCGACTCAATGCCGCGCCTGAGCGCCGTAGGAATCTCCGGCCTTCAGCCCGGGGAGGATGTCAAAATTCGCCCCGAGCAGAGCGCCGGGGGCGCCCTCGAAACCCATTGCAGCAGGCTCACCGGAGGAGAGATCCATGGCATACCAGGTGACGGTCGCCTTCGGCCGCGGCAAGGAATATGAGATCCACGTGCTCGATAGCGATCTGATCGGTCTGACGCGGGACCGGGCGGAACTCTGGCTCGATGACGAATGGGTCGAACTGGACTGCCAGCCGTTCAACCCCGTAGGCAAGCTGCTGCTGCTCGACCGCATCCTCGGCGTGGCCAAGTACGCAGGCGAGAAGCGCTTCGCCCAGAATGGCGACTGGGCGCGGCAGTACGCCCGTTGTGTCGCGCTGATGCTGGATCGGCCGGCGGTAAGGGTGGATGTGGCCGGGCTTACGGTCGGGTAGGCCTTTCCACCCTACGTCACTCTTCCACCCTACGGCACCCTGCGGCAGCCTCACAGCTTCGCCAGCATCTCCCGCGTGATCAGCGTGACGCCGCCTTCTGAGCGGTGGAAGCGGCGCGCGTCCTCTTCCGGATCCTCGCCGACCACCATTCCCGAGGGGATGGTGCAGCCGCGGTCCACGACCACCTTGGTCAGGCGAGCCCGCGGCTTCACTTCCACATCCGGCAGCAGCACCGCGCCCTCGACCGTGCACCAGGAATGGATGTGGCAGCCGGAGAAGAGCAGGGAATCGACGATGGTGGTGCCCGAGATGATGCAGCCGCCGGATACCATCGACTGCACCGCACCGCCGCGGCGGCCTTCCTCGTTCAGCACGAACTTGGCCGGCGGCAACTGGAGCTGGTAGGTCCAGATCGGCCAGTTGCGATCGTAGAGGTTGAGCGCCGGTTCGGTGCCGGTGAGGTCGATGTTGGCCTCCCAGTAGGCGTCGATGGTGCCGACGTCGCGCCAGTAGGGTTCCTTCTCGCTGCCGCTCATGACGCAGCTCTCGCCGAAGGGCTGGGCCACCGCCCGTCCGAGGCTGACCGCGCGGGGGATGACGTCCCTGCCGAAGTCGTGGCTGGAGCTCGGGTCCGCAAGGTCGCGTTGCAGCTCCTCGTAGAGGAAGCGGGCGTTGAACACGTAGACGCCCATGCTGGCCAGCGCCTTGTCCGGCTTGCCCGGCATGGCCGGCGGCAGCAAAGGCTTCTCGATGAAATCGGTGATGCGCCCGTCATCGCTCACCGCCATCACGCCAAAGGCGCGGGCTTCGGCCAGCGGCACCTCGATGCAGGCCACGGTGCAGTCGGCCCCCTTCTCGACGTGATAGGCGAGCATGTGCGAGTAATCCATCTTGTAGATGTGATCGCCCGCCAGCACGACGATGTAATCGGGATCGTTGGCCTCGATGATGTCGAGGTTCTGGAAGATTGCATCCGCGGTGCCGCGGTACCACGACTCCTCATCCAAGCGCTGCTGCGCCGGCAGCAGGTTGACGAACTCGTTCATTTCCGACTTGAGAAAACCCCAGCCGTGCTGGATGTGGCGCAGCAGGCTGTGGGACTTGTACTGGGTCACCACGCCGATGCGGCGGATGCCCGAGTTGAAACAGTTCGACAGCGCGAAATCGACGATTCGGAACTTGCCGCCGAAATACACCGCCGGCTTGGCACGCCGATCGGTGAGCTGCTTGAGGCGACTGCCGCGCCCGCCCGCGAGGACGAGGGCGACGGCGCGGCGGGTGAGCTGCTGTCGCGCGAGGATCTGGGGTTTCATCGCGATGGCTCCATCAGGTCACGACGTCCGGCGCCTGGCGGCCGGTGCGCGCGCGGATTTCCGCCAGTTCGTCGGCGGCAGCGATCAGGTCGGCCAGGGCCGACTGGGGATCGATGTCGTGGCGGGCTGGGTCCGGCTCGTAGCGCTCCAGATAGACGCGCAGCGTCGCGCCCTCGGTGCCGGTGCCGGAAAGGCGGAAGACGATGCGCGATCCGCCGGCAAAGCCGATGCGCACCCCCTGCCTGGTGCTGACCGAGCCGTCGATCGGGTCGGTGTACGCGAAGTCGTCGGCGCTCTCGATGCGCAGATCGCCCAGGCTGCGCCCCGGCAGCGATGCCAGCGAAGCCCGCAGATGTTCGATCAACCCCTGGGCGGCGGTGCTGTCGATGCCGTCGTAATCGTGGCGCGAGTAGTAGTGGCGGCCGAAGCGGCGCCAGTGGCTGCGCAGGATCGCCTCCACCGATTCGCCGCGCACCGCCAGCAGGTTGAGCCAGAACAGGACCGCCCATAGGCCGTCCTTCTCGCGCACGTGGTCCGAGCCGGTGCCGTAGCTCTCCTCGCCGCACAGCGTGACCTTGCCGGCGTCGAGCAGGTTGCCGAAGAACTTCCAGCCGGTGGGCGTCTCGTAGCAGGCCACGCCCAGGGCATCGGCGACGCGGTCGGCGGCACCGCTGGTAGGCATCGAACGCGCCACGCCAGCGATGCCCTGGGCATAGCCCGGGACAAGGTGGGCGTTGGCGGCGAGCACGGCGAGGCTGTCGCTGGGGGTGACGACGAAGCGGCGGCCGACGATCATGTTGCGATCGCCGTCGCCGTCGCTCGCGGCGCCGAAGTCCGGCGCCTTCGCGCCGAACATCTCGTCCATCAGCTCCTTGGCATAGACCGGGTTGGGATCGGGATGGCCGGCGCCGAAATCCGCCAACGGCACGGCGTTGATCGCGGTACCGGCGGGGGCTTCGAGCATGTCTTCGAGAATGGTACGCGCATAGGGACCGGTCACCGCGTGCATGGCGTCGAAGCGCATGCGGAAGGCGCCCGAGTGGAACATGGCGCGGATGCGGTTGAAGTCGAACAGGTGCTGCATCAGCTCGGCATAGTCGGCCACCGGGTCGATCACCTCGACCTGCATGCCGGCCACCGTGCTGCGGCCGAGGCGGGAAAGGTCCACCTCCGGCGCGTCCACCGTTCTGTAGGAACTGACTTTCAGCGTGCGCTCGTAGATCGCCTCGGTGATCTTCTCCGGCGCCGGTCCGCCGTTGCCGATGTTGTACTTGATGCCGAAGTCACCGTCCGGCCCGCCGGGATTGTGGCTCGCCGACAGGATCAGGCCGCCGAAGGCGCGGTGCTTGCGGATCACGCAACTCATCGCGGGCGTGGACAGGATGCCGTCGCGGCCCACCAGCACCCGGCCGAAGCCGTTGGCCGCCGCCATGCGCAGGATGATCTGGATCGCCCGGTCGTTGTAATAGCGGCCGTCGCCGCCCACCGCCAGCGTGGTTCCGGCATAGCCCTCCAGCGAGTCGAAAACGCACTGGACGAAGTTCTCCAGGTAGCCGGGCTGGCGGAAGACGTCGACCTTCTTGCGCAGGCCGGAAGTGCCCGGACGCTGGTCTGCGAAGGGCTTGGTGGGTACGGTGAGGATGCTCATGGCTCTGTTCTCGTGTTGGCAAGGGGAGAATTATGCCCCAGGCACCGCCCGGGCTTGTTTCAGCGCCCGAGCACCCGGCGATGCCGGAGCCGCGCCGGCGCGTGGGCGGCGAGCGCGGATACGCCGAGGATCAGCCAGAACAGCCATGGCCGCTGGGCCGCGTCCAACAGGTACCAGAGCAGCAGCACCAGCTTGAAAGCGATAGCGATTCCCGCCGCCTGCCTCAGGTAGAGCGGATTGGACCAGGCGTCCAGCGCCATCATCGCCACGCCCGAAGCCACCAGGAGCATGGCGAATGCGTCCTCGCCCGGCACCGGAGCGGCGGCGAGCAGGGCCGCGCCGACGCCCACCATTCCCGCCAGGTGCAGCATGCGCAGCACCGAAACGAGCCAGCGCCGGCCGCGGAAGTCGCGATACGGGCCGGAGGAGCCCGGCCTGACGACGGACGTTTGGCGCACTGGCGGATGCGGTCGGCGTTGAAGACGGCTCATGGTAGTCGATGGCTGGTGCCCCGTGCGCACCGTTCGTGGGTCTGGATCGGTGCGCACGGCGCACCCTACGCCGAGTTCTTGGGGCAATCCGGGAAGCGGGCCGCCTGCCGGGAATCCGCGCTAACATCCGCCCGACTTCTCCGAGGATCCTCCCTTGCGCGTCACTCTGGTTCACCCGGCGGGATTCAACTTCGTTCCCGGCCAGCCGGATTTCTCGGTCCTCGCCAACCGCATGCCACCCATCGGCATCATGCAGCTCGCAAGCTGGCTGGAGAAGCACGGCCACCAGACTGCGCTGCACGACTGCCTCGGGCCGTTCGCGCCGCAGGGCATCGAGGCCAACGCGCAACGGGTGCTGGCGACCGATCCCGATCTGGTCGGCTTCTCCGCCACCACGTCGGGCTTCATGGACGCCGTCGACATGGCGGCACGGATCAAGCGCGAGCGCCCCGATGTCCGGGTCGTGTTCGGCAACGTCCATGTCTCGTCCCTGGGCGCGCCGGTGCTCGACGCCTTCCCCGAGATCGACTACCTGGTCATCGGCGAAGGCGAAGGCGCCATGCTCGACCTCGCCGAGGGCAAACCCCCCGAGTCCATCCCCAACCTGGTGTTCCGGGCCCGCGACGGCAGCATCGTCAGCAACCCGCGCCGGGCGCGCATCCTCGATCTGGACGAGTTGCCCTTCCCCGCCTACGAGAAACTCGCAGGCTTCCCCCACGCCTACCACCTGCCCCTGTTCGCCTACGAGATGCGGCACGGCGCGACGATGATCACGTCCCGCGGCTGCCCCTACACCTGCTCCTTCTGCGACCGCACGGTGTTCGAGCGGCTGTACAAGACCAATTCCGCCCGCTACACCTACGAGCACATGAAGTACCTGCGGGACCGCTACGGCGTGTACCACATCAATTTCTACGACGATCTGTTCACCGCCAACCGCAGGCGCGTCACCGAACTGTGCCAATTGCTCATCGACCAGCCGCTGGGCATGCAATTCAACTGCGCGATCCGCACCGGCCACACCTCGGACGAGATGCTGCGGCGGCTCAAGCGCGCCGGCGCGCTGATGGTGTCGATGGGCATCGAATCGGCCGACCCCGCCATGATGGCGCGGCACAAGGCCGGCGTGACCCTCGACGCCGTGCGCGACACGGTGCGCCAGATCCATGCCGCCGGACTGCGCGCCAAGGGCCTGTTCATCTTCGGCATGCCGGGTGAAACCGCCGACACGGTGCGCGCAAGCAGCGACTTCATCCTGTCGCTGGACCTGGACGAAATGAACATGACCAAGTTCAGCCCCCTGCACGGCGCACCGATCTGGGACGAGTGCGTAAGCGGTACCTCGGGCGATTTCAACGAGGACTGGCGGCTGATGAACTGCCTCAACTTCGTCTTCAAGCCCGACGGCTTCGAGTCCCGGGAGGAGATGGACGCGCTCTACAACTGGCACGTCAAGCGCTTCTACGACAGCAGGAGCTACCGCCGCCGCTTCGCCCGGCGGCTGTGGCAGCACCGGTGGAGCCTGTGGCACGTGCTGAAGCACCTGCCGCAGACCATCGCCGCGGCGCGCTATTTCGGCGCCAACCGGGAACAACTGGAAGACGCCAAACGCGAATTTGCCCGCCATCCGCGCCAGCCGGTGGGTCTCAAGCCGCAACTTAGCCCCGAACTACAGGCCGATGCGGTGGCCGCGATGTCGCCGGTCAGGGTGTCGCGGCGCGCGGCGAAGCAGGCCGGGTCGCCAGGCCATTGAACCTGCGTCGCCGGATCGTCGGGCTGGCCGGTGCCGCTAGTCCCTTGAGGGCAAAATCGTGACAGTTTTGGCGAGACTCTCCGGGACGCCGCGCTTGGGGAGTTAACAAGGGGGCCACCCCTTGTTCCTCCTCAGGGGATATGCACGGGGAATCCCCCCTTGTTCGTGCATGGCAGGTTTTCCGGCCGAATCTAAAGGGTAGGACGGTTTGGTTCCGGCTCGGCCGGCTTAGGGCGATGGCGAGCGGGGCGCTATAATCCGGCCCACTTTTTCCCGGGCGCGGCCGGACTCCGGCACAGCCCCATCAGGATCGTCCGAGCGGCCTCCCCCCGAAGAGTCGCCCGCAACGGACGGCGCTCTGTTCGCGACGGCTTCCAGGACTCTGACGAGGAACGGCAGGTGGATAACCCCAGGCAGGCGAATGCTGCAGCAAATTGCGACGTGCTGGTGATCGGCGGCGGTCCCGCGGGCGCCACCGTGGCACCGCTGCTGGCCGAGAAGGGCTACCGGGTGGTGCTGCTGGAGAAGGCGCAGCACCCGCGCTTTCACATCGGCGAATCGCTGCTGCCGGCCAATCTGCCGCTGTTCGAGCGTCTCGGCGTCGCCGACGAGGTCCGTGCCATCGGCATGGAGAAGTGGGCGGCGGAGTTCGTCTCGCCGCATCACGACGAGCCCCAGGTGTTCCACTTCGCCGAAGCCTGGGACAAGTCCATGCCCCATGCCTACCAGGTGAAGCGCGGCGAGTTCGACCACATCCTCGTGCGCAATGCGCGGCGCAAGGGCGTGGACGTGCAGGAGGCATGCCGGGCCAGGTCGGTGGAGTTTCTCCCCGGCGGCGGCGTCGAAGTGCACGGCGTGCACGATGACGGCCGCAAAGGCACCTGGCAGGCGCGCTTCCTGGTCGATGCCTCGGGCCGCGACACCTTCCTCGCCAACCGCTTCGCCATCAAGCAGCGCAATCCGCGGCACAACAGCTCCGCCGTTTACGGCCACTTCGCCAACGCGAAGCGCCACGCCGGGCAGGCTCGAGGGCAACATCTCCATATTCTGGTTCGAGCACGGCTGGTTCTGGTTCATCCCGATGCAGGGCGACGTCACCAGCGTCGGCATGGTGACCTGGCCCTACTTCATGAAGACCAAGGGCAGCCGGAATCTAGAGCAGTTTCTCCTCGACGGCATCGCCACCTGCCCGGGGCTTGCCAGACGCATGGACGAAGCGCGCCTCGTGAACCGGGTCGAGGCCACCGGCAACTTCTCCTATGTGTCGGAACGCAACCACGGCGCCAACTACCTGATGCTGGGCGACGCCTACGCCTTCATCGATCCGGTGTTCTCCTCGGGCGTGCTGCTGGCGATGAACGGCGGCGTCATCGGCGCCGAGACCATAGACACCTGCCTGCGCGATCCCGCCGCGGCACCCGCCGCCCTCAAGCGCTTCGACGCGCTGATGAAGCATGGTCCCAAGGAGTTCTCCTGGTTCATCTACCGCGTGACCAATCCGATCATGCGCGACTTCTTCATGGCGCCGCGCAACATCTTCCGCGTCAAGGAAGCGATGCTGTCGGTGCTGGCCGGCGACATCTTCGGCAAGACGCCGATCTGGGGCTCGATCGCGATGTTCAAGCTGATCTACTACGCGGCCAACGTGCTCCAGCCGCGACGCGCGCTGATGGGCTGGAAGCGCCGGCGAGTCGAACATCCGCCCGGTGGACGACGCGGCGCTCTACAACGCCTGACTTTGCCGTGACGCTGCGACTCTGCCTCCAGCCGACGGCCCATGCGCCAGCCCCGCACGATGAGCCGGAATGCGTGCTCGGCTGCGCGGTGCTGGGCAATCCTGCGTCGGCGCCTGCGCCCGCCGACTGGCCCACGCAAGCGATCGCCGCCCCGCTGCTCGGCAGCGGTGCCGAATGGCTGTGCGACGTCTGGCGCGGCGCCGGAGCCTGTGCCGCGGGGGAATCTAATGGCATCGCCTGGCGGCGGGCAGGCGGCGTGCTGTATGGCGTGATCGAAATCGACGAGGACGAATTCGCCATTGGAACCGCCGGCACCGCGCTGCAGGCGGCGACGCGGGAAGCCTATTTGCGCGTGTTCCGCCTTCTCGATGCCCAGGGCATGCCGCATCTGTGGCGGGCGTGGAACTATCTGGCCCACATCAACCGGACGACATACGGGCTCGAGCGCTACCGCCAGTTCAACATCGGCCGGCAGGACGCCTTCCTCGCCAGTCACCGCGGCACCAGCGGCCAAGTGCCGGCGGCTTGCGCAATCGGCCTGGCGGGCGGACCGCTGTCGATCGCCTTCCTCGCCGGTGAGGCGCCAGTGCTTGCCGTCGAGAACCCACGGCAGATCAGCGCCTACCATTACCCGGCGCAGTACGGGCTGCGCAGCCCGACCTTTTCGCGGGCGGTGCTGGCACACCCACCGGGGCAGGAAATCCTGTTCCTGTCCGGTACCGCGAGCATCGTCGGCCACCACACCGTGCACGCCGGCGACGTGGCCGCCCAGTGCAAGGAATGCCTGACGAATGTCGCCGCCGTGGTCGAGGCGGCAAACCGCAGCGCTCGATCCGGCCCCTTCAGCCTCGCCGAACTGGACTACCGGGTCTACGTCCGCCACGCGCACGACTTCCCGCCGGTGCGCCAGGCGATACGGTCGCAAGTGCCGGGCGACGCGCGCATCGTCTTCCTGCAGGCCGACATCTGCCGGCCCGATCTGCTGCTGGAAATCGAGGCCGCCGGATCGCACTCGACCAAGGGGTCGCCTTGACGAAAGTCAGCGCCTGGCGCGCGGCGGACTTCGCGACTTCGCAGCGGTTCGGCGCACCAGCGACAGCACCGAATGACTAGCAGCCGCGCCAACCCGCTGTGGCGGGCCTACGAGTATCTCGCCATGGGCCTCGGGCTGGGCGTCCTGGCGCTGATCTGCCTCGCCTGGCTGCCCTTCGCGGCGCTGCTCCATCCCATCCTCCCCCAGCGCGCCGGACAGCGCCTGGGCCGGCTTGCCATCATGGCCGGATTCCGCGGCTACCTCGGCTTTCTGCAACTGTTCTGCGCCTGCCGCTTCGAACTCGGGACACTGGACGGGCTGCGCGGCGATGCGCCCCTGATCCTGGTGGCCAACCACCCTTCCCTGCTCGACGCAGTGATGATCGTGTCGCGCCTTCCCAACGCCGTGTGCGTCATGAAATCAGCGCTGGTCGACAACCTGCTGTTTGGCGCGGCGGCCCGGCTGGCGCGCTACATCCGCAACGACGCGCCGTTGGGCATGATCCTGAAGGCGCGCGAAGAACTGCGCCGCGGCGCGCACCTGCTGATCTTCCCCGAGGGCACCCGCACCCGCCGCTTCCCGGTCGGTACCTGCCTGCCCAGCGCCGGAATGGTCGCCGAACGCAGCGGCGTGCCGGTGCAATCGCTGCTGATCGAGATGTCCTCGCCCTACCTGGGTAAGGCGTGGCGGCTGTTCCGCCCCCCCGAACTGCCCTTGCACTGCCGAATTCGCATCGGGCGCCGCTTCGCCGCGCCCGCCGACGCATTGGCCTTTGCCGCTGAACTCGAAGCCTATTTCCGCGGCGAATTGATCGCGTCGGACCTGGCCGCCAGTCCGGCTGCAGCCTGAGGACGCACCGTGCCCGAGCGCTCCGCCACCCATCTGGTCGTCATTCCCAGCTACAACCCGGGCGCCAAGGTGTACGACACGGTCCGGGCCGCCCGCGAACAATGGGAACCCGTATGGGTCGTCGTTGACGGCAGCACCGACGGCACCGCCGAAGGCCTGCAGGCGCTTGCCGCGGCCGATCCGGGGCTGCGCGTCGTGGTACTGCCGCAGAACCGCGGCAAAGGTGCCGCCGTGCTCCAAGGCATCTCCTTGGCAGCGGCGCAGGGGTTCACGCATGCCCTGACCATGGACTCGGACGGCCAGCACCCCGCCGCCCTGATTGCCGATTTCATGCGCGCCTCGCGCGCGCAACCGGAGGTCATGGTGCTGGGCGTACCCGTGTTCGATGCCGATGCGCCGCGGCTTCGGGTCAATGGCCGCAAGGTGTCCAACTGGTGGGCGAACCTGGAAACCCTGTGGCGCGGCATCGGCGACTCGCTCTATGGCTTTCGCGTTTATCCAATCGCCCCCCTGATCCGCGTGATGCAGCGCCAGCCCTGGATGCGGCGCTTCGACTTCGACCCCGAGGCCGTGGTCCGCCTCTGCTGGGCCGGCGTGAAGCCGGTCAACCTGCCGGCTCCGGTCCGCTACTTCCGCACCGACGAGGGCGGCGTCTCCCACTTCGACTACCTGCGCGACAACGCCCTGCTGACCTGGATGCACACGCGGCTGTTCCTCGGCTTCGTGGCCCGGCTGCCGTGGCTCGCGACGCAGCGAATCGCCTCTGCAAACTGAGATAGCCCATGCCTTCCGATCCCGATGATTCCGCGCCGCAAACCGTGGTGGCACCCCACAAGCCCCTGACCGCCTACTACGCCGGCGAAAGCGAGCGACAGGGCTTCCTGCGCGCCATCTTCGACCGCACCGCCGCGGATTACGACCGCATCGAACGGCTCCTGTCGCTGGGCAGCGGCACCTGGTACCGCCACCAGGCGCTGCTGCGCGCCGGCCTTGCCACCGGCATGAGCGTGCTCGACGTCGGCATCGGAACCGGGCTGGTGGCGCGCGAAGCGGCGCTCATCGCCGGCGACGCGCGGCTGGTGACCGGCGTCGACCCCAGCGCCGGCATGATGGCGAGCGCGAAACTGCCCGCGGGCATCGCCCTGCTCGAAGGCCGGGCCGAGTCCCTGCCGGTGGGCGACGCCGGATTCGACTTCCTGAGCATGGGCTATGCGCTGCGCCACATCGGCGACTTCGGCGCCGCCTGCCGCGAGTTCTTCCGCGTGCTCAAACCCGGCGGACGCCTCTGCCTGCTGGAAATCACCAGACCCGAAGGGCGATTCGCCCGGATGATGCTTAAGGCATACATGAAGGGCATCGTGCCGGTGCTCGCCGGGGTGGTTGGCAAGCAGGCCGAGACAACCCGGCTGTGGCGCTATTACTGGGACACCATCGAAGTCTGCATCCCGCCGGCAAGCATACTCGCCACGCTCGAAGCCGCCGGCTTCGTCGCCGTGCGCCGGCACATCGAGCATCCCGCCCTGAGCGTGCTGTCCGAATACCAGGCCGTCAAACCGGTTCAGCCGTGAACGCCACGGAGCTTTTCCTGATCGCCATGGCGATCGTCTTCACGGTCCCCTATTTGATCTGGCGTCTGGCAAAGACTGACTTCTACGCGCCCCTGGTGGTGGTCCAGATCCTCACCGGCATCCTGCTCGGCCCCGGCATCCTCGGCCAGGCCTATCCCGAGTACTACCGCTTCGTATTCACACCCGCCGTGGTGCAGTCGCTCAATGGCATCGCCTGGTGGGCGGTCATGCTGTTCGTGATGATCGCGGGTATCGAACTCGACCTCGGCCAGGCATGGAAGCACCGCCGCGAGAGCAGCGTCACGGCCGGGCTGGCCCTGGGCATGCCGCTGCTCTTCGGCAGCGTCGCGGCGGCGGGGCTGCTGCAGTTCCCCGGCTGGATCGGAGCGAAGGCGATGAACTGGCAGTTCGTGCTCGGCATCGGCATGGCCTGCGCGGTGACGGCGCTGCCGATCCTGATACTGCTGATGGAGAAACTGGCCATCCTGCGCCAGCCGATCGGCCAGCGTATCCTGCGCTACGCCAGCCTCGACGACGTGGCGATCTGGGCGGTGCTGGCGCTGATCCTCACCGACTGGGCACGCATCGGCAGACAGGCGGCCTTCCTACTGGGATTCCTCGCGCTCGGCTACGCCTTCCGGCGCCTGATGATTCGCCTGCCTGAAGCCGACCGCTGGTACGTCGCGCTGATCTGGCTGGCCGCGTGCGCCTTCGGCGCCGACTGGTCGGGACTGCATTTCATGGTCGGTGCCTTCCTCGCCGGCGCCACCATGGAAGCCGCCTGGTTCGATCAGACCCGAATGGATCTGCTGCGCCACCACGTGCTGCTGGTTGTCATGCCGGTGTTCTTCCTCAGCACCGGCCTCAGGACCGACTGGGCACTGGGCGGCGCAGCGGTCGTCCTGACCGCCGCCCTGCTCCTCGCCGCCTCGGTGAGCGGCAAGCTGATCGGCGTACGCATCGCCGGCCGCCTGCTGCGCTGGGCGCCCGGCGAAGCCAGCATCATCGGCTGGCTGCTCCAGACCAAGGCACTGATCATGATCATCTTTGCCAACGTCCTGCTCGACAAGCAGATCATCACCAGCGAGGCCTTCACCGCCCTGCTGCTGATGGCGGTGGCCAGCACCATGCTCACCGTGCCGATGGTGGCGCGCAGGCTGTCGCCGACCCGGACGGCGCTCCGAGCACCATGAGGAAATTCGCTTCGCAACCATGGGCGACTCCCGCGCCGCCGGCGCCGCATTCGCAGCGCAGCCGAAGGGTCAGGCGGCCGGCCCGCCGTGCCGCGCGCCACCCTTCGACCCACCGCCGCCGCGCTTAGCGCGACGACAGGCCGGCCTACTTCTTCAGCTCCTGGAAGTTGCCAACGAGCGGCTCGAACCTGAACCTCAGTCGTTCTTGCATGGATCACTTCGTGCCCACGTTAGCCACGCGCGACCCTCAGCCCGTTGCCCAGCACCTCGTAGCCGCGTCGTCTTGCAGGGCGGGATTGCCGCTGCTGAGGCGGATCAGCCGGTCGAGGCGGTCAACCATTGACCCCACCGGCCGCAGCGAGGCACAGTGGCACCGGGGGTCGCCGAAGAACGTAATACAACGAGAACCGTCCGCCAGTGGCCTAGCGACCATGCGCGACGAAGGGGGAGCCAAATGAACACCGCAAACGAACCGGACGCAGGCAGGCCGGAGCGGGAGCACACCCGCATCGGCATGTCCAAGGATGCACTAAAGCAGGCCTACGTCGATAATCTGTTTTACCTCCAGGGGCGATTCCCCGAGGTCGCGACGCTCCATGACTTCTACATGGCAGCGGCCTACACGGTGCGCGATCGCCTGCTCGATCGGTGGCTCAAGTCCGCCCGGACCTACAAGAAGCGCCAGGCGCGAACCGTATGCTATCTGTCGGCGGAGTTCCTGCTCGGCCCCCACCTGATGAACAACCTGATCAACCTGGGAATCGTGGACCGGGCACGGGTGGCCGGGGAGGAACTCGATCTGGACTTCCCCGGCATCATGGAGACGGAGGAGGAACCGGGCCTGGGCAACGGCGGGCTCGGCCGGCTTGCCGCCTGCTACATGGACTCGCTTGCCACCCTGCAGATCCCAGCCATCGGCTACGGCATCCGCTATGAGTTCGGCATCTTCGACCAGGTGATCGAGGATGGCTGGCAGGTGGAGCGTACCGACGTATGGTTGCGCAACGGCAATCCGTGGGAACTGCCGCGGCCCAAGCTGCGCTTTCCGGTCAGCTTTGGTGGTCGCACCGAGCACTATCGTGACGATGGCAGGCTCTGCGTGCGATGGGTGCCGGACATGGTGGTCAACGGCGTGGCCTACGACACCCCGATCCTCGGCTACGGCGTGAACAACGTGAACCTGCTGCGCCTGTGGGCCGCCCAGGCGTGCGAATCCTTCGACTTCAGGTCGTTCAACGTGGGTGACTACTACGGCGCGGTGAACGCCAAGATGGTGGCGGAGAACATCTCCAAGGTCCTTTACCCGAACGACGAGCCGGTGGCGGGAAAGGAACTGCGGCTCAAGCAGCAATACTTCTTCGTGTCGTGTTCCATTCAGGACATGGTGCGGATCCACCTCAACAACGGCGGGTCCCTCGACGGCCTCAGCGAGAAGTTCGCCGCCCAGTTGAACGACACCCACCCCGCGCTCGCCGTGGCAGAGATGATGCACTTGCTGGTTGACCGGCATCACATGGATTGGGAGCGTGCCTGGGAAGTCACCCGCAACACCTTCGCGTTCACCAACCACACGCTCCTCCCCGAGGCCCTGGAAACCTGGTCCGTGGATCTGTTCGGCAGGATTCTGCCGCGACATCTGGAGATCATCTACGAGATCAATCGCCGCTTCCTGGACCAGGTGCGGGTGCGCTTTCTCGCCGATGACGATCGGGTGGCCCGGATGTCGTTGATCGACGAGAGCCAGGGGCGCCGCGTGCGCATGGCAAATCTCGCCACAGTGGGAAGCTATGCGGTCAATGGCGTCGCTGAGCTGCACACCGGATTGCTCAAGTCCACCGTGATGAAGGACTTCTGCGAGCTTTGGCCAGAGAAATTCCACAATGTCACCAACGGGGTCACTCCGCGCCGCTTCGTCGTCGTGAGCAACCCGCGTCTCGCCGCCTTGCTGACCGAGCGCTGCGGCAGCGATCAGTGGGTACGCGACCTCGCCTGTCTGCGCTCACTGGAGGAGTATGCAAACGATTCCACGTTCCACGAGCAATGGGGCGAGGTCAAGACTGCCGCCAAACGCGACTTCGCCCGCTGGCTTGTCCGCCAGACGGGCCTGCGCATCGACCCCGGCTCGATGTTCGATGTCCAGGCCAAACGCATCCACGAATACAAGCGCCAGCACCTCAATGTGCTGCACGTCGTCAGCCTCTACGAGCGGTTGAAGGCGAGCCCCGATCTGGAGCTGCCGCCGCGCACCTTCATCTTCGGGGGCAAGGCGGCCCCCGGCTACGCAATGGCCAAGCTGATGATCAAACTGATCAACGCTGTCGGCGAGGTCATCAACAAGGATCCGCAGATCAACGGCAGCCTGCGGGTCGCCTTCATGCCCGACTTCAACGTCAAGAACGGCCAGCGTCTCTACCCCGCCGCCGATCTCTCGGAACAGATCTCCCTGGCGGGAAAGGAGGCCTCCGGAACGGGAAACATGAAGTTCTCCATGAACGGTGCGCTGACCATCGGCACCCTGGATGGCGCCAACGTGGAAATCCGCGAGGAAGTCGGGGAAGACAACTTCTTCGTGTTCGGCATGGACGCAGCTCAGGTCGCAAGGGTCCAAGCCGAGGGCTATCGCCCTTGGGAGATATACCGGGAGCAAAGCGAACTCAAGTCCGCCATCGACCTGATCTGCGGCGGATTGTTCTCGCATGGAGACACTGAACTCTTTCGCCCGCTGACGGAGAAGCTGATTCAACACGACCCGTTCATGGTCCTTGCGGACTACCGAGCCTATGTCACTTGCCAGAGCGAGGTGGCCCATGCCTACCGGGATTCCGCGCGCTGGAACCGCATGTCCATCCTCAACGTCGCCCGCATCGGCAAGTTCTCCTCCGATCGATCGATTCGGGAATACTGCGAGCGTATCTGGAAGGTTAAGCCGGTACCGGTCGAGATCTGAGGCGCCTGGGAACTGCACCGCCAAGGAACTGCCGTTCACCGGCCTTGGCAGGTGCGGCAGCGGGTGCGGGCACGTGGCGTCGGGTGTGGCCCCTCACTGTGCTCCGCAAATACTCGATCAGCCCAGTACGTGCGCGAGCGAATATTCGTGATGTAAGCCGCCCAGCACCGAGAGGGCGCACACCATCGCTTGTGCACCCAGATGATGGCGGGATTTCTCATTGGCGCGCAGCTTCGGTCCCGCCGGCGGATGGGACCGGAACACCTGGGCCCAACGCCTGTTGGTCACTTTCTTGTGGCTCTCGAAACTCGCGCACGCCCCGGGGAGACGCTTGCGCTATGCCCTGATGCCGCGGCTCACCGGCAGCTTGAGCAGCTTGCCGGCAGCGATGAATCCCGCATCCAAAGTCAGAATCCTGGATGCGCCGTGGTTTGCCGCGATCGCCAAATGGAAGGCGTCCCCGGCCCGTAGCCCGGTCTTGGGTTCCGCCAGGAACTTGGCCGCAAGCGCGTAATCCGCTGCCGCTGGCAGCACGAGAGCGAACGACTCTTCAAGCAGCCGCTCGAACTGCCCGCGTACGGCCTGCGCCTGGAATTCGGACAGTTCCCCCATGCGCTGCTTGCGTGCCAGCAGGCTCGCCAGCTCCACCTCGGTCCAAAGGCTGGTGGCCAGCTCGCCGGGCTTGATCCGCCGGACGAAGGCTTCGACGGCGTCGCTGGTGTCCTCGGCGATGACCAGCGGCGCAGCGAAGCTCGTGTCCAGGTAGATCATCAGTAGCCTTCGTCCCGAAGCTCGCGGATCAGCTCGACGCTCGACTTCTGCGCCTTGGGCAGGGTGGCACGAAACGCCGCGAGCGAGCGCACCGGCTTCTTGGGCACGGCGACGGGCACGAGCTTGGCGACCGGCCGACCGCGGCGGGTAATGATCGTTTCCTCGCCGCCTACCGCCTTGGTCACCAGCTCGCTGAGATGCGCTTTGGCTTCAGCCAGGTTGACGGCACCCATGGTGTCTCCGAATGGTCAGGATAATGGTCATATGATAAAGGAGATCGGGTTGCGCCTGCGGATTGGATCGATAGGGGTTGGATGCGGGAGTGGCGGCGAAAGTCAGAGCCTGGGAGACGGGTCGTGCGGGTTCCGAAGTCTTGGCGATGCGACGAAGTACCCAGGCCCTGAACGTTAAGGGCCTGGTGCGTTACACCACATCAACGCTGTCGATTGCATTACCCAGTGGGGCTTGTCGCTACCCCAGAGGCTTCAACTGCTTCGTTACCTCCACAATTGCTCCAGTTGCTGCAGGCCGATCTGGCGCACTTGCACGGCATCGTGGCGAGCGGCGTTGGGGAAGGCAACCGTCTTCGGGGAGATCCCGGCGTCGGCCAGGAACTTCATGCAGCCGATGCGGGCAACGGAAAGACCTGATCCTCGGCGGCCATCGCAGCGTAGCGCAGCGCCAGGCGAATGTACTCGCTATCGAGGTCCGGGAACTCGGCGAGGATATCCTCGCTGCTCATTCCAGTGGCCACCAGACTAACGATGTGCGCAGCCGAAATCCGCAGCCCGCGCAGCGTGGCGCGGCCGGCAAGGACATTCGGGTCGAAAGTGGTTCTGTCGAGCATGGTCGGCAACGATCCAGCACCGCGCCAGGATGCGGCACAGCCGCAGACCACTCCGGTTGAAGCAGTGTCGCCAGAAGCGAACGAGGACCACGACGGCACCTCATTTCGCTCCTGGGCTGGCGCTTCCGACCCAGTCATTGGCTGCTCTGAAGCTCGAATGACGGCTTCGCAGGTCGAGCCGACATCAGCGCCGCGCATGGCACTGGCCCGAGGCGCGCGGTTGTGGGAGGGCCGATGCCGGGCAGGGCGAGTGCGAGCCGCAGGCCCAACCGGCGCCGGACTACGAATTCGATCAGCGCATCGCCTGGTCGCTCGACGAGGATCCGATCTCGCTCGTCGGGGAGCGCCTTCCCGGCCTCGAATCCTCTTCATCCGCGAAATCCGGGAAGCTGGGTGCTCTTGTCAGCGCCGCGCTGCAACGGCGGGCCATGAACAACTACAATCTGAGCCTGCGGTCGAGACGCCGGTTCGGACCGCAGCGGGGCGCGATCGACCGCATGAGCGGCGATCGTTCGGGCCGGACGAACGCAGTGTCGCTCGATCCGGCTCGGCTCGATCGGCAGCGATCGGCTCTTGGACGGTGCGATGGGCATAGACGGCTGGGAAGCCTTGGAAACCGGGAGCGCCGCGGGCGCGGCCGGGTGGCGGCTCGCCGCGCGTGCGCTCGGCAGCGGCCACATCGAGCTCGGCTTCTCGGGCTCATGGCGCCTGAGCGAGGCGCTGCCCTCGCCCGCGGACATCGCCGGCGAGTTTTCCGGCGCGACGCGTCGGGTCCGCCTCGCGGCGCTCGAACTGGCCGATTGGGACTCGGCGTTGCCAACCTTCGCGGCCGGCCTGATCAGGCTCGGGGCGCACCGGGGGATCGAGGTTGACCCCGGCGGGCTGCCGCAGGAAGTGCAGCGCCTGCTCGCGATGGCGCTGTCGGTGCCGGAGCAGAAGGCCGCCGGGCGAGGCAGGAGCGGCGGCGGAGTACTCGTGCGCGCCGGAGTAGCCACGCTCGCCCTGCTGCGCGACCTGCCCGAAATGCTGCGCTTCCTCGGCGAGGTCACGCTCGCGGCTGGCCGCCTGATCAGCGGCCGCGCCCATTTCCGCAGCGGGGACGTGTGGCTGGAGATCGAGGAGGCCGGGCCGAAGGCGCTGCCGATTGTCTCGGTGATCAGTTTCCTGGTCGGTCTGATCTTGGCCTACCTCGGCGCCGATCAGCTCAGGCTGGTCGGCGCGCAGATCTTCATCGCCGACCTGGTCGCCATCGGCATGGTGCGCGAGATCGGCGCGCTGATGACCGGAATCATCGTCGCCGGCCGCACCGGCGCAGCCTTCGCCGCGCGCCTGGGCACCATGCAGGTCAATGAGGAGATCGACGCCTTCCGCACGCTCGGCGTGTCGCCGATCGACTTCCTCGCGCTGCCGCGCGTGCTGGCGCTGGCGCTGATGGTGCCGCTGCTCACCCTTTATGCAGGCTTCGTCGGCATGCTGGCCGGGATGGTCGTGGCGCTGCTGGTCTTCGACATTGGCATGTTCGAGTACTACACCGAAACGCTGCGCGCGCTGGAATTCAAGCACTTCATGGTGGGCCTGTCCAAAGGCGCTGCCTACGGCGCGGTGGTCGCCTTCGCCGGCTGCCTGCGCGGCATGCAGTGCGGCCGCAGCGCCGAGGCGGTGGGCCAAGCCGCCACCTCCGCCGTGGTGACCGGTATCTTGCTGATAACCGTCGTGGCGTCAATCATGACCATCGTGTATTACCAGCTCGGAATCTGACATGGCCGCGGCGGCGCCGATCGAGGTGCGCGATCTCACGCTGGCCTACGGTGACTTCGTGGTCCAGCGCGATCTGAATTTCACGGTGAACAAGGGCGACGTGTTCGTGGTGATGGGCGGCAACGGCTGCGGCAAGACCACCCTGATGCGCCACATGATCGGCCTGCAGCGCCCGGTGCGCGGCGCGGTGCTCTACTCCGGCGAGGACTTCTGGCGCGCCGAGGACGAGGACCAGCAGCGCATCAAGCGCAGGCTGGGCGTCATGTACCAGGGCGGCGCGCTGTGGAGTTCGCTGACGCTGGCGGAAAACGTGGCGCTGCCGCTCGGCGAGTACACCGAGCTCGCGCCGCAGCGCATCGCAGAGATCGTTTCGTTCAAGCTCGCGCTGGTCGGCCTGGCCGGATTCGAGGACTTCTACCCTTCCGAGCTCTCGGGCGGGATGCGCAAGCGGGCGGGACTGGCGCGGGCGATGGCGCTCGACCCGGAGATCCTCATCGTCGATGAACCGTCGTCCGGCCTGGACCCGCTCACCGCGCGGCGGCTCGACGATCTGATCCTGGCGCTGCGCGACGCCCTCGGTTCAACCATCGTGGTAGTCACGCACGACATCGCCAGCATCCTGGCGATCGGCAGCGATTCCATCTTCCTCGACCCGGAGACTCATACCATGATCGCCACCGGCAACCCGGCGCAGGCCCTGAAGGGCGGCGATCCGCGGGTGCGACTGTTCCTGAACCGCGGGACGCCGACATGAGCCGACGTGCAGACCCCGTCCTGATCGGCGGCTTCGTGCTCGGCGCGCTGGCACTCGCCGTCGCGACCCTCCTGCTGCTGGGCGGGGGCGAGCTGTTCCGGGAGCGCCGGCAGCAGATCATGGTATTCGAAGGGGCTGCGCAGGGACTGCAGATCGGCGCCCCGGTCATGTTCCTCGGCGTCAAGATCGGCACGGTGAAGAAGATCCGGCTCGGGCTGGACGAGGCCTCCGGCCGTTTCGTGGTCCCGGTCACCGTGGAGATCCAGCCGAACGTCGTGCATACCGCCAACGGGGAGCAGATCGACCTGCGCGAGGTGTTGACCCAGCGCCGGCTGATCGAGCGCGGCCTGCGCGCGCGCCTGCGGATGCAGAGCCTGCTCACCGGCCAGCTCTACGTAGACCTGGACTTCCATCCGGACAAGCCGGCCCGCTTCAGGTCCTCGGACCCGGCCGTGCCCGAGATCCCGACCATCCCGACGCAGGGCCAGGAACTCACCGGCAAGCTCGATAACTTCCCGGTTGACGCCTTCCTCGGCGACCTGGCGGCGATCAGCGAGTCGCTGCGCGGCCTGACGACCGACCCGGCGACCCGGGATCTGCCGCGCCGCATGCAGGGGGTGCTCGGGCGCATCGAGACCTTGGCCGCGAGGCTCGACGCCCAGCTTACGCCCACCCTGGCCGAAGCCCGCAGGGACCTCGCCGAGTTGCGGACCACGCTGGCGGCGGCTGGGTCGGCGCTGGCGCGGGTCGAGGCGGCGGCGGACCAAGTCGGCTCGGCGGCTGGCAGGGTCGGAGCGCTGGCCGCGCCGGACGCGAAAGTCGCCCAGGGCATGGGCCGCGCGGCCGACGAACTGGCCGGCGCCGCGCGTTCGCTGCGCAACCTGACCGCGGAGGATGCGCCGACCGTGCAGAACCTCAACGAGGCGCTGAAGGAGCTCGCCCGCGCCGCCCGTGCGCTGCGCGTGCTGGCCGAGACGCTGGACCGGCACCCCGAGGCGCTGATCCGCGGCAAGAAGGCGGCGGAGGGTACACCGTGATGCGCTGGCGGCCCGCCATCGCCTGCCTGATCGCGACTCTGGCGGCCGGATGCGCGAGTTCGCCGCCGACCGGCTTGTACCTGCTCGCCGCCCAGCCGCAGCCCGCGCCCGCACAGCCGTTCCCGGATTCGCTCGGCATCGGCCCGGTGGACCTGCCGGACTACCTGGACCGACTGCAGATCATGACGCGCGGCGCTTCCGGCGAGATCGCGGTCTCCGACACCGAGCGCTGGGCAGAGCCGCTGCACGAGGGTCTGGCGCGCATCCTCGGCGAGAATCTGGCGGCCCTGCTCGGCACGCAGCGCATCGTGCGCTTCCCCTGGCCGGCCTCGCTTGCGCCGGACGTCCAGGTAGCTGTCGAGGTTCTGCGCTTCGAGACCGGACCGGGCGCCAGGCTGAGCCTGGAGGCCCGCTGGTCGGTACGCGCACGCTACGGCGAAATAGCGGTCGAGCCGCGCCTGGCCCGGATCGAGGTAGCGGCAGGCGGCGGCGCCGGGGCGCACGTGCGCGCCCACTCGGAGGCCGCCTCGCGGCTCGCGCGCGAGATCGCCTCCGCGCTATGGGCGACGGCGCACCGCTGATGCAGGCTCGCCGAGCAGGTCCAGGATCACCGCTCCAGCCAGCATGGTGCCGAACTGCGGCGGCATACAGCTGACCGCGCCGTTGGCACACCGGCCGCGCCCCGGTCCCTCCGGATCTGGCATCGGCCCGCAGGGCCGGGCCGGCTCATCCGAATACACCGCCAGCACCCCGCCGTCGAAGCCGCGCCGCCTCAGCCGCTGGCGGATGCGCCGCGCCACCGCGCAGACCTCGGCGCAGCCGATCTCGGCGATGCGCACCCGCGCGGGATCGAGCCGATTGCCGGCGCCCATGCTGGCGGCCACCGGAATGCCGCGTTCGAACGCATGGACGATCAGGTTGACCTTGCAGTTGAGCGCGTCGATGCAGTCTACGACGTAGTTGACAGCGGCCGGGATCAGCGCGGCGAGGTTCTGTTCCTGCAGGAACTCGCTCACCGGCGCGACACGGCAGGCGGGATTGATGTCCAGAATGCGCTTGCGCATCGCCTTCGCCTTGCTCCGGCCAAAGGTGGACAGCAGCGCCGGAAGCTGGTGATTGATGTTGCTGATCTTGATCACGTCGTGGTCTACCAGCGTCAGGACGCCCACCCCGGCACGGGCCAGCGCCTCGGCGCAGCAGGCGCCGGCCCCGGCCCAGGCCGGCGACGAACACGTGCTTCCCGGCCAGTCGCGCAAGTCCGCCGGCGCCGGCGGCGCGAAGGACCGACGCGAAGGACCGATTGACCTCATCCGCCACGCACGTGATACTCGCCCGATGCCATCGGACTTTTCTCCGTTTCTCTGATCAACTTGTTGCGGGAGCAGATGTGAAACACCTATTCGCACTGGCAGCCGCTGTCGCGCTCCTCGGCTGCGCTGTGACAGGGCCGGTTCCGCAGAGTCTTTTGACGGATCCGGGTCGCCTGCCCGACGCGCCCCTGGCGGCACAGGTCCCGGGTCTCGGTCCCTGCAACGACGCTTCGGACCGCACGATTCACTTGTCGCCCCACGAGCCGGTTGCGATCCTGGTTCACGGCTGCAACGGCTCGGCCGGGCGCTTTCGCGCTCTGGCGGAGGTGCTTGCCTTCCATGGACAGCAAGCGGTGTGTTTCGCCTATGACGATCGCGACAGTCTGATGCGCAGTTCGGGCCACCTGACGCGGGCGATCGATCAATTGTCCGGGATGGTCCAGACGCCGCAGATCACGGTGATCGGCCACAGCATGGGTGGACTGGTCGCGCGCAAGGCCCTCGTCGGCGACCGATCCGATGCGCTGCTGACGCCAAAACTTGATGTGAAGCTGGTGACCGTATCGGCACCCTTCGCCGGCATTGCCTCCGCACGCATGTGCGCAGTTCCGGCGCTGCGCGTCGCGACCCTCGGGCTGAACGACCTGGCCTGCTGGCTGATCAGCGGCGACAACTGGTTCGAGATCACACACGCCTCCGCATTCATCCGCTCGCCCGGCACCCTGGTGCCCCAGGTGCGAGGCCATCTGAAGGTCCTTACCGATGAACGCAACACATGCCGGCGCCAGTTCCACAACGGCGGCTGCATCGAGGACGACTACATCTTCAGCCTCGCCGAGCAACGCCATCCACCGGTGTCCGACAATCCCAACACGACGGAAGTCGAAGTCGCTGCCGGGCACGTCGAGATCGTCGGCGAAGCCGGCGTGACCCCTCACAAACTGATCGCCGTCCTGCAACGCGAAGGCGTTGTCCGCCCCACCCCACCTGAGCGCGGGGCGGCCTTCGAACGGCTTCTGGCGCGCCTCTATAATCGGTGAGACACGGGCTTCGAAGGCGTCACGTCCTGCCCAGTGGGTGCTATCGGTGCCCGAGCGCCTGCGCCAAGTCAAAGCAAGCCGTCTCGCCTAGGTTTCCGCTTGTCACGGGGGCAACCCGTGCTTGGGGTCGGCCGGTCGAACGGCCAACGGCTGCCCCTCGGCTTACCCCAAGCAGCGATCGGGTCGCGATTCCGAGCATTTCTCAGGGCTCTTGGCGCGAGTTCCCGCGCGAGTTCCCGTATTGACTGCGGCTGCCAGCCGGCGACATATCCTCAGACGCGCCGTTGGAGTTCCTCTCTTTATCAGTCTGCCAAAGACAGCGAACCGGTTTGTTGGAAACACAAGACTACGGACACGCTCGGCATTCGCCTAGCGCGCATCGCGCACCCTTACCCGGCCGGCCAGCGCCAGGCTGAGCAGACCCGCCGCTACGGCGATATAGCCGACCAGAGGGTAGCCGGTGAAGCGCCCGTCGGCATCCTGCGCGATCACGAAGCCGGCGAGCGAGCTGGCGGCGCCCATGGCCAGCGATTGCACGGTCGAGTTGAGCGACATTGCCGCCCCGCGCCAGGCCGGGTTGACGGCCGACGAGATCAGCGCCATGGCCGGGATCATGCGTCCCGAAACCAGCACGAAGAACGCGATGCTGCCCGGCAACCAGCCGGCCAGGCCGACGTCCTGCACATGGGTCAGCGCCAGGATCGGCACCATGGCGGCAAGCGCCAACCAGCGGAATGCCTGCAACTTGCCGACACGGTCGGCCCAGCGCCCGATCAGGCGTGCCGTGAACAAGGTCGCAAGCCCGCCGACCAGATAGATGACCGGTATCTGGCTGGCCAGCACCCCGGCGTTGCCGATCGAGTAGACCGTCAGGTAGGGAATGACCGTGAAGCCCGAGAAGATCACGCAAGCCGAGAACAGCATGGAGCGCCGCTGGTTGGCGTCGCCGAGCACCTGGCCGATGGCGGCCAGCGGGTGACGCGGGCCGTCGCCGTCGCGATGTCCGTCGAGAACCGGCAGCCAGAAACAGCCGGCAATCCAGATGAACACGCCCGCTGCGGCGATCATCAGGAAAGGTACGCGCCAACCCCACGCCTCGGCCAGCCACAGCGAAAGCGGCACGCCGGCAACGGTTGACACCGAAAAGGCCGTGGCGACCACGCCGCCGGCGCTCGCCCGGCGCTGGAAGGGGATGGCGTCGGCGAGCAGCGTTTGCACCATCGAGCCGAGAATGCCGCCGAACACCCCGGCCAGCCCGCGCGCGACGAGCAGCGTCGCGTAGTTGGGCGCCAGCCCGCAGGCCAGCGTCGCCAACGCAAACAGCGCGAACAGGACGAGCATCAGCCGCTTGCGTTCGAAGCGGTCGATGAAGCCGGCCGCCAGCAAGCCGGAGGCGGCGGCACAGAAGCTGTAGGAGGCGACCAGCAGGCCGAACTGCCGGGTGTCGATACCCAGCCCCTGCATCAGGAAGGGGCCGAGCGGCATCATCACCATGAAATCGACGATGTGGCTGAACTGGACGGCCGCCAGCGTGAGCAGGAAAAGGCGCTCGCGCTCGGATGAGAGGCCAGGGAGCGCCGCCCCGACCGGTGCGCTCAAGGAAAGGCCCGGGGTTCGGACTCGAACCGGGCGAGCAGACCGTTGTAACCCGCCGAGCGCGTGGCGAGCACTCCGCTCGCGCCGCCCAGCACTTCCTCGAAGAAGGCCAGCGTCAGATCGACCGTCGCCGCCTTGACCAGCGGATTCAGGTCGCGCCCGCCGGCGCCCAGGCGATCGGTGAACATGCTGTGCGAACCGTCGCGAAATGCCACCAGCGCCTTGCGCGCACTGCCGGTCGCCGCAAAGACGCGCAGCCGGTCCTGGTAGCCGGAGAGATAGCCGGGAATCCGAATCTCGTCGCCCGTCGCCGTAATGTGCAGCGTCGGGATGCCGATTGGCCGCACGACCGCTTCCGGGTCAGGCTCGCCGTGGAACGGAGGCGCACTGATGATGACCGCGCCGACGATACGGCTGTCGCGGTAACTCAGCGTCCCTTGCGGGCGCGCAAACACCGCCCCGGCGGCCAGCAAGGCCGTGTTGGCGCCGTAGGAATGACCGGCAGCGAGAATCCGCCCGGCATCGATCGCGCCGGCAAGCTGCGGATCGGCGAGCACCTCGTCAAGGGCGAAGCCAAGGTCGCGCACGCGGTTGACCGCCTCGGCCTCGCTCGCCGCCGATTGCAGCCGGGACACCATCTCAAATGGGTTTCCACTCCACAGGCGACTGTCGCTGCCGGCGTGCTGCAGGTGCAGGCTGGCATAGCCGCGCGCCGCCCAGTTCGCGCCAAGATAGGAATAGCCCTCGCGCGAGCCACCCATGCCGTGCGAGAAGACCACCAGCGGCATCGGCCCTCGCCGCACCGCCGCGGGCGGCAGGTAGAGCTTGGCCAGCACCTCGCGCTGCCGGTCGCGGTTGACCCACTGCAAGTAGCGGACTTCATAAGCGGCCGGCTGGGGAACCAGATTGGCCTCGGCCAGCGCCGCCTGGCTGCGCGCTGACCAAGACTCGACAAGCCCGCCCGCTCGCCCGTCCGGCGCTCCGGCGCAGGCGGCGAGCAGACTCGCGCACACCGCCAGCGCCAGCACGGCGGTCCAACGGATTGTTGTCATCGGAGATCGCCTCCCTGGATGCCGATTCTTTCCACCGATTTTTCCCACTCACCCTCTGAGCAGTCCAGCGCCGGGCAAGTTCAGCTTTCAAAAGAACTGAAACGGGTTTCTTGCGGCAAAGTCGGGCCGGCTGGGACGGATGTCCGCAAACGATGCGTAACCGGTATCGGCGATTCACCTGCCAAAGTGTTTCCGACGGTGGCAAACGTGGGGTAAGCATGACCGATCAGTGCTGCAGTTGCCCATAGAGCCGGCTGTAAAGCCCGTCACCCTTGATCAACTCATCGTGCATGCCTTCCTCGATGATCTGGCCACCATCGAACACATAGGCCCGGTCGGCTTGTTTCACCGCGCTCAGGCGATGGGCGATGATCAGAGTCGTACGGTTCTTCAGGAACCCGCGCAGCGCCTCATGCAGTCTCGCCTCGGTTTCGGCGTCGAGCGCCGAAGTGGCTTCGTCCAGGATCACTACCTGGGGGGCGGACAGCACCATGCGAGCGATCGCCAGGCGCTGGCGCTGGCCCCCGGATAGGCGCACGCCCTGGCGGCCGACGATGGTGTCGAGACCGTTCGGCAGCTCGCGCACGGTATCGGCCAACTGCGCCACTTGCAGGGCCTGCCACAGCTGTTCATCGGTGAGTTCGCGACCCAGGGTCAGGTTCATGCGCACCGTGTCGTTGAACAGCGCCGGATGCTGCAGCACGGTGGCAACGTGGCTACGCACTACTTCCATTCCGATCTCGGTCATCGGCACGCCATCGAAATTCACCGTGCCGGAGTCAGGCGGATACAGGCCGAGCAGCACCTGGACCAGGGTTGACTTGCCGCCGCCGGAAGCACCCACCAGCGCCACTTTTTCTCCCGGCCGGATTCGCAGGCTGACACCGTTCAGCACAGGGGTATCGCCGTAGCTGAAGCGGACGTCCTCCACCTCGACACCAACCGTATGCTTGCCGGCGAAAGGGTCCTTCCGGTGCGGGTAATGCGGCTCATCCTTCAATTCGAGCAGGCGGTTTATGCGCCCCAAAGCCGCCTTGGCGGCGTAGAAGGCATACTGGATGCCGAGGATTTCCTGTACCGGACCCATCATGAACCAGAGGTAGCCGAACACCGCCATCATCTGGCCGATGCTGAGATTGGAGTACACCACCATCAGCATGCTGATGGCGCGGAATACGTCGAAGCCGAACAGAAACACCATGAAGGACAGCCGCCCGGCCGCATCGCTCTTCCAGGAGAAAGCGGCAGCGTCAGTGCGGATGCCGCGCGCCCGGTCGATCACCCGGGCAATGTAGTGGCGCTCGCGGTTGATGGCGCGGATTTGCTGGATTGCATCCAGGGTTTCGGTCAGCGCCTGCTGGAACAGCTCGAAAGCGCTGTTTTCGCGCCTCTTCAGATCCTTCACGCGCTTGCCCAGCACCGTGGTGAAGTAAATGACCGCCGGATTGAGCAGCAGGATGAACAGCGCCAGCTGCCAGTGCATCCACAGCAGGACGATGGCGGTACCGATGATGGACAGCAGCGCCACCAGGAATTTGGACACGGAAGCGCCGATGAACGTGTCCAGCGCGTCGAGGTCCTTGACGAAATGGGAAGCGACGGCGCCGCTGCCCAGCGTTTCGTACTCGGACATGGCGATGCGGCTCAAACGCAGCAGCATCTGCTCGCGCATCCGGAAGACCACGTCCTTGGCGATCAGGGTGAAGTTGCGGCCCTGCCATACGCCCAGAATCAGCGCCGTCAGCCGCAGTGCCAGCGTCAGCGCCAGCACCGCGCTGATATAAAGCACCGGCCCCTGCCAGGCGGTGGGGAACTGGCTGTTCAGCCATCCCACCAGGCGACCGGGCTGGTGCAGCAGCACTTCGTCCACCAGCAGTGGCATCAGGAGGGGAATCGGCACGCTCGCCACCGCCGCCAGGATGGCGACGACGTGCGCGCTGATCAGATCCTTCCTGTGCTCGCGGACGATGCCGAGGATTGAGTGCCAGGTATATTGGTTGGGCATGATGTGCGGACCGAAAAGGCGCTGGAACGTAAAGACCCTGATCTTTGCAGTGAATCTGCGCCTTTGCGGTGAATGATATCCGGATTGCTTGCCCACGCACGACGACGACATCTTCGGCCCGCTCGGCGAACCAACTGTGCCGCGGGGCGAGCGGGTCGCCGAGAACACGCCGAAGCGTGGTCATCGCGGTGTCCGCGCGCGATGCCGGCGGTCGGTGCGATGCCTCGTGCCGGGCAGGTACAGACGGGCATTGCCCGGTTGTTCCGTCGGCCGGCGCATACGTATGGCCGCGTCAGTCGCGCGCTTGGGGGCCGACCGCAGCGGCACCTTGGTCGCGAAAATGTGCGGCCACTCGTTCTCCCAGTTCCCTGCCGCTCAGCCAAGCGCCTTCGACCTTGCCGCCATTCAGCCAGTCGCCACAGAGGCCGATCCGGCTGCCGGCATGCCAGAGGCAGCGGTGATCCAGGGTGGTGGCGCAATCGGCGTAACGCCAGCGGTGCGTCGCCCACGCCTGCGCTTCCGGGAGTCCCCCGGCGACTGCTGCCGAATCGGCGAAGGCCTGTTGCAGCGTCGTGCGGACGCGGTCGGCGTCGTCTTCCAGATGCGCCTCGCTCCACGCGGCGTTGGCGTGCAGCAGCCAGGTTTCCGCTGCGCCACGACCCGGCTTGCTGTTGTCTCGGGCAATCCAGCGCAGCGGCCCGGCATTAACGAAGGCAGCATCGAACGGCAACTCGATCGGCGCGGCGAAGCGCAGCATCAACGCCCAGGCGCCGCGCATGACGACATTGCCGGCGAGCGCCGCCAGGCCGGGAGCCGCTTCGCGCAGCAGGGGCGCGGCCTGGGGGGCGGGCAGTGCGAGCAGCGCTACATCGAAGCTGCGGTCCAGCCAGCCACGTTCGGCCGAGAGCAGATGCCAGCCATCCGGGCAGCGCTGCAATTGCCGGATGCTCGTGCCGACCTCGATGCCCAGCCCGTCGGCGAGGAAGCGGCATGGTGCCGACATGCGCGGGACGCCGACGAAACGTTCCAATGCGGGGTCCGGGACATGCGCAGACGGGCCGCCGAGGACGTGCAGCCTGGGGCGCCAGGATGCGGCGACGCCGGCATGCTGCCAGCGGGCGACTTCGGCACGAAAGTCAGGGTCCCGGGCGGTGAAGTACTGGGCGCCGTGGTCGCACTGCCAGTCGTCGCCGCGCCGGGTGCTCATGCGGCCGGACGGGCCGCGGCTCTTGTCGAAGACGCCCACTTCGAATCCCGCCGACTGCAGCAGCGTGGCGCAGGAGAGGCCGGCGATGCCGGCGCCAACCACGGCAGCGCGGGGCGGCCGATTCATGATTGCTTGATTTGCCACAGCCGACATCGCTCAGCGCCAGCCCTGCAGCCAGCGGTGGCAGTCGGTCAAGTCCCGCCAAGGCAGGGTGAAGCTGCGCCGTGAAATCACGGCCTCGATTTCGACGACCTCGATCCGGGTGGCGGGCGGCTCGGGCTGGATGACCCGGGTGACGATGAAGTGCTTTTCCCGGTTGCGGGGAATCCGCGCCGTCCACTTGCTCAGCAGGAGCTTCCTCGGGTTCAGACGAGGGGTGGCCGGGCGTCGCTGCGCAGCGGCTCGGGCCCCGTTCGTCACCAAAATGTCTTCAGTCTCCATGGCGCATGTTTGTCCTGGACAATTGCTAGGCTTGAGTATACCATCGTCTGCGATTGGTGGTAGATGGCAAGGTGTTTGTCCAAGACGATGTATGGCATCTACGACTCGACTTTCAGATTCGCGCCAGCATGTCTGATGTTCAGTTCTGACACTTGCGCACTTGAGAACCACCCGGCCCCAGGAGGCAATTTTTGAAAAGAACGGCTCTGATCACCGGCGCGGCGGGAGGGCTAGGACAAGCGGTCGCCGGAAAGCTCGACGCCGCCGGCTGGCAATTGGTCCTCACCAGCCGAGACGGTGGCCGCCTTGCTGCCTGCTATGGCGAGCGCCACCTGCAGGTCGAAGCCGACTGCTCTGGCGTTGCCGGCGCCCGACACATCCTCGAAGTGGCCCGGGCTCACGGCTCGGCACCGACGGCACTTGCCCACTGCGTCGGCAACATACGCCTCGGCGCCCTGCACCGCATGTCCGAGACTGATTTCAGCGACTGCCTGCGTGCCAACCTGCTGAGCGCCTTCCACACGCTCGCCGCCTTCGTCGGCGCGCTGCGCGACACCAAGTCCGGGGGATCGGCGGTGCTGGTTTCGTCGGCGGCGGCGCGCATCGGCACACCCAATCATGAAGCGGTGGCCGCGGCCAAGGCCGGCGTCGAAGGACTGGTGCGCGGCGCCGCGGCAACTTACGCCGCGGCCGGCATCCGCATCAACGCGGTCGCGCCCGGCATCATGGATACGCCGGCCGCGGCCGGCTTTCTCGGTGGCACGCCAGCGCGCGAAGCGGCAGCCCGGCAGTACCCGCTACCGGGCATCGGCTCGGCCGACGAACTGGCCGAACTGATCGTCTGGCTGCTCTCGGATCACGCCGCCCGGGTTACCGGGCAGGTCTGGTCGATGGACGCCGGATTCTCCACCATCCGGCCATTGGTCAAGTGAGGGTGCCATGGACCGCGCATCCGGCGACCCCTTCCCGAGAGCCGTTGCCTGGCTCGGTTACGGCGGGCTTGTTCCCTTCGTCGTCCTCGCCGTGGCGACCTTCGCCGACCGGCAGCGTGCACCGTTCTGGAGCGATGCCTTGTTCGCCTACGGCGCCGTCATCCTCAGCTTTGTCGGCGCTCTGCATTGGGGATTCGCCATGACGCTGGCTGGACTCAGTTCCGGCCAGCGTGACGCCCGCTTCGCCTGGAGCGTCGTGCCGGCTCTGCTGGCGTGGCCAGCGCTGCTGCTCCCGGCACTGTCGGCGAGCCTGTTGCTGGTCGCCGGGTTCTTGGCCCACTACTGGCAGGATCGTCGCCTGGCAGGCATGGCCGAGCTGCCAGCCTGGTTCCTGCCGCTGCGCTTGCGCTTGAGCAGCGTGGCCTGTCTGTGCCTGGCCGCCGGCGGCCTTGCCGGGCGCGCCTGAGTCTTTCTTGAGGATCGCCGATGAACGCCTTTAACAAGCTTGCGGGATTCACCCCCACCCCACCCGGTCTGGAGCGTCTGGTGCTGCGCCGTCTCCCAGGCGTCCTGCTGCTGGGCACACTCCTGATCGGCCTGCCTGCGCTGCTTGCTCGCCTCTTTCCGTGGACCGGGAGCGAGGCTGATGTCGCCGTGCGCATCATGACCATCGACATCTATGCCATCGCCGTGGTCGTGCTGCACTGGTCGATGGTCTTCACCATTGCCATCGCCGCCTTCATCGTCATGGTGATGAAGGGGCCGGCTTACGTCGCCGACGCCTACCCCCTCGATGATGCCGAAGAGCCGGACGGCGACGGCCAGTGGAGGCGTTCGTGACTGCGCCGGGAATGGCAACCTCGTCGGTGCCGAGCGGCCGCTTGGAGCGCCTGGCCAGGCTCGGCGGCCTCGCCGGCAGCGTCGCAGGAGGCATGCTCGCGGAAGGGGCGAGGCAGTTTGCGCGGGGACAGCGCCCGCGCCTCGGCGACCTGCTGCTGACTCCGTCCAATGTCCGGCGTGTCGCCGACCAGCTGGCCCGGATGCGCGGCGCGGCGATGAAGCTCGGCCAACTGCTTTCGATGGATGCCGGCGACCTCCTGCCGCCGGAGCTTGCGGAGATCTTCGCGCGGCTGCGCTCCGAAGCCACCGCCATGCCAATGAGCCAGGTGATCGCCGTGCTTGGCGCGAACTGGGGCGAGGGGTGGGACCGGCACTTTGAGCACTTCTCCTTTACACCGGTGGCTGCGGCCTCGATCGGCCAGGTTCATCTGGCTCAGACCCGAGACGGTCGGAATCTTGCAGTCAAGATCCAGTACCCGGGCGTGCGCCGCAGCATCGACAGCGACGTCGATAACGTCGCCACGCTGCTGCGCATTTCAGGCCTGCTGCCCGGTAGCCTGAACATCGAACCGCTGTTGCGGGAAGCCAAGAGCCAGTTGCATGCCGAGGCAGATTACCTGCGCGAGGCCGAATACCTGCGGCGCTACGGGGCGCTGCTTGCCGACGCCGGCGAATTCCTCCTGCCAGAAGTGCACGCCGAGCTGACGACCGGTAACGTCCTCGCCATGTCCCGAGTCGACGGCGTGCCGGTCGAATCCCTGAGCGATGCTCCGCAAGCCGAACGGGATCGTGTCGCGCGCCTGCTGATGGCTCTGCTGTTTCGCGAACTGTTCGAATTCCGTCTGATCCAGACCGATCCAAATTTCGCCAATTACCGCTACGAAAGCGCGACCGGGCGACTGATCCTGCTCGACTTCGGCGCCACCCGGCCGTACCCGGAAGTCATGGTCGAAGCCTATCGCCGTCTCATGACCGCCGCCATCGCGTGCGATCGCCCGGCGATGAGCGCAGCCGCCATGTCAATCGGCTACTTTCAGGCGGGCATTCTCGATCATCAGCGCGAGGCTGTCCTCAATCTCTTCGCGCTCGCCTGCGAACCCCTGCGTCATGCCGGCGCACACGACTTCGGCCCGTCTGATCTGGCCGCGCGTATTCGCGATGCCGGGAAGGCCTTGAGCACCGACCGGGATCTGTGGCACACCCCGCCGGCCGACGCCATCTTCCTGCATCGCAAGATCGGCGGGCTTTATCTTCTCGCGGCGCGGCTCAAGGCAAGGGTGAACGTGCGGGAACTGGGACAGGCGGTCGGCCTGGTCCCCACCGTCGGGCCTTAGCGGGCCGCGGGGTCGGGTGAGACCGAGGGCTGCCGGTGACTCCTCGCAGGTTTGCCATCGAACGCGAACGCCCTGAAGGCGGACGCCTCATCACCTTCGCCTGCGCGGATTCCACGACGGACTTCCAAGCGAAGCAGCCCGGGGGACCGCCGCTACTGTTGTTTGCACAGCCGCGCATGGTGCCGGGCAAGCACCCAAGCGAAAGGCGCGCACATGACTGAGGACGTGTATGGCAAGGCTTGTCACAGCAACTTCCGGGGATCCTCGATGACCCGAGTTCACTATCTAGCTGCCTGCATTTTGCTTGCGGCCTGGAGTCATGCAATGGCAATTGACGAGCCGCAATACAAGGTGGTCCGCGCGTACGAGGCTTTCGAGGTGCGCCGCTATGAGCCCTATCTGGTGGCGGAAACGGTTGTCAGTGCAGCGCCAGAAGACGCCGGGAACCAGGGTTTTCGTATCCTGGCGGGGTACATCTTCGGACAGAACAAAGGGGCGCGCAGGATCGAGATGACGGCTCCTGTGGCTCAGGCTCCCACCAGGATCGCGATGACGGCGCCGGTGGCACAAAGCGCAGGTTCCGGTGGTTACGTCATCCAGTTCGCGATGCCCCGGGAATGGACGCTGGAAACCTTACCGGAACCGCTCGATTCGAGAATCGCCCTTCGCGCGATGCCCGCTCGAACGCTCGCCGTCATCGGCTATTCGGGGACGTGGTCACAGAACCGCTACGAGGAAAATCTGAAGAAGCTGCAAGATGCCCTGGCACAAGCGGGCCTACTCTGGCATGGCGAGCCGATGTGGGCTCGCTACGACCCGCCCTGGAAGCCGTGGTTCTGGCGACGCAACGAAATCTGGCTTGGGCTTGATTGAGCGAGGCAAGGTCGTCTTTCGACCGCGCCCAGTGAAAGGCTTAGACAGGCCGAAAATGGCGACCACGGTCATACGGCGACTGACCTCCCAAGCAGCAGCTACGTTTCTGAAGCCGCCTTCATCGATCAGTCGGTTCATACGCCGTTTGCCACTACGGCAATGCCTACACGACCGCACAGGAATACCTTTCTTGCGTCCTGATCACCAATCGGGACGTTCATGCCAGTCACCGTGCCGCGTCCGGTCTTGGCTTGCGCGATCAGGCAAGTGCCGGCAACCGCCCGCGGCAGGCTGGCGGGCTGAATTGACGTCATCGGCTAGCATCCCAACTGTTGCAGGTTGGCCGGCGGGGACGGCGCCCCGGATTGTCGCGATTCAGTCGATGCGCAGCAGCACGACGCGATCGTTGTAGGTATCGATGACCCAGACGTAGGGCGAGCGGGCAAGCACGGCCTCGGGCTTGTGGAAGGCATCGGCGGCGCGGCCGCGCTTGCCGCTGCCGAGCACACCGAGCAGTTGATGGCTGCGATCGAGTAGCAGGATGCGATGGTTGTACTCGTCGGCCAGCCAGACGCGATCGCCGTCAACGGCGAGATACTTCGGCCCGCTCAGGCCGAGCGCAGCGCCAAAGCTGGCGCGATGATTCAGCTTGGCGTCGAACACCTGGACGCGGTTATTGCCCGAATCGACGACATACACAGTGCCGTCGTTTGTGGCTTCGATGTCATGCGGGTTGCGCAGTTCGCCGTCCCTGGTGCCCGGGCCACCGGCCGTTTGCACCAGTTTGCCGTCGCGAAATACGCTGAGCGTCGCGTTACGCGTGTTGGTGACCAGGACCAGGCCGTCGGGTGTGACCGCCACACCTTCCGGTCCTGCGAGACCCTTCAGTTCGCCGGCCAGCTTGGCCTGTACGCCCTTGACCTCGTAGATCGCCACGCGGTCGTTACCGGTGTCGGCGACGAGCAGTCGTCCGGATTTGTCGAACTCGGCATCGTGCGGATAGGACAACTCACTGGCACCGAAGCTGCCGACCGGTTTCAGCGTCATGGCTTCGAGAACCTGAATGCGGCTGTTGCGCATGTCGGTCAGGTAGATGAGTTTGCCGTCGGGCGAAAAGGCCGCGTCGTGGGGTTGCGAAAGCCCGTCGGCGAACTCGGCCAGTTGCGTTGCGCGCAGGGCCGGTTGCGCAAATGCTGGCAGAGACAGCAGGAAGAAAGCGGTCAATACGAGAATGCGCATGGTCAGTTACCTCGCAGGTGCGAGTTCAGTCGGACTTGATTTTGACTTGATTGAACCGAGCAAGCGCGGCTCGCCCGATCCGTTCAACTCGAACAAGCTGCCGCTGCCTGACATCACGAACTCGCCGGTGAAGGCAGTGATGGTGACCTGATGCGTGACCAGAACTACAGGTGCGCCCGTTGTTGGAAGTCCAGCCAGGAATACACTCAAAGCAGCCAGCGTGGTCTCGCGCTCATGGGCGCGTTCGAAGAAGGAATTCAGCGCCGGCAGCGGCTCGACGGGACCCAGGTTGAGCAACCGCGCAGTTTCCAGGCAACGGCACCACTGGCTGGAGTAGACCCTGGCCTGCCTGACACCCGCCTGCGCCAGGCGTTTGCCGAGCGCTAGCGCCTGGGCTCGGCCGGCCTGATCGAGATTGCGCTGAGTAGCGCAGTCGTCAAGGCTGAAGTTCGACGGGTCGCCGGTGCCGGGTGCATTGGCATGGCGCAGCATAAGCACGCGCCCCGGCTTGGCGAGTTCGGCGAGGGGCACCGTTTCCGCTGCTCGGGTGTTGCTGATCGCGCAAACGAATCCGACAAGTATCAACAGAACGTAAGGCATGTGCCGGCATGCTACCGGAAGACGGAAACACAGGGATAAGCCGACTACGGTCGCCGACATGCTCGGATAAGCCTGCCTTACTGTAGCCGCTTCAGGCGGCTGCGCGATGTGTTTCTTCGTCCCGTCGGCCATACGGCTGGTTTCAGATTGAAACCGTCCTTCGGATGTCTGTGTCGGAGCAACAGCAACGGACCGGTCATGGCCGTCTGATGCCTGATGACATCGGCGTGTTCGTGTGCCAGGTAGCCCACGACCGTTTAGAGGCTGCCCGGAATGAAATGACCATCGAGCGCTGGCGGCCGCCGTGCAAGCACCAGCGGACTGCGTAGGGGATGCGATTGCATCGGCTCCTCGCCCTCGCCCCTAGCGTGTCACGAGATCGAACGCGCGGAGAAAGCCGAACAACACCCCAGGATCGAATGATCAGCCAATTATGACGTGGGCCAATCCGTAAGGGCTACGCGCCTATTCCGCCCGCCGGCGGAATTCACACCGAAAGAATAACCTGAATTGACGGGCCGTCCACTCTGACAGACGCCCGTCTTCCATGTCGTCGGCATCCGCTCCGACCCACACCTTTCCACGGTGGTGTTCGGTCGTAAATGGCGCGCTCCGCGCAACCCATTTACAAACAGTCACTTATGGAAAATCGTCGGGGAATCGGGTGAAATCGGCGGCACGAATATCGCCATGGCCGCAGCTGCGGCCATGCTAGGTACCATGCTGATTCAAAAAGGGGAATTGGCGTTTGGTAGGCGCGATTGGACTCGAACCAACGACCCCCACCATGTCAAGGAGGGAGCCGCCAATCCGCCGTTAGTAACTTATTGATTTGGCTATCCTCTCTACGCTCGCCAAAGTGGAAAAGTGGCCTCGAATAGCCTCACAACACACCGGAAGTGCGCCAGCGGGTCACAAACAGGACACATTGCAATCCGGATGCAGAGCCGCGACACGCCGGACATCTCCTTACCACGTGGTCCTCGGTCCGCCGTACGGAATCACGTGGACAGCTCTGCCAAGTTACGGGAAAATACCGTATCCACATTTCAAGGAAAGATCATGACCTCGGCCGCACGTTTCGATCTGAAGATGGATCCCCAGGACAAAGACATCGTCGCCAGGGCGGCCGCCCTGATGGGTACGACCATGGCCGGGTTCGTGCGTGCCGCCGCCAAGGAAAAGGCCCAGGCCCTGCTGGAACGAGAGGCGCGCGTCACAATCTCTCAGCGGGACTTCCAGGCCTTCACGCTCGCCCTGGATTCTGCGTTCGCCCCAAATCCGGCGCTGAAGGACGCGCTGACCCAGGCGCGGCGCAAGGTCCGACGTGCTTGAGGAACACCCCCTCGACCCTGCGCTGCACGATCGCAAGGGGTTCGACTGCGGCGTGCCGGTGTTGAACGCGTACCTGCAGAATCTTGCCGAGCAGCATCGGCGCAAGGGCATCTCCGCGGTCTATGTGCTGGTGGACTCGGCCGCACCCTCGGTAATCCTGGGGTACTACACGCTGAGCGCCGCCGAGGTTGACGCCTTGCATCTGGCCGATGCCGACTGCAAGCGCCTGCCGCGCTACCCGGTGCCCTGCTTCCGCATGGGACGCCTGGCCTGCCGCACCGACCAGCAGGGTCGTGGTCTGGGCAGGCTGCTCCTTGGCTGTGCCGTAGATCGCTGCCTGAAGGCACGGACCCAGGTGGCTGCCTATGCGTTGCTCGTCGATGCCAAGGACGAAATCGCTAAGGCTTTCTACCAGCATTACGGTTTCACGCCGCTCGCCGATCAGCCGCTGACCTTGTACCTGCCGTTCGGGCGCTGAGATCGGTTTGTTGTCCGAACAAACGACAAACAACGCCCAGACACGTCGTCCCATTCGCGTATCGGATTGCAGGTCTCGACCCAAACCAGTCGGAACGTCCGACCGCACGCGCGTGACGGCAATGAGGTGGCGAGCTGCCCTACGCGATCCACAAAGCATTCTCGGCGATCCGTGCCGGGAGGCCTGCTTCGCCTTACGGACGCGAGGCCGAGCGGAAAGGCGATAGTCGTTTCAGCCCAACTCGAACCTGAGACCAATGTCGCTGTTTTAAGCGCGCGCGTGGGACTGGAGCAAGCGGGCGCGAGCGAGGTTTCTCTCGAGCATCAGCCGCGGGTAGGGTTTAGGTCGGCGCTTGACCGCGCGAGGCTCAACACGCCCTGGGCGCACCAGAAGCCTGGCGCCGGCGATCGCGGCCAGCACATAGCCCCACAACTCTCGGCCGCGCCGACCCGCATGGTGACGCAGCTCCTGCTGGAAAGCGCGAAGCGTACTCAGCGTCGCCTTGAAGCTCAGCCGGCGCGGTAGCACCCCCGCGGCTTTGGCCGCCTGGGCCATGACCGCGCACACCAAGTTGTAGCCCAACAGATACGCTGAGATCTCCCGATGCACCATGTGCGGCGTCTTACAGCGCAGCTCGCCCATTCCGAGCAGTTCCTTGATCGAACAATGAATGCTTATCCGGTTGCTTCCCAAACGTGAAGCTGCGATCATTTTTGCACTGTGGTCGCCAGACTCCCGTTCCCGACGTCACTCCCGGACTTCATGCGGCTCTTCCCGGATGATGCGGCTTGTGCGGCGCACCTGGAAAAGGTCCGGTGGCCTGGCGGCTTCGTCTGCCAGTACTGCGGTTTACATGACGAGCCGAGCCGCTTCCCGAACCGTTCTTCCGTTGTGCTTCGATGTCGCAGCTGCAAGCGTGACACGTCGCTTACGGCCGACACAGTCATGCAGCGGACGCACATGCCGATCTCGATCTGGTTTTGGGCCGCGTACCTCGTGTCGAGTCAAACGCCGGGCATGAGCGCAGTGCAATTCCAGCGGCAACTCGGCCTGAAACGTTATGAGACGGCCTTCCAGATTCTGCACAAGCTGCGTGTGGCAATGGTGCGCCCTGATCGTGACCGCATCGGAGGTGGCTTCCCGGTCGAGGTCGACGAGACGTGGGTCGGGGGCCGCACGCGCGGCGAAGGGCGCGGACGGCACCACAAGGCGCTGGTCTTAGGCGCGATCGAAGCGCGCAAGCGCAAAGTGAACGAGGGGCAAAGGGACGCCAGCAAGGCATTGCCGCGTCGGGGTGGCCTCTACGCCGGGCGCCTGCGCCTGCACGTCGCTCCTGACCGCTCGGCGAAATCGCTGGAGGGCTTCGTGCTTGACTCGGTGCAGCCAGGTACGCACATCACGACCGACGATTGGTCGGGCTACGACCCCCTCGCGCTGCAAGGCTACCGACTCACCCAGGTTGCGCAACGCGGCGACGCCGACATCACAGAGAAGCACTTGCCGCTCATCCACCTCGTCTTCGGCAACCTGAAAACCTGGCTGAATGGCGTTCACCACGGCGTCTCGCCGCAGCACCTTCAGGCATACCTGAACGAATTCACGTTCCGCTTCAACCGGCGGTTCTTCCCCTTCACTGCCTTCCAGAGCCTGCTCGGGATCGGAGCCGCGACGCAGCCGACGACCTACGACGCGTTCTACAACACGGGGCGCCCCCCGAAGCCTCCCGTTGGGAACTAACCGGATAAGCATTCTTCAGTCGTTGTGCTCTGCGTCGTTCTGTTCATGGTGTGGATCCGTAAGTTTCCGCTTCCAGCTGTGCCCCAGGAAGGGTCGCAGGTATCGGCGCTCTGCGGCGCCGGACACCTCGTCTTTCCCGGTCTGCGTTATGCCGGCATTGGGGGCACAGGCTTGGGCATGCGTGGTCGGCGCGTCGATCCGAAGGGTAAGAATGCTCCGCTCGGCTTGAATCGGAGACGGGCGGATCGCCGGCTTCATTGCCGGCGGGAGAGCGATTGGCACGGATCGCGCCACGGGGCTATGCAGACTTGAAGCATTGTTCGATCCAGGCTCCGGCACTGGGAAATACACGTAGCCATAAAGATACTTGACTTTCTCTAAGGAAACTCATATGTTTCGGCATGCCCGCTCTTTCCCAGATCCAAAGCCACCTCCGTTACCCGCTCACTGCCATCCTAGGTAGCGCAGGTAGCGTGCGTGTCCTGCGTGCGCTCGCCGCAGACCGGTCACCGCAGTCGGCTCCGCGACTCGCCAGCGTGGCCGGCCTCACGCCGCAAGGGGTGCGGCTGGTCCTGGACGCGCTCGCGCGACAGCAACTGGTGGTCATCCACGGCTCGGGACGTACCCAGCTCTACGCGCTGAGTCCATTGCATCCATTGGCCGGCGCACTCGTTGCGTTGTTCCAGGAGGAGCAACAGCGCTGGGATGCGCTGCTTGATTCGATTCGCAAGGTGCTGGCCGAGCGCGGCCCGGCGCTCAGCGCTGCCTGGCTCTACGGCAGTGTTGCCCGAGGAGAGGACTCGCCTTCCAGCGACGTCGATATTGCAATCCTGGTCCGCTCCCAGGGCGAGGCCGATCAGGTTCGGGCGGATCTGATTCCCATCGAGGACCGACACCAACTGCGCATCTCGCTGACGGCGCTCACGTCGAAGGATCTGGCGGCCCTGCCTGAGGATGATCCCTGGTGGTCCGATGTCGTGCGCGATGGCCGGGTCCTCAAGGGCCCTGCGCCTGATCAGGCGCGCCGTCAACGGGCGAAGGTCGCTGCATGACAAACCGGGGGCCTCGCAAGCTGGTCGACGCCGCACATTCGTCGGCGCGGCTGTTGCAGGCGCGCGAGTTCCACGAGTCGGCCCGCAGTCTGGTCACGATTGGCCAGAGCAAGAGCTACAACGGCGCCATCACGCTCATGATCACGGCCGCGGTCGCCTACGGCGATGCGATGACGGCCAAGGCCAAGGGCGTTGTGAACAAGCAGGATCACCAGAGTGCCCCGAGGCTGCTGCGCGAGGCGCTGGGCAACCGTCTGCCCGACAGGCAGGAGAAGTTCTTTCGCAAGCTGCTCGGCCGCAAGGACGAGGTCAACTACGGCGCTCGGAGCACCCCGCTCGAAGAGGCGCAGCGGCTGTTGGCAGAGCTGGACGAATTCGCAGCCTGGGCGGAGGGCATGCTGTGACACGCTCCTACAGCGGGGTTGGTGTAGCAAGCTGCCTTGGGTAAGCGTGTCCATCGATGATCGTGCCGGTCACTACGCCTCTTGGCGTCCCAACAAAGCCCAACGGTCGAGGGCAGCCAAGCGGGTAGATCGAGGCGTCAACGGCCGCATCGACAGCACCCAGTCATTGATCCATCGCGGTTTCACGGATCGACACCCTGGATAGCACGTTGGTATTGTCCGCAAAACCCAGCGCGAGGATCTCGCCGAGGTCGAGGTCGAGGTCGAGGTCGAGGTCGAAGGTCAGGATGATTCGGCCTTCCTGACGTGCCCGCAGAGCAATCTCTACGTCCGTGGCGCGCTGCAGGCCAATCTGGCGCACATGAACCGCGTCGTGGCCAGCAGTGTTGAGGTAGGCAAACGTTTTCGGGGAAATCCCGGCGTCGGCCAGGAACTTCATGCAGCCGAGGCTGGCAGCGGAAAGACCTGATCCTCGGCGGCCATCGCAACGTAGCGCAGCGCCTGGCGTATGTCCTCGCTATCGAGGTCCGGGAACTCGGCGAGAATGTCCTCGCTGCTCATTCCGTTGGCCACCAGATTGACGATGTGCGCAGCCGATATCCGCAAGCCGCGCAGCGTGGCGCGGCCAGCAAGGACATTCGGGTCGAACGTGATGCGGTCGAACATCATGGGCGCCGATTCTAGTGTTTAATTGCGTAAGTTAACGATAGTGTTGCGAAGCTGCGCTCCCTTGACTTCGCGCTTGCGCCAAACAAAGGGTGCTGCGTTGGCGTTGTACGCGGTGGTGAAATCATGAATTGCCTTGGTCAGTTGCTCGATGCTTCCGAAGCTTGCGTTGTTGAGCGTCTTGCGCTGGAAGATGCCGAACCATATTTCGACTTGATTCAGCCAGCTCGCGCTCGTGGGTGTGAAGTGGAAGGTAACGTTGGGGTGCGCCGCCAGCCAGTCGTCGTTTTTCTTGTGGGTGCTGAGGTTGTCCAGAATGACATGTATTTGGCGTCCGGCGGGTTGGTCCTCGATCACTTCATCCATGAACGCCTGAAAGTCAGCGCGCTTCTTGGTCTGTGTCGTCTTGCCGCGGATGGCGCCGGTGGCCACTTCCAGTGCGGCGAACAGATTGACCGTGCCGTGGCGTTTGTAGGTGCTCTTCATCCCTTGAACGATCTTGCCACTGCTGGTCTGCACGTAGCCACGCGTGCGCTCAAGCGCCTGGATCGACGGCTTCTCGTCAACGCTCAGCACCAAGGCATTCTGCGGCGGATTCAAGTACAGCCCAATCACGTCGGCGGCCTTGGCCGCAAACTCGGGGTCCGTACTGACACACCACGAGCGGTGGCGCTGCAACTGGATACCCTGTTTGCGCAGCACCCGCCACACCGCGTCATCAGAGACGCCCAGTGCAAGCGCCAGCGCTCCGCCATCCCAACTCGCCATTCCTGCGGGCGGCGGCAGTTCCAGTTGCGCCAAGATTCGATCACGCAGTTCAACGCCGTACTTGGCGGGCTTGCCAGACCTGGGTTCGTCGCGCAGTCCAGCAATGCCGTGCGCTGCGAAGCGTCGCCGCCATTGCCCGACCGTGTTCGGCCGCACGCCGATCTCACGGGCAACTTCGTCATTGCGCCGACCCTGCAGGCACGCCAACACGATGCGCGCCCGTTCGGCAAGGCGAACCTCGCCACTTCGACTTCGCGACAGCCGCTCAAGCTCGCCCATAACCTCCGCCGTACACGACAATGCAACCGCTACCCGTGCCATTTCGCCCCCGATGCTTGTGCAACAGAGGTATCATAATACTATCGTTGTATATTGCAATTAAACACTAGCGCCGCCGTACAAGCGGTGCGCCACGGCCACTTCCGCCGACGACTCCGGTTGAAGCAGTGTCGCCAGATGCGACCTGGCACCACGATGATGGCACCTCATGTCGCTGCCGGGCTGGCGCATCTCGACCCGTCGGAGACATACACGCCTCCCAATACCAGTCCCTCAACCAAGGCAACAACGAAACGGCGGGCAACCCGGCCGTTCGGAGTCGCGCGACCCCGGTCAGCCCGTCAGCTAACCCAAGTTTGCAACCCGTCATCATATTCCGCCGATTTCAAACTGTAACCGATTGAATTTGCAGAGGGCGGGCTTTGGAGGTGATTTGTAGTGCCATGATAATTTTGGCTGACCGGTTTTTCCCCTTGATCATGCGCTACGCTCCGGGGCATGTTCATCCGCACTACCCAGACGGGCAATACCGCCTCGGGGGAAACCTACGCGACCCACCGGCTGGTCGAGAGCCGGCGCGTGGGCGGCAAGGTGCGCCAGGTCACCCTGCTCAATCTCGGGCGCCATTTCACGCTGACCAAGGAGCGCTGGCCGCAGTTGTGCGCACGCATTGCAGACTTCCTGATCGAGGAACACAAGCACAGGCGATTTCAGGAATTGGATTTAGCACTTGTATTGGCCATTTGATCTCTGTCTGGGTGTATGGTTGGTGCCTGCGTTTTCCCGCGAGCCCGCCATGTTCAGACCATGCTTATCCGGTTGCTTCCCAAACGTGAAGCTGCGATCATTTTTGCACTGTGGTCGCCAGACTCCCGTTCCCGACGTCACTCCCGGACTTCATGCGGCTCTTCCCGGATGATGCGGCTTGTGCGGCGCACCTGGAAAAGGTCCGGTGGCCTGGCGGCTTCGTCTGCCAGTACTGCGGTTTACATGACGAGCCGAGCCGCTTCCCGAACCGTTCTTCCGTTGTGCTTCGATGTCGCAGCTGCAAGCGTGACACGTCGCTTACGGCCGACACAGTCATGCAGCGGACGCACATGCCGATCTCGATCTGGTTTTGGGCCGCGTACCTCGTGTCGAGTCAAACGCCGGGCATGAGCGCAGTGCAATTCCAGCGGCAACTCGGCCTGAAACGTTATGAGACGGCCTTCCAGATTCTGCACAAGCTGCGTGTGGCAATGGTGCGCCCTGATCGTGACCGCATCGGAGGTGGCTTCCCGGTCGAGGTTGACGAGACGTGGGTCGGGGGCCGCACGCGCGGCGAAGGGCGCGGACGGCACCACAAGACGCTGGTCTTAGGCGCGATCGAAGCGCGCAAGCGCAAAGTGAACGAGGGGCAAAGGGACGCCAGCAAGGCATTGCCGCGTCGGGGTGGCCTCTACGCCGGGCGCCTGCGCCTGCACGTCGCTCCTGACCGCTCGGCGAAATCGCTTGAGGGCTTCGTGCTTGACTCGGTGCAGCCAGGTACGCACATCACGACCGACGATTGGTCGGGCTACGACCCCCTCGCGCTGCAAGGCTACCGACTCACCCAGGTTGCGCAACGCGGCGACGCCGACATCACGGAGAAGCACTTGCCGCTCATCCACCTCGTCTTCGGCAACCTGAAAACCTGGCTGAATGGCGTTCACCACGGCGTCTCGCCGCAGCACCTTCAGGCATACCTGAACGAATTCACGTTCCGCTTCAACCGGCGGTTCTTCCCCTTCACTGCCTTCCAGAGCCTGCTCGGGATCGGAGCCGCGACGCAGCCGACGACCTACGACGCGTTCTACAACACGGGGCGCCGCCCGAAGCCTCCCGTTGGGAACTAACCGGATAAGCATTCAAGGAACTTTACAAGCAGCGCGCGGCCACGGCCGAATGCGTCAATGCCCAGGCCAGGAACCGTGGCCTGGTGCTGTTGCCGGTTCGTGGGTTGAAGAAAGTGAAGGCGGTGGCGCTGCTGTTTGTCTTGGCGCACAACCTGATGCGCATGGTGCGACTGGCACCCGAGTTGATCGGCATAGGGACAGGCACGTCCGGAATTCCAGAAATGGCTGGCTGAAGGCAGAAAATGCCCGGAAATCGTCGAATAGACAATCGATAGCGAGCAAATTGATGCGATTTACATATTCTATCCCGTGGCTGGGTGAATCATCCCGACGCGCTCATGGCGCCTGCGGAAATCGAAAACTTCACAGGCTCTGAGGGGCGAACGGGTGCTCATGGCCGGCCACTGCGTCGAGTACCTGCGCGGCGAGATCGAACTGCCCTGAGGGCGAGCTTGCGACGCCATGCTGCTCTTTCTCGACTTCGACGGGGTGCTGCATCCGGCTCTCGATGGCCGGGAGCCGAACTTCTGCCGCCTGCCGCTGCTGGAATCGGTGCTGCGGGCGGCGCCATCGGCGTCCATCGTCATCTCTTCCCCCTGGCGCGAAGCACTCACCCTGGACGAACTGCGGGAGCCGTTCTCGGCGGACATCGCTTGCCGCATCGTCGGCGTCACGCCGTTGCTGGAGGGCGCCTTGCGCCATGGGGAGATCATGCGCTACCTGGAACTGCACGCGACCCATGCCACCGATTGGGTCGCGCTGGACGATGCGGTGGTGGAGTTTCCCCGGGGCTGTCCTTACCTGATCCTGTGCGATCCGCGCACCGGGCTCACGGACGCCGTGGCGCGGGAGCTTGAACGGCGGCTCGTGCAGACGCAATCCGCCGCTTTCTGACGGCTGACTTTCCGGTGGGCGGTGAATCGCGTCCTCGGATATCGGAACCAACAGCAAAAAGCCTGACCAAGACGAGGCCGCGGGTACGATCGCGGCTCCGACGCCAGCATATCTCCTCAACCGGGACTTCGGTCACCGCGAGCAGGCCGTGATCCCAAAAGCGGTCGCCATGCCGAGACTTGGCTTTACCGGCAAAGTATTACCATATAAGATCAGAAACGATGAAACCCCAAAAAGCTCCTCGCAAGGTCATGCCGACGTCGAAAGGAAAGATCCTTTCGACGGCTGTGCGCACCTATGCGAATGAACTGGCCCGTGATCCCAAACAGGCATCCGACTTCCTCAAGCGTGCCGGCATAATCACCACCTCCGGCAAGCTCTCCGCGAATTACCGCTAAGCCGGCGTGGCGAGGGTTGCGCATTCCCTCAGTCCCCTCGTTTGCTACCACGGTTGCGACCGCAAGGTGGCCGAGCGCGTCTTGGCAAACAAGTCCGCGTTGCGGCCGAGCGAGAACGATTACGACTGGCTTGGTCCCGGCGTCTATTTCTGGGTCGATAGTGCCCAGCGCGGACTCAATTGGGCCGTTGAGCAAAGCAAACGCAGGGGATCTGGAATCTCAGATCCCTATGTGATCGGTGCCTACGTCCAGCCGGGTCTCTGCCTTAATCTCACCGATTTCGGTGTGATGGGCGAATTACGTGATGCCCATCGGTTTCTCGTTGCGCTGTGCGAACAAACAGGCACACCGATGCCAGAGAACACCCTCCAAGAAAGCGGAATATTTCTCAAGCGCGCCCTCGACTGCGCAGTTATCAAGACCGTTCACCAATTACGGGCCGACAAGAGAGAACCTCCGTATGACACCGTCTACGGTGTTTTCGACGAGGGAGACTCGCCCTATCCCGGATCCGGTTTCCGCGAGAAGACACACGTTCAGATTGCAGTCGTGAACCCGGACTGCATCCTCGGGTATTTCCGAATTCGCGGGCTAAAGTAACGCCCTGCGGGGTATCGAGGGAGACGCGTAATGCGATTGGACTGTGACGGACATTCCGGTACATTACTTTGTCCTCTGCCCGGAAGCGAAGGCTGAACAAGACAGCCCTGGGATCAGGTACGGCTCGGTATCAAGCCACGGTACTTGTGGCGTGAGGCAGTTATCCGATTCGTCCGGGAAGCTGAGTCCGAAGGAAAGTCGTCACTCGATGGTGACCGTCGTGCCCTGCGCTGGCTTGACCCATATCTTGGCGACAAGTACCTCGACGAGATCGACAAGGCAATGGTCGGCAAGATTATTGCCGAGCGCCAAGCGTCGTATGTGCACGTCTATCAGAGCGGTCAAAGACGCGAGTGCAAGCCCGGTGTGGACACGGTGAATCGCTTCCTCACGACGTTCAGGGCAGTACTGAACAAGGCCCGGGACGATTGGGAATGGGTTGATCGGGTGCCGAAGATCAAGGCGCTGAAAGGGGCAAGGAGCCGCGCACGCTGGATAACCCGTGAAGAGGCTGATGCACTGATCGCCGCGCTGCCGAAGCATCTGGCCGCAATGGCGGAGTTCAGCCTGGAAACCGGTCTGCGTCGCGCGAATGTCACGCACTTGGAATGGTCCCAGGTCGACTTGGCAAGGAAGACTGCCTGGGTTCCTGGCGACAAGACCAAGAACCGCAAAGCGCTGGCGGTACCGCTATCTGATAAAGCGGTTGCGATACTGGAAGCGCAGAGCGGTAATGACCCAATGTGGGTTTTCGTGAAGGCAGGCAAACTTGTCTACCAAACGAGCACCCGCGCGTGGCGAAGGGCTGTGGCGAAGGCAGCGATTCAGGATTTCTGCTGGCACGACCTGCGTCACACTTGGGCGAGTTGGCATATCCAGAACGGTACGCCCCTGAACGTCCTGCAGGAACTTGGCGGGTGGTCGTCGTTTCGGATGGTGCAGCGCTACGCCCATCTGTCCAGCGAGCACCTTCGGTCGTGGGTTGACCGGCCAACGCTTCGACTCGTGGTGAGTAACGGTGAAGCGCGCACCGGCACAGGGGGGTGAGCGTGGCACATTCAGGACACAGTGCGAAAAAAGCCGCCTTGCGGCGGCTTTCCTTAGCGATCTAAATACCTGAATTGTCGCTGGAATCTGGTAGGCGCGATTGGACTCGAACCAACGACCCCCACCATGTCAAGGTGGTGCTCTAACCAGCTGAGCTACGCGCCTGCGAAGGCCCGAATTCTAAAGCAAATCCGGCGGTTGTCCAGCAGCAGACATTAGGGTTTCCCGCCCCCCTTCTTGGCCATGACCATGCCGTAGATGAACAGGATCAGGACCGCGCCGACGACGGCGCCGATGAAGCCGGCGACCTCCCCTGCCTTGTAGAGGCCCAGCATCTGACCGAGGTAGGTGGCGGCGAAGGAGCCGCCAATTCCTACCAGCGTGGTCATGATGAGGCCCATGCTGTCGTCGCCGGGTTTCAGGAACCTGGCGACGAGGCCCGCGATGAAGCCGATGACGATGGTGCCGATGATTCCGCCCATGTTGCGTTCTCCTTGAAGTTGTATGTGGGTTCGGGTCAGGCCGGCCAGCCGGCCAGGAACTGCTGCCAGTGCGCCTGCTTCTGCTCCGCGAGATGGGCGCGCACGAACCCGATCTCGCGGCGATGGGCCTCCGGCGTCAGCACGCCGCGCATCTTCTGGAAGCCCAGGTATACCAGGAAAGTGTTGAGGACATCGGTCTCGCAGTAATCGCGGATTTCCGCAATCCGGCCTTCCTGCCATGCCTGCCACACCTGGCTACCATCCATGCCGAGCTTGCCCGGCAGGCCCATGAGCTTGGCGAGCTCGTCCAGCGGCGCGTTGGCGCGCGGCTGGTACATCGCCAGCAGGTCCATGAGGTCGAGGTGGCGGGTGTGGTAGCGGCCGATGTAGTTGTTCCACTTGAAGTCGCGGTCGTCCTCGCCCATGTCCCAGTAGCGCGGCGCGGCCACGCCGTGGATCAGGCCGCGGTAGTGCAGCACCGGCAGGTCGAAGCCGCCGCCGTTCCAGGACACGAGTTGGGGGGTGAGCTTGTCGATGCCGTCGAAAAAGCGCTGGATGATCTCGCCCTCCCCCGACTCGGGCTCGGCCAGCGACCAGATGCGCAGGTGGCGGTCGTCGCGCAGCAGGCACGAGATGGCGATTACGCGCTGCAGATGCAGCGCCATGAAGTCGTTGCCGGTCTGGGCGCGGCGCTTCTGGAAGGCATACTCGGCGACTTCCGCGTCCGAGAGCGCCGGGTCGAGTTCGTGCAGGCGGCGCACCCCCGCCACGTCGGGGATGGACTCGATGTCGAAGACCAGGGTCGGGGTCACTTCCTTGCCCACTGCCCGGCGGCGTTCTGCACGTACCAGCCGGGCTGGGCCTTGTCGCTCCAGCGCTGGGCGAAGGTGCTGCGCACTTCGGCCTCCCATTCGGGATGAGCGTTGGCGCGGGCGATCTCGCGGTAGAGCGCGGCGCGGTCGCTGTTCTCCGCGGCGACGAGGCCGGACACCTGCTGGCGGCTCGCCAGGGGCACGGCGTTGGCGTCGCGCAGGGCGATCATGCCGTCCCGCGCCACCCCGACCGCGCCGGAGGCGTAGTGCGGCGCAAGCTGGCCGTGGCGCGCCTGCATCGCGCCCTTGAGGGCGGCGATGGCCGGCGTGTTAACCTCCAGATTGCCCTGGGCCAGCGCCGCTGCAGCGGCGACGAGGCCGAGTACCAGCGCGATCAGCGCGCGATACAGCGATCCGTCCATGCTCGATCTCCTAGGGTTTGGGTGCGGCGGGCGCCGGCTTGCCGCCGGCATCGTTTTCTTTCTGGAGCTGCCACACCTCGTCGATGATCTTGTCGGCAGCTTTCTCCGCCGCGGCGGCGGGGAAGTAGATGTTGATGGTGACGCAGCTGGCGAGCCAGGCTGCAGCGAATACCAAAAGCAGGCGATTCTGCATGAGGGCTCCTAGCGAATGACGGGTGCCGCGTTCGAGGCGGTGACGCGCTTCAGCCGCGCCAGCAGCTCATCCCAATCGACACGCCGATTGTAGCCGATGACCGAGATCGAGGGCAGGCCACCCCCTTTGACGATGACATAGCCCTGGGGCGCTGGCTCGATGCCGCCCATCTCGCACACGCCCTGGCGCAGGATGCAGCTCATGCCCAGCTTGGAGTAGCCGAACTCGTCGAACATGCGCAGCAGGCTGCGCTGGATCGCTGCCGCCGCCCCGGCGCCGCCCAGCGCGCCGATGTTCTGCACCGCGCGCTGGCTGATGCGCCTGCGGTAGTCGCCCGGGCTGCTGATGACCAGCGCATCGAAGCGCTGGGGCCGCCAGTTGGCGAGTTCCATGTCCTTCACGTAGCCGTCGAGGTAGCCGGTGATGTCCCCGAAGGAGAAGGTTTCCGTGAGCTGTCCCAGATCCAGGTGGCGCATGTCGATCGTGCCCGTTAGGCGCGGCACCCGGCCCAGGGGCTCGATCAGCTTCAGATCCGTCGCAGAAAGGTAGCCGTCGAACACCTGGACGATCAACGCACCGTCCATGGAGACGGTTGATGCGGCGTGGCTCACGCGCGGAATCGAGGCCGACAGACTGCCGCGCATCGCCGGCAGTCCCAGCGCGGCGCCAAGGCGCTCCAGCGACACCGGCTCCAGCGCCCCGCCGAACTCCCACTGCCATTCGTCCGACTCCCGGGCGGCGCGCAGGCCCTCGATGCGCAGCCTGCCGTCCAGCACCGGGATGTCCACTCGCGGCACGGCGAAGCTCATGCCCTGCGCGCGCCAGGGCAGATCGAAGCCGCCCAGCGGCAGCTTGTCGAGGAAAGCGCCGCCAACCGCGAGCCGCCCTTCGGTCAGGGCATCGCTGCGCCAGCGCAGCGGGCCGCTCACCTTCTCCACGCCGAAGCGCTGGCCGCCTTCGGCCACCACGACGCCGTCGAGGTCGAGATCGAGGGCCGTCAGCCCCTGTGCCCCCAGCACACCGCTGGCCCGCAACCCGCCGTCCACGACCAGCTTGGGCGCACCCGCCTGTTGCAGCAAAGGCGCGAGCAGCAGGTCCGCCAGGGGCTTGAGCCGGAGCACGCCGGTTTCGAAGCTCGCGCTCTCGATGTGCCAGCTCGGGCGCGCCACGACGGCGCGCAGCCCGACCTCACCCGCTCCACGGAGACTGACTTTCGCGGCGTCGATGCGCAGCCGCTCGGCTTCGAGCGCTCCGGCGGCCGCGAGCTTCAGCCCCCCGTCGGCGGCGTACCAGGGCGCCCAGTAGATCTCGCCCTTCTCCCATTCGATCTCGCCACGCCAGTGCCAGGTGCTGTCCTGCTTCGAGGCAACGACGGACAGGATCGCGCCCAGCCGGTCGGCCGCGCGCGTCCCCGAGGGATCGCTGAACGCCGTATCGTCGAAGCGCAGCCGGCCCTCCAGCGCGTCGTGCCCCGCTCCGCCGGACCAGGCAAGCGTTCCGTCAGCGCGGCCCTTCAGCCCGGCGGCGGCGACCTGCGGCAGCCAGGCTGCCAGCCGCTCGATGCGCGCGCCCCCCAGTGCGAGTTCGGCGCGGCGCTGCGCCCCCTGGGGCGCGCTGCGCAGCCGCCAGCGTTCCCCCGGGACCGGTTCGACGGCGATCTCCAGCGACTGACTTTCGGGCTCGAACGCGAAACGCAGGGGCAGCGACTGCTTCGGATCGGCCGACGCGAGCTCGCCGCGCAGGCATTCGATGCGCTTGCCGGACCGGCGATAGTCGGGACAGCGGATCTGCAAGCCCTTGATGCGGCGTTCGCCGAACCGCACTTCGCCGATGGAGAGCCGCGCTGCGCCGCCGTCGAACCGATCGATGCGCAGCCGCAGATCGCGGGCGCCGAACAGCGGATGCTCGATCGATTCGACCGTGAGTTCGAGCTGCTGCGCCCAGGCCTCGGGAAATGGACGAAGCAGCACGCTCGCGGCAAACAGCGCCGCGCCGCCAAGCAGCGCCGCGCCGCGGCCTGGCGACACCATCAGGCCGGGAAAACCCCTGTGGACAGGTAGCGGTCGCCGCGGTCGCAGATGATCGTCACGATGACCGCATTCTCGACCTCGCGGGCGATGCGCAGCGCCACCGCGGTCGCGCCGCCGGAGGAGATGCCGCAGAAGATGCCCTCCTCCCGCGCCAGGCGCCGCGTCATGTCCTCGGCATCGGCCTGGCTGACCAACTCCAGGCGATCGACGCGGTGCTTGTCGTAGATCTTCGGCAGATAGGCCTCGGGCCATTTGCGGATGCCCGGAATCTGCGAGCCCTCCTCGGGCTGGCAGCCGATGATCCGGATCGCCGGGTTCTGCTCCTTGAGAAAGCGGGAGCAGCCCATGATGGTGCCGGTGGTGCCCATGCTGGAGATGAAGTGGGTGACGCGGCCTTCGGTGTCGCGCCAGATTTCCGGCCCGGTGCCCTCGTAGTGGGCGAGTGGATTGTCCGGGTTGGCGAACTGGTCGAGGATGATGCCCTTGCCCTCGTCGCGCATGCGCTCGGCAACATCGCGCGCCATCTCCATGCCGCCTTCCCGCGGCACCAGCACCAGTTCGGCGCCGTAGGCGCGCATCGACTGGCGCCGCTCGACGCTCTGGTTCTCCGGCATCACCAGGATCATGCGATAGCCGCGCATCGCCGCCCCCATCGCCAGCGCAATGCCGGTGTTGCCGCTGGTGGCCTCGATCAGCGTGTCGCCAGGACGTATGTCGCCCCGCGCCTCGGCGCGGGTGATCATCGACAGTGCCGGGCGGTCCTTCACCGAGCCGGCGGGATTGTTGCCCTCCAGCTTGGCCAGCACGACGTTGCTCGTGTCGCCCGGCAGGCGCTTGAGGCGCACCAAGGGCGTGTTGCCGACGAAATCATCGAGGGTGCGGAAGCTCATGGCGGCAATCGACGGTTGTTTTCGATTCGACAGTAAGAGCCGTGCGCCGTTCACCCGCCCGGCCGCAAGCCGGCGCCCTACTTCTTCTCCACCGGCTTGGCGGCGCTGTCGGCCGCTGCCTTTGCGCCGGCGGGCGCGGGGGGCGCAGACGTGGCGGCCGCCGGCTTCGTGCCGGCAGGTGCGGGGGCGGAAGCCGCTGCAGGTTTGGCTCCTGCCGGAGCTGGAGGCGGAGGCGGAGCAGTGGCCGGCTTGGCCCCGGCAGGTGCTGGAACCGCCGCCGGTGCGGCGGCGGGTTTCGCGCCAGAAGCGGCGGGGATGCCGGCCGGTGCCGGCGTCGGCTTGGCGCCGGCGGGCGCCGGAGCGGTTGCCGAAGCCGGCGCCGCAGCGGGTTTCGCCGGTGCCGGAGCAGGCTTGCCCTCGACCGGGGCCGCCGGCTTGGCCTCGCCGCGAGACGCTGCCTTGCCGCCGCCGCTCGCCGTGATCTGAGCCTTGAGATCGTCGAAGGTTTTGTCGCCTATGCCCTTGACCCGCTTCAGATCCTCCACGGACTTGAAGGGACCGTTCTGGCGACGATCGTCGACGATCGCCTTCGCCTTGGTGGGGCCGATGCCCGGCAGCTTGTCGAGTTCGCCCTCCGTCGCGGTGTTGATGTCGACAGCGGCGAAGGCGAGTTGAATCGCCGTCAGGACGGCAACGATGAAAAACAGGAGCTTTCTCATATTTCCTCCGGGATGGTGACCGGCAGCGCCGGCTAAGGCTGCAACAAGTCCTGAACGTAGCGCCCGACGCCGGCGTTGACGTCTTGGAACTCGCGCTCGTAGCCGGCCGCCCGCAATGAGGACAGGTCGGCCTCGGTGTAGCTCTGGTACTTGCCCTTGAGCGCCTCGGGGAACGCGATGTACTCGACGATGCCTTCCTCCTGCATCCGCTCCAGCGTCAAGGGCGCCTGCCCGTGCGACGCGCGGCAGGCATTGACGGTGGCGACGGCGACGTCGTTGAAGCTCTGGGCGCGTCCGGTGCCGAGATTGAAGATGCCCGAGCGCTCAGGATGATCGAGAAAGTGGAAGTTGACCTTGACCACATCCTCGACGAAAACGAAGTCGCGCCGCTGCTCGCCGTTGGCATAGCCGGCGCTGCCCTCGAAGAGGCGCACCCGCCCCTCCGCCTGGAACTGGTTGAAGAAGTGGAAGGCGACCGAGGCCATGCGCCCCTTGTGCTGCTCCCGCGGGCCATAGACGTTGAAGTAGCGGAAACCCACCACCTGCGACGAGGTGTCCGCCAGGCGCCGACGCACCACCTGGTCGAACAGGAATTTCGAGTAGCCATAGACGTTGAGCGGCCCCTCGTGGGAACGCTCCTCGCGGAATACGCTGCCGCCGCCATAGACCGATGCCGACGAGGCGTAGAGATAGGGCACCTCCTGGTCCACGCAGAAGTCGAGCAGCGCCATCGAATAGCGGTAGTTGTTGGCCATCATGTACTGGCCGTTGTGCTCCATGGTGTCGGAGCAGGCGCCCTCGTGGAACACCGCCTCGACCGCGCCGTCGAACTCGCCGGCCTGGAGGCGCTCCATGAACTCTGACTTGTCGAGATAGTCGGCGATCTCGCAGTCGATCAGGTTGCGGAACTTGTCCGCGCGGGTCAGGTTGTCCACCGCGATGACCTCGGTGATGCCCCGATCATTGAGCCCCTTGACCAGATTCGAGCCGATAAACCCGGCGGCGCCGGTAACCACGTAGTACATGTGCAAGCCCCTTTTCTCGAATGCTTCCTTGCCGGCTACAGCGTCGCGCGCAACTCGTCCAGATGCACCACTGCCGTGCCGAGCTTGCCGACGACGATGCCGCCGGCGCGGTTGGCGAGCCGCATTGCGCTCGCCGGATCGGCGCCGCTGGCCAGCATCACCGCCATGGTGGCGATGACCGTGTCGCCGGCGCCCGAAACGTCATACACCTCCCGCGCCCGGGCCGCCTCGTGCACCGCGCCGCCGGCGCGGAACAGCGTCATCCCCTCCTCGGATCGGGTCACCAGCAGCGCGTCCAGATTCAGTTCCGCCCGCAATTTCTCGGCGCGCCGCGCGAGGTCCGCCTCGTCCGACCACCTGCCCACCACCTGCCGCAGCTCGGCACGGTTGGGCGTGATCATGGTGACGCCGGCATAGCGGGCGTAGTCCTCGCCCTTGGGGTCGGCCAGGACCAACTTGCCGGCCTGGCGCGCCAGGCGAATCATCTCGGTGATGTGCGTCAGCCCGCCCTTGCCGTAGTCGGAGAGGATGACGACGTCGCACTCGGGCAGGCGCTCGGCAAATTCCAACAGTTTGGCCCGCAGTACCTCGTGGGCCGGCCAGTTCTCGAAATCGACACGCAGCAACTGCTGCTGGCGGCCGATCACCCGCAGCTTGATGGTGGTGGCGAGGTCGCTGTCCTGGTGCAGGCTCGCCTCTATGCCTTCCGCATCGAGCAGGCGCGCCAGGGTCCGGCCCGCCTCGTCGGTGCCGACCACCGACAGCAGCGACACCCGCGCGCCCAGGGCGGCGACGTTGCGCGCCACGTTGGCCGCGCCGCCGAGCCGCTCCTCGGAGCGCTCGACCTTGACCACCGGCACCGGCGCTTCGGGCGAGATGCGGCTCACCTCGCCGAACCAGTAGCGGTCCAGCATCACGTCGCCCACGACGAGCACCCGCGCGCCGGCGGTGTCGGGAAGCGCGAGGCGTGCCGCTGCCGTCATGCGCGGCGTCCGATCGGCAGGTACTGGATGCCGAGCTGCTTGAGGCGCGCCGGCTCGTAGAGGTTGCGGCCGTCGAAGATCAGCGGCGACTTGAGCTGCCGCTTGATCTCGTCGAAGTCGGGGCTGCGGAACTCCTTCCACTCGGTGACCACCACCAGCGCATCGGCGCCGCGCACGGCCTCCAACGGTGTTGCGGAATAGGTGATGCGGCCCTCGGTGCCGAAGATGCGCTTGGCTTCCTCCACCGCCACCGGATCGTAGGCGACAACCTGGGCGCCGCGCGCCACCAACTCGCCGATCAGGGTGCGGCTCGGCGCCTCGCGCATGTCGTCGGTATTGGGCTTGAACGCCAGCCCCCACACCGCGAAGCGCTTGCCGGTGAGCGACTCGCCGAAGTGCTTGACGATCTTCTGCGCCAGCACGCGCTTCTGGCGATCGTTGGCGTGCTCCACCGCGTTGAGCACCGCCAGATCGCTGCCCGCGTCGCCCGCGGTCCTGATCAGCGCCTTCACGTCCTTGGGAAAGCAGGATCCGCCGTAGCCGCAGCCGGCGTAGAGGAAGTGGTAGCCGATGCGCGGATCCGAGCCCATGCCCTGGCGCACCTGCTCGATGTCGGCGCCGAGCTTTTCGGCCAGCAACGCCAGTTCGTTCATGAACGAGATGCGTGTGGCGAGCATGGCGTTGGCCGCGTACTTGGTCAGTTCTGCCGAGCGCACGTCCATGAAGATGATGCGCTCGTGATTGCGCTGGAAGGGCGCGTAGAGCTCACGCATCAGGCCGATGGCACGCTCGTCCTCGGCGCCGATGACGACGCGGTCGGGACGCATGAAGTCTTCCACCGCGGCGCCTTCCTTGAGGAACTCGGGGTTGGACACCACGCTGTACTCGATCTTCTCGCCGCGGGCCGCCAGTTCCTCGGCCACCGCGGATCTGCACCTTGTCGGCGGTTCCGACGGGTACGGTGGACTTGTCCACGATCACTTTGTAGCCGTCCATGTGGCGGCCGATGTTGCGCGCCGCCTGAACCACGTAGCTCAGGTCGGCGGAGCCATCCTCGTCGGGCGGCGTGCCCACGGCGATGAACTGGATCGCGCCGTGGTGCGCGCCCTGCACGACGTCGGTGGTGAAGCGCAGCCGGCCGGCGGCGCGGTTGCGCGCGACCATCGCCTGGAGCCCGGGCTCGAAGATGGGTATGCCGCCGCCATTGAGAATGTCGATCTTGCGCGGGTCCACGTCGACGCAGAGCACGTCGTTGCCCACCTCGGCGAGGCAGGTGCCGCTGACCAGCCCGACGTAACCGGTGCCGATTACAGTGATTTTCATGTCTTGTTCCTACGCTAAAAGTCAGTCCTCAGAAGCCGGGTCCAACCCGCCCCCCAATCCTCAATCCTCGCCTCACGGCGTCAGATCGAATTCCTCCGTACGCCTGGGCGGATAGGTCTCCCAGCCGCCGCAGGCCGGGCAGCGCCAGTAAAACTGCCGCGCCTTGAAGCCGCAATTGTCGCAGCGGTAACGCGCCACGCGGCGGGTGTGTCCGTGAATCAGCCCCTTCACCAGCTCGATGTCGGGCCGCATCTCCTGCGGCGCCGTGAGGATGGCGGCCTCGAGGAGCTTGTCCAGGCCGATCAGCGTCGGATTGCGGTGCAGCTCGTCGCGCACCAGCCGATAGGCATCCTCCGGGCCGCTCGCCGCCAGTTGCCACTGGAATACCGCGTCGAGCAGGTCGAGGGAAGGATACTGTTCCAGGTAGCCGCGCAGCACCCGCAGCCCCTCCTCCGGACGGCCGATCTGGCGGTAGGACTCGCGCATGCGGTTGGCGACGAGGGCCAGGTATACCGGGTTCTGCTGCTCCACCTTCTGCCACGCCGCGAGCGCCGCCTCGTGGCGGCCGGCGGCGGCCTCGATCTCGCCCAGCAGCAGGTTGGCGCGGACGTTCTTGCGGTTGGTCGCCACGGCTTGCTCCAGCAGCCCGCGCGCCGCCTCGGGCTGAGACTGGCTGATCTCTGCGGCTGCCAGTTCACAGTAGAAGTTGGCGATCTCCTTCTGCCACAGATGGCCGGAGTGGTCGGGCATCTCGCGGGCGATGTCGATCGCCTTGCGCCACTCCTTCTCCTGCTGGTAGATCTCCAGCAGGAACTTGAGCGCCACCTCGTTCAGGCCGCTGCCCCGTAGCCGTCCGAAAACCTCCTCCGCCCGGTCCAGCAGGCCCGCCTTGAGGTAGTCCTGGCCGAGTTCCGAAAGGGCGGTCAGCCGCTGCTCGTCGCCGAGGTCGGCGCGCTCCACCAGGTTCTGGTGCATGCGGATCGCGCGATCGGTCTCGCCGCGGCGGCGGAACAGGCTGCCCAGCGCGAAATGCAGCTCTATGGTCTGCGGATCTACCTTGACCGCCTCGATGAAGGCCTCGATCGCCTTGTCGGGCTGCTCGCTCAGCAGGAAATTCAGCCCCTTGAAGTAGGAGCGGGGAAGCTGGCGCGACTCGCGCACCAGATGCTTGATGTCGATGCGCGCGGCGATCCAGCCCAGGGCGAAAAACAGGGGGAAAGCCAGCAGCCACCACAGCTCGAATTCCATGCCGCAGGGATCTCAGGCGTGCTCTTCTTCGAGCATCGCCGGCTCCGGGCTGCGACGCGCCGGGACCGACGGCGCAGGCTCGGCGGCGGGCAGGTCGCGCTGCAGGCGGGCGATCTCGCGGCGCTGGCGGAACAGGGTGCCGAGCGCGCCGGTCACGCCCATGGCGATGCCGGCGACAAAGAACAACAGCATGACAAGCACCAGGGGCACGTGCCAGTGGGCATCGAAGAAGAAGCGCACCGTGACCGGATCGCTGTTCTTGGCCGCGAATCCCAGCAGGAGCAGGAACACGACGACCGCCGGTATCCACAGCACGACTTTCATCCAGTCTCACTCCACGGACGGGGAAAAGGCGGCACCCGCGCCGCCTCGCCGCAACCAGTACTCGTACGCAGCCCGCTCAGATCCGCTGGTTGACCCGCTCCCGCAGTTCCTTGCCGGCCTTGAAGTGGGGCACGTGCTTTTCGGGCACCTGCACCTTCTCGCCGGATTTGGGGTTGCGCCCCATGCGCGGGGGCCGGTAGTTGAGGGCAAAACTGCCGAAGCCGCGGATCTCGATGCGATCGCCGCGCGCCAAAGCGTCGGTCATCGCATCGAGGATCATCTTTACCGCGAAATCGGCGTCCTTGGCGACGAGCTGGGAAAAGCGCATCGCCAATAGGTCGATCAGCTCCGACTTGGTCATGGATAACGGACCGCTCAGCCCTGAGGATTGTTGAGCTTGGCCTTGAGCAGCGCACCGAGGCTGGTCGTGCCCGAAGCCGCGGAGCTTTCCGCCTGCAGCTTCTGAATCGCCTCGCTCTGCTCGGCCTGGTCCTTGGCCTTGATCGACAGGTTGATGGCGCGCGATTTGCGGTCCACGTTGATGATCATGGCTTCGACCGCGTCGCCTTCCTTCATCGCCTGGCGCAGATCCTCGATGCGCTCGCGCGACACTTCGGACACCCGTAGATAGCCTTCGACCTCGTCGGACAGGTGGATCACCGCGCCCTTCTGGTCCACGCTCTTCACCGTGCCCTTGACCACGCTGTTCTTGTCGTGGGTGGCGATGAAGTTGGTGAAGGGATCGCCCTCGAGCTGCTTGACGCCCAGGGAGATGCGCTCGCGCTCGACGTCGATGGACAGCACCATCGCTTCCACCTCGTCGCCCTTCTTGTAGTTGCGCACGGCTTCCTCGCCCGGCGCCGACCAGGACAGGTCGGACAGGTGCACCAGGCCGTCGATGGCGCCCGGCAGGCCGATGAACACGCCGAAGTCGGTGATGGATTTGATCTGGCCGCGGACCTTGTCGCCCTTCTTGTGGTTCATGGCGAAATCGTCCCAGGGATTGGCCATGCACTGCTTCATGCCCAGGGAGATGCGGCGGCGGTCCTCGTCGATCTCGAGGATCATCACTTCGACCTCGTCGCCCAGTTGCACCACCTTGGAAGGATGGACGTTCTTGTTGGTCCAGTCCATCTCGGAAACGTGCACCAAGCCTTCGATGCCCTGCTCCACTTCGACGAACGCACCGTAGTCGGTGAGGTTGGTGACCTTGCCGAACAGGCGCGTACCCTGCGGATAGCGGCGCGAGATGCCGACCCACGGATCCTCGCCCAACTGCTTCATGCCCAGGGAAACGCGGTTCTTCTCCTGGTCGAACTTGAGCACCTTGGCCTGCACCTCGTCGCCCACGTTCAACACTTCCGAGGGGTGACGCACGCGACGCCACGCCAGATCGGTGATGTGCAGCAGGCCGTCGATGCCGCCCAGGTCCACGAACGCGCCGTAGTCGGTGATGTTCTTGACGATGCCCTTGACCACCGTGCCTTCCTTGAGGGAAGACAGCAGCGCCTCGCGCTCCTCGCCCTGGCTCGCTTCCAGCACGGCGCGGCGCGACATGACGACGTTGTTGCGCTTGCGGTCGAGCTTGATGACCTTGAACTCGAATTCCTTGCCCTCGTAGGGTGTGGTGTCCTTGACCGGCCGCAGATCCACCAGCGAGCCCGGCAGGAAGGCGCGGATGCCGTTAGTCATGACCGTCAGGCCGCCCTTCACCTTGCCGGTGATCACGCCCTTGACCAGCGTGCCCTCCTGCAGTGCCTTGTCCAGTTCGTTCCAGGCCGCGATGCGCTTGGCCTTCTCGCGCGACAGGCGGGTCTCGCCGAAGCCGTCCTCCAGCGCCTCGATGGCCACCAGGACGAAATCGCCCGGCTTGGCCTCGACCTCGCCGCGGTCGTTGCGGAATTCGTTGACGGAGATGAAGCTCTCTGACTTCAGGCCGGCATTGACGACGACATGGTTTTGATCGACCCGGACCACCTCGGCCGTGATGACTTCGCCAGCGCGCATTTCCTGGCGCGACAGGCTCTCCTCGAAGAGGGCGGCAAAGCTTTCCATGGGGGGCATTTCAGGGGCAACAGCGGTTGAAGCGGTGGCAGTGGACATAGGAGACCTACACCGTGCGAAGACGGCAGCAAGGTTGGAACTCGCCGCACCCGCCAACGACCACCGGCGCGCCGGAAGCCGGCGCCATGGTCGATCCAGTTGCCCGTTCAGTCGGTGGGAGGTGCGACACCCGAATTGCCGGATCTGCTCGCCAAGCCCGTCCGGGCCAAGCCCAGAACGGCTTCGACGGCCTGCTCGATGGTCATGTCGGTGGTATCGACCAGAGCCGCGTCCGCGCTTTGGGCAAGGGGGGCGACGCTGCGCTTGACATCGCGCGCGTCGCGCTCGCGCAGATCCTGCAAAAGACCCGAGAGTGTAGCAGGCAGTCCTTTTTCGATCAACTGTTTATGGCGGCGCTCAGCGCGCGCCTCCGCGCTCGCGGTGAGGAAGACCTTGACCGGCGCGTCGGGAAACACCACGGTCGCCATGTCGCGTCCGTCGGCCACCAGGCCCGGAAGCTGGCGAAAGGCGCGCTGGCGCGCCAGCAACGCGGCGCGCACCGCCGGCAGCGCCGCCACGCGGGAGGCGCCGGCCGAAATCTCCTCGGCCCGGATTGCCAGCGTCACGTCCTCTCCGCCGAGCAGCACGCGGTCGGGCGCGAAAGTCAGTGGCAGGGATGCGGCGATTCGCGCCAGGGCCTGCTCGTCGTCCAGGGCAACGCCGGCGCGCAGCCCGGCCAGCGCGACGACGCGGTAGAGCGCGCCGCTGTCCAGAAGGTGAAATCCGAGCCGCGCCGCGACCCGTGCCGCCACGGTGCCCTTACCCGAGGCGGAGGGGCCGTCGACGGCGATCACCGGCACGCTCACGGCACGGTCCGGATGGCGAGCCCGGCAGCGCCGGCGAGATCGACGAACCCGGGGAAGCTGGTGGCGACGTTGTCGCAGTCGCGCACCGTGATCGGCCCGCTGGCGGTAAGCGCCGCGACGGCGAAGGACATCGCGATGCGATGGTCGGTGTGGGACTCGACCTCGCCGCCGCCTACCGGCCCGCCGGCGATGCGCATGCCGTCCGGCAAGGGCTCGGCCCGCACCCCCAGGCGGCGCAGGCCTTCGGCCATCACCGCGATGCGGTCGGATTCCTTGACCCGCAGTTCCTCGGCACCGGTGAGCACGGTTTCGCCGCTGGCGTTGGCGGCAGCGACGAACAGCGCCGGAAACTCGTCGATCGCCAGCGGCACCAGTTCCTCGGGGATGCGGATGCCATGGAGCGGCGCGTGGCGTACGCGGATGTCCGCCACCGGCTCGCCGCCCACCTCGCGCTCGTCGAGCAGCGCGATGTCGGCGCCCATCAGGCGCAGGATGGCGATCACGCCGGTGCGCGTCGGGTTGACACCGACATGGCGCAGCAGCAGGTCCGAACCCGGCGCGATGCTCGCTCCCACCAGGAAGAAGGCGGCCGAGGAGATGTCCGCCGGAACGTCGATGTCAGTCGCCGTGAGGCGGCGACCGCCTTGGACGCAAATGCGGCTTCCCTCGCGGTCGACCGGGTAACCGAAGGCGCGCAGCATGCGCTCGGTATGGTCTCGGGTGGGCGCCGGCTCGGTGACGCAGGTGCGGCCCTTGGCGTAGAGCCCCGCCAGCAGCAGCGCCGACTTCACCTGGGCGCTCGCCACCGGCAGCAGGTAGTCGATGGCGGAGAGTCCGTCCGCCGGCGATATGCGCAGCGGCGGACGCCCTTCGGCGGCGGTGTCGATGCGCGCGCCCATCTGGCCCAGCGGCACGGCCACGCGCTTCATAGGCCTTTGGCGCAGGCTGGCATCGCCCGTCAGTTCGGCGGCGAAGCCCTGCCCTGCGAGCAGGCCGGACAGCAGCCGCATCGAAGTACCCGAATTGCCGCAGTCGAGCACGCCGGCCGGACGATGCAGGCCGTCGATGCCGACGCCATGAACCGTCACGCGCCCCTGCTGCGGACCGTCGATCTCGACGCCCATGGCGCGGAAGCAGTTCATGGTGGCGAGCGCATCCTCGCCTTCGAGGAATCCCTCGATGCGCGTCACGCCGTCGGCGATGGCGCCGAGCATGATGGAGCGGTGGGAGATCGACTTGTCTCCCGGCACGCGCAGGCCGCCTTGTGGCGGGCTGCTCAGTCGGCCGCCGGACTCAACGCGGTAATCCATGGTTTGCTCTCGATGCGATCCAGCCACGCCTGGCGCGCCGCTCGGGCGCGGCCGAAAGCCTGCTCCAGCGCCGCGCCGTCGGCCCGTTCCAGGGCGCCACGCAGGCGCGCAAGTTCGGCCTCATACAAACCCAGTTCGGCGAGCAGGCAGTCGCGGTTGGCAATGCAGATGTCACGCCACATCTCGGGATGGCTGCCGGCGATGCGGGTGAAGTCGCGGAAGCCGCCGGCGGCGAAGCCGAACAGCTTCTCCGATTCCGGCCGCTGTGCGAATTCGTCCACCAGGGCGAAGGCCAGCAGATGGGGCAGATGGCTCACCGCGGCGAACACCGCATCGTGCTCCTCCGGGCTCATCTGCGCCACCGAGGCGCCGCAGGCTTCCCAGGCGGTGCGCACCCGGGCCAGCGCCGCCTCGCTGTTCTCCGGCAAGCGCGTCATGACGACGCGACGGCCACGGTAGAGATCCGCTCCGGCCGCCGCCACGCCGCTCTTCTCCGCCCCGGCGATGGGATGGCTGGGCACGAACTGGCCGATGCGCGCGCCGAACTGGCGCCGCGCCGCCGCCACCACGTCGCGCTTGGTGCTGCCGCCATCGGTGACCAGCGCCGCGGAGCCAAGATGCGGCACCAAGGCCTGCATCTGGGCTTCCATCTGCCCGACCGGCGTCGCCAGCAGCACCAGATCGGCGCCTTCCAGGACCTGACTCCAGTCGGTGGCGGCTTCGTCGATCACGCCGCGCTCCAGCGCCGCCCGCACCGACGCCGGCGAGCGGCCGATGCCCGCCACCCGCCGCACCATGCCGGCCTCGCGCAGCGCCAGCGCAAAGGAACCGCCGATCAGCCCGACGCCGCAGACGACCAGCTTCTCGAAGGCCGCGGTCATGCGCGACTCAGGCCTCGATCGCCTCTACCAGCGCCCGCTCCAGGGCATCGAGGAAGCGCTGGTTCTCCTGCTCCAGGCCGATGCTGACCCGCAGGTGGTTCGGCATGCCGTAGCCGGCGATGGGGCGCACGATCACGCCCTGCCGCAGCAGGCTGGCATTGATGCGCGCGGCATCGCCGACCTGAAAGGTGACGAAGTTGCCGCAGGACGGAATGTAGTCCAGGCCAAGGCTCTCCAGCCCCGCCACCACCTGCTTCATTCCATTGGCATTGACCGCGACGCTGCGGGCGACGAAATCCAGATCCGCCAGCGCCGCCTCCGCCGCCGCGAGTGCGACGCAGGAAACGTTGAAAGGCTGGCGCACCCGGTTCATGACGTCCGCCACCGGCACGCTGGCCAACGCGTAGCCCACCCGCAGGCCCGCAAGGCCATAGGCCTTGGAGAAGGTGCGGGTTACGATCAGGTTGGGATACTCGGCGAGCCAGGGCACGCTGTCGTAGGCCACGTCGCCGGGCAGGTATTCGCTGTAGGCCTCGTCCAGCACCACCACCACCTCCCGCGGCAGCTCGCGCAGGAAGTCCTCCAGCTCGGCGGCGCCAAGCAGCGTTCCGGTCGGATTGTTGGGATTGGCGATGAACACGATGCGCGTCTCCGCGGTCACCGCGCCGAGCATGCCGAACAGATCGTGGCCGAAGTCCCGCGCCGGTACCTCGACGCCGGTGGCACCGCTGGCCTGGGTGGCCAGGGGATAGACGGCAAACGCATGCTGGGCGTAGATCGCCGCCCGGCCGGGGGCGAGAAAGGCGCGCGCCGCCAGCTCCAGCACGTCGTTGGAGCCGTTGCCGAGCACGACCTGATCCATGCCCACGCCATGGCGCCGGGAGAGCGCCTGCTTGAGGCGATAGCCATTGCCGTCCGGGTAGCGGGCGCCCTCGGCGAGAGTATCCACCACCGCCTGGCGCGCCGCGGCAGACATGCCCAGCGGATTCTCGTTGGACGCCAGCTTGATGATTGACGCCTCATCGAGACCCATCTCCCGCGCCAGTTCCGAGATCGGCTTGCCCGGCTGGTAAGGCGAGATGGCGCGGATGTAGGGGGGGGCGAACTGCGATACGTTCATGGAAAGTCCTTACGGAAGTGCGACCGGGTAGGAACCCAGGACCTTGAGGAAAGACGCACGTGCCGCGACCGCTTCGAGCGCGGCCGCTACCGCCGGATCGCCGCGATGCCCTTCCACGTCGACGAAGAACACGTACTCCCAAAGTCCCGACCGGGAGGGGCGCGACTCCAGGCGCGTCATCGAAACGCCGTTCTCGGCCAGCGGACCGAGCAAGGCATGGATCGCCCCGGGCCGATTCAGCGCAGAGCAGACAAAGGAGGTCTTGTCGCGACCGGACGGTCCGGCATCGTGCTCGGCGACGACAAGGAAGCGCGTCGTGTTGTTGGGGTCGTCCTCGATGCTGTGGGCCAGCACGCTGAGGCCGTAGCGCGCCGCGGCCGCCTCGCCGGCGATGGCGCAGGACTCGTCGTCCTCTGCGGCCATGCGCGCCGCCTCGGCGTTGCTCGCCACCGGTACGCGGGCCATCGCCGGCAGCTTGCGGTTGAGCCATTCGTGGCACTGGCCCAGCGACTGGGCGTGGGAGTAGAGCCGCTTCACGCCGTCCAGCGACTCACGCCGCGACATCAGGTGCTGGTGGATGCGCAGGCTGACCTCGCCGCAAATGTTGAGCGGCATCGACAGCAGCAGGTCGAGGGTGCGCCCCACCGCCCCCTCACTGGAGTTTTCCACCGGCACCACGCCGTAATCGGCATTGCCCGCCTCCACCGCGCGGAACACGTCGTCGATTGCCGGCAGCGGTGCGAAGGCCGGCGCGGAGCCGAAGTGCTTGGCGGCAGCGGCCTCCGAGAAGGTGCCCTCGGGGCCGAGGTAGGCGATGCGCAGCGGTTGTTCAAGCGCGAGGCAAGCCGACATGATCTCGCGGAAGATGCGGCTCACCGCGCCTTCCGGCAGCGGACCGCCGTTGGCCTCCGCGAGGCGCCGCAGCACCTGCGCCTCGCGCTCGGGACGATAGATGTTGCCGTGCTTGATCTCGCCGATGCGGTGGGCGATCTGGGCGCGGCGGTTGAGCCGCCCCAGCACCTCCACGTCGAGGGCGTCGATCTCCTCGCGCAGGCGGATCAGTTCGTCCTTCTCGTCTGCCATGGCCGGCGAAACCCGACGTCAGGTTCCGGGCAGGTAACGCACCGCGAGCACGCCCTCGATGCTGGCGATAGAGCCGATCACCGCCTCCGGCACCACCGAGTCCACATCCAGCAGGGTGTAGGCCATCTCGCCCCGCGACTTGTTCATCATGTTGTGGATGTTGAGCCCGGCCTTGGCCATGGCGGTGGAGATCTGGCCCACCATGTTCGGCACGTTGGCGTTGGCGATGGCGACCCGGTAGCCCGATTCCCTGGGCATGACCACAGCCGGGAAATTCACCGCGTTCTGCACGTTGCCGTTCTCAAGGTAGTCCCGCACCTGGTCGGCGACCATCATCGCGCAGTTGTCCTCCGCCTCGCGGGTGGAGGCGCCAAGATGCGGCAGTGCGACGACGTGGGGATGGGCGTTGAGGTGGGCGCTGGGGAAGTCGCAGACGTAGTAGCGCAGCTTGAGCGCCTCCAGCGCCGCCAGCACCGCCACCTCGTCCACCACCCCCTCGCGGGAGAAGTTGAGCAGCACGGCACCGTGCCTGACGTGCTCCAGGTTCTGGTCGCTGATCAGGTTGCGGGTGGCATCCACCAGCGGCACGTGCAGCGTCACGAAGTGGGAATTGCGCAGGATCTCCGCCACGCTGTTGGCCTTGCGCACCTGGGACGGCAGGCTCCAGGCGGCATCCACCGTGATGTCGGGGTCGTAACCCAGCACGTTCATGCCGAGCTTGATCGCGGCGTCCGCCACCAGGCAGCCGATCTTGCCCAGCCCGATCACGCCCAAGGTGTGGCCGGCGAGTTCGAAGCCGGCGAACTGCTTCTTGCCGTCCTCGACCTTCTTGTGCATGTCGGCTGCCACCGGGTCCAGTGCCTTGACGAAGCTCAGCGCCCCGGTGATGTTGCGCGCCGCCATCAGCATGCCGGCGATCACCAGTTCCTTCACCGCGTTGGCGTTGGCGCCGGGAGCATTGAAGACGGGAACGCCGCGGGCGCTCATCGCCTTCACCGGAATGTTGTTGGTGCCGGCGCCGGCGCGGCCGATGGCCTTGACGCTGGCGGGGATCTCAATGCCGTGCATGTCGGCCGAGCGCACCAGCACGGCATCCGGGTTGGCGACATCCTTGCCGACCGTGTAGTGCTCGGTCGGCAGGCGCTTGAGGCCGATGGGAGAAATCTGGTTCAGAGTCAGGACGCGGAAGGGATCGCTCATCGTCGTGACTCCTAGCCGCGCTGCGCTTCGAATTCGCGCATGTAATCGACCAGGCGCTGCACGCCCTCGATCGGCATGGCGTTGTAGATCGAGGCGCGCATGCCACCCACAGAGCGGTGACCCTTCAACTGCACCATGCCACGCTGCTTCGCGCCCTTGAGGAATTCCTCGTCCAGCACCGCGTCCCTCAGGGTGAAGGGCACGTTCATGCGCGAGCGGTCCTCGCGCCGCACCGGCGAGACGAAAAACCTGCTCTGATCGAGGTAGTCGTAGAGCAACTTGGCCTTGGCGACGTTGTGCTTTTCCATGGCGGCCAACCCGCCCTGCTTCTTCAGCCACTGGAACACCAGACCGGCGATGTAGAGGCCGTAGGTGGGCGGCGTGTTGTACATGGAATCGTTGTCGGCGTGAGTCTTGTAGTCGAGCATCACCGGCGTCTTGGGCGCGACCTGGCCCACCAGATCCTCGCGCACGATGACGATGGTCAGTCCCGCGGGACCGATGTTCTTCTGGGCGCCGGCGTAGATCACGCCGAAGCGCGAGACGTCCACCGGCCGCGACAGGATGTCGGAGGACATGTCCGCCACCAGCGGCACGTCGCCGGTGGCGGGCAACCAGTGATACTCGATGCCGCCTATGGTTTCGTTGGAAGTGATGTGCACATAGGCCGCATCGCGCGACAGCTTCCACGCCGACTGCTCGGGAATGTAGCTGAATGCCTTGTCTTCGCTGGAGGCGGCGATGTTGGGCTGGCAGAACAGCTTCGCTTCCTTGATCGCCTTCTTCGCCCATTCGCCGGTGTGAACATAGTCGGCGCTGGCCTTGCCGCGCAGCAGGTTGAGCGGAACCATCGCGAACTGCAGGCTGGCCCCCCCTGCAGGAACAGCACCTTGTAGTTGGCGGGGATGGCCATCAGTTCCCGCAGATCGGCCTCCGCCGCCTCGGCGATGCTGATGAACTCCTTGCCGCGGTGGCTCATCTCCATCACCGACTGGCCCGATCCGTGCCAGTCGAGCATCTCCTGGGCCGCCTGCTGCAGGACCGCTTCCGGCAGCGCCGCTGGTCCGGCACTGAAATTGATTGCGCGTGTCATTAATGTGCTCCCTCGCTCAGTTTCAACCGAAATCTTTCCTCATGCCTCGTCGGCGTCGCCTTCCGTTTCGACGACCTTCTCCACGCCGGCGAGCCGGGTTCCCTCGTCCAGATTGATCAGCGTGACGCCCTGGGTCGAGCGTCCCATCTCGCGGATCTGGTTCACGCTGGTGCGGATCAGCACGCCACCGCTGGAGATCAGCATCAGTTCGTCGTCCTCGCTCACCAGCAGCGCACCGACCAGCTTGCCGTTGCGCTCGCTGGCCTGGATCGCGATCATGCCCTTGGTTCCGCGCCCGTGCCGCGTGTAGTCGGCAATCGGGGTGCGCTTGCCGTAGCCGTTCTCGGTGGCGGTCAGCACGGTCTGACTTTCGTCGGCCGCCACCAGCATCGATATCACGGTCTGGCCGGGCTCCAGGTGCATGCCGCGCACGCCGCGGGCGTTGCGCCCCATGGCGCGCACGTCGTCCTCGTGGAAGCGCACCGCCTTGCCGGCGTCGGAGAACAGCATCACGTCGTGCCGCCCGTCGGTGATCGCCACGCCGATCAGAAAGTCGCCGTCGTCCAGACCGACTGCGATGATGCCGGCCTTGCGCGGATTGGAAAAATCTGCCAGCGCCGTCTTTTTCACCGTACCCTGGGCGGTGGCCATGAACACGAAGTGGTTCTCGTCGAACTCCTTCACCGGCAGCACGGCGGTGATCTTCTCGCCCTCCAGCAGCGGGAACAGGTTCACGATCGGCTTGCCGCGGGAATTGCGCGTGCCCTGGGGCACCTCGTACACCTTGAGCCAGTAGACGCGGCCGCGGCTGGAGAAGCACAGGATGTAGTCGTGGGTATTGGCGACGAACAGGTGGTTGACGAAATCGTCCACCTTAACCGCCGCCGCCTGCTTGCCGCGCCCGCCACGCCGCTGGGCGCGGTAGTCGGCCAGGGGCTGGGACTTGAAGTAGCCGGTGCGCGACAGGGTCACCACCATGTCCTGCGGCGTAATCAGGTCCTCGACACCCAGATCCTGGGCGTGCAGGACGAATTCGGAACGGCGCTTGTCGCCGAACTGCTCGCGGATTGCCGTAAGTTCCTCGACGATGATCGCGGTGACGCGCTGCGGACGCGCCAGGATGTCGAGCAGATCGGCAATCTGGTCCATCACCTCGTGATACTCGGCGACGATCTTGTCCTGTTCCAGGTTGGTCAGGCGCTGCAACTGCATTTCGAGGATGCGCTGGGCCTGGACGTCGGAAAGGCGATAGCCGTCGGGATGCAGGCCGAATTCCGGCGCCAGCCCGTCCGGGCGCGAAGTCTCGGCACCGGCCCGCACCAGCATCTCCTCCACCAGCGTCGAGCGCCAGCGGCGTGCCATCAATTCCCGCTTGGCATCGCCCGGCGTGGGCGCGGCCTTGATCACGGCGATGATCTCGTTGACGTTTGACAACGCGACCGCAAGGCCTTCGAGAATGTGGCCGCGCTCCCGCGCCTTGCGCAGCTCGAACACGGTGCGCCGCGTCAGCACCTCCCGCCGGTGCGAAAGGAAGGCGTCCAGCATCTGCTTCAGGTTAAGCAGCCGCGGCTTGCCCTCCACCAGCGCCACCATGTTCATGCCGAAGGTGTCCTGGAGCTGGGTCAGCTTGTACAGGTTATTGAGCACCACCTCCGGCACTTCGCCGCGCTTGAGTTCGATCACCACCCGCATGCCGGACTTGTCGGACTCGTCCTGAATGTGGGCGATGCCATCCAGCTTCTTGTCATTGACGAGTTCGGCGATGCGCTCCTGCAGCACCTTCTTGTTTACCTGATAGGGCAGTTCGTCGATGATGATGGCACTGCGCCCGCTCTTCTCCAGTTCTTCGAAATGGGTGCGTCCGCGCATCACGACCCGGCCGCGGCCAGTCAGATAACCTTCCCGCACGCCCGAGAGGCCGTAGATGATGCCGGCGGTCGGAAAGTCCGGCGCCGGGATGATAGAGATCAGTTCCTCGATCGTGGTATCGGGATTGGCCAGAAGGGCGAGGCAGGCATCGACCACCTCGCCCAGGTTGTGCGGCGGGATGTTGGTCGCCATGCCCACCGCGATGCCCGAACTGCCGTTGATCAGCAGGTTGGGAATGCGCGCCGGCAGGATCAGCGGCTCCTTTTCCGATCCGTCGTAGTTCGGCCCGAAGTTGACCGTTTCCTTCTCGATGTCGGCCAGCAGTTCATGGCCGATGCGCGCCATGCGGATCTCGGTATAGCGCATGGCAGCGGCATTGTCGCCGTCCACCGAGCCGAAGTTCCCCTGACCGTCCACCAGCATGTAACGCAGGCTGAAGTCCTGGGCCATGCGCACGATAGTGTCATAAACTGCGGTGTCGCCGTGCGGGTGGTACTTACCGATCACGTCACCGACGATACGCGCCGACTTCTTGTAGGGCCGGTTCCAGTCGTTCGAGAGTTCGTGCATCGCGAACAGCACGCGCCGATGCACCGGCTTCAGACCGTCGCGCACATCGGGCAGCGCCCGGCCCACGATCACGCTCATCGCGTAATCGAGGTAGGAGTGACGCATCTCCTCCTCGAGGCTGACTGGGATGGTCTCTTTGGCGAACTGGGTCATGAAGCCGGGGTCCGGCGAACCACGCAGGGGTGGCCGCGAAAAAGGGCGAAATTCTAGCACGCGCGGCTTCCCGAACCTTGGCCCGGAGTTCCGGCCGCCTGGGGCACCCATCCCGGCTGGATCGGCGCCCGGCCTGCCGTTGTACCCGCTGTTCTCTTGTGCTTAAATCGGCCGCCAAGCTGGGCGAGGAGCGATGTGGATCCCGCATCGGCCCCGCGCAAACCGACAAGGTGGAGGGCTCAAAATGAAGAACGCTCTCGAAGCGACGAGCCTGGGGCTTGCGCTCGCCGCCACACTCGGCACGCTATTGGCGACGTCTCCAACGCTTCACGCTCAGGTCAAGGACATCGTCGTCGATCCTGCGAAGGCGAGCGTTTTCCCCTACGTGATCGACCAGCGCGGCGTCGTGGCCCGCGGCAGTACCGGCCTGTGCTCGCGCACTGGCTTCTGGACGCCGCAGCTGGCCGCGCAGTTTCCCGAGGCCGGGTGCGCCTGCGACAAAGATGCCCTGCCCAAGGAAGTGTGCGAACCACCCGCGCCAAAGGCCGTGGAAGCACCTCCGCCAGCCCCTGCTCCGGCACCTCTAGCGGCGCCGGCGGCACCCAAGGTCATCACCCTGTCGGCCAAGAGCCTGTTCGCGTTCGACAAGGCGGTGCTGACGCCAGCCGGCAAGGAAGCGATCGACAAGGAGGTGGCATCCCGCGTGGGCGAGTTTGGCAAGATCAACGCGGTCATCGTCTCCGGCCACACCGACCGGCTTGGTTCGGCGCAGTACAACCAAGAGCTTTCGGAACGGCGCGCCGAAGCCGTCAAGGCCTATCTGGTCGGCAAGGGCGTGGCCCAGGACGTGTTCGAAACCTTCGGCTACGGCAAGACCCAGCCGGTGCCCGAAGTGAAATGCGACGACCGGCTCAAGCGCAAGCAGCTGATCGAGTGCCTTGCTCCCAACCGGCGAGTCGTGGTCGAGGTAAAGGGCGACCCCAAGTAGTCGGGCTGATGTCATACGAAAACCTGCCCCGCCACGCCGGCGGGGTTTTTTTGAGCGCCGCGCAACGCGCGGAAACGGGCAATGAAGGAAACAGCGGACCTCGTCATCACGCCAGGCTGGATCATCCCCGTAGAGCCGCCGAACACCACGCTCGGCGGCCATGCCGTGGTTGTTAAGGAAGGACGGATCGCCGCGCTGCTGCCGGCCGCCGAAGCACTGCTGCGCTACGAGGCGAAACGCCACGTCGACCTCCCCCACCACGTGCTGATCCCCGGCCTTGTCAATCTGCATACGCATGCCGCCATGGCACTGCTCAGGGGTTACGCCGACGACATGGCGCTCATGGACTGGCTGCGCAGCAGGATCTGGCCGGCGGAGGCGCGCCATGCCTCGCCCGGCTTCGTGCGCGACGGCACCCTGCTGGCCTGCGCCGAAATGCTGTGCGGAGGCATCACATGCTTCAACGACATGTATTTCTACCCGGAGGCCGCCGCCGAAGCTGCCCTCGCGGTGGGAATGCGGGCGGTGCTGGGCATCATTGTCATCGAGTTCCCCTCCGCCTATGCCGCCGACGCCGAGGACTACCTGAGCAAAGGCCTCGCCACCCGCGACGCGCTGCGGGATGAACCCCTGCTGTCGTTTTGCATGGCGCCCCACGCGCCCTACACGGTGAGCGACCGAAGCTTCACGCGCATCGTGACGCTGGCCGAACAACTCGATCTGCCGGTCCACCTGCACCTGCACGAAACTCACGCCGAGATCGAGGAGAGCCTGACGCGCCATGGTGTGCGCCCCCTGGAGCGTCTGCGGCGTCTGGGCCTGCTCGGCCCCGGCCTGATCGCGGTGCACGGCGTTCATCTCGACCGGGCCGAACGACTCCAGCTTGCCGAGCATGGCTGCTCGGTCGCCCATTGCCCCACCTCCAACATGAAGCTTGCGAGCGGCATCGCACCGATCGCCGAACTTGCGGCCCTCGGTGTGCGCATCGGCCTCGGGACAGATGGCGCCGCCAGCAACAACCGGCTCGACCTGTTCCAGGAGATGCGGCAAGCGGCCCTGCTGGCGAAAGTGGCGACCGGTGACGCTACCGCACTACCCGCCCACAGAGTGCTGCGCATGGCGACCCTCGATGGGGCTGCCGCGCTCGGCCTCGAACGGCGTATCGGTTCCATAGAGCCGGGGAAGGACGCCGATCTGTGCGCGGTGGACCTATCCGGCCTCGGCGTGTCGCCGTGTTACGATCCCACATCGCACCTCATCTACGCCGCCTCCCGCGAATGCGTAAGCCATGTCTGGGTAGCCGGCAACCCCGTCGTCGAGAGTCGATTGGTGTTGCAAATCAACAACACAAAGCTCATGGACGCTGTCCAAGTCTGGCAAAATAGATTAGAGTTCTGAACTGGTTATGACGAAAATGTTGGCCGGCGACCACGGCTAGTTCCAGCTGTTGAGTGCGTGGGAGGCGAGCAGCGCACGGAGTCGTTTCCTTGCCGGTTGGGTCAATCAAGCTTTGCTTTCGAAAGAGGGATTTATGATCAAACAAATTGCAAAACCGATTCTCGTGGCAGCCGCGACGGCGAGCCTTGGCATGACCGCCACGGCAGCCCTCGCCCAAACCCCGAGCGGCGTCATGCCATATGTGATCGACCAGCGCGGCGTCGTTGCCCGCAGCGGCACCGGCCTTTGCTGGCGCACCGGCTACTGGACGCCCCAGCTTGCCGCAGAAACCATTCTCCCGGGCGCGCAGTTCCCGGTCGGCTGCGAGTGCGACAAGGACCTGATGCCCAAGGAGAAGTGCGAGCCACCGCCGCCGCCCGTCGCGGCGCCTGCGCCGCCTCCGGCCCCCGCGCCCAAGCCGGCTGCCCAGAAGATCACCTTGGCTGCAGACGCCCTGTTCGACTTCAACAAGGCTGTCCTGCGTCCTGAAGGCGTGGCGAAGTTGGACGAAGTTGCCGCCAAGGCCAAGGACGTGAATCTGGAAGTGATCCTTGCCGTGGGTCACGCAGACCGCATCGGCAGCGACACCTACAACCAGAAACTGTCCGAGCGCCGCGCCGAAGCAGTGAAGGCACATCTGGTCGGCAAGGGCATCGAAGCTAACCGCGTCTACACCGAAGGCAAGGGCGAGAAGCAGCCCAAGTCGAAGGACTGCACCATGAAGCCCGAGAGCCGCACCAACAAGAAGCTGGTCGAGTGCCTGCAACCCGACCGCCGTGTCGAGATCGAACTGATCGGCACCACGAAGTAAGCTGGCTGCACCTTGAGAAAAGCCCTGCGAAAGCAGGGCTTTTTTCTTTTGCGGCGCTGCACAGCCAAGCTCCGAACGAAGCCCCCCGGCCCCGGGTCTTAGCTCGCGGACCGACAGACAAGGAAACGCCAATGACGAACGCCGATCCCGCGGAACTGCAGAAGTTCAGCAACCTGGCACACCGCTGGTGGGATCCCGAGTCCGAGTTCAAGCCGCTGCACGACATCAACCCGCTGCGCCTGGAATACATCGACCGCAACGCTGGGCTGCGCGACAAGAGCGTGCTCGACGTCGGCTGTGGCGGTGGCATCCTCTCGGAGAGCATGGCAGCCCGTGGCGCCCGTGTGACCGGCATCGATCTCTCCGACAAGGCTCTGGGCGTGGCGCGTCTGCACCTCTTCGAAAGCGGCCACAGGATCGATTACCGCAGCATCTCGGCGGAGAGCCTGGCTCTCGAAATGCCAAGCGCATTCGACGTAGTGACATGCCTGGAAATGCTCGAACACGTTCCCGAGCCGGCGAGCACCGTCAGGGCCTGCGCGACGCTGGTGCGGCCGGGTGGGCATGTGTTCTTCTCTACCCTCAACCGCAACCCGAAGTCCTACCTGTTCGCCATCATCGGCGCCGAATACCTCCTGCGTCTGCTGCCGCGCGGCACCCACGACTATGCGAAATTCATCAAACCGTCGGAGCTGATGCACGCCTGCCGCGACGCCGGTCTCGACGTCGCCGAAATCATCGGCATGAGCTACAACCCCATCGCCCGAAGCTACTCGCTGGGGACGGACACCGAGGTAAATTACCTGGTGCGGGCGACGCGGCGTGTTTGAGGCGGTCCTGTTCGACCTCGACGGCACGCTCGCCGACACCGCGCCTGACCTCGCCGCGGCACTCAACCGCCTGCGCCGCGAGGACGGCCTCGAAGACCTGCCGTTCGATATCCTGCGCCCGGTTGCATCCAACGGCGTGCGCGGCCTGCTCGGGGTCGGGCTGGCACTCACACCCGACGATCGTCGTTACGACGACTACGCGCGGCGATTCCTCGACGGCTATCTCTCCGCCCTGTGCGTCGCCACCACCCTGTTCGACGGGGTTCCGGCCCTGCTCGACGCCCTGGAGGGGCGCGACATTCCCTGGGGCATCGTCACCAACAAGCAGCAGCGCTACACGCTGCCGCTGCTCGGCCAACTGGGACTCGCCCACCGAGCAGCCTGCATAGTCAGCGGCGACAGCACGCCTCGCCCAAAACCCCATCCCGATTCGCTGCTGCTGGCCTGCACCACCATAGACTGCCGGCCTGAGGGCTGTCTCTACGTCGGCGACGACATGCGGGATGTCCAGGCCGGGCGCGCCGCCGGCATGGTCACCGTGGCGGCGCTCTACGGCTACCTGGACAACGCCGAACCCGTCGAGGAATGGGGCGCCGACCACCACATCCGGCAGCCGCAAGATCTACTGGACTTGCTCGACGCCGCAGCGTGATAAGATCGGACTTATTCGGAACCCTCCGGCGCCGCCGAGGTCTTCCGAACAAGTCAGCAAATTTCAAAACTGGGGGCGACCTGGCTTCGACGTGGGTCGCGAAGCAGTGCAGTGCATGCCGAGGACCAGTCACCTCGTAAATCCACTGGAAAGCAACAACTGCCAACGACGAGCGTTTCGCTCTAGCCGCCTAAAGCGGCTGGCCTCTGCACCGGTTTTCTCTTGGGCCGGGTAGCGCAAGCTACAGCAGAGTCATTCACATGAGATAAGGCTGCATCGAGCCGCGGGGCGCAGCACGAAAACTCAGCGGATCGCCTGAATCCAGCCTGCCCGGCGGCGGGGTGAGGGTTAAATCAAATGACGCGGCTAAGCATGTAGGACTGCCTGTAGAGGGCTTGCGGACGCGGGTTCGATTCCCGCCGCCTCCACCAATTTAAAAAGCCTGACCTTTATCGGTCGGGTTTTTTTCTGCCTGTCGCGCCAGTGTTGGCGCGGTTCCGGACGGCGATGCGTTGTCGGCGCGTCGGAAATACTCTGGTTTTCTTGCCCGCCAGCACCCAGAATCCTCTCTTTTCTCCATTTGACCTGTGGCTGGCCGACGCTCGACCCCTAGTATTCATGCGGGTTTCGGGCTGATGGTTGTGCGGCAACCGATCCTACCAGCCGCATTTCGAACCCGACCTACGCATCGAATTCGTCAAACAACATGTGTTGCTCGTCCCATTCCGTCGGCAGCAGATTGTTCTTCAGCCAGATCAAACTCAACGTCTTCGGCTGATGCCCATCGAGGATGCTGCGCACCACCGCCGGCGAGAGCAATGCCAGTCGCAGCAGTTCATTGACGGTGCTCTGATTGAGGCCCTCCTGGCGGGCAATGTCCGACCCGCTGCTGACGATGCCCTCATCGATGAGCCGCTGCCAGTGAAACGCCTTGGACAGCGCCGTCAGAATCGGCGCATCGTGCTCCGGCATCTTATCTCCGGTCGCCGCCGGCACCACCACCTTGCGCCCACCGCGCCGCTTGATTCGCACCGGAATGAAGGTGGTGAGTTTCGCCCCCGACTGTTGCACCGCCGCACCCGTTTGGATAATCCGTGTCATGCCATTACCTCCTGCTGCTGTTCAAGTTCCAGTAATTCAGCGCCTATCGTGCCCGGCCGCATCTCGCCGGCCAGCGTGTGCCAACCCACCTCGCGCCAGACAATCTCAATGCCTTCTTCGCGCAATGTGACCCGCTCAATCAGCAACTGCACGATGCGCTGGCGTTCGGCCGGGAACACTTGCTCCCACACCTGCCCGAGTTGGCGCAATGGCAGCACCACCTCAGGCTCGGTGATGTCCGGATACTCGGCCCTGACCACGTCCCAAACCGACTGCACCATCTCCGGCGCTTTCAACACGGCGTGGACCTGCGCCAGTACCATTTGCTCGATGGGTTCCGCCGGCACCCTGCCTGCCGGGCTGGCATCGGCACCGAAGCGCACTTTCCGATTCGGCACGTAGTAGCGATAGCGCTTGCCGTTTGGCTTGCATGTAAACGCCGGCCGGAATTTCTCCCCGTCCGCCGTATAGAACAACCCGAGCAGCAAAGCCTCCGGCTGTCGCCGCTGCCACGTCTCGGAGGTACGTTGCCGGTTGTTCTCCGCGAGGACTGCGTGGGCCGCATCCCACAGTGCCAGATCAATGATCGCTTGGTGCGCACCGGGGTAGCTCTTTCCCTTGTGGGGGGAATCTCGCCGAGGTAGACCCGGTTGTGCATCAGCTTGTAGAGCATCTGCTTGCTGGACGGCTTGCCCTGCTTGTTCGTTTTTCCGTCGGCGGCCAGTTGGCGTACCAGATCCGTGGTTGACCGGCATGCCGCAAAATCCTTGAAGATGCGCCGAACCAGATCCGCTTCGACGTCAACAACAATCAGTCGCCGATCTTCGATGCGATACCCCAGGGGCGGGTGGCCACCCATCCACATGCCCTTCGCCTTGCTCGCGGCAATCTTGTCGCGGATACGTTCGCCGGTGACTCCCCGCTCGAACTGTGCAAACGACAGCAGGATATTGAGCATCAACCGGCCCATCGACGTCGTGGTGTTGAACTGCTGCGTGACCGAAACGAACGACACCTTGTGCCGCTCGAAGACTTCGATCAGTCGCGAGAAGTCGCCGAGACTGCGCGTCAGGCGATCAATCTTGTACACCACCACGATATCGATCTTGCCGGCCTCAATATTGGTCATCAATCGTTTCAGTCCGGGACGATCCATATTGCCGCCGGTGAAGCCGGGATCGATGTAGTCATCGGATACCGGAATCCAACCCTCGGCACGCTGACTTGCGACGTAGGCCAGCCCAGCTTCCTTCCGGGCATCGAGGGAGTTGAACGATTGATCAAGGCGCTCGTCACTCGATACCCGGCAATAGACAGCGCAACGCTTCGGGACGGTGAGGTTCAACTTATTCCATGACCTCTACGATGACATCAAGAACCACCGTGTCGAGGTCAAGTTTTCTACGGTCAGGAAAAAGAGCGATAGAGCAATCACAGAAGCAACTGTCCTTGGATGAATTCAAGACGAGCTTGCTGAAAATCGACAAGTAAATTTTTCAGAATGGGAGCGCTTCGATTTTGATTGCAATATTCAGCAGATTAAACGCGACCAATTTGAAATACTTTACTATGGGCTATTCTTTCACGATGTGGTTCTTACTCAAGAGTCCCGAGTTTGTCTCCGGGACTGACCTCATGAGGCCAACCGGAACATCTCTACGTTACCGGGGTCTTGCCTTTCGACGATGAATTTCGCGAGGAAATTGCATTGGACGGCATTCAAGAGAAATTCGGGCAGGCTCTGGCGTAACGCATAGGCGACAACGAACTCAGATGGAGGGATGCCGGGGCGAATCGTTCGCAGCCAAGAGCCGAAGGAGTTCCAGACGGGCTTGGGAAAGGCGACGGCCAGGTACTGAAGCAGTCCCTGACAGACGACGCCGGCCTGGATGAACACATGATAGGCGTGGATCTTGCGCTTGATGGCGTTGCGGTAGTCGAGCGACTCGCGATGAAGATGTTGATTACCGTTGCGGCGGCGAAGCGGCTTCATGTCTTGCATCCAGAAATGGTAGGCGAACGCACCGATCAGACGTACAGCCTGTTTGAAGCTGTGTTCGATCTTGAAGCGCAGCCCGTAGAGGCGAATGATCTCGATGGCGCTCAAGCAGGTGTCCGTGCACATCAACAGGCAGGAGCCTCGGGAAGGATGAATGACCGCCACGAAGCGCACCAACCGGCCGGCCGGACGCCACAGTAAATCGCTGAGCCGATACTGGATCGTGACGTTGTGCTCGCCGTAGACGGGGCTCGCGGCCGATTGCATGGACTGCGGGTCGTTCAGCAGTGATTTGAGCTTGAGCTTCGTGCCGTAGAGCCGGGGCCGGCCTCTTTGGCGCGGGCCCGGCTGCAAGTACGGCGCATAGGCGACTGCATGGGATTTCACCCGGGTGACCAGGTGGTTGTTCTGATCGAGCAAACCGTTCACGATTTTGCGCGCTGCGTAGTACGCATCGGCCACGAAGTAGAACGGATCCTGGATCGCGATGATCCCGAGCAGCGCGAGCATTTTGTCCAGCAGGGTGCGCCGATCGCGATTGGACCACACCAGACCTTCGTGGATGCGCACCGCCAGCGGTAGAGCGAAGACACTCTGAGCGGCCTGTACCAGCACGCTGACCGCCTGCAACGAATGCCCCATGATGTATTCCGGTTTGGTGTTCGATTCTGACTGTTGATGCAGCAGCTTCACGCCGGGCATCTTCTTGCCGCACTTGGGTGCCTTGATGCCGTCGCCGACCAGGACGCGCCGGCCGTTGATGCGCAGCGGCTCAGGCAACAGGTGCAGCACCGCCTGTGTCCACAGCGCCGAGCGCCGATCGAGCTGCACGGCGCTGCTATGAAAGCTATCGAGCAGCTTGTTGTAGAAGCGAGGCGTTAGCTTCAGCGCCCGCACGATGCTGGTCACCCCCAGCAGCTCGGTGCGCACCGTCAAGCCTGCCACGGCCGTGGCGAACCACATGAAGCTGCGCAGGCGCGAGAACGCCGGGCGCAGCAACCGAATTGCGTCCCACCAGGCAATCCACAGCGACATCGCCTCCTCCCATCAAAGAGTTCACAGTATAGTATAGCATGGGTATGCTATCCTAATGACAGCAAAGCGACTCGCGCAGATCCAAAAGCGCATTGACAGGATCAAGGCAGAACTGGCGGCAATCGATGAGATGCGGCCGGGCTCGCTAACGCGCCAGTACAAAGATCCGGAGAGCCAAAGCGGGGCCTACTACCAGCTCAGCTATACACGGGAGATGAAGAGCCGCACCGAATACATTGCACGCGAGAGCCTGCGCGATGTGCGCCGCCAGATCGCCAACTACAAGCGCTTCAAGGCCCTGAGCGCAGAATGGATTGCCTTGGGCATTGAGCACAGTCGCCTGAAGATGAAACTGGCGCGCAGACCCTAACCCGGCAGTGCTATGCTTAGCTGATGGGCAAACAGCGTGCCAAACATCCCTTCGAGGGCAATCCTTTCCTCGAAGGTTTTGCCGGCTGGATGGACTCTGCCGAAGGGGAGCTTTCCAGTGAAGTGTTGGATGCTGTGTGGATGTTGCTGGAAAAGGTCGATGTTGACGCCAAGAATCGCAAGATCATCTGGGAAGATGGGAAACGGCTTTCGATTACCGAGTCCGTGCAACGGATTCACGCGGGCTGCCCAGAGTTTCCGCTCGAGCTGATCAAAACGCATCTGATCGGTTGGCTCGAAATGGAGTTTGCCCCACCCACCTCTTCTCAGGAGGAATTGGACGAGCTAGATCGGCTTACCGAGAACTGGATCGAGGACCACGAGCGGCGTGCCGAGGCCGCGCGAAGACGGGGGAGAACTCGGCACTCTTGAGTTTGGCTGACTACTACGTAAATTGGTCAGCAATAACACCAACTCGGCGATGGCAGTAAACGGCTCTGGATCGTCATAGGCTGTGGCCCTGGTTGCCAGCCGCCCCGCGCGCAGCGTAGCAATGTCCATGTGTTGCCGGGTTGTGGCGAACGTGCCTGCCGCACCCTTTTCATAGCCTGGGAAATACCTCTTCAGACGCTGTATCACTTCATCTCGATGCAGGGGCGCCTGAATGTCGTCATAGTGCAGCAGCAGCCACAGTTCGAAGCTCGGCACCGACGCGATGGCCTTGAAGATGATGGGCTGCTTGTTGTCGTTCCTGAGTTTGCCATCAAGCGACGCGGCGAGATTCAACGCGTCGAAGTAGCTGGCATGGTCGTCGCGATCGAACACAGCATAGACCTGCTCGAAAGCACGGGGCTGGATGTGCTTATGCCGGTCACCCTTCTCGAACAGTTCTTTCGCATATTTTACCACCTGAATCGATGACGTCCCCAGCTCACTGGGCTGGACCTCTACGTTGGCGGTCTGCAGGCGATGGGCGGCGCGAATTTCCCTGAAGTAGTTGGGCTCCGTCTTGCTGCCTTCGGAAACGATCAGGATGCGGTCATAACTGGCACGCTGATTTAGCTTGCGTTCAAGCTGCTTGCGCTGGCGCTCCCAAGGGGAGTTGTCGCGCGCCATCAGTGCCTCACCCCGAGGTCGGAGTGGAGGAAAGGCACGCCTCCGTAGCGGCCGATCAGGTAACCACGCTCCAAGGCCTCGCTTTTGCGCGGGCTGAATTCGGACAGAGCGACCAACGCGGATGCCTGCTTCTGATCTTTCTCGACAAACCAGACCTGGTCGCGGCGAAACAGATCTGGGGCATCGAGCAGCGAGGTGTCGTGAGTGGTGAAGATCAGCTGCGCGCCACCGGTATTGGCCTCGGGCCGATGGAACAGCCGGACCAGTTCGCGTACCAGCAGCGTGTGCAGACTGGTGTCGAGTTCATCGATGACCAGTGTCAGCCCCTTCCTCATGATGTCCAGCACCGGGCCGGTGAGAAACAGCAGATTGCGTGTGCCGTTGGATTCGTCCAACAGGTCAAACACGGCCCGGCCTTGTTCTGTGATGTGGGAGAATCGTAACTGGTGCTCTTCCATTTCTTCGGCGCGCACCTCTGTCTTGCCGGCCACCAGGTCGAAATGGACTGCTTGCCCCGGCACCTTGCGCGTGACGACCTCGATGTCGGCAATGCTGATGTCGGCGGCGGTGAGAAAGTCGCAAATCTGCTTGCGGCCTTCGGCTTGCTTGAGCATCTGGATCGACACCTGCCTGCTGAGCTGGGCCTGCTCGTTGAAGATCACCAAGCCATTGGCAAACCAGTCGAACACGGGGCGGAGCGCCTCGCTGTTGAGCTGGACCGCCATCGACAGGAATAACGAATTCGGCCGGGTGGCGCTTTCCCAGAGGTTCTTGGGGCCCTTGAGGCCAGGACCGAATTCGTACACATCCTTGCCGGTCTTGGCATCAAAAACACGTTCGAACCAGCGCTGTGGCTTGAAGGCCTTATAGACCAGCAAGTGCTCGCGCACGATGCGCTGCGAGGTCATGGCAAAGCCATACTGGTAGCGCACTCCGTCCACAACGAAGGTGACTTCGAACTCGGTCGGCTGGCCGGCTGATTCGGTATCGAGCCGGAAGGGCTGCACAGCATAGGTCTGACCGGGCTGGATAACGGTGGCTGACTCCATCACCACACCGCGCATGTACTGAAGTCCTTTGATGAGATTGGACTTGCCGCTGGCGTTGGCGCCGTAGAGGACGGCACTCCTCAGCAGATTGGGCGCAGCCTTGAGGTTGGTGGCGAGCGTGTGAGTGTCCTGCAGGGTCTTGTCCTTGGACGCAACAAGGCTAAGCACCTGCTCGTCGCGCAAGCTGCGGAAGTTCTTGATGCGGAACTCGACCAACATCGTATTCACCTTGTGCGCATAAAATATTTGCCAATTATGCGCTAATAACGCGTAAATGCAATTTATTTTTGTATATAAGCCGCTGTTATGATAAGATCGCCATCCGCCAATAGCCAGCCAACCATGTGGAGCGTCGTCGGAGAACTGGATCCGTGCAGGATGATCAACTTACCGCATTGCAGTTGGAGAACGCCCGCCTGATCTCGCTGCTGGAATCCCGCGGCATCGAATGGCGCCTGCCACCCCCGCCTGCCGCAGCAGATCCAGAACCCGAGCCCTCGCGGCTCTCCACTGGTGAAAAGGTCGCTCTGTTCCGTCGCCTGTTTCGGGGACGAACCGACGTGTATCCCGTCCGGTGGGAAAGCAAGACCACCGGCAAAATCGGCTACTCGCCGGCCTGCGCCAACGAATGGCGCGCCGGGGTCTGCGAAAAGCCCCGCATCAAGTGCGGCGACTGCGACAAGCGCCGGCTGATACCTCTGTCGGACTCAGTAATCTATGACCACCTGGCCGGCGAGCACACTGTCGGGGTGTATCCCTTGCTGGAGGACGATAGCTGTTACTTCCTCGCTGTCGATTTCGACGAGGCCGAGTGGCGTGACGACGCGCACGCATTCATTCGGTCCTGCGAAGAACTGGGTGTTCCGGCAGCCCTGGAAATTTCGCGATCCGGCAAGGGCGCGCACGCCTGGGTGTTTTTCGCCAGTAAAGTTTCGGCCCGCGATGCCCGTCGCCTCGGCACCGCCATCATCAGCCATACCTGTGCCCGTACCCGACAACTGAAGCTCGAATCCTATGACCGGTTGTTCCCTAACCAGGACTCCTTGCCCAAAGGTGGCTTCGGCAATCTGATCGCGCTGCCCTTGCAGAAATATCCGCGTGAGAACGGGTGCAGCGTATTCGTTGATGCGGGTCTGCAGCCCTATCAGGATCAATGGGGATTTCTGTTGACCATCGTGCCGATGGCGTCGCACGACATTGAACCAACCATCTTCAAGGCGACGGGCCATGCCCATCCGCTTGACGTCACCTTCATTGATGACGAGGATTTGAAGGAACCGTGGAAGCGATCAGCCCTCAAGAAGCTGGCTGGCCCAATGCCGAAATCACTGACGGTGACGCTGGCCAACCTCGTCTACTTTGAGAAAGCGCAACTGCCGCAGGCACTGGCCAATCGGCTGATCCGCTTGGCCGCGTTCCAGAATCCGGAGTTCTACAAGAAACAGGCGATGCGCTTCTCGGTATGGGACGAGCCGCGCGTAATCGGCTGCGCCGAGAACTACCCCAATCACATCGCACTCCCGCGTGGCTGCCTCGATGCTGCACGGGATCTGCTGCGGGACAACGGGATTGCCTGCGATTTGATTGATGAACAGTACGCCGGTGTGGCTTTGGAAGTCGGTTTCGCCGGCACTCTACGGCCGGATCAGGAAGCAGCCGTGACGGCCATGCTCAAGCATGATGTCGGCGTGTTCTGCGCTCCGACTGCCTTCGGCAAGACAGTGACTGCAGCGGCGATGATCGCCCGGCGGGGAGTCAATACGCTGGTTCTGGTGCATCGCACCGAATTACTCAAGCAATGGCAGGAACGCCTGCAGTCCTTCCTGGATGTCGGCAAGGGCGTGGTCGGTACCATCGGCGGCGGCAAAGCCAAACCGACCGGTAAGATCGATATCGCTGTGATGCAGTCATTGTCACGGCAGGGGGAAATCAATCCAGTCGTCGAGAACTACGGCCACGTCATCATTGATGAGTGCCACCACATCGGTGCAGCCTCATTCGATGCGATCTTGAAAGTGGTCAAGGCCAAGTATGTGCTCGGCCTGACGGCTACACCGATTCGCCGTGATGGGCAGCAGCCGATTATCTTCATGCAGTGCGGGCCGATCCGTTACACGGCGGCCAAGCCGGCCAGCGCGCCCCACGATCTGGTCGTGGAGCCGCGTTCACTCTTCACGCGGATTGATTTGCCCGCAGAGACGGGCATTCAGGATGTGTTCCGGCATCTTGCAATCGATCAGGCACGTACCGCCGCCATTGCCGCCGAAGTCAGGGATGCTTACCGGCAGGGCCGTAAGGTGCTTGTTCTGACCGAACGTACGGAACACCTCGACGCGATTCTGGCCGCCCTGGATGGGCAAGTACCAGCGCCCTTCGTGCTTCACGGTCGGATGTCGAAGAAGCAGCGTGCCACCATGATCGCCGAGCTTGATGAGTTGCCGCCCGAGGCGCCGCGCATTCTGCTCGCTACCGGCAAGCTGGTCGGCGAGGGCTTCGATCATCCAGCGCTCGACACGTTGGTGCTGGCGATGCCGATCTCGTGGAAGGGAACTCTGCAGCAATATGCTGGCCGCCTCCACCGCGAGCACGCCACCAAGACCGATGTCCGGATTATTGATTTCGTCGATACCGGACACCCGGCGCTGCTGCGGATGTGGGACAAACGGCAACGCGGCTACCGGGCAATGGGCTACCGGGTTGTGGAACACCCGCAGGAGGCCGCAGACTTGCTCACAGAGAGGCCACAGAATCGCAGTTTTCGGGTCAGTGAGATAAGTGATGAAAAATAGGCCTACAACGTCATCGCGAGAAATTCTGGTCGACTGGCTCAAGCGCTTTGACATACTTGCTCATGAGCATCACAAGGCGGCGGGCAAGAGCGCTGCTGACATCCATGATGCAATTGGGAAAGCAATCGCTGAACTGTGGTCAACGCCGCTTGAGTCACTTCCCGAACGCGTGCCACCCGGTGCTGACGACACCAGCGATTTTCACGTGGGCGACGGTTGGCTTCCAATAGTCGAAGAAGAACTTTTCCGCTTCAACCAATACGGAACAGGCTACATCGCCTCATGCGCTGAAGCACTGATGAAGTGTCACGGCATCAAGCGTGCACTTGATCAGTTCGGAAATACAATGTTTTTTCGGGGAGAGCATCGATTTGGATGGGCATTACTTCCACGATTTGCACGGATACATAATCCGACAATCGAGGACTGCTCAAGGGTTACGCCACAGGAACTCACGGCGATTCGACGCTTTCAGCAAGACGTGCTTGGCGATACATACAAGAGGAAAGCAATCTTCGGCGACGGCCCTACCTTGGATACGGAGGATGCGGGCTGGTGGCACCTGATGCAACACTACGACGATGTTGATGCCACGCGGATGATTGATGTCACGACCTCGATTTTCTGTGCCCTGTGTTTTGCATGCGCCGATTGGGATGGCTCAGTTGACGATTCAGCCGACGGCAAGCTCTATATGTTTCCGTATCAACCCGGTCGCGGAGATACGCCGAACCCCGAGCGATTTCGAGGAACAGGCCCTATCATCAGCGGTGAGGACGAGACGCAATTGACGCTGGAGGAGTATTTCACAGTTGAAGGCAGCCTTGAGTACCCCCGCTTCCGTACAGCGATCTACCGCAATGATCGGGCGCTTGCACAGGACGGCTATTTCGTCTGGCAACCTATGTTTACTTCGCCGTTGCATACCTATCAGATATTTCCATTCCGGATATATAGGGGTGCAAAGCGAGATATCGTTGCCGAGTTGGCGTCGATCGGTTACACCCGAGAGCGTATTCTCGGGGAAGAGGACTGGTTGCGACGTGACCGGGCCGGGTAGCCGCAGTTACCCGCAGACGTGCTCATTGGCCCCAATAGCAAGTTGTTCGGTAGTAAACTTCCCGCCACCAATTGATGTTCCGAAGTAGTTCGGAGAAGTCCGGTAACCCACTGGAAACAGTGGGTTTCTTCTTGTATAGTATCCGGCATGGTTTTGCGCCTTCCGCCAAGAGCTGCCCCCACGAGTGGGGCAACTTTTGGGGCAACAGGGAGACACTGACAGGGAGTTGCCCCCACATGCCGTTGACCGATATCGCGATCCGCTCTTCCAAGCCGCAGGCAAAGACCGTCAGGCTGTTCGACGGCGGCGGCCTGTACCTGGAAGTCAGCCCCGCCGGCGGGAAATGGTGGCGCTGGAAGTAACGCGCTGACGAGAAGGAGAAGCGCCTGTCCTTCGGCGTCTATCCCGACGTGAGTCTGAAGTCGGCCCGCGAGCGGCGCGACGAGGCGCGCAAAGCGCTGGCGAACAACGTCGATCCGGGTGAGCAACGCAAGGCGCTCAAGGCGGCCAAAGGCGACCGGGCCGCCAACGGCTTTGAAGTCATCGCGCGCGAGTGGTTCGCCAGGTTCTCCCCATCCTGGGCCGCCAACCACTCCAGCGAGATCCTCCGCCGGCTCGAACGGGACATCTTCCCGTGGATAGGCGCGCGGCCGGCGGCTCACCTTCGGGCTGATGGTCCAGCCCGAGGCATTGCGCGGCTTCCTGAGCGTGCCGGCACGCTGCCGCGCGGCACCGGCTTCATCGCGCGCTTCCTGATCGCGTGGCCCGGGAGTACGCAGGGAACGCGCGCCTACCACCCGGCGCCCGAGGCGATGCCGCAGGTGGCGCTGTTCGGCGAGCGCATCCGCGAACTGCCGGCACGCAACCGCTCGCCGCCGACGCGCGCGGCTGCCTTACCCCAGCGGCACTCGATCTGTCGCCGCAGGCGCGTGCCGAGTGGATACGCTTTCACGACGAGGTTGAGCGCGAGTTGGGCGCGCGAGGCGCGTTCCGCGGCGTGCGCGATGTCGCGGCCAAGGCGGCAGAGAACGTCGCGCGCATGGCAGCCTTGTTCCATATGCTGCAGCATGGGGCGAGCGGCACGCTAGCGTCGGAGGAAATCCGCGACGCTGCTTGTATCGTTGGCTGGCATTTGAACGAGGCGCGGCGCCTGCTCGCCGACCTGGACACGCCGCCCTCGCTCGCCGCGGCGATCCGGCTCGATGCCTGGCTCCGTAGCGAAGCGCAGGCAAACGGCGCCGATCGCGTGTCGACGAAGCGGATCTACCAGTACGGTCCGAACTGCGTCCGCGACAGCCGCGATCTGCGCGCCGCGCTCGCCATCCTCGCAGAGCGAGGACGGGCGAGGATGGAGGAAGACGGTCGCCGGCGGTGTGCGGCGATCAATCCGGTGCTGCTGGATGGCCGGGAGTGACCTTCGACGATTCGATTTCGACACCGGAGGGTGTTGCTACTGTTGCTACTCCTGCTACCGTCGCCCGGCGCGGACGCTGATCGGTAGCAGAATTAGCAGGGGTAGCAGGGGGTGTCGGCAATTACATCGGCTATGCCTTCATGCTGCTCAAGCGCAGCATGAGGGTCATCGGATGCGTCGGCGAGGGCTGAAACCCGTAGTGCTCGTAGAACTGCTTAGCCTTCTCGTGAAGGGCATGTACAAGAAGGGCCCTGACGCCCGCGTTCTGCGATACGGCCACGGCGCGATTGACCGCGTTCTGGAGCAAGGCGGCGCCCAAGTGCAATCTCTGCGCCCTGCGATCGACCGCGAGCCGGGCGAGAACCATGACCGGAACCGGATCAGGCATGTTGCGTCGCACGCCGCTCGTTGCGAGGTGGTGCGAGACGGCGCCGGCCGCAATGAAGTAGTAACCGTGGACGCGGCCGCCCTCGTCGGTGACGACGAAGGTGCGGCTTGCGCCGCTAGCCTGGTTGGACAATGCCCTGCGCTTGAGCCAGTCATCGAGCACGGTCTCGCCGCACTCAAAGTCGTCCAGTCGATGTGCAGCCGCCAAGGGCTTCGGCAGGCCGAGTTGCAAGCTCAGCCCTTCGCGGACTTCCTGCCCCAAGGCGCCTTGACCGCCATAAGGCGCTCAAGCCCCGGATTGCGCGTGGGCGGCGCGTCGAGCATCTTGGTGAACTGCCGGAACTTCTCGGTATCCAATCTGAAAAATACCTGATCGAGCAGCACCGACTGGGCCTTGTCGCAGGCGGCTTCGAGCATGAAGTCTGAGCGGTTCTTGCCGAGCAGCTGCGCAGCCTGATCGATCAGTTCCCGCTGCTCGGGACGTGCCCGCAGGTTGATGGCGGCGTCGCGCATGCGTTTCTCCTAGTTTGTACACACAACAGATATACACATCTTACGGTGCTGTATAGCAGTTGTCAATACACGGCCGGTCCCGCGTCATGGCGGGTGACAGAACCGGCATCCGGGAGCTCACAAGAAGGCACCGATGAAGACCGGGTATGGGTTCCGGCGCGACGGTGCTTTAGGCCCCTTTGGTTAACATTTTTATCAACATCTCTTCTGGGCTGGTCGATGCGGAAACAGGGGCTGAGTTTCCCGCGTTGCGCTTGGTCTGAATCCCCATTTCGCGCCTACGGATGACGAACCGTTGCCGCTTCCCACCGGTCCGGTGCCGTATCGGTCCCCCCCAGAAGGATCGACGAAGATGGGGGGCAGCGCACCGCGCCGTTTCCGCTGGAACATCCCCTTGGTCCCGACCGTCCTGATTGCCGGGCAGTCGTGGCAACGCGCTTGCGATCACGCTGCCAGCGCCTGTTGCAGAGAACATCTCGAACAACTCTCCGACGGTCGTGACACAGCCCGCCACCCGGGGCGTGACGGGCCCGAAGCGGGCTGTGATGCATACTTTGTGCCGGCGGCATCCCAAGAATAGGATCCGGGAGGCCCATTTCATTGCGTCAATAATGCAGGGCTTACGGTGCTTGCCGGGCTACCCGTTGCGGCCTACGCTTTGGTACATCAACGTGTACCGGGATTGACCATGGACTTCGTCACCGATCGAGAACTCAGGGCCGAATCCGGCAAGGTCTGGGAAAAGATTGAAGCCGGCGAGGAGATCGTCATCACCCGCAACGGCAGGCCCCTTTCGCGCTGCTGGTGCATACGGAGCCGGCGCGGCTGGAGGAAACCCTGCGCGCCGTCCGCACCGCCAGGTTCGGGGCGGCGGTCGAAGCGCTGCAGCGGCACGCCCGAGCGCAGGACCTCGACAAATTGACGATGGAGGAGATCGACGCAAAGATTGCCGCGGCGAGAAAGGAGCGCTGCGAGCGTGCTCAGGGCGGTCGTTGACACGAACGTCCTGGTCTCCGCCGTTCTCAGCCCGGTCGGCGCGCCCGCCGCGGTGGTCGGCGCGATCCGGGAACTGCGCCTCGTACCCGTCGTCAGCGCGGAAATTCTCGCGGAATACGCCAAGGTTCTACGGCGCCCGCGGCTGAACCTGCCCCCCGCCGCGGTGGAAGAACTGCTCGCCGACCTGCAGGGACTGACTTTCAGCGTCAACCTCTCCGCGGTGCCCATCGACGCCAGCCTTCCGGACGCCGACGACTGGCCCTTCATCGCCGCAGCCCGCATCTCCGCCTGCCCGGCAGTCACCGGCAACACCCGACACTTCCCGCTGCAGACGGGGGTAGAAGTGGTGGCGCCGGGAGATTTCATGGCGAGGCTCGGCCGATAGACCCGCGAGGGTCGAGCACCTCGTCTGGCCGCTCGGCAGGGAATCCGCGAGCCGTGGTGAGCAGGCGGCTGGCCCCGGAAAGCCCATGCAGGGGCCACGGCGAAAGGGCAGAAAAGCGCCCGCGTGCTGTTCGCGGATGGACAGGATGCATCAGACCCTCCATGCAAAGCGAGCCGAGATTGCTGCCCTCTGCCGGCGTTACCACGTGCGGCAGATCGAGGTATTCGGCTCTGCAGCCCGCGCAGAAGTCTTTCTGCCGGAGAGCAGCGATGCCGACCTCATCGCCGAGTCCGAAGCCACCCAGGACATCCCACCCCTGGAACAGTTCTTCGGATTACAGGGTGCGCTTTCCCGACTCCTCGGCCGCCCGGTGAACGTGATCGAAGCCAATGCCATTCGCAATCCCTTTCTGCTCGCCAGCATCAACCGCGCGCGGCACCTGGTCTATGCGGCGTGATGCACGCGCATTTCTGTGGGATGCCCGCGAAGCCATCGACGCGATCCGCGTGTTTGTCGCGGGAATCGGTCCCGAGGAGTACGGCCGGAATACCTTGCCCCACTCGGCGGTGGAACGGAAGTTCGAGATCATCGGCGAGGCGCTCAATCAGCTGTCGAAGCTGCGCAGCGCGCGCCGGCCGTGGCAACAGGCATCGAGGTACTAGTAGTGCGTTCCGACAAAGACTTTACGTAAATGCTTGCCTCTGCGATGATGTTCGTCCATGCAAACTCTTGGGAGGCTGGCATGGCGAGACAAACGGCAAGAGCGGCGTTGGTGCTCAGTGGCGAACACAGGACGATGCTCAGAGATCTCGCCGGCTCGCGAACGGCGGCGCAACGCGAGGTCGAGCGCGCCAAGGTGCTGTTGGCCTACGCGGATGGGAACTCGCCCACCGCGATACAACGCGCGCTCGGCGTGTCGCGCCCGACGATCTACAAGTGCATCGACAAGGCGCTGGCGGCAGGCGTGCAGATGGGGTTGAAGGACAAATACCACCGACCGCACGAGCCCCAGATCAGCGACGAATCCAAGGCCTGGGTGGTCAGCATCGCCTGCACCAAACCGAAGGACCACGGCTTGGCGGCCGAGTTGTGGTCGATCTCGGAACTGGCGAAGTTTGTCAGCGAACGCGCCGAGGCCGCAGGCTTTGCCCGTCTTGCCAACGCTGGCAAGAGCACGGTGTGGCGCATTCTCGACGACAACGACATCAAGCCGCACAAGATTCGTTATTACCTGGAAAAACGGGATCCTGATTTCGATCGGAAGATGCAAGAAGTCCTGATGGTCTATCGGGACGTCTCGATCTATGCCGGGGGCGCGGTTCACGACGCACGACCCAACCCCGTCTACACCGTCAGCGTCGATGAGAAGCCTGGCGTGCAGGCCATCGGGCTGACCGCGCCCGATCTGCCACCGGTGCCGGGCAAGGCATCGGCCGTTGGTCGGGATTACGAGTACGTGCGCCACGGCACAGTGTCTATCTTGGCGGGAATCGATCTGCACTCGGGACACATCTTTGCTAACGTCGAGGAGCGCCACCGCAGTGTGGCGTTCATCGCGCTGCTCAAGCAACTCGACGCGCACTATCCAAGTGAGGCCATCATTCGCGTGGTGCTGGACAACCATTCGGCTCACATCTCCAAGGAGACCCTGGCCTATCTCAGCACGCGCCCCGGCCGCTTCGAGTACATACACACCCCCAAGCATGGCTCTTGGCTCAACTTGATCGAGTGCGCGTTCTCGAAAATGGCTCGCACCTTCCTGCGCCACATCCGGGTCACCTCCAAAGATGAACTCAAGGCCCGCATTCTCAAAGGCATCGACGAGATCAACGCCGAGCCGGTGGTTTTCCGCTGGAACAAGTTCGACCTTGGTGTCGCCTGATACGTATATGTTTTGATGGCACTTACTACTTGTTGTCGCGGTAAGTGGCTCAGGCGTTGCGGCGAGACGCGGCGCCGCGTCTCGGCATCGTCCTTGCGGGCGCGATAGAGCATGGTGAGACGGCGCCGCTGCGCCAGGGCGTTGACAACGGTTTCGAAGCCTTTGCCGACACCGCGGCCCGCCATGCGGATGAAGCGCACGCGCCGCATCAGTTCGCCGCAGCCGAGGTGTTCGACGCGCAGCATGCGCTCGACCTTGTCGCGCAGCGGCGCGAGGGTGTCGGCCAGCAGGCCCGGTTCGGCGGACGCGGCCCGCCACATGCGCCGCGCGCGCTCTGCGCTCAGCGCCGTTCCTCCACCTTCAGCAGCACACGCCGCGTCTCCAGGCTGGCGCGGGTTGAGTAGCGGGTGGTGCCCGCACGCTCGGCGCTCACGCCCTGATTCGCGGCGCCCAGTTCCATCCATTCGCCGAGCCGCCCGGACACAGTGGTGCTGAGGCGCGCGGAGCGCACCGCGGCGGGATCGGTGGCGGAGAACGACTCCTGCTGCGGGCTGATCTCGACGGTGACGCGATCGCCGGCGAGCCGCGGCTGGGCGTGGAAGCCGGTGCCGATGTCGCGGTAGACGATCGTTTCCGCCACGGCGGCCCCCAGCGGGCCGATGGCCGCCTGGCGCAGCGGAATCGGCAGCGAATAGCCCAGATGAATGAAGGCGCTGCCGCCCTCCACCACCTGCACCCGCTGGTCGGAGCGGTCCGCGGCGGCGCCGCGCGAGCTCCACACCCGCGCGCGGCCCGCGTCGGCGCCGGAGCGCTCACCGCCGATTTCGTTGTCGTGGACCACGGTGATAGTCAGCCGCCGCGGCGCGGTGTCGATGGCCGCCAGCGCCTTGCGCAGTTCGGCGCGGTTGGCCGCCGAGGCGCGAACGATGACTTTGTCCTGGATGCCGCTGATCGAGCCGCCCTGCTCCAGCAGCGGCTTGAGCGCTTCGACGACCTCCGCCGCGCTGCGATGCCTGAGCGGCAGGATTTCCAGCTCGCCCCCGGCAAAGGCCGCGGCGGCAGCGCTCAGCAGCATGACGCTGACAATTCGTCTCATGGCTTTCCCTCCGGTTTGTCGCGGCACGGCGCGCTCAACTTCGGCCATAGGCCGCGCGCAGGGCCTGTGCCAGTTCGTGCGCGCGATCGACCGGCAGCGCGTCCGCACCGGCGGCGATGCGGCGCCCGCCCCCGCCCCAGCGGCGGCAGAATTCGTCCGCGGCGACAGGCGCGGCGACAGCAACCCGCAGGCTCAGGCTCAGCCGGCCCCGCCGGTCCGGAACCAGGACAGCGCTCGCATCCTCCGGGTGGGTTCGTGCCAGGTGGTTGGCAAAGCTCCCGACCACCCGCCTCGACCATGCCACGTCGGGAAGACGATACAGCCTCAAGCCCGGGGCTGTCACTTCCGGCGCCAGCGCGAGTGCGGCGTCCATGTCTTCGGCGCGGGCCCGGTGCAGGTGCTCGAAGAGCGGCTCGGCGCTCATGAAATCGTCCGGTTCGTGGTATGGCGAAAGCATCCGATACAGTTGCGCCGGCGGACAGATCAGATCGGCCTCGGTGTCGCCGTAGGCGTTGTAGTTGAGGCATTCGCCCAGATCGCGCCAGCGTTCGACCGCAGCGGCCGGCGTGCCGAGTTCGGCGGCAAGCTTGCGCGCGGTGGCGGCCAGATTGTCGCCAAAGGCCCCCACCACCGCCCACGGCCGGTGCCGGCCGGCCACCAGCCGGTCGGCGATGACGCTGGTGCACACGTCCTTCGCGGTGTCGATGTGGTGCGTCAGCAGCGGATGCGCCGGTACGTCTCCCGGATGGTGGTGATCGACGTAGCGCACCCGCACGCCGCGTTCGAGCAGGGCGAGCAGCGCGTCGCGGTTGCGGTCGAGGCCGATGTCCAGCACGGTGACGTCGTCCCCCGCGCCCGCCGGCACGCGGGACAGGAGCCGATTGTCGCGCTTGACGCCGGTGATCAGCACGGCGTCGGCGGGCTCGGCTAGCCTCAACTGGTGCAACGCGCAGATGCCGTCCGCATCGCCGTTGAAGACGTCGAAGCGCATCACGGGGCCTGACTCTGGACGGCACGCGCAACGGCATCGAGCAGCGCCTGCGCCTCGAAGGCCGCCGTATCCACTGCGATGGCCGTCTCGTCGGCGCCGAGCGGCTGAGCGCCGGCGATTTGCCGTTCGAGCACCGCCTGGGTCGCTTCGGAGGCGTCGCCGCCTGTGCGCTGCCGCTCGCCGATGCGCCGGCGCAGCGCGTCACCCGAGGCGTGGCAGTCGACGATGACGAACGGAATGCCCGCTTCGCGCGCCAGCGCCCGCATCTGCTCGCGCTGCCAGCGCTGCAGGAAGGTGGCATCGACGATGACAGGGTGGCCGGCTTCGAGCACGCCCCGGGCCAGCCGCGCCAGTTGGTCGTAGGTACGCCGCGTCGCCTCTTCGGTGTACAGGCCGCCGCCCAGCGCCGAGCCGCTCGAGGCACCGGGCGCGAGGTTCGCCAGCCGCTTGCGTTCGACGTCCGAACGCAGGCGCACGCCGCCCAGTCGTTCGAGCAGGAACTGGGACACCGTGGTCTTGCCCGACCCCGACAGGCCGTGGGTGACGAGCAGCGCCGGGCTTGCCGGGCGCGTGCAGCGCTCGGCGAGTTCGACGTAGCCGCGATAGGCCGCCATAGCCGCCTCGGCCTCGCGCGACGAAATGCCGGGCTGGGACGCGCGGATGCTCGCCACCTTGGCTCTCACCAGCGCACGGTAGGCGAGATAGAAAGTCAGAAGCCGCAGACCGGCATAGTCGCCGCTGCGGGCAAGCCATGCGTCGAGGAAGCGCCACGCCAGGTCGGAGCGGCCGCGCTGCATCAAGTCCATCGCCAGGAAAGCGACCTCGCTGATCACGTCGATCCAGCGCAGGCCCGGATTGAACTCTATGCAGTCGAACACCTGGACCGCGCCGTCCACCCAGGCGATGTTCGCCAGGTGCAGATCGCCGTGGCATTCGCGCACGAAGCCCTCGCGCTTGCGCGCCGCCAGCAGCGGCCCCAGCGCGCGCAGTGCGGCATGGCTCCAGGCTTCGAGGACGGCGAGCCGCGCCCGCTCCGCGGCGTCGCGCAGCCGCCGCCGGATCTGTATGAAGTTGTGCAGCACCGGCACCGCAACGCTGCCCGCCCCGCCGAAGGGCGAATCCGGCGCCGCGCGCTCGGCGCGCGCATGGAAGTCGGCGACCACGGCGGCGATGGCATCGATATGGGCCGCCGCAAGCTCGCCCCGCGCCAGCATGCCGTCGAGCAGCGCTTCCTGAGGGAACTCGCGCATCCTGACGGCATAGTCGATGACGTCGCCGCCAGCGCCGATGCGCGGGTCGTCGGGGCTGCCGCAGATCGGCAGCACATCCAGATAGATGTCGGGCGCAAGGCGCCGGTTGAGCCGCAGTTCCTCCTCGCAGCAGAAGCGCCGCCGCTCCAGGGTGCTGAAGTCGAGGAAGCCCAGATTCACCGGCTTCTTGATCTTGTAGGCATGCTCACCGGTCAGCAGCACCGAAGAGATGTGGGTCTGGATCAGCCGCAATTCGCGGGTGGGGTGAGGATAGCGGCCCGGCTCAAGCAGCCGGCGCACCAGGGTCTGGTGCGCCTCCAGGGCCGAGGACTCGGGCTCGCTCACGGCTGCCGCCTCAGGCGCCGCACTGGCGGCCATCCACCTGCCGCGCCAGGCTGTGCAGCGCCGCTGACACGGTCACCGGATAGGCTGGCGCGGGGTCGAGGCTGCGCAGCCCTTCGGGCAGCCGTGCCAGTTCGGCCTGGGCATGGGCACGCTCATCGCGCAGGACCTGGGGCGTAAGGCGACGGCCGCTGCGCATGACCGCTTGCAACAGCGGCTCGCCCGGTGAACTGCCGTCCGCTCCCGCGTCGTCCGCCGTGGTGAGCACGTCGCCCCGCATGAGGCCCGCCGCGTCGTACCGGCGCCAGACCTGCTTGCGACCGGGCCAGGTGGCCTTGCCTTCGGAGCGCTTGCGCCGCGCCCTGCCCTCGTATTCCTGGAGCTTGTAGGCGCAGTCGAGATAGGGCGCATCGGCCGAGGTGTTCATGCGCGTGCCTACGCCGTAGCCGTCGATAGGCGCACCGCCGGCGACAAGTTCCCGCAGCCGGTACTCGTCCAGGTTGCCGCTGGCGAAGATGCGCACCTCGGCAAGCCCTCCCGCGTCGAGGATGGACCGCACGCGCCGGGCGTGCTCAGCCAAGTCGCCGGAATCGAGGCGCACACCGCGGATCGCGATGCCCTGTTGCGCGAGGCGCCGCGCCAAGGGCACCAGACGCTCGGCGGCGGCTTCGGTATCGTAGGTGTCGATCAGCAGGGTGGCGTTGCCGGGATGGGAACGGGCGAAATGCTCGAACGCGACCATCTCTTCGTCATGCGCCTGGACGAAGGAATGGGCCATGGTGCCGAAAAGGGGAACGTCCCACAGCCTGCCGGCCAGCACGGTCGCGGTGCCGGAGAAACCGGCGAGGTAGCTGGCGCGGGCCGACAGCAGCCCGGCCTCGGCGCCGTGGGCGCGGCGCAGGCCGAAGTCCACCAGCAGCCGGCCCGGCGCCGCGATTACCGCCCGCGCCGCCTTGGAGGCCACCAGGGTCTGGAACTGGAGTAGGTTGATGATGCGGGTTTCCACCAGTTGCGCCTCGCGCAGCGGCGCCACGATCCGCAGGATGGGCTCGTCGGCGAAGAACAGCGTGCCCTCGCGCATGGCGTCCACGTCGCCGGTGAAGCGCAGTCCCGCCAGAGCGTCGACGAACGACGCGCTGAAGCGGCCGGTCTGCCGCAGCCAGTCGAGATCGCCAGAATCGAAGCGCAGGGCTTCGAGGTAATCGAGCGCCTGCTCCAGGCCCGCTGCCATGAGGAAGTTGCGCGATTCGGGCAACTTGCGCACGAAAAACTCGAACACCGCCGTGCCTGCCATGCCCTGGTCATGGTAGGCCTGAAGCATGGTCAGTTGGTAGAGGTCGGTGAGCAGGACCTCCGAGGCGGCGTTCATCGCTTCAAGCGGCGAGTTCGGCAAAGGTAATCGGCCGCGCGCCGGCGGCGAGCATGGCAGCGGCGGCGCGCTCGCCGTCCCCGGCTTGCACGTCCACCGCACGGATCGCGTCGGCGAGCAGCAGCACGTCGAAGCCGAGGCGGCGCCCGTCCAGCACGGTATTGAGCACGCAATAGTCGGTGGCAAGCCCGCCGATCAGCAGGCGCGAGGCACCGGCCCCGCGCAATTGCTCGGCCAGATCGGTGCCTTCGAAAGCGGAGTAGGCGTCACGGTCGGCCTCGCTGGCCTTGGAGACGATGCGCACCTCGCAGGGCAGATCCAGCAGCGCGGCGAAGCGGGCGCCGTCGCTTCCGGCGATGCAGTGGGGCGGCCAGGGACCGCCCTGCGCGCGGAAGGAACAGTGGTCGGCCGGATGCCAGTCGCGGGTGGCGAAAACCGGCTGCCTGCGGTAGCGGAAGGCAGCGAGGTAGCGGTTGAGCGCCGGCACCACGGCGTCACCGCCGGGCACCGCCAGGCTGCCGCCGGGCAGGAAGTCGTACTGCACGTCCACCGCGATGAGCGCGTCGCCGCGCCCGAGGCTCACCCTGCTGCCTGCATCCGGCACGTCTGCCTCCCGGAGCTCACGATTTCTTGCGCTTGCGGCCAGCGGCTCGTCCGCCCGAAGCGAAATTCTGGCGCACCAGCGACATCTCGGCGAGCTGTGCCGCGACCAGGTAGTTGATGCTGCCTTCCGGCACCGCGCCGTCCTCGTCCGGCAGGCCCGCGGGAACGCCGGTCAGCCGTTCGATGGCCTCGTCCACGGTGCTCACGGCATACACCGCAAACTTGCCGGTGGCACAGGCGTTGACCACATCGCGGCGCAGCATCAGGTGTTTGACGTTGGAATCGGGGACGAGCACCCCGTGGGACCCGTCGAGTCCGCGCGCCCGACAGATGTCGAAGAAACCTTCGATCTTCTCGTTCACGCCGCCGATGGCCTGCACCCGGCCGTACTGGTTAACCGATCCGGTGACCGCCAGCGACTGCCGGATCGGCACCGCCGCCAACGCCGAGAGCAGGGCGCAGAGTTCGCCCAGCGACGCCGAGTCTCCCTCCACCGCGCCGTAGGACTGCTCGAACACCAGGCTCGCGGTGAGCGACAGCGGCATGCCGCGGGAGTAGCGGGCGGCGAGGAAGGAGGACAGGATCAGCACGCCCTTGGAATGCAGTGGGCCGCCCAACTCGGTCTCGCGCTCGATGTCGATCACTTCGCCGTCGCCGAGGCGCGCGGTGGCGGTGATGCGCACCGGATGGGCGAAGCGGGTATCGCCGAGGTCGATCACCGACAGGCCGTTGATCTGCCCCACCTGGCTGCCGGAAGTTGCGATGAGCAAGGTCTCGCGCAGCACCTCGCGCTGCAGCGCCTCGCGCAGCCGCCCTGAGCGATGCCGGCGGCCGTCGAGCGCGGCGTCCACGTCCTCCGGCCCCACCTGTTCCCGGCCCGCGCCACGCGCAAGGTGGTCGGCTTCGCGCATCAGGTCGGAGATGCGCCGCGTGCTCGCCGACAGGCGCTCGGCGTCCTCGGCCATGCGGGCGGTTTCCTCGATCAGCCGCGCCACCGCCTCGCGGCTGAAGGGCTGCAGGCCGTCGGAACGGGCAAGGCGCCCGATCATGCGCGCGAAAAGCCGCGTGTTGTCGTCGCTGCGATCGAGACTGTTGTCGAAGTCCACCGCGACCTTGAACAGCTCGTCGAACTCCGGGTCGTACTCGCGCAGCAGGTAGTAGAGCAGGCGCTCGCCGAACAGCACCACCTTGAGGTCCAGCGGAATCGGCACCGGCTCCAGCGAAAGCGTGGAGATCAGGCCGATCATCTGACCCAGCGATTCGATGCGGATGCAGGCTGCCTTGAGGATGCGCTTGAGCCCCTCGTAGGCGTAGGGCTGGGTGAGCAGCTTGGCCGCGTCCAGCATCAGATAGCCGCCGTTGGCGCGATGCAGCGCGCCGGCCTTGATCAGGGTGAAGTTGGTGAGCAGCGTGCCCATGTGGGCAAGCTGGTTCACCCGGCCCACCAGATTCTGGTAGGTAGGATGATCTTCGAATACCACCGGCGCGGCGCGGGTTGCGACGTGATCGACCAGCAGATTGACGTTGTAGCGCGCCAGGGGGATGGAGCCGGTCATGGTGACGGTGGTGGTGTCGCCCTCCGACTTCTGACTTTCCCGCAGCTCCTCGCCGGTCTCCACCACATCCTTCAGCACCTCGTCGAGGAAGCCCAGGATCTCGGGGAGGTCGGCGTAGTGCTCCTTGAGTTCCTCGACCATGTGCCCCACCGCCAGGCTCATGGTGTCGCGGCTGGCCTGGCGGATGCGGCCCTGCATTTCGCGCCGCCAGCGCGGGAACTGGTGCACCAGCTTGGACAGGCGCTCGCCGAAGCCTTCGATCGCCTGGCTGACGCGGGTCTGCTCCGCCTCCGGCAGTTGGCCGAAATCCTCGGCGCCCATGGTCTCGTCGCCTTTCATCGGCGCGAACACGAAGCCATGGGGCGTGCGCAGCAGGGCGATCCCCTGCTCGGACGACTCGTGGCCGAGCTCGCGCAGCGCGGTTTCCTCGCGTTTCTTGTATTCGTCCTGGATCGCCTCGAGCCGAGCACGGTACTCGTCGCTTTCGAAGGCGCTGCTCACCGCCGTGCCGAGTTCCGACACGAACTGCTGCATGTCGCGCCTGAGCTGCGTTCCGCGGCCGGCAGGCAGCCGCAGCGCTCGCGGCTGCTGCGGATCGTCGAAGTTATTGACGTAGCACCAGTCGCCGGGCACCGGTTCCTGCGCCGCCCGCTCATCCAGCAGCCGGCTTACGGTGAAGTGGCGCCCGCTTCCAGGTTCGCCGAGGATGAAAAGGTTATAGCCGGGGCGCCGGATATCGACGCCGAAACGCACCGCCTCCTCGGCACGGCCCTGGCCGAAGCTGCCTCCGGCGTCGGGCAATTCCGCCGTCGTGGCGAAGTCCAACAGGGCGATGTCGCAGGGACGAAAAAGGCGGGATGGATCGAGGGGTTCTATGTCAGCCATTGGTGCTTGTTTTCGCCGAGGAGTGATACTGCATCGCAGCGCGGACGTTCATCGAAAATGGAAACCTCTGCAGCGGGCAATGATAGCCCGATTCCCAACGGTGATCGGCCGCGCGGATTCCGCTGCGGCAGTCTGCCGCATATACGCAAAATCGGATAAAAACCGATTGACATCGCATCGGAAAGTGCTATCTTCCGCCAAGCAGAACCTAGAAGAATATCGCTCCAGAAATCGCGAAGCGCCGCGGGGTGTCCGCCAGCAAGGCAGCTCGGAAAAGGGCCTGTTTCGGACTTGTGTTTCGCCGATTCATTCGTATTCAAGAAAGTAGTCTTGTTGTCGCGTCGCCCGGACGTTTTGCCGCAGAAGGCTCCGTAGTTTCTTCTGCTGCTTTGCAACAAGAAGCCGAAGCAGCCAACTGAGGACAGCACGCGAGAACCGCGGTGCACGGCATTTGCCGAGCAATAGAAGGTTCCGCGATTACTGGAGGGGACTGAAAGATGTCAAAGCACGCCCATGTCCGGATGCCGGATCCTTCCGCTCGCAATCCGGAAAAGCCCTTAGGGGCCCACGACGCGGTTCTCACTCTGAACGAGAACGGCACCATTGTCGAAACGAGCCCCGGAGCGGAAACCCAATTCGGCTACCAGTGCGCCGAAGAACTGCTCGGCCGCCATGTGTCCTTCCTGCTGCCGGAACTGGCCCGCTGGCCTCTGCTGCGGGGTGGTGACGTCAATCCCAGACTCGCGTTTCTGTGCCATTGCGGCAAGCGCTTCACCGCAGCACGAAGGGAAGGCTGGGCCTTCTTCGCTGAATTGTTCATCAACAAGGTGGAAGGACCGGGCCACGGCCCGCTGCTGCTCACAGTCAGGCCGGCCGGCACGGCGCGCTTGCAGCCGGACCCGAAAGTGGTCCAGCAGTGGCAACCTCAGGAAGCGACACTGATCGATCGATAGATCACCGACGCAAGCCGGATCCGCTCGGCAGCGGTGTGCAGACGCCGAACTGCCGAGCAGGTCGAAACACGGATCCGCAGCAGTACGGCGACAAACACTGGAGGAGACGGGAATGTTTCAATACTCTCAGGTCGCGGAGCGTGCCGCTCCGCAAAGAACAGTCATTCGCCCGACGCCCATTCGCCACGCCACCCTGGTGCTGGACGAGGGCTGCAGGATCGTCGGCTGCGACGAGGGAGTCGAGTCGCTGTTCGGCTACCGACGCCGTGAGCTCATCGGCACGTGCGCATCGCGCCTCATTCCAGATGTGGCGCTCGGGCCCGATAACGGCAACCCGGCCTGGGCCCACAACTGTGCCAGTCTGAAGTTCAGCCGCATTGCGATTGAAGCCCTGCACGCGGACGGGTCGCGTGTCCCGGTGATGGCATCGCTGCTCCAGGGAGCGGACCGGACGCTGCTGCTGCGAGTGCGCAGTCTCGACTGAGCGCTCTGATTCGCCGGAGTGCCCCTGTGCACCAGGGGTACTCACCCTTCCCATCCCGTACCGCCTCTTCCGGGCTTCGGCCTGCCCCCCGGGGCGAGCGCTTGCGCTAAACTTCGTTCACTGTCGTCGCGGGGCAGAGTCCCGCCCCATCCATAGCGAGACACGGAACAGGAGGGAGGCATGCGCAAGGCGAAAGCAAGCGAACCCGTGGCCTATGCGGACGGGCACATCATCGAACGCGCCGATGGCTTCTACTGGCAGGACAAGCACAACGGCAGCGAGTACGGACCCTTCTCCACGCTGCGCGAGGCGGAGGAGGACATGGCCTTCGGCGCTTCGTCGGCAGCAGACGACGATCTCGCCCTGGAGGGCGCCGAAGACGAGATCGGCATCGCCGACTGGATCGACCCCGACACCGGCGAACCGGCGGAAGAGTCCATCCCCCACATCGACGACACCTGAACCCCTTCAGGTGCCGACCAGCAGTCCGGCGTCGACTCTTCCCGCTGCCAGCACCGCACTGGCGCGGTCCAGCAGGCGCCGCGCCAGATCGTCAAGGCCCGGCGCCAGATTGTTGATGCTGGTCTTGATCTGCCGCCCCACCAGCAGCGCCGCCACGTACCAGGCGAACACCCCCGGCGCCACCTGGTCCCCGCCCGCATCGGCGTAGTACCGCGGAAGGTCCGCGACCGCGCCGGCAGTCTCCCGAAATCCCGCATCCCCGAGCAGCGCCAACAGCAGCAACCGGGTGCCGATCATGGCCAGGTCGAAGGCAGGCTCGCCGCTGGCCAGGCTGTCCAGATCGATCAGCACCAGGCCGCTGTCGTCGAGCAGGATGTTGCCGGTGTGCAGATCGCCATGCACGGTGACCGCCATCGCCGGCGGCAGACTCGTCGCGATCCGGCCCAACACGGCGGCGAACGCCTCGCACTCGCCGGCCATGTCCGGCAGCGCGCCGCGGACTCGTGGCAAGACCTTGCGCTGGATGCGCCCAAGCAGCCGGGCCCTGTCCTGCACGGGCATACCCCGCATGGCGCTGCGATGCAGATCCACCAGCCCGCGGGTGACGGCCTCCAGCGCCGGCACGATGCCCGATTCCGCGGCGACCTGCTCGAAGGGCCGGCCTGCTAAAAAGCATTCCCAGCGCGTCGACAAGGCCTCGTCGCAGCTCAGCGGCTGGGGCATGCGAAAGCGCCGGCCCGGTAACTCCCACAGTCGCCGCAGTCCAGCATGGCTCGCCGCGGCATCCACCTGAAGCTTGCCGACCGCATCGATGCCGGCCGTGGACCAGCGATAACGCAGGGCGCAGCGGTCGCCCGGCTGGTAGCTGAGCAGCGACCAGGACATGTCGCCTGGGGCAAGCGCCGCGCCGCTCGCCTGGGCCAGCCGCGCGGAAACTGACGGCGCGTCGAGCAGGGCAGGCAGTTGGACGAGCGCAGGATCGTCGGGAAAGATGCGCAGCAGCGCATTCCAGTCGGGCAGCGCGATCGCGGGCCCGTCACCCGCGGCCGCAACCGCCTCGCCCTCCCGCAGGAAGCTCACGGTCACGATGTCGTCGTCGCAGCCGGGCGCCGCGACCCGATAGATCGCCTGGAGCAACCGGCCTGGAAGATGGCGCAGCTTGAGCAGCGAGCAACGCGTCACCGGACGTCGTCCGGCGAGACCGCGGCGCAGGTGCTCCACCGCGACGGCCGGGTCAGTCAGCCCGACGGCGCGGGGAAAGTCGAAAGTCAGTCCCTGGGGCACGGCACTGCCGTGGCCCCAGTCGGTGTTCATCATGGCGCGACGTCGCCGGCGATTCGCCAGGCCGTCGCTACCAGCTTCAGCCCGGCGGTCCCCTCCCCTTCCCAGTCGAAGACGAAGATGGAACCGTTCTCCGGCTTGTAGTCCCTGCTCTGGAACACGTCTGCGAAGGGCACGCCACGCATCACTGCCGCCAGCATGCGGTTGCTCCAGAAATGGCCCACCACGGCGAGGCTGCGCTGGCGCGCAAGTTCCTGGCGCAGTTCGCCCCAGGCGCTTTCGATGCGGCGATACACGTCGCCCAGACTCTCGCCGCCCGGCATGGGCTCGACGCGATGCTCGTGGCGCAGGCGCAGCGGCTGGTCCGCCTTGAGCAGGCCCTGGTAGCGGCCGTAGTCGATCTCCTTCAGCGCCGGGCGCACCTGTACTTCGAGGCCCCGCGCCGCGGCGAGCGGGCGGGCGGTGTCCACGGCGCGGCTCAGGGGGCTCGCATAGACGGCATCGATGGCATCCGGCGCCAGGGCCTCGGCCACGGCGGCCGCCTGCCGTTGGCCCTCCTCGTCCAGGGGCACGTCCTCCCAGCCGACATAGCGCTGCTTGTTGCCGCCGGTGCGGCCGTGGCGGATCAGGAACAGACGAGGCGTCATGGCCCTCAGCGCCCCCACCCCTACCCTGCCCCGCGTGCGGGGGAGGGCGAGGAGTTGCTCAGCACCCGCCGGTAAAGCGCATCCAGCGCCGCGCCCGAACGCTCCCAGGAGAAATCGCGGGCGCGCACCACCCCCGCCTCGCCGAGGCGTCGCGCCAGCGCCGGGTCGCACAGCAGCCGCAGCAGGGCCGCGGCGAGCGCCGGCGCGATCCCGCGGCGGCACCAGCAGCGCGGTCTCGTTTTCCACCACCACCTCCGGTATCGCGCCGGCGCGGGCGGCGACGATGGGCCGGCTGGCGGCCATCGCCTCCGCCAGCATCAGCCCGAAACCCTCCCAGCGCGAGGGCGCGGCGAGGATGTCCAGCGCCGCATAGACCGCCGGCATATCGCCGAGGTGGCCGGTGAAACGCACGGTGGCGCCGAGATCCAGCTCCGCCACCAGGGCCTGCATGCGCGCCAGCAGCTTCTCGTCGTCCGCCGACCCCACCACCAGGAAGACCGCTGACGGAAATTCCCGCCGCACCAGCGCCGCCGCGCGAATCAACTCCTCCTGACCCTTCTGCTCGCTGATGCGCCCGACGCAGCCGATCACCGGAGCATCCGCCGGCAGTCCCAGGGCAGCGCGTGCCTGGTTGCGATCGGCGCCGGCGAAGCGCTCGCCCTCGACGCCGTTGAGGATCACGTCGATCCGTTCGATCGGCACACCGATGCGCTCGGCAACGTGGCGCCCCACCGAATCGGAGCAGGCGATCAGCGCATCGCTGGCGTGGGCCAGGGTCTGGTCGTAGATCAGTCCGCCGTCCTTCTCCCACTTGTTGTCGTACTGGTTGTGGTAGTGGGCGACGATCTTCAGGCCGGTGTAGCGGCACAGCAGGCCGGCGAGCCGGCCGTACAGATTGGGCTTGTACGAATGGGTGTGCAGCAGTTCGATGCGATTTTCCAGCAGCCAGGCCGCCAGTTCGCCCGCGGCGCCGAGCTTGGCGTCCTCGCACCGAGGGAAGCTCACGGCAGCGCCGACGTCGGCGAAGCGCGCGGCGCGGCCTTCCCGCGCGTCCTCGTCGCCCGCCGCGCGCTTCAATATGTATACGCGGTTTTCGTAAGCGTCCCGCGGCAGCGCCCGGATCAGGTGGTAGGCCGCCTCGGGCACGCCGCCGAGGCCGATGCTGTTGAGGACGTGGGCGACGCGCGGCCGGCTCATGGCGCCTCCAGTGCAGGTTCGAGGCAGCTTATGGTCCGCAGCCGGTGCGTGGCGACTGACTCCGAGAACTGGTCTTTCTTGAGCATCAGGCCGAGGTAGTAGATCTCGGCGGCGATGCGGTGCCAGGCGAGCCGCCGCGGATCGAACTCCCCGCCCGCCCGGGCGGCGTAGCCGTCGATGCAGGCACGGGCGGCTGCGGCCAGCAGCGCTGCGTCACCGCTCCCGCCGCGCTGCGCCGCGCGGCGCAGCAGCGGAACATCGTAGGGCAGCGAGGCGAGCAGGATCGCCAGGTCGCGGCAGGGATCGCCGCGATGGCAGAGGTCGAAGTCGGTGACCGACCAGCCGTCGTCAGCCATCAGAATTTGCGAGCAGACGAAGTCGCCGTGGCAGAACAGGGCTTCTCGGCCCGCCACGTCCGGCGCGGCACGCTCCATCGCAAGCCGCGTGCCCTCCAGCCAGGGCGCCAGATCCGGCTGCATGAAGCGTATCCAGGCGACATCGCGCCGCAGCGTCTCCAGTGCCCCTTCGGGCGCCGCCGCCGGCGCAGCGGGCACGGGCACCTCGTGCAGGGCACGCAGCAGCGCGCCGACCCGTTCCAGCAACGCAACGCAGTTTTCCGCCGTCAGCGCCTGCGCAAGGTCGTCGCCCGGCAACGCCGACTGGAAGTAGAGGCAGCGCGCCTCGTCCAGCGCCAGCGGCCGGGAAACGCGAAACCCCGGTGCCGCGGCATCGACCGCGTCCGCCACCACGCCAAGCAACTCGTAGGCCTGGCGGAAGCGGGAGGCGCGCTTGAACTTGCCAATCACCGGCTTGCCGGCATCATCGGCGCCGCGGAAGGTCAGGCGGCGCAGCGGCACGTAGCGCAGCACCTTCAAACCCTGCGGCGGCGCGGCGAAGAATCCGCCCATGGTCTCGAGGTAGGAGTCGTCGGGGAACTGGTACCAGGACGTGTCCCCCGACTTGGCGGCATAGGACAAAGTCAGTGCCTGGAAGGCGGCGCCGCGGCCTTGCAGCGACCAGTAGAAGCGATCGAGGCGCCAGCCCTCCGGCCCTGGCAGGGCCTTGATCTCGGCGTGGATGGTGGTGGCACCGGCGCCAAGTTGCGCCACGCGCGCCTCGGTGGCGATCGACGCCCGGAAGCGCGCCACCTGTTCGAAGAAGGGATGACCGGGGCCGACGAAGGGGAACAGATCGAACATCGCCCTCAAGCCGCCACGGCGAGCCGGCCCCTACTGCGCCGCAGCGTTGGGCGGGTTGTCCTGCCAGCCGCCGCCGAGTGCCCGATACAGGCCGATCATCGACGAGAAGCGCGAGAAGCGCACCGGGTTGACCGCCGCCTCGGCGTTGATCAGGGCGCGCTGCGCGATCACCACGGTGAGGAAATCCGAGGCGCCTTCCTTGTAGCGCAGTTCCGCGAGGCGGTAGGTTTCGCGGGCGTGGACCACCACCTCCTGCTGCGCCTTCTCCTGCTCGCCGAATTGATCGATGCCCGAGAGCGCGTCCTCCACCTCGCCGAAGGCGGTAACGACCGACTTGCGGTAATCGGCCACCAGTTCCTCCTGGCGCGCGCGGGCGACGTCCACCTGCCCCGACAAGCGCCCACCGTCGAAGATCGTCGCCAGCAGGTCGAGGCCGAGGCTGTAGAAGCCGGTGCCGCCGTCGAACAGACTGCCGATGGTCCCCGCGGCAAACCCGCCCCTCGCCGACAGGCTGAGGGTCGGGAACAACGCGGCGCGGGCGGCGGCGATATTGGCATTGGCGGCAACCAGGTCCGCCTCGGCGCGGCGGATGTCGGGCCGGCGCTCAAGCAACTGCGAAGGCAGCCCCAGCGGAACCGCCGGTGCCGCGGCGGGCCGCAGCGAAGCCTGCGTTTCGGGCATTGCCCCCGGGTTGCGCCCGAGCAGCACCGCCAGCGCGTCCTGCGCCACGCGCCGCCCCTGTAGCAGCGGCGGAATGTCGGCCTTTGCGCTCGCCACCTGGGTACGCTGCGTCTCCACTTCCAGCGCCGAGACCTTGCCCGCCGCCTTCTGGGCATCGATCAGCTTCATCAGCCGCTCGGCATTGGCGAGGTTTTCCCGGGCAGTGCGGATGCGGTCGTTGAAGGACAGGATCAGGAAATACGTGGACGCCACATCTGCCGTCAGCGCGAGACGCACCGTCTCGCGGTCGAATTCGCTGGCCAGCAGGTTGGCGTCGGCGGCATCCACCCCGGCACGATTGCGCCCCCAGAGGTTGACTTCGTAGGCCACCCGCGGCGCGACGCTGAACACGTTGGCCGAATTGCCGCCCGCCGCCTTGACCCGGGAAGCGCCGGCATCCAGGGTCAGCGCGGGATAGAGAGCGGCGGCGGCCACCTGGCGATTGGCCCGCGCCTGCGCCACCCGCGCCGCGGCGGCCTGCAGATCGTAGCTGCCGGCCTCGGCCTCCGCCATGTAGCGATCCAGTTCTTCACTGCCGAAGCCCCTCCACCATTCCCGCTCCGGCCAGGCCGCGGTGTCCGCCGCCACCGGGCTGCTCTGCCAGTTGGCGGGAACCGCCAGTTCCGGGCGCTGGTACTTCTCCCCCATCGCGGTGCAACCGGCAAGCGCAGCGAACAGCAGCGCGGGGATCGATTTGAGCAAGCGGTTCATTGCGTGCGCCTCATTCGGTGGCCAGGGCCACCACCGGATCCAGTTTCGCGGCGCGGCGCGCCGGAAGGAAGCCGAACAGCAGTCCGATCAGGAAGGCGCTGCCGAAGGCAAGCAGAATCGGCGTCGCCGAATACACCACCGGTGTGCCCAATTGCTGGGCGATCCAGGCGGTTCCGAGCCCGCCCAGCACGCCGACCACGCCCCCCACCGCGCAGACCACCAGCGCCTCGGTGATGAACTGCAGCAGTATGTGCAACATGCGTGCCCCGGTTGCCATGCGGATGCCGATCTCGCGCACCCGCTCGGTGACCGACACCAGCATGATGTTCATGACGCCTATGCCACCCACCAGCAGCGAAATCGCGGCAATCGAGCCGAGCAGAACGGTCAGCGTGTTCTGGGTCTCGGTGGCGGTTTCCAGCAGCGACGACATGTTGCGCACCTGGAAATCCACCTTGCGATGCCGGGCGAGCAGCAGGTCGTTGATCGCCTGCTCGGTCTCGTCCATCGTCTCGACGTCGCTCACCTGCACGGTGATGGCGCGCACGTAGCGCCGGCCGAACAGGCGCATGCGGCCGGTGGACAGGGGCATCAGCGCGGTGTCGTCGATGTCGCTGCCGAAGGCCGTGGCACCCTTGGGCGAGAGCACGCCCACCACCTGGAAGGGAATATTGTTGATCAGGACATAGCGGCCGACCGGATCCTCGTCCTCGGGGAAGAGATTCTTCACCACCGTCTGACCCAGGACCACGACTGGCGCATAGCTCTGCACGTCGGCCTCGGAGAAGAAGCCGCCGCGGGCCGGCGCCCAGTTGCGCGCCGCGGCGTAGTCGGCGGTGGTGGCGTTGCCCGAGGTGACGTAGTCGCTGTCGCCGTAGCGGATGGTGACGGACCCGGTGAACTCCGGCACCGCGCGCAGCACATTGGGAAGCTGCGTTATGGCATCGGCATCGTCGGCGACCAGCGATGCGGTCTCGTCGCGGGAGCGCACCCGCCCGGCCCCCGGCCGCACCACCAGCAGGTCGGTGCCCATCGCCTCGATGCGCGACAGCACCTGCTGCTTGCTGCCGTCGCCCAGCGCCAGCATCGCCACCACGGCGCCGACGCCGATGATGATGCCGAGCAGCGTCAGCACGGTGCGGAACAGGTTCACCCGCAGCGAGCGCAGCGCCATCTTCGCCGCTTCGATAATGTCGGGCAGCAGGCGGTCGCCGTTTTCACCATGCACGGAAGTCAGTTGCGGCGGCGCGGCACGGGGCACCGGGCCGGAATCGGCGACGATCATGCCATCGCGGATTTCCACCGTGCGCTCGGCCTCCGCCGCCAGCTTGGGGTCATGGGTGATCAGGAACAGCGTGTGGCCGGCACGGTGCAGCTCGTGCAACTGGGCCATCACCTCGGCGCCGCTGCGGCTGTCCAGCGCGCCGGTGGGTTCATCGGCAAGGATCACGCGGCCGCCGTTCATCAGCGCCCGGGCGATGGAGACACGCTGCTGCTGGCCGCCGGAGAGCTGGGTGGGACGGTAGTCCAGCCGGTCCCCGAGGCCGAACCGCGTGAGCAACTCGCGCGCCCGCTCGCTGCGCGCACGCGCCGGAACCCCGGCGTAGATCGCCGGTATCTCGACGTTCTCGGTCGCGGTCTCGGTGGAGATCAGGTTGTAGCGCTGGAAGATGAAACCGAAGGCGGTGCTGCGCAGTTGCGCCAGTTCGTCGGCGCCGAAGGAGGAAACGTCGCGTCCGGCGAAATGGTAACTGCCGCTGGTGGGCCGGTCGAGACAGCCGAGGATGTTCATCAGGGTGGTCTTGCCCGAGCCCGACGCGCCCATGATGGCGACGAACTCGCCCTCGTGGATGGTGAGCGAGACACCGTGCAGAACGGTGACCGCCAGCCCGCCCGTTTCGAAAGTGCGGGTGAGGTCGCGGAGCTCGATCAGCGGTGCGGCCTGGGTCATGCCGAGACCCTCACCGCAAAGGCGCAAAGGCGCAGAGGAACGGAGGCAAACAAAGGCATCGGGCGGCCAGTAATGCCTTCGGCATCTTGGCCACCGCCTCCGCAGGTACCGATCTCCTCACCCCAGCCCTCACCCCGCAAGCGGGGCGAGGGAGCAATGCGCGACGCGTCACGCATGCTGTTCCCTCTCCCCCGGCAGCGGGGGAGAAGGGAGGGTGAGGGGACGGTTCGACCGGTGCGCTGCGCGCGTGGGGCTCTCTGCCTCCCCCGCCCGCGGGGAAGGGTCGGGGTGCAGGCATCCGCAGGGGCGTTCGAGAACCGGTTTCATGGCAAGCTCAGAACGGCCGGCCCGGCGTGGGCAGGCCCCGCGACGGCTTGTCCTTGTCCTTGGCAGTGCTGGTGCCGACGACCACTTCCTCGCCCTCCGCCAGGCCCGACAGCACCTGGGCGTGCAGGCGCGTGGTGATTCCGACGCTGACCTCGCGCGGCTCGATCCGGCCGTCCTTGAGCACGCGCACGATCTGCTTGCGCTCCCTGGGCTTGCCGCCCTCGGCCTTGTCGGCTGCGCCCTTGCCTTCGGCATGGCTCACGTCCTTGCCGCCCAAGCTTCCCTGGGAGGCAGCCTTATCGCCGCGCTTGTCCTTGGCCGCCTTGGGCAGCGGCTGCAGCGCCGCCGACGGCACCATCAGCACGTCGTCGGCGCGGGCGAGGAGGAAGTAGGCCTGAGCACTCATCTGCGGCTTGAGCACCTGGTCCGGGTTGGCGACGTCGAACAGCACGTTGTAGAGAATGACGTTGTTGACGGTCTCGGGCGTGGGCAGGATCTGGCGCACCTTGCTGTTCCAGCGCCGTTCGGTGAGGCCCAGGGTGTTGAAATACACCGGCATGGTGAGGCGGATCTTCGGCACGTCGGCCTCCGACACCTGAGCCCACACGGTCATGGTGGACAGGTCGGCCACCCGCAGGATGGTCGGTGCGGTCTGGCTCGACACCAGAGTCTGGCCCTGGCGCGCGGTGATCGACACCACGGTGCCGGACATCGGCGCGTAGATCTTGGTGTAGCGCAGGTTGGCCTCGTCCGCCTTGAGCTGGGACTCGTTCTGCGCGATCTGCGCCTTGAGCGACGCCACCTGGGCCGCCGCCTGCTCCTGCGCCGCCGCGCTCTGTTGCAGCACCTCCTCGCTCACCGCGTCGGCGGCGAAGAGCTTCTTGTTGCGCGCATGCTGCTGCTGCGCCAGGCGCTGCTGCGCGATGCGTTCGTCGAGCTGGGCGCCGAGGTTCCGCATCGTCGCGCGGGTGGCGTCCACGCGCGAGGCGAAGATCGTCGGGTCGATCTCCGCCACCAACTGGCCTTCCTTGACGATGTCGCCGATGGCCACGTGCAGCGCCTTCAATTGCCCCGTCACCTGAGTGCCGACGTTCTACATACTGCAGCGGCTGGAGCGCGCCGATGGCCGACACCGTTTCCTCTATGCTGCCCCGCTCCACCGGCGCCGTGATGTACTTGTCGGTCTTGTCGCCGCCGCGCTGGAAATACCACCAGGCGCCCGCCGCCAGGGCGACCAGGGGCAGGAGAAGCCACCACGCCGAGAGTCTTCGCTTTTCCATATGTCAGAGCCTGTTCTTTCGTGGTTGTCGGGAGCTCATGCCACCCTGGCTTCGGGCGCGCCATCGAGGCGGAACAGCTCGCAATAATAGCCGCCGCGGGCAGCCAGCTCCTGGTGCGTGCCCTGCTCGACGATCTTGCCGCCCTTGAGCACCAGGATCAGGTCGGCGTCCTGCACCGAGTAGAGCTGGTGCGCCACCAGCAGCATGGTCTTGCCCTCCTGCACGCGGCGCACCGCGTCGCGGATCAGCGCCTCCGAATCGGCATCCACCGCGGAAGTGGGCTCGTCCATGATCAGGATCGACGGATGCTTGACCAGCGCCCGGGCCAGGCAGATGCGCTGGCGCTGGCCGCCGGAGATCGTGGCCCCGCCCTCGCCCAGCACCTCGTGATAGCCCTCGGGCAGCTTGGAGATGAAGTCGTGGGCATGCACCTGGCGCGCGGCGTGCTCGACCTCCTCGTCGGTGGCCTCCGGCTTGCCGTAGCAGATGTTCTCGCGGATGGTGGTGCCGAACAGCACCGTGTCCTGGAGCACGACGCCGACTTCGCGCCGCAGCGACTCGCGCTGGAAGCGGCGCACGTCGGTGCCGTCGATCAGCACCCGCCCAGCATTGGCGTCGTAGAGCCGGATGATCAGGTTGGCGATGGTCGATTTGCCAGCGCCGGAGGAGCCCACCAGCGCCACCCGCCTGCCGGCGGGAATGTGGAAGGACACGTCGTCGAGGATCGGCTTGCCCGGCTCGTAGCCGAAGCTCACGTGCTCGAAGCGGATGTCGCCCTTGAGGCCGCGCGCCACGATCGCATCCGGGTCGTCGCGGATTTCCGGCTCGATCTCCAGGATCTCGTTGATGCGCTCCGCCGACACCGAAGCCTTGGACATGCGCGCCGACAGCCGTGCCATGTTCTTCACCGGCTTGTACATGGTGGTGACATAGGACACGAACACCAGCAGGTCGCCCGGCGTCACCCGCCCGCGCAGCGCCTGTACGCCGCCGAACAGCACCACGATGGCGGTGCCCACCGCGGTGACCACCTCGACCAGGCGCGTCGCCGCCGCCTCCATGCGCACGGTGCGTATGCTTTCCGCCATGCTCTGGGCGCTCTCCTCGTCGAAGCGCTCGCGCTCGAAGCGCTCGCGGCCGAAGGCCTGCACCAGCGACACGGCCGACAGCATCTCGCCGACGCGGGACGCGAGCATGCCTTCGTTGGAGCGCTGCCGGCGCGCCGACTTCTTCACCCGCTTCAACACCACGAACAGCACGCCGAACAGCACCGGGAACGAGCCCATGGTGATCAGTCCCAGTTTCCAGTCGATCATCATCAGCACCACCAGCATCCCGGCGACGCTGAACACCTGGGTCGAGAACACCAGCGCGGATTCGGCATACACGTCGCGCAGGGTGTTGGTGTCGGCGGTGATCTTGCTCATCAGCTCGCCGGTGCGCGCCCGGTTGTGGAACGACAGCGACAGCCGCTGGAGGTGATCGAACAGCTCGCCGCGCAGCAGATAGACGATCTGATAGCCGATGCGCGAGGTGAGGAACTGCTGGTAATACGAGAAGAAACCGGTGACCAGGGCGATCGCCACCAGCGTCAGCGCCAGCACCACCAGCGCCGTGATGCTGCCGGCCTGGAACAGCCCCGCCAGCCAGCCCCAGCCCGCCGGCAGCGGCTTGGCGAGCAGGATCTGGTCGAAGATGAACTTCATCGGCCAGGGCGCGGCCAGGGTCATCAGCGTGACGCCGACGATGCACACCACGCCCAACGCGATGTTGCGCCACTCGTCCATGAGATGGCCGAGAACGATGCGGTTGAACGGCGAGCGCTGCGACTTGGCCATGTTTGCGCTCATCGTGCCGCGCCGCCAAATACCTCGCGCATGCGTGCGGCATTGACGTGGATGTCGAACTGGCGCTCCATCAGGCGGCGGGCATTCCGCGCCAGCCGCCGCCGCAGCGCCGGATCGTCCAGCAGGCGCTCCAGCGCCCCGGCCAGCGCCGCGGCATCGTGCTGGCCGACCATCAGGCCCGTCTCCCCGTCGTGCAGGATCTCGGGTATTCCCGTGACGTCGGTCGAGACGCAGGCGGTGCCCAGCGCCATCGCCTCCAGCAGCACCGTCGGCAGCCCGTCGCGGTCGCCGTCCGGGCCGACCACGCAGGGGGCGGCAAACGCGGCCGCGCCCTGCACCTGGCGCACCACGTCCTCCTGCGACAGGGAACCGAGCATGCGCACCACTTTCTCCAGGCCCATCCGGCCGATGCGCGCCTTGAGCGCTTCCTCCAGCGGCCCGGAGCCGACGATGACGCACAGGAACTCGCGCCCGCGCTGCCGCAGCAGCCCGCAGGCGTCGATCAGATCCTCGAAGCCCTTCTTGTCGATCAGCCGTCCCACCGAGACGATCACCGGAGCCCGCTCGCCGTCCTCGGCGTAGCCGAAGCGCGCGAGATCCAGGCCGTTGTAGATGCGCCGCACCGTCTGCGCCGCCGCGCCGTAGTTGCGCTCGAGAAAGGCGAGATTGTAGTCGCTCACCGTCACCACCGACTTGGCGTCCGCCAGCTTGCGGGCGAGATCCGCCGGCACCACCTTCTCGTGGAAGATGTCGCGGGCATGGGCGGTGAAGGAATAGGGAACGCCGGCGAAGTGCCCGGCGAGCCGCGCCACGCTGGTGGCGACGTTGCCGAAGTGCGCATGCAGATGGGTGATGCCGCGCGCCCGCACCTGTCGTGCCAGCGCCAGCGCCTGATGGACCTCGGGCGCCGACTCGGCGGCACAGGTGCCCAGCCGTGCCCAGGTTTCGGGCACCACCCGCGCCAGTTCCACCGCCTCGTGCCAGAACGCCGTCGCCGAACCGTCCTGCCCCGGCAGGTAGTGCACCGGCGCCGTGACCCGCGCCACCGATCCGTGACGCTCCTCGTCCCGCGCCGGGCGCAGGGAGAAGATCTCCAGATCCAGGCCCGCCGCCTCGTGCGCCAGGATCTCGTTCACGATGAAGGTCTGCGACAGGCGCGGGTAGCTCTTGATGACGTAGCCGACTTTCACTGACTGACTTTCATATCGTCGCCAGGCACTGTTCGGCCCGGGTAAGCATGTGCTCCACCTCCTGCTCCCAGTCGGCCTTGCGCAGGCGGTAACTCTTGCAGGCGCGGCGCAGGAAGTTCAGTGCCGTGTAGAGCGGAATGCGCTTGCGCCCGGCGTGGTTGCCGCGGGCGAAATAGCCTTCCAGAAAGAACTCCGCGAGCGCCTCGCGGCGGTTTCCGGCGCGGGTTTCCAGCACCATCAGGAAGTTGCCGAGGTCGAGCATGGGATCGCCGCGACCGAACAGGTCCCAGTCGATGACCCAGACCCGGTCCTCATGGCAGTAGGCCTGGCGCATGTGGAAGTCGCGATGCACCGGCGCCGCGACGATCTCCTCGATCCAGTACCACTCGAGTCCCTCCATTTCCGCCACCAGGGCGAGAATGCGATTGCCATGGCGCGGCAGGGCCTTGGCCAGGTCTACCGGGTGCGGCCGCATCAGGTCGCCCAGGTGGTTGCGCAGATAGCGCGGCGGGACCGCCGGCAGCGGCAGCCGGTGCAGTTCGGAAAGCGCCTTGCCGGCGCGGGCGAACCAGGTCGCCGCGGCGGGATCGTCCATCAGTTCGCGCAGCGAGCGCCCCGGCACCCGCTGCTGCACCAGGCAGCGGCGCGGTGCGTCATAGCACAGCGCGGCAGGCAGGGCCAGCGTCGACGGCTGCGGCAGGGCGGGTAGCGCCGCCGCCAGCTTGCGCATGACATCGAAGGCAGGCGCGCCGCTGTCATCCGCATAGCATTTGGCGACAAAGCTTCGCGCATCCGCGGACCCATCGGCGTCGAAGGCGCACTCCACCACCAGCCGCTGCGTTCCCGAGGCTTCGAGCAGGTGCGAGTGGCAGCCCGACACCGGCTGGCCATGGGAACGCAGGCAGTCGACCACCGCCGCCTCGGCGTTCGCCGCAGTCAGCCCGCTCACCGGACCAGATCCAGGATGCGCCTTGCCGCGGCCTGGTTGCCCAGTTCCATGCGATCGTCGGCGTAGCGGGCGCGGATGCCGGCCAGCAGTTCGGGCTGGCGCGCGAGTTCCAGCACCTTGTCGGCAATCGCGGCGGCCGCCGCGGGATCGAACACGAAGCCGAGGCCACGGCTCGCCAGCGCCCGCACCCGCTCCTCCTGATCGTCGTTGCCGCGCACGCTGGGCAGGAAGATCGCCGGCGTGCGGGTGACGCGGATTTCGCTCACCGTGTTGTAGCCGCCTTCGGCGATCACCAGGTCCGAGGCGGCAAGCAGATCGACCATCTGCGGCTCGAAGGCGACCACCGTCATCCGCGGCAGCGCCTCCAGCGTCTTGGCATAGTTCGGCCCCTGGATCACCAGATGGCGCAGTCGCGGGATCTGCCCCGCGATGCGGCGGTGCACCTCGAACACGGTGTCGAAGAAGGTGTCGGCCTGGGCCTCGAAGCCGCCGCCGCCCACCGTTGACGTCAACAGAAAGTCAGTCTCGGCGATGCGGTACTTGCGCCGCAGGGCGGCCTGGGTCGCGGCCTCGGGCAGGCGCACGATGGGGCCGACGAAGGCGGTGCGGTCGCGGATCGCCCGCGGCACCTCGTAGCCGAACTGCTCAGGCAGGTGGGGCACCAGCAGCGCCGCCATGCGCTCCAGGAAGGGATTGGCGAACACCTCGCGCTGCTTGTCGGGCAGGCACTTGCGCATGATGTAGACATAGCGCGCGCCGTCCACCAGCGGCTCCGCAGTGGCATCCTTCGGCAGCATCGTGTCATAGACGACGACGTCCGGCGCGAACTCGCGCAGCACCTCGGGCCAGCTCGCCAGGCTGTCCGGATCGCGCTCCACCACGTAGCCGAATTCGGGGCGCCAGAAGCCCTCCGCCGGCGGCGTGCGCAGGTAGAACAGGATCTCGGCCTGCGGATCGATGGCACGCATGGCACGGGCTATGTTGAGGCCGCGCATCATGTGCCCGAGGCCACGGCGGTTACGCACCTGGAACAGGAAGCGGCTCATCGCCCGGCTCCGCCGCGCAGGCTGCGCCACTCGACGTGGCCGCGCATGTCGCGCCGCACGCAGGGCTCGCGCTCGACCGCCAGCGTCTCGGGACGCGCCGCGGCGAGGAAGTCGAAACCGCCCGCCGCGCCGCGCCGGTAGGCGAGCAAGGGGCCGCGGTACTCGACCATCTCGTCGCGGTATTCGGCCATGACATCCGGCTGAACGACGTAGCGGTCAACAAAGGCCCGGCCGCCGGCGCTGCCTTCGACCTCGAAGGCGGTGTCGTCGTCGCCGATGCGCTTGAAGCGCTTCAGCGCGAGCCCCCCGTGCACCGCCCGGCGATGGGCCAGCACGGTGGCGAAGGCAAACGAGCGCGCGCCGCGGCGTGCGAGCCGCAGCACCGGAGCTGACTCCTTGACGCCATAGCGCGTCGACACCCATCCGCTGTCCAGCGCCACTTCGAGGCCGGCACTCTTGAGGCAGCGGATCTGCCACTGCGGCCCCAGGGCAATGACTTCGTCGGCGCTACCGCCGAGCGCCACCCGGTCGCGCCAGCGCGCGTCGAGGTGGATGTGCAGCGCGGCTTCATGTTCGCGGCCGTCGGCTATGCGCACATGGTCGAAGATGAACAGGTACTGCCGCGCCATGAAGACCAGGACCCGGGTGTGCAGCGGCGCGTACTCGTGGCTCAGCGCGCTGCCCCAGACCCAGTCGGTGAGCTCGCCCAGAGCGTGCTCCACGCCGACGGCCTGCGCATCGGGTCCGTGCTTGGCGGCGTGGATGGAGCGCTGGTAGCGCTCGACGCCTGCCGGCGGGAACTTGGCCTTGGACAGGTAGCGCGTCTGGTCCAGACCGTCGATGGCGACCGTGTTGTGATAGCGCGTGCTCTTGAATTCGCGCCGCCAGTCGATGCCGTCGGCACCCGGCTCGGCGTTGTAGGTGTAGCGTCCCGGATCGACCACCAGGGGCTCGCCGCCGGCGAAGTAGGTGAAGTTGAACAGGTCGTAGTGGCTGTGGCTGCCCTCGCCCAGCAGAGCGCAGTCGTAGAAGACGTGCTGGCGCCGGGCGTAGGAATCCGCATCGATGCCCCAACTGTCGCTTAGCGTGAAATAACCGCAGCGGTCGAAGTGGTGGCCCGGCGCAGCGGGCACTTCGCCGGCGCGCCCCCCCGAGGCCGCCCACAGCAGGCGCTCGTCGCCGAACAACCGGGCGCCCTGGTGCAGCACGGCCAGGTGGTCGCCGTCGTCGGAATCGTTGATCAGCGGCATGCGCCCGTCGGGCCAGGCGATGTAGAGGGAGAATTCCAGCGCACGATGCAGGCGCTCGCCCAGTTCGGGGATCAGCGCGATGTCATTCAGGCGCGCCAGCTCGAAGAAAGCCAGCGCCGTCTCCAGGGTGATCTGGTGGTAGTGCGCGGACAGTTCGACATGCACGCCGTCCGGCGCGAAATCCTTGAGCAGGTTCTCGGTGAGCAGGCTGCGGCTGGTCCCGATCAGTTCGGCATGGTCGCGCAGTTCCGGGAAGCTCACGCCCACCAGGAACATCGCGTAGAGCTGGAAGGTGCGGTGGTTGCGCGCCGGCCGCAGGTTGGCTGCGATGTAGCGCGTCTCCGCAGCGATGCGTTCGAGGAAGGCGCGCAGGAAGCCGCCCGAAACCTGCCGCGCCCAGTCGGTGCCCTGGAGCAGGTGGAAGCTGCTCACCCAGTGCTCGATGCGCTTGGCCTCGACCTGGGCGTCGCTCGCGGCGATGAAGCCGCTGTCCATCTCCTTCAGCCAGGAATCGATCAGCCGCGCCCAGCACTCCAGATAGCGGACATCGCCGCTGGCGCACCAGGCGTGGGCGAGATCCACCGCGAAATAGAACTTGTGGTGGGCGATCTGCCATTCCTTGTCGCGGCTCGGGTTGTCCTTCCAGGAGAAGCCCGGCGCCAGGGCGTAGATCTCGCCCACCAGCCCGAAGCGCCCGGCCAGAACCTCGTCGGCGTTGTTGAGCTGTTCGGGAGTCGGCGCGGGCAGCGCCGGGAGCCGCACCGCGCGGGGCGCGGCGAAGTGGCTCAGGAGCTGGGCGTCGGACAACGCGGCGCAGGGCTCGCCGAATGCTTCCCGGCAAGCTGGCGCGGCGGATGCCCGAACGCCCATGGAATCGTCATGCGCCGGCAACACTTCCGAAGGCCCGCTGCAAGGCGCCGGAGATCAGCGAGCGAACCGGGCCGAGACTCCGGGGCGCGCTGAGGGCGTGGTTTCTGGGGAAGGAAGCCGCCGCGGACGCCCGCTCGGCGCCCTCCTCCAGCAACTCCGACAGTGCCTCGGCGATGCGCGGCAGGCCCTGCATCTCGAACTGGTCGAGCGCCGTGTTGGCGACATCGTCCCGCGACAGTTCGGCGACCACCATGTCGATCAGGCTTTCCGGGGTCAGCGCATTCGGATGCAGCGCCTTGAGCAGGCCGCGGTCCTGCATGCGCTCGGCGCGGATCCACTGCTCCAGCACCGGCGTCACCCGCGGCACGATGATGGTCCGCTTCTTCAAAGTCAGCAGCTCGCACACGGTGTTGTAACCGCCCATTGACACCACCACGTCCGCGGCGTTCATGGCGCTCATCATGTCGTCGCAGAACTCGCGCACGATCACCCCGCCGGCGCGATTCGCCAGTTCGGTGACCATCGCCCGCTGGTCGGGGGACATCTCCGGGCCCGTCACCAGCAGCGTGCTGAAGCCGCGCCGCGGGCGCCCCAGCAGCCCTTCCAGGTAGGCCATCATCATGCGGCTGCCGTCGGCGCCGCCGCCCGCGGTGACCAGCACCATCGGCTCCTCGCCGAGGCCGAACTGGTCGCGCACCTGCTGTGGCGTCCTGGCCGGCGCCGGGCGCTTGATGTAACCGCAGTAGCGCAGCTTGTCCGTCGTCGACTCTGGGAAGCAGTACTCCTCGGCGGCGTCGAAGATCTCGGATTCGCCGACCACCAGCACCTGGTCGTAGGCATCCTTGATGGCGCCGTGATAGTTGCCCACCAGCCACTGGCGCATCGTCGCCTCGGGCTCGTCGAGGATATCGCGCAGCAGCAGCACGACCTTGGGTGGAACCGGACGCTTGCGCATCAGGGTCAGGGCCTGCTCCAGTTCGTTGGCGATGCCGAAGGGCTTCTTGTCCACCAGGATCAGGTCGGGGTTGAAATCCATCGCGGCCATGGCGATCACGTTGGCCCGCATGCGGATGGTGTCGTCATAGGACAGGCCGAGCGACTTGACCACCGATTCGCCCTTGTCGCTGCGCGCCACGCAGGGCAGCTTGATGTAATCGACGCGGGGCGGGATGCGGAAGGCGTGCAGCATGGGCGAACCCGAAATCAGCAGGACCGAGACGTCCGGGTCCGAATTGACGAGGTGATTGGTGATTTCCAGCATGCGCCGGATGTTGCCGAGCCCGTAGGCGTCGTGCGAATAGACCAAAACTTTTTTCATACTTTCCTCGTGCCGGGGTGGAAGCCGCTGTCCACATCGCCGAATTTCTTTTTGTCCTGCTTCGAATCGCGCCCCGTATCGAGGCTTGGTTCGTTTCGGCGAATCCGTTTTCTTGTTTAATCGCGGGATTATTTCCCACGATTTTCTTTAAGCACGAGCCGTGCCTGCCTCCACGGCACCATTCCAGCTTCCACCTTGCGCCAGCCAGGCCATTGAAATGTTGCGGATTTATGAAGCTCCCCAAGGAATGGGGGCGGGTGCGGGCAAAGCGCTGGGGAAATTCCCCCGGTCAGTTGCCCCAATCGATTGGGGCAATTGCCCCCGAAAGCGTGAAATAAGTCACACATCCCCCCCGCCGGCGGGGCCAACGATCGGTGCACGCGTTGCCAACGACCGGTGCGCATGGCGCACCCTACGCCAGGACGAACCGTGCGCGCCGAACCAACCATCGGTGCGCGCAGCGCACCCAATATCACCACGGAATTCGCTGCCCCCGCCGTGGAGGGCTATGGCGCCGGCCGGAAGCGATAGCCCTTGTAATTGAGGATCACGCCCTCGGCGCCGATGCGATCGACGCGCACGCCGGCTCCCGCTTCGTCGCCTTCACGCAGCATCCGGTCGTTGATCACCACCATACGTGCCTCGGCTTCTTCCGCATAGGAGTAGCCGGAGACGTTGAGAGGCGGCACGTTGCGGCGCACCGCCGCCGGCAGTTCGGAAAAATTCAGCACCCTCGAAGGCGGCGCTTCGACTGGCTTCTCCTCGCGCCCGGAAACAGCCGCCGCAGGCGCAGCCGGCGGCCTGCGAGCCTGCACCGGCGCCGCTGCGGGCGGAATCTCGGGCGCCGCGGCAGCCGGCGGCACAGAGTCGGCGGGCTTGGCGGCCTGTGCCTTCGCCCCGGCCGGTGCCGCAGCCGTCGCCGGTGCAGCAACGGTCGGCAGCTGCGGTGCCGCCGGTTGCCCCTTGGGCACAGGCTGCAGGAGTCGGCTGCGGCGTCACGGCAGCAGGCATCGCTGGCGCCGGGGCAGGAACTGGCGGCGGCGCGGCGGCGACCACTGCCGTGCGCTCCCGAGTTGGCGGCAGCGGCGCCTCCGCTTCAACTTTCCGCGCCGGCGGCGCCACGGCGGGGACCGGGGCGGCTGCAAGCGGCTGCACCTCCACGATGGCCCGCCACGGTTGCCACCACAGAACGAGGCCGGCAACGGCCGCCAGCACCACCGCCGCCGCGCCCAGCATCCACGGCGAACGCCCGCCGGAAGCGCCCGAAATCGGCGCGCCGACGTTGGCCGGCAGCGTCGTCAGGTCGGGCACCCGGCCCTGCTGGCGCTGGATTTCGGATTTCTTCAGTGCGTCGAGGATGTAGGACATCTCATCGCCCCCCCGGCGGCGCCAGGCGCGGCCCGCCGCTGGCCGTGAGCATGGCGAGCCGCGCCATGGTGAGCGGGCCCGCCACGCCGTCCGGATCCAGACCGCTGGCGCGCTGAAAGGCCAGCACCTTGTCGCGCAAGGCGGCGTCGAACACCCGACCTGCAGCAAGAGGCTCGTCCCTGCCTTCCCAGCGCGCCAGACTCGCGGCGACCCACTCCACCGCAGAGCCGCGGGCACCCATGCCCAGGTCCCGCAGGGCGCCGGGCGGCCCGCTCCACAGCACGGCGAAGCGGCCGGTCCACTGGCGCTCCAGCGCATCGACAGCGACCTCCCGCGGCTTGCCGGCGATCGACAATTGCCCGCGCTCCTTGCCCAGATCGACCAGGGTCGCATAGAACTCGGGGCCGGCCGGCGGGCGCAGTTCCAGGATGGCGGGGAGGTTCATCCCGCGTACCTCGTCCAGACCGCCGCTGCCGCGCAGGCAATGCACTCCGCGCTCGGGCAGCCGGCTGCACGCCGCCTCGATGTCGCCGGGCTGAAGGTCGATCTTCCAGGCCGCGTAGAGCGCCCGAACCGCCAGAACCTCGTGCAGCCAGTGCTCCGTTTCGGCGGGCCAGACGAGCGCCGTCTCCGGTCCCGGCGAGGGCGTGGCCGCCGCGGGAGCCGCCGCGGCCCCGCCAGGCGCCGGCTTGGCCGGCCCCGGCGGCGCGGCAACCGTAACGGCGGGCGCCTCCGCCGGCCCCCAGCGCAGCCAGGCTCCGCCAAGCCCGAGAACCAGCACCGCCGGCAGCAGGTAAGACCAGCCCCGCCAGCGGCGCGCACGCAACAGCGCACCCGACAGCGACCCGGCAGCCATCCCGGCGCCTAGCGCCTCCCGCGCCGCCTTGTTCAGTACCGGCAGATCCACCGTCGGCTTGCCTTCGACATAGGCGCCGAGCAGCGCGCGGTCGCAGATCACGTTGATCAAGCGCGGCGTGCCCTTGCTCAGCCGGTGCAGGCGCTTCATCACCGCCGCGGGAAACAGGGCGTGCCGCGCGCCCGCCACCGACAGTCGGTGGCTGACATAGGCCGCAAGCTCGGGCGGCGACAACGGATCGAGGTGGTAACGCGCGACGATGCGCTGCGCCAGTTGCCGCATCTCGGTCTCGGCCAGGCGCTGGCGCAGTTCGGGCTGGCCGAGCAGGATGATCTGCAGCAGCTTGCGCTCGTTGGTCTCCAGGTTGGTCAGCAGGCGCAACTGCTCCAGCACCTCGTTGGAGAGATTCTGTGCCTCGTCCACGATCAGCACCGTCTTGCGGCCGCGGGCATTGCTCTCCAGCAGATGGAAGTTGATCAGATCGACGAACACCTTGGCGCTCAGGCGGTTCGACGGCTTGAGGATGTGCAGCTCGTCGCAGATCGTGTCCAGCAGTTCCAGGGCGCTGAGCTTGGGATTGACGATGAAGGCGATGTCGCAGTTGGCCGGCACCTGCTCCAGCAGGCAGCGGCAGACCGTCGTCTTGCCGGTGCCCACCTCGCCGGTCAGCAGCACGAAGCCGCCGTCTATCTTCAGGCCGTACAGCAGATGGGCCAGCGCCTCGCGGTGGCGCTCGCTCATGTAGAGGTAGCGCGGATCGGGCGCGATCGAGAAAGGTGCCTCGCTGAGGCCGAAATACTCGTTGTACATGGAATGCAGGACTTGGCTTGAACTTGCGGGCGGCTGGGGCAGCGTCCGCTTCAAGGCGGAATTTCGCACGCCGGCGAGGGCGGCGCAATTGCGGCCTGCGCTTCCACTCCCTCCCCCGCCGAAACTCCGCAGCTGTTCGATCTTTGATTGAGGTGAACGACGTCCATTTTGGTCTCCTTGCGAATGAGTTGGCAGGCGTCCATGAAGGCGCTGTTCCGCCCGCGAGCCAAGCGATATGTTGCGCCGATCCATTCGTCGCAGTTTTTACGGAGATTGATGCCGTTATTCTCCGCAAAGAAAGGCGGTGGCGCAGTTCGGGCATGCGTCGGGCGAACCGCGCCACATTGGGTGTAAATGGGTGTCAATTTGGAAGCGAGACCCATCCTTGCTTCCCGATCGGGAAATATATAGCCAAACCATGGCCTATGCGCACATCACATTCCCGTTCGGGAAATATTGCTTGCACATAGCCCGGCTGTGGTTGATAATTTCCCGAACGGGAAACTAAAAACCATGACATCCATTCGATCACCCCAACAACTTGGCGATGCACTGCGTGCCGCTCGCAAGCAACTGGGGCTGACACAGCCCCAGTTGGCGCTGGCGGCAGGGGTTGGTGTGCGCTTCATCGTTGACCTTGAGGCAGGGAAAACCACCTTGCGACTGGAAAACGTGCTGCGGGTCATTGATGCCCTGGGCGGAGAGATCCAGTTGTGCGGATTGCCATCTGTTGCGGCCGACAATCAACGTGAAGGTGGCGACCATGACGCATGAGTTGGAAGTCTGGCTTTTCGCCGATCGTGTCGGCACGCTGGCGCTCGTCGATGGACGACTGAACTTTTGCTACGCACCCGGCTGGCTGTCGCACAAAGACGCCGTTGCCTTGTCCGCCTCGCTGCCCCTGCAAGCAGAGCCGTTCGACGATCGAAAAACGCGCCCCTTCTTTGCTGGTCTGCTGCCTGAAGGGCAGATGCGCCGCCTGATTGCGCAGCAGTTCCAGGTTTCTGGCCAGAACGACTTTGCGCTGCTGGACCATATCGGCGGCGATTGCGCCGGAGCCGTGACGTTCCTTGAGCCGGGGCAGGCTGTGCCTGTGCCAACCCGCAACGATGACGTTCAATGGCTGAGCGACGAGGAAGTCGTTGCTATTCTAGATGAATTGCCGCGTCGCCCCATGCTGGCAGGCAAAGACGGCCTGCGGCTTTCATTAGCGGGAGCCCAGGACAAACTACCGGTGGTATTCGATGGTGCTCGCATTGGGCTGCCCCTCAATGGCACGCCGAGCTCCCACATCTTGAAACCCGCCATTCACGCTGTTGAAGACAGTGTGATCAACGAGGGGTTTTGCATGGCGTTAGCTGAGGCCATGCAGCTCAAGCCAGCGAAATCAAAAATTCACCTCGTGTTGGATCGCTCGTTCCTGCTGGTTGAGCGCTACGACCGACTGATCGATGCACAGGGGCGTCGGCAACGCCTTCATCAAGAGGATTTCTGCCAGGCGCTTGGCGTGGTGCCTGAAATGAAATACCAAAATGAAGGTGGCCCGGATCTGGCCCAATGCTTTGATCTGGTGCGCAGTGCGACGCGCCCCAATGCGCCGCAGGTTCTGCGACTGCTCGACTACGTGATCTTCAATGCGCTGATCGGCAATCATGATGCGCACGCCAAGAATTTCTCACTACTGTATTCAGGCAAGACCCCCGTTCTGGCACCGTTCTACGACACGCTCTCGACGGCGGTGTATCCAACACTGGCGCCGAAGATGGCGATGAAAATCGGCAGCAAGTACAAGTTCAACGAAATCCAGGCACGGCACTGGGAGCAGTTTGCAGAAGGCGTCGGTCTCACCAAGGCTCAAGCCAAACGGCGCATTCTGGAATTGGCAAAGTCACTGCCAGCCACTGTGCGCAAGCTCCAATCTGACCCTGAACGAGGCTTTGCCGGGAATGCCGTGGTTGAGCGAATCAACGCCTTGATTGAACAACGCTGCGCCCTGACGATTCGGCGGCTCACGGACCCCTCCGCCGAAAATGACGCAGCCGCCGAACCCTCTGTCTGAACCACCATACGGACGCGGGTTCTAGTCCGGGTTTCGGAATTGAACTGATCCCGGAAGGCAGACGAGTTTGATGCCCGTTCCCAGCGACCCGCATGACCGGAAAACCTGCTTGCAGGTCTACAATCCGGCAGGCTTTTCGATTGAGTTCGCAATGGTTCGCAGCAGCCCGCAGCGCTTCGATTGCGTACTTTCAATAGTCGTTTGGTGCGGGGTGCCGCCCCGCCTGCGGGGGAGGGCGGGGGTGGGGGCATGCCCCGCTTCCTCGCCAATCGGAACCTGCGATGGCATTGGCCGGAGATAAGCGCCAAGGATCGAAATTTTCTATTCGCCCATATTCGATTCCGCTGGAATCATCCCGCCATTCCTCGCAACCCAGCCGAAGCCATTTATTTTCTTATCTATTTTTCTCCGGCACCGATCCACCAGAATGTCGACAGGAAACAGAAAGGATTCTCATTTGCCAGAAATATCAGGCATTTGTCGGACAAATTCTTATTGACATCTAATTGATTGGCCCCCTAGACTGCGCCGCGGTGTGAAATGCGTCACGCTTTCTTCACACCGCGCAGTGGGGTAACCGGTGCTGGCTCCGCACCGGATCGAACGGCGGGGATGGCAACTCTCGCTGGAAAAAAGAAGCGGGACCCAGTTATCGATTCAACGGTCACCGCAGCAAATCAAAGATAAGCATTGCCCGAGCAATGCGACGGTATTGGGGCAGCGCGGAGGTCGCGCTGTACGGGGAAGCTTCGACCAGTCTTCTGGGGGAGAAACCATGACTTGTAACGGGTCCGGGAGGAGCTGCGCTCCTCCGTTTGTACGTTTTGTACGCACTACCGCAATCGGGCTGTTCGGCCTTCTCGCATTCGCGAGCACCGCCAGCGCCCAGACTTTCACCATCGATCGCGCAGAATGGCAAACCAGTGATGGTGGCCGGCTCGCGCGTCGAGGGCAACGGCATCGACAACCGCACCGTCACCATCCGCAACGCCGGCAACAGTGCCGTCCTCGGCACCACTACCATCGATGACGACGAATGGGATCGCCGCTTCCGTAACCTGAGCCAGGTACCCTGTACCGCTCAGCGCCCAGCAGTCGGGCAGCACCGCAGTCATCACCGCGCGCCGTAACGAACCGTCCCGCCAACTGCGGACCGGTGGTAGGCGCGCCGGCCCAGCCGACCATCCGCATCAACGACGTGACCGTCACCGAAGGCGGTACTGCCAACTTCGCAGTAACGCTGTCCGCCGCATCCACGCAGACGATAACCGTCGTCGCCAACACCGCCAACGGCAGCGCCGTGGCCCCCGGCGATTTCACCGCTCGCACCAACGTGACCATCACGTTCCCTGCCGGCACCACCAGCCAGCCATTCGCAGTGACCACGATCGACGACACTGCGACCGAGAACGCCGAGACTTTCAACGTCAATCTGACCGCTGCCACCAACGCCGCCATCGCCGATGCGCAGGGCGTGGGCACGATCAGTGCCAACGACCCTGTGGCTCCGCCGGCAAATGCGACGTTCACCATCAACGATGTGACGGTAGCCGAAGGCGGTACGGCCAGCTTCACCGTGACCCGTGGCGGCACCACCACCACGGCAGTGAGCGTGGTCGCCAACACCGCCGACGGCAGCGCCACGGCAGGCAGCGACTACACGGCACGCACCGGCGTGACCATCAACTTCGCCGCAGGCGTCACCACCCAGGCCTTCACGGTCGCGACCCTGACCGACGCAGTGACGGAAGGCAATGAAACCTTCAACGTCAATCTGAGCGGTGCGTCCGCCGGCGCCAGCATCACCGACGCCCAGGGCATCGGCACCATCACCAACGTCGCCCCGCCGCCGCCGAACAACGCCACGTTCTCGATCAACGACGTGACGGTAGCCGAAGGCGGCACGGCCAGCTTCACCGTGACCCGTGGCGGCACCACCACCACCGCAGTGAGCGTGGTCGCCAACACCGCCGACGGCAGCGCCACGGCAGGCAGCGACTACACCGCCCGCGCCAACGTCACCCTGAACTTCGCCGCGGGTGTCACCACCCAGGCCTTCACGGTCGCGACGCTGACCGACGCAGTGACGGAAGGCAATGAAACCTTCAACGTCAATCTGAGCGGTGCTTCCGCCGGCGCCAGCATCACCGACGCCCAGGGCATCGGCACCATCACCAACGTCGCCCCGCCGCCGCCGAACAACGCCACGTTCTCGATCAACGACGTGACGGTAGCCGAAGGCGGCACCGCCAGCTTCACCGTGACCCGTGCCGGAACCACCACCACGGCAGTGAGTGTCGTGGCCAGCACCGCCGACGGCACGGCACGGCAGTTGCAGCCGACTTCACCGCCCGCGCCAACGTGACCCTGAACTTCGCGGCGAACGTCACCACCCAGGCCTTCACGGTCGCGACGCTGACCGACGCGATTGACGGAAGGCAACGAAACCTTCAACGTCAATCTGACCGGTCCCTCCGCCGGCGCCAGCATCACCGACGCCCAGGGCATTGGCACCATCACGCAATGTCGCGTCACCGCCGCCGCCCACCGCCTGCAACCCGGCCGCCGACATCGGCAACCCCAACGGCTCTCACGTCGGCTGCTTCACCAACGCCCTCACCGGCGCACGCGAGTACACCGGTCCGGCGCAGTGCGTGGCCTGCCACGAAGCCGATGCGCGCAACATGCACGGTTCGCTGCACTACCAGCAGAACGGCCCGACCGACTTCGTGACCAACATCGCCGGCAACGCGGGCGAAGGTCCGGCCGACCGCCCGGTCATCCTGCCGAACCAGCCGGCGCTCAACGTCGCGTTTGCCATCAACACCTACTGCGGCACGCACGAGAACTCCCCGCGCTTCACCTGCGCCGGTTGTCACGTCGGCAACGGCCGCTTCCCGAAGACGCCGACCGAGATGGCTGCCCTTCCGCTGGCCGACCAGCGCACCGAACTGGCCAACATCGACTGCCTGATGTGCCACCAGGAGACCTACAAGCGCTTCCCCGACTGGCTGACCAGCAACGACAACCCGCTGGGCACGAGCGAAGGCTTCGCACCTCTGGTGCTGCAAAACGTGACGACCGATGCCGCCGGCGAACCTCGTTCCCTCGATCGGCAGCACCGTCACCCGCACCGGGTTTGCCGGCATTCCGAACGTCAACGCGCTCACGCTGGACTTCCAGTTCCGGCCCGGCTGGCGCCCCGGCAGCGTCTTGCCGCTTCCCGCAGGCATTCCTGCCAACTTCGGCGCCATGGCACTGACCACCGAGGCAGGCCGCGGAAGGGGTGCATCGCACCACGCGTAACACCTGCCTGAACTGCCACGCCAATGCGGGTGCTGCCGACGGTGCCAAGCGCGGTGACATTTCCTCTGCCAACCGCAACAGCGCCGACGTCACCATCGATCGGCACATGGCGACGCCACCGGCGGATCGAACATGACCTGCTCGAGCTGCCACAACGTGGACGACACGCCGACGGTCAACGACACCGGTCGTCAAACGACTCACCGGATGCGCGGCCGAGGTCTCGATCTGCGGGCCAACGACAGCGCCACGCGCTTCACCTGCGACAACGCCGGCTGCCACAACGCCGCGACGGTGCACAACGCCGTCACCAACGGCGCGACCTTCAACACCCACAGCAACAAGGTGGCGTGCCAGACCTGCCACATCCCGCGCTACGGCAAGGGCGTGGCAACCGAGGTCTCGCGCGACTGGCAGAAGCCGCATGTGACGCAGACCGCCTGTAACGGCCGCGGTGGCTGGCTGCCGGAGGAGATCAAGAGCAGCACCGCCACTCCGCCGGCACCGATCAACCCGACCTACCAGTGGTTCGACGGCACCAGCCAGGTGTACTACCTGAAGGAAACGCTGGCCCAAACGCCGACCAAGCCGCTGCCGGCCAACATCGCGACCGCCTTCGGCATGGCCACCGGCACGCCGGCCTACGTCCTGGGTCGTCCCAACCCCAACCCGAGAACGCCACCACGCGGGTCACGGCGCCGGCATTAACGCTGCCAAGATCTACCCGATGAAGGAACACTGGGGCAAGCTGGCGCGTAACGTCTCGGTCAACAACCCCGGACGTGCCGGTCAACAGCCTGGTTCCGCAATCGACCTTCGAGTTCTTCCGTACCGGCAGCTTCTGCCGCGCGGTGGCCACCGGTCTCGGCCAGAACCCGGATACGGTCTGCGGCACCAGCGTCCAGAACACCAGCGCGCCGGCCGGCACGGAAGTGGTTCCGGTCCATACCTACCAGACCCTCAACCACGGCGTCGAGCCGCAGGCAGCCTCCCTGGGTGCCACCAACACCTGCGGTACCTGCCACGACGTGCCGATCTCGCCCTTCACCACCGGCAAGCCGCTGCGCATGAACCTTCAGGCGGACATGGGCTATGCGGTGACGCGCGCCGGCCTCACCGAGGGAACCAACGGCAACTGGTCGTGCAGCCCGAGCTGCCACGGCACGCAGAGTGGCAACTTCACCAACATCCACTCGCGCAGCCAGCACCAGAACGCCGGTTGCAACGCCTGCCACAGCGCCATCACCGGCCGCTGATGTAACAGCCTCACTCAGTCCGGGGACGCCAGTCCCCGGTTCCTGACTCCAAGCCCGGACAGCAATGTCCGGGCTTTTTTTGTAGCATCGTGGGCCGCAATGGCCTTCAAGGAGGAACCGATGGTTTCCAAGCTGCATGCGTTGATCGCAAGCGCAGGTCTGCTGGCCTGCGCCGGAACGATTGCCGGCGATTCCCTGGTCGAAATGAAGTCCGATCCCCAAGGCCGGAACTACATTGTCGAGAGACAGGGGACGAGCGAGAACCCGGTGCTGGTCACCAAGCGCGTGGGGCCGGACAACAGCACCCATTTCATCAAGCGCTGGTTCGACTGCAAGAACTGGAAGGTGCGGTATCTCGGCGAGGGGCCGACGCTGGAAGCCATGAACAAGGGCACGCCCGATCCCGAACCCTGGACCATCGAAGCAGGCTCGATCCCGGACCACTACGCGCGCCACGCCTGTCCGCCGCCACACCCGGCATCGCGGCCCTGACTCGGCGCCGCTGGCGTCGCTGCGGTCGGGCGCCGCCGATGCATGGCGTTCCCGTTGGTCGCCGGTGCCGCGAATACGACCGGCATGCCCCGGCGCTCCAGACACCACCGGCGATGGGACGCGCCATGCCGCTGGAAGAGGCTGTCCCGGAAAGCGGAAAACGATCGCACGCCAAGGATTTGTCATCGCCGTTGCGCTATCCGCCAATGGCGCATACAGTCAAAGGCGTGGAATTCATCGAAACCCCGACGTTCACCCGCCTGCTTGCCGATCTGCTGACGGATGACGAGTACGCGAGCCTCCAGAATGTTCTGGTGCAGAACCCGGAACGAGGCGACGTCATCAAGGGGGGCGGTGGAATCCGCAAGCTGCGCTTCGCGCTGCCTGGGCGTGGCAAGAGCGGCGGCGTTCGGGTGATCTACTACTGGCTCAGGGGCGATGGGCAGATCTACATGCTGCTGATCTACCCGAAGTCGAAAAAGGACGATCTGACCGACCGGGAAACTGCCTTGCTGCGCGAATTTGTGAAGGAGCTATGACGATGGAACAAGCATTGTTCGATGACTTGGTGCAAAGCCTGAAAGAAGCCGGGGCGATTGCGTCGCGGGGAAGCGCCGGCCTCGCGCCGGATCAAGGTGGCGCCGCCCGACGTGAAGGCGGTACGCGAACAGATCGGGCTGTCGCAAAGCGAGTTTGCCCGTCTGATGCGAGTCAGCGTCAAGACGCTGCAAAACTGGGAGCAGCACCGCCGCAACCCGACCGGGCCCGCTGCCGCCTTGCTCAAGATCGTGCTGACCGCGCCGGATGTTGCGCTCAAGGCGCTGCACGCCTGATTCGCGAAACTCGCCGTTCGGCGCCGCTCGATCCTGGATTACCGCGAACCGCGCGCGCATGATTGCGATGCCGAGCAGCGCGTGCTCGACGAACTGCGGCATCTGGTCGAAAGTACCGATTTCTGGAATCTGCGCACCACCCAGTTGGCCGCCATAATCGGCTACCTTCAGGAGGTCACCGCCCATAACCCGCACTGGGCGCCGATGCAGGATGCCATGGCAGGTTTGGCGATTGGCGTGGAACATTATCGCGGTTGATGAGGAGAACGAGATGGCACAACTTGTTTTGGAGATGCCCGAAGAAGCGTTTGCCACCTTGCACCAGGCTCCGCGCGAATTCGCGCAAGAACTGCGTATCGCGGCGGCAGTGAAGTGGTATGAACTGGGCCGGGTTTCCCAGGGGCGAGGGGCCGAAATCGCCGGCCTGACGCGGGCCGCCTTCATCGATGCCCTGTCGCGCTACAAGGTGAGCCCGTTTCAATACACTGCCGAGGAATTGTTGGAAGAGCTGCGCGATGTCGATTGATCGCGTTGTCATCAACGCATCTCCTCTCATCACATTGTTTCGGAGCGGCCAGGCGCACCTCTTGCCGGAACTTTTTCCGCGCATCATCGTGCCCGAGGCCGTCTGGCAGGAGCTTACGAGCGAGAAAGACGATGCCGCTGCCCGCGGCGTCGTGCGCGCGCCGTGGCTGACGCGGGAATCGGTTGCCCCGTCGCCACGGATTCTGGCGTGGAATCTCGGCAAGGGCGAAACAGCGGTGCTGAGCCGGGCATTGGACGAGCCCTCACTGCGCGCGGTGATTGATGACCTGGATGCCCGGCGCTGCGCGCAAGCCCTGGCCATTCCGATGTTGGGTACCGGGGGCGTACTGCTACTGGCCAAGCGGCGCGGCTTGATTGCGTCTGTTGGCGAATCCCTGGAAAAAATTCGTGCGGCCGGTCTCTGGTTGTCAGACGAGGTCGTGGCCTTGATCCAGTCGCAAGCCGGCGAGTGAGATGCTGCGTCGTTTCAGTTCTCGCCCGACCAACCTCTTCGACGCGTTTCTCAAGCCGCGACTGACGGGCGCCAGACGCTATGACCGCATCGCGGGCTATTTCCAGAGCAGCCTGCTGGAGCTGGCCAGCGAATCGCTGACCAGGATGCCGCGCATCCGCATTGTGTGTAACACCGAGGTCAGCGCCAAGGGCACCCCCGCCCCAAGCGGCATCCCGGCCCTGAAGCGGTCGGCCGCAACTTCGAGTGCGGCACCTGCCACAACACCGCCAACCCGGGCTTCAACCGAAACGCCAGCGCATGTTGGCGTTTATTTGGCCCCACGCCGCCGTCGCAAAATACCCCGATGAAGTAGGGTGCGCCGTGCCCACCGTTGTTGGGTCGACTTCAACGCTAGCGAACGCCGAACTGTCAGCCTTTCGACAGGGTAGAGCAGGCATGATCCGCATGGCGATTGCAAACCGCACGAGACGGAAAACATTCCCGCCGCTCGGGGCAAGAAGTGGTCTTTATACGAGAATAGATATCAACTGAAAGTGCATGTGTAGATTCAATTTCTTTACGAATCTTTGTTGGCTCAAGATTGGTTTGTGTGACGTAAGTCACGCCCCGTCAGAGGGCGACGCCGGCCGCCAATTCCCTTGGCCGGATACGGGGACACCAGATCCCTCCAATAGCCCGGCACAGACCTGGGCTGCATGCAAGTACCTGAAATTGAACAGTCGGAAGCTGTCGTACAAGAGGTCAGGCGGTTGGCGTTTCATCTTCCACGGGAGGGTTCATGAGTACACTATTAGGCCGGTGCCTAGGCACCGCACTTGTCTTTGCGACCGGGTTGGCGTTTGCCATCCCGGCCCAGGCACAGCAGTTGAGCATCAACGACGTCACGGTGACCGAGGGGCCGGACGCGCGGCCATCTTCACGGTCACGCTGACGCGCCCGGCGAATTCAACCGCCGGGTCGCGTGAACTACGCCACGCAGAACGGCACGGCCGCCGCCGGCAGCGACTACATCCAGCCGCAGCGGCACGCTCAGAGTTCGAAGCGAACCGGCTGACCCGCACCATCACGGTGCCGATCATCAACAACAACACCGCCGAACCCACCGAAACCTTCAATGTCGTTCTGAGCAAACCCGACCGGGCGACCATCGCCAAGGGCACCGGCGTCGGCACCATCCTCGACGACGACGGGGTGCAGCAGGTCTGCAACATCGCCGTGGCGCCGACCACGCTCGCCTTCGGCACCGTGAACATCGGTGCCTCGCGCACCTTGAGCACGACGGTGAGCAACAGCGGCACCGCCGCCTGCAACGTGACCCTGACCCGCACCGGCACCACCGAGTTCGCGGTCGCGCCCCCGCTCACCTTCAGCGTGGCGGCCGGCGGATCGCAGAACGTATCGGTGAGCTACACGCCCACCAATGGCGGCGCCGACACCGGCACCCTGTCGGTCGCGAGCAACGACCCCGACACACCCATCGTCAACGTGGCCCTGACGGCACCGGCCAGCAGGTGCAGCAGCAGGTCTGCAACATCGCCGTGGCGCCGACCGCGCTCGCCTTCGGCAACGTGACCGTCGGCAGCACGGCCGCGCGCAGCACCACCGTGAGCAACAGCGGCACCGGCGCCTGCAACGTGACCCTGGTGCGCACCGGCAGCGCCGACTTCGCCATCACCAGCGCGACCGGCTTCACCGTGGCCACCGGGCGCATCGAGCCCCATCTCGGTGAGCTACAGGCCGGGGCAGATTGGCGCCGACACGGGAAATGTGGCGGTCAACAGCAACGATCCCGATACCGCGACGGTCAACGTCGGCCTCAGCGGCAACGGCGTGCAGCAGCAGGTGAACTGCGTCCCGGCGAACCTGGGGCTCTCGATCAACTCGACCAGCCAGATCGGCTGCCCCGACGCCACGGTGCCGCCGCAGACCATCATTAACAACGCGACCTCGGCCTACAGCGTGCTGGCGATCAACGACCTCGGCATGCACTGCGGCGATCTGGATACCCGAGTTTCGAGCATCCTGCCGCCGTTCCAGGTGCTGCTGGCGCAGGTGGTCCAGAAGACGCCGGCGGGCGCAACCACAAGTCCGGTGCTCAATCCGGCAGGGGTGTCCGTGCTCTACTCCGCGGCGTCCAACCCGAACGACCCGATCCTCGCCAGCAACACCTTCGCTGGGCGCATGGGCGATGGCCGCACCTACAAGACGAACTTCTGGGACTTCCCGATCCCGGCGGGTACCTACAATCCCTTCTACCCGGCATACGACCCGTTCAAGCCCGGCGCCGGCTCCAGCGCACCGCTGACTCCGTTGGCGGGTCCTCCGTTCAACGTCTCGTCGACACGGGTCTGCCGGTGCCCAATGTAGAAGACCTCTACCTCGGTCCGGACGGCATCATCAACAGCGGCGACGAAAGCCTGACGGCGGTGCTCCACCCGATGCCGGGTATCCTCCAGCCCTACCGCGCGAACGACCCGAAACTGGCGCAGGAGCACTACATCGACAAGCCCTTCTTCACCAACTTCCCGTTCGGCTACGTCGCGGCGGGCGTGAACTGGTACGAGGGCGCGGGCATCCCGTTCGCGGCCTTCGACGACAACGGCCGCGAGAACGCCTACCCGCTGGTGCGGGTGCAGGCGAGGAGCGCCGGAGCCAACGTCGCCACGGTGGACACCGTGCTGCCGATCTCGGGCGAGGCGAGCTGCACCAACTGCCACGCGGACCCTACGGATCCAACAACGTGCAGTCAGCCGGCACCACCGCACCCGACCGACACGCTGGAGCCGCCGGCCTGCCGGTGGCGGTCAGCCCCAGGACCCGGACCCCAACCTGCCCAGCCGGGTCAGCGTCGAGTGGGCGGCCGACATCAACGTGCTGCGCCTGCACGACTTCAGGCACGGCGCGCGCTACGTGAGCACCGCCTGCGACAACGTTCCTGCCGGCGAGAACTGCGTGGCCCCCGGCTCCGCGCCACCCCTGCACCATCGACGGCGCGAACCCGAACGGTACGCGTCCTGCCTGACCAACCAGGCGCTGGTGCAGAACAAGCCGGTGGTCTGCCAGGTGTGCCACTACACCCCGGCGCTGGACCTGGCGCAACTCGGCCCGCTGGCCGGTGCCCCGGGTACCATCGCCAACGGTCGCAACCAGCTCGCCCACCAGAGCAACTCGCGGGTGATGCACAACCACCACGGCTCGCTGCCGAACAACCTGTTCCCGCCGATCCCGCCGCCGGTGCAGAACGCCGCCGGCACCGTGACCAACCAGGATGCGCGTCTCGCGGCCATGGAGCAGAACTGCTACCAGTGCCATCCGGGCACGAACGTACAGTGCCTGCGTGGCGCCATGTTCAACGGCGCCATGCTGTGCAGCGACTGCCACGGCAGCATGCAGCAGGTGGGCGCGACTTCTCCGGGGCGTTTCGCCGACCAGACCCCGGGTGCCTTCGTGCTGAACCAGGGCAACTTCTACACCCCGGCCAGCAACCAGCCGCGGGTGCCCTGGGCCAACGAGCCGGGCTGCGGGTCCTGCCATACGGGTGATGCCAACAACAACCTGACGGCCACCGGCAACGTCCGAGTGAACACGGCGGACGCGAACGGCAATGTCGACAACATCCGCCTGCGCCAGGCCTACCGCAACGGCGATGGCAAGGCGACGCCCATCGTGCCGACCAACAAGCGCTTCGCCGAGCCGGCGATACCCGCCACCTTCGGTACCTTTGCCAACCCCGGTGCGGGCAATGCCACCCCGGGTGCGGGCAATCCGCAGCTCTACCGGGTCAGCACCGGCCACGGCGGCGTGATGTGCGAAGGCTGCCACGGCGCGACCCATGCGGAGTGGCCCAACGCCAATCCGAACGCAACGACAACGTCGCCGCCCGGCAGTTGCAGGGGCACACCGGCACCATCATCGAGTGCCAGACCTGCCACGGCACCCGGTGGAACAACGGCAACACGCTGGGCGGACCGCACGGCATGCACCCGGTGGGCAACGACACCAACGTGGCCACCGGCACCGCTGCCGGTCCGCAGATCAGCTTCGTCGACGGCGGCCACCAGAACCTGGGCGGCAACACCGCAAACTGCTCGGGCTGTCATGGCCCGGGTAGCCGCGGCAACAACGTGGGCACGGTGCTGTCGGTGGCGAAGAAGGACCGCCGCCTCAACGGGCAGACCATTCCGGCCGGCACGCCGATCGGCTGCACCATCTGCCACTAACCGGCCTGGACAAGGCGGCGGCCTCAGGCTGCCGCCTGCCGATTCGAGCCCCGCTCAAGTCACTCGAGCGGGGTTTTTTCTGGGGTATTTCGAAGGCGTGGGCGAAGGGCACGGCGCCCGGCGGCACGCCGTTTCATCGGGAGAAACGCATGAGACTGTCTGTTGCAGTGCTTGGCCTGGCGGCCGGGATGGGAGCGTCGCTATCCTGTGCCGCCGAGTACCTGATCGACATCAAGACCGACCTGCAGGCGAAATTCTACGTGGTCGAAAAAGGGGGCAGCGCGGAGCTTCCGACGCTGGTGGTGAAGCGGGTCCGGATGCAGGGGACGCCCAACTACACCAAGCGGGTCTTCGACTGCCGCAATCATTCGGTCCAGGTCCTGGGTTCGGGGGCGAGCCTGAAGGCCATGGCGAAGGCCGAGCCTGACGACAAGTCGTTTCCGGTCGATGAGGGCACGATCAACGCGCAGCTCTGGCGCCATGCCTGCCACGGTAAGTGATGGGGCGCTGCGGAGCGGAGTCGGCCACCTGCCGCGCCGGGCGACTACGCCGCCGGGGTGAGCCGCCCGCAGCGCACCCCGGATCGGCGCGCATGGCGCGCCCTACGTTCCGGTGATCTTCCGGTCGGATGCGGTGTCGGTGCGGTGCGCGGCGTGGAGGTATTCCCGCGAGCGCATTTCGATGGCCCGCGACAGTGTCTTACATGGTAAGAATCATGCTAAGCTGCGCCATTGGATTCGCTTGAGACTCAGGGGGCCAACATGGCAAGCGTCGCGGTTTCGGTCAAGGGGCAGGTGGTGCTGCCCGCAGAGATTCGCAGAAAGTTGGGGATCGCCCCCGGAACCCGCGTCGAGATCGAACTTGCGGCGGACGGGAAGGCGGCAACGATTCGCCCTGCGATTCGAGGCAGACCTTCGAAGGTCGAAGACGGTGTGGGCATGGTCGCGAACAGGGTCGGCTTCATCCCGTTGGAGGAAATGGACGGCGCCCGCATCCTTGTCCGCTACGGTGGAGAACGGCCGCTGTGATCGCCCCGTAATCGCCCTGTGATCGATCTGTGATCGCCCAATGATCGCCCTGGACACGAACGTGCTCGCCCGCTTTTACGTTGCCTCGGCCGAGGAACGGGATCGTGCGGAACAGCAGGCGGCGCTGGCGACACTGTCCGCCGAACGGCCTTACTTCGTGTCGGCGGATGTCGCCCTCGAACTGGCCTGGGTATTGATCGGCCCTTACCAGTGCGACGCTCCGACGGTGCAGCGTGTCTTCGAGCACCTGATGGCGCTGCCGAATGTGACACTCGAGGAGGCGGCGGCGTTTGCCCAAGCCACGGCGTGGCATGTCGGCGGACTGGATTTTGCCGATGCCCTGCATCTGGCGCGCGCAGCGCATTGCACAAGGCTGGAAACCTTCGATCGCCGATTCGCGAAGGATGCTGCCATGCTGGGGCTATCCCCGCCGGTCGGTACGCCAGCTTGAACCGCCCGAGCCGGCCGACTGCGCACCGACGCCCCCTGTTGATCCCGTCGCGGCTCGGCTGATCAGGCGCGACACGGTGCCGGGGAACCCCTCGGCCTCGGGCCCCTCGCGGTGCGGCTGCCGTGCAGCAGCAGGGTGCGCCGCGCACCGATCGTCTCTGGCGCCTCGGCACCAATGCAGCGCAAGTCACGACTCGCGGTAGCCCTCCCGGCGATGGGCCACCTTGACGATCTCGACCAGCACTTCGGTGTCCGAGATGGTGTAGAAGATGCGGTAGATTCCTTGCCGCAGGCGGTAGCGCTCTTGCGCAGACAGCTTGACCAAACCCGGTGGCCTCGGGTCGTCCCGCAGCAACTCGATGCACGCCAGAATGCGCCGCGCATCCGCTTGGGGATTCCGCGCAGGTCCTTGGCCACGGAAGCCTTGAACCTCAACTCATAGCGTGCCATCGGCCTTGAGCCGCGCCAGAAACGCTTCGTAGCCCAAGGTCTTCTCGGCCGCGCGAGCGCCGAAACCAGCCAAGTCCTCCTCGTCCTCGCGCAGTGCGTCACGGATGGCGTCATTGACGATCTCGGACATGGTGCAACCCAAAATCGCGGCTTTGACGCGCAACGCCCGGTGGAGGGCTGGATCGAGGTAAAGGGTGGAACGAACGGCAGCGCTGCCCATGATGTCTCCTTGATGTCGTGACGTCCAAGCATTTTAGCGGTGCGGACGATCGGAGCCTGCTCCTCGGACCAGTTGCCCGCCGAATGCCTGCATCGCGGTGGCGGAAATCGGCGGCGGGCGCATCCAGGCAGCACCATTCGTCGCATCTACCGACGACAATACTCTCCAACACACTGGCGTTTAATAGTTTATGCTGCAGCGTTTCGTTGCGATTTTCGTTGCAGCCTGTGGCACACTGACGGCCATGACGAGACGCCGCAGCGAGGATCTGACCAGGCTCCTTCGCGCGCATCCCCGCGCGGGGAGCGCTGAACTCTGCATGAGGCTAGGCGGGATCAACCGGTCGACTCTCGCGCGCGCTCTGCAATCCATGGGGGATATCGTCGTCGCCCGTGGCGGTTCGCGGCGCAGGCGCTACGCCCTGCGGCGCCCGCTGCGCGGCAACCCGTCGCCTATTCCGCTCTTCCGCATCGACGCGGCGGGGCATGGGCGCGAAATCGGCCATCTCGACCTCAGCTATCCGTCGGGCTGTGCCTTGTCGTTCCAGGAAGCCTTTCCCTGGCCGCTGAGCGGGGACATGGTAAACGGCTGGTTCGACGGTTTGCCGTATCCGCTCATGGACATGCGTCCCCAGGGCTTCCTCGGACGCAACTTCGCGCACCGGCACGCCCTCGACCTTGACGTCGCGGACAACCCGGAAAATTGGTCCGACGACGATGTCCTGCACGTGCTGGCGGCGCGAGGCAGCGACCTGCCCGGGGATCTGATCGCGGGAGAAGCCGCCTACCGGCGCTTCCTCGATCTCGAAAGGACAACGGGCGAGGTTCTGACCGAGGAGGAGATCGAGGCCGCCTATCCGCGGCTGGCGGCGCTTGCCCTCACCCACGGCGAGGCTGCCTCTTCGGCAGGAGGCGAGTTTCCCAAATTCACCGCGGCCCGGATTCTGACTGGCGAACACGTTGATGTGATCGTCAAGTTCTCCGGTGCCGACGAATCACCCACGGTGCAGCGCTGGGCCGACCTTCTCGTCTGCGAGCACGTGGCCCTCACAACGCTGGAATCCGAACTCGGCATTGCGGCCGCCCGATGCTACATACGCCGGCACGGGAACCGAAATTTCCTGGAATCGGTGCGCTTCGATCGCCATGGCCAGCACGGGCGATCCGCGGTTTGCACCCTCGCCAGCCTGAACCCGGCGCTGATCGGCATGGGCGGCGCCCCTTGGCCCAGGGTCGCCAACGCGTTGCAGCGCGAGGGGTGGCTGTCCGGCGAGGATGCGGAACGGATCGCCCGCGCGTGGTGGTTCGGCCGACTGATCGCGAACACCGACATGCATGAGGGCAATCTCGCGTTTCGACCGGGCCTTGCCTTGGCGCCGATTTACGACATGTTGCCGATGGCCTATGCGCCGCTGCGCGGCGGCGAAGTTCCGGAGCGGACATACGTGCCGGAACGTCCGCTGCCCGGAGATCGCCAGGCCTGGGTCGAGGCCGCCGCGGCAGCCATCAAGTATTGGGAAATCTGCGCCGCCGACCCGAGGATCAGTCCGGGATTCCGTCAGATTTGCGAGGCCAATGCGGCAACGCTCGCCGGCGTGTCCGCTGGCTGAGATCGCATCCGGTCTGGCTCGGCGCGCCCTACGAGGGGCGCATTTCGCGGCAAGCCCGTCTCACCCCGCTCGACGCCAGGTAGGGTTCGTCGTGCGCACCGGTCGTTGATTCGGCGGGCGTGGCCCGCCCTACGTTTCGGTGACTTGCCGGTCGGATTCGGTGTCGGTGCGGAGGTAGTACCGCCTGCACATCTCGATCAGGCAGACCAGGAATCCATGAAATGTCAGAGTCTGACTATCCATTTTCATGGTAAACCCGCGCCCGATGATCGACCGCCGTCACCACTTGCGCACCATCGATGGTCTGCTCGGGCAGTTTCCCGTCGTCGCCATCGTCGGTGCCCGCCAGTCGGTGCCCGCCAGGTTGGCAAGTCAACGCTTGCGCGAGCCGTAGGAGCAGATTTCCCCGGGCCGGTCCATTGGTTCGATCTGGAGGATCCGCGCTCGGATGCGCGGCTGGCCTCACCCGCATTGGCTCTCGACCCGCTTACCGGCCTGGTGGTCATCGACGAAATCCAGCGGCGGCCTGACGTGTTCCCCGTCTTGCGGGTGCTGGTCGATCGCCCCGGAATTCCGGCCCGTTTCCTGATCCTCGGTTCCGCATCGCCGTCGCTGATGCGGGACAGTTCCGAGAGCCTCGCGGGACGCATTGCCTGCCACGAACTCAACGGATTCGACCTCGGCGAGTGCGGCGATGGGAAGCGCGACGTCCTTTGGCTGCGCGGCGGGTTTCCAAGAGCGTTCCTGGCCGACGGCGATCCGGCCAGCGAGCGCTGGCGGGAGGAATTCATCCGGACTTTCCTCGAACGCGATATTCCCGCCCTCGGACTGCGCCTGCCCGCCGCCACCCTGGGGCGCTTCTGGAGCATGCTCGCCCATTACTCGGGGCAGACATGGAACGGCTCGGAACTGGCGCGCGCCTTCGGCGTCACGCTAGAGTCTGTTGACATACTCCGGCCGTGGCACGAAAACCTGGCCAAGCGGCAGGTCAAGGCGCCGAAGGTGTATCTGGGCGATAGCGGCATGCTACACACGCTGCTCGGCATTGGCGACTTGGCGGCGCTGCACGGACACCCGAAGGTGGGCGCGTCGTGGGAAGGCTTCGTCCTCCCCGGGATTGCCCGGATCCTCGGTGTGCGCGGGGACGAGTGCCATTACTGGAAGCTGCATTCCGGGGCCGAACTCGACCTTTTCGTCCAGCACCGCGGCCGACGTCTCGGCTTCGAGGTGAAATTCTCGGATGTGCCGCGAGTAACGCCTTCGATGCGCTCGTCGCTGGAATGCCTGGCGCTCGACAGGCTTTACGTGGTGCACGCCGGACGCGATGCGTTTCCCCTTGCCGAGCGCGTAGAGGCGGTGCCGCTGCGCGCCCACTTCGTCGGCTCCGGCCTGGAGCCTTGAACCGCCCCACGGAGGTATTGGCTCGGCGCGCATGGCGCGCCCTACGTTTCGGTAATCGTCCGGTCGGCTTCGGTGTCGGCGCGGTGCTCGGCGTGGAGGTATTCGCGCGAGCGCATCTCGATCAGGCGCGACACGGTGCGCGGGAATTCCTGGGCGTTGGGGCCGGCGACATAGAGTTCCTCCGCCGCACTCTGGGCACTGACTATCAGCTTCACCTTGTGGTCGTAGAGGATGTCCACCAGCCAGGTGAAGCGCCGCGCCTCGGCGGACTGGTCGGGGCCCATGCGCGGCACGCCGGAGAGCAGCAGCGTGTGATGGTGATGCACCAGATCCAGATAATCGTTCTGGGAACGCGGTCCGCCGCACAGCGTGGCGAAGTTGAACCAGATCACGCCGGCAGCACGGCGCCGCACCGGCAGTTCCCTCCCGAGTATGATGATGGGCTTGTCGTGGCCGCCGCCGCCAGCCAGGGCTTCGAAGCCCTGAGCAAGGCTCGCTTCCGCGGCCGCGTCGGCGGGGACGAGGTAGGTTTCGATGCGCTCCAGCGTGCGCAGCCGGTAGTCCACCCCCGAGTCGACCTTGATGACATCCATATGCCGCTTGAGCAGCGCGATGGTGGGCAGGAAGTTCTGGCGCTGCAGGCCGTTTGGGTAGAGGCCGTCCGGCGGGTAGTTGGACGTCATCATGAAGACGACGCCGCGGGCGAAGAGCTGCTCCAGCAGCCGGCCGAGGATCATGGCGTCGGCGATGTCGGAGACGTGGAACTCGTCGAAGCACAGGAAGCGCGTCTCGCGCTCGATGCGCGCCGCGATCTTCACCAGCGGGTCGGGCTCGTCCTTGAGGCCGCGGATGGACTCGTGCACCTCGCGCATGAAGGCGTGGAAGTGCACCCGGCGCTTGCGCTTGTAGGGCAGCGCCTCGAAGAAGAAGTCCATCAGCAGGCTCTTGCCCCGCCCCACGCCGCCCCACAGGAAGATGCCGCGCGGAATCGGCGGATGGACCAGCAGCTTGCGCAGTCTGGTGCGCCGTGCCCGCTTGAAGGCCATCAGCTCGTCGAACAGCAACTGGAGGCATCGCGCGGCGCCGAGCTGGGCCTCGTCGGGGGTGATGCCGCGATTGGCGAAGGCGGCGCGGAAGGCGCCGAGGAAGTCCTGCGACAGGGCGTGGCGGGCTCTCATGCGCGGAAAGCCTCCACCCCTACCCTCCCCCGCACGCGGGGGAGCAACAGCGCCCCCACCCCTACCCTCCCCCGCACGCGGGGGAGGGAGTTGAGGCAAATCGCCGTGCTCTGGCGCCTGACTTTCGGGCGCGCCATCGGCGATTCCGCCGCTAGAAGTGCAGCGGCCGCTTGTCCACCGCCAGCGCCGCCTCGTGCATCACTTCCGACAGCGTCGGGTGGGCGTGGCAGGTGCGCGCCAGATCCTCCGCCGAAGCGCCGAATTCCATCGCCACCACCGCCTCGGCGATCAGCTCCGAGGCATTGGTCCCGATGATGTGCACGCCGAGGATGCGGTCGCTGCGGGCATCCGCCAGCACCTTGACGAAGCCGGTGGTGTCGCCCTGCCCCAGCGCGCGGCCGTTGGCGAGGAAGGGGATCTGCCCGATGCGGTAGTCGATGCCGTCGGCCTTCAACTGCTGCTCGGTGCGGCCGACCCAGGCAATCTCTGGCTGGGTGTAGATCACCCAGGGCACGGTGTCGTGATTCACGTGGCCCGCCTGGCCGACGATGATCTCGGCCACCATCACGCCTTCTTCCATGCCCTTGTGGGCGAGCATCGGGCCGCGCACCACGTCGCCCACGGCGAAGACGTTTTCGAGGTTGGTGCGGCAATGATGGTCAACGTCGATGAAGCCGCGCTCGTCGATCCTGAGGCCCACCGCTGCCGCGTTCAACCCGTCGGTGTTGGGCACGCGGCCAACGGAGACGATCAGCTTGTCGCACTCCAGCACGGCGGCGGTGTCGCCCATCTCATAATCGATCCGAACGCCCTTGCCGTCGCTCGCGACGCTGTTGATCTTGACGTCGAGACGGATGTCCAGCCCCTGGCGGGTGGTGAACACCTTCCAGGCCTCCTTCGCGACTGAGCTGTCGGCCGCGGCGAGGAAATCGGGCAACGCTTCGAGGATCGTGACTTCGGCACCGAGGCGCTTCCACACGCTGCCAAGCTCCAGGCCGATGACCCCGGCGCCGATGACTCCGAGCCGCTTGGGCACCGACGAGAAGGAGAGCGCACCGACGTTGTCGCAGATCGTCGCGTTGTCCACGGCTATGCCGGACAGATGGCGCGGACGCGAGCCGGTGGCGACGATCACGTTCTTCGTCTCGACCACCTCGCCGTCGACGTCGATCTGCCATTCGCCCTCGTCGTTGAGGCCGGCAAAGCGGCCGTGGCCTGGCAGCAGGGTGACCTTGTTCTTCTTGAACAGGCCCTTGATGCCCTGCGTGAGCTGGCCGACGATGTTGTCCTTGCGCCGCATCATGGTCTTGACGTCCATCTCGACGTTCTCGACCTTGATGCCATGCATCATGAACGCATGGTTGGCATGGTCGTACAGTTCGGAGGACTGCAGCAGGGCCTTGGACGGGATGCAGCCGACATTGAGGCAGGTGCCGCCCAGGCGCACCTCGCCCTTCGGATCGTCGTAGGGGTTCTCTTCGATGCACGCCACTTTGAGCCCGAGCTGGCCGCAGCGGATGGCGGCCACATAGCCCCCGGGACCGGCGCCGATTACTACCACGTCGAATTTCTTGGTCATAATTTCAGGATTCAGGATCTAGGATTCAGGATCTAGGATTCAGGATCTAGGATTCAGTCTGGTGGTGAAGGACGCTACGCCACCGCACGGGAACAAGATCAGGATTCAGTGCCGAAGCTGCCGGTGTTCCCTGAATCCTGAATCCTAAGTCCTGAATCCTGATTCCTGAATCCTGCCGTTACATATCCAGCAGCAGCCGCGCCGGATCCTCCAGCGCTTCCTTCATCGTCACCAGGCCGAGCACCGCCTCGCGTCCGTCGATGATGCGGTGATCATAGGACATGGCGAGGTAGTTGATCGGGCGGATGACGATCTGGCCGTTCTCCACCACCGGCCGGTCCTTGGTGGCGTGGATGCCGAGGATCGCCGACTGGGGCGGGTTGATGATGGGCGTGGACAGCATCGAGCCGAACACCCCGCCGTTGGAAATGGAGAAGGTGCCGCCGGTCAGATCCTCGATGGTCAGCTTGCCGTCCTTGGCCTTGGCGCCGAACTCGGCGATCTTGCGCTCGATGTCGGCCATTGACAGCGAGTCGGCGTCGCGCAGGATCGGCACCACCAGGCCGCGCGGGCTGCCCACCGCGATGCCGATGTCGAAATAGCCGTGATAGACGATGTCGTTGCCGTCCACCGAGGCGTTGAGCACCGGGTATTTGCGCAGCGCCTGCACCGCGGCCTTGACGAAGAAGGACATGAAGCCCAGGCGCACGCCGTGCTCCTTCTCGAAGCGGTCCATGTACTTCTTGCGCATTTCCATCACCGGGGCCATGTTCACCTCGTTGAAGGTGGTCAGGATCGCGGCGGTGGACTGGGACTGCACCAGGCGCTCGGCCACGCGGGCGCGCAGGCGCGACATCGGCACCCGCTGCTCCGGACGCTCGGCAACGATGGCCTCCAGATCCACCGGGGCCGGCGGCTGGGGCAGTGCCGGCTTGGCGGCCTGTGCCGGGGCTGCGGGGGCGCCCGCCGGGGCGGCGGCAGGCTTGGCGGTGCCGGCCTCCAGAACGTCGCCCTTGGTGATGCGCCCGCCACGGCCGGTGCCCTGGACCTGCGAGGCATCGATTCCCTTCTCTTCCATCAGCTTGCGCGCCGCCGGCATCACGCCCCCGGCGGCAGTTGCGGTCGCGGCCGTGGCCGGCGCGGCAGCCGCGACCTTGGGCGCCGACGAACCGGCGCCGGCCTTGGCTTCGGTATCGATGTGGGCGATCAGCTCGCCCGAAGTCACGCTGCTGCCGTTGGCCTTGACGATCTTAACCAGCACGCCGGCGTCGGACGCCGGCGTTTCCAGCACCACCTTGTCGGTTTCGATGTCGATCAGGTTCTCGTCGCGGGCCACGGCATCGCCTTCCTTCTTGTGCCATGACACCAGCGTGGCCTCGGCGACCGACTCCGACAGTTGCGGTACTCTTACTTCGATTAGCATTGTTCGATCCCTCCGGCTCTGGCTGTGCCGAGCCCGTTCAGTTCTTGACTTTGCCGAAGGCGGCTTCCACCACCGCCTTCTGCTGCGCCACGTGCTTGGAGTGGTAGCCCACGGCGGGCGAGGCCGCCGCCGGACGGCCGGCGAAGTGCAGCGACTGACCCTTCTCCAGATGCTCGACGAAGTGGTGACGCGACGCGTACCAGGCGCCCTGGTTCTGCGGCTCCTCCTGGCACCACACAATCTCCTTCAGCGCCGGATACTTCTTCAGCTCGGCGTCGAAAGCCTTCTCGGGGAAGGGATAGAGCTGCTCCAGACGCACGATTGCCGCTTCCTCGTGTTTCCTGGCGCGGCGCTCGGCGAGCAGGTCGTAATAGACCTTGCCTGAACACACGACCACGCGCGTGACCTTCTTCGCATCGAGTTCGTCCACCTCGCCGATGACGGTGTGAAAGCGGCCCTTGGCCAACTCGTCGAGGCTGGACACCGCATCCTTGTGGCGCAGCAGCGACTTGGGCGTCATCACCACCAGCGGCTTGCGGATCTTGCGCAGCATCTGGCGGCGCAGAAGGTGGAAGACCTGGGCTGGCGTAGACGGCACGCAGACCTGGATGTTCTGGTCGGCGCACGACTGCATGTAGCGCTCCAGCCGCGCCGAGGAATGCTCCGGCCCCTGCCCTTCGTAGCCGTGGGGCAGCAGCATCACCAGTCCGCAGATACGGCCCCACTTCGCTTCGCCCGAGGTGATGAACTGGTCGATCACCACCTGGGCGCCGTTGGCGAAATCGCCGAACTGCGCCTCCCAGATGACGAGTTCATTGGGCTCGGCGGTGGCATAGCCGTACTCGAAGCCGAGCACCGCCTCTTCAGACAGCACCGAATCGATTACCGTGAAGTGGGCCTGATTTTCCTGAACATGCTGCAGCGGGATGTAGATGCCCGCATCCCACTTCTCGCGGCTCTGGTCGTGAAACACCGCGTGGCGGTGGAAGAAGGTGCCGCGGCCGCAGTCCTCGCCCGAAACACGGATGCCGAAGCCTTCGACCACCAAGGTCGCGTAGGCCAGGTTCTCCGCCATGCCCCAGTCCAGCGGCAGCTTGCCCGCACCCATCGCCTTGCGGTCCTCGTTGATCTTCTGCACCCGCGAATGCAGACTGAAACCCTCCGGCACCGCCGTGATCTGCTGCGCCAGGCGCTTCAGTTCCGCTGCCGGCACCCGGGTGTCGGCATCGTCGGTGTATTTGTGGCCTAGCAAGGGCTTCCAGTCGGTGTGGAACTTGCGCTGGTGGTCGGTGAGCACCGGGTTGGTCACCAGTTCGCCGCGATCCAGGGCGGCGCGGTACTCCTTGATGATCTCCTCCGGACCCTCAGGCGCCAGCACGCCCTGGGCGACCAGCTTGTCGGCATACAGCTTGCGCGTGCCGGGATGAGCGGCAATCTTCTTGTACATCAGCGGCTGCGTCACCATCGGCTCGTCCTGCTCGTTGTGGCCGAGCTTGCGGAAGCAGATCAAGTCGACGACGACATCCTTCTTGTACTGCATGCGGAAGTCGAGCGCGATCCTGGTCACCAGCGCCACCGCCTCGGGGTCGTCGCCGTTCACGTGGAAGATCGGCGCCTCGACCATCTTGAAGATGTCGGAGCAGTAGAGCGAAGAGCGGTAGTCCCGCGGATCCGAAGTGGTGAAGCCGATCTGATTGTTGATGACGATGTGCACCGTGCCGCCGGTGCCGTAGCCGCGGGTCTGGGAGAAGTTGAGCGTCTCCTGCACCACGCCCTGCCCCGCCACCGCCGCATCGCCATGGATCAGCACCGGCAGGACCTGGTTGCCGTGCTCGTCGCCGCGGCGCCGCTGGCGCGCATAGACCGAGCCCTCGACCACCGGATTGACGATTTCCAGGTGCGAGGGGTTGAAGGCGAGCGTGACGTGCAGCGCGCCGCCGGGTGTCGCGACGTCGGACGAGAAGCCCTGGTGGTACTTGACGTCGCCGGCGGAGAGGTCATCGCCATGCTTGCCCTCGAATTCGGAGAACAGCGTCGCCGGCGCCTTGCCCAGGGTGTTGACCAGCACGTTCAAGCGGCCACGGTGGGCCATGCCGATCACCATCTCCTGCACGCCCGCCGCACCGGCGCAGCGCAGCAGCTCATCGAGCGCGACGATGGTCAACTCCCCGCCCTCGAGCGAGAAGCGCTTCTGACCGACGTACTTCGTGTGGAGATACTTCTCGATCGTTTCGGCGGCTGTGACGCGTTCGAGGACGCGCTTCTTCTGCGCCGCGTCGAACCGCGGCGTCGCGCGCAGGGGCTCGAGTTGGGCCTGGATCCAGCGCTTCTGGCCGACGTCGGCGATGTACATGTACTCGACACCGATGCTGCTGCAATAGGTCTGGCGCAGGGCTTCGAGTATCTCGCGCAGCGTTGCCCGCTCGTGGCCCATGACGAAGCTGCCGGTGTTGAAGCTCGCCCCGAGGTCGGCTTCGGTGAAGCCGTAGTAGGCCGGGTCGAGTTCGGCGATTTGCGGCCGCTCGGTGCGCTTGAGCGGATCGAGCTGCGCCCAGCGGTTGCCGAGGAAGCGGTAGGCGTTGATCATCTGCAGCACCGCCACCTGCTTGCGGTCGGAGGCGCTGGGTTGCGGCGCCTGGCGCAGCAGCGGCATCTTGGCGCGCTGCGCGAAGCTCATGATGACGGGGGTATGGGCAACGTCCGGCCCGCCCGAGCCGGGCATGTTCTGCAACTGGTCGAAGTAGTCGCGCCACTGGTCCGGCACCGATGCCGGATTGGCGAGGTAGTTCTCGTACAACTCCTCGATGAACGGAGCATTGGCCCCGAACAGGTAGGAGTTGCCTTGCATTTGTCTCAACATGGGTGGGGCTCCTTCGGTGAGGAGTTTGGGGTCAGAGCTCTGGAGTCAGGAGCGGGGGAGCGGCGCGAAGGATGGGTTCCTCGCTCCTCACCCCTCGCTCCTCGCCGACAAGCGCGTCAGCGCTTGTCGAACAGGCTGCACGTCGCGCCTCTGGGCGCCGGTGAACAACTGGCGCGGCCGGCCGATCTTCTGCTCTGGATCGGAGATCATCTCGTTCCACTGGGCAATCCAGCCGACGGTGCGGGCCATGGCGAAGATGGCGGTGAACATCGACTTCGGAATACCCAGCGCGCGCTGCACGATGCCGGAGTAGAAATCGACGTTTGGATAGAGTTTCTTCTCGACGAAGTACGGATCCTCCAGCGCGATGCGCTCGAGTTCCATCGCCAGCTTGAACAGGCGGTCGTTCTGCAGACCCAGTTCGTTGAGCACCTCGTAGCAGGTCTCGCGCATCAGCTTGGCGCGCGGATCGTAGTTCTTGTACACGCGGTGGCCGAAGCCCATCAGGCGGAAGGTGTCGTTCTTGTCCTTGGCACGCTTGATGTACTCGCCGACACGGGAGACGTCACCGATGTGCTCCAGCATGTTGAGCACCGCCTCGTTGGCGCCACCGTGCGCCGGACCCCACAGACAGGCGATACCCGAGGCGATACAGGCGAAGGGGTTGGCACCGGACGAACCCGCCAGCCGCACGGTCGAGGTCGAGGCGTTCTGCTCGTGATCGGCATGCAGGATCAGGATGCGATCCAGCGCGCGCACCAGCACCGGATTCGGTCTGTAGGGCTCGCTCGGCACCGCGAACATCATCTGCATGAAGTTGGCGGTGTAGCTCAGCTCATTGCGCGGGTGCATGAAGGGCTGGCCGATGTTGTACTTGTAGGCCATGGCGGTGATGGTGGGCAGCTTGGCGATCAGGCGGTTGGCCGAGATGTCGCGGTGCTCCTGGTCGCTGAAGTCCATGGCATCGTGATAGAACGCCGACAGCGCGCCGACCACACCCACCATGACCGCCATCGGGTGCGCGTCGCGGCGGAAGCCGGAATAGAAGCGCGACAACTGCTCATGCACCATGGTGTGGCGGCGGATGGTGTTCTCGAACTGATCCTTCTGCTGCGCGTTGGGCAGTTCGCCCTTGAGGATCAGGTAACAGGTTTCGAGGAAGTCGCATTGCTGCGCCAGTTGCTCGATCGGGTAGCCGCGGTAGAGCAGCACGCCGGCGTCGCCATCGATGTACGTAATCGACGACTTGCACGCGGCGGTCGCCATGAAGCCCGGATCGAAGGTGAACATCCCGGTCTTGCCGTAAAGCGTGCGAATGTCGATGACATCGGGTCCGATGCTGCCGGTGAGAACCGGCAGGTCCACCGATTTTCCGTCCACCGTGAGAGTTGCCGTGCGCTGTGTCGTCATGGTCGCCCTTATCGAGTTCAGAGTCAGAGTAAAAAATGCACCTACGGATTTTGCCGCGCCGCGTCAGCCGATCGCGCGCAGCCTATGTACCAAGTCGCGCAACGATGGGTCGGCGCATTCCTCGCGCCCGCTCAGCACCGCCCACAGGTCCGTGTCTTCGAAGTCGAGCAGACGATCCAGGTCTGCCCGCTGCACATCGTCGAGGGCTTCGAAGTCCCGCGCCAGGAAGCGCTCGAACACCAGATCCAGTTCAAGCAGCCCGCGGCGCATCATGCGCCAGCGCAACCGGCCATCCATCGCTCGGTCGCGCATCGGATCAGATCGCCCGCTTGACCATCATGTCCTTGATCTTGTTGATCGCCCGCGTCGGGTTGAGATGCTTCGGGCAGACATCGACGCAGTTCATGATGGTGTGGCAGCGGAACAGCCGGTACGGGTCCTCGAGGTTGTCGAGACGCTCGCTGGTGGCCTGGTCGCGGGTGTCGGCGATGAAGCGGTAGGCGTTGAGCAGTCCCGCCGGGCCGACGAACTTGTCCGGGTTCCACCAGAAGGAGGGGCAGGCGGTGGAGCAGCAGGCGCACAGAATGCACTCGTACAGTCCGTTCAACTCCTCGCGCTCCTCAGGCGACTGGAGCCGCTCGCTCTCCGGCGGCGGATCATTGTTCACCAGGTAGGGCTTGATCGAGTGGTACTGCTTGAAGAACTGCGTCATGTCCACGATCAGGTCGCGGATCACCGGCAGGCCGGGCAGCGGACGCAGCACCACCGGCTGCTTGATGTCGGCGAGATCGGTGAGGCAGGCCAGGCCGTTCGTGCCGTTGATGTTCATGGCATCGGAGCCGCAGACGCCTTCGCGGCAGGACCGGCGGAAGGACAGCGAATCGTCCACCGCCTTGAGCTTGACCATCGCATCGAGCAGCTTGCGGTCGTGGCCGGGATCGATCTCGACCGCGATGTCCTGCATGTAGGGCTTGTCGTCCTTGTCCGGGTCGTAGCGGTAGATCTTGAACTGCAGCGTACGGGTGCTCATGGGGTCGGCCTCAATATGCGCGCTTCTTCAATTCGATGGTAGGCACGGTGAGCGGCGTCAGCTTCACCGACTTGTAGTCGAGCCGGTTACCCTCCTTGTACCAGAGCGTGTGCTTGAGCCAGTTCTGGTCGTCGCGGCCATCGGGATGCTCGGCGGTGTCGGGTGCGTCGCTGCGCACGTGGGCGCCACGGGATTCCTTGCGCCCTTCCGCCGACACCATCGTCGAAACCGCCACCTCGATCAGGTTCTGGAGTTCCAGCGCTTCGAGCCGCGCAGTGTTGAACACCTTGGACTTGTCCTTGATGAAGATGTTCTCGACCTGCTGCTCGATCTCCAGAATCTTCGCGACCCCTTCCTTCAGCTTGTCGCCGAAGCGGAACACGCCGCAGTGGTTCTGCATGGTGCGCTGCATGGCCAGGCGCGTCTCGTGCACGCTGGCGCCGTCCTTCTGGGCGTCGAGGCGGGCAACGCGCTCCAGACTGCGCTCGATCGCTTCCTGCGGCAGTTCCTTGTGCGCCTTGGACGACTTCTTCAGTTCCTCCACCGCCGTCTCGCCGGCGGCCTTGCCGAACACCAGCAGGTCGAGCAGCGAGTTGGTGCCGAGGCGGTTGGCGCCGTGCACCGAAGCGCAGGCGCATTCGCCGGCGGCATAGAAGCCGGGCACCGGCTGGTTCATGCTGCTCGCGCGAGGGATCACTACCTGGCCGTGGAAGTTGGTGGGGATGCCGCCCATCTGGTAATGACAGGTGGGAACCACCGGGATCGGCTGGCGGATCGGGTCAACGGCAGCGAACTGGATCGAGATTTCCCGGATCCCCGGCAGGCGCTGCATGATGATCTTGGGATCGAGGTGGGTGATGTCGAGCAGCACGTAGTCCTTGTTGGGGCCGCAGCCACGGCCCTCGTTCATCTCGGTGACCATGGCGCGGGACACCACGTCGCGCGAGGCGAGATCCTTGGCGTTGGGCGCGTAGCGCTCCATGAAGCGCTCGCCCTGGGAATTGCGCAGGATGCCGCCCTCGCCGCGCACGCCCTCGGTGATCAGCACGCCGGCGCCGGCCACGCCGGTGGGATGGAACTGCCAGAACTCCATGTCCTCCAGCGGAATGCCGGCGCGTGCCGCCATTCCCAGGCCGTCGCCGGTGTTGATGAAGGCGTTGGTCGAGGAGTAGTAGATGCGCCCGGCGCCGCCGGTGGCGAAGATGGTGGCCTTGGCATGGAAGGCGACCACTTCGCCGGTCTCCATCTCCATCGCGGTCACGCCCAGCACCTCGCCCTCGGCGTCGCGGATCAGGTCCAGCGCCATCCACTCGACGAAGAACTGGGTGTTGGCGCGCACATTGCGCTGGTACATGGCGTGCAGCATGGCGTGGCCGGTACGGTCGGCCGCCGCGCAGGAGCGACGCACCGGCTTCTCGCCGAAATTCGACATGTGACCGCCGAAGGGCCGCTGATAGATGCGGCCGCTTTCGAGGCGGTCGAAGGGCATGCCGTAGTGCTCCAGTTCGATCACCACCTCGTTGGCCTTGCGGCACATGAACTCGATGGCGTCCTGGTCGCCGAGCCAGTCGGAGCCCTTGACGGTGTCGTACATATGCCAGTGCCAGTGGTCGGGCTCGGAGTTGCCCAGCGACGCAGCGACCCCCCCCTGGGCGGCGACGGTGTGGGAACGGGTCGGAAAAACCTTGGTCAGGACGGCGGTCTTGAGCCCCGCCTCGGACAACTGGATGGCGGCGCGCAGGCCGGAACCGCCGGCGCCGACGATGACTGCATCAAACTTGCGAACGGTGATGCTCACTTACAGCCTCCACAGGATCTGCGCCGCCCAGCCGAGATAGCCGGTGAGCAGCACGATGGCGATTACATGGAGCGCGAGGCGCACGCCGGTCGGCTTGATGTAATCCATGAAGATGTCCCTCACACCCAACCACGCGTGATAGAAGAGGCTGACGAAGAACAGGAAGGTGGCGAAGCGCATTGCCCCGTGCGCGAACAGCGCGCGCCAGGAATCGTAGTTGACCGCGGACATGGAAAGCAGGGCCACCGCCAGGATGACGGTGTAGACCGCCATCACCACGGCGGTGATGCGCTGCGCCAGCCAGTCGCGAATGCCGTAATGGGCGCCGACGACGATGCGATTCACCATAGCAGTTTCCATCCCAGGATCAGGGTGAGTGGGAGGCTCACCGCCAGCACCGCCCAGGCGCTGCGGCGCGCCCCCGGAAGATCGACGCCCATATCGAGGTCGAGGAACAGGTAGCGGATGCCGGCGCAAAAGTGGTGCAGGTAGGCCCACAGCAGCCCGAGCATGACCAGCTTGACCAGCGGGTAGGCCAGCACCTGCTTGGTGGCGGCAAAACCCTCGGGCGATGCCAGGCTGCCGGCGAAAAGCCACATCAGCAGGGGCAGCATGAGGAACAGACCGGCTCCGCTGACGCGGTGCAGGATCGACACGAAGCCGGGCAGCGGCAGGCGAATCACCACCAGGTCCAGGTGCTTCGGCCGTTTCTTTTTGATTGCCATTTCCGCCATATCACTCCCCTCTTGAATCGTGCAGCAGCGCACCATCACGCCGAACGTTTTCGACAGCGATAATTTTATACACTTACCGCAATCTGACTAAAATTTGTTTATCTGTCCATCAGCTCAATTCGTTGAGATAGTAATGCTCAGCCGTGCAATAGAGCCCCCGACGCCACTCGACCGGGCGATCGCCGTAGGTGAAGGTGACCCGTTCCACGGACAGCAGCGGACTGCCTTCGGCCACGCCAAGCAGTTCCGCGCTGGCACGGTCGGCCGCCACGGCACGGAGTTTTTCCTCGGCGCGGATCATGCGAACGCCGAAACGCGATTCGAACAGGCCGTACATGGAGCCCTGGTAATCCTGGAGCATCTCAAGGCTGAGCCCGGAGAAGATGTCGCCGGGCAGATAGATCTCGTCCACCACCACCGGCTTGCCGGAGAACTTGAGCAGGCGGCGCAGGATGATGACCGGCGCACCCGGTTCGATGCACAGCACCCGCGACACTTCCTGCCCGGACTTGGCGCGCCAGCACTCCATGGGCACGCTGACCGGGTGGCTCAGTTCGCCGGAAAGGGGGACCAGACGCAGGAAACGGAACAGGGCGCGCGGATCGTTGTGCGAAGCAACGTAGGTGCCCTTGCCCTGGCGGCGGACCAGGAGATTCTCGGACGCCATCTCGTCCACCGCCTTGCGCACCGTCCCCTGGCTCACGTTGTAGCGCTGCGCCAGTTCCGTTTCGCTGGGGATGGCCTCGCCGGGACGCCACTCGCCGCTCACAAGACCTTGAGTGATCAGCGTCTTGATCTGGCGATAGAGGGGAGTGAAGGTGGGGGACTCCTGAGCCATGGGTGAATTGAAGCATAGATTTTTTTTAGTGTCTATAGGCTATCTGATGTCTTATATAAGATAATAGATAGCCTATTGACAGGGGCGGGTTATTTTTCTAGGATGCCCCGCAGCATCGCCGGCCGAAACCCTGCGGCTGGCGCAAGTTCAAGCCCCCAAAACCTGAATCGAGGAGAAATCGATGGCCAAAGCCCCCGTCCGTGTCGCAGTCACCGGTGCCGCCGGTCAGATCGGCTATGCCCTGCTGTTCCGTATCGCCAGCGGCGAAATGCTGGGCAAGGACCAGCCCGTCATCCTGCAGATGCTCGAACTACCGATGGACAAGCCGCAGCAGGCGCTCAAGGGCGTGATGATGGAACTGGAAGACTGCGCCTTCCCGCTGCTCGCGGGCATGGTGGGCACCGGCGACCCGAAGCTGGCCTTCAAGGATGCCGACTACGCCCTGCTGGTGGGCGCCAAGCCGCGCGGTCCGGGCATGGAGCGCAAGGATCTGCTGGCCGAGAATGCCAAGATCTTCATCGAGCAGGGCCGCGCCCTGAACGACGCCGCCTCGCGCGACGTGCGCGTCATCGTCGTCGGCAACCCGGCCAACACCAATGGCTACATCGCCATGAAGTCGGCACCCGACCTGCCCAAGACCAACTTCACCTCGATGATGCGCCTCGACCACAACCGCGCCATGTCGCAACTCGCCGCCCGCACCGGCAACCCGGTGGACGCCGTCGAGAAGATGGTGGTGTGGGGCAACCACTCCCCGACGATGTACCCGGACATCCGCTTCGCCACCGTCGCCGGCAAGGCGGCGCCGGCCCTGGTGAATGACGAAGCCTGGTACAAGAACGACTACATTCCGAAGGTCGGAAAGCGCGGCGCCGCCATCATCGAAGCGCGCGGCCTGTCCTCCGCTGCCTCTGCCGCCAACGCCGCCATCGACCACATGCACGATTGGGCGCTGGGCAGCAACGGCAAGTGGGTCACGATGGGCATCCCGTCGGACGGCAGCTATGGCATCCCCGAAGACGTGCTCTATGGCGTGCCAGTGATCTGCACTCCCGGCAAGTACCAACGCGTCACCGGCCTGGAGATCGACGCCTTCTCCCGCGAGAAGATGAACGGCACGCTGAAGGAACTCACCGAAGAGCAGGACGGCGTCAGGGCGCTGCTCGGCTGAGCGCTGCGCCCGCCCATTCCCAAGGCATGACACGCCCTCTCCCTCCCCCCGAGCGCGGGAGGGCTGGGGTGGGGGCATGCTGGCGAATTTGCCGAACCTGATGAGCGCGCCCCTGCACCCAAGTGAAGTCCTCTTCGCCGGCGAGCGTCCCTTTCCCGCGCTACCCGCCTGCGACCACTACTGCGGCAGCGAGAAGCTGATCCGCAAGTCGCTGGCGCTCCAGCGCGAACTCGGCCCGGTGTTCGACCTCACCTGCGACTGCGAGGACGGCGCCCCCGCCGGAGGGGAGCGCGAGCACGCCGCGATGGTCGCCGAACTGATCGCGGGTGCAGACAACGCCCACGGCCGGGTCGGCGCGCGCATCCACGATCTGCAGCATCCCCACTGGCGCGACGATCTCGAAATCATCCTCGCCGGCGCCGGCCAGCGGCTCGCCTTCCTCACACTGCCCAAGGCCGCGGGCATAGCCGATCTCCAGACACTGACTTTCGCGCTCAACCAGGCCGCCGCCCGCCACGGACTGACTCGCCCGATTCCGCTGCACGTCCTGATCGAGACCCACGGCGCGCTGCGCGAAGCCTATGCCATCGCCTCCCATCCCCAGGTTGAATGCGTGGACTTCGGGCTGATGGATTTCGTCAGCGCCCACCACGGCGCCATCCCCGCCGAGGCGATGCGCAGCCCCGGCCAGTTCCAGCATCCGCTGGTGGTGCGCGCCAAGTGCGAGATCGTCGCCGCGGCGCTGGCCGCCGGCGTGGTCCCCGCGCACAACGTCACCACCGAGCTGCACGATGCCGATGTCGTGGGCTTGGACGCGCGCCGCGCGCGCCGCGAGTTCGGCTTCCTGCGCATGTGGAGCATCCACCCCGACCAGATCCGCCCCATCGTCGCCGCCATGCAGCCCGACTTCGGCGAGGTACGTCATGCCTGCGACATCCTGCTCGCGGCGCAGGCCGCCGCCTGGGGACCGATACGCCACCAGGGCCGGCTGCATGACCGCGCCTCCTACCGCTACTATTGGGAACTGCTGCAGCGCGCCCACGTGACCGGCGTCGAACTGCCACAGGAGTCCGGCGCCACCTTCTTCGCGCCGCAACACACATCACGCCAACCAAAGGAGTCTCCATGATGCAAACCGCAAGCGCCCGCCTGGCCCTGCTGGCACTGACCTCGCTGATCGGCGCCGGCATGTCCGCTGCCGCGCTGGCTCTCGATCTGCCCAAGCGCAAGTCCGGCCTGTGGGAAATCAAGACCTCGATGCCCGACATGCCGACCAACATGCAGCAGGGCCCGATGAAGGTGTGCGTGGACGAGAAGACCGACGACATGACCCAGCAGACCGCCGACGCCGAGGCCAAGAAGAACTGCTCCAAGAGCGAGATCAAGCGCGACGGCGAGCGCTGGCTCGTTCATTCCGTATGCAAGGAGCAGGGCATCACCATGACCACCGACGGCGTGTTCAGCGGCAAGTTCGACTCCGCCTACAAGGCCGAGATGAAGGCCACCTACCAGCCGCAGATCCAGGGCATGTCCAGTTCGCGCATGGCCATGGACGCGCGCTACCTCGGCGCCTGTCCCGCCGGCATGAAGCCCGGCGAGGTGATCCTGCCCAGCGGCCAGAAGATCGACCCGAGCAAGCTGGACGCGCCCAAGTAGCGCCGCCCGTACCCCCGACCCCGATACCCTTTCCAACCCGGACGCCAATACCGCCATGCTCGAAGCCTATCGCCAACACGTTGCCGAGCGCGCCGCCCTCGGCATTCCGCCCCTGCCGCTGACCGCCCAGCAGACCACCGAGCTGGTGGCGCTGCTCAAGAACCCGCCCGCAGGCGAGGAGGCGGCGCTGCTCGAACTGCTGAGCCAGCGCGTGCCCGCCGGCGTCGATGACGCCGCCCGCGTCAAGGCCGAATTCCTGGCCAAGCTCGCCCGCGGTTCGGAGAGCTGCGCCCTCATCTCCCGCGAGAAGGCGACGGAACTGCTCGGCACCATGCTCGGTGGCTACAACGTCAAGCCGTTGATCGAGCTGCTGAAGGACTCCGCCTGCGGCGCCGCCGCCGCGGCGGGGCTGAAGAAAACGCTGCTGATGTTCGACTACTTCCACGACGTGGCCGAACTTGCCAAAGCAGGCAATGGAAATGCCAAGTCGGTGATGCAGTCCTGGGCCGACGCAGAGTGGTTCACCTCGCGCCCGGAAGTGCCGCAGTCCCTCACCGTCACCATCTTCAAGGTGGCCGGCGAGACCAACACCGACGATCTCTCACCCGCCCCCGACGCCTGGAGCCGGCCCGACATCCCGCTCCATGCGCTTGCCATGCTGAAAAACGCACGCCCCGGCATCGAGCCCGACTCCGCCGGCAAGGTCGGACCGATCGGGCAGATCGACGCCCTCAAGGCCAAGGGTCACCTGGTGGCCTACGTCGGCGACGTGGTCGGCACCGGCTCCTCGCGCAAGTCCGCCACCAACTCGGTGCTGTGGTTCACCGGCGAGGACATCCCCTTCGTCCCCAACAAGCGCTTCGGCGGCGTGTGCCTGGGCAGCAAGATCGCCCCCATCTTCTACAACACCATGGAAGACGCCGGCGCCCTGCCGATCGAACTCGACGTGTCGAAGATGGACATGGGCGACGTGGTGGAACTGCGTCCCTACGACGGCAAGGCAATGAAGAACGGAAGCATCGTCGCCGAGTTCAAGGTCAAGTCCGAAGTCATTTTCGACGAAGTGCGCGCCGGCGGCCGCATCCCGCTGATCATCGGCCGCGGGCTGACCTCCAAGGCGCGCGAAACCCTGGGCCTGCCGCCGTCCACCCTGTTCCGCCTGCCCCACGACCCCGCCGAAACCGGCAAGGGCTACTCGCTGGCGCAGAAGATGGTCGGCCGCGCCTGCGGCCTGCCCGAAGGAAAGGGGGTCCGTCCCGGCACCTACTGCGAGCCGAGGATGACCACCGTCGGCTCCCAGGACACCACCGGCCCCATGACCCGCGACGAGTTGAAGGATCTGGCCTGCCTCGGCTTCTCCGCCGACATGGTGATGCAGTCCTTCTGCCACACCGCCCCCTACCCCAAGCCGGTGGACGTCAGGACACACCACGAACTGCCCGCCTTCATTTCCACCCGCGGCGGCGTGGCGCTGCGCCCCGGTGACGGCGTGATCCACTCCTGGCTCAACCGCCTGTTGCTGCCCGACACCGTCGGCACCGGCGGCGACTCCCACACCCGCTTCCCGATCGGCATTTCTTTCCCGGCGGGCTCCGGCCTGGTGGCCTTCGCCGCCGCCACCGGCGTCATGCCGCTGGACATGCCCGAGTCGGTGCTGGTGCGCTTCAAGGGCAAGATGGAGGATTGTCAAGAGCGCGGCATAACGCTGCGCGACCTGGTGAACGCCATCCCCTACTACGCCATCAAGCAGGGCCTGCTCACCGTCGAGAAGAAAGGCAAGAAAAACCTCTTCTCAGGCCGCATCCTGGAAATCGAAGGACTGCCCGAACTCAAGGTGGAACAGGCCTTCGAGCTTTCGGATGCGTCGGCCGAGCGCTCCGCGGCGGGATGCACGGTGCATCTGAACAAGGAGCCGATCATCGAGTACATGCGCTCCAACATCGTGCTCATGAAGTGGATGATCGCCAACGGCTACCAGGATCGCCGCGCGCTGGAGCGGCGCATCCGCGCCATGGAGGCGTGGATCGCCAACCCGAACCTGCTCAAGGGCGACGCCGACGCGAACTACGCCGCTGTCATCGAGATCGACCTGGCCGACGTCAAGGAACCGATCGTCGCCTGCCCCAACGATCCGGACGACGTCAAGCTGCTGTCCGATGTCGCCGGCGACAAGATCGACGAGGTGTTCATCGGCTCGTGCATGACCAACATCGGCCACTTCCGCGCCGCAGGCCGGGTGCTCGACGGCAAGTCAGACCTCCCGACCCGCCTGTGGATCGCCCCGCCCACCAAGATGGACCAGTACGTGCTGACCGAAGAGGGCTACTACGGCATCCTCGGGCGCACCGGCGCGCGCATGGAAATGCCCGGTTGCTCGCTGTGCATGGGCAACCAGGCGCAGATCCGCAAGGGCAGCACGGCGATGTCCACCTCCACCCGCAACTTCCCCAACCGCCTGGGCATCGACACCCGCGTCTATCTCGGCTCGGCGGAGCTCGCCGCGGTGTGCGCGCTTATGGGCAAGATCCCGACGGTGGCGCAGTACCTGGAGCAGGTGAACGTGGTCAACGCCAAGGCGGCGGACATCTACCGCTACATGAACTTCGACCAGATCGCCGACTTCAAGGACGTGGCGGATACCGTGACCGTCTGAGGCTTACGGCAGACCATCGAGCCAAACGGCCCGCTTCGGCGGGCCGTCTTGCTTTGCGGGAGGACCCGCAAACATTCGCCTTTCGCAGGGTGCGCCGTGCGCACCAGACCAGCAATGGTGCGCACGGCGCACCCTACGGCGCTCCAAGGATGGCAGCCAGCCGATTACGATAAAGGGCCATGTTAGTCCCGTAGATCCAGGCAAGCTCGCAAGGCACGGTGGGGCGGGCGCATTGCGCCGCTCAGCCAGGCATGCGCTCGTACTGGGCACAGATGATGCGGTAGCAGATGCAGGACGCATCCTCGATTCGGGCGCCATCGATGATGGCGACGTGGCCGCGGCTGTAGCTGATCAGGCCCGTGCGCTGAAACCGGCTGGCTACCGTCGTGATGCCCTCACGCCGCACCCCCAGAGCCTGCGACATCGATTCGTGCGTCATGTGGAACTCGCTCGATCGAAGGCGGTCCCGGGTCATCAGCAGCCAGCGGGCGAAGCGCTGTTCGACACTGTGGAAGCGGTTGCACGCCGCGCCCTGCGACAGTTGCACCAGCAAGGCGTGGGTGTAGAGGTCCAGGACGCGGCGCAGAGCGCCCTGGCGGGAGACCTCCTCGCGCAATGCCGCAATCGGCATTCTCGTGGCGCTGCCGGCGATGCTTACCACTGCGCTGCCGGCGCAGCGGTCGAGGCCTAGCAGCGCCGGCATGCCTACCATGCCCTCGTTGCCCACCATGCCCGCTTCCAGGCTGCAATGCTCGTCCGCCGACGCGAGGAGGGATACCACGCCGCCATCCGGAAAGTGCACATGACGTATCGATTGGCCTGGTTGATAGAGGACTTGGCCGAGGTCCAGCGCCACCGGTTCGAACGTCGTTTGGAGTCGCTCGTAGTCCGACTGGGGCAGGCTGCGCAGCAGCCGGCTTCGGGCACGGCGTGGAACGTGGGGCGTCATGGGCAGGCTAGGACAGGGGTTGCGCTCGCGCAATGCTCGGGCGGCAGACAGAACGGCCCGCAGCGTGAACGCCGGCAACGCTCGACGCGACACCGACGGTGCACGGGCAGACACTATCCGCCACGGGCAGCGCCAGCGTCGGTGCCCTAGCGCACAAAGCGACTTCTAGAGGGAGCGGGCCTTCTGCCCAGCAGGCCTGTGCGATCGGGGCGCTCGACGCCATAGCATTCGCAGACGCGCGCCTCCAGACCGGACCGGTCCAGGATGGCGATGCGCCCGAGCGCTTGGCGGATCAAGTCAGCAGCCTGTAGGCGTCCGGTCGCAACGGCCAGTTTCTCGCGCCGCACGCCGAGCCTGCGGGCGATCAGCTCCTGGGCCAGGACGATCTGGTCGGCGTGCGTGCGGTCGTGACTCAGGAGCAGACAGCGGCAAAGCCGCTGGTCGATCGAATGCAGTTGGTTGCAGACCGCGGTCTGCGGCATCCGGGTGATCAGCGATTGGGTGTCGCGCAGAAGGGCGATCTGGAACGTGCTGCCGCGTTTGAACTCGTCCTGGAGCACGCTTGCGGGCAACTCCAGCGCGTCGCCCGCGGCCTGTACCAGCCGCGGCAACGGGCGCAGCACTTCCGCCAACTTGCCCTGGGACGCCCCTTCAGGCGCACTTCCCGGGCCGCGGCGTAATCGGTATGTGCGTTCGCGCACAGACGCCGGTAGCCCTGCGGCTATGATGCGCGAAGAAGTTTGTCCGATCTTCTCCAGCCCTTCAAGCTGTCTTCCGCGGCCGCCATTCATGGCGCACCCCACGCAAAGCGGGGCGGTTTCAGGATATTCATTCTTTGATGGTCTGCGCTGCCGGCTTGCGGCTGTTCTCGAGGTGCGCGGCGCAGACGATAGTTCGGCCGCGGCAGGCACCAGAAACGCGTGCTTTCCGCGGCTGTTGTGGCAGGGCTTCGACTCCTGGCCTATGTTCGGCCTGCCTCGCACAGTGTCGTGGGCCGGGTTCTTGCGATCGAAGTTTTTTCGTTCCAGTTTTATTCATATTCGGAGACACGTTAATGAGATTAGCATTTCGAAAAGTGGCAATCGCCTTCGCCCTGAGTGCATTGGCCGGCAGCGCATTGGCACAGGGCGGTCCCGGGTACGGCGGCCCGATGGGTGGCCCCGGTGGGCCGATGGGTGGTCCGGGCTACGGCGGTCCCGGCGGCTATGGCGGCGGTCCGGGCTACGGCGGTCCCGGCGGCTACGGCGGCGGTCCGGGCTACGGTGGTCCCGGCGGCTATGGCGGCGGTCCGGGCTACGGCGGCTTTGGCGGCCCCGGCTATGGTGGCGGCCCCTGGGGCGGCCCGGGTTACGGCGGGGGTTACGGTCCCTACAACGACTCCTATGGCTCGGGCCGCGGCTCGGGCCGCGGCAATGGCCGCATGAACGGCACCTTCAGCTTCGGCGGCAATGCCGACGGCAACAGCAGCGGCAACGGCAACGGCTGGGGCTTCCCCGGCGGCGGCTGGTAAGCGTCAAGTAGCATTTCGGTTACGCCCGGCGCGAGAAATCGCGCCGGATAGCACCGCACCAACGCGGAGCGCATATCCCGCACCGCGGGGCTTCGAGGGGCGCCGTGCCTCCCGGACGGCGCACCCGATTCCTCGGCGTTCGCCACAGGCGTTCGTCACCGCATCCCGCATTGTCTGCGCCTGTTCCCGGTGCGCGGATTCCCGGCCGTGAGGGCTTTGGTCCATGTGCACGATGGCGGGGCCTGCGCAGCTTTCAGGCGACGTTCCCCAATCCCCGACGCAAGAGTCAGTCCCGGCGAGCCGGGGGCGTTCCTTGCTCGGCGCCCTCACGTTCGCCGCCGCCGCGCTGCTGAGCGCCGCCGCAGCAGCCCGAACCGTTTCCTTTCCCGCCTGCACGGCCCATGACGGGCGCCCGGTCGGATACCGCGCCTCGGTCGCAATTCCCGACATCGCGCTGGCGACGATGGATTCCTACAGCGGCGAACCGCTCATCTACTACAATCCATACGTCATCATGTGGCTGCCGCCCCAGTTGCGTGCGTGGATCCATGCGCACGAATGCGCCCACCACGCAATGGATCACCTGCGCCACGGCCACGTCAGCGCCGCGCAGGAGATCGAGGCGGATTGCTGGGCGACGCGGGAACTGACCGGCCGCGGCATACTGTCCCCGGCCGACATTGCGCTGATGGAGCAGGTAATTGCGTGGCTGCTGCCTGCGCACTGGATGCACATGCCTGGCCGTTTTCGCGCGATCGAGCTGCAGAAATGCGTGTCTTTTCCCGCGCACCCATGGTGGCGGACACCGCGTGCGAACCAAAATCTCCTGGAAAGCGAAAACGGGGGCGATGCGGCAGCTCATCGCCCATGGTAGGACGCGCAGGATCAACGCTGCGTGAGGGTCATCAGGATGTCCGCATACCAGGCGCAGTTCAGCCCGAGCGCCTCGTCCATATCGAGGTCGCGGGTGCCGACATCGAGCCGTGCCGAGTGCACGCCAAGCAGCATCCACGGCAGTTCGCCGTGTAGCGGATCGTTCCCGGCAACGCGCATCACCACCGGGGCGCCGCTGGTTCCGCGGTGGGTACGCGCATCGGTCAGGAAGTAGCCCTTGCCCTGGAAACGCAGGCCGAAGGACGAGGCGACGATCGCGTGGCGCACCACCGGCATGTGGTGCAGTGTGTCGTGGAAGCCGAGCGGGAAGCCCACCACCAGCAGCGGTGTGCCAACCTCGATCTGGTCGAACCGACTGGGCAGGTGATGGGGCGTGAAGGCGCGGTACATGCTGTTTCGCGGCAGCGCATCGCGTTCGATCCGGATAGCAGCGACGTCGATCTCCCCGGAGCCATCCTGCCCTTGGCGCCAGACGCTGCGACCGCCGCGGTAAAGCGGAATCGAGAAGCCCATGGAATCGGCAAGGTTTTGCGAGTCGATATGCAACTCGATCTCGATGCGATCCGGAAAGTGCCAGCTCAGTTCATCCGCCATGACGTGGCGGCTGGTGACGAGGAACAGGTCATCCTCGCGCTGGAAGAAGAACCCGGTTGCGTTGGTGAGGAGTCGCTGCCTGTCGAAGGTGCAGATGCGGGTCGCACCGAGCAGCAGGGACTCGATCATCGCGTTGCCACGCCGGATGCGCCAGGTCGATGCGCGTCGCCACAGCCGTGACGCAGACCCCTTCCCTCCGACGCCCTGTCAGTAGCGTCGGCGCGGGGCCGAAACGGAGCTACGCTCATCGAGATGCCGGAAGCAGATGCGCCCCTTGCTCAGATCGTAGGGGGAGATTTCGAGTGAAACCTTGTCGCCGGCGATGATCCGGATGTGATGCTTGCGCATCTTGCCGGCGGTATAGGCCACCAGATTGTGACCATTGTCGAGCGTTACGCGATAGCGCGAATCGGGGAGGACTTCCATCACGACCCCCTTCATTTCGATCAATTCTTCCTTTGCCATGGGCATGCCTCCAGGTAGGACGGAAAGCAAAAGCCCGGCAGGTGCCGGGCCGGTGCGCCGGGGATGCGGCGAGGGCGAAGGCCCGGCAGCCGTCCCCGGTCTCCGCGGCATGGCGCTCACGCCATGCCTTCTGACACGCGTGCTCAGTCAGCCGGGCGAATGTTCGACGCCTGCTGGCCTTTGGGGCCCGTGGTAACGTCGAAACTGACCCGCTGCCCTTCCTTGAGGGTCTTGAAGCCCTGCCCCTGAATCGCGGAGAAATGGGCGAAAAGATCTTCGCCACCCGCTTCCGGAGTGATGAAGCCGAAGCCCTTGGAATCGTTGAACCACTTCACAGTGCCTATCGTCATGTCTTGAGTTTCCTTGAAGAACGTAACTGGGGGGCGCGCCCCCGGGGTGGGGCGAAGCTCAAGACGGCGGGGTGATGAAGGGAGATATGCCGCAGGACTGCGGATACTGAACCATACAACAGCAGCAGTGCTTGAAGATCGCTGGCCTAGAGTGTGCCCTGTATCGACAACAAGTGCAATCGAAATCTGGGTTCCCTGTCACGAACCGGTCCCTTGCACCATCCTGTCGATCAGTCCCGCGTGCCGAACCGTCGGCCGTGCGCAGGCCGCCCGGAAGACTTCTGCCGGACCCGACACGCCGACTGATTTAGCGGCGCGGGTGACGGCCGTGTAGATCAGTTCGCGCACCATCACCTTGGCCGGCTGGTCGGGCAGCAGGAGCAGCACCGCTTCGAACTCCGACCCCTGGGCCTTGTGCACCGTGGTCGCGAAGGCGCTGTCGTGGGCCGGCAGCCGCGCCGGAGCGATGCGGCGCAGGCCGCCGCCTGCTGCGGCGAACCACACCATCAATTCGTCATCCCCGTCGGGCAGGCAGATGCCGATGTCGCCATTGAACAGCTTGAGGCCGTAGTCGTTGCGCAGCACCATCACCGGCCGGCCCGGATACCAGGGCGAGGTTCCCACCCGGTCCAAGGGGTGATCGAGGTCGGCGCGCAGGTGCGCCGCCACCAGGGCGTTGATGGCATCCGCGCCACGCGGCGTGTCGCGCAGGGCGCACAGCACCCGGAAGCGACCGAAGGCATCGAAGACGTCCTCGGGGCCGGCGCGGCGACGCAGCGCCGCGATGTATCCGGCATAGCCGTCGAGAATGCGCTGCCGCGTGGCCGGGGCCGGCTCCCGGCCGCCGTCGTCGATCCAGCTCACCGACCCGTCGCCGCACGACCCCATCCATTCGAGCGCGGCATCGGCGTCGCCGCCATTCACCAGGGCCGCGAGCCGGCCGATGCCCGAGTCCCCCGCGAAGCGGTGGCTCTGCGTGAGCCAGACCACGACATCGGCTAGCGGCGATGCGCGTTGCGCAGCCGGCGGGACGATCGTTTGCGCGGCGATCCCCGTCGCCGCGGCGAGCCTCCCGACAAGCTCAGGCGAGAGGCACGGGTCGAAACTCAGCTCCGCGAACACGGCGCCGGCCTCCACCGCGGCGAGCTGGTCCTTGTCGCCGAGCAGGACCAGGCGCGCCGCATCGGGCACCGCCTCCACCACACGCACCGCCAGGGCCAGGTCGAGCATCGACGCCTCGTCAACCACCAGAACGTCGATCGGCAGCGGATGGTCCCGGCCGTGGCGGAAGCGCCCGCCGGCGCCGGCGCCCAGCAGTCGATGCAGGGTGTGGGCTTCCTGCGGCAGACTTGCGCGCACCGTCTGGGGCAGGTCGGCGGCGCGCCGACGCAATGCGTCCAGCATGCGCGCCGCGGCCTTGCCGGTGGGCGCGGCCAACGCGATCCGGGCCTCGGGCTGAGCGTCGAGGATGCACGCCAGCAGCGCGGCGACGGTGGTCGTCTTGCCGGTCCCGGGGCCGCCGCTGATCACCGCGAGGCGCCGCTCCAGCGCCAGCGCGCAGGCGATACGCTGCCAGTCGGGCTTGCCGCCAGCCGGCAGGGGGCCGAACACCGCGTCCAGCCGCGCCTTGAGCGCAGCCGGATCGATTGCCGCGCCTATGGGCGACGCGGCACGGCGCATCAGCGCGGCGGCGAGGCGGCGCTCGTGGTCGTAGTAGCGGCGCAGGTAGAGGCGGCCGGCGTCGTCGAGCACCAGCGGCAGGACGGCGGCATCCCCCGCGATCCCGACCATGCCCGAGCCGAGCAGCGCCGCGCGCACCGGCTCGATGCCTTCGGCATCGTCGACGAGGTCTTCCAGGCGGCAGCAGACGTGACCCTCCGCCGTGGCCAGGCTGACTTTGCGGGCCGCGGCGTCCACGGCGCCGATCGCCTCGACGGAGGCGCCGCCGCGGCGCGCCCACGCGCTCATGCAGTCGGCGAAGCCGGCGGCGAGGTCGAGCGCAGGCGCGCCCAGAGAGCCGACGATCTTCATGGCAGGGACGGCTCCGGGGCGTCGGCCAGCAGGGCGTCGAACGCAGCGATCGTGCCCTGCGGCGGACGGCGGAACCAGACGCCCGCCGCATGGCCCGAGTCATCGACCCAGCCCGGGCGCACGCCGCGCACGAACAGGTAGAGCACGCCGCCGAAGTGGCGCTGGTAGTCGTAGTCCGGCAGCCGCCTGCCGAGGTAGCGGTGCAGCGCGACCGCGTAGATCAGGTATTGCAGGTGGTAGCCGTGGTGACCCATCGCGGCCTCGAGATTGCCGGCGGCATAGGCCGCAGGCCCGTAGCCGAGGTGATTCGACTTCCAGTCGAGCAGGTAGAAGCGTCCGCCGCTGGCGAACACGAGGTCGATGTAGCCCTTCAGGTAGCCTTCCAGCGCGTTAAAGGCGAGCCGCGGCATGGCATGGCCGCGGACCTTGAGCCAGGCGTTGAGCGTCGCGGCATCGAGGCCCGCCGCGGGCAGGTGGAAGCCGAGTTCCGTCAGCCGCTGCCGGGGCCCGACGTCCGCCAGCACGATGCCATCGGCAAGGGGCGTGCGCAGCACGTCGGCCAGCATATTGAGCAGCATGCGGCGATGCAGGCCGCCCGATTCCGTGCCGGCGACGGGCTGCGGATGCTCGCCCAGCGCCCGATCCGCCGCCGCCTCCCAGGTCGCGGCATCGCCGAAGTTGACACGCTCGAACAGCGCATGCAGGCAGTCCCCCGCCGACGGCCCCCGCGGGAAGCGCAGGATGTCGTCCGCCGGCAGCGAGTCCGGCGCCGCCCGGGGGGGCACGGCGTCGATCCGGGCGTCATGGTCGGTGGCGGCCGCCTCGTGCGCCGCGCCCTGGCACAGGCTGCTGTAGCTGCCGATGCGCCAGGCATCGGGAATGCGGGCGGGGGGCGGCAGCGCCACGAGGGATTCCGGAGCGGGCGCGTCGTCCGGCACGGGCTCGCCGGGCGCGTCGGGCAGGTCGCCGAGCAGCGCGTGGGGCGCCGCCGCTACGGCCAGCGCCTGCCACGCCGACTCGATCGCCTGCGGCTCGCGCCTGCCGTCGCGCCATTCGTCGTGGCTCGTGCCGCGGCCGGCGACCAGCCAGTTGAGCAGGCTGTGGGTGCTGCGGGTGGCCGACGGTGCGCCACTGCCCGGGGACAGGTAGCAGCCGGCGACCAGGTAGCAGCGCTGTGCCGCGCGGGTCAGCGCCACGTAAGTCAGCCGCACCGACTCGGCGTCGGCCTCGCGGCGACGCCGGTTCTTGATGTCTTTGTCCTCAGCCGCGCCGGGGCGCAAGTCGATCACCGCCTCGCCGGCATCGTCGTGGTAGTCGAGCCCCTCCCCTTCCGAGCGCGATCCTGCGGCGTCGAGCCACAGCAGCGGGCAGAAGACGATGTCGTATTCCAGGCCCTTGGACTTGTGGACGGTGACGATCTGCACCAGCCGGCGGTCCGATTCGAGGCGCAACTGCGTGTCCTCGCCGGCCACCGCCTCGCCGCGCCGGGTGGCGAACCAGCGCAGCAGCGCGTCGGGCGCGGGATACTCGTTGGCAGCGCGGGCGAGCAGTTCGGCCAGGTGCAGCAGATTGGTGAGCCGCCGCTCGCCGTCGGCACGCGAAAGTAGGCGCCGCGCGATGCCCTCGGCATCGAGCCAGCGGCGCAGCATGAAGCCGAAGCCCCGCTCCAGCCACAGTTCGCGGTAGCCGGCGAAGCGCGTCACGGCGTCGAGCAATGCCTGCTCGCCCTGCCACAGGGCGAGCACCTGCGCCGCGTCGAGGCCCATCAGCTCGGTGGCGCAGGCGGCGAGCAGCCGCGGCGTGCGGCCGGGTTCGAGGATCGCCGCCAGCACCCGCTCCAACTCCTCCGCGTCGGACGTGGCGTAGATGCTGTCGCGGGCGAGTTCGACGCTGTCTATGCCCAGCGCGCCCAGCGCCTGCTTCACCCATGCCGCGTGGGCGTGGCTGCGCACCAGCACCGCGATGTCCGCCGCCCGCAGCCCGCGGCCGTCGAGGATGATGTTGCCCGCCGCGCCCTCGCGCAGCAGGCGCGCGATCTCGGCGGCGGTGGCCTGCACCGACCGCATGATCGCCTCGGCGCGCAACAGATGGCCGCCGCAGTCGGTGGTCGGCAGGCGCCAGATCCGCAGCGGCGCCGCGCAGTGGCCGCTGCCGTCCACCAGCGTGCGGCGCGGCTTCGCGCCGAAGCGGGCGGGATGGAAGTCCAGGCCGTCGAGGACGAAGGCCCGCGGATTGGCGCCGAAGATACTGTTGCAGCCGGCGATCAGGCCTTCCACCGAGCGCTGGTTGTCGGCCAGGGTGTACCGCCGCTGCGCCCGCTGCCGCGCCGCGAGATAGGTGTGCAGGTCGGCGTTGCGGAAGCTGTAGATTGCCTGCTTCGGGTCGCCCACCAGGAACAGCGGCGAATTGCTGCCGTCATGGCCGCCGAAGGTCGCGTCGAACACCGCGAACTGCAGCGGGTCGGTGTCCTGGAATTCGTCGATCAGCGCCACCGGGTAGCGCTGCCGCAGCGCCGCCGCGAGCGCTACGCCGCCCTCGCCGTGCAACGCCTCCCAGGCGTTGTAGAGGATGTCGTCGAAGGACGCGACTCGCCGCTCCCGCTTCGCGCGCCGCAATTGGGCGCCGGCCTCCGCCGCCATGTCGCGCAGCAGCCGCAGCCGCAGCCGGACCAGCGCGTCCTCGGCCTGCTCGCGCAGGATCAGCAGCGCTTCGGCGGCGGCGAAGAAGGAGTGGGCGGGCGGGGTCCGCTTTCCCGTCGTCCTTTGCGCCAGGAAGCCGGCGCGCAGCAACTTGGCCTTGTCGTCGGGGTCGTGGCCGGCGCACAGTGCGTCGCCGCTGGCGAACCAGGCGTCCCAGGCCCGCGCCGCCGCCTGCACGGTGTCCGGCTTGTACGAGCCGCGGTTCAGCCGGTCCGCGCTGGCGAGGACGAGGTTGACCGCCTGCGCGCCGCGTGCCAGCCATTCGGCATGGGCATCGCGGAACGCGGCGTCCAGTGCATCCGCGTCCGGTTGCTCGACCGCGTCGAGCCCGTCGGGCCACAGCACGCCGGCGAGCGGCTTGGCCTGGAGCCGGGCGAGGAGTTCGGCCCAGGCTTGCGGCATGTCGCCGCGACGCTCCAGCCAGGCGGCGAGCAACGGCGGCAGGCTCGCGCCGGCGACGTGGCGACGCCAGAAATCCGCCACCGCCGCCGCCCGCAGTTCGGCATCGTCTTCCACCAGTTCCATGGCGAAGGGAAGGCGCGCGGCGAAGGGCGTCTGCGCCAGCGCGCGCTGGCAGAAGCCGTGGATGGTGAAGATGGCGGCCTCGTCGAAGGCGGCGAGCGCCGCTGCCGCCAGGCTTCTCATCTCCTCGCGCGACTTGCCGGCGTTGCGCTCGACCGCGTTGACCAGGTCGCGCACGAAGGGGGCGGCGCCGGAGCCGCCCTCCCGCAGGTAGGTCAGGGTCTCCACCAGCCGGGCACGCACGCGGCTGCGCAGCTCCGCCGTGGCGGCATTGGTGAAGGTCACTACCAGGACACCCTGGACCGGCAGCCCACGCTCCAGAAGCAGGCGCAGGACGAGCACGCAGATGTTCCAGGTCTTTCCGGTGCCGGCGGAGGCCTCGATCAGGTTGATGCCCTCCAACGCACAGTGGAAGGCGTCGAGCGGCGTCGGGGCAGCGGTGCTCATCGCGGCGCATCCTCCAGATGTTCGCGCAGCGGCCCGAACACCGCCTGCGCGATCGCGGCGAAGTCGCCGGCGAGCGGATCGGCTACACCGCGCAGCGCCAGGCGGTAGGCGCGATCGCTGTTCTCGCCCCAGGGCCGCTCGCGGCTGCTGATCCAGCGGTTGCGCGCCTTGGCGAGATTGCCGCCGGAGGCCACGAACTCCCACGCGCTCCTGGGAAAGAAGGGCAGCGGTGCGCCGAGGCCGCGGCGGTAGAGCGCCATCAGCGATTCCAGGTGCATCGCCGCCTGCGGGCAGGGGGCAAGGCGGAAGACGCCGTCACGCGCATGCCATCGGGTTTGCAGCGCGGTAGCCGCGGGATGGCTGGCACGAGCGAAGAGGTGGGCGATCCAGGCACTGAGGTAGTCCCGCGGGCGCGCCTCGTCGTAGCGCCAGCGCACGATCTGCCCGCCATGCCGATCGCCGATGCTGCCGGCAAGGGACCAGGCCTCGCCATCGAGCCGGATATCCAGACGGGCGCTGCGCACCGCTTCGAGCGGCGCAGCCAGATCCTGCGCCAGTGCGTCGGCGAAGCGGCGCAGCCGGGCCACCTCCGCCCCCAGCGCCGCCTCGCCCACCCTGCCCGCCGGATACTCGGTGCCGGCCCGCGCCAGATCGAGCAGTTCACCCTCGCCGCCGCCGGCCAGCGCCGCCGGCAGCAGCCGCTGGGCCAGCGCCTGGCGCCCGGGCCAGTCGGGAAGAAACGGCTCGTCGTCGAGCAGTTCCTCCTCGCCCTCCGGCAGCGCGATGCCGAGCCGCTCCCGCAGCAGGTGGCGGCAGGGGTTGGCGAAGAAGCGGGTGAGCTGGTCGATCGATACCTCGCGCAGGGCGGCCTCGGGCTCAGGCAGCGGCACGGCGAAGAAAGTCAGAGCCTGGAGAGCGGCGGTTTCCTCGTCTTCGCCGGCAGTCTCATCCTGAAACGGCACCGCGGCCGCGGCAGGCTTCGCCCGCAGCGCCTCGCGCAGGGCGTCGCAGTATTCCGCGTGAAAGCTGCGCAGCCGCGGGTCGGCCGCGGCCACGTCGAGGAAGCACTCGCGCGAGAAGGGCTGGAGCGGATGCTCCACCACCAGCCGCCGGCGCACCGCGTCGCTTGCCGCATCGTCCGCCGCGCAGGCGCGCAGCAGCCAGTCGAGCAGCTCGTCCACCAGCACGGAGGGCGGCTGCGGGCTGTTGTCGCGGATGCTGCGGCCGGCGTAGCTCAGATACAGCCGCTCGCGCGCGGCGAGCAGCAGGTCGAGAAACAGGTTGCGCTCGTCCAGCGCGCGCTGCCGGTCGCCGCGCTGCGGGCGCAACGCCATCAGGTCGAACTCGACCGGCCGGCCGCCGGTGGGGAAGGCGCCATCGTCGAGGCCAATGGCACACACCACACGGAAGGGCAGGCCGCGCATGCCGCCCATCGGCGCGAAGCTCACCGCGCCGCCGGGCACGGCGCCGTGGGCGGCGTCCTCCAGCGCCTCGGTCAGCGCCGAACGCACCACCTCCAGCGGCAGCGCCGAGCGCAACCCGCCGCGCGCCATGTTGCGCGCCATGGCGGCGATCGACTCGCGTACCGCGCGCCGGTCGTCGATCCATTCGGCATCGGGCGCAACAAGGGCCTCCAGCGCGTCCTCCAGCGCCTCGCGCCAGGCCTGCGGCGACAGCGGCCGGCGCCAGCGCCGCTCCAGCGCGCGCAGCGTCTCGACGTAGCGCCACAGGCGCCCCAGGGCGGCCGCCTCCTGGCCCTCGGGGTCCGCGGCGCCGACGCGGCCGGCAATGACGGCGTCGTTGCGCCCGACAGCGTAGGCGAGGTAGAGCCGCTCGATGCCGTCGCGGAAGGTATGGCGCTCGTCCGCCGGCAGCCCGAGGCCGCGGCGCTCGCCTTCGTCCAGCCCCCAGCGTATGCCGGCGTCGCGGACCCAGCCGCGGATCGCCTCCAGCTCCGCCGCGCCGAGATCGAAGCGGCGCGCCACCGGGGCGAGCTGCAGCAGGTCGAACACGGCGCTGGCGGCATGTCGGCTGGCGCCCAGACCCAGCAGGGCGTCCAGCACCCGCGCGACGGGATTGACGCGCAGCGGCGCCAGCCCGGTGATGCGGTAGGGAATGCGCCGCCCCGGTGCAGCGTTGCCGAACACCGCGTCGATCAGCGGCGCGGCGGCATCGAGGTCCGGCGTGACCACCAGGATGTCGCCCGGGTGCGGCGGCTGCGGCCCGGTGAACAGCGCCAGGAGGCGGTCGTGCAGGACCTCCAGCTCCCGCGTCAGCGAGTGGCAGACATGGACCTCGATGCTTTCGTCATCGCCGGCGAGAGCCATTCTGCCGGGCTCCGGCTCGGCCAGGTCGAGGATCGCGTCCTGCAGCCGCGCCAACAGCGTCGTGCCGTCGTTCGATCGAAAAGCGCTGCCGCGCTCGTCGATGTCGTCGTGCTCCAGCAGCAATTCGATTTGCGCCTGGGTCTGCCGTCCCCAGCCGGCGAGAATCGCGTTACCGGTCTCGTGGTAGTCCTGCCGGCCGCGCGCCGCCAGTAGAGTCAGGCGTTTGGCATCGACCACGTCGAACCAGTATTCGCGACAGGGATTGAGCAGGTGCAGCCGCAGGTGCATCCAGCGGCCCAGTTGCCGCAGGATGTTCAGGTAGAGCGGCGGCAGCGCCGGCAGGCAGAAGAAGTGCGCCGCCTGCGGCAGTCCGGCACGCGCCAGGGCATCGGGGCCGAAGTTCTCGATCGCGCGGAAGAAGGCGACGGAGGGATGCTCGCGCCCGGTGCCCAGTTCGGCAGCGATGCGCCGCCACAGCGCCGCCTGCCAGGCCTCGTCCTCGGCGGCGTCGGCCTCCAGGCCGGCGATGCCCGCCGTCCGCCCCTCGGCCCAGGCGGCGAGCCACTGCGGCCGGTAGGTGATGGTCTCTTCGATCACCCGGGCGATGCGCTGCGCTAGATCGAGCCGCATCACCGGGTCGGCGGCGGCGAGATACGCGGCGAGCCGCGGGTGGCCGCCGGTGAAAGCGGAGTCGCCGAGCGCCTCGTAGATGCGCCAGCCAAGCGCCGCCGGATCGAAGGGAGAGTCGGCCGGCACCGCCAGCACCTGGCCGATCCGCGCCCACAGCCACTGGCCGAGGTAGGAGAAGGCGACGTTGGCACACACCCCCGTACGGTCCGCCAGCGCCAGTTCGACGCGCCGGCGCACCGCCACGCTGGGCACGATGACATGCCGCGGCGCAAACACGTCGCCGTCTTCGGCGGCAAGGGCGCCGATCAGGCCGTCGAGGAGGATCTCGAAGCGGTTGGAGAAGGTCAGTTGCAGCACGGGACGGTGGGCGAGGAGAGTGGTGGCAAAAACGTGGCGGCCAAAACGTGGCGGACATTATGGCCGGCCGCGGGCTCGCCGGGTGAGCCTCCCGGATATCTGGTAACTTGGGGCAAAACCGAGAAAGGGACGGCCATGCTCCGCGTGCTTCCCCGCTTCATCCTGCTGCTCTGCCTCTGCACAGTCAGTCTCTGGCGACCGGCACTCGCGTTCGAGGCGCCGCCCTTCCAGGGCGACGTGCTCGACGAAGCGGCCCTGCTCGCGCAAGGCGACAAGGCGACGCTGCTGCAGCGGATCAAGGATCTGCGGGAGAACGCGGGAATCTGGGCCGCGATCTACATCGCCAAGGGCCTGCAGGGCGACTCCATCGAGAACGCGGCGGTGGCCACCTTCGAGAAGTGGGAGCTCGGCGCGGCGGGCCTGGACAACGGTCTGTTGATCCTGATCGTCCCGAGCGAGCGCCGGATGCGTATCGAGGTCGGCTACGGCCTGGAAGGCCCGCTCACCGACGCGCTGAGCAATCAGGTGATCGACGAGATCTACAAGCCGGCCTTTCGCGAGAAGCGCTTCGCCGACGGACTGATGCAGGGCTTCGACGTGATGGCCAAAGCGGTGCGGGGCGAGGCTCCCGCCGCCGACGCGATCCCGTCCGCGGCCCTGGCGAGCCCCGCGGAAGCCGGCGAGATTCATTGGGCGCGCTTCGCGTGGCCGTTCCTGGCCGCCGTCGGCCTCAATCTGCTCCCCGCTCCGATGTACGCGCTGGCAGCACGCTACGGCCGTTCCAGGGGGCGCACCAACGTCGGCGCGACGGGTCGCGAAACCCGGTCCGCGTTCATCGTGTTCGGATTCTTCGGCGTCTTCTTCGGCCTGTTCTTCGCCGTCTTCGGACTCGCGTTCGATTCCGATGCGGAGGCGGTGGGCTTCATCGTCGTCATGAACGCGCTGTTCCTGCTCGCCTTCGGAACCCCCTTCTTCCTGATCGCCCGCCGCTACCTCTCTGCCTCCGCCTACCGGCACTGGCAGGCGCGGCAGCGCCTGCTGCGGATTCGCAAGCGCTCGAAAACGGCGCGACCCATCTTCGGCGTCTGGTTCGATCCGGAGAAGGTCACCGCCAGCAGCGGCGGCACCAAGCCCGAACCCCGCAACGCGTCGAGTTCGCGTTCGTCCTGGGGATCGAGTTCCTCTTCCTCGTCAGGGGGCGGCCGCTCCGGCGGCGGCGGAGCATCCGGAAGCTGGTAGCCCCGCCTTTCACGGCCCCCGATCCAGATTGCACGGCCCGAAGTGCTCGGGGAGCAGCGCACCCAGAGTCGTGTCGATGCGCCCGGGGCCGTCGCAGACGCACAGCACGCGAGCCTGCAACCCGAACTCGGCGATCACCTGGCGGCAGGCGCCGCAGGGAGCGGTCGGCGATGCCGTCGGCGTGTAGACGACCACCGCCTCGATGCGCGTCTCCCCCGCCGCGACGGCCTGGAACACGGCATTGCGCTCGGCGCACATCGCCAGGCCGTAGGACGCGTTCTCGACATTGCACCCGGCATACGCCCGGCCAGAGCCGGCGCGCACCGCGGCACCGACCCGGAAACGACTGTAGGGCGCGTAGGCCTTCTCCGCCGCGCTCTTGGCCGCGGCAAGCAGATCGTCCATCCTTTCCTCCAGGAACGCCAGGGCCGGGGGGCTCCGGCCCGGCCGGCCCGCGCAGCGCACACCGGTCCAGGTGAGCGAAGCCGCGCCACAGGGTAACATCCCGTCCATTCCGGATTGCCCGTACTCCCGTGTCTCCCCGCCTCGCCGCCCTGATCGACCTGCTGCACCGTGTTCCCCTGGCCGCGCTCGCGACCCAGTCGGCGCGGCTTGCCGGCTATCCCTTCGCCAGCGCCGTGGCCTTTGCGCCCGACGAAGGGCATCGGCCAGTGCTGCTGGTGTCGCGGCTGGCCGAGCACAGCCGCAATCTGGAGCAGGATTCCCGCGCCAGCCTGATGCTCGTGCGGCCGCTCGACGGCGGGGCGCTCGCGCGCGCGACGCTGGTGGGCGAGATCGCTCCCTGCCCCGCCACGCCCGAGTTGATCGCGCGCTACCTGCGCTACCAGCCCGATGCGCGGCGGCTCCTTGAACTCGGCGACTTCGGCTTCGTCCGCCTCGACGCCCGGCGCATCCAGGTGATCGGCGGCTTCGCCCAGGCGGGCTGGATCGAGGGCAGCGCCTTGACGGACCTGCCGCATTTCGCGCCGGAAACCGAAGCTCGCGTGCGAGCAGCGCTCGCCTCCGGGCTGCCATCCGACTGGGCACTGCTCGGCGTCGATCCGCTGGGCGCCGACCTGGCGTCGCCGGACGGGCGGGAGCGGATCGATTTTGGCGGCGGTCCCCAGGATCCCGAGGCGGTCCCCGCGGCCTTCGCGCAAGGGCTGCGGAGCGGCTGGTGGCCGCCCGGGCCATGACGACGCTTGCCGATGCCGTCGGCTATGCGGCTGGCATCCTCACCACCCTGGCCTTCCTGCCCCAGGCCGTTCATTCCTGGCGCACGCGGAATCTGGCCGGCGTGTCCCTCGGCATGTACAGCCTGTTCACTATGGGGGTGGCCCTCTGGCTTGCTTACGGCATCATCCTCGGGGCATGGCCTGTCATCGCCGCCAACGCCGTCACGCTGGCCCTGGCGGGCGTCGTGTTGTACCTGAAGCTGCGCCACCGCTGAGCGGCGCGACCGCGACACTCACATCTCGCGTATCCGCTCCAACGCCTGTTCCACCCGGTCCACCGCCATGATGCTCAGGCCCGCCACGGCATGCCGCGGGGCGTTGGCCTTGGGGATCAGGGCGCGGGTGAAGCCGAGCTTGGCGGCTTCCTTGAGCCGCTCCTGGCCGCGCGGGGCGGGACGCACCTCGCCGGCCAGCCCGATCTCGCCGAACACGACGAGCTTATCCGGCAGCGGCCGGTTCTTCAGCGACGACACCACGGCGAGCAGCACCGCCAGATCGGCGGCGGGTTCGCTGATGCGCACGCCGCCCACCGCATTGACGAACACGTCCTGATCGAAGCACACGATGCCGGCGTGGCGGTGCAGCACCGCCAGCAGCATCGCCAGCCGGTTCTGTTCCAGGCCAACGGTGAGGCGGCGCGGGCTGGGCGCATGGGCTTCGTCGACCAGCGCCTGGATCTCCACCAGCAGCGGCCGCGTGCCCTCCTGGGTCACCATCACGCAGGAACCCGACACCGGCTGCTCGTGCTGCGACAGGAACAGCGCGGACGGGTTGGACACGCCCTTCAGCCCGCGCTCGGTCATGGCGAAGACGCCCAGCTCGTTCACCGCACCGAAGCGGTTCTTGAAGGCGCGCACCAGGCGAAAGCTGGAGTTGGGGTCGCCCTCGAAGTAGAGCACGGTGTCGACGATGTGCTCCAGCACCCGCGGCCCCGCCAGTGCACCCTCCTTGGTGACGTGCCCGACGAATACGATGCAGATGCCGCTCTGCTTCGCCAGCCGTGTGAGCCGAGCGGCGCATTCGCGCACCTGGGCCACCGAGCCGGGGGCCGATTGCAGCGCCTCGGAGTAGAGGGTCTGGATCGAGTCGATCACCGCCACCCGCGGCTTGCGCTCCTGCAGCACGGCGCCGATCCTTTCGAGGTGGATTTCGGTCAGCAGCAGCAGGCCTCGGGTGTCGAGCTGCAGGCGCTGGGCGCGCAGCGCCACCTGCTCGGCAGACTCCTCGCCGCTGACGTAAAGCACCGGCTGGGTCGCCCCCAGCTTTGCCAGTGCCTGGAGCAGCAGCGTGGACTTGCCGATACCGGGGTCGCCGCCGATCAGCACCACGCCGCCCTGCACCAGTCCGCCGCCGAGCACGCGGTCGAACTCCTCCAGGCCGGTCGCGATGCGCGTTTCTTCCTGCGGCTGGATCTGAGCCAGGGTCTGGACCACGCCGCCGCCGGCGAGCGCGTTGAAGCGGCTGGACGCTGCCGTTTCCGCCACCGATTCGATCAGGGTGTTCCAGCCGCCGCAGTGCGGGCACTGACCCTGCCACTTGGCAGACTGGCCGCCGCACTCGTTGCAGACGAAGACCGACTTTGCCTTGGCCACTCAGCCTCCGACCACGCTCACCGGCACCCGCCGCGCCAGCGCGCAGAACAGCTCGTAGCTGATGGTGCCGGCGGCGCTCGCCACCTCGTCCGCGGCCAGGCCTTCGCCCCACAGGACGACGCGGGAGCCGACGCCGGACTCGGGCAGCGCGCTGAGATCTACCGCCAGCATGTCCATCGACACCCGACCGACGGTGGCAGTGCGCGCCCCGTCCACCAGCACCGGCGTGCCGTTGGGCGCATGGCGCGGGTAACCGTCGGCATAGCCGCAGGCGACGACGCCGATGCGCATCGGCGCCCAGGCGGTGTAGGTGCCGCCGTAGCCGACGCGATCGCCAGGTTCCAGGTGCTGCACGCCGATGATGCGACTTTCCAGCGTCATGACCGGGCGCAGATCCAGGAGCGGCGCCGGTTTCAGCGCCGGGAAGGGCGAACCGCCGTAGAGCATGATGCCGGGTCGCACCCAGTCGCCCTGCGCCTGCGGAAAGCGCAGCAGGGCCGCCGAGTTGGCGAGGCTGACTTTCGAATCGTCCGAAACGCGCAGCGCCGTGAAGCGAGCCAGTGCCTCGGCGATGCCGCGCTCGCCATCGGCGTCAGCGAAGTGGGTCATCAGCGTGATCTCGCCGACCGCGGAAATCGCCCGCAGTGCCGCCAGCGCCGCCGCGAACGCGCCGGCCGGAAAGCCGAGCCGGTTCATGCCGGTGTTGAGCTTGAGATAGACCGGCAGCCGGGCCGGCAGCGCGGCGCGGCGCAGCATCTCGATCTGCTCGATGCCGTGGATCACCGGCGTCAGCCGGTACTCGGCCACCACGGGGAGATCCTGGGGATCGAAGTAGCCTTCCAGCAGCAGGATGGGCTGGCGGAAGCCGGCCTCGCGCAGCCGCACCGCGTCGTTCAGGTCGAGCAGCGCGTAACCGTCGGTGAGGGAATTCAGCGCCTCGGCGGCGCGCAGCAGGCCGTGGCCGTAGCCGTCGGCCTTGATCACGCTCCAGATGCGCGCCGTGCCCGCGTGGCGCCGCGCCACGCCGAGGTTGTGGCGTAGCGCGTCGAGGTCGATGGTGGCGCGTATCGGTCTGGGCATGGGTTCAGTCGCCCGCCGCCTGGCGGAATTCGGCGGCGAAAAACGCTTCCAGTTCGTCGATGACTTCCGGTGCCGGTCGGCCGTCCACCATGTGCTGGGCGAGCCGCTTTTCGACGTGGCCGATCAACCTGTGGCGCTGGAGGCCGGGGTAGCTGCGGTTGAGGCGCCGGATGGCCTGGACCACCGATTCCACTGCAGGCCGCGCAAGGGGCGCCGCGGCGGCCGGTGCTTGAGCACGCTCGGCCCGGCCGGCGAGGAAGCCGGCGAAGTCCAGCAGGCTGCGCCGCGAGGCGGCATCGAGTGTCCGGAACAGCCGCAGCAGCCGCTCTTCTTCCCTGGCCATGAGGCTGGGCCAGGCTAGCTCAGATCGCCTTGACGATTGCGCTCTTGAGGTGCGCGGCGGCGAACTCGACGAAGGTATTCACCAGGCGCGAGCGGAACTTCTCCTTCGGATACACCATCGCCAGGGTGCGCGTGAGCCGCGGCTTGAGGGGAATCGTGACCAGGGTGCCCAGACTCCGCTCCTTCACCACCGAGGCGCGGGAGGCGATGGCGAAGCCCAGCCCGGTCTCGATCACCCCCTTCAATGCCTCGGGGCTGCCGAGTTCCATGACCAGGTTCAGGGAATCGGGCGAGACGCCGCCCTTGCGCAGGTAGTCGTCGGTCACTTCCTTGGTGCCGGAACCCGGCTCGCGGCTGATGTAGGGGTGCTCCAGCAGTTGCGTCGGGGTCAGTTCCTTGTAACGGGCGAGCGGGAACTTGGGATTGCAGATCACCTGCAGCTCGTCCTCGCAGCACAGTTCGCTCTGCAGGTTCTGGTGATGGGAGCGGGTCTCGATCAGGCCAATGTCCAGGGTATGCTCGGCAACCCGGGTCTCGATGGTCTCGGAATTGCCGACGATCAGGCGCGGTTTGACGCTGGGATACTTGGACTTGAACTCGCCGAGGATGCGCGGCAGCAGAAACTCGGCGATGGTGGTGCTGCCGCCCACCAGCAGCGGGCCGCCGATCTGGCCGGTCATCTCCGCCAGCCGCACATCGAGTTCGGACGACAGGTTGAGGATGCGCTCCGCGTATTCGATAACCATCTCGCCGGCGGGAGTCAGGGTGATCCTGCCGTGGCCGCGGTCGAACAGCCGGGTGTTGAAGTGCTCCTCCAACTGTTTGATCTGGAAGGTCACTGCCGGCTGGGTCATGAACAGCACCTCCGCCGCCTTGGTGAAGGAAAGCTGCTTCGCCACGGCGTGGAAAACCTGTAACCGACGGTCGGCCATAATTGCGTTCCTCTAGACCATTTTATGGGTGTATTCAAGCACAATTTTGGCGCATTAGATAGCCTAATGGTTAAGGCCGGAGCAGGGAAGGCGCCGCAACCGCGGTAGAACCTTCGTGGTATAAACCGCGCATTACGATAAGAAGGCACTTGCCGCCCGATAGCGGCGCCTTATGAATCGCGGCTTCTACATCATCATGGCGGCGCAGTTCTTCTCTGCGCTCGCCGACAACGCCCTGCTGATCGCCGCGATCTACGTGCTGCGGGACATGGACTCCCCGCAGGAATACGAGCCGCTGCTCAAGCTGTTCTTCACCGTGTCCTACGTCGCGCTGGCGGCCTTCGTCGGCGCCTTCGCCGACTCGATGCCCAAGTGGCGGGTGATGTTCATCAGCAACTCGGTGAAGATCGCCGGCTGCACGCTGATGTTCTTCTCGGTCCATCCGCTGTTGGCCTACGCCGTCGTCGGTCTGGGCGCGGCGGCCTACTCGCCGGCCAAGTACGGCATCCTCACCGAATACCTTCCCCACCGCCTGCTGGTGGTGGCCAACGGCTGGATCGAGGGGCTGACGGTGGGGGCCATCATTGTCGGCGTCCTGATCGGGGGCGTCCTGATCCACCCCGAGGTCTCGCAATGGCTGCTGGGGCTCGATTTCCCGCTCGTCGACACCGCCGTCGACACGGTGCCGGAGATGACGATTGCGGTGATCGGGGTGCTCTACCTCGTCGCCGCGCTGTTCAACCTCTACGTCCCGGACACCGGGGTGGACCACAAGGTCCTGAAAAAGAACCCGGTCTATCTGTTCCACGACTTCAACCACTGCCTCAAGCTGCTGTGGCGCGACAAACTGGGACAGATTTCGCTCGCGGTGACGACGCTGTTCTGGGGCGCCGGCGCCACGCTCCAGTTCATCGTCATCAAGTGGTCGGAGAAGGTGCTGCAACTGGATCTCTCCGGTGCCACGATGCTCCAAGGGGTGGTTGCAGTCGGCGTAGCGCTCGGTGCAATAGCCGCAGCGCGAATGATCACACTGCGCAAATCGCCCAGCGTAATTCCCATGGGAATTGCCATGGGACTCCTGGTGCTGCCCATGGCGGTCTATGACAAGGCCTGGATCCCCGACGGAGCGGTGGTCAGCGTGCCCTACGACATGATCCTGCCGCTGATCTTCCTCGTCCTTGTCGGCGCGCTCGCCGGATTCTTTGTCGTGCCGATGAACGCCCTGTTGCAGCACCGCGGCCACATCCTGATGGGTGCGGGGCACTCGATCGCGGTGCAGAACTTCAACGAGAACCTCAGCATCCTGATCATGACCGGCCTCTACGCCGGCCTGATCAAGGTCGACGCTCCGATCCACGTCATCATCGTGCTGTTCGGCCTGTTCGTCTCCGGCACCATGTACCTGGTGAAGCTCAGGCACGAAGCCAACCAGCGCCAGTTCGACTCGGTGGTCCTGCTGGACGACAGCCGGCATTGATCCAGCCGGTGCGCATGGCGCACCCTACAGGCCGTCGCGCACCTAGACGCTAGGGTGCGCCATGCGCATCGTTCAAGCTCTCAAGGCATCGCGGATCGCCGCGTAGGCGCTCGCGTCCTGCAGGAAGAACAGGTGTCCGCCCTGGAAGCGGTGGAACTGCGCGCCGGGGACGCGCTGCGCCAGCGCCGACTGCCGCTGCGCCAGCGCGATACCGTCGTACTCGCCGGCGCACACCGTCACCGGCAGATCGAGGCGCGGCAGGCGCTCCCACGTGTCGTGGCCGCGGCGCGCTTCGAGCTGGCGGCGGGCGCCTTCCGCGTGGCCCGGTTCGTCGCTGCCGAGAAGAATGCCGGCCAGCGCCTCCTCTGCCAGCGCATCGAAGAGCTTGCCGTTGGCCGCGCGCCAGGCGGCGTCGCGCCGCACGTCGCCCAATTCGACCATGCGCCGCGCGCGTTCTGGCGGTGGCAGGCCCGCCAGTTCGTGCATCGGGTAGGAAGCGCCCCCCGCGCCGCCGGCGGTGGTGGACATCAGCACCAGCCGTTCCACTTTTTGCGAATGATTGAGCGCCAACTCCTGCGCCACCATGCCGCCGAAGGAGTAGCCGAGCACCGCCACCCGGTTCCAGCCGACGAACTCGAGCAGCGCCGCTGCGTCCGCGGCGTAGTCGGCCATGGTGTAGGGTCGATCCGGCTTTCCACTGCGGCCCATGCCGCGCTGGTCGAACGCGAGCACCTCGAAATCCCGGGCCAGCGCCTGGTCGAAGGCCGTGGCCGGCCTGCGCAGATCGCCGCCGGTGCCGCCGATGAACAGGACGCGCTTGCCACCACCTCGGCATTCGTAGTAGAGCGTGACTCCCGGCAGATCGGCCCAAGGCATGGCGGTGCGCTTTAGAGTGGAGCGGCCCGAACACTGGCCGACGAGCCCGATGCCCGGAAACCGATCGCGGCCGGACAGACGGAAACCGGGCATGAACCCGGACCCGCCGTTGCACCCGATCGTCGCACGAATCGCCACGTTTGCGGCCGTCCAACGGCTACCCGCCCGCGCGGCGCTGCCCTACTCTTGCCCCTCCACCCTTCAGGCGACGCCCAACCGTGCCGATTACGCGCCTGACGGTGCCCCCCTTGGGGGAGCGCGGCTCGCCTGGGGGCAGGAATGCTGAGACGGCTACTGAAGAATTACCTCGCTGATGGGGACGAGGAGGGGGCGGTCGCCGATCCGGTCCTCGACCGCGACCAGTTGGGGATACTCTGCGAGCAATTCCCCATCGGGCGCAAGATCCGCTATTTCCCCGAGTTCCAGCGCGACATCGTCTTCCGGACCATAGTCCTCGCCTACCGGGTGAACGAGCACCTCATCTACTCCAGGGACGCGATCCGCTACGACGCCGACGAACTGCCCGTCGGATTCCTCTGGGACGGCCGCAAGCGGCCGCTGGAACCGGAGCACGTGACCAAGTTTCAGTTGATGGTACCGGACACCTCGGACATGGAACGTTCGCTCGATTACGTCCGCCGGGCGACTCTCAGCCGAACCGGTCAGTTCGCCCGCGGCAACACCATCACCCTGATCGCCGACGCCAGCCAACGGGGAGTCGCGAGCCTCGATACCCAGGTGGACGGCCGCATCGCGCTGAAGGACGGCCCCTACCTGGACAGCCAGATGATCCTGTTGCGGCCGGATTTCGAGACGCTTCGCATCGCCGACCAGCGGCAAAAGGCACGGATCAACTGCGACATGCCTGCGAGACTCTTCGTCAAGCCGAACGGGCCCCCAACGGCATGCGTTCTGGCGGATTTTTCCGATGTATCGCTGCGGCTGAAACCGTCCTCCGGCTCACCCTTGCCGTCGATGAAACCGCACGACAAGGTCGTCGTCGAGCTGGATTTCGGCGACAGCGTCCGGGTCTACCGTCTGCGCGGCTTGGTCTACCGCACACCGGCAGATTCGTGCGTCGTGAAGTTCCATCACATCCACAAACTTGGGCAGTTCGTCCCCATCGAGACGATCGACGTCCTCGAGATCAAGACCGGCCTGCTCAACCGATGCGCTTGACGCCGCTTGGAGCGGCGCGCTGACAGCTCGCGCCAACAACCGGACTACGGAACTCCCGCCCCCGCCGGCGCCGGTTCCGCCGGCGCCTCGCCTTCCGGCTCCCCAAGCTGCGCCGGCCCGCGCCACGCTACCAGGCTGTACACGGTCGGCACCACGAACAGGGTGAGCAGCGTGCCCAGCAGCAGCCCGCCGACGATCACCCAGCCGATCTGCTGGCGCGACTCCGCGCCGGCGCCGCTCGCCAGCGCCAGCGGCAGCGCCCCCAGCACCATGGCGCCGGTGGTCATCAGGATAGGCCTCAGGCGCAGCACCGAGGCATCGGTGACGGCCTTGACCACCGCATCGCCCTTCTCCTGAAGCTGGCTGGCGAACTCGACGATCAGGATGCCGTGCTTGGTGATCAGGCCGACCAGGGTCACCAGTCCGATCTGGCTGTACACGTTCAGGGTGTTGCCGGTGAGCAGCAGCGCCGCCAGCGCGCCGGTGGTCGACAGCGGCACCGTCAGCATGATGATGAACGGGTTGCGGAAGCTCTCGAACTGCGCCGCCAGCACCAGGTAGATGAAGGCCAGCGCCAGCGTGAAAGTCAGTGCCAGGGAACCGGTGGACACCTTGAATTCCCGCGACTGGCCGTTGTAATCCACCGCGTAGCCCGGCGGCAGGTTCTTGCGCGCCAGATCCTCCATGAAGGCCAGCGCCTCGCCCATGGTGTAGCCCGGCGCCAGGTTGGCGGAGATGGTCACCGCCCGGCGCTGGCCGAAGTGGTTCAGCTCGCGCGGGCTCACCGTCTCGTTCACCTTGAGCAGGTTCGACAGCGGAATCATCTGCTCATTCTTTCCGCGCACGTAGATGTTGCTGATGTCGCGCGGGTTGCCGCGATCCGACGGCGCCACCTGCACGATGACATCGTACTGCTCGCCCTGCTGCTTGAAGCGCGTCACCTGGCGCCCGCCGAGCATGGTTTCCAGGGTGCGGCCGACGGTCTCGACCTGGATGCCGAGGTCGGAAGCCTTATCCCGGTCGAGCAGCACCGCAAGTTCCGGCTTGTTGAGTTTGAGGTCGTTGTCCAGGCCCTGGAGGCCGGGGTTCTTCGCCGCCTCCTGCATGATGCCGTCGGTCACCTGCTGCAGCTCCTGGTAGGAGGCCGAGGTGATGATGACGAAATTGACCGGCCGCTCCCGCGGGCTCTGCCCGAGCGAGGGCGGCGACACCGGAAAGGCCAGCACCCCCGGTATGCCGAAGAACTTGGGCTGGAGCTCCTTGACCACCGCAGTGGAATGACGCGGCCGCTCGGTCCAGTCGGTCAGACCGATGAAGGAGATGCCCTGGGACACCGTAGGGTTGCCGGCCACCACGAAGTAGCGCTCGACATCCTGGGTGTTCTTGTAGATGCCTTCGAGCTGGCGCGCATAGCGGTCCATGTAGTCGATGGTCGCGCCCTCGGGGCCGAGGAAGATGCCGATGATCACGCCCCGGTCCTCCACCGGCGACAGCTCCGACTTCAGGCTCTTCAGCAGGAACCAGCTCGCGCCGCCCACCAGCACAAACACCAGCAGCACCACCCAGCGGTGGCGCAGCGACCAGCCCAGCGCCCGGCGGTAGCCGTTGGTCATCCCATTCAGCGCCGCCTCGACGATGCGGTAGAGGCGGCCGTGTTGCGTTTCGTGGCGCAGCAGCACCGAGCACATCATCGGGCTCAAAGTCAGCGCCACGAAGCCGGATACCAGCACCGCCCCGGCCAGCGTCAGGGCGAACTCGATGAACAGCTTGCCGGTGCGCCCGGTCATGAAGGCCACCGGCGCATACACCGCCGCCAGCGTCAGTGTCATGGCGATCACCGCGAAGCCGATCTCCTTCGATCCGAGGAAGGCGGCCTGCATGCGCGGCATGCCGTTTTCGATGTGGCGGTAGATGTTCTCCAGCACCACGATGGCATCGTCGACCACCAGGCCGATGGCCAGCACCAGCGCCAGCAGCGTCAGCGTGTTGATGGTGAAGTCCATCACGAACATCAGCGCAAAGGCGCCGATCAGCGACACCGGGATCGTCACCAAGGGGATGACCATGGCGCGCCAGTTGCGCAGAAACAGGAAGATGATCGCCGCCACCAGCACGATGGCCTCGGCGATGGTCATGAACACCGCCTGGATCGAGCGGTCGATGAACACCGAGCTGTCGTAGGCGATGTTCACGGTCATGCCCTGGGGCAGGTCGGCGATCAGCCGCGGCAATTCGGCGCGCACCGCCCTGGAAAGCTCCAGCGGGTTTGCGGTGGCCTGCTTGATCACCCCCAGCGCCACCGCGCTCTTGCCCTTGAAGCGCACGGTGCTGCGCTCGGACACGGCGCTCACCTCGACCTTGCCGATGTCGCGGATGCGCACCGGATAGTCGTTCACCTGCCTCACCACGATGGCCTCGAACTGCTCGGGCTTGGTGAGGTCGGTCTGCGCCACGACGCTGAACTCCCGCTGCCGGCTTTCGATGCGCCCGGCCGGCACTTCGACGTTCTGGCGCCGCAGCGCGTCTTCCACATCCTGCGGCGTGAGGCCGAAGCCGGCCAGCCGGTCGCCGTCCACCCAGATCCGCATCGAATATTTTCGCTCGCCGAAGACGCGCACGTCGGCGGCGCCGGGAAGGGTCTGCAGACGCGGCTTGACGATGCGGCTGGCCACATCGGTGACGTCCAGCGGCGAATGCGTGTCGGAGGAGAAGGCGAGCCAGATGATGGGGTTGGCATCGGCCTCGACCTTGGCGATCACCGGCTCCTCGACGTCCAGCGGCAGGCGGTTGCGCACCCGCGACACGCGGTCGCGCACGTCGGCGGCGGCGTTGTCCGGGTTGCGTTCCAGCTTGAAGCGCACCGTGATCTGGCTGTTCTCCTGGCGGCTGATCGAGGACAGGACGTCCACGCCTTCGATGCCCGCCAGCGAGTCCTCCAGGGGTTTCGTCACCTGCGACTCGATGATCTCCGCCGAGGCACCCTTGTAGGTGGTGTCCACCGTCACCACCGGCTCGTCGATCTTCGGGTATTCCCGCACCGGCAGCCGGGTGTAGGACACCAGCCCGATCAGCATGATCACCAGGCTCATGACGGTGGCGAACACCGGGCGGCGGATGCAGATCTCCGACAGGACCATGGCTCAGGCTCCCGGGGTGCCGCGCAGGCACGAAAGCTCGACGCGCGGGCGTGTCATTGCTTTTCCGCCTTCGCCGTCGCCGGCGGGGGAGTAGCCGCAACCACGCTCACCGGCGCACCGTCCCTGATTTTCATGTGGCCGGCGGTGATCACCATGTCGTCGGCCTTCAGCCCCTCCACCACCTCGACGCGGGCGTCGCGCCGCGCGCCGGTGACGATCTTCACCCGCTGCGCCTTGCCTTCCGCAACGCGGAACACGTACTGGTCGGCGCCCGAGGGCACCAGCGCCTCCTCGGGGACGGTCAGCACGTCGCGGCGGCTGCCGAAGATCAGCCGCACCCGCACAAACAGGCCGGGCCGCAGCTTGCCTTCGGGATTGGCGAGCCGCGCCCGCAGGGCAATGGCGCGGCCGCTCGCGTCGATCAGCGGATCGATGGCGTTGACGGTGGCGCTGACGGTCTTCCCGGGCCGCGCGTCGGACGACAGTTCGACGCTCTGGCCCTTCTGCACCCGGCCGAGATAGCGCTCGGGCAGCTTGAAGTCCACCTTGAGGCCCGAAATGTCCTCCAGGTTCACCAGATCCTGGCCCTCCTTCACGTAGTCGCCCACCGAGACGTTGCGGATGCCGATCACACCGTCGTAGGGGGCGACGATGCGCGTCTTGGCCCAGCGCGCCTGGGCCTGGGCGGTGGCCGCCTCCTGCACCTTGAGGTTGGCCGCGGCCTGGTCCTGGGCGCTGGCACTGAGGAACTTCTTGCGGAACAGGTCTTCGGTACGGTCGAAGTTGGAGCGCGCCAGCGCAAGGTTGGCCTTGGCCTGTTGCAGGTCGGCGGCCTGGGTCGAGTCGTCGAGCGCGATCAGCAACTGGCCCTTGCTCACCGCCACGCCTTCGCGAAACTCGATGCGAGCGATCCGGCCCGCGATCTCGGGGCGCAGCACCACCGATTCGGCGGCACGCAGGCTGCCCACCGCGGTGGTGTCGTCGGGGAGTGCGCTGCGCTGCACCGGCACCGCCTCCACACCCACCGCCATCCCGCCCGGCGGCCCGCCGCCGGGAGCGGAACCGGCCGGCTTGGCCGGGGCCGAACCGCCGCCAGCCATTCCCTGCTGTGGCGTGTGGGCGCCGAAGCCGCCGCTGCGGTTGAAGTAGAAGGCCGCGGCAGTCAGCGCCGCGAGACCGGCAAACGAAAGGACGATGACCAGGATCTTGCGCGATTTTGTCATTGGCATGATTGGGGGGGCGCCGAAGCGAGCGCCCGGCGCGGGATGAAGTTCCGACCGGCTGCGCTGGGAAAAGTTGCGGACAGCGGGCAGGCGACGCTAGACGACGACGGTGCCGGGCTCGCCTGCCCGCCGCGACTCGATGCGCCCGATGCGATACACCGTCTCGCCCGCCGCCTTGAGCCGCGCCATGGCCGCATCGGCCTGCTCCGGCGCCACCACCGCCACCATGCCGATGCCACAGTTGAACACCCGGTGCATTTCCGGCTCCGCCACGCCGCCCTCTGCCTGCAGCCAGTTGAACAGCTTCGGGCGTCGCCAGGCGGATTTCTCCAACACGGCACGGACATCGTCGCGCAGGATGCGCGGCACGTTCTCCAGCAGCCCGCCGCCGGTGATGTGGGCCAGGCCCTTGATCGTGCCGGGCATCTCGCGCAGCAGCGCCAGCAGCGGCTTCACATAAATGCGGGTAGGCGCGAGCAGCACCTCGCCCAGCCTGCGGCCGCCGTCGAACGGCGCGTTGAAGTCGGGCCTGGCGCGCTCGACGATCTTGCGCACCAGCGAATAGCCGTTGGAATGGGCGCCGCTGGAGGCGAGCCCCAGCACCACGTCGCCCGGCACGATGCGCGACCCGTCTATGATGGCTGACTTCTCGACCACGCCCACCGCAAAGCCGGCAAGGTCGTATTCGCCCGGCGGATACATGCCCGGCATCTCCGCCGTCTCGCCGCCGATCAGCGCGCAGCCCGCCTGCTCGCAGCCCTGCGCGATACCCTGGATCACGCTCGCTGCGGTGCCCACTTCCAGCTTGCCGCAGGCGAAGTAGTCGAGGAAGAACAGCGGCTCGGCGCCCTGCACCAGGATGTCGTTCACGCTCATCGCCACCAGGTCGATGCCGACGGTATCGTGGCGGTCGAGCACGAAGGCGAGCTTGAGCTTGGTGCCCACGCCATCGGTGCCCGACACCAGCACCGGCTCGCGATAGCTCGTCGAGATCTCGAACAGCGCGCCGAAACCGCCTATGCCCGCCAGCACCTCGGGCCGCATGGTGCGTTTGGCGAAGGGCTTGATACGTTCCACCAGAGCGTCGCCGGCATCGATGTCGACGCCGGCATCGCGGTAGCTCAAGGAGGGGCGGGTACTGTTCGTGGGATCGGTCATGGGCGGGGCAGGCCGGGAAGTTGATACACTTGCGGCCCTTTGAAACCCTGAATGGCGCGGCGCCGCAAGCTCGCAAGTTTACCGGAATTGGACCACCCCGAATTCTTCGACCGCCTGCCCGGCCTGTGCCGGCTGTGCCCATGAAGCGCGCCAAGACCCGCGCGCCACGGCGCAACGGCGCACCGGCGATGCGCCAGTTGCTGCTCGACATCCGCCCCCAGGCCGAGCCCAGCTTCGAGCGCTTCGTCCCCGGCGCCAATGCCGAACTGCTGGCGCGACTGACCGAACTGACGCAGCCCGATTGCTACGACGCGATTTACCTCTGGGGCGCGGCGGGCAGCGGCCGCAGCCACCTGCTGCGCGCCACGGAAGCGAAGTCAGTCGCCGCGGGACGGCAGGTGAGCTACGTCGCGGGCGCGCAGGCGGGCGACACCCTCCCCATGCCGGCGGGAGGTCTGCTGATCGTGGACGACGTCGATCGGCTGTCCGAGGCGGGGCAGATCGCCCTGTTCCGCGCCTTCAACACGGCGCGGTTGATCGGCCTTGCGCTGCTGCTGGCGGGCGAAGCGCCGCCGCTGCAACTCGCGCTGCGGGAAGACCTGCGCACCCGCATCGGCGCAGCGCTGATCTACGAAGTGAAGCCGCTGTCGGACGAGGACAAGGCCGAAACCCTGTCGCGCCACGCCGCCGGTCGCGGCATGCGGGTCGAGCCGGGAACGCTGGACTACCTGCTGCGCCACGCGCCGCGCGACCTGCCCTACCTGATGGCGGTGCTCGATGCGCTGGACCGCAGGTCCCTGGAGCAGCAGCGGCCGGTTACGCTGCCGTTGCTGCGGGAGGTGCTGTCCACTGCGTCACCTCCAACCCTGCCGTAGCGCCATGCGCACCGTCCCCGCGAATGGTGCGCATGGCGCACCCTAGAAAAGCGAAATGGATCTCGCACTATTCGACCTGGATAACACCCTGCTCGCCGGCGACTCCGACTTCGAGTGGGCGCAGTTCCTCATTTCCAAGGGCGTTCTCGACCGCGAGGTGTACGAGGCGCGCAACGCCGATTTCTATGCCCAGTACAAGGCCGGGACGCTGGACATCCATGAATTCCTCGACTTCCAGTTGAAGCCGCTGTCGCGCCACCCGCGCGCCCAGCTCGACGCCTGGCATGTCGAATTCATGGCGGCGCACATCCTGCCGATCGTGCTGCCGGCGGCGCGCGAACTGGTGAAGCGCCACCAGGGCGATGGCGCGCTGACGGCGGTGGTCACCGCCACCAACAGCTTCATCACCGCGCCCATCGCACGGGAGTTCGGCATCCCCCACCTCGTCGCCACCGAGCCCGAGCAGCGCGGCGGCGCGTTCACCGGCGGCGTGAGCGGCACCCCCAGCTTCCGCGAGGGCAAGATCGCTCGCGTGGAAGCCTGGCTGGCCGGCCTCGGCCACGACTGGGCTAGCTTCGGCGCAAGCTGGTTCTACAGCGACTCCCTCAACGACCTGCCGCTGCTGGAGAAAGTCAGCCGCCCGGTGGCGGTGGACCCCGACCCGACGCTCGAAGCCCACGCTCGCAGCCGCGGCTGGCCCGTCATCGGCCTGCGAAGCTAGTCCCGGCGCTATTTCCGCTATCATGGCGGCGCCTTACAGAGACTGACTTTTCCCTGCCCATGATCCGCAAGCTGCTGCGCAAGGTCTTCCGACGCGGCGAGCCCCCTGCCCACGAACCGGCGGTGATTCCCGCCGCGCGCCACGGCATCCATCTCGACTGGATTTCGCCGGCGGCGCGCCACGTGGTGCAGCGGCTGCAGGAGGCGGGCTTCCCGGCCTACATCGTCGGCGGCGCGGTACGCGACCTGATCGCCGGCTTCCGTCCCAAGGACTTCGACGTCGCGACCAGCGCCACGCCGGAGCAGGTGCGCGAACTGTTCCGCCGCTCGCGCATCATCGGCCGGCGCTTCCGCATCGTGCACGTGATGAGCGGTGCCGAGACCATCGAGGTGTCCACCTACCGCGCCGCCAGCGGCGAGGACGCGGAAACCGACGAGCACGGCCGCGTGCTGCGCGACAACGTCTTCGGCAATCAGGAGGAGGACGCGGCGCGACGCGACTTCACCGTCAACGCGCTGTACTACAACCCGGTCAACCAGACCGTCGTCGACTACCACCACGGCGTGGCAGACCTGCAGCAGCGCACCCTGCGCATGATCGGCGACCCGCGCCAGCGCTACCGCGAGGATCCCATTCGCATGGTGCGGGCGGTGCGCTTCGCCGCCAAGCTGGGGCTGGCCATAGACCCCGCGGCGCGGCAGCCGATCCGCGAGATGGCCGACCTGCTGGAGAACGTGCCGCCCTCGCGCCTGTTCGACGAGATGCTCAAGCTGCTGCTGTCGGGCCACGCCGTGGAGTGCATCCGCCGGCTGCGCGACGAGGGCCTGCACCATGGCCTGCTGCCGCTGCTCGACGTGATCCTGGAGCAGCCGATGGGCGAACGCTTCGTCATGCTGTCGCTGGCCAATACCGACGAGAGGGTGAAGGCGGGCAAGCCGGTGTCCCCCGGATTCCTCTTCGCCACCCTGCTGTGGCACGAGGTGCTGGCCAACTGGGAACAGCGCAAGGCGCGCAAGGAACCCAACATCCCCGGCCTGTTCGAAGCGATGGTCGAGGTGCTCGACCAGCAGGGCGAAAAGCTCGCCATCACCCGGCGCATCGCCGCCGACATCAAGGAGATCTGGGCGCTGCAGCCGCGCTTCGAGCAGAACTCCGGCAAGCGTCCGCTGCGCCTGGTCGAGCAGCCGCGTTTCCGCGCCGGCTACGATTTTCTGTTGCTGCGCGTGGCCAGCGGCGAACTGCCCGCGGAACTGGGCGAGTGGTGGACGCGCTTTGCCACCGCCGACACCGAAGACCGCATGACGATGCTCAATCCCGAGAGGCCAGGTCCGCAGCGCAAGCGCCGCCCGCGCCGCCGCAAGCCAGAGGCTGACTCTGCTGGCGGGCCCGCGGCGGCGGCGGACGCGCCTGCCGCCGCAGGCCAGTAGCCGACGTGCTCGCCAAGGCGCGCTACATCGTGGTCGAAGGCCCGATAGGCGTGGGCAAGACTTCCCTTGCCCGCCGACTCGGCGATCACCTCAAGGCCGAGCTGCTGCTGGAGCGGCCCGAGGACAATCCCTTCCTGGCACGCTTCTACCAGAGCATGGAGCGCTACGCCCTGCCCACCCAGCTTTTCTTCCTGTTCCAGCGCATGGACGAGCTGCGGGCGCTGTCCCAGGACGACCTGTTCCCCAAGCGGGTGGTGTCCGACTTCCTGCTCGACAAGGATCCGCTGTTCGCCTCGATCAACCTCGGCGACCACGAGTACGCGCTCTATCAGGAGATCTACAACCGCCTCAAGCCGCAGGCGCGCACGCCGGATCTCGTCATCTACCTGCAAGCCGACGCCGATACGCTGCGGGAACGCATCCGCCGCCGCAACGTCGAAGCCGAGCGGCGCATCAGCGAGGCCTACCTCGACCGGGTCGCCCAGGCCTATGCGCGCTTCTTCTACCAGTACGACGCGGCGCCGCTGTTCATCGTCAATGCGGAATCGCTCAATCCCGTGGAGGCCGACGCCGACTTCGCGCTGCTGCTGGAGCGGCTCAACGCCATGCGCGGCTACCGCGAGTTTTTCGGTTACGCTGACTGAGTTCCCCAAAACCGCGTCAACCCGTTTTCGAAGCCCGCACGTTAAGGCGCTGCGATCAACCGGAGGAGGCCGACCATGACCTACCTTGCAGACTCCCAGAAGAAGCCCGTCACCCTCACTGAACTGGCGCGCATGCGCAACGGGGGCGAGAAGATCGCCGTGCTCACCTGCTACGACGCGAGCTTTGCCACACTGCTGGAGCGTTGCGGCGTCAACATCCTGATGGTCGGCGACTCCCTGGGCAACGTGCTGCAGGGCCACAGGACGACGCTGCCGGTGACGCTGGAGCAGATGGCCTACCACACCGCCTGCGTGGCCCGCGGCGCGCAGCGGCCGCTGATCATCGCCGACATGCCCTTCGGCTCCTACCAGGAGAGCCCGCAGCAGGCGCTGCGCAGCGCCGTTCAACTCATGGCCGCCGGCGGCCAGATGGTGAAACTCGAGGGCGGCGAACCCATGGCCGAGACGGTGCGCTTCCTTGTCGAGCGCGGCATCCCGGTATGCGCCCACATCGGCCTCACGCCCCAGTCGGTGCATCAGTTGGGCGGCTATCGGGTGCAAGGCAAGACCGAGGAAGGCGCCCAACGGCTGCGCAACGACGCCTGGGCGCTGCAGGAGGCAGGCGCCGCCCTGCTGGTACTGGAAATGGTGCCGGCCTATCTCGCCGCCGAGATCAGCGGCACGCTGACCAGTACCGCCACCATAGGCATAGGCGCCGGCACCGAATGCCACGGCCAGGTGCTGGTGCTGCACGACATGCTGGGTGTGTATCCGGGCAAGAAGGCGCGCTTCGTGCGCAACTTCATGGACGGGGCGGCGAACATCGACGACGCGGTCGGCCGCTATGTGGCGGCGGTGAAGGATGGGTCGTTCCCCGCCGCCGAGCACACCTACTGATGGCCAGATACGGCGTTTCACGAGTCGGCTCACGGAGCGCTTGAAGGACCGCCCACCAGCCCATGATCACTGCCGCCCAGGCCGCAGCCTTCCTGCCCGCGGCCTTCCTGCTGAGCCTCGCCCCCGGGCCGGACAACCTCACCGTCCTGTCCCTGGGACTCTCACGCGGACGCGCAGCGAGCCTCGGCTTCGCCATGGGCTGCGCCGCCGGCTGCCTCAACCACACCCTGCTTGCGGGGCTGGGCGTATCGGCGCTGATCGCCGCCTCGCCGCTGGCCTTCCGCGTGCTGCAGTACGCCGGCGCCGCCTATCTGCTGTGGCTGGGCTGGCAGGCGCTGAGGAGCCGCGGGGTGAGCCTCGAAACGAAAGTCAGTCGCCAGGGGACGGCACCTGAAGACAGTTTCGGCCTGTATTTCCGCCGCGGCCTGATCGCCAATGCGATCAACCCCAAGGTGGCGCTGTTCTTCCTCGCCCTGCTGCCCCAGTTCGTGGTCGCCGGCAGTACCTTGCCCGGCGTGCAGACGGCCGTGCTGGGAGTGCTGTTCGCCTTGACCGCCGCGCTGGTGTTCGGCGCCATCGCGCTCGCCGCCGGCCGCATCGGCGAGTGGCTGCAACGCCGCCCGGCCGCCACGCGCTGGCTCGACCGCGCCGCCGGCACCCTGTTCATCGCGCTGGGGCTGCGCCTGGCGCTGGCCGATGCGCCTGCGCCGCGCTGAGCCCGGCATGCCCGGCTACCACCCCATCGCCCCGGATTCCCGCCGTAGGATGCGCCATGCGCACCGCTCGTGGGTCTGGTTCGGTGCGCATGGCGCACCCTTACGCGACGAGCATCCGCGCATGCGACATCGCCCACTGAGCGCCCCCAGGGCCGGGCTGCGCCCAGCCCGCCCCCCCGCGGGGGTCAAGGAAACTTGGGGCGGCCCGGCGTTTCCTTGAGTCAGGACATGCAGATCCACGACACCATCGCCAAGCTGCGCGCCACGCTGGCCGCCGAGCGCCGCGCCGGCAAGCGCATCGCCTTCGTCCCGACCATGGGCAACCTGCACCAGGGGCACACCGACCTGATGACCGAGGCCCGCGCACACGGCGAATCCGTGGTCGCGAGCTTGTTCGTCAACCGCCTCCAGTTCGGCCCCAAGGAAGACTTCGGCCGCTATCCGCGCACCTTCGACGCGGACTGCGCGCAGATGAGCGCCGTCGGCGTTGACCACGTCTTCGCGCCGGACGAGGTCGAGATGTATCCCGCGCCCCAGACCTGCCACGTCCAGCCCGACCCGGCCCAGGCCGACATCCTGGAGGGCGAGTTCCGTCCCGGCTTCTTCCGTGGCGTGGCCACGGTCGTGGCCAAACTGTTCAACATCGTCCAGCCCGACGCGGCCGTCTTCGGCAAGAAGGACTACCAGCAACTCATGGTGATCCGCAACATGGTGCGGGAACTGGCGCTGCCCATCGCCATCGTCGCCGGCGAGACGGTGCGGGCCGCCGATGGCCTGGCGCTGTCCTCGCGCAACGGCTACCTGTCGGAAACCGAGCGCGCCGAGGCGCCGCGGCTCCACCGCACCCTGGCCGAAGTGCGCCGCCGCCTGCTGGCCGGGGAACGGGATTTCGCCCGCCTGGAGGCGGCCGCGCAATTAGAGCTGCGCGCCCATTCCTGGGTGCCACAGTATGTTGCGGTGCGACGACAAACCGATCTACAATCCCCCGCCGCTCACGATTCCGGGTTCGTGGTACTGGCCGCAGCACTCCTGGGGAGCACGCGCCTGATCGACAACCTGGAAGTTTAGGACGCCGCGATGCGCTCATGCCTGCGGTGCGCCAGCAGCGAATGATGGGCAGCCCCCAAGGCTGCGCACCCTTTGCCGACGTACCGTTTGAGGAGCGAACCATGCAACGGACCATGCTTCAGTCCAAGCTGCACCGCGTCACCGTCACCCACGCCGAACTGCACTACGAAGGCTCCTGCGCCATCGACGAAAACCTGCTCGATGCCGCCGACATTCGCGAGTATCAGGCGATCGACATCTACAACGTCAACAACGGCGAGCGCTTTTCCACCTACGCCATACGCGCCGAACGCGGCAGCGGCATCATCTCGGTGAACGGCGCCGCCGCGCGCAAGGCGGCCGCCGGCGACCTGCTGATCATCGCCGCCTACGCCCAGTACAACGAGTTGGAGTTGCAGAAGTACGAGCCACGCCTGATCTACGTCGATGGCCGCAACCGCATCCTCGACAAGCGCGCCAGGATTCCGGTGCAGCTCGCCGGCTGAGCCAGTCCGCGCCAGTCCCGGCGTCGAAGCCCGCGCAAGCGGGCTTCGTCATTTGCGGTCGCCGATCCCCTCCGGCGCAGCCGAGCCTTGACGATCTTCCGCCTGGCCCGCCCGCCGCCCAAGCCTCGTTCAACTCGCTCGACCCGGCAGCGCCGCGGCCTGACTGGCGTGTCCGCGCAGCGCTGCCTGAAAGCAAGCCGCCATGCGCCAGAGTCCGAAAGACACGGCAAGGAAAGGCACCCCCGTCAAATGAGGTTTTTCGGTCGATTCGGAATAGCTGCCATCCCACGGCGTATGCGTCCGGTAGGTACTGAACAAGGGCCTCGCTTGCCGCCGTTGTTCGTGGCAGCACCTGCTTTTCCGCTTCGCCGGTGACGAACCCGATCGGCCGCTTGCCAAACAAGGCAGCCGGTTGTCATGAGGGCGACGGTGGCTGAGCTTGCCGGACCGGTGGCTGATCGGCGCCTGAACGGGCGCGCGGGAAAGGGCTCCGGCATCGCGTCAGCCTGCCGCTGATCCCGTGCTTCCCAGCCAGAAACCCAGGTTCTTGTCGAGGAACTCGTTCCAGGGCATGTAGTGGGAGCCGTCACAGGAGAAGGTGAGGCCGACGATGCCGTTGAAGATGTTGAGGGTCCCGGAGCGCAGGTAGAGGGTCTCGTCCATGAAACGCAGATCCCGGAAGCAGCGCAGGATGGGCCGGATGGACGTGACCGGCACCACCGCGTCCGCCGGGTAATCCCGACGCGGGTAGGCGAGGCAAAGGTCAGGGTCCCTCAAGTCCGCGATGCCGTGAAGGCGAAAGCGGTAGGGATCGTCCATCGTCCATAGCGTGACGCGCGAACTGGAAAAGTGCAGCTTCGCGTGGAAGATGCCGTGCACCGTGATGAGTTCGGTGAGCAGATCCAGCACCGGCTCGATGTCCTCGTCCATCGGGCTGGCAACCCGCGCCTGGTGGAACAGGCCGGCGCGAATCGCCGGATCGCCCTTGAGCTGCATCCATTGCCCAGGCTCCTGATACAGAGCCTGGGTGGCTGGCAGTTCGCGCAGGTCGAAGTCCGCTCCGAGGTAACCGAGCAGTTGTCCGCGCGCATCCTCGATGCGTTGGACCGCGGTGAGCGAGGGCCGCCTTGCATTGCGGCTGATGTAAGCCTCGGACAAGGAAAACGCGCTGCCTGCGCGCGCCTGCGCCAGGTAGGGCCGGTTGCTGCGATCACGGCCGAAGTGCTCCGGCAGCAGGCCGGCTCGGGATGCGTTGGCGGTGATCTGCCGCGCCTCGGCGTCCAGAACATAGAGGTACTTGCTGTAGGGAAGCTCCGTCAGGCCTTCCATCAGCCGTGCTTCCAGGGTGGCACGATCGGGCCAGGCCTCGCGGCAGCTGTGCGCCAGCCGAATCAGGGACGATGACAGCCAGCCCGTGAGGATCTGGCGCTGGCGCGCGATCGCCTGTCTCAGATTATTGCTCATCGTGGTGTCCCCTGACCGGCATCATGACCGCGGAACGGAAAGCCATGCCGGGCGACTCATCGGGGCAACAAGCAATCGGCATGCAGGCGGGCAAGATAGGCGGCGTCGGCCAGGGTGCTGTCTACATCGAAGATGACGGCTTGCAGCGCATGGATCATGGCGTTCCTTGGCTATGAATCGCGGGACGGGGTGTTGGGGCTAGAACGCCCGGGTTCGAATTCTCCGGCAGGACCCGCAATTGCCGCAAGAACGCGTTGCCGCAAGATCGCGTTCGAGCACAAGCCATGAGTGCCGCAGCGCAATCATGGCCTCTTGTAGCCCGCCTCGCGCTGGCTGCGGATTGCCAGCACGAATACGCTATCGATCGTAGCTACGTAACGGTAGAGCGCGACATAGCCTCTTGATCGGCGCCCGATGACCAGTTCCCGCAGGTCCGCACGCACGGGGCGGCCGATCATGGGACTGTGCTCCAGGATCGAGATGCCTTGGACGATCTCCCCGATCCGGGTGCGGACGTCCGCCACTTCGTGACGTTCCAGGTGGTCGAGGATGCGGTCGAAGTCCTGGACGAGATCCGGGGCGAGTTCGATCCTGGACATGCCTTGCCGACCTAGCGGGCGAGCCTCCTTGCCCTGGGGCGGGCTGGCTCGCTGCCGGCGATTCGTTCTTCGAGGTAGCTGCGCATTTCCTGCCACGGGATGGTCTTGCCCGAGGCGACGATCTGCGCGTAGCGCTGCTCCCCGACGGCATGAAACTCGTCGCGACGCTCGGCGTCCGCAACGCCTTCGGCAATGGCGTCCAGGATGAAGGCATGGGATGTCGTCCCGGCGCGCTGGGCGGCGCGGGCGACCCGTTCCTTCAGTTCCTCCGGCAGGCGGATAGTGGTGGTGCTCATCGTCGTCTCCAGCGCGAGTGGACTCCGTGGAATGTAGCACGTCCGTGCTACGCCAACGAGCCCCGCGGCTCAAATTCTCCGGAACCTCGCCTTACCTGAGGCGCGTTCGGGCTGCGCATCGCCGGTCCACAGGGACTGACTCTTGCGCGCCTGCCCGGCGCTGCCGCACGTTGGGGAATCGTCGCGGCCCGCGCGGCCCGCAGCTCAAGCCGGCATGACAGAAAAGTAGATTGCGTAGAACGCGATCCAGACCACCGCCAGCGCCGCCCTGCGAACCCGCAGGCCGTGGCGCCGAAGGGCGTTGCGGGCGACGAATTCGGCGAGCAAGGCGACGAGCACGAAGCGCAGGCCCCGCGCCGGGACGCTCACCAGCAGGAAGGCCCACAGGCCGACACCGGCGCCGTGGGCCTGGATGGCGTAGGTCTTGTAGGGCGTGCCCGAGAGCGGGCCGAACAGGGTGGCCCAGGCGCCCTGCTGCGCCAGTTCGCCGCGCACCCGTGCCAGCATGTCGGCGCTGATGGCGGGAACCTGCTCCACCACCCGTGCCGCGGCGGCCGGGTCGGCAGCGCCCCAGGCGTACATCAGCAGGCCGCCCGCCAGCGCGCCGCCGAGCGCAAAGCCGCAGGCGTGCAGCGCCGCGCGCCGGTCGCGCAGCGCGAGCCATGACAGGAGCACATCGGGAACGATGAGGAATAGCGTGGCTTCGGCGAAGCCCCAGAGGGCGGCCAGAAGCGGCCGCATCACATCCGTTCTTCGGCCGCAAGTTCCTCCAGGGCCTTGCCGGCGCGGCGCAGGATGGTGGCCACCAGCAGCGCGCACACCGCCGCCAGCAGGATCGTGAGCCACATGCCGGGCGCCACGCCCAGGCCGAGCAGCAGCGCGATCGAGGCCGAAGACGAAGGCGCGGTCGCTCTTGCCCATCGGGCCGTCGTAACGGCGCGAGGCGCCGATCTGCACCGCCACCACGCCAGCCATCTCGCTCACCACCGCCAGCACCACGGCCACGACGATCAGTGCCGGCGGCACGCCGGGGATCAGCGCCAGGGGCAGATAGAGCGCCGCGTCGGAGACGACGTCGCCGAGTTCGTTGAGGATCGCGCCGAGAGAGGATTTCATGCCGTGCTCGCGCGCCAGCATGCCGTCGATGGCGTTGAGCGCCATGCGCACGAAGAGCAGCAGCGGGATCAGCAGCAGCAGCGCATCGACGCCGGGGTAGAGGGCGATGGCGCCGCCGCCCGCCAGGGACAGCAGCATCGCCGCCAGCGTCACCTGGTTGGCGTTGACGCCCGCCGCCGCCAGCCTTGCGGTGAGAGGACGCAGCAGCGCCTGGAAACGGGGCTTCAGATCGTAGATGGAGGGCATGTCAGGGTGATGGCACGGGGGACGGCGGGGATTATAGGCGCGGCGCCACTGCGACGCCGCTCTGCGGCGACTGACTTTCGCCGCGCGCGCGGGCTACCGCATGAATCGTTCCCTCCGCTCCGGAATCGGACTGGGACGATGGGGGGAGCGAGTCGCCCAGGCTGCGTTTGCTCGCACCGAAGCGCCCCTCATCCTGCCCTCTCCCCGCAAGCGGGGCGAGGGAACGGCTTTGCCGTGTTCATCCCCTGCGGCTACGCGGCGCGCAGGGCGGCCACGATATTCATGCGCGCGGCGCGTGCGGCAGGCAGCACGCCGCCCGCCAGCCCCATGACGAGCGCAAAGCCGAGGCTCTGCGCGACGATGCCCGGCGTCAGCGTGAAGCTGAAGGCGAGTTCGCCGAAGGACTGCCAGTTCATGGTGGACACGGTGTAGAGCTGCATGGTCGATGCCAGCGCCACGCCGGCGATGCCGCCGAGCAGGCTGAGGAACAGCGACTCGGCGAGGAAGGCCGCCAGCACGGCGCTGCGACGAAAGCCCAGCGCGCGCAGGGTGCCGATCTCTGCGGTGCGGCTGGCCACCGCGGCGTACATGGTGATCATGGCGCCAATCACCGCACCGATGGAGAAGATCACCGACAGCGTGATGCCAAGGTAGCGTATGAAGCGCGACAGCGCCTCGGACTGGTCGGCGTAGTACTGCACCTCGCGCTTGACGTCGAGCTTGACGCGCGGGTCGTCCTCCACCGCCTTCGCCAGCGCGTCGAACCCCGCCGGGTCGGCCAGGCGCAGCAGCATGGATGAATACACCGGGCGGCGGAAGGCCGGCATGAGCTGGTCAACGTCACCCCAGATCTCGGAATCGAAGCCGGTGTTGCCGGCGTCGAAGATGCCTGCGACGCGCCACTCCCGGCCGCCGAAGCGCACCGTCTCGCCCAGCCCGGCGCCATTGAAACGCTGTGCCACCGAGCGTCCGGCGATGACCTCGTCGCTGCCGGGGCGGAACATGCGGCCGGCGGTGAGCCGAACCTGCGGCCGCAACGCGAAACCCACATCGCCGACGCCGCGGATCACGACGTTGGCGGGCTTGTCGCCCGCCGCGCCGCGCTTGTTGAGCGAGATCAGCACCACGGTTTCCTTGGACACGAGACGTCGCCCCTGGGCATCGAGGGCGACCTGAGGCTGGCTTTCGACGATGGCCGCCTGCAAGCGCTCGACGCCGCTCTGCACCTCGCTGCCCGAGCCCTTGCGGACGACCACGACATTGTCGTAGGAGCCGGTGTCCACCAGGGTACGCTTGAGCCCGGCCTCCAGCATCAGCACCGCCGCGAACACGAACACCACCAGCGCCATCCCCCCGGCGGTGAGCGCCGTGGTGAGCTTGCGCGTCGAGAGATTGCGCAGGCTGTAGCTGAGAGGAATGACCATCGAATCAGCCGATGCGGCGCAAGCCATCGACGATGCGCACGCGCGCCGCTCGCCAGGCGGGGAAAAGCGCCGCCACCGTGCCGACCAGCAGTCCGCATGCGATCTGCATCCAAACCGTGTTCTCGCCGACGCGGAACACCGGGAACAGCGAGCCCATCAGTCCGCCGAAGGCGTCCGCCACCGGGTAGGTGAGCGCGATGCCCAGCGCCGCGCCGCCGAGGGCGATGGCCAGCGATTCCCCCGCAATCAGCAGCGCGATGAAGCCCGGGCCGAAGCCCAGCGCCTTGAGGGTGGCGTATTCGGCGATGCGCTCCCGCGCCGTCATGGCCATGGTGTTGGCCATCACCGCCATGATGATGAAGATCACCAGGAAGGACACGGCGCGGATCGCCACGACGATGGCCTCGGTCATCGACACGAATGACAACTGGAAGGCCTTCTCGGTCTCGGTCAGGGTCTCGGCGATGGAGTTGCGGAACTGGGCGTCCACGGCGCGGCTCAGTTCCGCCGCCCGCGACGGTTCGGCGATCTCCAGCACATATACGCCGACGGTGTTGGCACGGCGCGGCACGGTCTTGAGCAGGGTCTCGTTGAGGTAGTCCCAGTGGAAGAAGAACTGTGAGGTGTCGGTCCCGGCGCTGCGTCCGTCGTAGATCGCGCGCACCGTGAATTCCCAGTTGCCGGGGAAGATGGTGCCCTTGAGCGTCACCTGATCGCCGATCTTGAAACCGTAGGTTGCGGCGAGCTTGCGCCCCACCACCGCGCCCTTGCGGTCGCGCATGAAGTCTTTCAGCTCGTTCTCGGCGATGCGGTACTCGGGATAGAGGGCAAAGTAGGTTCCCGAATCGACGGCGAACTGGGGGAAGAAGTTCTTCGCCTCCTTGTAGATGCCGCCGAACCAGTTGGCATTGCTCACGGCGCGCACGCCGTCCACGCTCTTGAGCTTCTGGCGATAGGTGAGCGGCAGCGGGAACACCAGCGAGATCGCGTTGCGCGTCACCAGGCGCGCCGAGGAGGCACCCTCGGCGCCCGCGTACCAGGCGTCCACCACGGTTTGCAGCAGGCCGAAGGCCACCACCGCGACGATCAGGCCGAGCAGGGTCAGCAGGGTGCGCAGCCGGTGGCGCAGGGCGTTCTTGAGGATGAGCCGTATCAGGAACACTGACTTTCAGTTAACGTAGCGCCTGCCCGGCTGAAAGTAGCGCACGCCGGGGCGCTTGAGGAAAGGCAGCAGCAGCATGCCGGCGACGAAGCCGCCGATGTGCGCGCCCCAGGCCACGCCGCCCTCGCCTGCGCTGGCGAGAATCGAACTGACGATCTGCAGCACGAACCAGAAGCCCAGCACCAGCAGCGCGGGCAGGCGCGTGGCATGGATGTAGACGAAGATCGGGATGCCCACCAGCACGCGGGCGTTGGGATAAAGCAGCAGGTAGGCGCCGAGCACCCCGGAGATGGCGCCGCTGGCGCCGATCATCGGGATCGTCGAGGAAGGGTCGGGCAGCGCCTGGGCGAACACCGCCGCCACGCCGCACAACAGGTAGAACACGAGGAAGCGCAGGTGGCCCATGGCGTCCTCAATGTTGTTGCCGAACACCCACAGGTAGAGCATGTTGCCGATGAGGTGCATCCAGCCGCCGTGGAGAAACATGCTGGTGAACATCGTCAGCTCGGGCGGGATCAGCGCCAGTTCCGGCGCGAGCCGGCGCTCGCCCAGCAGCACGGCGGGTATCACGCCCAGCGCCATGATCGCCCGCTGCTGTGCCTTGCCCAGGGAGAGCTGCCACAGGAAGGCGAGCACGCACGCGACGATCAGCAGCACGGTGAAGATCGGCGGCCGCTCGGTGGCATTGTCGTCGTGCAGGGGAATCATGGAGCCGGGGTCGCGCGATGGGCAACTCGGAGTGTACTCCGCCGCAGCGGGTAGCTTCTGCCAGAATGCGCGTCGGGGCCTTGCGCGGCATTCGTCAACGCCGAACCGGGAGCGCCGCCATCCTGGCGGCATGGTGGTAGGACGCCGGCGCTTGCAGTCACTGTCAACGCCCCATGTCGGCTCCGCTGCGCTTCGGCCGACCTACGCGAGACGCGGAAAAGGGAAGAATGGCGACAAGCGAAGTAGCGAAGCGCGTGCGGCATTTCCGCCAGATCCTGCTCTGGCCCTTGCAGCTCATGCCGCTGCGGGACAACGCGCAGATCCAGAAGCACTGGGAACCGCTGGCGCAGACGGCGGCGGACAACCCCTGGCGCGAACTGGAGGACGAATTCACCGGCGACCCGGGCGAATTCCAGGAGCGCCACTACAGCGAGTTCGTCACCTTCCTGCCCCACGTCCAGCGCTTCCTCTACGGCGAGGGGCTGGGCCGCGAGCGCGCACCTTCGGAGTCGCCGATCCGCGTCTTTCGTCGCTCCGACATCGCCCGCGTGCGCATGACCCACCGCAGCGGCGACGCGCCGGTAAGCTTCGAAGTCGCCCACGTCGACCTCTACTTTTTCTATGACATAGACGTGATGGTGCTGGCGCTGGAGATCTTCGCCGACGACCTGCCGCTGACGCTTGCGCAGGACACGCTCTACCGCTTCGGCCGTGCCTATCCGCCGCACTGGGAGGCGGACGGCAGCGGCACCCATTGCCTAGCCCGCGCCGAATGGCTGGCGGCGGACGGAGCCGTGCTCGCGGTGTCGGACTACGAACGGCGCGAGAAGTATCTGGAGTTCGTCGGCCGCCATCGCGCCCCCTGCATCGCCGCCCACTGGGAGTTCCTGCTGCGCCCGCTCGCGCTGCACCACTCGCCCCAGGCGGGGGCGATCCGCTACCGCCAGATCGAGTACTACCGCATGCCGCTGATGGCCTACCTCGCGCTCGACGATCCGCATGCGCTGGAACGCGCCGACTGGGTGCGACTCGCGCTGGTGGGCGCCCCCGGCAGCGGCGACGCCCTGCCCTATTCGGAACGGCACCTGCTCGGCTTCGAGCACCGCTACTGCTACGACCGCTACTGGAGCGACACGCCGGGCGGCCCCGACACCCGCTTCCTGTGCTGCGGCCACGCCCTGGTGGTGGTGGGCAACGCGCGGCAGCCCTTCTTCACCGACCGCGAGACCGGCGTGCTGGGCCAGTTCCGCCACCAGTACTTCCTGCTGTGCCTGATCGGCCACTTCCACAAGGCGTCGCTGCTGATGCTTTCGGACCGGCTGGTGGTGGCGCTGAACAAGCTCGACATACACGACCCGGAATCGGTCAAGCGCTTCAAGCGCACGATCCGCCAGGCATTCGAGATCTTCCTGCGCTTCACCCACCGCTACTGGTTCCACGACATCGCCAACCAGGCCCAGGCGCGCGAGCTGTTCCGGCTATGCACGGATCATCTCGAGACCGACCGTCTGTTCCAGGAAGTGCGCCAGGAGATCCAGGACATGAGCGACTACCTGGACAGCGACTCGCTGCGGCGCCAGGCCAACACCGTGGTGAGGCTCACCGTGGTCACCACCTTCGGCCTGATCGCCACCGTGACCACCGGCTTCCTCGGCATGAACCTGCTCGCCGCCGCCGATCAGCCGCTGACTTTGCGCATTGCATACTTCCTGCTGGTCGCCCTGCCTACAACCGCTCTGATCTTCTTTGCCGTCGCACGCTCCAAGCGCCTGTCCGACTTTCTCGAAGACCTGTCCGACGATCGCCTGCCGCTGCGCGCCAAGTTTGCCGCGCTGGCAAAGGTGTGGCGCAAACGCCCGCGCGCCTGAAAACACGCCATGCCCGCCAACCTCTCCCCCGAATACAAGAAGGCCGACGAGGCCTATCGCCGCGCCCGCGAGCCTAAGGAACGGCTCGACTGCCTGCGCGAGATGCTGCGCACCATCCCCAAGCACAAGGGGACGGAGCGCCTTCAGGGCGACATCAAGTCGCGCATCAAGGAATTGACCGACGAACTGGCCGGCCCGCGCAAGGGTGGCGGCCACGGCGACTCGCTGCACTCGGTGCGGCGCGAGGGCGCGGCGCAAGTCTGCCTGGTGGGGCCGCCCAACGCCGGCAAATCCAGCCTGCATGCCCTGCTCACCGGCTCCCACGCCGCCGCCGGCCCCTACCCCGGCACCACGCGCCTGCCGCTGCCCGGCATGCTGCCCTTCGATGACATCCACATCCAGCTCGTGGATCTGCCACCGGTGGGCAGCGGCCACCTCGACCCCTGGGTGCCGGGGCTGCTGCGTTTTTGCGACGGCATTCTGCTCACGGTGGACCTTGCCGATGCCGGTTGCATGGACCACGTGCTCGCCATCCGCAGCCAGCTCGGCGAGCGGCGCATTTCGCTGAGCGAGAGCTGGCCCGGCCTGCCTGCGGCGGTGCCCGAGACGCAGGAGGACGGTGCGACCCTGCCCGACCCGTTCCGCGTGCATCTGCCGACGCTGCTGCTGGCCAACAAGTGCGATCTCGACCCCGACCCGGGCGAGGTGCAGGTGCTGGAGGAGCTGCTCGGGGTCGCTTATCCGGCGCTGGCGACTTCGGCGCTGACCGGGCAGGGACTCAACGAGCTGGCGCCGCTGCTGTTCCGCGCCCTGGCCTTGGTACGGGTCTACACCAAGGCGCCGGGCAAGGCGGCGGAGCGATCGAAGCCCTTCACGGTCCGGCGCGGCCAGACGGTGCTGGACGTGGCACGACTGGTGCACCAGGACATCGCGGACGCACTCAAGTACGCCCGGCTGTGGGGCAGCGGCAACTTCGACGGCCAGCAGGTGGGGCCGGACCACGTCGTCGCCGATCGCGACGTGGTGGAACTGCACACCCGCTGAGCGGGGGGCGGGACTCTCAGTCGCGCATCGATCGGCGCGGACCGGGACCTTCCTCGTCAGGTCCGGCGCACAGCTCGCGCGCCAGGCGCTCGGCCATCAGCCGGGCGGTGTCCACGCCCATGTTCTTGAGCTTCTGGTTGAGCGCCGCGATCTCCACCAGCGTGCTCATGCTGCGCCCCGGCTTGACCGGGATCGTGACGTGGGGCACCTGCACGTCGAGAATGGTCGCCACCTCGTCACTGAGCCCGGTGCGGTCGTACTCGGCGGCCTGCTCCCACTCCACCAGGGTGATCACCAGGGTGATGCGCTTGTCCTGGCGGATGGCGGCGGCGCCGAACAGGCGGCTGACGTCGATGATCCCCAGGCCGCGCGCCTCCATGTGGAAGGGCAGCAGTTCGGAGCCGCGTCCGACGAGGATGGAATCGTTCAGGCACTGGATGGTGACGGCGTCGTCGGCCACCAGGTGGAAGCCGCGGCGCACCAGTTCCAGCGCCACCTCGCTCTTGCCCACACTGCTCTTGCCCTGGATCAGCACGCCCATGTCATGAACTTCCATGAGCACGCCGTGCACCGTGGTCTCGGGCGCGAACTCCACCTCCAGGTTCTCCCACAGGCGCTTGTAGAGCTTGGTGGTGTGGTGCGGGCAGGTCAGCACCGGAATCCCGGCGGCATCGCCGCGGCGGCACAGCGCGGGCGGCGCCTGCCGGTTGTTGGTGACGATGGCGCAGGGCACGTCTTGCGACAGCACCTGCTGAAGCACGCGATCGAGCGCCGGGTCGCCGTCGTTGGCGCGTACGAAGGCGGATTCGCCGTTGCCGAAGATCTGGATGCGCTCGGAGCGGAATTCGGAGAAGAATCCGGTCAGTTCCAGCGCCGGACGGTTGAGTTCCGCCGTGGTGATGACGCGGTCGAGGCCGCTCTCGCCGGCCACGACCCGCAGCCCGAGCATCGGGTCGTCGAGCAGCTTGCTTACGGTAATGGGCATTGCCAGGGTCTGTTGCGTGCGCCCGGAGTGGGTGCGAAGCCAGATACGATAGCAGTGTCGGGCGGAACTGTGAATGCCGCGCAGGCGACACGGCGAGGAGTTCGTGCTGTTCCTCAACCACGCCGACAGCAACAGCGCCCTGCTCGTGGCGGAGCGCCCGCGCCAGGCGGTCGCAAGAGTCACCCTGGGCGACCTGCCGGAACTGCACCTGAGCGCAAGCCTCGGCGTCGCCTGGCCCTACCCGGAGGAGCAGGCAGACATGGGCTATGCCCTGATCCGTCGCGCCGATCAGGCCCTTTACCTGGCCAAGCATCTCGGGCGCAACCGGGTCTGCACCCAAGTCGACGCTTCCCGGCGCTGCGAAGCAGAAGTCGCAGTCTGAGGGCTTGGCGAGCCCGCACAGCCGGCCTGCGTGGCCGATCCGGCTTCAGTGCCGCGGTGTGGCGGCAACGATCCGCGCCGCCAGATTCTCCCAACGCATCTCGCGCAAGCTCTGCGCCAGGCGATGGACTTCGCCGTTGAGCACGCGGCGGCGTCGCTCAACCGGATCGGCGACACCGTGATGTTCCAGCATGCGCTCCAGCGCCCGATCCATGAAGGCGCGCTCCGGGTTCAGCACGTCGCCGCGCCGGGTGTGAAAGGCGTCCTCGCCTTCGGCGCAGGGCCGATCAAAGACGTTGAAGTGGCGGCAGGCCATGGGACGCAGCGGGTGGATGGCGCAGGCGTCGTCCACCAGGAAAGGGCAGGCCGGGCGGTTGCGGCACTCCTGCATCTGCGCCAGCACGCGGCCGCGCACCGGTTCCGCCAGCGTTTCATTCACGTACCAGGCGATGCCCATCAGTTCCAGCGGATAGACCGGTATGTCGGTGTGGGTGCGGCAGCAGCTTGCACAGCCGCGGGCGCAGGCAAGTTGCCGCCCCGCCTCCACGCCGCGCGCCACCCCGGCCGCCACGCCGCAGTCGGTAATGCGGTGCACGTCGAGCAGCAGTCGCAGCCAGGGCAACCGCAACTCGGCCTCGGGAAAGTCGGCGCGCCCTGGCGTGGCGCTGTCGGGCTGCTGATCCATGATCGGGAGCGGTGGGAACGCGAGCGCGGGTTCGCGCGTGCAAAAAAGTAGGAAAGGGCGGGCAAGCCGCGGCAGCGCAAGGATAGCAGCCGTATGCGACGGCGTCAGGTGCGGCGAAAGTCAGTGTTCAGCCGACGGCACAGTGGGCCGCGCCGCGGCTGCGGGGCACCCAGGGACATGCCACAGGCGCCGACCGATCGGTCGGCGGCCGCGGCACGCCCCGTGGGTGATCTCTATCCGGGCCTCAGTGCTGGGCAGCCGGACGGTGGTGAATCAGGTGCTCAAGCTTGACGAGCAGGGCCGAGATCAGGTTTCGCAGGCCGCGGGCGGCGGCGAAGATCAATTCCCCCGTCGCCTCGCTGCGCATCCTGCGCGCACGCGCCACATGGGCTTCGATGTCGAGACGGTCGATGTTGGTTGTCATTGCAGGACTCCAGGAACTCCCCCAGCCGGGGCAAGGTCGCAATCTAGCGTTTCTGTTGCAATGCAACAAACGATCATTCATCATGCAACAATGAAGAAAATCTCATCTGTATGAATTACCGCCTGCCACCACTGAACGCCCTGCGCGCCTTCGAGGCCGCCGCCCGCCACATGAGCTTCAAGAAGGCGGCGGACGAGCTGGCGGTGACACCGACCGCGATAAGCCACCAGATCAAGGGCCTGGAGGACCATCTGGGATTTTCCCTGTTCCGGCGACTGACCCGGGCGCTGGAACTCACCGCCGAAGGCCAGGCCATGCTGCCCAAGGTGAGAGAGGGGCTGGAGTGTTTCGCCAGCGCAGTGGAGAGTACCCGGCCGGTGCGGATGGGCGGCCGCCTCGGCGTCAGCGCACCGCCCACCTTCGCCGCGCGCTGGCTGGTGCCGCGGCTGCAGGCTTTCACGAGGGCCCACCCGGACATCGAGCTCCACCTGGGCAGTTCGCTGCGCATGATCGACAGCCGGGAACGGGCGGCGCCCTTGGCCGCGGATCCGGCCGGATCCGATGGACCAGAGGTCTGGATTCGCTTCGGCACCGGCGACTACCCCGGTTGCCGGGTGGATCGCATCCTCGCCCCGGTCTACACGGTCGTGTGCAGCCCGCAGTTACTGCGCGCCAAGCGGCCGCTGATTCATCCGTCGAACCTGAGGTACCACCTGCTTCTGCACGACGACACGATCCCCGACGAAGGGGAGCGCCCGAGTTGGGCAGACTGGCTGCGTAGCGCCGGCGTATCGGGCGTGGATGCCCGATCCGGGCCGCATTTCAGCAATTCGGGGCTGGCACTGGCCGCGGCGGCGGACGGTCTCGGAGTGGCCTTGGCATCGAAGCCGATGGTGGCGGCGGAAGTGTCGGCCGGGCGTCTGAAGATCCCCTTCGACGTCGACATCGGTTCGCGCTATGCCTACTACCTGGTCGCCCGAGAGGCGACGGCGCAGCGTCCCGCCGTGGCAGCGTTTCGGGAGTGGCTGCTGGATCAGGCCGGCGGCGAAGCTCCCAAGGCTGCGCCGGCTTAGCTGCAATCGCCGACGCAGCGCGCACATTTCGTTACTATCCGGCATCGAGCGCCCGCCCGCTTCCCGCGCGCCCCTGCCATGACAACGATGCCAGATGCCTTGATGAGCCTGATCCGCGACGGCGGGCTGATAGCCCCCGGCTACCTTGTCGCCGGCGCCGCAGCCGCGCTGGCCTCGGCAATCCTGCTGCTGGCCGCCTTCCAGGCGCTGTTGCGCGGACGCGTGCTGCTGTTCTCGGCACGCATGCTGGTAGGGAGCGCAATGCTCGCGGCGGGCATCGCGGTGTGGACGCTGGCCTTCGGCATCCAGGGCTATCGCGCGCTGACCCGGGAAGAGGTCGCGGCGGTCATCGCCATCGCACCGCTCGGCCCCCAGCGCTTCGAGGCCCGGGTGCGCCTTCCCGACGGACGCGAGCAGCGCTTCACCCTCGCCGGGGACGAAGTCTATGTCGATGCGCAGATCCTCAAATGGAAGCCGGCCGCCAACCTGCTCGGCCTGCACACCGCCTACCAGCTCGACCGCATCGCCGGCCGCTATCGCGACCTCACTCAGGAACAGGGTGCCGCGCGCACCGTCCACTCGCTGGCCGCACCGCGCACCGTGGACCTGTTCGATCTGCGCCGGCGCTACGCCGTACTCGCTCCCGTCGTCGATGCGGAATACGGCTCGGCCACCTTCGTTGCGGCGGGTGAGGCCAGGCAGATCGAGATACGCGTCTCAACCAGCGGCCTGATGGCGCGCGAGGCGGCTGCCGGGCATTCGTACTGAACTTCGGCCGCAGCGGAGTGCGGCGCCCCCCAAAGTCAGCATCCGTAGAACGGCGATACCGCGTCTATCTCGGTTCGGCGGAACTCGCCGCCGTGTGCGCGCTGATGGGCAAGATCCCGACGGTGGCGGAGTACCTGGAGCAGGTGAAGGTGGTCAACGCCGAGGCGGCGGACATCTACCGCTACATGAACTTCGACCAGATCGCCGACTTCAAGGACGTGGCGGATACCGTGACGGTCTGAGGCTTACGGCAGATCATCGACCCAAACGGCCCGCTTCGGCGGGCCGTCTTGCTTTGCGGGAGGGCCCGCAAACATTCGCATTTCGCAGGGTGCGCCGTGCGCACCCTACGACACTCCAAGGATGGCAGCCAGCCGATTACGATCCAAGGCCATGTTGCTCCCGTAGATCGAGGCAACTTCATCGTCCTCACGTAGCAATCCGAACTGGCGAAGCTCCTGCCCAAGACGCTCGACTCGCTTGTAGCGGAATAGAAACTTGGGCTTCGCGGTCTTCCGGCGAATTGCGGCAAGCCTTGGTCTCAGCCAAATGCTGGCTGACTTTCTGAAGAGTTTGACGTAACGATCATGCGGCAAGGAACGGTAATCAACCGCAGTGTCGATTGGATTGAGCGCGTAAGGAAACAGGTCGAGAATCAGCACGCCATGACTCGTGAGCGTGTGGATCAAGAACTCCTTGCGTTTCTTCGGTGAAAGAAAAATCTCGCCGTCCGCGAATCCCTTTCCGGCAACCGCCTCGGCGTCATTGAAATGGAAGAACGCGGTGGGTTCAGCTTTGGGACTGTAGAAATATGTTCTCTTCTTGCGGCCGAATAGGGGTGCCTCTGACAGCACGACAGCATGCACTCTGTCCATCTTATCGAATTCTCCGCGCCACAATGTCTCGGTGATCTGATACGCCTTGCGCAGATACTGGAGATCTTTCCGCAGCCGATCTCCCCCGTTCTTCACACAGCCGGCATCCTCGAAGACTTGCTCGTAGACTTGCTCGTAGACTTGCTCGAGTTCGCCGCAGCATTTGATTGGATCGAACTCGACCGCTTCTGACGAGGCTTCGGAGACGCCGCGGACGGCGCGCGCCATTGCGGACGCGGCATCCGCTTCGACACTACCCGCATAGTCGACAACCGCCACCCCCGCCAGCTTGCGGAAGTCCTTCCCATTGTTCGTCAGCACCGAATGCCCATGCCGCAAAGCGGTGGCGGCAATGAGCGCGTCGTGTGCGCCGATCGTCTCATTGCGCGGCAACGATGCGACGAGTTGGGCATGGATCCGCGCGCATTCCAGATCGAAGGCAAGGATCGGTATGGCGGCAAGCAGGCTTTCGACGAAGGCATTGCGTCGATTGCGCTGCTCGTCGGTCTGCGCGCGATGCACGCCGACCAGAAGCTCCGATGCGGTGACGGCGCTGAGGTAAGCCGAACCGTACGCGCGCCAGCGCCCGAGATCGTCTGGCGCCCGCCCCCGGTCGGCGAGCACCAGGACATCCGTGTCGATTACGAGTCCCACGCGCTCGACCCCGCCGTCAGATTGGCTGTCGCCTCATGGATGTCGTCCAGAAACGAAGCAGCATCGTCCTCCGCGAGGGACGGCAACGCTGCGATGAGCGCGTCAAGTTGCTCGATGGGGTAGCCGACGGTCGGCCCCGCAGGTTGGATGCGGGCCACTGTCTCGTTGCCCCGCCTGATATCCAGCGTGACGCCCTGATAGCGCACCTGATTCAGAAAGTCGGAGAAACCGCGCGCCAACTCCGTCGCCGTGACAGTGCGAATGATCATTTCTCGATTCCTCAATGAGAGCAGATCAGATTATCAGATAATAGAATTTTCAGGTCAATCGGCAACACCTGCCACGCTCCCGCATCGACGCCGCGTAGAGCCAGAGGAAGTAGCGGATAGCGTGACAGGACACCTTTCGAAGCATGCGGAATGCTCGCAAGGTATCGCTTGATCAGGAGCTGAACTGCTCCCCGGTCGTCCCTGCGAGGGGGCGCAGCCCCAGCACCTTCGCCGCCTTCGCAAGCCGCAGGTCGAAACAGGCGAAGGCGCAGGCTTCGCCCGTGGTTTCGGCAAGGATCTGCGCGGCGGCAAGCTGCACCGCGTTGTAGCCGCGCAGAGCAAAGGTGTCGGCATACTCGCCGGCGCGCTCGACCACGGGCTGGGAGACTTCGATCACCACGCAGTGCGGCCAGTCGGCGGCGAAGGCCTGCTTGGCGGTCTCGATGGCGGCGGCATCGTCGGGCACCTCGCGGGCACGGCGCGACAGGGCGGCGTGGATCTCGGCCCAGGTGATGCGACAGGTGGCGACCGCCTCGGCAGCGTCGACGGCGGCGCGCACTTCGTCGCTGCCCGGGTCCGCTGCGCTTGACCCGTCTTACGAATCCTGCGGCCAGCCTGCGGAACATGACAGGCGATTTGGCGAACGCGTCCGCGGAGGCCCTCACCCCGCCCCTCCCCCGCGTGCGGGAGAGGGCAACGCAGGCGCGTCATCTGCGAAAGTCAGCCGTCGCAGACCGCCTCACTGCCACCCGCCGCGCCTGTCCTCTTCGAACTGGGCGCGGTCGCGGTCGAATAGTTCCTCAAGTTCCTCCCGCGCGGCCTTGGTCGCCGAGAGCACCTGCACGTCGTCGTGGAAATGCGGGATCAGCGCGTCGAGGCTGGCGACGTTGTGGCGGCGGAAGGCGTCGGCCATCCCGCGGGCGCGGAACGGATCGGCGCCCAACGCGACCAGCGCCTGGCGGCCGATGCGCAGCGCCGCCTCGAAGGTCTCGCGCTCGACCACCTCGACGCCGCGGGAACGTAGTTCCACGTAGTGGCTCACGTTGCGCGCCCGGGCGAGGATGGGCAGCGCCGGGAAGCTTTCGCGCACCCGGTCGGTCAGCTTGAGGCTCTCCTGCACGTCGTCGATGGCATTGACCAGCAGCCGCGCCTCCCCCGCGCCCGCGGCCTGCAGCAGGTCGAGACGGGTGGCGTCGCCGTAGAACACCCGGTGGCCGAACTTGCGCAACAGCTCGATCTGGTCCGGGTCGTGGTCCAGCACCACGGTGCGCACGCCATTGGCAATCAGCAGCCGCCCGACGATCTGGCCGAAGCGACCGAAGCCGGCGACGATCACCGTCGCCGCGCCTGCGTCGATGACATCGGCTTCGCGCGGGCGCGCCGCCAGCCTGCGCCGCGCCAGGGTGTCGTGAAGGACCAGGAGCAGCGGCGTGGCCGCCATCGACAACGCCACCGTCATGGTCAGCAGCGCCGCCCAGTCCCGCGCCAGGAGACCGGCCGCGGCAGCCAAGGCGAAGATCACGAAGCCGAATTCGCCGCCCTGCGACAGCAGGACCGCGAACAGGCCGTGCTGCGCCCGGCTCACGCCGCCGAGGCGCGCCACCAGCCACAGGCCAGCGCACTTGACGGCGAGCAGGCCCGCCAGCAGCGCCGCCACGACATGCGGCCGCGCGAGCAGCAGGCCGAAGTCCATCGACATGCCGACGGAGATGAAGAACAAGCCGAGCAGCAGGCCCTTGAAGGGCTCGATGTCGGTTTCCAGCGCATGGCGATACTCCGAACCCGCCAGCAGCACCCCCGCCAGAAAGGCGCCCAGCGCCATCGAAAGGCCTGCCAGGGACATCAACTGGGCAATGCCCAGCACCAGCAGCAGGGCGAAGGCGGTGAACACCTCGCGGATCCCCGATGCCGCCACCAGCCGCAATGCCGGCCGCGTGAAATAGCGCCCGAGCACGACGACGCCGGCGATGGCGCCGAAGGCCTTCAAGGCATCCAGCCACACGTCCTCGCCGTTGCCGGCGCCGGCGGCGAGCAGCGGCACCGCCGCCAGCAGCGGAATCGCCGCGATGTCCTGGAACAGCAGCACGGCGAAGGCCATCCCGCCCACGGGCGTGGCGAGCAGGTTGCGCTCGGCCATGGTCTGCACCGCGATCGCCGTGGACGACAGGGCCAGCGCCAGCCCCGCCACCGCCGCCGCCTTGCCCGGCAAGCCCAGCACCAGCCCGGCCACGGCCAGCGGGACGCCGCAAGTCAGCACCTGGAGGGCGCCGACCCCGAACACGTCGCGGCGCATCGACCACAGCCGGCGCGGATCGAGTTCGAGACCGATGAGGAACAGCATCAGCACCACGCCGAACTCGGAGAAATGCAGGATCGACTGGACGTCGCTGATCAGTCCGAGGCCCCAGGGCCCGATCGCCGCACCCGCCACGAGGTAGCCGAGCACCGAGCCCAGCCCCAGGCGCTTCACCAGCGGCACGCACAGCACCGCGGCGGCCATGTAGATCAACGCGTCGATCATCGTTGTGCTTCCTTCTCCGCCGGGATCAGCGACGCGATGCGCTGCGCCAGTCGTTCGGCATGTTCACGCAGGGCACTCTCGCCGATGTCATGGGCGCCATGGACGACGAAGGGCGGCTGCCATTCCATGCCGCAGAAGCGCGCCAGTTGCGCCATCGGCGCGACGAAGCGCTCGAAGGGCTGGCCGTGGGCGGCGCCCTCGGCATAGGCGGCAGCATCGCCGCCGGTCGTCACCACCCACAACGCCCGCTTGCCGGCAAGCGCCCGGCCGCCATCGCCGAAGGCCCAGCCCTGGGTCAGCACCTGGTCGAACCAGTGCTTGAGCAGGCCGGGCACGGAATACCAGTAAAGCGGGCACATCCACACCACCGCACTCGCCTGCGCCAGGGCCGCCTGCTCGGCGCCGACGTCGATGTCGAAGTCAGGGTAGAGATCGTAGAGCGAGCGCACGGCAAGCCCCGGCAGGGGATGCACCGCTGCGAGCAGCGCGGCGTTGGCCCGCGAGCGGCCCGGGTAGGGGTGGGCAAAGACCAGGCAGATCGTCATGGTGCGCCCCGCCTTGGCGAATCCGGCTCGGCAGGAAAGTCAGCGCCCGTCGACCGTCTGCCCTCTTCCGGTAGGCGCGGCGGCGTTCTTGGCCATTGTGGTCTCTCTCCGGGAAAGTCGGGGCCACGAATTATCCCATGGCAGGCCGCGCCCTCGCCCGGCCTTGACAGCATGCGACTGGCAGGCTCAGATGCGCGCTTTTCGCCGCGGCGTCGCCCCTCCGACATGGCACTCAAATCATCCGTCTTCAAGGCCGAGCTCCAGGTCGCCGACCTGGACCGGAACTACTATGCCGACCACGCGCTGACTCTCGCCCGCCACCCTTCGGAGACCGACGAGCGCATGATGGTGCGGCTGCTCGCCTTCGCGCTGCACGCCCACGAGCGGCTCGCCTTCTGCAAGGGGCTCTCGGACACCGACGAGCCGGACCTGTGGCGCAAGGACCTCACCGGCGCCATCGAGCAGTGGATCGAGGCCGGCCTGCCGGACGAGAAGCGCATCGCCCGCGCCTGCGGCCGCGCGGCGCAGGTGGTGGTGGTGGCCTATGGCGCCAGCACGCCGATCTGGTGGAAGCAGATCGGCGCGAAGCTCGGCCGCCACGACAACCTGATCGTCATGCAATTGCCGGCGCCCGGAACCCAGGCCCTGGCCGGACTGGTCCAGCGCAGCATGAAGCTGCACTGCACGATCCAGGACGGGCAGGCGTGGCTGAGCGACGGCGCCGCCACCGTGGCAGTCGAACCAGAAATGCTCTACGGCGAGCGATGAACGCCGTGCCGGCGCACCAGTCCCCGGTGGGTGGCTACCCCGCGGGGCGCGCCGAATCACCCGATTTCCTCGCGCAGCGACAACTCGCCCTTCTCCAGATGCATGATGGCGTGTGCATGGGCAGCGGCGCGCGAATCGTGGGTCACCATGATGACGGTCTTGCCCATCTCGCGATTGAGCCTCTGCATCAGGCCCAGCACCTCGGCCGCCGAATCGCGGTCGAGGTCGCCGGTGGGTTCGTCGGCGACGATCAGCGTCGGGTCGGTGACCAGCGCCCGGGCGATGGCCACACGCTGCTGCTGGCCGCCGGAAAGCTCCGAGGGGAAGTGCGCCAGCCGGTCTGACAGGCCGACCAGGTCGAGCGCCAGTTCGGCGCGGCTGCGCCGCTGGCGGCGCGACAGGGGTGCCAGCAGAAGCGGCAACTCCACGTTCTCGAGCGCGGAGAGGACGGGCATCAGGTTGTAGAACTGGAAGATGAATCCGACATGGCGCGCGCGCCAGTCCGCCAGCGCCCGCTCGCCGAGGCGCACGATGTCCTCTCCCGCCACTCTCAGTTCTCCGGAATCGGGCCGGTCTATGCCGGCAACGAGATTGAGCAGTGTGCTCTTGCCCGAGCCGCTGGGGCCCATGAGAGCCAGGAACTCCCCGGCGGCGATGTCGAAGCTGATGCGGGTGAGCACCGGCACGACCTGCGGCCCACGGCGGTAGCTCTTGGCAATGTCTCGCAGACTGACCAGCGCCTCTTCGCTCCGCACGCCGCTCTCCTCAATCACGGACGGTGCGCATGGCGCCCCCCTACAGCCCGTCGATCGCGGGCGCCGTAGGGCGGGCCATGCCCGCCGATCGTTCGTCCGTCGGCGTTTCCATGGTGCGCATGGCGCACCCTACGGTGGAACTCGATCCTCAATCCTTCTTCACCGTTACCGCAGCGCCGTCCCGCAATCCCGCCTCCGGCTCGAGCACGACCCGATCGCCGGGCTGAACGCCGGTCACCGCAACGCTCTCCCCCAGCGCCGCACCCGTCTGCACCGGCCGCTCGCGCGCCTTGCCGTCGGCGACGACGAACACCACGTCCTTGCCGTCGCGCTTCGCCACGGCAGCGGAATCCACCACGGTCAGCGGACGGCGTTGCTCCGGCGCCACCTCCCGTGACAGAAAGGCGACCTTGGCGCTCATTTCCGGCAGAATCCTTTCGTCATGGTCGGTGAAGCTCACCTTGGTCATGACACTGGCCTTGGCCCGGTCCACCGTCGGCACCAGCCGGCTCACCCGACCGCGCAGCCGCTGCTCGGGGAAGGCGTCGAGCTGGATCTCGCAGAACTGGCCGACGTGGATCTTGGCCAGGTTCGACTCCGATACGTCGGCCTCGACCTCCAGCGTACTCATGTCCGCCATCGAGACGACAGCCCCCTTGGCGTCGAGGGCCGAGGAAAAGGGCGTGACCACGTCGCCGACGTTGGCGCTCTTGGTGAGCACCACGCCGTCGAAGGGCGCCCGGATCCGCGTCTGCTCCACCGCCACCTCGGCTGCGCGGTGGGCGGCCTGCGCCGCCTGGAGCGCGGCGCCGGCGCTCGCCAACGCCGCCTTCGCCTTGGCGAGGCGCGCCTCGGCCGTGTCGGCCGCGGACTGGGCGATGAAGCGGCGGGCCAGCAGGTCGCGGGCGCGCCGCGAGGCGATCTCTGCATCATCCACCTCGGCCCGCGCTTGACCGATGTTGGCCTTTGCCACGGCCACGTTGGCCTGTGCCTGGTCGGCCTGGGCGCGCACGTCGCGGTTTTCCAGGCGGGCGATGATTTCGTCGCGCTTGACGCGGCTGCCTTCCTGCACCCCCAGCCACTCGAGGCGGCCGGTGGCCTTGGACGACACCGCCGCCTTGCGCTGCGCCACCACGTATCCGGCCGCATTGAGCAGGGTGACGGCCTGGTAGGGGTAAGCAGTCCCGACGACCGCGGTCGCCACCTCGACCGGGAAAGTCAGTGTCTGGCGGACGGCGAATCCTGCCAGCACCACGGCCGCGGCGGCGCCCAGCAGCCAGCGCCAGCGCCGGGGGCGTTGCGGCAAAGCGCCGGGCCGGCGCTCGATGCGCATCTTGGAAAGATCGGAAGGGGGCAAGGGGGGCTCTCCGGCTGCGCGGCATTATAGGGCGTAGCTCAGGCTGCGAAGCTGCCTGACATTGCGCTCCGATCACCTGACATCAGCCCGGAACGTCAGGGAGCGCGTTGCGCACCCTGACCTGCGGTGCCACGCGCGGCCGATCATGGCGGCACCCCGCCAAGCGCAGCGCCCCGACGAAATTGACGGCAGTCAAGGAGCACGGCCGGTGCCGCTCCTACAGTGCGCGCACGCTGCGCAAGCAGCATCGACCAAGGGGGACTAAGAATATGAGTGGCACATTCACCACTTCGATGGCGCGCAACATCTTCTACGGCGGGACGGTGTTCTTCTTCCTGCTGTTCCTGGCGCTGAGTTTCGACACGGCCGGCACGCTGCCCAAGCGCGACAACCGGGCCAACCTCACACCGCAGGTCGTCGAAGGCAAGAAGATCTGGGAAACCTACAACTGCATCGGCTGCCACACCCTGCTCGGCGAAGGCGCCTACTTCGCGCCGGAACTCGGCAACGTCTACACGCGGCTGGGCGGCACGGAAGGTATCAAGGCCTTCATCAAGTCGCGTCCGGTCGAAGGCATTCCAGGCCGCCGCTCGATGCCCCAGTTCAACTTCACGGACCAGCAGCTCGACGCCATCGCGGCATTCCTGAAGTACGCCTCCGAGATCAATACGGCGAAATGGCCGCCGAACATCCAGGGCTGACCGAAACCTAACCGAGACACATGGGAGAGCGTTATGCAATATAAGTCTCAAGCGGTGGCCATGCCGTACTTCGTCGCGGCCATCGGACTGTTCGTGGGCCAGATCCTGTTCGGCCTGATCATGGGCCTGCAGTATGTGATGGGCGATTTCCTGTTTCCCGAGATCCCCTTCAACGTGGCCCGCATGGTGCACACCAATCTGCTCATCGTGTGGCTGCTGTTCGGCTTCATGGGCGCGGCCTACTACCTGATTCCGGAAGAATCGGAATCCGAGCTGTTCAGTCCCAAGCTTGCGCTGGCGATGTTCTGGATCTTTCTCGTCGCCGGGGCGCTGACCATCGTCGGCTACCTGGCCCTGCCCTACGCCACGCTGGCAAAGATGACCGGCAATGACATCCTGGAAACCATGGGCCGCGAGTTCCTCGAACAGCCGCTGATCACCAAGCTGGGCATCGTCGTGGTGGCGCTGGCCTTCCTGTTCAACATCACGCTCACCGTGCTCAAGGGACGCAAGACGGCGATCAGCACCGTGCTGCTGCTCGGCCTGTGGGGGCTGGCGGTGTTCTTCCTGTTCTCCTTCTACAACCCGTCCAATCTGGTGCTCGACAAGTTCTACTGGTGGTGGGTGGTGCATCTCTGGGTGGAAGGCGTGTGGGAATTGATCCTGGGCGCGATGCTGGCCTTCGTGCTGATCAAGGTCACCGGGGTCGACCGCGAGGTGATCGAGAAGTGGCTCTACGTCATCATCACCCTGACGCTGATCACCGGCATCATCGGCACCGGCCACCACTATTACTGGATCGGCACGCCGGAATACTGGCAGTGGTGGGGTTCGATCTTCTCCGCACTGGAGCCCATCCCCTTCTTCGCCATGACGGTATTCGCCTTCAACATGGTGAACCGCCGCCGCCGCGAGCATCCCAACAAGGCCGCCACCCTGTGGGCCCTGGGCACCGGCGTGATGGCCTTCCTCGGCGCCGGCGTGTGGGGCTTCCTGCACACCCTGGCCCCGGTGAACTACTACACCCACGGCACGCAGATCACCGCCGCCCACGGCCACATGGCCTTCTACGGCGCTTACGTGCTGGTGGTGCTGACCATGATCTCCTACGCCATGCCCATCCTGCGCGGCCGCGCCGCAGCGCCGGAGAAGGCGCAGGTGATGGAGATGTGGTCGTTCTGGCTGATGACCATCGCCATGGTGTTCATCACCCTGTTCCTGACCGCCGCCGGCATCCTGCAGGTGTGGCTGCAGCGCGTCTCCTCCAACCCGCTGCCCTTCATGGTGGCGCAGGAGCAGGTGTCGCTGTTCTACTGGCTGCGCGAGATCAGCGGTCTGGTGTTCCTGGTCGGACTGGTGATCTATCTGGTGAGCTTCTTCGTCAAGGACGACGGCAAGGCTGCGGCCGCTTAATAACCTCCTCAGCGTCGGAAGCATTTTCGGGGGCCGCCGGCCCCCGATTTTTTTGGCGCGGCTGCCGGCCACGGAAGCCTCCAGTCCGGAAGTCCCGCCAGCGCGCGCATGCCGGCAACTATTCCCGACCAGACTTGTCGGAATTTGGTCTGTCAATCTGGAGGAAAACAAATGCTGTGTCTCAAACAATGCATAGACATGTGCGATCTGACGCCGGAGGAGGCCAGCTTCCTGGCCGAACGGGCGAGCCTCGCGGAGGTCGTCGCCGCCCAGGCGAGATGCCCTCGCACCCAATCGTCGGCACGGGGCAAACCGACCGACGGCGACACCCATTGCACGCTGCTGGAGCAGCTCAATGCAGCCAAGGACTGAAGCAACCTGCGCCGGGTCGCCCGGCAGTTTCGCGCCTTCTCGCTAGCCTTCGCGGCAGCTCGCGCCTGAGGAAACCCGACCACTTGCGCCCTGTTCCTCACCCTGCTTCCGGGGAGAAGGCAAATCAATCCGAAGCTTCCCAGGCCGTGAGGCAAGGTGGAAGCGCCTGGCCAATCGCGCTAGACTCGCTGCCCGTCTTGCACCGCTCCGGTGCCGGGTGCGGAATGCCCCCCGCCCCGTGGGTGCGCCGCACTGAAAACATGGCTGACGAAATCGAACTCAAACTGGCCGTTCCCGCAAGCGCCTGGCGTTCACTGGCCCGCCACACGAAACTTGCAGCCGCCATCCGGCTGCCGTCCCGCCGCCTGATCAATATCTACTTCGACACCCCGCAACTCGACCTGCATCGTCGGGGCGTCGCCCTGCGGCTGCGCAAGCAGGGCCGCCAATGGCTGCAGACCGTCAAGTGCGCGGGCCGCGAGGCGGGAGGCTTATCGACCCGGCCCGAGTGGGAGTATCCCTACCGCGGCGACGCCTTCGATTTCTACCCCATCGAGGACGAGAAGCTGCGCGACTGGCTGAGCCGGGAAAAGCTGCTGCGCCGCCTGCAGCCCGCCTTCGAGACCCGCTTCTCGCGCCAGAACTGGCGCGTGGCGACGGCACGCGGCACGGTCCTGGTGATGCTGGACCGCGGAGAGATCGTGGCAGGCGAACGGCGCGAGGCCATCAGCGAACTTGAGCTTGAACTGGCGGAAGGGGATCTGGACGAGCTTTTCGCCCTTGCCGGCGAACTCGCCCAGAGCATTCCGCTGCGGCCGGAGCCAATGTCCAAGGCCGAACGCGGCTACCGTCTCACCGCGGGGACCGAACCCGCGCCGCAGAAGGCCGGCCCGTCCGGTGTCGCGCCGGAGCAGAGCGCCTCGGAGGCGTTCCAGCGCATCGCTCTGGCCTGCGTCGTCCATCTCCAGGCGAACGATGCGGGCGTCCAGCAAAGCCCGGATCCGGAATTCATCCACCAGATGCGGGTCGCCATCCGGCGCCTGCGTTCGGCGCTACGACTGTTCGGGCCGGTTCTCGGCGACGCCCTGCCCCAGGATCTCGCTCCGCGCCTGGGAAGCCTGGCCGGGGAACTGGGCGCGGCCCGCGACTGGGACGTGCTCATCGCGGAACTGCTCAAGCCGGTTCAGGACGCCTTTCCCGCCGAGCCCCGGGTCAACCACCTGATTGCCGCGGCCGCGGCCCATGGCGGTGCTGCCCGGGCCGCGGTGCGCGCCACCCTCGCCGACCCAGGCTACGGGCAGCTGATGATCGAGGTGCTGGCGCTGCTGCACCGCCCCTTCCCCTCGCCGACCGAGTCCTCGGCCAACCCGAGCCTCGCCGAATTTGCCGCCGCACAACTCGCGCGCCTGCACCGCCGCGTGCGCAAGGCCGCCACGCGCGCCGAAGCCCTGGATATCGTGTCGCTGCATCGTCTGCGCATCGCCATCAAGCGGCTGCGCTACGGCCTGGAGTTCTTCGCACCGATCTACGCGGCGAAGACGGTCAGGCGCGAGGTGCAGCGCCTGACCCGGCTGCAGGACAACCTCGGCGCACTCAACGACATCGCCAACGCCGGCCCACGCCTGATGCTCTGCGCCGACGACGACGCCGCGCTACGCGAAGCGGTGGCCCTCGTCGGCGGCTGGTACGGTACACGCTACCGCGCCCTGATGGCCCAGTTACCCGAGGACATCGCGGCCGTGACCGGGCACCGGTTCATCTGGGAGGGGCGCGGCGGGGCGAGCAAGGCATAATCCCTTCGTGAGCCCGATTCACGACGGCTTCTCTAAGCGCCTTATGACCCAAGCCCAGTGGCGACATGGGAAATCCCCCCGGCAACTGATGGAAACTGACTCCGATGCTGCAAGTGAATGATTGCTCAGAAGCTATCGACGTTGCACGGCTCGTGCTCGCCCGCGACCCGCGCATTCGCCTCGCGCTGGTTTTCGGTTCTGTCGCACGGGGTCGAGCGCGTGGTGACAGCGACCTGGATGTGGCGATCGATATGGGTCAGCCCCTGGATGCCGGCACCAAGATGGCGCTGATCGCGGAATTGGCAGGCCGCACAGGACGCGCCGTCAACATCGTCGACCTGCGCAGCGCCGGGGAACCACTCCTCGGCCAGATCCTCGCCCATGGCAAGCGCATCGTCGGAACAGATGATGCTTACGCAGAGGTGCTCAAGAGACATCTCTTCGACGAGGCCGATTTCATGCCCTATTACCGGCGGATACTCGACCAGAGGCGCAGCGCGTGGCTCAGGACGTAATCGCCAACAAGCTCGACGCGCTCCGTCACTGCCTGCTTCGCATTGCCGCCAGATGTCCGGCATCGGCCTCGGACCTGGCGAGGGATCCCGATGCGCAGGACATCGTGGCGCTGAATCTGACCCGAGCCATACAACTGTGTGTGGACGTCGGCGCCCACATCATCGCCAGCACAGACCTCCCACCGCCACACACGATGGGGCAAACCTTCGATGTACTGGCCCAACTCGGGCATATCGGTCCCGAACTGGCTGTGCGAATGAAGAAGGCGGTCGGCTTCCGCAATCTCGCCGTCCACAGCTACGAGGCGATCGACTGGGAGATCGTGCACGCCCTGGCGACCCGACACATCTTCGACTTCGAAGACTTTGCCCGAGCGGTCTTCGACAACACGCGGATTTGAGACCATGGACCTGTAATATCTGTAATACGCCATCGTCGGAAAACTTCAAATGACCCTCACCGTGCGCCTGGATCCCGACCTTGAACGTCGCTTTGCCGAAGTGTGTTCCGAGCAGCGCTCATCGAGATCGGAGGTGGTGACGCGCTTGATCGAGCAATACGTCGCAGCTCGTCGCGCGGCGAAGCTGACACCAGCCGAACTCGCTCGAAAACACAAGCTCATCGGCAGTTTCACCGGCCCACCGGACTTGGCCGAGAACGCGGGACGCTATCTGCGGGAGAAGCTCGGTGCTGACAGTTCAGGTTGACACGGGTCCGCTGGTGGCTTGGTTCAACGCCGCCGACCGGCAGCACCGGCCCTGCAGCACTTTCCTTGAGGAGTTCGAGGGCTCGCTCCTCACGACTTGGCTGGTGCTCGTGGAGGTGTGTTTTCTACTGCCGAACCACTTGGTCGCATCGTTTCTCGACTGGGTAGCGGACGGCGGACTCTCACTCGTCGATCTGCCGGGAACCGCCGGGAATTGCCGCGATGATGCACAAGTACGGCGACCGGCCGATGGACCTTGCAGACGCATCCCTGCTGTGGGTGAGTTCCCGTCTTGGGGTGGACGACGTGCTGACCATCGATCACGCCGACTTTGCCGCTTACCGGAACGTCAGCGGCAGGCCCCTGAACGATCTGCTCGCCACCCGATGAAGCGCGACCGATTCCTAATCCGCAACTCTAAGGCATGATATGGACATCATTCTCTGGCGCCACGCCGAAGCCGAAGACGGCACCCCCGACGCCAAGCGTGCCCTCACACCCCGCGGCGAGAAACAAGCACGCAAGATAGCGAAGTGGTTGGCCAAGCGCCTGCCCGAGGACGTGCGGATCGTCGTCAGCCCCGCGGTGCGCTGCCAGCAGACCGCCGAAGCCCTCGGACTCCCGTTCCACACCAGCAAGCTGGTCGGCACCGCCGCCACGCGAAAGTCAGTTGCTGAAGGCCGCCGGCTGGCCTGATGCCGGCGGAACAGTCATGCTCGTGGGGCATCAACCGACGCTGGGACGGGTCGCGGCGCTGCTGATGACCGGCCAGGAAAGTGACTGGACGATCAGGAAGGGGGCGGTTTGGTGGCTTGAGATCGATGCCCCAAGCGGTGAGGCGCTGGCCAGGCTGAGGGCGTTAGTCGGACCGGATCTGGCTTGACCAGTACGCGCACAAGCTCCCCACCAGCGCGGGCTGCTCGATGGGCGAGGCTGAAGCCGACGGCGCTGCCCCACCGTGACGACCGTGCCCAGGCTACGATCTCCACCGGAATGCAGCCCCGACAAGCGGTGCGCCGCCTCAAGCCGCCCGCCCGTGCTCCGTAAATCCCCCTGCGGCACTACGCCAGGCAGCACGTGAACGACATGATTTCCCCGCCCTCCGACGCAGCATGCGGCAGGCGCCGAATCAGTGCCCCCCACATTCAGTACGGCTAAGCCGAAAAACCACACAGAGTACCGTTCCCGCCGGCCCGTGCTCACGATAATCCAACACCGTTACCTGCTGGGCCAACTCATCAAGCGCGACGTACTGCTGCGCTATCGCGGAGCCATGTTCGGCGTGGCGTGGATCTTCCTCAGCCCGCTCCTCATGCTGGCCATCTTCGCGTTCGTCTTCGGTCACGTGTTCCAGGCGCGCTGGCCCGAACAGCGCGAGGGCCTGCCCTTCTGGCTGATGCTCTACTCCGGGCTGATCGTCTTCAACCTCTTCGCCGAGACCGTCTCGCGCGCGCCAACCACGGTGCGCGGCTATCCCAGCCTACGTCAAAAAGATCATCTTCCCGCTCGAGATCCTGCCGCTGGTGCCGCTCGGCGCAGGCCTGGTGCACGCCGCCTTCAATCTCCTGATCCTTGCGGCCGCCCTCGCCAGTTCGGTCAATTGTCTCAGCCGGCATCCTGCTGCTTCCCCGTGCTGCTCGTTCCGGTCGTGCTGCTCGGCGCTCGGCGCCGCCTGGTTCCTCGCCGCCTGGGGCGTGTTCATCAAGGACATGAGCAGATCGTGCCGCTCTTCGTGCAGATGCTGCTGTTCCTCTCTCCGGTGTTCTACCCGGCCAGCGCCGTGCCGCAGGGACTGACTTCCCTCTACAACGCTCAACCCGCTCGGCGCGACCATCGAGGCCACGCGCGCCGCCGCCTTCGGCCTGCCCGTGCCTGGTCAGGCATGGATCGCCGCCCTGCTCGCCGGCGTCGCGGCGGCAATTCTCGGCCACGCCTTCTTCCAGCCATGCCCGTGACGAGTTCGCCGATGCCCTCTGATGACATCGCCATTTCGGTCGCGAAACCTCACGAAGTCCTACCGCCTGTTCGGGCATCCAGGCGACCGGGTCAAGCAGTTCCTCAGCCTCGGCCTGAAGCGTTTCCACCGGGAATTCCCCGCGCTGAGCGACGTCAGCTTCGAGTATCGTAGCGGCGAGACGATCGGCATCATTGGCCGCAACGGCTCGGGCAAGAGCACGTTGCTGCAGCTGATCTGCGGCATCCTCAAGCCCACGGCCGGAACGATCGCCGTGAATGGCCGCGTCTCCGCACTGCTGGAACTGGGCGCCGGCTTCAACCCCGAATTCACCGGCAGGGAGAACGTGTATTTCCAGGGCGCGATCATGGGGCTGGACAGAGGCCGGGATGGATGCGCGCTTCGATGCCATCGCAGCCTTCGCCGACATCGGCGAGTTCATCGATCAGCCCGTCAGGACCTATTCGAGCGGTATGTTCGTGCGCCTGGCCTTTTCGGTCGCCGTGCACGTCAGCCCCGATATCCTCCTGGTCGACGAGGCGCTTTCGGTCGGCGACCAGGTCTTCCAGCGCAAGTCCATGGACCACATGGAAATGCTGCGCCGCGAGCGTGGGGCGACCATCGTCTTCGTCAGCCACAACATCCGGCAGGTCGAGCGGTTTTGTTCCGGCGTCCTGCTGCTCGACCAGGGGCGCCTGGCCTTCCGGGGGGACGCGAACGCCGGCTGCAACCGGTACTACCAGGTCATCGAGCAGGCCGCGCAGGACGGCGGCAGCGCCGGCCGACGGCAATTCTCGCCCGACGTCTTCGACGGCCGGGTGACCGTGGAGGACGTGACCGTCGGCGACGGCGTGGGCATCGTCGGCATGCATGTGCCGCTCGCCATCGACGTCACGCTGTCGCTGGGCGAGGACATGGAGGGACTGGAGATCATTGCCGGCATGCATACGCAGGACCTGATCTACGTGGCACTCTCCAGCTCCGCCCAGACCACCCCCGCACGGCCCCTATCCCGCGGCACCTATCGCGTGCGCAGCCTGCTGGCGGACAATCTGCTGCGGCCGGGGACCTATTGGGTCGGACTGGGCATCTACGACCATCAGGGGCGTGCGCTGTGGCGCAGCGACCGCGTGCGCCCATTCACGGTCTCCGCCGGAAGCGCCGACCTCACCCGCCTGCCGACGAGCGGGCTGCTGGACCTGCCTTTCAAGTGGGATATTTCGACCGCTGGCGATCCGGCCGGCACCCAGCCGCCGGAATGAGGCCAGCCGCCTTGAACCGCCCGAGAATCCTCCTCTACTGCGACCGTCGCGGCTGGGCCTACCACACCACGGCAACCCAGCTGATCCGCCACCTGCAGGACCGCTACGATTTCGACGTGGTCTTCGCGGAGGACGATCCGACATTCGATGCGTCCGCCTACGACATCGTCTATGTGTTCTGGTGGGCGGAAAGAAAGCATCGCGCCCATGTCTTCGACAGCCGGAAGATCGTCAAGGAAATCAGCAGCCACCGCTGGGAGCACCAGGGCGAATTCGGCCTGCTCGCGCCCGGGCAGGCCGACGAGCGCTGGATGAACGACGCTGGATGGCTGGTGACGACGTCCCGGCGGCTCGCCCATGCCTTCCGCCCAGTCGGCAAGCCCGTTTTCCAGTACGCCCTCGGGGTCAACCCGGTCCTCTTCCATCCTGGGCCGCCACGCCAGGGGGATCTCGTCGTCGGATGGGCCGGCAACCCGGCGGATCCAGCGAAGCGCTTCAGGGAGATCCTGCTGCCGGCTTGCGGAAGCGAATTCAACCTACAGGTCGCGGACGGGAAGCTGTCATGGGAGGCGATGCCGGAATTCTTCCGCTCTCTCGATGTCATTCTGGTCGCCTCGATCGGCGAGGGAACGCCGCTGCCCCTCCTCGAGGCCATGGCCTGCGGCTGCTTCCCCGTGACGACCGATGTCGGCATCGCCCCCGAGGTCATCGAGCACGGCCGCAACGGACTCATCGTCGAGCCGACCATCGAGGCCTTCCGCGAGGCCCTGTGCTGGTGCCGGGACCACCTGGAAGACGTGCGTCGGGCCGGGCAGGAGAATGTCGCCCTAGTCGGGACCACCCGCACCTGGCAGCACTCGGCAGCGCAGTTTTCCGAGATACTTGGCCACATCATCATGAAAAAGGGACAAGCCATGCCAGCCCAGGACGATGCGTCGCAGGCCGACGACAAGGGCGGCTACGAGCAGCACTTCGAACGCATCAACCCGGACGGCTTTTCGGATTCGGCCTACGGCAGCTCGGTGCCCTACCTGCGGCAGGACATCGCCTCCCTGCTGCCAAAGGACCGCAGCGCCAGGATCCTGGAGATCGGCACCGGCCACGGACATTTCCTACGTTTCCTCGCCCAGGAGGGATACACGAGGATTCTCGGCATCGACCTTTGCGAACCGATGCTGCGGGAATTGCAGAAACGCCTGACACACCTTGTGGAGCGACTGGAGGTGGCGGATGCCGCGGCCTACCTGCCGCAGCACAAGAACCGCTTCGACTGCATCGTCATGCTCGATGTCATCGAGCACTTTCCTCTGGAGGACGCGCGCCGGATCCTCGCCGCTGCCGCCGAATCCCTGGTCAACGGCGGCCGCCTCATCCTGCGCACGCCGAACATGGCCAATCTGCTGGGTGGGTATTCCCTATACATGGACCTCACGCACCGCCATGGATATACGGAATGGAGCCTGGTCCACCTGCTCGAACAATGCGCGCTTCCCGGCGCGCAGCCCTTCGTCCCCACCGAGTTCGGCTCGACCAAGCGCAAGGCCAAGGCGCTGCTCAACGCGTTTCTCCACAGGATGCTCTACCGCCTGAACGCCCGCGCCGAACCGAAGTGGTACGGAAAGAACATTGTCGTATGGGTCAACAAGCGCCTCCCGTAGCCCGCGGACGGACTGCGGAGAACCGGCTGGTTTGCCTGGTTTGCAGCAACGTTTATCCGCATTTCGACGCCGGCGTGCCGCCGGTCGGCGGTGGCATGGAGACGCGCGCCGCCCTGTTCGGCCGCGGCCTGGCCGCCCTCGGGCGCTGGCAGGTCTGCTTCGTCGTCAGCGACTTCGGCCAGCCTTTCCAAACGCGCCACGAGGACATCGACTTCCGCATCTACCAGCCGACCTACCGGAAAGCCGGCAGGAACGTCTTCCCGCGCTTGCGCAAGCGCCGCTGGTTCCCCGTCCTCAACCTCGACCGGCGCGACCTCGAACTGCTCTGGCAGATCCCGCTGATCGCCGCCTGGCTGACCCTGCCGGCGCTGTTCTTCCCGCGCTTCTGGCGCCGGCTGAAGCCGGCGGTGGTGTGCTGCTTCGGCAACAACGCGCAATCGGCGGAGGTCATCGCCGACTGTCGCCGGGCAGGCATCCGCACGATCCTGTGCGTGGCCTCCGACGAGGACGTTTCCTCCGACTACCACCCCGGCAACCGCGAGCTAAGCCACTACAGCATGCCAAAATGGAAAGGGCATTACGCCCTGGCTACCGCCGACTGCATCGTCGTCCAGACAAAAGCCCAGCAGAATTCCCTGCAGCGGCATTTCGGCCGGCCCGCAGTGCTAATCCGCAATCCGGTGCATGTCTCGCCCGACGACCCGGCGCGCTGGCCGGCGCGCGGCGAGCGCGACCTCATCCTCTGGATCGGCCGCTCAGATACCTTCCACAAGCAGCCGCTGCTGCTACTCGAACTGGCGAAGCGCTGTCCCGACCTGCGCTTCCTGATGATCCTCAACAAGACGCATGCCGACGTCTTCGATGCCGTGCAGGCCGCCCGGCCGCCGAACCTGACCATCGTCGAGCGCGTACCCCACGACGAGATCTGGGACTACTACCGGCGCGCCCGCGTCTTCGTCAGTACCTCGGCCTATGAGGGCTTCCCCAACACCTTCCTACAATGCGCGGTGATGGGCGTGCCGCTGGTGTCCCTGGAAGTGGACCCGGACGGCATGCTGGCCCGCCATGGCTGCGGCATCTGCGCGGCCGGGGACACGCGCACGATGCGCGACGCTGTGGTGCGATTATGCGCAGACGACGCCCACGCTGATGCGCTCGCGGCGGCCTGCCACCGGTATGTCCTCGAACGGCACGAAACAGGCGAGCGCGTCGCCGAGTTCGAAGCATGCATCAGGGAAACGGCAGCGGCGAAATCCAGATGCGGGCGGTTACCGTGGTGGGCGCTGCTGCGCCGATTCGCCTGAGGATAGGACCGAGCCAAGACTGCATAACAATGGTTGAAATCTTTCTCAATTACTTCGGCGTCGCGCCGCCGCAGGCAATCCTTGATCTTGGCTGCGGCAACGGCGCACACGTCGAATCGCTCCGCTCGCGCGGGTTCAACGCCTGGGGCTGTGACTTACCCGGCCCGAACGCCCCTGATTTGCCGGCGGACGGGGCGACGAAGGATTATCTGCTCACGATAGAAATGCAGCCCTACCGGCTACCGTTCGCGGACAATCGCTTCGACTGCGTAATCAGTTCCCAAGTGCTCGAGCACGTCATGGACTACACCGCCGCATTCCAGGAAATCCGCCGCGTGCTGAAGCCTGGGGGCATCAGCCTGCACATCTTTCCCAGCCGCTTCGTGCTCATCGAACCGCATGTCTTCGTACCACTTGCTTCGATTATCCGGAACCGGGCCTGGCTGCGTCTCTGGGCGCAGCTCGGCATCAGAAACGGCTACCAGGCCAATAAGGTTCCACGAGAAATCGCCGACATAAACTACGAATACCTGCACGCCCACACTAACTACCTAACCAAGGCACAGATTGAACGCCATGCCTCCATCTTCTCCGAAGCCGCATTCAGGGAAGATGTCCTGTTTCTCCCTGGCACTGCGGAAAGACGCCGGCGCAGCCTGAAAAAACGCCTGTTCGTGCTGCTGGGCGGCGACAGATTGAGAATCTGGCTCTACGGCACCTTTGTCATGAGAGCATTGTATCTACGAAAATAGCCGACAGACCTGAATAGAATTAATCCCGCAGCATGATTGCCAAGGACGCAAGCAGATTCGAATTCGGCGCGAACTGGGCCGATTTCGTGGACAAGCACTTCAGCCAGGAGCGCGTGGACATCTCTCGCCACCACCTACTCGACTTCCTCGGCCGCGAATCGCTCGAAGGGCTGAGCTTCCTCGACATCGGCTGCGGCAGCGGCCTGCACTCGCTGGCCGCTTGGCAGTCCGGCGCGCGCCGCATCCTCGGCTTCGACTACGACCCGAACTCCGTCTCGACGACGCGTGCCCTGCACCGGCTGGCCGGCGCCCCTGCCGCCTGGGAAATCATGCAGGGCTCGGTGCTCGACGCCGACTTCATGGTCGGCCTGCCCCAGGCCGACCTCGTCTATTCCTGGGGCGTCCTGCACCATACCGGCGATGTCTGGAGCGCGCTGCGCCTCGCCTGCGGCCGCGTCGCGCCGGGCGGCCAACTCTACATCGCCCTCTACTCCGCCGACGTGCGCATCGATCCGCCGCCGGAATACTGGCTCGACATCAAGCGGCTTTACGTCGCGGCGCCGACCTGGCGCCGGCGCTGGATGGAGCTCACCTACATCTGGCGCTTCCACCTGCACAAGCGGCCCTGGCGGCTGCCGGGCCTGATCGCCCATGCACGGCGCTACAAGAAGAGCCGCGGCATGAGCTTCATGACCGACCAGCGCGACTGGCTGGGCGGCTGGCCGATGGAGTTCTGCTACGACGCCGACGTAGTGCGCTTCGTCACGGGCCTGGCCGATTTCAGGCTGGAGAAAATGAAAACCGGCGAGGCCAACACCGAGTTCCTCTTCGCCAGGGCCGCGGCCGCATGAGCGACGCCTTCGCGCAGCCGCCGACCGTCACCCTGGTCTGCTGGAATGCCTATCCGCTGTTCGACCATTCCGTGCCATCCCGCATCGGTGGCATGGAGACACGGGCCGCCCTCTTCGCACGCGGCCTGGCGGCATCCGGGCGCTGGCAGGTCCGCTTCGTGGTGAACCACTACGGCCAGCCCGACACGGTCCGCCGCGAGGGCATCGTCTTCGATCTCTATCAGCCGGTGCACCGCCGCGCCTCGCGGAACGTCAATCCACGCTTCGGGAAGCGTCGCTGGCTGCCGATCATCAACCTGGACCGCGGCGAACTCGCCCTGCTCTGGCAGATGCCGCTGCTCGCGCTCTACCGCTTCCTGCCGGCCTGGTTATACCCGGTGTTCTGGCGCCGCCGCCCCACCCGCGTGGTATGCTGCTTCGGCAACAACGCGCTCACCGCGCAGGTCATCGCCGACTGCGGCCGCCTCGGCATCCCGACCGTGCTCTGCATCGCCGCCGACAGCGACCTGGCGCCGGAATACCGTCACGACGACCGCGGCGTGAACGACTACGACACGCCGAACTGGATGGCCCACTACGCCCTGGAGAACGCCGACCACGTCTTCGTCCAGACCGAAAGCCAGCTGCGTGTCCTGAAAAGCCGTTTCGACCGACGCGGCGAACTCATCCGCAACCCTGTGGACATCTCGGCGGACGACCCGGCGCGCTGGCCGGCGCGCGGCGAGCGCGACCTCATCCTCTGGATCGGCCGCTCAGATACCTTCCACAAGCAGCCGCTGCTGCTACTCGAACTGGCGAAGCGCTGTCCCGACCTGCGCTTCCTGATGATCCTCAACAAGACGCATGCCGACGTCTTCGATGCCGTGCAGGCCGCCCGGCCGCCGAACCTGACCATCGTCGAGCGCGTACCCCACGACGAGATCTGGGACTACTACCGGCGCGCCCGCGTCTTCGTCAGCACCTCGGCCTATGAGGGCTTCCCCAACACCTTCCTGCAATGCGCCGTCGCCGGCGTGCCAGTCGCCTCGCTGGCAGTCGACCCCGAGGAGATCCTGTCGCGCCATGGCTGCGGCCTGCTGGCGAACGGCAGCCTCGGCAAACTGGAGCGCGACGTCCGCGCGCTCTGGTCGGATGACGCCCTCGCCGAGCGCCACGCACTGACTTTCCACCGTTTCGCGCGCGAGTTCCACGGCTTCCAGAGCCAGGTCGAGCGCTTCGAAGCCCTGTTGAAGAAAGTGATCGACGCCCCCCTGCACGCCCCGCCGCTACCCTGGTGGCGACAGTCGACGCGTCGCCTCGTGCGGCGGGGAGCGACCTGACATGTGCGGCATCGCCGGCATCGTCGGGAAGCAGCCCCTGGCCGACCGAGGCGCACTCGCCGGCCTGGTCGACGGGATCGTGCATCGCGGCCCCGACGACCGCGGCGACTACCTGTCGCCGGACGGCTGCTGCACACTCGGCCACACGCGGCTCGCCATCCTCGATCTCTCCGCCGCCGGCCACCAGCCGATGCGCGACGAGTCGACCGGCAACGCCGTCGTCTTCAACGGGGAGATCTACAACTTCGCCGCCCTGCGCAGGGACTGCGAGGCCGACGGCTTCCACTTCCGCTCCCATTCCGACACCGAGGTGATCCTCGCGCTCTACCGCCACCATGGCGTCGGCTGCCTGCGCCACCTGCGCGGCATGTTCGCCTTCGCCCTCTGGGACGAGCGCGAGCGGCGCCTGTTCTTCGCCCGCGACCGCCTCGGCAAGAAACCCTTCCACTACGCCGAATCGCCGCAGGGCTTCGCCTTCTGCTCGGAGATTGACCCGCTGGCGCGCCACGTCTGGACCGACCGCCGCTTTGACATGCAGGCACTGGATTTCTTCCTGCACCTGCAGTACGTTCCCGCCCCGCTCAGCATCTACCGCGGCATCCGCAAGCTGCCGCCGGCGCATTACGGCCAGCTCGACGCGTCGGGTTTGCGCATCGCGCCTTATTGGTCGCTCGACTATCGCGAGAAAGTTGAGATGGACGAGACCGAGGCACTCGATGCCTTCGAGGCCAAGCTCGCCGAGGCTGTGAAGCTGCGCATGGTGGCCGACGTGCCGGTCGGTGCGCTGCTCTCCGGCGGCGTTGACTCCAGCGTCATCGTCGCCCTCATGGCGAGACAGTCCGCCGCACCAGTGCGCACCTTCAGCGTCGGCTTCAGCGAGGCGGCCGTCGACGAATCCGCCTACGCCCGGCAGGCGGCGGAGCGCTGCGGCACCCTGCACCGCCCGACGCAGTTGGGCGCGCCCGACCTGTCCGTGCTGCCAACACTGGTGCGACGCTACGGCGAGCCCTATGCCGACTCCTCGGCCCTGCCCTCCTTCGCCGTCTGCGCCGCCGCGCGGCAGGAGCTGAAGGTCGTGCTCAACGGCGACGGCGGCGACGAACTGCTCGGCGGCTACCCGCGCTATTCGCTGCCGGACGCGACGATCCGCCTGGCAACCTGGATCCGCCGCCGCAACCCGCTGCCGCTAATCGACCCAACCAGGTGGCTCGGAAGCCGCGGTGTCTTTCCCTTCAAGAAACTCCGCCGTCTGACGCTCGACCACGTGCTGCTGCCCGATGTCGGCCCATTCACCATGTACGGCAGCATCTGCGACGATGCGGCGCGACGCACCTTGCTCGGCGACCGCGCTCTTCCCGACAATCTGCCGCAATGGCGCGCCGCCTGGTTCCGGCGCGCACGCCTAGCCTCGGACAACCCGGTTGACTGCATGCTCTGGCTGGACAACCACACCTATCTGCCCGGCGACCTGCTGGTGAAGATGGACATCGCCGCCATGCACTGCGGCCTCGAGGCGCGCTCACCGCTGCTCGACCACGAGCTGATCGAGTTCTGCGCCCGGCTTCCTGTTCGCTGGAAGGTCAGGCGGGGAATCGGAAAGTACCTGCTCAAGCGCCTAGCGGAACGCTACTACCCGAAGGAGTTCGTTTATCGGCGCAAGATGGGCTTCGGCATCCCTCTCGCCAACTGGCTGCGCGGCACATTCCGTCCCATGTTGCGAGGATGTGCTGCGCGACCCGCAATGCATGTCCCCGCTCGATCCAGGCACTGTAAACGCCTGCCGCCAGCGATTCCTCGACCGCCGTGACGACGACGAAGCGGCGCGCATGTGGACCTTGTTCATGTTCGGATTGTGGCGGCGCCACGGCGCCCCCGCAGAGTCAGCGGACTAGGGGATGAGGGGGGCACCGGCAAAGCTCTTCCGACTGGTTGCCACGCGCGGCCCCGCGGTGTTGGTCAAGGCGACACTGGGTGCCGGGCTGGACGCCTGCCGGCGTCGGCAGTTCCACATCGCAGAATCGTCCTCAGGCGGTTGCGGTTTCCGGACGGTCTGGCGCTGGCCGACCCGGCTCCGATTTCTGGAGGCGCTTCATCGTCGCCTCGGCCTCTCGCAGATCGACTTCCGCCGCCGGGCCAATTCGGTCTCGGGGATCGAGGAACTTCCCCCCGATGTGAGACCCGCCACCTCGGTGCTGCTGGCCGCAACACGCGCACTGACCGATGACCGAGTGAGGCAGTTCATCCAGTCGAAGGCCGCGAGGGGCGAATTGCACCTCGCATACCCGTACGATCGATCCGAAACGACCGGAGCGAGGCTTACGGTTCTGAGCGGCGTCGAGGCCGACGCGGAAGGTCAGGCCTGCCTGCGCGACCTGCGCCGTCGCGGCATCTCATGCGACTGGCTCGCCCCAACGGAAGAAGCCGGTTTTGACGATGTTCCCTTGCGCGAGGCGTGCGCGCGGCAGGCGATCCCCGCAAAGCTTGAGAACAGTCTCGAATATGCCCCCGTAGCCGTCCCGCAAGGACTGACTTTCCACCGCGCCACCGCGCCGGCACAGCGTCGCCCGCGGGTGCTCACCTATCGCTGGCACGTCCCCCATCAGTACGAGCTGTTCAAACTCGGTGCCGACTTCACCCTGGTCAGCGATCTGGGAGAGGGAAGCTGCGGCTGGTGGGATCTGGGCCAGCGTCCTCTGCCCGCTAACGCCCGCTTCGTCCGCTGGCGCGACATAGATCCGTCGCAGTTCGACTTGGCGATTCTTCACTTCGACGAAAACGTCCTGACCCCCTCCCAGCACATCCGATCCCTCGGCCCGGACTGGGGAAAGACGTTCCGGTTCCTCCACAGCAACCTCTCGATCCCCAGAATCGCCGTCTGTCATGGCACGACGCGGCCGGGGGACGGCGACTCCGGCGCGTCGGCAAATCGCGAGGCCCTGGTCGAGTTCCTCGGAGACACTATGGTCGTCATCAACTCCCATCAGGCGCAGAGCGACTGGGGGTTTCGGCGATCGCATGTGATCTGGCAGGGTTTCGACCCAGATGAGTTTCCCGCGCGGCCCTTCCGCCGGGGGCGCGCACCGCGCATCCTCACACTGCCGCAGGAAGCCCTCGCCGAGCGCCCAGAATGCCGCGGCGCATCGCTGCTTGAACGGGTCGCAGCGCGCGTGCCGGTGCCCCTGGAACGTCTCGACGTTCCTGAGCCCAATCTCCTGCTCGGCGGCAATGCTTACGCCAAGGCAAAATTTGCACATTACATCGCCGCACTTCATGCTTTCGACATCTACTTCAACCCCACGCTGCATTCGCCCATGCCACGTTCTCGAGGCGAGGCAATGCTCTGCGGACTCGCAACCGTGAACGCCGACGGCCACGACGTCGATCGGTTCATCGAGAACGGCGTCAATGGCTTCTACGCATCCACCGCGGCGGAGCTTGCCGATCAGCTTCAGTACCTTGTTGCCAATCCCGAAGCAACGAGGCAGATCGGCCAGGCGGCTCGCGAAACCGCGAAGCGGCTATTCCACATCGAACGCTACTTGTCAGACTGGCGGAAACTCGTGCGCGATGCCCTGGGCAGCGATGCAATCTGAAACTTCGTCACTGGCGAGAACATGGCGGGCGATGCGCACGATCATGGTCCGCAGCGGCCTCGCGGCTCCGCTCCTGCACCTTGGCCTGCTCGGACTGGATGAGACGCGGCGCCGCCTCGCCATGCATTACTTGTCCACCGCGGAGCACGGCATCGAGATCGGTGCGCTGCACTATCCACTGCCGCTACCGCGAGGCACGCGCGCCCTATACGTCGACCTGCACGGCCCCGCGGAGTTGAAGCGGCTGAGCCAGGAGTCCGCCGAAGCCATTGTGGCGCCCGATGTCATCGCCGACGGATTCTCGCTTCGATGCATCGCGCAGACGAGCCAGTCGTTCGTCATTGCCAACCATGTGCTGGAACATGCTACGGATGCCTTGGGCACCCTTCTGAATTGGCTGGGCGTCCTGCGTCCGGGGGGAATCCTCTTCGTGGCCGTACCCCGCGGCGAACGCTGTTTCGATCGCGGGCGGATCGTCACGCCCGCCAGCCATTTTCTCGATGATCACCGCCTCACGACTAGTGGCGATTCCGCGGCAATGCGGGCAAGGAATCGGGCCCACGTCGAGGAGCACCTGGCTATCGCTGCTCCAGCCATCGCAGGCTCGCAGGGGCTTGTCTGGAATCCACCCGAACCGCACGAACGCGAAAAGTTGGTCCTTCGCCTGCTCGACCGTGACCCCGAACAGATACACCATCATGTCTTCTCGCAGGCGTCGTTTCGCGCGCTCCTCGATCTGCTGACCGAAGCTTCCGACGGACGATGCCGCATCGAACGCGTCGCCCGATCGAGCGTCGAGATCGTAGGTATCGTACGAAGGCTCGCCTAGAGTGGCACCAAACGAATCTCTCGGCTTCCTGCGCCAAAGACCTGCCGGCCGCCTGGCGGCAAAGATCTTCCACGTGTGGCGTGCGGGCGGCATCACCGGACTGCGCTGGAGGTTGAGGCTGCTGCGCGAGCAGACGCAGGGGTATTCACGCTGGTTGCAGGAACAGGAGCTACGCGACGCAGCGGAACGCGACGCGCTGGCTACCCGGATCGGCGCCCTGGCAGCACCACCGCTGATCTCGCTGGTCTTGCCCGTGTGCGATCCTCCCGAGCCTTGGCTGCGGCGCGCGATAGATTCTGTACTTACCCAGATCTACCCGCGATGGCAGCTCTGCATTGCCGACGACGCCTCCACGGCGGCGTACGTCCGGCCGATGTTGCAGGCTGCCGCAGGCGAGGACGCCCGCGTCCAAGTTACGTTCCGAGAAGCACGCGGGCATATCTGCGCGGCAACCCGGACGGCGCTGGCGATGGCGAACGGTCGGTTCATCACGTTTCTCGACCACGACGACGAACTCTCTTCGCTCGCCCTCGCCCGTATAGCTGACGAAATCGATCGCCACCCGGAAGCCGATCTCCTTTACAGCGACGAGGATCTCATCGGCACCGATGGCCGGCGCTACGATCCGTACTTCAAACCCGACTGGAATCCGGAGCTGCTGCGCGCGCAGAACTATCTGTGCCACCTGAGCGCGTACCGCGCCGATCTGCTGCAGGGGCTCGACGCGTTTCGGCCCGAGGTGCAGGGCAGCCAGGATTGGGATCTCGCCCTTCGAGCCAGCGAGCGGGCGCGCTGCATCCGACACCTTCCCCACGTCCTGTACCACTGGCGCTCCGCGCCGGGATCGACCGCGCACTCCGACACCGCCAAGAGCTATGCGCTGCAAGCGGGCCAGCACGCGGTGCAGAACCACCTGACTCGTTGCGGCGACGTGGCCGAGGCCCGCCTGCTGCCCTTCGGTCACCTTTGCGTGCGCCACGCCTTGCCCACCGCAAAGCCAAGTGTCAGCCTGGTCGTCGCCGAGCCCGAAGCAGAAGCCATCACGAAACGCCTGGCGGCCTTATTGAGGGGAACGCGCTATTCGGAGATCGAAATCCTGGTCGCTACCGCACGGTCCGGCGGGGAGACGACCCTGCCCGACGGAATCCGCCTCGTCGACGCTGCAGGCGAGAACATCGCACAGCGACTGAATGCCGCCGCCGCCGCGGCAAGGGGTGACATTCTTTGCTTCATCGACGGCCGCTGCGAAGCGCCTGACAGCGGCTGGCTGGAGACCCTGGCTGCCGAGGCGGCCAGACAGGGAATCGGTGCGGTCGGAGCCCGCCTCCTTCTCGCCGATGGCAGCATCTGGCACGCCGGCTACCTGCTCGATCCCGATGCTGTCGTCCTCCACCTCTACCGCGGCGCACCTGCCGCTTTCGCTGGCCAGCGCAACCGCGCCCTGTTGCAGCAGAATGTCTCGGCGGTATCGACCGAGTGCCTCGCCGTCCGACGAAAGCTGTTCGAGCAGGTGGGCGGCTTTGACACGACAAGCGGCTGCTTCTTCGATACGGACTTCTGCCTGCGCCTGCTGGAAGCCGGCCTTCGCAACGTGTGGACGCCGCACGCCACCCTCGTGCTGCACGCCCGGCCCGAACGCGAGCCCGACGAACACGCAGTTCGATACATGCAGGCTCGCTGGAGCGACGTACTCGGGCACGATCCCGCTGGCAACCCCAACGTGTCACTTGTATGCGGCCTTCCGGTCCCGCGCCGGGTTCGCCCGTGACCCCTCGATTCTCGGTCGCGCTCGCCACGTGCAACGGCGCGGGCTACCTTTCAGCGCTGCTTGAAAGCCTGGCCAATCAGCGGCAATTGCCTCACGAACTGATCGCCTGCGACGACGCATCCGAGGACGCAACGGTGGCGCTGCTCGACGCTTTCGCCCGAGGCGCACCCTTCCCGGTACGCATTCTGCCCAACCCAACGCGGCTCGGCGTCGAGGGCAACTTCAGCCGCGCCGTCGCAGCCTGCACCAGCGATTGCATCGCACTAGCCGACCAGGACGACGTCTGGAGGACAGACAAACTGGTGCGCCTGGGCGAGGCGCTCGAAGCGCCCAGCGCCGTTGCAGCTTTCTCCGATGCGCAGATCGTCGACGCGGCGCTCGCCACACTGGGCTACACGATGTGGCAGCGCGTCCGCTTCACGACGGCGGAGCAAGAACGCCTCGCGCGTGGAGAGGGCTTTGCCGTGCTGCTGAAGCATCGGATCGTCACCGGCGCCACGCTGGCATTCAAAGTCAGTCTTCGCGATGCGGCACTGCCGATTCCCGCCGGCTGGCCCCACGACGCTTGGCTGGCCCTCCTCGCGGCAGCCCAAGGCGGCTTGGTCGCGGTGCCAGAACCGCTGATTGACTACCGCCAGCACGGAGCCAACATGGTCGGCGGCACACGCAAACCGGTCGTCAGGGAAGTGCGCGACGCACTCAGGCTCGATCGAGCGGCCTGGTATCGTAAGGAACTCGGTCTCTGGCGCGCACTGGAGGCACGGCTGGAGGCGCAACCCGCTCCAACCGCGGCGCTTCGCGCCTTGTCGGAAAAGCTGACCCATCTGGAAACGCGTGCAAGCCTGCCTGCATCGCGCCGGCGCCGGCTCCTCGGCGTGTTGCGAGAACTGACCTCCGGCCGGTACGCACGCTACGCCCGCAACTGGGGCAGCGTCGCCATCGACCTGCTGGTCAAGTGATCCGCGGCAGACCGTGCCGCAGGAGCATGGCGAGTTTGTGAGGCACGAAGTGGAAGGCGGAGAGGAAGGTGCCAAGTCCTGCTCGCCGCTGCGCCTGAACGGCGCGTCGCAACGCAAGGAGGCGCCTACGCTCGCCCCAGCAGGCGGCCAACGCCGGTCGGTAGATCTCCCTGAGAGGCCTTAGCTGCCGCTCTAGCAACGCGAGGATGACGCCCTCCAGCAACAGCAGCGCCGCGTGCAGTGGCAGTACCAAGGCCAACAACGCCAGCGGATAGCAGACGATCATCACGAAACTCTTGTTGCGCTCCGACAGCGCCCGCCGGCGGAACGTCGTCGAAAGCCGCCCGCCGGCGGCCAGCTTGCCCCCGCCGAAACTGTGTCCTACACGGTGACGGTAGCCCGATGCGTCGGGCACCCGCACAGCATACCCGGCCAACCTTGCCCGGCAGCACAGGTAAAGGTCCTCGCCCACCGACCCAAACCATTCCGGAAAGCCGCCCAATTCCTCCCATAAGGCCCTGGGTATCCATAGGCAGGCGCCCATGACCATGCCGACATCCCCCTGCCTTGGCTCCACGTTCGGTATTGGGTTGAGGAAGGGGTCGAGCAGGCAACCCCTGTCCAGCAGTTCCCCGCTGTCGAAGTCGTACTGCGGCAGGCTGAGGATGGCCGGCCGGCCAATCTCACGGGCGCCATGGTACAAGCTGGCCAGGGCATCGGGGAGAAGGACGGCGTCGTTGTTGAGCAGCAGCAGGTATTCGCCCCGCGCCGCATCGACCATGCGGTTGTTAGCCACACAGAAACCTACGTTCCCGGCGCTTGGCACGAGTCGCACCTCGGGGTAACGCGCCCGGATGTAGTCGGCCGAACCGTCCGTAGAAGCATCATCATGGACGAGGATCTCCACCGCCAGTTCGCCAGTCTGGGCTTGCACCGACCGCAGGCAGTCATCAACGACCGCCATGCCGTTGTAGTTGGCGACACAGACTGAGATCAGTGGACTCGCGTTCATGGCTGCCTTTGCAGCCATGTCGATGTGGCAGACCGCCCCAGTCCCAGTTCGGCCTCGGGCTGCCAGCCACAGCGCAGATCCAAGGCCGTGCTATCAAGGATCGCCGCCCGCACATCCACGTTGCGAACGGGCCGTCGTATCACACCGACCTGCCTAGTTATGCGCTGGGCGAGAAGACGTGCCGATGCCATTCCAATGAAGCCTGTGTCGATACTAAGCACCTGACCTGGCATCATGCGGCCCGCAACTCATCAAGAAGGGCAAGATAGCGTGCGGCGCAGTCGTCCCAGTCGCCGACGGACTCCTTGACCCGGCACCTGGCCGCCGCGCCGAGGCGTCGGTTGGTCAAGGGTTCTTCCACGCGTGCCAGTGACGGGCCAAGCTCCTCCTGCTCAGTGATCAGCCAGCCCGTTTCGCCCTGAAGTATGAGATCCCGGTGCGCCGGCAGGTCGGAGGCGATCACCGGCAGGCCGGCGGCCATGGCTTCGAGCATGACCTGGGGGCGGCCTTCGTCATGACGGCTGAGGGTAATCAGCCCGGTCGCACGAGGGAACCAGTTGTCCCGAAGTTCTTCGGGATAGGTCGGGCCATGCCAGTTGACCCATGGGGGCAGCGGCAGTTGCTCCTGCATGGGGCCGAAGAGATGCAAACGGCGCTCGTCACCGAAAAAACCTTCGCCCCAGTCGAAAAGGTTGCCGATCTTGTCCCTGGTAATCCGGGTCACCGCGAGCCATGTGCCTGATTCGGCCATGGATCGATCGATCTCGAACCAGCGTCGATCGACCCCGAAGGGCACGGGCTGAACACGCGCCACGTCGCCGAATATCGCTTCCAGGCGTGGTTGCATCCACCCGGCATTGGGGGCGATGATCGTCGGGCGCCGCTTGAAAACGACCCGCAGCATGGTGCGCATACCGGGCAGACGCAGCAGGCGGAGGTCGCTGCCCAACACCGTGATGATGGCGGCACGTCCGTCATCCGGGAGCGCGAGCGCGTTCTGCATCCAGTTGATCAGGTAGCAGTCAGTGTGGGCAGAGCGGCGAGCCTCGCGTAAACATGCGCCGTGCAGGCGACGCAGCAGTTGCCATGCGGCCCATGCGCCGGCCCACGGACGCCGTCTCAGCAGATGCGCGATGCCCCCGCGGTCCAGCAGGGCAGTCAGCCAGCCCGCATCGTCACCGGAAAGCGCGCTTTCCGCGCCCGCCGGCAATTCGCCCGGCGGAGCCCATAGCCGCAAATCCACGCCCTGTCGCACCAATGCAGTCGCCTGGTCGAAGATGAACCGACCGCGCCAATCGGCAGCATTGCGCGGAAAGGAAGTGGCCGCGAGCAGCAGTCGCATCACAATCAGGAGGGCATGACCACAAGATTTCCCAACCACAACCCGTGAACCATAGGCAGATGCGATCGTCGGGTTCTATGCCATTCGAGGCACATCGCGTCCTCGATCCGGTTGTCGCAGCCAGTCCCAGGTGCGTGCAAGCCCCACATCGAGATCCACGCGAGGCCGCCACCCGAGCACGTCGGTAATGTGCCCGATTTCGATACGTGCGGAATGAACGTCACTCCTGCGTCCCGATCTGCACACCACATCGAGCGGTCGGCCAGTCACCCTGCCAACGATATCCACCACCTCCGTGAGCCGATAGCCTTTGCCATTCCCCACGTTGAACAGCCCCTGCACCGAATCATCCGTCAAAGCGGCGACCAAGGCGTCCACCAGGTCGTCGAGATAAAGAAAATCCCTGACCGCGCTGCCGTCGCCCCAGATCTCGATGGGCTCACCGCGAAGGGCGTGTTCCAGCGCGGTCCGCACGAACCCAAATCCGCACCGCAACGCCTGACCGGGTCCATATACATTCGAGGGCCGAAGCGTCACAAGGCCGCACCCGGAATCGGAAGCGAAGGTTCGAAAGAAAGCTTCGAGAGCGATCTTCCCTGCCCCGTGATACGAGCGAGCACTCGGGATCGCCCCCTCATCAGCCGGACCTGCCGCGTCTGCGTAGAGGGTTCCTGCTGACGAGAGAAAAAGGATTCTCTCGGGTGCGTTCTCGCGGGCGATCTCCAGAAAGCGCAGGGCCGGCCCCAGATTCTGATTCAGTTCTGCGACGGGGCTCCGCGAGGATGATCCCGGCGTCGTGCCCGACGCGGCGTGAATCACGATGTTGCAAGCGCGCAGCAAGGGTTCCACAAACCCCCGATCACCCATGTCGCCGACATGATAGCGGACCCCAGTCAGAGGGCGCGCTATCGGTGAGCGGACGAGGGCATGAACCTGCCAGCCCTCACTCGCGAGGCGGGCGCACACCGCGTTGCCGATAAATCCACCACCCCCGATGATCAGGACTGTCCGCTCGCGGAAAGGCATGTCGGAATTCCTATGCGCCTCGCGCGGCCGGGTGCCCCGCTCACGGCCTACGCAAACTCACGGCCAACGGCTCCATCCACGCTGAAGAGTTGAACGGTGCCCGCAGAGTCAAAGTCAGTCCCGGCCGCCCGGCGAGGCAATGCGCTGCCTCGCATATCCGGCAGGACTGGCCCGTTCCACCGCGTGGAAACAACCTGCTGACCATCAGCGCTCATTTTCGTCACTGCTCCGACGCCGCGCATAGGGCGCATCGATATCTTTGTAATGAAGCGCGGAAATCTGCTCCGACACGATGCCGATCAGGAACGTAAGTATGGCGGAGATGAACATCAGGGCGCTCATGTTCGTGAAGCGCCCGAATTCGATGTAGGTGAAGATGTAGTAGGCCAAGCCGATGAGGAAGAATCCACCGCTGACCGGCAGGAACAGCCGCTGCGGGGAATACAGTGTTCCGATCTTGATGATGATGAGCAGGAAGCGAACGCCGTCGCGCAGGGGACGCACGTGGCTCTTGCCCACCCGCCGGGGTGTCTGGATCGGGACGTACGCTACACTGAATCCGGCGCGGAAGAAGCTCATCGTGATCGTGGTCGGATAGGAAAAGCCGTTTGGCAGCAGATAGAGAAACTGGCGAAACTTTCTCGGCCTTGACGGCCCGGAACCCCGACGTCAGATCCTCGATGTGCTGCCGCACCATCCAGCTCGCCATGCGACTGAAGAGGTCGTTGGCGACCGCGCGGTGCACTCCGGCATGGGAGCCGTTGCTCGCGCGCCCACGACCATGTCGTAGCCTTCGCTGAATTTCGCCAGCAGCGCCGGAACGTCTTCCGGCTTGTGCTGACCATCCGCGTCCATGAACACCAGCACATCTCCCCCCGCCGCCCGCGCCCGCTCTTGATCGCGGCCCCATTCCCATCGCGTAGGGATGGGTGATCACCCGTACCCCTTGAGCCGGGCAGACGTCCGCGGTGCCATCGGTCGATCCGTCGTTCACCACGATGATCTCGCACCCGGGAAGAATGGCCTGAACGCCCTTAAGGCAATTCGGCAGACTACCGCCTTCATTTCTTGCTGGGATGATGACCGAAATGCTGTGATGCTGTGCCATGAACTACTTCCCGGTGCAGGTAACCGAAGTATCCCTTGCGTCGAGGCAGGCGACAAGCTCCTTGTAGTTGTCCGCTCAGCCGGCTTAGGCTTGCGCCACGCAGTCCAGTGAGCATCGATCCAGCCTCGACGCGCTTGCCCTGCAAATAGGCGAGTTGGGCGCGTTTGAGCTGGTTGCTCGAATTGCCAGGGGCAAGTTCGAGCGATGGTCTAACGCTGCCTGCGCCGCCGGCAGATCCCGCTCCTTGAGTGTCAGATAATCGGCATACCAGGAATGGATCGCCGCCTTGACGGACGCCGTCGCGGTCGGATTCGCTAGGGCCCCGTCAAAGATTCGCTCCACTTCCGGACGCTCCAGGCACAGGGTTCTTCCAACGGACATTTCCTTTAGACTGTAAAGGACATTTCGGTCGGCGGGTGCGAAGGGTGTATCGCGCAGGCGGCGGGTGAGTTCGTCAATCCACGGCCCTCCGGTTTCGTTCCCTTGAGCAATTCAAGTGGGTAGCCCCAGCCAGCCAAATTTGAAGTCAGGATCAATCTGGCCACGCGCTGAAAGTGCCAGGCGGCAAAAAAGTAAGTGGCGCAATCGGCGAGCTCACGGCGGCTACGCGCGCCATCGCCCGGCCGGCATCATAATGGGTGCGTGCCGAATCTGGGTGGTGTTGGGCCTCCACCTGCGTACGACGGATTTCATCACCATATAGGTGGGCGCGCATCGTAGTTACGAAGGCCGGATATCCGACCAGTGCGATAGTGAGAACGACGCCAGCTCTCGGCGCGCTGGCGCGACGAATCAGCAGCGAAACGCCCCACGCAACGGGTAACAGCAAGCCGAGCAGGGGCACGTAGTTCCGGTGCTCATGTGCAAGCTCCAGTGGAAGGACTGTTGATTCGAGGGCGTGACCAACCAGAAACCATGCGATGCCGAACGACAATAGGGGCGCCCGACGGCGCGCATACCACGCCATCGCGACCAGAAACAGGTGCCGATCATGGCGGGCAGAGTGGTCCAAGGATCGAGCATCGATCGGAACAAGACAATATCATCGTGATAGAGGGAGAAGGCTTCGAATCGAGGCAGGAAGATCAGACCGAGATAATGCCAAAGGACCCTGGGCTCGGTCATTAAACGCTCACAAAGTGTGAAGGGGCGCATTTCGTACCCCGCCCACAACCACTGGCCGTATGGGCTCAAGGCGTAAATGCTGGCACCCGCCCCAGCAAGTCCAACTGTCCCTGCCACCATGCGGGTGAAACCGTCCAAAGTTCCATCCGGCGCTCGCCGAAGAATAAGTTCGTACATAAGGGCGAACACCGGGAAAAGTACACCGGTTTCCTTGGCGAGGAGCGACAGCGGCCAAAGGATGCCCCAGGCGGCAGCCAGGCTCCACCAACCGATGGTTCCTTCCCGCTCCCGTGCTCTTACATGAAGCAACATCGCAGCAAACATGAACATGGCGGACAGGCTCGTCATGCGCTGAACCACATGGAGCACAGGCAGGAGTTGAATTGGATGCAAGAGCCAGGCCGCCGCGACAATCCCCGCTGAAACGCGCAACTGATGTTCCGAGAGACCCAACCGTGGCTTGGCAAGAAGCCGGGCCGCAAGGAGCAAGGCAAGGCAGCCAGTCAAGAGATGGATGGCAAGATTCGTGGCCTTGAAGGCGAACGGATCAAATCTGCTGAAGTAATGGTTGAGTGCAAAACTCAGTTGGCTCAGGGGACGCCCTGTGGGTCCAGCAGTCCCACTCGCGAAAGCGCTTCTTAAGGACTCGGTTGATAGAGTCAGCATCCGAACCGCCTCGGCATCGAGTATGTTCGGTTCGTCATCGAAATGGAATGCGCCGTGCAGTCCTGGCCAATAGAGAAGGACTAGCAACAGGCCAGTCACCAAGGAATCTGCAGTGCCAAGGGACGAGGAATTTTCAAGGATCGACTAGGTGAAGAGTAACGCACAGAAAACAAAAGCCCCCGGGGATCTCCCCGGGGGCACGGCAGTCCGAGTGACTCTGTGATCAGAAGTCCTTGCAGGAACCTGGCAGATAACGGGTGTCGATCGGGTCAGTCGCTCCCTTCCCACACGTCCAGCGAACTGGTTGGGTCGTGCCGTTGCTACCGTCGGCACGCAGATCAATTTGCGTGCTTGCAGCAGCACCCAGACCAGGGTCAGCCGACAGGACGACAGTCACGATACCGTGCTCATTATCCGTCTGGGTCCAACCAACACTGTTCACATATCTCGACGACATGGTCTGGACGCCCATCGAAGCGGCGCTAGGAAGCATCTGGCCGGCATTCGCATACACCTCAGAGACAGCAGTGCGCGCCGAAGAACCCGCCAAGATTCCCTCCGACACCTTCGCACGAATCGTGTAGTCCTGATACGCCGGCAGCGCGATCGCCGCCAGGATGCCGATGATGGCCACGACGATCATCAGTTCGATAAGGGTGAAGCCCTGTTGCATGCGTTTCATTTGTGTCTCCTAGCGTTGGTTGATGTTCCTAGTAACCCAGGCTTGCGGCCTGACTTCCTATGAGCAATTGCGGTGCCAGCTCTGCGTATAGGCGATAATGCATTGATTTTTATGTGTTATGACGCGGTGCAGACATCTCTTGGGGCGACAGCGTGCTGTCAGTGTCCTGACGCTTTTCGTCACTATTGGCCGCAACTTTAGCCAGCCGCCATGCATGACGACCGGGACCAGGGGGAGGAACCGTGAATTATTGCCGCGGCGGCCTTAGGCCCACAAGTCGGCGAGCGAGAACTCCACAGCGTCGAAGGGCGGCACGCGCACCGGATCGCTTTCCGCCAGGGTGGCGATCAGCGCCCACACACCCGCGCGCAGTTCGAAGGCTTCCAGCGTGCGGGCCAGGGGATCCACCAGCCAGGCGTGGGGCACGCCGTAGCGCGCATACAGCGGCAGCTTGAGGGTGCGGTCCTTGCGGGCTGTGCTGGGGGAGAGGATCTCGCACACCCAGTCCGGTGTCACCAAGAAGCGCTGATCGTCCGGGACGCTAGGGCATACGGCTGCGACGCCAGCCCGCCAGGTCGGGAACCACGACTTCCTGGTCGGGGATGAAATGAACCTCGGGCTCTGGGATGATCCACCAGCCGCCGGGCCCGTCGCGCCCGAAGTCGAAGGGACCGGCGATGTTGACGCCCAGCGCGCGGCCCGCCAGGGCATGCCTGCCGCTGGGGCGCGGCTGAGTGTGCAACTGCCCTGCGATGATCTCTCCCGTCATGCCGGACGGCAGGGCTTCCAACTGCGCGTAGAGGTCGGGGAAGGGTTTGCGTTGGGCGGCTATGCTCATGGCGGATCCTGATCGGCAGGAAAGGTCGGCGAACGTGCCATGCCGGCGAGGCGGCATTGCGTTCGAAGCGTAGCGCCGAAATCAGGCTTGCGCCAGCGGATCCTCCGTCGTCCCGCCCGGCAGCCCTCCGAGCGCATCATGCTCGCACCCCATTGCGCCGAACCGGCGATCCTCAGGCGTCCCCACGGCGGTAACCCGGAATGCTCTCGACATCGACCTCGTCGATCTGCTCGGGATCGAGGAAGCGGTGGCCATAATCGAGGTAGACTTTGCGGCGCACGAACACTTCGAACAGGTCGGGGTCGATGTGGCCGTTCTGTTTGAAGCGGCCGAGGATGTGCAGCGCCTCGGAAAGCTTTTTGCCGTGCTTGTAGGGCCGGTCCCGCGCAGTGAGGGCCTCGAAAATGTCGGCGATTCCCATCACGCGCGCCTGGAGCGACATCTGCGCGCGGGTGAGGCCGCGCGGGTAGCCCTTGCCGTCCATGCGTTCGTGATGGCCTCCGGCGTACTCGGGAACGTTCTTGAGGTGCTTCGGCCACGGCAACGCCTCGAGCATGCGGATCGTGGCGACGATGTGGTGGTTGATCACCTCGCGCTCGGCCCTCGTAAGGGTGCCGGAACGGATGCCGAGGTTTTCGATCTCGTCCGGACTCAGGAAGGCGGTTTCGACGCCCGTCGCGTCGACCCAGCGGTGCGTTCGACCGATGCGCGCCACCCTGTCCTGATCCTCCGCAGGCATTCTTTCGACGCCCGCGTTGCACCGCCGCAGGAAATCGCGCTCCTCGTCCAGGTCGGCGAGTTTCCGCGCCAGAGCCTCGCCGATCGACTGTTCCGCGGCGAGGTCTCCGACCGGCCTGCTCGCCATCACGGCTTCCAGCGCCGCGATGCGCGCATCGCGCTTGAGCACCTCGAAGCGGGTATCGACGAGATGGATGCGGTCGAACAGCGTCTGCAGCTTGGTCGCCTTGTCCACCACGTGCACCGGCGTTGTCACCTTGCCGCAATCGTGGAGCAGGCCGGCGATCTTCAGTTCGTAGCGGTCCTGCTCGCTCATGGTGAAATCCGCCAGCGGACCCTCGCGGGTTTCATTGACTGCCTCGGCGAGCAGCATGGTCAGCGCCGGCACGCGCTGGCAGTGGCCGCCGGTGTAGGGCGACTTCTCGTCGATGGCCAGGTTGATGAGCTTGACGAAGGATTCGAACAGCTCTTCCAGTTGGGATATGAGCTGGCGGTTGGAAAGGGCGATCGCCGCCTGCGAAGCGAGCGACTGCGCCAGCCGCTGGTCGGCCTCGGAGAACGGCACCACATCGCCGCTCGCCGGCGGCTGACTGTTGATCAGTTGCAGCACGCCGATGACTGCGCCCTCGTGGTTCTTCATCGGCACCGTGAGGAACGAGCGCGAGCGGTAGCCGGTGCGCTTGTCGAACTTGCGCGTGCCCGAGAAATCGAAGCCCTCGGCCTCGTAGGCGTCGGCGATGTTCACCGTCTGGCCGTAGATCGCGCAATGGCAGGCGACCATGGAATCGTTCGCCGCGCCGCGCTCGTCGCGCAGCGGCAGCGGCGGGAAGACGATCGGCGCCCCGGTACTGCCGCCCATGGCGATGCCGAGCGAATCGGTGCGCATGATCTCGAAACGCAGCGCAGCACCGTCGTCCGTCATGCGGTAAAGCGTGCCGCCGTCGGCGTGGGTGATGGTCTTGGCGGCGACGAGGATGCGTTCGAGCAAGGCATCGATGTCGCGCTCGTTGGACAGAGCCGCCCCGATCTCGTTGAGCCGCTCCAGGCGGCGGAAGAGGCTGTCGAGCGGATCCATGGCCTGCTTGTTTCCGGGCGAGACGCGGTTCAGTTCAGTGCCGCGTCCGCGGGACGTTCGCGCGCGCCCAGCCGCAATCCCCCGTCGAGCACGAAGGCACGATATCCGTGCTGGGAGAGCAGGAACGCCGCCGCCGAACTGCGTTTGCCGCTCTGGCAATAAAGGATGTACTCCCGCGACGGATCGAGCGAGCGCGTCGCGTTGCGGATCTCGTTCAACGGAATGTTGATCGCGCCGGGCACCTTGTCGAAGGCGTACTCTGCGGGAAAGCGCACGTCTATCCATACCGCCCCGGCCCCAGCCTTGGCGTCCGCGTCGGCGCGCGAGACGCGCTGCAGCAGCGGATCGCGCAGCAGACGCAGGAAGTCGTCGCGGGACACCCTCAGCAGCATGCCATCGGTAAGCATGCTTACGGTGGCGTTGCGCGGCATCGCCTCGATCAAAGCGTCCTCGCCGAAGGCATCGCCGCCGCCCAGTTCGGCCAGTTCGATCTCGCCGCCGCCAACCCGCCGCCACACGCGACAGCGGCCGGCCTCGATGAAGTAGTAGTAATCCGCGGCCTCCCCTTCGCGCACCACGGCGTCGCCGCGATTGACCCGAATGCGCTTGGCGTGGCCGAGCAGGGCATCGATGGCGGCCTGGGGCAGCGCCGGGAACAGGCCCCGCGCCAGACTCTGCACGCGCATCAGGGTGGACTCGGTGTACCACCCGGTCCGTTCCATCGTCTCCGGCGGCAACTCGTCTTCATGCGTGACCGCAAGCTGGTCCCAGGTCAGGATGGCGTCGAGCAGATCATCGTCGAAGGACACCAACTCGATGTCGGTGATGCTGCGCGCCGCCCGTACACCCGAGCCAGTCTTGCCAAGGGGATGGAGACAGATCTCGCTGCCACCGACCAGCACGTCTGAGCTGCCGTTCAGATAGAGCAGCCGCAGTTCGCCCGCCAGCAGATAGACGGACTGACGACCCAGATCGCGGTGCGCAAGCAGATCTGCTCCCCGCGGCAAGACTTCCGGGCGCGCCAGCGCGGCGAGCTCCCGAGCGCGCTCCGCCGGCAGCGAGCCCAAGGGTTGCAGGCGAAACAGGGTTTCCATCGTCATGGTTGGGGAATTCATCGATCGATATCGCTCTGCGGCGGGTGTTCAGAAGTCGAACACGTGGTTGTTCTGGAGCATGCGCGGGCGAAAGTCGCCGATGTTCTCCTCCAGTTCCTGCATGGTGAGCTCTATCTGGCCCGGCTTGAGATGGGTGACGAATATCTCGGGACTGTGCTGCAGCTTGGACAATTCCTCCGCCAGCATGCTCGGGCACAGGTGCTTCGAGGTCTGGGCGAGTGACTTCTCGCGGTTGGAAAACGCCGTCTCGATGATCAGGTAGCGCAGATTGCGGATCTTGTTGACGGCCTTCCACAGATCGTCGCAGGTCGTGGTGTCGCCGGTGAATACCAGACTCGCGGCGCCGCTGTCGAACTGATAGCCGACGGCGGGGACGGTGTGGTTGGCCGGCAGCGCAGTGATTCGCCGCCCGCCGACTTCCAGAGTCTCCCCCACCCGTACCGGCTGGAAGCGCATGAACGGCCTGTCGGGATCCGGAATCTCGGTGAAATCGGGCCAGATCGCCCAATTGAAAATGTGATTCCTCAGGATGGTGAGCGTGGCCTCGGTGGCGTAGACGGTGATCGGGCGGTTGCGCATGTCTCCGACCGTATCCACCACGAGAGGAATGCTTGCAATGTGGTCGAGGTGGGAGTGAGTGACGAACACATGGTCGATCAGGGCAAGTTCGGCAAGGGAGAGGTCGCCGACGCCGGTGCCGCCATCCAGGAGCATGTCGTGATCGACGAGGAACGAGGTGGTTCGCAGGTGACGCCCGCCGATCCCCCCTGAGCAGCCGAGAACCCGCACCTTCATGATTCCTGTGCTCCGAGTTCCTGTCGCGCACTCGCGCACCAGGGGCCGAACGCGCCATGCCCTCCTGCTGGCGGACCTTGCAACCGCCCCCTACGGGCACCCGGCCGCGGCCTCCTCACCGGCAATCCTGCCACCGCGCCCATCAGTCTATCGTCCCTCAGGAATGCCCCTAGCCATTTCGATCAACGTTCAACGTGGAAACTATCACGTTGCTCGCCCTCTGGAACAGGAAGGATTTAACGCGACACCGGGGACACCTGGCCAAGAGGCACCGATAGACCCTCGGGCACCGGGAGCCACGGCAATCTCAGGAACGGAGAAAGAACTCCATCTTCACGCCGGCAAGCTGGAGCACGTCGTGGTCCTTCAGTGGATGCGCCTGCGCATCGAGGGTACAGCCATTCAGAACGGGGAATTGCGCACCTTCGACATGGCTTACGTAGTACCCCTGGGGGCGGCGCGTGATGACCGCCACCTGCGTGCCAGGCTTGCCGAGCGTGGTCAGCGTCTTGCTGAGAACCAGCTGGCGACCGGCATTGACACCATTGAGTATCTGCACCACACCGACCGCGATCGGCCTGGGACCGGACGGCGCAGGCGGTGGGGACGGAGCAACCGCAGGCGCCTCCGCCACAGGCCTTGCTTCCTCGGCCGTCGGGCGGCGCAGGTCTTCGGGGCGCAGAATGACCGTCTTTTCGTATTCCGGCGTAGCGTTCTGGGCCTGCTCGGTCAGGTACTTGAGCCGATACTTGCCGAGTTCGATCACGTCGTTGCTCTGGAGAAAGTGTTTCTTGATCGGCTGCCCATTGACATAGGTGCCGTTGGTACTGTTGAGGTCCTCGAGGAAGGAATCCTTGAGCAGGGTCACGATCACGGCATGCTCGCCGCTGATCGCCAGGTTGTCGATCTGGATATCGTTGTTGGGCTTGCGGCCGATGCTGGTGCGTTCCCGTTCGAGGGGAATTTCCTTGAGAACCAGGCCGTCCATGCTGAGCACCAATTTCGCCATGAGAACCCCCTGCAACTACTTGAACCAGCCCCGGATTCGGCTGCGCCAGCCCCGCGCCGCGGCGAACTCACGCGCCACCTTTACCAGTATCACTGAAACATTGTCGCGACCGCCGTTGTCGTTGGCCATCTGCACGAGCTGGCTGGCCGCCAGTTCCAGATTGCCCGACAGAGCCTGCAGCGTGTGCGCTATTTCGGCATCTTCGACCATGTCATTAAGGCCGTCGGAGCAAAGCAGATACACGTCGCCCTGCAGCGTGTCGTACTCCCGGATCTCCGGCTCGACGTCGGGATCGACGCCCAGTGCCCGGGTGACCAGGTTGCGGTTCTGCGAGCGGCGCGCCTCTTGCGGCGTGATCATGCCGCTGTCGATCTGCTCCTGTAACAGCGAGTGGTCGCGAGTGACCGCCGCCAGCTTTCCCTCGCGGAAGCGGTACAGCCGGGAATCGCCGATATGGGCCACGGTCACCGCGTTGTCGTGGAACAGGGCGAGCACCAGAGTGGTGCCCATTCCGGCGTACTCGGGCTGGCTCTGCGCCGCCTGGTAGATGGCGGCATTGGTGCGCCGGATCTCGGCTTCTATCGCGCGATGCGCAGGCGGCGGGCCGTCGGTGACGGCCAGCGGCTGCGCGTCGGCGCGCGCCGCGAACTTTTCCAGTTCGCCGCCGAGCAGCGAGGACGCCATGCCGCTCGCCACTTCGCCGGCGTTGTAGCCACCCATGCCGTCGGCGAGGATGACCAGGCCGCAGGCGGGGCTCGCAAACACCGAATCCTCATTGTGGGAGCGCACCATTCCCGCATCGGACCGGGTGACGATCTGAAGCGACTGACTCAAATCCATGCTGATCTCGTTGTTCTATGCGTGCGGGACCGCGTCATTAAATCACAAAGCGGTGGCTCCGGCCGAGGGGCTCACCAAGGCAACTGCGTGCCCAGCCCGCGGCTGCGGGCCTCATCGAGCACCCGCCGCGCCAGCGCCAGATCCTGGATCGCCATGCCGTGGGACTCGAACAGCGTAATCTGGCTGGCATCGCCGCGTCCGGGCCGCAAGCCGGCGATGAGCTCGCCGAGTTCCAGCAACTGACTTTCGTTGAGCCGCCCCTTCTCCAGCAGCGGCAGCAGGTCGCCGCACTCGCGCAGCGCCGTGGCGCGCGAATCGACACAGACGACAGCCGCCCGCCGCACCGTGGTCTCGTCGATCTCGCGGCGGATCAGGGCGTTGGAGCCGGCAGCGGTGACGTGGGTGCCGGGGGAGAGCCAGTCGCCGTCGAACAGCGGGCTGGCGGCGCTGGTGATGGTGACCACCACGTCGCTGCCGTCAACCGTCTCGCGCGCCGAAGCGGCCGGCACGATATCGCGCTGGAGCCGCTGCGACTGCTCGGCACAGAAGACCTCCAGACGCTCCCGGTTGCGGGCAAAGACCTTGACAAGGCGAATCGGCCGCACCGCGCACAGCGCCTCGATCTGACTGCGGGCCTGCCAGCCGGCGCCGAAAACGCCCGCCACCTGGGCATCATCCCGTGCCAGCCAGCGCGCCGCCACCCCGCCGGCGGCGCCGGTGCGCATCATGCCCAGGTGGTCGGCGGCGATCACCGCCAGCGGCGTGCCGTCGGCGGCATCGAACAAATGGACCAGGAAACGCGCCCCGGCGCGGCTGGTGGTGTAGGCCTTGTAGCCCATGACTGCGTCGGCCGGCAGCGCGCCTTGAAGGATGTGGAGCATCGCGGACGGCAGGCGCGTGCGCTGCCGCGGCACGTCCACCGCGCCGCCGAGCGCACCACCCATCGCATGTTCGCGGTGGGCGGCCTCCACCGCCTCCAGTGCCATCGGCATGGTGACGATGCTACGAACTTCGTCTTCGCCAAGGTAGAGCGCCACTTTCACATCACCGGATAGTCAGCCGCCCGGGCACGGCGCCTGGCGATCCCGTGGCCGACCGCCACCACCAGCACGGCGCCGAGCGCCCCCGCCGCGTACTTCAGGCCGGGCATCCAGGGCTGCGTCCACGCCTCGATCGCCGGATCGCCCACCATCATGGTACCCGCGACGTAGCCCAGCAGCCCCGCACCCAGCGTGACGATGATCGGATGGCGCTCCATGTAGTGCAGCACGATCTGGCTCGACCAGACGATCAGCGGAATGCTGACAGCAAGCCCGAACAAGAGCAGGACGATGGAATCGCGCGAAGCCGCCGCCACCGCGATGACGTTGTCCAGGCTCATGATGAAGTCGGCGAGGATGATGGTCTTGATGGCACCGCGCAGGCTGGCCGCGGGCTCGATCTCGTGCTCGCCGTCGCCCTCCGGCAGCAGCAGCTTGACGCCTATCCACAGCAACAGCGCGCCGCCGACGAGCTTGAGAAAGGAGTAGCCGAGCAGGTTCGCCGCGAAGGCCGTAAGCACTACCCGCAGGCCGATCGCGCCGAACACGCCCCAGAAGATGCCGAGCTTGCGCTGCTGCGGCGGCAGGTTGCGGCAGGCGAGCGCGATCACCACCGCGTTGTCGCCGGAAAGGACGATGTCGATGGCGATGATCTGCATCACCGCCACCCAGAAGTCGGGGGAAGAAAGATCGGGCATGATGCGGCGCGATTCTACAGGCTGTACCCGATGGCCCCCTGAAAACCGCCTTTGGGTGCGCCCTCCGCGCCGGTGTAGGGTGCGCCCTCTGCACCGGTGTAGGGTGCGCCCTCTGCACCGGTGTAGGGTGCGCCCTCTGCACCGGTGTAGGGTGCGCCGTGCGCACCATTCGTGAGTCTGGATCGGTGCGCACGGCGCACCCCACCAATGGTGCCGCGGGCGCGGATCCGACCTCCGAAACCGCGCCGAAAGCTCGCTACAGCACCGATTTCAACAGCTTGCCCATCTCGGCCGGATTGCGCGTGGTGCGGATGCCGCAGGCCTCCATCACCTCCAGCTTTTCCTGGGCGGTACCCTTGCCGCCGGAGATGATCGCACCCGCATGACCCATGCGCTTGCCGGCAGGCGCGGTGACCCCCGCGATAAAGCCGACCACCGGCTTCTTGGTCTTGCACTCTTTGGCGTACCACTCGGCCGCGGCCTCCTCGTCGGAGCCGCCGATCTCGCCAATCATGATCACCGCGTCGGTTTCCGGGTCGTTCATGAACAACTCCAGCACGTCCTTGTGCTTGAGGCCGTTCACCGGGTCGCCGCCGATGCCGACCGCCGAAGACTGCCCCAGGCCGATCTCGGTGAGCTGCCCCACCGCCTCGTAGGTCAGGGTGCCGGAGCGCGACACCACGCCAATGCGCCCCTTCATGTGGATGTGACCGGGCATGATGCCGATCTTGATCTCGTCCGGCGTGATCACCCCCGGGCAGTTGGGGCCGAGCAGGACGGTGCGGCGCTTTTCGCGGCGCATGCGGTCGCGCACTTCGACCATGTCGCGCACCGGAATGCCCTCGGTGATGCAGATGGCAAGGTCGAGGTCGGCCTCGACCGCCTCCCAGATCGCCGCCGCGGCGAAGGGCGGCGGCACGTAGATCACCGAGGCATTGACGCCGGTTTTCTGTTTCGCCTCCTTCACCGAAGCGAAGATCGGGACGCCCTCGAAGCTCTCCCCCGCCTTCTTGGGATTGACCCCGGCGACGAAGCAGTTTGCGCCGTTGGCGTACTCGCGGCACTTCGAGGTGTGGAACATCCCGGTCTTGCCGGTGATGCCCTGGGTGACGACGCGGGTGTCCTTGTTGATCAGTATCGACATGCTGTTCTCTCCTTCACTTGCCCGCGACTGCGGCAACGATCTTCTGCGCCGCATCCGCCATGTCGCTGGCGGCGATGATCGGCAGCCCCGAATCGGCCAGGATCTGCTTGCCGATGTCCTCGTTGGTGCCCTTCATGCGCACCACCAGCGGCACGCTGAGATGGGTCTCCTTGGCCGCGGCGACGATGCCGGTGGCGATGGTGTCGCAGCGCATGATGCCGCCGAAGATGTTCACCAGGATGCCCTTGACATTGGAGTTGTGGAGCATGATCTTGAAGGCCTCGGTCACCTTCTCGGTGGTGGCGCCGCCGCCGACGTCGAGGAAGTTGGCCGGCGCGGCGCCGAACAGCTTGATCGTGTCCATGGTCGCCATCGCCAGGCCCGCACCGTTGACGAGGCAGCCGATGTTGCCGTCGAGCGAGATGTAGGACAGGTCGAACTTGGAAGCCTCGATCTCGTCCGCGTCCTCCTCGTCGAGGTCGCGCATGGCGACGATGTCCTCGTGGCGGTAGAGGGCGTTGGAGTCGAAGTTCATCTTGGCGTCGAGCGCCACGACGCGGCCGTCGCCGGTAAGGATCAGCGGATTGATCTCGGCCAGCGAGGCATCGCAGTCCCAGAACGCCTTGTACAGTCCCTGGAGCGCGGCACGGGCCCGGGGCACAGAAGCGTCGGGGATGCCGATCTTGCGCGCCACATCGTCGACCTCGGCATCCTTGAGCCCGGTGGTCGGATCGACGAACACCTTGTGGATCTTCTCCGGCGTCTTGGCCGCCACTTCCTCGATGTCCATGCCGCCCTCGGAACTGGCCATCAGGCACACCCGCTGGGTGCCGCGGTCCACCACCATGCCGACGTAGAGTTCCTTCTTGATGTCGGCCCCCTCCTCCACCAGCAGGCGGCGCACCTTCTGGCCTTCGGGGCCGGTCTGGTGGGTCTTGAGCTGCATGCCGAGGATCTGGCCGGACAGTTGCCGTACTTCATCGACTGACTTTGCCAGCTTTACGCCACCACCCTTGCCGCGGCCGCCGGCGTGGATCTGCGCCTTCACCACCCAAACCTTGCCGCCGAGCTGGTTGGCTGCCGCCACCGCCTCGTCCACGGTGAAGCAAGGCACCCCGCGCGGCGTGGCCACGCCGAAGCGGCGCAGGATTTCCTTCGCCTGATATTCATGGATCTTCATGCGTCTTCCTTGAGGTTGAGTCCAACAGGGATCAATCGCGCCGGCATGGCATCGCTTCAACCGGTCTTCTTGCTTCTGTGCCAGCGCGGGTAATAGCGCCGGACTGTCTCCGAAGTCGTTTCCAGGGCGTGGCAGCGGTCGAGCTGAAACGGCTTGCCGGCGCGGTCGTCGGTCTCGCGCACCTCGCTGGCGAGGGTCTGCATCGCCGCCGTGGGCAGCGACAGCAGCAGCTCGGTCAGGTGGGAGCAGCCCAGCACGCCGTCGAACATCTCGCCCACGGTGCGGCGGAAGCCGCGCATCAGGTTCAGCCCGACGATGCGCCGGTAGTCCGGGGCGATGGTGTCGCAGCCACCGGGGTAGGGAACCGCGTCGCTCGCGGCCTCGACGGATAGCACGTTCATGCTGCGATCGATGGTGATCCGCACCCGGAGGTCATGGACCGGATCGCCGCGCCGGCGCAGCCCCGAGGCGATCAGGTAGTCGTGATCCTTGGTGTCGGTGAGCCGCGCCTCGATGTCCCAAAGCCCGTCTTCGCGCTTCCAGCCCTCCAGCGCGATGGCGCGCAGATGCAGGCGTCGGCGGGGCGCGGCGGGCGGCGGCAGGGGCATGGACGAGTCCGGGCCGGTCATCGAAGAAATGAAGGGTTCGATAATATCACGTTATGGACACGCCGCAGCGGAGCGAGGGCCGATCTCGCCAGCTATCATTCGGGCGTTTTCCGCCTGTTTGCCGACTGCCATGCTCGTCCCTGCCGAAGATTTTCAAACCCTCGCCGAAGCCGTCGGCGACGCGCTCTACGCCCTCGACCGCAACGCCCAGGCTCTGGGCATCCGGCTGGTGGAGATCCGCCCCGGCTACGCCCGCATGACGCTCAAGGTGCGGCCGGAAATGAGCAACAGCCACAACATCTGCCACGGCGGCATCATCTTCACGCTGGCGGACACCGCTTTCGCCTACGCCTGCAACAGCCACAACCACAACACCGTGGCTTCGGGCTGCAGCATCGATTTCGTCGCACCGGCGCATCCCGGCGAGACGCTGACCGCCGTCGCCGAGGAGCGCGCACTGGCGGGACGCACCGGCGTCTATGACGTCGAGGTGCGGAGCGAGAACGGCGGGATCGTCGCCGTGATGCGTGGCAAGTCCTACCGCATCAAGGGCGAGGTGGTAAGCGAGGCGGCGAGCCTCGCGGAGGGCGGTGCTGGCGTGGCCTGACGCGGTCTGCGGCAGGCAGCTTGGGCTTACAATCCGCGCTTTCGCGCATAACGAAAAGACTTGGGAGGAAGAGTCATGGCCGCAGCCGGGCCGCTGGACCACGAACTGGACCCGATCGAGCGCGCCAGTCGCGACGAGATCGCGAACCTGCAACTGGAGCGGCTACGCTGGTCGCTCACCCACGCCTACAACAACGTCGCCCACTACCGCAGCAAGTTCGACGCCGCCGGGGTGCATCCGGACGACCTGAAGCGCCTGGAAGACCTGCGCCTGTTCCCCTTCACCACCAAGCAGGATCTGCGCGAGACTTATCCTTTCGGCATGTTCGCGGTGCCGCGGCAGCACGTGGTGCGGGTGCACGCTTCGAGCGGCACCACGGGCAAGCCCACCGTGGTCGGCTACACCAAGGCCGACATCGAGACCTGGGCCGACCTGATGGCGCGCTCGATCCGCGCCTCCGGCGGGCGCCCCGGCGACAAGGTGCATGTGTCCTACGGCTATGGTCTGTTCACCGGCGGCCTTGGCGCCCACTACGGCGCGGAGCGCCTGGGCTGCACCGTGATCCCCTTCGGTGGCGGCCAGACCGAGCGCCAGGTGCAACTGATCCGCGACTTCGAGCCCGACCTGATCATGGTCACGCCCTCGTATCTGCTCAACATCGCCGACGAGTTCGACCGCCAGGGCCTGGACGCCCGCGCCTGCTCGCTGCGCATCGGCATCCTCGGCGCCGAGCCGTGGACCAACGAGATGCGCGCCGAGATCGAGAGCCGCATGGGCATCGATGCGATCGACATCTACGGCCTGTCGGAGGTGATCGGTCCCGGCGTGGCCAACGAGTGCATCGAGACCAAGGACGGGCCGGTCGTCTGGGAGGACCACTTCTACCCCGAGGTGATCGACCCCGACAGCGGCGAGGCGCTGCCCGACGGCGCCCACGGCGAACTGGTATTCACCTCGCTCACCAAGGAGGCGCTGCCGGTGATCCGCTACCGCACCCGCGATCTCACGCGGCTGCTGCCCCCCACGGCGCGCAGCTTCCGGCGCATGGACAAGATCACCGGCCGCTCGGACGACATGCTGATCATCCGCGGCGTGAACGTGTTTCCGTCGCAGATCGAGGAACTGATCCTCAAGCAGCCCGGACTGTCGCCGCACTACGTGCTGGAGTTGAGTCGCGCCGGGCACCTGGACGAACTGGAGGTGGTGGTGGAGTTGAAGCCCGGGCTTTCCGCGGCGAGCAAGGCGGCGCGGCAGGAGATGGCCCACGCCCTGCAGCACCACATCAAGTCCTACATCGGCGTGTCCACCGAGATCCGCGTCGTCGATGTCGGCAGCATCGAGCGTTCGGTGGGCAAGGCGAAGCGGGTGATCGACAAGCGGCCCAAGGGCTGAAGACAGGAGCGTAGGGCGGGCCATGCCCGCCGCAGCGTTGGATCGGCGGGCATGGCCCGCCCTACGCACCAGCGTGATTTGGAGACACCATGAACCGACCGCAGCCGGCCCCGGACGCCCTCGAACCCATCGAGCGCGCCAGCCGCGACGAGATCGCTGCGCTGCAACTGGAGCGCCTGCGCTGGAGCGTGGCCCACGCCTATCGGCAGGTACCCTACTACCGCGACAAGCTCGACGCCCACGGCGTGCATCCCGATGAGATCCGCACGCTGGAGGACATCGCTCGGCTGCCCTTCACCACCAAGGACGACCTGCGCAGCACCTACCCCTTCGGCCTGTTCGCCGCGCCCCTCGAAGACGTGGTGCGCATCCACGCCTCCAGCGGCACCACCGGCAAACCGACGGTGGTCGGCTACACCGCGCAGGACATAGCCACCTGGGCCGGAATCATCGCGCGCAGCCTGCGCGCGGCCGGCGGCACGCGGCGCGACATCATCCACATCACCCACGGCTATGGCCTGTTCACCGGCGGCCTGGGGGTGCATTACGGTGCCGAGCGCCTGGGCATGACTGTGGTCCCGGTGAGCACGGGCCAGACCGAGCGTCAGGTGCAATTGATCCGCGACTTCGGCGCCACCTTCATCGTCGCCACCCCGTCCTACGCGCTGACCATCGCCGACGAGTTCGACCGTCAGGGCATACGGCCCGGCGACACGCAGCTCAAGCTCGGCATCTTCGGCGCCGAGCCCTGGGGCCCGGAGATGCGCATAGCGCTGGAGACGCGCTTCGGCATCGCCGCCATGGACCTCTACGGCCTGTCGGAGGTGATCGGCCCCGGCGTGGCCTGCGAATGCATCGAATCGCGCGACGGTCCGGTGGTGTGGGAAGACCACTTCTATCCCGAGGTCATCGACCCGGAAACCGGCCGCGAGCTGCCCGACGGCGAGCCCGGCGAGCTGGTGCTGAGCTCGCTCACCAAGCAGGCACTGCCGATGATCCGCTACCGCACCCGCGACCTCACACGCCTGCTGCCGCCCACGGCGCGCAGCTTCCGCCGCATCGACAAGATCACCGGCCGCTCCGACGACATGCTGATCATCCGCGGCGTGAATCTGTTCCCGACCCAGGTGGAGGAGCTGATCCTGCGCCAGCCCCAGCTCGCTCCCCACTATGTGCTGGAGGTGAGCCGCAGCGGATCCAAGGACGATCTCACGGTGCGGGTCGAAGCCAAACCCGAAACCGCCGCCGGCAGTGCCGCGGACGATGCGGCGCGGGCGCTTCAGCACCACATCAAGTCCTACATCGGCATCATGGCGCGGGTGGACATCGTGCCCTTCGGCAGCATCGAGCGCTCGCTGGGGAAGGCGAAGCGCGTCATCGACAGGCGCTCGCGCTGAGCGCAGGGACCATGGCCGGCGCCAACGACACCGGTTCGCTGCTCGCCGAGATCGAGGGCCTGCGGGGGCGGGTGCGCGAACTTGAAACCGCGGCAAGTTCCGCTCCGGCGGCGCCCGCCGTCCCGGACCACCGGGCCGTCGAGCGGGAACTCGAGCATCGGCTGGAACTGGAGCAATTGCTCGCCAACGTGTCGCGCCGCTTCATCGGCTGCGAGGCGGAAGGCGTGGACAACGAGATCGACCGGACGCTGAGCGATCTGGGCAGCTTCTCGATGGCAGACCGCTGCTACGTTCTGCGCATCTGCGACGACGGCGAACGCTTCAGCAATACCCACGAATGGTGCGCCGAAGGGGTTACGCCGCAGATCGGTCTGTTGCAGGAGCTTTCGGTGCGCGAACTGGCCTGGGCCTGGAACACGCTGTTGGCGGGCAAGGTGTTCCACGTGCCGAACGTGGCAGAACTTCCGGCCGACGCGCAAGCGGTGCGCACCATCCTCGAGGTGCAGGAAATCCGCTCGCTGGTGATCGTCCCGCTCAACGTCGGCGGCCAGATCTCCGGGAGCCTTGGCCTGGACCGGGTAAAGACGCAGCAGGCGTGGTCCGAGGACGACATCCGGCTGTTGCGCACGGTGGCCGACATCGTCGCCAGCGCAATGCTGAGCCAGCGCTTCGAGCAGGCGCTGCGCAGCTCCGAACAGAAATTCTTCAGTGTCTTCGCCTCCTCGCCCGACATCATCGCCATCAGCCAGATCGACGATGCCCGGCTGATGGACGTGAATCCGGCATTCGAGCGCATTCTCGGCTTCGAGCGCCATCGAGGCGATCGGCCGCAGCGCCGTCGAGCTCGGGATATGGGAGGTTCCGGGCGACTGCGACCGCGTCATCGCCCAGGTGCGCAGCCAGGGAATCGCCCACAACCAGGAAGCGCGCTTTCGGACGCGGAGCGGGCGCGAGATCGACGTGCTCGTTTCCGCCGGAGCGGTACGGATCGGAGATCGGGAATGCATCCTGGCGATCGCCCGCGACGTCACCGAGCGCAAGCGCGTGGAGCAGGAAACCCGCGATCTCAATGCGGTGCTGGAGAGCCGCGTCGCCCAGCGCACCGCGGCTCTCGCCGAATCGCTGCGTGAGTTGGAAAGCTTCAGCTATTCCGTGTCCCACGACCTGCGCACGCCACTGCGGGGCATCAACGGCTACAGCCATCTCCTGCTGGAAGATTACGGCGACCGGCTCGACGAACGCGGCCGGGATTACGTGAATCGCATATGCGCTGCCACCCAGCGCATGGGCGATCTGATCGACGATCTGCTGACGCTGGCGCGCATATCACGTACCGAGCTCGATGCCCGCGGCGTGGACCTTTCTGCGCAGGCGCGGGAGATTGCGGCCGAACTGGGACAGATCGACCCACAGCGTGCCGTGAGCTTCAGCATTGCGCCCGGCATGCTCGCCCAGGGCGATCCCACGCTGCTGCGCATCCTGCTGGAGAACCTGCTCGGCAACGCCTGGAAATTCACTGCGCGGGCACATCCGGCACGCATCGAGTTCGGCGTCCGGCGCCACGCGGCCGGAGACCAATTCTTCATCCGCGACAACGGGGTCGGCTTCGACAGCGCCTTCAGCGGCAAGCTGTTCCAGCCTTTCCAGCGCCTGCACGGGCTTGATGAATTCCCCGGCAGCGGCATCGGACTGGCCACCGTCAGCCGCATCGCCGGCCGCCACGGCGGCCGCGCCTGGGCCGAGGGCAGCCCGGATGCCGGCGCGACCTTCTACTTCACCCTCGGCTGAAGCCGTGCCAGTTGCCGGTCGTGCCAGCGCGACAGCAGCCCGAGAGCGGCGATCGCGCCGATCAATGCCATTGCCATGTCCGACTGGGTGTCCCAGGGATCGCCCTGGGTGCCGAGAAACTCCTCCGCACCCTGCCCGAGGATGAGGGCGGTGGCCCACTCGATCAGCTCGTAGCTGGCGCTGATGGCAAGGCAGACGCAGACCACCAGAAAGGCCAGCCACTTGCCGGCTTGCAGCGGCGAGGTGCGCAGCAGGATCTCCCGGGCAATCATCGCCGGGACGAATCCCTGCACAAAGTGGCCGATGCGGTCGTAGGGGTTGCGCACCAGCCCGAACCATTCCTGGAGGGTGAAGCCGAGGGGTACGCGGGCATAGGTATGGGCGCCGCCGAGGATCAGCACCAGTGCGTGCAAGGCGATCAACCCATAGACCAGCGGCGTGAGTTCGAAACGGCGGCGGGTCGCCCCCAGCAGCGGAATGGCGATCAGCACCGGAAAGACCTCCAGCAGCCAGGTCGGCCGGTCGTAGGGGGCGATGCCGGAAGCAAGCAGTGCCGCCAGCACCACCCCCAGCAAGCCCAGACGATAGGCCTCATCCCCCTTCGCCCCGATCATCGCCGCCCTCCAGACACTGACTTTCGCCCCCTCAATCCTCACCAGTCGGCGCAACGATCTCTATCCCCACCTCACCGACTCCCTCGATCGAAGCGCTAACCCTGTCACCGACCACCAGCGGCCCAACTCCGGCCGGGGTGCCGGTAAAGATCAGATCCCCCGGTGCCAGCGCCACCCAGCGCGACAATTCGGCGATCAGCAGCGGCACCCCAAGGATCATGTCCGCCAGGTCGCCGCGCTGGCGCTGCTGGCCATTCACCGCCAGGCTCAGGATGCCCCGTCGCGGATGGCCGATCGCCTGCGCCGGCACCAGGGGCGACACCGGCGCCGAGCGGTCGAAGGCCTTGCCCATCTCCCACGGTAGGCCCTTGCGCTTGGCGGCGAGCTGCAGGTCGCGACGCGTCAGATCGATGCCCACCGCATAGCCGAAGACATGGCTGTCTGCGGCGTCGGGCGGTATCGCCGTTCCGCCGCGACCGATCGCCACCACCAGTTCCACCTCATGCTGGAAATCGGCGGTGCCCGGCGGATAGGGCAGCGCACCGCCCCCCGGCACCAGCGCGTCCGCCGGCTTGGCGAAAAAGAACGGCGCTTCCCGTTGCGGATCGGCGCCCATCTCGCGCGCGTGATCGGCATAGTTGCGGCCCACGCACCACAGACGCCTGGCCGGAAAGAGCTGCGGGCTGCCGGCGATCGGCAGCCCAACGATCGCAGGTTCGAACAGGTAATCCGCCATGTCCTGCCTCCCGCCTCGAAAATGTGCGCATTGTAAGCGCGGCACGCAGCCATATCGGGGGGACAGGCACGGAAGCGCGCACCGCGCACCGCGGCCATCGGGACGCGCGGTAGATTCATTCACTCTCAGCCGAAGCGCCGCACCAGCCCCCACCACGCCGCAAGCGCCGACCAGCCGCAGAGCGCGACGGCAAGCGCCATCGGCACCGCGCTGCCGTCGAAGGCGTGCCCTACCGCCACCCCGACGACCGCCGCCAGCGCCATCTGCACAAAACCCATCAGCGCCGATGCCGCCCCCGCCATGCCGGGATAGGGGGCGAGCGCCGCCGCAATGGCATTGGGTATCACCAGGCCGGTGCCGAACATGCACAAGAACATCGGCAACAGTACCCCCCAGGCTCCCGCCTGAACGACGGCGAGCAGCAACATCGCCGATCCTGCCAGGGTGCCGATCGCGGTACCGAACAACACCAGTCGCCGGGGCGGAAGCCGCGATGCCAGGCGGGCAGCGATCAGCGTTCCCGCGAGGTAGCCGCTGACGGCGAAACCGAAGCTCGCGCCGAAGCCCTGGGGCGAAAAGCCGAACACGCCGATCAGTACGAAACTGCTGCCCGAGATGAACGCGAACAGCGCCGCATAGCTTGCGGCGAAGCACAGCAGGTAGCCGAGGTAGCGCGGGGCGGTGGCCAGCTCCCGATAATTGGCCAGAATGCGCCGCGGCTGGGTTGCCGTGGCATCGCGGCGGAAGTTGCTCTCTTGCAGCAGCCGCGCGGTGGCAAGGAGTTGCAGCGCGGAAAATACTGCCAGGAGGACGAAGTTGGCGCGCCAGCCGGACCACACCGTGAGGAATCCGCCCAGCATCGGCCCGAGCATGGGCGCCAGGGCCATGGCAGCGCCCAGGTAAGCCAGCACGCGCGCGGCCTCGACCGGACCATAGATGTCCCGCACGATTGCCCGCCCCAGCACCGGTCCGGCACACGCACCCAGAGCTTGAAAGAAGCGCGCGGCGATCAGCGCGTCTATGCCCGGCGCCAGAACGCAGGCGACCGAGGACAGCAGATAGGTCACCAGCCCGCCCAGCAGCACCGGTCGCCGGCCGAAGCGATCAGAAAGGGGACCGTAGGCGAGCTGGGCAATGCCGAATCCCGCCAGGAATACCGAGAGCGTCAGTTGGACCCGCGCTGCATCGGTCTGGAACGTGTCCGCCAGGCTCGGCAGGGAGGGCAGGTAGAGGTCGGTGGACAGCGGTCCCAGCGCCACCAGCGTGGTCAGCAGGACGGCAAGGCCTATGGACGGGGCCGGCATGAGGCGAGGGAGTGTCCATGGGCTTGCGCACCGGCGTCAAGCTGCGGCCCCGCGGCGCGTCATTTTCCATGTTTCTGACATATCGTTCGGGAATGCTGGACGTTGCACAAGTCTCGGATTCCAGCCGGACTTTGCGCTACCATATGCGCGCCGCAACGCTGCGGCGAGCCGATTCGAAAAACAAGTCCGGTGATACTGCGCGCCCGTTTCTCGCCTGCGTGTGATCCGCTGCATCGCGATGCCAATCGCATGACTTGGCCGCGCGCCGTTCCCGCCGCAGCTCTGCTGCTTGCAGGCGGCATCGGCGCGGCCCATGCCGTTGGTCTGGGCGAGATCGCGCTGCGCTCGCGGCTGGGCGAGCCCCTGCGCGCCGAAGTGCCGTTGCTGGCGGCAGAGCCGGGCCAGCTCAATGCGAGCTGCTTCAGCCTCGCCACCCCGGCCCACGGAGCCGACGACATCCCCTGGCTGCAGCGTGCCCGCCTCACGCTCGGCGGCGGCCCCCAACCGGTGCTGCGACTGAGCACCGGGGAGGCGGTGTCGCACCCGATCCTGATGCTGGGCATCCGCATTGCATGCGGCGCAGATATTACCCGTGAGTACACGCTGCTGCTCGAACCGCCAGTCGTCAACACTGCGCTCGCCGCGCAGAATCCACTGGCGCCGCAGGCGCCTGGCCGGCAGCCCCGATCCGGGGCGGCGGCCGACGGCAAGGTCTGGGCGATGGCCGAAGGCGAAACCCTGGGCAGCTTAGCCGCCCACCTCTATCCTCGAAACCGCAGGGCGCAGCAGCAGTTCGTGTCGGCCGTCGCCCGGGCCAATCCGGAGCTGTTCGACGATCCCCGCCAGGCGGCGAGCACCCCGCTGGCAGAGGGCACTCGCTTGAACATTCCCGAAATGCGTCAGCCCGCGCCACCCGTCCTCGACGAGCCGGCGGCGCCAAGGCCGGCGAAGCGCGCGCCCCGTGCGACCCGCGCGCCACTCGCGCCCCAGGCGGCGGTGCCGCTGCAGCAGGACAGGCTGACCATAGGCGGCGATCCGGACCTCGCGGGCGAAACCGGGCTCAGGCTGTCGCAAAGCCTCGACCTGAGACGCAGCCGCGTGGTGAGCGAAACGCAGCGCGAGCTCTTCCGACAGGAGCGGCGCCTGCTCGCCGCGCTGGAGGATCAGATCGTCCTGCAGCTCAGCCTGGCCGAGAAGATCCGGCGCATGGAGGAGGCGCTGGCAAGCATGAAGGGTGGGCTGGCGCAGGTCGAGCAGGAAATGCAACCGGCGCCGGCCACCGATCCCGCAACCGGCCTGAAATCCGCGCCGGCAGTTGCCGCGCTTCCCGCGCCACCGGTGGCGGCGCCCCCGGCGCTACCCGCGCCGCCGGTGCCGGCGGCAGCCACCGCCCAGCCGGCGGCGCCCAAGGCCGCGCCGGCAGGGGAAGAGCCCGCCGGCTGGCGCGACTGGGCTCTGCTCGCGCTGCTCGCGGCAGGAGTCATAGCGACCCTGCTCTGGCTGCGCGTCCGCTCGCGGCGGCCGGTGCAAGTGCCAGAGGAGGAGGACTTGGCCGAGGCAGCAGAATCGCCTGCCACTCAGCCGCACCTGACGGAAGTGGACTTCCCGATCGAGGCCGAGGCGCCAATGCCCCAGCCGAGGCAGTTGCCACAGCGCCAACCGACGACCTCGACGCTGCCCAGACCCGAATTGGCCGAAGAGCACTCGATCGATGTTGCCGAGCACGAATCGGCGATCGAACTGGCCGAGATCATGCTCTCCTTCGGCCGGGTGCACGGCGCTGCCCAGACCCTGGCGGACTACATCGAGGCCAACCCCCGGCACTCGGTCGAGCCATGGCTCAAGCTGCTGGAGATCTACCACGGGGCCGACATGCGCGCCGAGTTCGAAGCGCTGGCGCGGCATCTGAACCAGACCTTCAACATCGAACTTCTGACCTGGGAAGGAAGAAGCGAGAACCGCTTCCCCGAAGACATCGAGGCCTATACCCACATCATTGGCCAGATCCAGGGCACCTGGGGCAAGCCCGAATGCCTCGGCTACATCCAGGATCTGATGCGCGACAACCGCAACGGCACGCGAGCCGGCTTTCCGCTGCCGGTGCTCTACGACATGCTGATGTTGATCGGCGTGCTCGAGGAATGCCTGGGGCCCCAGTCCAAGGGTCCCGCCGCTCAGTAATCACCCTCCCCGCCGACCGCACCCTGACGCGAGCCGGGTGCAAGGCCGGACGCCGCCGAGGCGCGTTTCTGCGCGGCGGGCTGGCGCACTCCGGAACGCGCCACCGCCAGTGCCTCCCGCAATACCTCCATGTCGCCGGTGTGGTTGGCGAGCAGCAGGATCAACCGGGCGTTGACGCTGCGACTCTCGTCCTCGTCGAGATCGCGGTGGGCGGCGATGAGCGCCTCGTAGAAGTCGTCGGGAGCGACGATGTTGGGCTCGGTGATGAGTTTCATGGTCGGGCTTCACAGGTTGCAGGTAGCACGGCGCACCGCTTCCCGCACGCGATCGAGAATGAAGCCGCGCCAGCGGGCGCACACGTACTGGTCGGGGCGCAGCAGATAGAAACAGCCGGGAGTGGCATCGCAGCGCTGGACGACGAAGTCCTCGATATCCTCCAGCTTCATCACTCCCGGCGGCAGTTCGATGGGGTTGGCGTGCTCGACCACGACGCAGGTATCGACCGCGATGCGGTCCAGCGTCAGGACCGCGATTCCCGATGCCACTTCGGCCGGCAACTCCTGCAGGCCGCAGGCGAAGTACAAGCCGGCAAACCGTCCGCCCACGCAATCGAGCAGCCAGCGCAGTCGCCCATTCACCGCCACCGGTGCATCGGCCATGGGCGCCCCCGGCGCGACGCCGCCGTGGAAGGCATCGCTGTCGGCGGTGTTGAGCGCCGAGCCAGCGAACACCGCGGCCTGCGACAGCCGGCCCGAATTGACCAGCCGCCGGGCGAACGGAAAATCCCCGGCAAGTCCAAGCACGGCGTCGCGAAACACCCGGGAAACACGGCTGCCGGGCGTGATGAACTCCGTACTGCGGGTAGCGTTGAGGATGTTCTCGTCGGCGGCCATGACCCGTTCGTCGGAGTAGCTGTCGAGCAAGCGCTGCGGAGCGCGTCCTTCGAGAACGGCGTTGAGCTTCCAGGCGAGGTTGTCCGCATCCTGGAATCCCGAGTTGGTGCCGCGCGCGCCGAAAGGGGAGAGCTGATGCGCCGCATCGCCGGCAAACAGCACCCGGCCGTGGCGAAAGCGCTCCAGGCGGCGGCAGCCGAAGCTTTCGACGCTGACCCAATCGAGATCGAGATCCCGCTCGCCAAGCATGGCCTGCAGGCGCGCGCGCACCCGCTCGGGATCCGACTCCTGCTGCGGATCGACATCCGGCCCGAGCTGGAGATCGACGCGCCAGACGTTGTCGGCCTGGCGATGCAGCAGGGCCGACCGGCCGGGATGGAAAGGCGGATCGAACCAGAACCGACGCTCGGTCGGATAGTCGGCCTTCATGCGCACGTCGGCGATCAGGAAGCGCTCCTCGTAGCTCTGTCCCTGGCATTCCAGCCCCAAGGCCCGCCGCACCGGGCTGTCCGCACCGTCGCAGGCGACCAGCCAGTCGCAGCTCAGGCTGTATCCGCCACCCGGGGTGGCGATACCCAGGCGTACCTGGCCGGCATCCTGCTCGATCTTCTGCACCCGATTGTTCCAGCGCAGATCGACGCGTCCGGTCTCGATGGCGCGGCCCAGCAGTATCGTCTCCAGGTGATGCTCCTGGAGATTGACGAAGGCCGGGCGCCGGTGGCCGGCCTCCGAAAGCAGATTGAAGGCATAGACGAGCGAATCGCGGAAATAGACCTTCCCCACGCTCCAGCTGACGCCACGGGAGGTCACCTGCTCGCCACAGCCGAGCCGGTCGAGGATCTCCAGCGTGCGCTTGGCGTGGCACACGGAGCGCGAGCCTGGAGTCACGGAGCCGTGCTTGTCCAGGAGCACCACCGACACACCGCGCTGTGCCAGATCGATCGACAGCGCAAGCCCGACGGGCCCGGCACCGACGACGATCACTTCGTGGTGCGCAGGCCGCAACGCCTCCTCGCCCGGAATCCCCGACGCCGCCGCCCCACCCTCGACCGGTGCTGCTGTGGCACTCATGGCCGTTCTCCCCGTCCGGACGTCGGTCGCTCAGACGGGGTTATCCACGTCGATGAACTCGCAGGCCAGCCCGAGTTCGCGCGCCAGGTGCTCGCCCAGGGCCTGTACGCCACCGCGTTCGGTGGCATGGTGGCCGGCGGCGATGTAGGGCACGCCGGACTCCCGCGCCAGGTGCACCGTGGGCTCGGAAATCTCGCCACTGACATAGGCATCGGCGCCCGCGGCGATGGCCTGCTCGAAGAAGCTCTGGGCCGCGCCGCTGCACCAGGCGATGCGCCGTACCGGCCGATCGCCGTCTCCTATCAACTGACTTTCGCGGCCCAGCATCCGGCCCAGTTGCCGCGCCAGGTCCGTCGCGCTGACTTGCACCGAAGGCTTGCCCAGCCAGCCCAGATCCTGCTCGGCAAAGCGGCCGGTGGGCTGCCAGCCCATGCACTGCCCCAGACGGGCGTTGTTGCCCAGTTCGGGATGGGCGTCGAGCGGCAGGTGGTAGGCCAGCAGGTTGATGTCGCGGCCCAGCAGCGCCGCCAGCCGCGCCTTGCGAATGCCGGTGACGGGGCGGTCCTCGCTGCGCCAGAACCAGCCGTGATGCACGATGATGGCATCGGCATCGCGGGCGCACGCGGCATCGATCAGCGCCTGGCTCGCGCTGACGCCGAACACGATCATGCGGATCGGGTCGCGCCCTTCCACTTGCAGACCGTTTGGGCAATAATCGCTGAACCGCGCCACTTCCAGCAGTTGGTCCAGATAGCGCTGAAGTTCGGCTCGCCGCATCGCCGTTGCACCCTTATCGGAACATCGTCCCCAAGGAAACCGATTATGCGCCGCTTGTGGCTGGTTTTCGCCCAGGCCGTCACCATCAGTGTCGCCGTGCTGTTCGTGGTCCAGACCCTCAAACCGGAGTGGCTTGGCGCCAGCCGGCCGAGCATCGTCGCGCTGCAGGAGGCACCGCCGGGGACCGTAGCGCCGCCGGAAGCCCACCGCGGCAGCGCCTCCTACAGCGAGGCGGCGCGCAAGTCGTTGCCTTCGGTGGTGCACATCTTCACCAGCAAGGCGATCAAGTCGCAGCGCCACCCCTTCGCCGACGACCCGATCTTCCGCTACTTCTTCGGCGACCGCTCCGGCGAGGGCACCCAGACTCAGCGCACCTCCGGACTGGGTAGCGGCGTCATCGTCAGCCCCGAAGGCTACATCCTCACCAACCAGCATGTGGTCGAGGCGGCGGACGAGATCGAGGTATCGCTCAACGACGGCCGCAAGTACAAGGCGCGCATGGTGGGCATGGATCCGGAGTCGGACGTGGCGGTGCTCCAGCTCAAGACCGACGAACGGCTGCCGGCGATCACTTTCGCCTCGGTGGACGCGCTGCGGGTGGGCGACGTGGTGCTCGCCATCGGCAACCCCTTCGGCGTCGGCCAGACCGTCACCATGGGCATCGTCAGCGCACTGGGCCGCAGCCACCTCGGCATCAACACCTTCGAGAACTTCATCCAGACCGACGCCGCCATCAACCCGGGCAACTCCGGCGGCGCGCTGGTGGACACCAACGGCAACCTGCTGGGCATCAACACCGCGATCTACTCGCGCACGCCGGGCGGCGCCTCGCTAGGCATAGGCTTCGCGATTCCGGTATCGCTGGCGCGCAACGTGATGGAGCAGATCATCCAGAGCGGCACCGTGACCCGCGGCTGGATCGGCGTCGAGGTGCAAGAGATCACCGCTGAACTGGCGGAGTCCTTCTCCCTGTCCACCACCGAGGGCACGCTGATCGCGGGTGTGGTGCGCGACAGTCCGGCGGACAAGGCCGGCGTCAAGCCGGGCGACATCCTGATGACCATCGAGGGCAAGCCGGTGAAGGATCCCCAATCCATGCTCGACGCCGTTGCAGGCCTCGCCCCCGGCCGCTCGGCCCAGTTCAGCTTGCGCCGCGACAAGAGCGACCTGGACATCGGCATCGTGATCGGCAAACGGCCGCCGATGCGACGCAACGGCGGCGAGTAGCCACCGAAAGGGATCAAGCGATCCGCGAAGTACGCGAAGGGGAGCCATCCGACAGCGTGGCGGTAAATCCTTCGCGGACAGCCGCTGGACGCCGGTTCAGGAGTTTTTCCGGCTCTCGGCTTCCGCCTTGTCCAGTTCCTGCTCCATCTCGGCGTCGGCCAGCGCCTTGTAGTCGGACTCCGGCTCGCGCTTCTTGACCAGGCGCGCGAGCAGCAGGCCCACCTCGTAGAGCAGCACCAGCGGTATCGCCAGCAGGAGCTGGGACACCACGTCCGGCGGCGTCACGACGGCGGCGATGACGAAGGCGCCGACAATGGCGTAAGGGCGGATTTCCTTCAGCTTCTCCAGGCTGACGATGCCGAAGCGCACCAGCACGATCAGGATCACCGGCACCTCGAAGGTGACGCCGAAGGCGAGGAACATGGTCATGACGAAGGACAGGTACTGCTCGATGTCCGGCGCCGGCGTGATGCTCTTCGGCGCGAACTCGTTGATGAAGCTGAACACGACGCCAAAGACCAGGAAGTAGCAGAAGGCCATGCCCACCAGGAACAGGATGGTGCTGGCGATCACCAGCGGCAGACCCAGGCGCTTCTCGTGGACGTAGAGTCCCGGCGCGATGAAGGCCCAGGCCTGGTAGAGCACGATGGGCAGCGCGGCGACGAAGGCCACCATGATCGTCACCTTTACCGGCACCAGGAAGGGCGTCACCACCCCGGTGGCAATCATCTTGGTGCCCTCGGGCAGCGCCTGCATCATCGGCTGGGCGAGCAGGTCGTAGATCTCGCTCGCCCAGGGCATCAGCGCAAGGAACACGATCAGGATGGCGAGGATCGCGCGCAGCAGCCGGTCGCGCAGCTCGACCAGATGGGAAATGAAGGTTTGTTCCTGATCGGCCACTGCGGCTAACCCGCGCTGCGGCTCGCCGCCTGACGGCCCGGATCGAGTTCCATCTGGGGGAATGGCGCCGGCTCGGTAGCAGGCGCCGGGGCAGCGGAATCGGACGCAGGCGGCGACGCGGTGGATTCGTCGATTTTCGCGGCCTCGGCTTCCAGGGCCTTGATCGGAGCGCCGAGGGACTCTTCGACGGCCGAGACTTCCTTGTGCATGGTCAGTTCCATCTCCCGCGCCGAATTCTCCACCTCCTGTTGCAGGCGCTTCAACTCGTCGAGTTGCACCTCGCGGTTGATGTCGGCCTTCACGTCATTGACATAGCGCTGGAGCCGCCCCAGCAGATGGCCGGCGGTGCGCGCCACCCGGGGCAGACGCTCCGGTCCGATGACGATCAGCGCCACCAGACCGATGACGATGAGCTCGGAGAATCCGATGTCGAACATCGTCTAGGATCAAGTATCGAGGATCGAGGACCGAGCTGGAACACGGCCGGGCTGCGCCCGGCACGTCACGACGACTTGGTCTTCTCGCGCACTTCGCCTTCGATGGTCTGGCCGCCGGTAACCTGGGGCGGGGCGCCCTCTGCAGCCTTGTCACCTTCCTTTATGCCTTCTTTGAAACCCTTCACCGCACCGCCGAGATCCGACCCGATGTTGCGCAGTTTCTTGGTGCCGAAAACCAGCAGGATGATCACCAGAACAATCAACCAGTGCCAGATGCTGAATGAACCCATGAGATTTTCTCCTAGACCAGTCCGCGCGGACGATGAGGCACTTGAGCCTTCGATTCGCCGCAAGACCTGCAATGTACGAACAAGGGGAGATTCCCCTTGTTTATCCCCCCAATACGAACGAGGGGCTAGCCCAATTGTGATCCCCTAACGACTCTTGCCCCGCCGCGGCATTGCCGGCTTCGCAGCCGAATCGCCGCGACTTCAAGACACCGGAGCTAAGCGTTTCTCTTTGACAGCATGCGGCCCAGAGGTTCGGGGCCGCCGAAGATGTGCATGTGAAGATGATACACCTCCTGCCCCCCCACCCTGCCGGTGTTGATGATGGAGCGGAAGCCATCGGTGGCACCCTGTTCCCGCGCCAGCCGGCCGGCGACGGTGAGCATCTTGCCCAGCACCAGCTGGTGGCCCATGTCGGCTTCGTAGAGCGAGGCGATATGCGACTTGGGGATGATCAGGAAGTGGATCGGTGCCTGGGGCTGGATGTCGTGGAAGGCGAGGATCTCGTCGTCCTCGTACACCTTGCGGCTTGGGATGTCGCCGCGGGCGATCTTGCAGAAGATGCAGTCTTCCATGCTTTCCCCGCTCACTTGCCGGCGCTGCGCGCCTTCTTCTCGTCGATCCCCGACACGCCCTCGCGGCGGCGGAACTCCGCCAGCACGTCGTCAACACCGAGACCGAACTCCGAGAGCAGGATCAGGCTGTGGAACCACAGGTCGGTCACCTCCCACACCAGATGCAGGCGATCCTTGTCCTTGGCGGCCATGATGGTTTCGGCCGCTTCCTCGGCGATCTTCTTGCAGATGGCATCAACGCCCTTGGCATGGAGGCTGGCCACGTAAGAGCTATCGGGGTCGGCATTGCGGCGCGAGGTCAGGGTTTCGGCAACGCGGTGCAGCACTTCGATGTCGATCATTTCTGGGGTTCCTTGGGATCTTTGTAGATGTCTTTGGGATCTTTGAGCACCGGATCGACGGCCTGCCAATGGTCATCTTCCAGCTTCTGGAAGAAGCAACTGTGGCGCCCCGTGTGGCAGGCGATGCCGCCGAGTTGCTCGACCTGGATCAGCACCACGTCGTTGTCGCAGTCGGTGCGCACTTCCAGCACCTTCTGGATGTGGCCCGACTCTTCGCCCTTGTGCCACAGCTTGCGCCGCGAACGCGACCAATACACCGCCTCGCCGTCGCGTGCGGTACGTTCCAGCGCCTCGCGGTTCATCCAGGCGAACATCAGGATGTCGTTGCTGCCGACCTCCTGCACGATCACCGGCACCAGGCCGTTCTCGTCCCACTTGACCTCGTTCAGCCACTTTCTGTTGGGGGTGCTCACAGCCTCACCTCGATTCCCCTGTCTCTCAGGTATTCCTTGGCCTCGCGCACCGTGTGCTCGCCGTAATGGAAGATGCTGGCGGCAAGCACCGCGTCGGCATGGCCCTGCAGCACGCCCTCGGCCAGATGTTCGAGGGTGCCGACGCCGCCGCTGGCGATGATGGGGATGTCCACCGCCTCGGCGATGGCGCGGGTAAGCGCGAGGTCAAAGCCGTTGCGGGTGCCGTCCCGGTCCATGCTGGTGAGCAGGATCTCGCCGGCGCCCAACCGCTGCGCCTGCCTGGCCCATTCCACCGCATCGATGCCGGTGCCCTTGCGCCCGCCGTGGGTGAACACCTCCCACGCGGGTTCGGCCGAATCCGCCCGCCGCTTGGCGTCGATCGCCACCACGATGCACTGCGCCCCCACCTTGCCGCTGGCATCGGCGACGAGTTGCGGGTTCTGCACTGCCGCCGTGTTCATGCTGACTTTGTCGGCGCCGGCGTTGAGCAGCCGGCGCACGTCGTCCACGCTGCGGATGCCACCGCCCACCGTGAGCGGGATGAACACCTGCTCCGCCACCGCCTCCACGACGTGCAGGATGATGTCGCGCTCGTCGGAACTGGCGGTGATGTCGAGGAAGGTCAGCTCGTCCGCCCCCTGCTCGTCGTAGCGGCGCGCCACCTCCACCGGATCGCCCGCATCGCGCAGCCCGACGAAGTTGATGCCCTTGACCACGCGGCCGGATTTCACGTCGAGACAGGGGATGATGCGTTTGGCGAGCATGGTTCAGGATTCAGGATCTAGGATTCAGGCTTCAGGCGCATTCGAGGCACGGCTTGGCTCGATCCTCATCCCTGACCGCTCTGCGCAATCTCGTCGGCTTCCACCTGCGCCGCACGAAAATCCAGCGTCCCCTCGTAGATCGCGCGGCCGGTGATGGCGCCGACGATGCCCTCCGCCTCCACGGCACAGAGCGAGCGCACGTCGTCGATCGAGGCGATGCCGCCACTGGCGATCACCGGGATGCGCAGCGCCTGGGCGAGCTTGACGGTGGCATCGACGTTGACGCCGCTCAGCATGCCGTCGCGGCCGATGTCGGTGTAGATCACCGCCTCGACACCGTAGTCCTCGAACTTGCGCGCCAGATCGACCACGTCGTGGCCGGTCATCTTGGACCAGCCGTCGGTGGCCACCTTGCCGTCCCGGGCGTCGAGAGCGACGATGATGTGCCCCGGGAACGCCGTGCAGGCGTCATGGAGGAAGCCGGGGTTCTTCACCGCGGCGGTGCCGATGATGACGAAGGACAGGCCGTCGTCCAGGCAGCGCTCGATGGTGTCGAGGTCGCGGATGCCGCCCCCGAGTTGCACCGGAATGTCGCTGCCGACGGCCTGGACCACCGCCTTGATCGCCGGCTCGTTCTTCGGCTTGCCGGCGAAGGCGCCGTTCAGGTCCACCAGATGCAGGCGCCGCGCGCCCTGGGCCAGCCAGTGGCGCGCCATCGCGGCGGGGTCTTCGGAAAACACGGTGGGGTCGCCCATGTCGCCCTGCTTCAGGCGCACGCAGTGACCGTCCTTGAGGTCGATCGCGGGTATCAGCAGCATAGCAATAAGAGTTGCGGGAGGAAGAAGTCGATCTGGATAGGGTGGGGATCAGGGCTTCCAGCGCATGAAGTTGCCGAGCAGGGTGAGGCCGGCGTCTGCGCTTTTCTCCGGATGGAACTGGACCGCGAAAATGTTAGCTTGGGCTATGGCGCAGGTAAAGGGGATGCCATAGACCGTCGACCCGGCGATGCACTCCGGCAGTGCAGGCTCGACGTAATAGCTATGCACGAAATAGAAGCGCGCCCCGTCGGCGATGCCTTCCCAGAGTGCATGCGGCATGGCCTGGGCGACCTGGTTCCAGCCCATGTGCGGCACCTTGAGCCGCGAGCCGTCGGGCGCGACCATCGCCGCGTGGGGGAAGCGCCGCACCCGGCCGGGGAACAGGCCGAGGCCGGCGACATTCCCCTCCTCGCTAGCCTCGAACAGCATCTGCAGGCCGATGCAGATGCCGAGAAACGGCTTGCTGCGAGCCGCGGCGACGACCGCCTCGTGCAGTCCCCGGGCATCGAGTTCGCGCATGCAGTCGGGCATCGCGCCCTGCCCCGGCACCACCACGCGGTCGGCAGCGGCCAGAACCTGCGGGTCGGCAGTCACCTGCACCGCCGCCTCGGGCGCGACATGCTCGATGGCCTTGGCCACCGACCGCAGATTGCCCATGCCGTAGTTGACGATGGCAACGGTATTCATCGCAAACGCTCGGAATCTCGCCTGGGGGTGAATGAAGCCTCAGAGGCTGCCCTTGGTGGAAGGAACGCTGCCCACGGCGCGGGGGTCGGGCTCCACCGCCATGCGCAGCGCCCGGCCGAAGGCCTTGAACACCGTCTCGCACTGGTGGTGGGCGTTGTCGCCGCGCAGATTGTCCACATGCAGTGTGACCAAGGCGTGATTGACGAAGCCCTGGAAGAACTCGCGCACCAGGTCCACGTCGAAGGCACCGATCATGGCCCGGGTGAAGGGCACTGCAAAAGTCAGTCCCGGCCGACCGGAGAGATCCACCACCACCCGCGACAGCGCCTCGTCCAGCGGCACGTAGGCATGACCGTAGCGGCGCAGGCCCTTCTTGTCCTCCAGCACCTGGGCCAGGGCCTGCCCCAGCGTGATGCCGATGTCCTCGACGGTGTGGTGCGCGTCGATGTGCAGGTCGCCCTTCGCCTCGACTTCGAGGTCGAACAGGCCGTGGCGCGCGATCTGCTCCAGCATGTGGTCGAGGAAGGGCACGCCGGAGGCAAGCTGCGCCTTGCCGCTGCCGTCCAGGTCGATGAGCACCCGGATCCGGGTTTCCAGGGTGCTGCGCGAGACTTCTGCTTGCCGCATGGGAATACGGGTAAGGCCGATGACGAGGGAGACAGTACCGGCCGATGATACCATTCGAGGCTTGCCCTTGCTCCACCTCGCGACCCCACTGCCATGAACCGCTACTGGAGCGCCGTCGTCCACGGACTGACCCCCTACGTCCCGGGCGAGCAGCCCAAGCTGCAGCAACTCGTCAAGCTCAACACCAACGAGAACCCCTACGGCCCCTCGCCGAGGGCCTTGGCGGCGATCGCCGCCGAAACCGCCGACACCCTGCGCCTCTATCCCGACCCCAATGCCGAGCGCCTGAAGCAGACCATCGCGCACAGCTTGGGCGTGCAGCCGCAGCAGGTGTTCGTCGGCAACGGCTCGGACGAGGTGCTGGCCCACGCCTTCCTCGCCCTGCTGCAACACGAGCAGCCGCTGCTGTTTCCCGACATCACCTACAGCTTCTACCCGGTGTACTGCAGCCTCTACGGCATAGCCCGCATCACGGTGCCGCTGGACGAGGCCTACGGCATCCGCATCGACGACTACCTCTGTCCCAACGGCGGCATCATCTTCGCCAACCCCAACGCGCCCACCGGCCGCGCCCTGCCCCTGGCGGAAATCGAGCGTCTGCTGGCGGCCAACGCCGGATCGGTGGTGGTGGTGGACGAGGCCTATGTCGATTTCGGAGCCGAAAGCGCCGTGCCGCTGGTGGATCGCTACCCCAACCTGCTGGTGGTGCAGACCCTGTCCAAGTCGCGCTCCCTGGCAGGGCTGCGGGTCGGCTTCGCGATTGGCAACGCCGGGCTGATCGAGGGCCTGGAGCGGGTGAAGAACAGCTTCAATTCCTACCCGCTGGACCGCCTCGCCCTCGCCGGGGCCATCGCTGCGATCGAGGACGGCGAGCATTTCGAGCGCACGCGCCGCGCGGTGATGGCTTCCCGCGAGCGCCTCGCCGCGACGCTGGCCAGTTTCGGCTTCGAGGTGCTGCCCTCGACGGCCAACTTCCTGTTCGCCCGCCACCCCGCACGTGACGCCGCCGAACTCGCCCTTCAGTTGCGCAGCCGCCGTATCATCGTGCGCCACTTCAAGCTGCCCCGCATCGAGCAGTTCCTGCGCATCACCGTCGGGACCGATGCGCAGTGCGAGGCGCTGGTGGCGGCGCTCACCGAAATCCTGGCGTAGCCGTCGAATTCGCGACACCGCGCGCGTCCGCCCCCTCCCGGCGATAACTCGATACGGGTTCGGTGCAGATGCTCAGCGGTGCATGCGCATCTGCGCCGAGCGGGCGTGGGCCTGTAGCCCTTCCCCCTCCGCCAGTGTGGCGGCGATGCCACCGAGAGTTCGGGCGCCCTGGGCCGAGACTTCGATGATGCTGGAGCGCTTCTGGAAGTCATAGACGCCCAGCGGCGACGAAAAGCGGGCGCTGCGCGAAGTCGGCAGCACGTGGTTGGGGCCGGCGCAGTAGTCGCCCAGGGACTCCGACGCGTAGTGGCCCATGAAGATGGCGCCAGCATGGCGGATCTTGGGCAGCAGGGCTTCCGCGTCGTCCACCGCCAGTTCCAGGTGCTCCGGGGCGATGCGATTGGCGAGCGTGCAGGCCTCGTCGAGGTCGCCCGTACGGATCAGCGCACCGCGACCTGAAAGCGCCGCCGCGATCACCGCGCGCCGCGGCATCTGGGGCAGCAGGCGCTCGATGCTGGCGGCAACGGCGTCGATGAATGCTGCATCGGGACAGAGCAGGATGGACTGCGCCAACTCGTCGTGCTCTGCCTGGGCGAACAGATCCATCGCCACCCAGTCGGGGTCACCCGAGCCGTCGGAGACGATCAGCACTTCCGAAGGACCGGCCACCATGTCGATGCCGACGACGCCGAACACGCGGCGCTTGGCCGCCGCGACATAGGCATTGCCGGGGCCGACGATCTTGTCGACCTGCGGGATGCTGGCCGTGCCGTAGGCCAGGGCGCCCACCGCCTGGGCGCCGCCGATGGTGAACACCCGGTCCACGCCGGTGATCGCCGCCGCCGCCAGCACCAGCGGATTCTTCTCGCCGCGCGGCGTGGGCACCACCATGATCAGCTCGGCCACACCCGCCACCTTGGCCGGAATCGCGTTCATCAGCACCGAACTGGGATAGGCCGCCTTGCCGCCGGGAACGTAGAGGCCGACGCGATCCAGCGCGGTCACCTTCTGGCCGAGCCGCGTGCCGCGCATCGCTTCGCTGTCCTCGCGGTACTCCCAGGACGACAGCACCTGGCGCTCGTGGTAGCTCCTTACCCGCTGCGCCGCCTGCTCCAGCGCCTCGCGCTGAGCGGCGGACAGCCCGGCGAGCGCCGCTTCCAGTTCGCCGCGCGGCAATTCCAGCTCTGCCATGCTTGAGGCATCGAGCTTGTCGAAGCGGCGCGTGTATTCCAGGACGGCGGCATCGCCGTCGCGCTTCACCGCGGCGAGGATTTCGGCAACGGTGCGGTCCACGCCCTCGTCCTGGGCGCCTTCGAAGGCGAGCAGTGCGGCAAAGCGTTCCTCGAAATCGGCATCCGCCGTCGACAGCCGCCTGATGCTCATTTCAGCGCCCCGGCGAAGGCCTCGATCATCGGTTGCAGGGCATCGCGCTTCATCTTGAGGGATGCCTGGTTGACGACCAGCCGCGAGCTGATGGGCATGATCTCCTCCACCTCGACCAGGTTGTTGGCGCGCAGCGTGCCACCGCTGCTGACCAGGTCGACGATGGCATCCGCCAGCCCCACCAGCGGCGCCAGCTCCATCGAGCCGTAGAGCTTGATCAGGTCCACGTGCACGCCCTTGGCGGCGAAGTGCTCCCGCGCCGTGCCGATGTACTTGGTCGCCACCCGCAGCCGCGCCCCGCGCTTGACCGCGGCGGCATAGTCGAAGCCCGCCGGCACCGCCACGCACATGCGGCAGCGCGCGATGCGCAGGTCCAGCGGCTGGTAGAGCCCCGCGCCGCCGTGCTCCAGCAGCACGTCCTTGCCGGCGATGCCGAGATCCGCCGCGCCGTATTGCACGTAGGTCGGGGTGTCGGTGGCGCGCACGATGATCAGCCGCACGTCCGCCCGGTTGGTGGCGATGATCAGCTTGCGCGAGGTCTCGGGGTTCTCGGCAGGAACGACGCCCGCCGCCGCCAGCAGCGGCAGCGTCTCTTCGAAGATGCGCCCCTTCGAAAGGGCCAGGGTGATGCTGATCAAGATGGGATGACCGCTGGAAAAGGCCAAATCTTACCGCAGCGACGCGCAAGCGCAGAGGACGCTCCGGCGTGAGCAACGGTTGGCGGCGCCGGAGGGAAAGTCAGTCCGTAGGGTGCGCGGTGCGCACCGGTCCAGGCACGGTGCGCACCGCGCACCCTACTTCACCCGTCTCACCTTCGCTCCGAGGGCGGCGAGCTTCTGCTCCAGTTTCTCGTAGCCGCGGTCGAGGTGGTAGATGCGATCGACGACGGTCTCGCCCTGGGCCGCCAGCCCTGCCACCACCAGACTGGCCGAGGCGCGCAGGTCGGTGGCCATCACCGTTGCGCCGTCGAGCTTGGCCACACCCCTGACCACCGCGATGTTGCCGTCGATGCGGATGTCGGCGCCGAGGCGCGCCAGCTCCACCGCGTGCATGAAGCGGTTCTCGAAGATGGTTTCGCGGATCACGGCGGTGCCCTCGGCCACCGCGTTGATCGCCATGAACTGGGCCTGCATGTCAGTGGGAAAGGCGGGATAGGGCGAGGTGCGGATGCTCACCGCGGTGAGCTTCGCCGGCGCCTTGATACGGATGGCATCGCGCTCGGGGACGATGTCACAGCCGGCGTCCATCAGCTTGTCCACCACCGCGTCGAGGTAGCTGGTGGAGGTGCCGGTCAGCCGCAGCGCACCGCCGGTGACCGCCGCCGCGCAAAGGTAGGTGCCGGTCTCGATGCGGTCGGGCATGACGCGGTGGCGCGCCCCCTGCAAGCGCTCGACGCCGCGGATGCGGATCACGTCGGTGCCGGCGCCGGAAATCTGCGCCCCCATCGCCACCAGGCAGTTGGCCAGATCCACCACCTCGGGCTCGCGGGCGGCGTTCTCGATCACGGTGTCGCCCTGGGCCAGCACCGCCGCCATCATCAGGTTCTCGGTGCCGGTCACCGTCACCATGTCGGTGAACAGGCGCGCACCCTTCAGCCGCGCCGCCCGGGCATGGACGTAGCCCTGCTCCACCGCAATCTCGGCGCCCATGGCCTGCAGGCCCTTGATGTGCTGGTCCACCGGCCGCGCGCCGATGGCGCAGCCGCCGGGCAGGCTGACGCGGGCCTCGCCGGCGCGGGCGAGCAGCGGCCCCAGCACCAGCACGGACGCACGCATGGTCTTCACCAACTCATAGGGCGCGACCGGATTGTCCAGCTTAGACGCATCGAGCGTCACCGTGTCCGGTCCGTCCTCGGCGACGCCCACCCCCATCTGCGCCAGCAGTTTCAGCATGGTTCGCACGTCGTTCAGCCGCGGCAGATTGGTGACGGTGAGGGGCTCGCGGGTGAGTAGCGCGGCACACAGGATGGGCAGCGCCGCGTTCTTGGCGCCGGAGATCGCCACCTCGCCGGAAAGGGCGACGCCACCCTCGATCGCCAGCTTATCCATGGCGTGCCGCCCACTCCTCGGGCGTCAGGGTCGTCATTGAAAGCGCGTGGATCTCCTCGCGCATGCGCTCGCCCAGGGCGCGATAGACGAGCTGGTGCTGCTGCACCCGCAGTTTGCCGCGAAACTCCCGGCTTACGATCACCGCCTCGAAATGGGCGCCGTCGCCCTGCACGCTGATGTGTTCGCAGGGCAGGCCCTCCTCGATGTAGCCCTTGATGTCTTCCGGACGAATCATGGTGTTGTCTCTCGAAATTGAAGCGATCAGTGCCGCAGCTTGTAGCCGCGGCGCAGCAGCCAGAGGGTGAATGATGCCAGCAGCAGCAGGCTGGCGAGCGCCACCGCCAGGCTGCGCGCCGGCGACACGTCGGAAACGCCGAAGAAGCCGTAGCGGAAGCCGTCGATCAGGTAGAACACGGGATTGAAACGGGAAACGTCCTGCCAGAAGGGCGGCAGCGAGTGGATCGAGTAGAACACGCCGGAGAGAAAGGTCAGCGGCATGATGAGGAAGTTCTGGAAGGCTGCGAGGTGGTCGAACTTCTCCGCCCAGATGCCGGCGATCACCCCCAGCGATCCGAGAATGGCGCCGCCCAGCAGGCCGAAGGCGAGGATCCACAGCGGCGCCGCGTAGGAGAGGTCGACGAACCACAGCGTCGCCAGCAGCACGCCCAAACCGACAGTCAGTCCCCGCAAAGCGGCGGCGAGCATATAGGCGGCGAAGAACTCGCGATAGGACAGCGGCGGCAGCAGCACGAACACGATGCTGCCCGTGACCTTGGACTGAATCAGCGACGAGGACGAATTGGCGAAGGCATTCTGCAGCACCGACATCATCACCAGCCCCGGCACCAGGAAGGCGGTGTAGGACACCGAGTCGTACACCCGCACGTGGCGCTCCAGCACATGGGAGAAGATAAGCAGGTAAAGCAGCGCGGTGAGCACCGGCGCCGCCACGGTCTGGAAGGCCACCTTCCAGAAACGCAGCAGTTCCTTTTCGAACAGGGTGAGGAAGCCGGTCATCTCATGCGGCCTTCATCAACTGGACGAACACCTGCTCAAGGTCGGGCTTGCCGACCTCCATGTCCTCGATGGCTACGCCCGCCACGCGCAGGTCGTGGAGAATCGGCTCGACCTCATCGCACCGGGCAAGGTCGAACATGACAGTACCGTCGCCATCGGCACGCACCCGCACGGCGAGAGTCGCCGGTATCGTGGCGCCCGGCGCGAGCCGCAGGCGCAATGTCTGGCCCGACAAACGCCGCAGCAGGTTGGCCGTGGTGTCGAGGGCGACGATGCGCCCCTGCTTCATCATGGCGATGCGCCCGCACAGGCTCTCCGCCTCCTCCAGGTAATGGGTGGTCAGCACGATCGTATGGCCGTCGCGATTGAGCCGCCGCACGAAATCCCACAGGCCGCGGCGCAGTTCCACGTCCACGCCGGCGGTCGGCTCGTCGAGCACGATCAGCGGCGGCCGGTGCACCAGCGCCTGGGCCACCAGCACGCGCCGCTTCATGCCGCCCGAAAGCCGCCGCATATTGGTGTCGGCCTTGTCGCCGAGATCGAGATGATGGAGGATCTCGTCGATCCAGTCGTCATTGCGGCGCAGGCCGAAGTAGCCGGACTGTATGCGCAGCGTCTCGCGCACCGTGAAGAAGGGATCGAACACCAGTTCCTGCGGCACCACGCCCAGGGCGCGGCGCGCGGCGCGGTAGTCGCGCCGCACGTCGCTGCCCATCACCGCGATGTCACCGCTGTCGGCGCGCACCAGCCCGGCCAGCGCCGAGATCAGCGTCGTCTTGCCGGCGCCGTTGGGCCCCAGCAGGCCGAAAAACTCGCCCTGCGCCACGTCGAGGTCGACGCCCGCCAGCGCCTGCACGCTGCCGAAGCGCTTGCTTACGCCGCGAAGGCGGATGGCGGTGGCGGAAGAAGGCAGGGACATTGCGGAACGCGAGACCGGTCCGGCCCGCGCGGGCCGCGAGGCGGGTTGCAGAGGCTCAGGATCCGGCCAGCGGCAGCAGCTCTGAAACGCCGTACAACTCGGCCAGCGTCAGCAGGCTGGGAGGCGGGTTCCGGACGCTGACTTTCGCGCCACGCGACTCGGCGGCGCGCTGCCAGGCAAACACCAGCGCGAGGCTGGCGGAATCCAGTTCGCCGACGGCCTCCAGGTCGAATACCTTCGCGCCCCCGTCTATCTCTGCCAGGCCCAGTTCGAGCAGTCGGCGGGCATTGGCATAGGTCATGGCGCCGGATACCACGACCCGATCGGCAGAGCGCTCCATCATTTGGCGGCGTGATCCTTCGCGTTCTTCTCCGCCAGGTTTTGGTTGCGCGTCCGCAGCGACTTGAGGAGCCCGTCGATGCCAGAGTTGCGAACTTCCGCCGCGAAGGATTCGCGATAGTTGGTGACCAGGCTCACGCCGCCCACCGTCACGTCATACACCTTCCAGCCTTCGGCCATTTTCTCCAGGTTGTAGTCGATGCCGATCGGTGTCGCCCCGGGCTGCTTCACTTCTGCGCGTACCGTCACTTCGGTGTCGCCCGGCTGCATGCGCGTCGGCCTGAAGTCGATGGTCTGGTTCTTGTACGAGGTGAGCGAATTGGAATAGGTGCGCACCAGCAGCGTCTTGAACTCCTGGGTAAGGTCCTTCTGCTGGTCGGGGGTCGCCGTGCGCCAGTCGCGTCCGACGGCGAGGCGGGTCATGTGGACGAAATCGAAATGGGGCAGAACCTTCTGCTCGACCAGTGCCATGGCGCGCTGGGTGTTGCCGGACTGAATCTCCTTGTCCTGGCGGACGATGGCGAGCACGTCGTTGGTGACGCCCTTCACCAGGGCATCCGGAGCGGAATCCTGCGCCGGCACGGCCAGCGGTGCGAGCAGCCCGGCGGCGAGCAGCCCGCCGAAAACCAGTTTGCGTATCATCCTTTTTGTGTCCTCTCGTTGGGAAGAATGCCGGGCACGGCGGCGCCGGTCAGCGCGTCCCCGGCGCCGGCTCTGCCGACTTGCCGGTTACAACGCGCGATGGTTCCCTTTCGTTGAATACGGGCCCGGGAATCAGCACCGGTGTCGCCAGCGCATCCATCGGATTCGCTTGCCAGGCCAAAGGCGCAGCAGGCGGCAGCGCAGCATCCTCGTCCTTGATGCGCGGCGGGTTGCCGTCGAAGATCAGGCTGCGCCGGCGCTGCAGGTAGGCATCCCGCAGATACGAGTACTTGTCCAGCGCCGCCTCCTCGATGGTCTTCTCCACCGGCAGCAACTGGGCGCGGTTGGATACCACGCGCACCCCCAGCAGGATGTTGCGCGTCGCCGCGTCGTCCACCATGTAGTAGAGCGGGCCCCCGTAACCGTCGCCGATCAGGGCAATGGCATCGCGGGTGGTGCGGCCGCCGAGCAGCGGCAGCACGATGTAGGGTCCGTCGCCAACGCCCCAGCGTCCCAGCGTCTGGCCGAGGTCCTCCTCGTGCTTGTCCAGTCCGAGTTCGCTGGCGATGTCGAAGGCGCCCCCGATGCCAACGGTGGAATTGATCACGAAGCGGCCAACATCCGAGAACGCCTGGCCGGGCTTGGCCTGGAGCAGGTTATTGACGGCGATCCACGGATCCGTAAGGTTTGAAAAAAAGTTGCTCACCACCGTCTTGCCCGGCAGCGGAACGACAAAGTCATAGCCCTGGGCGACCGGCTTGAAGAGCACCTTGTCCAGGCCCTCGTTGACCGAGAACATCGCGCGGTTGACGCCCTCCAGAGGATCCTTCGGATTGCCCTGGGTGGCACAGCCGCCGAGCAGCAGGCCGGCACACGCCAGGCCGGCCGGAATGACTTTGGACAGGTTCACGACGCGATCCTTTCTTCCCGAAAAACGGGGATTCCCTACTTTTTCTGCTCCGGGGCGTCCTGCGACGGTCCCGCCGGACCCTCGGCCGCCCTGCTGAACAGGAACTGCCCGATGAGGTTTTCAAGAACGACTGCCGACTGCGTTTTCTTCAAGATGTCGTCGCCCTTGAGCATCTGCTCGTCGCCGCCCACCGAAAAGCCTATGTATTGCTCCCCCAGCAGACCCGAGGTCAGGATGGCGGCGATGGTGTCGCGCGGAAACTGGTAGCGGCCGTCGATGCTCATGGCCACCACGGCGACATAGTTCTGCTGGTCGAACTGGATGTCCGACACCCGCCCGACCACCACGCCCGCGCTCTTCACCGGAGCGCGCACCTTGAGGCCGCCGATGTTATCAAACCTGGCCAGCAACTGATATGTGCTGGACATGCTGGCGGTGCTGAGGTTCCCCACCTTCAGGGCGAGGAAGAGCAGCGCGCCTATCCCCGCCGCGACGAAGAAGCCGACCCACAGGTCAAGTATCGTTCGGTTCATTACAGGCCTCGGAACATGAATGCGGTAAGGATGAAGTCCAGCCCAAGAATGGCCAGGGACGAGATGACGACGGTGCGCGTCGTGGCGCCCGAGACCCCCTCGGCGGTGGGCTCGGCGTCGTAGCCTTCGAACACGGCGATGAGCGACACCGCGATGCCGAACACCACGCTCTTGATCACGCCGTTGAGGATGTCCTGCCGCACGTCCACGGTCGCCTGCATCTGCGACCAGAAGGAGCCCTCGTCAACGCCGATCAGCACCACGCCGACCAGGTAGCCGCCGAAGATGCCCATGGCCGAAAACATCGCCGCCAGGATCGGCATCGAAATCACGCCCGCCCAGAATCGCGGCGCCACCACGCGGGCGATCGGATTCACCGCCATCATCTCCATGGCCGTGAGCTGTTCGGTTGCCTTCATCAGGCCGATCTCGGCGGTGATGGCCGAACCGGCGCGGCTGGCGAAGAGCAGCCCGGACACCACCGGACCGAGTTCCCGCGTCAGCGAAAGGGCCACCAGGATGCCCAGCGCCTCGGACGAGCCGTAGCGTTGCAGCGTGTCGTAGCCCTGGAGCCCGAGCACCATGCCGACAAAGAGGCCCGACACCAGGATGATGATCAGCGACTGCACGCCGGTGAAGTAGATCTGGCGTACCGTGAGGCCGAAGCGGCGCAGCGCCGTCCCCGAATACAGCAAAGTCATCAGCAGGAAGCGGCTGGCGAAGCCCAGGCGCCAGACGCCGTTGTTCACCCGCTGGCCGACCTGTCGCAGCACCCGGGCAGGGACTTCAAGCACCGGCGGCCTCCAGAATCTCCTCGCGGTAGGCGGCGGCCGGGTAGTGGAAAGGCACCGGGCCGTCGGCCTCGGCCCACACGAACTGATGCACCCAGGGGTCGCCCGAGGCGCGAATCTGCGCCGGGCTGCCATGGGCCACCACTTTGCCTTCAGAGACGAAGTAGATGTAATCGACGATCTGCAGCGACTCCTGGATGTCGTGGGTGACGATGATAGAACTCGCGCCCAGGGCATCGTTGAGCCGCCGGATCAACTGCCCCACGACGCCCAGCGAGATCGGGTCCAGACCGGCGAAGGGTTCGTCGTACATCATCAGCAGCGGATCGAGGGCGATCGCCCGCGCCAGCGCCACGCGCCGCGCCATGCCCCCCGACAGTTCGGAAGGCATCAGGTGATGGGCGCCGCGCAAGCCCACGGCATTGAGCTTCATCAGCGCCAGGTCGTGGATCAGTTCTTCCGGCAGGTCGGTGTGCTCGCGCATCTGGAAGGCTACGTTGTCGAACACCGACATGTCGGTGAACAGCGCACCGAACTGGAACAGCATCCCCATGCGCCGCCGCAGGCGGTAGAGAGCGTCGGCGTCGAGCTGCCCGACCTCCTGCCCCGCCACCTCGAGCATTCCCGAAGTGGCCCGCAATTGCCCGCCGATCAGGCGTAGCAGCGTCGTCTTGCCGCAGCCGCTGCCGCCCATGATCGCCACCACCTTGCCGCGCGGAACCTCCAGGTTGATCCCCGTCAGCACCGGACGGCGGTCGTAGGCGAAGTTGAGGTCGCGGATCAGGACCAGCGGATCGCCCGTCGGAGGGGACGGTGGGTTCACAGGCGGGGGCAATGCGGGGAATGACGCCGAAAAGCGCCCGATATTAGCACAGGGCGGCGATGCCCCGGCCGGCGCCTCCCGGCAGCCCACGGCAATCGCACACATAGACGTCATGAGTCAGAAGCCGGTTTCATTGGGGAAGCTTGATTCCGAGGAGGGCCGCGCGATAGTCTGGGCGACGGTCGGCGAGGTTGCGGCGGCGACGTAAGCTGATGGTCGGATGAAGCGTATCCGTGCGCAAAGCCGAGAGGGCGAACTTGCGGATGGCCGAGAGGTTGCGGGCGGCGTGGCCTTTGCGCACGCGGCAGTCGTCTTCGCGGAAGGTCACATCAAGCACCCAGTGCATGGCTTCAACGCCCCAGTGATCTCGCGCTGCGCCAGCGAACTGCTCGACCGTTTTCACCCCAGCGCTGACGATAAAGTAGCGCCGCTCCACGCTCACCTTGCCCTTGATCTGCTGTTCGGACTCGATCATGCCAACGCCGGCAAGCTTCTTCCAGTCCTCGCGCATGGGCTTGTCCATCCACGACACATCGGGGACGAAGAGCGCCCGGCGCGTTTCGATCCGGCCATGATTTTTCTCGATCGTGGTGAGTTTTTGTACTTCGATGTTGCGCCAGTCAAACGCCGTGGCGGTATCGAAGAACTCAACGACAGCCTGCGACAGATTCTTCTGGTTGTCCTTTACCGCCAAGACGTAATCACCGCCTTGCGCGACGATCTTCTGGGCAACGTCGGTTTGGCAGCCCAGAGCGTCCAGGGTGACGATGCAACCCTTGAGCACCAGCGTATCGAGCAGCGCTTTGATTGCGGCCAATTCATTGCCCTTGCCCGCACTGCCTTCCTGCCCCAGCGATACGCCCAGCGCGCTGGCGTAGGCACTGACCATGTGCAGCGCCGTATTCGCTCCGTCCTTCGAGCCGCGCACCGTCTTGCCGTCGAACGCCACAACGCCTTGGGCCACGCCAACGATGCTGGCAACCCACTGGCGAAAACAACGCTCGAACACCGCTGCGTCCAGAACGCGAAACACCTCGCCAAACGTGTCATGCGAAGGCGTCCCTTTCTTCAGTGTGAGGAAGCTCTTCAACCATTCTTCCTCGCCTTCGCACCAGTCGGCGACATCGACCCAACTGTCCGCACCGCACAGCACGGCACAAATCGCCATCACGATCATTTCCTTCAGATCGTAGCGCTGTGCCGGCCCTCTGCGGTGATCCTCTACCTGTGCAAACGCCTCCAGCAACGTCATCTGCGTCTCCCGAGAAATATCGAGAGTAGATGCCATTCCGGCACTGTACACAAGCCCCCGTCATATCCTATTGACTGTAAACGAATCTTTACATGGGTTTACGACGATTGCGTAAGCGATTGCCGTGCCCGGCAGCCCAGGGCAATCGCATGAATGCCAATGTCGTTAACAGCCGAAATATGCGTTTACGATCATATGGTTACCGAGGGGGTGTTCACAGGGCATTGATTTATGTAGTTTTCTGTCTTTTTGGAGCGATCCATGGAGACGGAAGGCAGGCTGCGCATAGCGGACGTGTTTGTTGGGATCCGCGATCCGAGGCAAGCGAAGAAAGTCGATCACGATCTTGTGGAGTTGCTGGTCGTTGCGGTGTGCGCCGTGCTGGCCGGGGCGGACGACTTTGTCGAAATCGAGCAATGGGCGAAGGAAAAGCTGGATTGGCTTCGGCGCTATCTGAGACTGGAGAATGGCATCCCGTCGCACGACACATTCGGCCGTGTGTTCGCGGCGATTGACGCGCAAGCCTTTGGTGCGGCGTTTCGGCGCTGGGTCAGCAGCGTGGTACCGGCGCTGGCGAAAGACGAGGTGGTGAGCATCGATGGCAAGACCAGTCGGCGCTCTGGCAAGCTTGGCGCAACCCCTCTGCACTTGGTCAGCGCTTTTGCCGCAGGTGCGGGGCTGGTACTCGGCCAACAAGCGACTGCCGAAAAGTCCAACGAGAAGACGGCAATTCCGGAACTGCTGGCAACCCTGGCACTGGAAGGCTGCATCGTGACCATCGACGCCATGGGAACGCAGCCCAATATTGCCCAGGCGATTCGGGATCGGGGCGCCGACTATATCCTCTCGGTCAAGGACAATCAGCCGACGCTGGCCGAGTCGGTGGCCGAATTCTTCGAGGCGTTTCAGGGCGCACCGGGCAAGACGGCGCATACGTTCGACGAAGTCGTGGAAAAGGATCACGGTCGCATCGAGGTGCGCCGCTGTTATGCCTTCGATCAGATCGACTGTCTGCACGCCCCGCAACGCTGGCCAGACCTGGCGTCGTTCGCCGTGATTGCTTCGCAACGCACAATCAAGGGCAAGACCACGCTTGAGTATCGCTTCTACATCAGCAGCCTGCCGGCCGATGCAGCGCGCCTGAACCGCTCGATTCGCCAGCACTGGCGGGTCGAGAACTCTCTTCACTGGTGCATGGACGTCGTCTTTGGCGACGACCGAATGCGCGCGCGAACCGACAACGCCGCTCACAACCTCGCCGTCATGCGCCATTTCGTTCTCAACCTCACGTAAATCGCCCGGCCTGGGCCTGCCCTGCGGTATGATTCGGCGCAATTCCGCCCCTCCCCTTAGGTAGCCGCCCTGAGCCTTCCCGCAGCCATAGAATCATCCTCCACCGGCGATTTGCCGCCGCGGCGGCCGCTGCTGTTGATCGTCAACGACGATCCACTGATCACCGACACCCTGAGCTACCTGCTGGCTGCCGAGTTCGACGTTGTCGCCTGTGCCAGCCGCAAGGAATGCGTCGAGCGCCTGCGCAAGCTCTCCGCACCGCCCGATCTGGCCCTGGTCAACCTCGGGCTGCCCCCTCTGCCCCATAGACCGGACGAAGGCTTTGCCCTGATCTCCAACCTGCTGGCCCACGCGCCGTCGATCAGGATCGTGGTTCTCTCGGGACAGAACGACGAAGCGAATGCACGCCACGCCCGCGCCCTCGGCGCAACCGATTTCGTCGCCAAGCCGGCCGACCCTGAGCGCCTGAAGGCGCTGCTCCATCGCGTTCTGGCCCTGGGCACGGTGGGAACCGCCCCGGCCGGCGTCGCCGATTCCTGCACCCTCCTCGGCGACAGCGCTCCGATGCAGAGACTGCGCGCCCAGATCCGGCAGTACGCGCAGTCGCACTTTCCCGTGCTGATCGAAGGCGAGTCGGGCAGCGGCAAGGAGATTGTCGCCAGTTGCTGCCTGCACCGGCTGACCGCGCGCCACGACAGGCCTTTCCTTGCCTTGAACTGCGCCGCGATTTCGCCCAATCTGATGGAGCCGACCCTCTTCGGCTATGCCCGCGGCGCCTTCACCGGCGCCACGGCGGCAAAGGCCGGCTATTTCGAGGACGCCCTGGACGGAACCCTGTTTCTGGACGAGATCGGCGAACTCCCCCTCGAATTGCAGCCCAAGCTGCTGCGGGTGCTGGAAAACGGCGATTTCCAGCGGGTGGGAGAAACCCAGCACCGCAGGGCGCGCTGCCGCGTCATCGCCGCGACCAACCGCGACCTGCGGCGCGAGGTGAAGGCCGGCCGCTTCCGCGCCGATCTCTACCACCGCCTCAGCGTGTTCGCGCTCCACGTGCCGCCGCTGCGCGAGATGGGCGACGACCGGGTGACGCTGCTGGAGCATTATCGGGACCTGCTCGCCGGCGAGGCAGGAAGTGAACGATTCGAGTTCGACGACGATGCTCTGGCGCTGTGGCGAAACTACGGCTTCCCCGGCAACGTGCGCGAACTGCGCAATATCGTGATCCGGCTGGTGGCGAAGTATCCCGGCCACCGAGTGAGCCATGCGGAACTGGCCGCGGAACTGGATCTGCAGGACGAGGACGCGCCGCCCGGAACCGAGCAGGCCCCGGCCAACCCGCCCCACAGCGCCGCCGAACTGGCCCGCGTGGCGCTCGATCACCTCCACAGCCGGGGGCAGTTCAGTCTCGACGACACGCTGCGATTGTGGGAGCAGGCCTATATCGACGCCGCCCTGCGCCTTACCCACGGCAACGTGAGCCAGGCCGCGAAGCTGCTGGGCATCAACCGCACCACACTCTACAACCGCATGGACACCCTCGCCCGTGACGGGAGCAGCGGATAGCCATGTACCACGAACACTTCGGCCTCACGGAGGCCCCCTTCCGCATCACGCCGCACACGGAGTTCTTCTTCGCCGGCGCCAATCGCGGCGCCACCCTGGAAGCGCTGATCTACGCCATCACGCGAGACGAAGGCATCGTCAAGGTCAGCGGCGAGGTGGGCAGCGGCAAGACGATGCTCTGCCGCATGCTGATGGAACGTCTGCCGGCGAGCGTCGAGACCGTCTACTTCGCCAACCCCCTGCTGTCCAAGGACGACATCCTCTTTGCCATCGCCGACGATCTCCGCGTCGAACTTCCCCGCGACCGCGCCAGCGCCGTCCTGCGCCGGCTGCAGGAACACCTGATCGCCCGCTACGCCCAGGGCAAGCAGGTGGTGCTGCTGGTGGACGAAGCCCACGCCATGCCGGCCGACACGCTGGAGGAAATCCGGCTGCTGTCCAACCTGGAATCCGGCCGCCACAAGCTGCTGCAGATCGTCCTCTTCGGCCAGCCTGAGCTCGATCAGGTGCTCGACCGGCCGCAGATGCGTCAGCTCAAGGACCGCATCACCCACCATTTCTCCCTCGAGCCGCTGGTACGCGCCGACGTCGCCGCCTACATCGACTTCCGAATGCGCGCCGCCGGCTATCGCGGCCCCGAGGTATTCAGCGCGGATGCGGTACGGCGCATCGCCCGCGCCTCCGGCGGCCTGACCCGGCGCATCAACATCCTCGCGGACAAGGCACTACTGGCCGCCTTCGCCGGCAGCCGCCATCGCGTCGATGCCGCCGAGGTCAAGGCGGCGCTGCTTGATGCCCGGCTGGGTCGGCCGCGGCGCTGGCTGCCCTGGCTGGCTGCCGGGCTGCTCGCGACGATCGCCTTGGGCGCGCTGATCTGGCTGCGTCTGCCCGCATCGCGCTCGATCGACACCGCACCCCTCTCTGCTCCGTCTCCACCAGCCGCGGAAGGCAACCCGGTTGCTCCCAGTGTCCAATCCCCGCCGCTTGGTCAAGCCATTTCTCCCGCTCCAGCAGCCCCGGCACCGGCTGCCGAAGTGCCGGCCCGCCTGCCCCAGACGCCACCCGCTGCTCAGGCAGTAGCCGAGGGCGCGGCGGAACCTGCTCCCGACCGTTCGGGCCCCAGGATGCGATTTCACCTGGATCAGGCCTCGCGTTGGCTGGCAACTGTTGCAGACGAGCACTGGTTTCTTCAATTGCTGACCTCGGATGCCGATGACGCGCTCGCCGTCGAGCGCTTCCTGGTGCAAGCTGCGGAACAGTTGGACGCGCAGCAGTTGAGGGTATACAAGGCACAGGTGGGTTCCCGACAGCGTCTCGGCGTCATCTACGGCGACTACCCGTCCCGGGCCGAGGCCGAGGCGGCAATCCGGGAGCTCCCGCCGAACCTGGGCGCCCTGGGGGCCTACCCCCGCCAGGTCCGACGGCTGCGCTGACGTTTCGCACCGACGCTGCCCGAAGCCAGGAAAAGCGCCCCTTAAGCGAGGCAAATCATCGACATGTGGCAAAATCCTCTTGTGCTATCCTCACACGCTGAAACATCGGCCAAGCGCACCGGCGCCTGCCCGGCGGCTGCTGCAGCACCTGACACAAGAATCGCCTCGCCACGACAAGGGCATCATCCATGAGAACGCATCGCGTACTGCCCCTGGTCCTGCTTGCACTGTTCATCGCCGGATGCAGCACCGTACCGGCTACTCGTGAGCCCGCCGGCGGCCACCTGCGGGAGGAAGCCCAGCCCGTCACCCGCGGCAGCATCCCGGCGCCGGTCCAGATGGCTCCTGCCCTGCCCAAGCCGCGCCCGACCGCAAAGGCCGAGACCTACAGCGTGGTGGTAAACAACGTTCGCGTGCAGGAACTGCTCTTCGCGCTGGCGCGGGACGCGAAGCTCAACGTCGACATCCACCCCGGCATCAGCGGAACGGTCACCCTCAACGCCATCGACCAGACGCTACCGCAACTGCTCAACCGCATCGCCAAGCAGACCGACATGCGTTACGAGCTAGACGGTCCTAACCTGGTGGTGATGCCCGATTCGCCCTTCCTGCGCACCTACAAGGTCGACTACGTGAACATGTCCCGGGAGCTGACCGGTACGGTGTCGATCAACACCCAGATCGCCAGCAGCGCCGGGGGTGGATCGTCGGGCGGGAGCACCGCCGGTTCCATCGGCGCCGGCAACGTCTCCAGCACGAGCGTCAAGAACGAGTCGAAGAACCGTTTCTGGGAAGAGCTGGAGAAGAACCTCAAGGACCTCCTGAGGGAAACCGACAAGATCCTCCCCGAGGGTTCGAGCGAAACCGTGATCGAGCGCGCCGACACGCAGGCCACCACGGGCACCGGCACCCTGCCAACGGCGGCCGGGCGCGAGCCCGGAGGGTCGCCCTCGCTTGCCGGCAGCCCGGGGCCGGCCGCCATGCAGAATACCGGCACGACGGTGGTCAAGCGCACCACCTTCCGCGAAGCGGCATCGGTCATCGTCAGTGCTGAAACCGGGGTGGTCACGGTGCGCGCCACCTCGCGCCAGCACGAGAAGGTCCAGGAGTTCCTCGATCACGTGCTCGCCTCCGCCAAGCGCCAGGTGCTGATCGAGGCCACGATCGTCGAAGTCTCGCTCAACGACGGCTACCAGCAGGGCATCGACTGGTCGCGGCTGCGCACCGACGGAACGGGCTTCACCGTCAATCGGCCGTCCATCGGCTCCACCACGGGCACCCAGGTGCAGCCTTTCGTGCTGTCCTACCTGAGCCGCAGTTCGCCGCTGAGCATCGGCATCACCCTGGAACTGCTGGAATCCTTCGGCACGGTGAAGGTGCTGTCCAGCCCGCGGCTTTCGGTGATCAACAACCAGACGGCGCTGCTCAAGATCGTCGACAGCATCGTTTATTTCAACGTCAAGGCCGACACCACCCAGGCCGCCAACTCGACCACCCTGACCACCTTCACCACCACGCCGCAGTCGGTTTCCGTCGGTCTCGTCATGGCGGTGACGCCGCAGATCAGCGACAACGACGCCGTCATAATCAACGTGCGTCCGACCATCTCCAGCGTGACCGGCTTCAAGGACGATCCGAATCCGAGTCTCACGATCCCGAACCAGGTGCCCGAGATTCGCACCCGGGAGATCGAGTCGGTCCTGCGCGTGGCCAGCGGCGACATCGCCGTATTGGGCGGCCTGATGGAAGAGCGCACCGACTTCAAGACCGGACGCCTGCCGCTCCTGGGGCTCATCCCGGGCCTGGGCGAAGTGGTGACGAGCCGCAACAACGCCGTCCAGAAGACCGAGCTGGTGATCTTCCTGCGGCCCGTCGTCGTCAAGAACGCCAGCATAGACGGCGACTACGGCAGCTACCGCGACCAGTTGCCGGCCGACAACTTCTTCTACGATCCCCAGGCGCGCGAGCGCCGCCTGCCGAAGATCGAGAGCTACAACCCATGAGCCTGCTGATGGACGCGTTGCGCAAGGCCGAGCAGGCCAAGCGCCGGGCCGAGAGCGCGTCGAACAGCGGTCTCCAGCCGAGCATCGAACTCGAATCGGCGCCGTCCGACCTGGCCGGACGGCCGCCTGTCCCGCCCGCCGGACCGCCCCTGCCGGAACTGCCGAGCACGCTCGAACTGCTCGACGACCAGTTCGGCAATGTGACTGACGCCCCGGCCGCGGCCACGCCGCGCATCCCTGGCGCGCCACCGGGCAAGCCCGCCGCCGAGCAGTTGGCCCGCGAACGCCAGGCCGCGCAGCAGGTGTTCGCGGCCAAGGCGCCGCCGCCGCCGCCATCGCGGCGCGGTTTTTACATCGGCCTCGGCGCCGCCACCCTCGTGGCGGTGGCGGGAGTCGGCGGCTACTTCTGGTGGCAGTTTCAGCCGCGTTCGACGCTGCTCGTCGCCGCGCCCGGATCGCGTCCGCCGCTCCAGCAAACGGCCCCGGCCGTCGCCGGCACGCCTGCATCGGCACCGCGGCAGGCGCCCGGAAACGCCGCCAGCGGCGGCAGCGCTGTCGCAAGCGCGGCACCGAGCGCCGGCAACGCCTCGGCACAGGACATCGAATCCGCCGGCCAGAGCGAAATGCCGGTCGCCCGCCCGTCCCGCCCCCCGCGTCCCGCTGTCCAGCGCGGTCAGTTCGCCGATGCACCGGTCCTGACCACCGTGGCGGCGGAAACTTCGGTACGCGTCAGCCGCTCGCGACCGCAGGTGGATGCGGGCGTCGAACGCGGCTATCGTCATTTCCAGTCCGGCGATCTGGCGGCGGCGCGCAGTGACTACGAGCAGGTGCTGCGCCGCGCCCCGCACAACACCGACGCGCTCAACGGCCTGGCGGCGATCGCCCTGCGCAACGGCGACCCCCAGGCGGCCGAGTCCTACTACCAGCGCACGCTCGAAGCGGACCCGCAGGATGCCACCGCCCTGGCCAGTCTGGTGGGACTGCGCGGCAAGGCCGACCCGGTTCAGGCCGAAAGCCGGCTCAAGATGCTCGCCGCATCGCAGCCGGATTCCCACGCCACCCATTTCGCCCTGGGCAACCTCTACGCCGGCCAAGGCCGCTGGAACGAGGCGCAGCAGGCCTATTTCCGCGCCTACAGCGGGGAACCGGACAATCCCGACTACCACTTCAACCTGGCGGTGAGTCTCGACCAACTGCGCCAGTCCCGCCTGGCCTTGCAGTACTACCAGAGCGCGCTGAACGCCGCCGCCACGCGTCCCGCGGCCTTCGACGCTACGCAGGCCAGCGCCCGCGTTCGCGAGCTGCAGTCTGCGGCTCAATAGATCCACGGGGCAAAGTCAGTGTCCAAGGACCGGCGCCGCGCTGACAACGGCATGACCCAGATCTCGGCGAACGCCCCGCGGACACACCGCCGGCCCCTCGGCCAGATCCTCATCGCCCAGGGCGTGATCAGCGAGGACCAGTTGCGCATCGCGCTGCTCGATCAGACCAAGTCGAACCAGCCGGTAGGCCGCTTGCTGGTGGCGCTCGGATTCGTCTCCGAGGCGACGCTGCGCGACGCGCTGGGCGAGAGCCTGGGCAAGAGGAGCGTCGACCTCAGCCACGCCATCGTGGACCCCGGTGCGCTGGGCATGGTGCCGCGCGAAGTGGCCAAGCGCCATTGCCTGCTGCCGCTGGACTACGACCGCGAGCGCCGGCGGCTCACCGTCGCGACCGCAGACGTGAACGACATCGTCGCGCTGGACAAGATTCGCGCCATCGGTCCGGAAGAACTGGAGATCGAGACGGTGATCGCCGGCGAGTCCGAGATCTCCCGCGCCATCGACCAGTACTACGGCCACGAACTGTCGATCGACGGCATCCTCAACGAGATCGAGACCGGCGAAGTCGACTATCGCGCCCTGGCGGTATCCACCGACGAGTACAGCCAGCCGGTGGTACGCCTGATCAACGCGCTGATGACCGACGCCGTCAAGCGCGAAGCCTCGGACATCCACTTCGAGCCGGAGCAGAACTTCCTGCGCATCCGCTACCGCATCGACGGCATCCTGCGGCAGATCCGGGCGCTGCACAAATCCTACTGGCCGGCGATGGCGGTGCGCATCAAGGTGATGAGCAACATGAACATCGCCGAGGCGCGCGCGCCTCAGGACGGCCGCATCTCGCTCAACATCAGCGGGCGGCCGGTGGACTTCCGCGTCTCGGCCCAGCCGACGATCCATGGCGAGAACATCGTGCTGCGTATCCTCGACCGGCAGAAGGGCCTGGTGCCGCTGGACAAGCTGGGGCTGGCGGACGACCAGCTTCACATGCTCAAGCTGATGATCGCGCGGCCGGAGGGCATCATCCTGGTCACCGGCCCCACCGGCAGCGGCAAGACGACGACGCTCTACTCGGTGCTGAATCACATCAACGCCGAGTCGATCAACATCATGACGCTGGAGGACCCGGTCGAGTATCCGTTGTCGATGATCCGCCAGACCTCGGTCGCGGAGGCGGCCAAGCTCGACTTCGCCAACGGCGTGCGCTCGATGATGCGCCAGGACCCGGATGTCATCCTGGTGGGCGAGGTGCGCGACGCCGAGACCGCCGAGATGGCGTTCCGCGCCGCGATGACCGGCCACCAGGTGTACTCCACCCTGCACACCAATTCGGCCCTGGGATCGATCCCGCGCCTGCTGGACATCGGCATCCTGCCAGACATCATGGCCGGCAACATCATCGGCATGGTCGCGCAGCGCCTGGTGCGCAAGCTGTGCAACCACTGCAAGCGCGCCTATCAGCCCGAGCCCCACGAACTGCAACTGCTCGGCATCAAGGCCGCGAAGTTGGATCCCAAGCTCTACCGGGCGGCGGGCTGCGAACAGTGCGAGTTCCAGGGCTATCGGGGGCGCCAGTCGCTGATGGAACTGGTGCGCATGGACACCGATCTGGATGAACTGGTGGCACGCCGCGCCACCCAGCGCGACATCCGCAACGTCGCCCTGGCCAAGGGCTACCGGCCCCTGGCCGAGGACGGGCTGCGCCGCGTGCTGGACGGTTCCACCTCGCTGGAAGAGGTGGCGCGGGTGGTGGACCTCACCGAACGCATGATCTGAGAGGCCGTGAGTAAATCTACTGCGCGTCCCGATTTCGATCCTGCGGTGTTCAACGTACGGCTCTGTACGCCTGCGCTCCTCGGACCGAACTCGGGCCGCTCGCTACGATTTCCTCACACCCTCTGACGGGACATCGTCATGGCCGTGTTCTCCTACAAGGCAATGAATCCGAAGGGGCGGATGGTTCTCGGCCAGATGGATGCCGTGAACGTCATCGACCTGGAAATGCGCCTCAAGCGCATGGATCTGGACTTCATCACTGGCGAACCGGTCAAGGTGCGGGCCTACCTGCCCGGCGGACACGTGCCGCGGCGGGAGATGATCAATTTCTGCTTCCACCTGGAGCAGCTCACCCGTGCCGGCGTGCCCATCCTGGAGGGGCTGACGGATCTGCGCGACTCGGTGACCAACCCGCGCTTCCGCGTAGTGATGGCGAGCCTGATCGAGAGCATCGAGGGGGGCAAGACCCTGTCCCAGGCGATGGGCGAGCACCCGAAGATCTTCACGGCGGTGTTCGGCAATCTGGTGCGCGCCGGCGAGGCCACCGGGCGTCTTCCGGAGGTGCTGAAGAACCTCGCCGATTCGCTCAAGTGGGAGGACGAACTGGCCTCGCACACCAAGAAGCTGCTCACCTACCCGGCGCTGGTCGGCACGGTGGTGCTGGCGGTGACGGTTTTCCTCATGGTCTATCTGGTGCCCCAGATGGCCAGCTTCATCCGCAACATGGGCCAGGCGCTGCCGCTGCAGACCCGCATCCTGCTGGGCGTGTCCTATGCCTTCACCCACTACTGGTACCTGATCGCCGGCCTGCCGCTGGCGGCGGTGGGCGTCGCCGCCTATCTCGTTCACACCAATCCCCGCGCCCGGCTGCGCTGGGACGGCATCAAGCTCGCCCTCCCGATTGGCGGACCGATCCTGCGCAAGATCATCCTGTCGCGCTTCGCCAGCGTGTTCTCCATGATGTACAACTCGGGCATCGCGGTGATCGACGCGGTACGCACCACCGAGGACGTGGTCGGCAACACGGTGATCCGCGAGGGTCTGCAGCGCGCCGGCCAACTCATCTCCGAAGGTCAGAACGTGACCACCGCCTTCCAGAACGTCGGCCTGTTCCCGCCGCTGGTGCTGCGCATGCTGCGGGTGGGCGAGAACACCGGCGCGCTGGACACGGCGCTCGCCAACGTCAGCTATTTCTACAACCGCGACGTCAAGGAGTCGGTGGAACGTATGCAGTCCATCATCGAACCGGCGCTGACCTTCATCCTCGGCGGCCTGCTGCTGTGGGTGATGATGTCGGTGCTCGGCCCGATCTATGACGTCATCACCCGGCTGAAGATGTGATGCTCACCCCGCGCCGCCGCCTGCTGCTTGCCGAGGCAAACCGCCTCGCCGCCTACCGCTGGCACGGCGGGGCGCTGAAGCTGGAAGCCAAGTTCGCGGCCGACGAAGCCGGCATCGCCGCCTTCTCCACCTATCTTGCGACGCAGCGCGGCAGCAACTTCTACATGCTGGCGGACGTCCCCGAGGAGGGCTTCCAGCTCGAACTCCTCCCCTTCGTACAGGGCGCCGACCGGACCATCCTGATCCAGCGCAAGCTGAGCCAGTTCTTCTACGGCTCGCCGCTCACCACCGGCGTGTCCCTGGGCCGGGAAAAGACCGGCCGGCGCGACGAACGCATGCTGCTGGCGGCCCTGACCCGGCCCCAGGGCTTCGAACCGTGGCTAGGCGCGCTGCGCTCGGCCGAGTCGCAGCTCGCCGGCATCTATTCGATCCCGCTGCTGGTCCCCGATCTGGCATCGCAACTCAAGATCAAGGCGGAGCGCTGCCTGGTGCTGAGCATCGGCCACGGCGGCATACGCCAGACCTTTCTCGAAGGCGGCAAGCTGCGCTTCAGCCGGCTGAGCCCGCTCGCCGCCAGCGGCACCGACGAAATCGCCCGCGCCTGTGCCGCCGAGTCGGCGCGCATCTACCAATACCTTTCGCAGCGGCTGATCGCCCGCGCGGCCACACTGCCGGTGGCGGTTCTGGTGCACCCCACCGCGCAGAGCGCGTTCGCCGCAGCCTGCACTGATTCCGAAGAACTGCACTTCGAATTCGTCAACCTGCTCGGCGCGGCCAAGACCTGCGGCCTCAAGACGCCACCGCAGGATTCGTCGGCCGACACCCTGTTCCTGCACCTGCTGGCGCACCAACCGCCCCGCGATCAGTTTGCCCCCCCTGCCGAGCGGCGCATGTTCCGCATCTGGCAGGCACGCTTTGCCCTCAAGGCCACGGGTGCCGTCGCGATGTTCGGCTGCCTGCTCTTCGCCGCCAATGAACTGGTCGAAATCGCCGGACTGCGCCAGCAGTCCGACAGCGTGCTCACCCAGGCCCAGGCCGACGAGCAACGCTACGCCGAGGTGATGAAGAGCCTGCCGCCGATGCCCACTAGCCTGGAAGACCTGCGCGCCGTGATGACGCGCTACGACGCCCTGGAAAAGCGCAGCGCGCCGCCTAAGGCGATGTTCGAGCGCATCAGCGCGGCCCTGGACGAATCGCCCCGGATCGAGCTGGAACGTATCGAGTGGTCGCTCAGCGCGCGTCCCGAGGACATCGGCGCTTCCGTCGATCTCCGCCGCGCCGCCAACGCCCCGTCGGCCGACGGGGGCCAGGCCATGCACGCCGTCGCCGTCATCACCGGCATCCTGCCCCGAACCGAGGCCGGGGATCAGCGCGCCATGCTCGAAACGGTGAACGAGTTCGCCGCCACGCTGCGGCGCGACCCGGCCATGCGCGTCGCGGTACTGCGCATGCCCGTCGACGTCGAATCCGCCAAGACGCTGCGCAGCGGCAGCGAAAACCCGGCCGCGGCGGAAGTCTCGCGCTTCAGCGTTCGTCTCAGCTACCCCATCGGATCGCCCGCAAGATGATCACCCCGCAGGATCTCAAGCGCGTCCGCTGGTCGATTCTGGCGGCGCTCCTCATGGTGGCCGCCGGGGGTGCCGCCCTGTACGCCACCCACCAGGCAACGCTCCAAGCGCGCGCCGCGGCGAACAAAGCCGAGGCCAAGCAGCAGGAGGCGCACAACAAGCTGATGCGCGCCCGCGACGAGCAGGCCGAGATCACCGCCAAGATCGGCCGCTTCGGCGACCTCGCCGCCGACGGCATCGTCGGCGAGGAACGCCGACTTGAATGGGTGGAGCGCATCCGGGAGATCCGCGCCGCCCGCCGGCTGTTCGATCTTCAGTACGAGATCGCGCCGCAGCGCCCCCTGGACGCCGCCGCCGCGCCCGGTAGTAGCGGCAGCTTCGAGTTCCTGTCCAGCACCATGCGCCTGCAGATGGATCTGCTGCACGAACTGGATCTGATTCACTTTCTCGACGATCTGGAGCATTCTGTAAGCGCCGTCGTGCGCCCCGAGCGCTGCATCGTCGAGCGCACCGGCAACTCCGGTCCCAGCGGCACCGGCGCCCTGCTAAGGGCCGAATGCACGCTGGACTGGATCACCATCCGTGAGCGCAAGGGGAGCACCTGATCCCATGACCGAACTGAAGCTCGCAAGCCAGAACCGCCCCCCACCGCCCACTCCCTCCCCCGCCCGCGGGAAAGGGTCGGGGTGGTGGGGGCATGCGGCGCTCAAGCAACGCACAACCGCGCCGGCCATTCTGGCCATGGCCCTTCTCGCCGTCCTCCAGGCACTGACTTTCCCCGCCCGCGCCGAGGAAGACTCCACTCGGCCGCCTGTTCTTCAGTCCCGACCGCCGCGAAGCCCTGGACCGCCAGCGCAGCCTCAACGTGCAGCAGGCGCGCGTCATCGAAGGCACCGACCCTCACCGTCAACGGCGTCATCCGCCGCTCCAGCGGCAAGAGCACGGTGTGGATCAACGGCGTGCCCCACGACGACAACCAGGCGGCATCCGACGTGCGCCCCGTCATAGACCGGCGCGACCCCAGCCGCGTGACCCTGAACGCCGCCAACGAAGCCCCGGCTTCGCTGCGCGTAGGCGAAACCATCAACCGCACTACGCGCGAGAGGGGCGATGGGTTGGAGGGGGGGAAGGTTCTGGTGCAACCGGGGCGGAACCCGCCTGCGTCAAACTGACGCGATTGACGGCCCGGCATTCGTCGAAGCCCGCAACGCCCCTGCCGCCTCTACTTCGCGCACGCAAACGCTTCGCATCAATCGGCCACGGCATGACGAAAGGCAAGCAAACGTCAGTCACGACACCGCGCCACGGGCGTTCCCGTCCTGGCCAGGAAGGTGCCGCACTGCTGATATTTGCCATGCTTTTGGCATTCGGTGCCATCGCGTACCTCGTCAGCGGCTTGTCCTCTGACAGCGTAAACAGAAAGCGTGACCAGCATATCCAGGCAGCGCTGGCGCAGGCGAAGGAGGCGCTGATCGGATATGCGATGCGTTACCGGGACCAGGAATTGACTCACAATCCCAGTCAGGTCTACGGCTACCTGCCACTGCCAGACCTGGGAACCTCTCACAACAACAACGTGGACTGCACCGGTGAAGGCTGTGATGCCGCCAATTTCGCCGGGAACGCCGACAATTCGACGGTGATCGGCCGACTGCCCTGGCGCACTCTCGGCATCGAACCGCTTCGCGACAGCAACGGCGAATGCTTATGGTATGTGGTCTCCGGAAGCCATCAACGCATCCGGCAGGCAAGCCCGATGAACTGGGACAGTCTCGCCCATCTCGACATCGTCGTCGCCAACGGCAACGCCGCACTCAGTTCAATCATCGCCAGCCCCCACGGCCGGCCGGTGGCGGTCATCTTCGCGCCGGGCGCGCCGCTTTCCGGGCAGGATCGAACGAGATCCGTTGCCGACGACGTGACCCAGTGCGGCGGCAACTACGACGTCGCCAACTATCTCGATCCGGGGACCGTGGCGGCGCTCGGCGGCGTGACCAACTATCTCGCCGGCACCAACAACGCCAGTGCCGTCACCGATCCCGCTGCTCCGAAGGCCCTTTCGGCCGCAGGCAAGGTGTTTGCTGCGGCGGGAAACCTCCTTCCCATGTCATGCCAGTCCGGCGACTGCGCGCTTACCGCCAACGACGCCGGTGTCACGGTGTCGGGCGACGAATTGTTCGGTGCAATCCGCAAGTTCGCCAATTTCCGTACCGACATCAACGCGATGCTCGACCGCATGGTGTCCTGCCTGCGCGACCAGGCTGCCTCCGGCGGGTTCGGAATCAGGGGAATCAGCGGTTTTTCACCGCCCGCCGACAAGAGCGCCGGACGGATCGTCAACACCGGCAGCGACAGCACCTGTTACGACGACACCCAGGTGCCCCTGGGTTACTTCAATCATTACAGCGACATGGTGTTTGTGGCGAGGCCAAACTCGGGCCGATTTGCGGTCAATGGCGGCGCCCCCGACTGCGCCGGCGTCCTGCTCTTCGGCGACCAGCGCATAGCTGGACAGCGCCGCAGTACTGTGGGCGAAATGAACGATCCGGCCAACTATCTGGAGGGCGAAAACCTGGCGAGCTTCACCAGTCCGGGAACGACCTTTGCCGGCGCCGACACCTTCGACAGACTGCCGCCAACGCCGTTGCCGGGCACACTGGATATCGCGAGTTGCATACCGTCCAGCGCCTCGTTCAGGGTTGTCAACTCCCCCGCACTGCAAGAACAGGGATTCGACCCGTTGGTCGCTTACGATCCCGATAGGCGAACACTGACCCTGGGCAGCGAGGACGTCACCACCACCGGCGGGGCAAGTGCCGGCGCGCTGATCGGCTGCGCATGGGCAAGCGAGGCGCGGGATCTCGGCAACGCAATGCGGATCTACTTCCGCTTCCAGTTCAGGAGGGTGGGCGGCAATGTCGGCGCCAATGGCTTCGTGTTCACGCTTGCCGACGCCGAAGAGAATAGCTTCCAATCGTGCGGCGCCGCCGGCAGCCAACTCGGGTACTCGGGAAATAATGGCCGGACACCGGTCGTTGCCTTCCCCAAGATCGGAATCGAGTTCGATCAGGGCCGCAACTCCGGCTTCAGCGAGGATCCCGACAATCCGGGCCGCAACGATCCCTGCGGAACTTCGCTCTGCGGGGGAACTGCCGGTTTCAACAGCCATGCGGCCATCGTTTATTCGGGACACCAGGCAGCGAACCTGACAGATGGTGTCACCCTGCCCGGCAACGACGACAACGTCCACGGTTTCCCGACGCCGGGAAGCCTGACGGGCGTACTCCGCCCGCCGCCGCGCAATCCCACCCATCCCTCGGATGGCGTGGCCTTCGTCGAACATGCGCGGCAATCCTGATGACAGCAGAGTATTCCATGCGCGGCTCGAATTGAGCCAGGTCGCACCCCTCGCCCCGGTGCGCACCGCCTCGGGGGCGCCAGCCGTCCTGACGAATCCCGGCGACACCTTCGGCGGTGTGACCCTTTCGCGCGGCGACCGGATACTGCTGAATGCCCAGGTCAGTTCGGCCGAAAACGGCGTCTTCGTGTGGAACGGGCCGAACACACCGATGACGCGTGCAGGCGATGCAGACCAAGCGTCCGAGTTGAATCAAGCCGTTGTCCGAGTCGCAGAGGGGACTTACGCCGGCACCGACTGGCATCAGACTTCCTCTATCGGCTTCGTGGGCTCAGACCCGCAGAGCTGGCAGCCTGCTCAGGTCGCTATGCGCCCGTTGCGCACCGAGGTTTGGATTGAGGGGAATTCAAGCGCAGTTGACCGGATCGCAGCCCTGAAGAACACGACCCGCCCGATGAGCCAGCTCGATCCAAGCTTTTCTCCGACCCTGCGCGACATCGCGACGATATTCGGCGTAGCGGTATCCGCATGTAACGCCGGCAGTTGCCCCAACGGCCAGTCCTGCGGCACAGACGGCATCTGCTACCGTCCGCCGCTGCAAAGGGTTCAGCTCGGGTTCACGACCTCCCAGCGCACCACCGACCAGGAGGTCACCATCGCCGATTTCTTCGTCACGTCGTTGCCATGAAGCGAGGCGCTTTCCCGGAACTGACTTTCGCGCGCGGCTTCACCCTGGTCGAACTGGCCTTGGTACTGGTGATCGTCGCCATCCTCATCGGCGGCCTGCTGATTCCGCTATCCGCTCAGCAGGAGATTCGGGCGCGGCAGGACACCGAGAAGCGCCTCAACGACGTGCGCGAAGCGCTGATCGGCTTTGCGGTCATGAACGGGCGGCTGCCGAAACCGGCGGTTTCAGCAACGAACGGCGCTGAGTTGGTGGGCGCGTGCCCCGCCGCGTGCGCAGGATTCATTCCGTGGGCGGCGCTGGGTATCGAAAGGAGCGACGCTTGGGGCAAACTGATCCGCTACAGCGTTAGCCCGGATTACGCCAACGCCCCGATCACGATGGTAACCCCCGCCGCCAACCTCTCCGTTCGTACGCGCGATGCCGCCGGTGCGGTAGTACCCCTCGCCATACAGGTGCCGGCGGTGGTGTTCTCGCACGGGAAAAAGAGCTGGGGCACCTCCGATTCGGGCACAGCGCTCGCCGACGGTACTGAGCCAAATGACGACGAGGACGTTAACAATACGGGTCCGACTGACTACTTCAGCAGGATCCCGAGTCCCGACACTGTCGGCCCCGGCGGAGAATTCGACGACATCGTGATCTGGCTGCCGACCACGATTCTCTTCAACCGCATGGTTGCCGCCGGCAGGTTGCCCTAAGCGCATGAAACCTTCAGTTGCCCTTGCCGCCAACAGAACCGCAATACGTTCGATCGCGGCCAAGCATCGCACTTTGGGAGTTCGCGTCTTTGGTTCCGTGCTTCGCGGTGAGGACACCGAGGTTAGCGACCTCGATCTTCTGGTGGACCCCAGCGAGGCGACGACACTGCTCGATATCGGTGCGATCCAAGTAGAGGTCAGTGAACTTCTCGGATGTGCGGTTGACGTCGTGACGCCCGGAGCGTTGCCTGAAGGATGGCGTAGCCAAGTGCTCAAGGATGCTCAGCCGGTGTGACCAAGTCCGGCGTGAAGCGCCTCAAGGACTACCTTACCCACATCCGCAGGCGGCTGAAAGAATCGATCGCTACGTACCAGGACTCGATCAGGCGATGTTTCTCGCGAGCGAGGAGGAGCCCCGGACGCTGTGATTCGCAACCTTGAGATCGTGGGTGAAGCGGCGCAGAACATCCGGCGGAACTACCCGGACTTCGTTGCGCATCAACCGGAGCTTCCTTGGAGCGGCGCCGCGGCAATGCGCAACGCTTTGGCACACGGATACTTCGATGTTGACCTAGAGATCGCGTGGAGGACAGTGATTCAAGACGTTCCCCCGCTCTCCGCAACTGTGCGTTCAATGTTGTTCGGTCTCGGTTAACATTAGGCAGCGCAGCCGACTGCCCCCCATTCCGCAGGACTATCGCCCGGCGGCATTGAGCCGGAACACCTCCACCCGGATCGACACCACATCCACCAGCACGTACTCGGGCAGGCTTGGCAGGCGCCGAACCAGTGCAAACTTGTCGCCGCGGTCGTAAACGGCAGTGGATGGCGAAAGCACCTCCATGATCAGCACCGGATGAGGCACGAAGCGGTCCTCGGGGCCGTTGTCGCGGGCATCGCAAGAAACGACCACGTCGGAATACAGCACCGCGTCGGCGGCTTCGATATGGACCTTGGTGCCATCTCCAAACACGCGGCACGCACCGCCCCGCAGCCGGTTTCTGAGTGCAACGGCGATGTTGGGGCTGGCCGTGTTGTGAGGAAGTGTTCCGCCCACCAAGGCAAGCACGTCCCCGGCGTGGAATTCGTGATTCTCTTCCTGCGCGGCTTCCCATGCCCATGCGAGATAGCCGCCCAGATCCAGTTTCCCCGCTTTGTTGGCTACGCCCACCGCCGCTCTCCAGCCACTGACTATCGCCAAAGTAGCACCTCTTGATTTGCAAGAACGCTCAGCCCTCAAGCATCGCTGATTGCCCCCTGACCCCAGCCCTCCAACCACGAAGGGAGTGGCCTGAGACCCATCTCATCCTCTGAAAATGGCAGTTGATCGGCGAAGAACGCGAAGCGAGCAAGAATTGTCTTGTGCCGGGCCAAGCCGGCGACTGCCCCCTACCGGCGGGGAAGACCTGCACGAACATGACAAATGCAGTGCCTGAATCTCCCATGCGTCGATTGCGCCGCATGGGGGGCTCATGGGTGCCCCTACTAATCGCTCGATATCTGTCCCGATATGACCGGCAGATTGCGTGCCCCGTGCAGAACGCGTTCAACACGCACCCCCCGTCAAGCACGCGAAAAAAGATCACATAGCGATCCAGTGCTGCCATGCGCAGGCTGGGCGCCAAGTCCTCTCGGCTGACATAGCCCAGCGGAGCGCGTCCAATCCGTTTGCACTGATCCATTAGCTTGGCGACAAAGCGCCGGGCGTTTGCCGGGCTGTCCTTGGCGATGTAATCGCCGATGTCGAGTAGGTCCTGCCGCGACTTCGGCGAAAAAGTGACTGCCACCATCAAGCGATGCGCTTGCCGCGGTTCTTGGCAACTGACTTCGGCGTCGGGCGCTTTGGCTCGGCATGGCGGACGTTCAGTTCCGCAAACAGATCGTCGGCGGAAATCGCCGGGCCGCTATCGATGCCCTCCTGTATCGCCGCCCGCAGATCGGCATTCAGGCGTTCGAGCATCGACCTATAGACTTCGGGAGAGAGCAGGTAGGCCGCCGGCCGGTTGTGGTTGAGCACGGCGACGGGTTCGGCGCCAGCCTGTTCGAGGACGGCGCTGGGGCTGCGTTTCAGTTCGGTGATGCTGACCGAGCGGGTGGCGAGAACTTGCTCCATGGCGAGATCGTTTCTGACTATAAAAGGTGCTTTATTGTGGTCGCCATTCAAGTCGGAAGCAAGGGACCATCTCCAGGGAAAACGCCTGAAGGTCGCGGAACGGTTCCCTCGCCCCGCGTGCGGGAAGAGGGAGCAATTCACGCGATTATTGCTGCCCCTCAGCCTGTCCGAGCTTGCCGCTAGCAAGCGTCGCCAGCCTCCGTCGCGGCGTCGACCACAAGGCCAGAATGGACTAGACTTGGTCAAGCCTTAATCAGGAGATGTGCATGGAAACGGTGAACATTTATGAGGCCAAGACCCAGCTTTCGAAACTGGTCGACAAGGCCGCCACAGGAGAGGACGTGATTATCGGGCGCGCCGGCAAGCCCGTCGCCAGGCTTACTTCGCTGGGGTCAAAGCGGCAGCCGATACGCTTCGGGGCCCTCAAGGGCAAGGTCGCTGTTGCGGACGACTTCGATGCGCCGCTTCCCGAGACCGTCCTCGCCGGTTTTGAGGGCCGCTGATGCGCGTGCTGCTCGATACGCACGTCTTCATCTGGGCCGTTACCGACAACCAGAAACTGGGACGCGAAGCTCGGGCGGCCATCCTCGATGCGGACGAGGTGTATGTCTCGGCAGCATCGATCTGGGAGATCGCCATCAAGGCGCGCCTCGGCAAGATCGATTGCGATCCGGCACGAATGGCCGAGGTGATTGCGGAGAGCGGTTTCCTGCCGCTGCACGTCACTCCGACTCATGCCGCAGCGATTGCGCGGCTTCCTGACCATCATAGCGATCCCTTTGATCGCCTGCTGGTTGCCCAGGCCATCTGCGAGCCTCTGGTGATGCTTACTGCGGATGCCATGCTGTTGAGATACAGCGAACTGATCCGCCGCATCTGATTCTGCTGGAACGTGATCGTGGCCTGCGCCTCTCGCGAGCGCACGACCGATGCCGGACCTCCCTCCCACGCCTTGACCCGCCCCGCCCCTTCCTGAGAAACTACGCCGTCATCGGGGTTTCCGGCCTGACGCGCGGACACCACCGATCGGAGAACTCAATGTCGGGCACCCCGCCCAGTTTTCTCGAACGCCTGCGCCACGCCGGCATCGACCCCAAGGATTGCGACGAGGTCCGGCTGAACAAGTCGCTGCTGATGTTCGCCACCGGCCTGGTGAGCGTGGCGTCTATCCTGTGGCTGGTGGTCTACTGGAGCCTCGGCCCCAAGCTTTCGGCCACCCTGCCCTTCGCCTTCCAGGCGCTGCTGGCAGGCAATCTTGCGCTCTACATCCGCAGCGGAAACTTCAACCTTTTCCGCCTGAGCCAGCTCGGCCTGTTCCTGTTCTTCCCCTTCGTCGTGCAGTGGAGCATCGGCAACTTCATCACCTCGAGCGGCGTGGTGCTGTGGGGTCTGCTGGCACCGATCGGCGCGATCCTGGTGATCGGCGTGCGCGAGTCGCTGGCCTGGTTCGTCGCCTACATCCTGCTCGTCGCCCTGTCCGGGTCCGTGGACTACTACCTGGCCGACTTCCAGAGCGCGCAGGCGCCGAAGATCCCGCTGAAGACCAGCATGGTGTTCTTCGCGCTCAACTTCATCGCCGTGTCGACCATCGTGTTCCTGCTGCTGCGCTTTTCCATCGCCGAGAAGCAGAAGGCCCAGGCCCGGCTGCTGGAGGCCCACCAGCGGCTCCAGGCCGAGCAGGAGCGCTCGGAGCGCCTGCTGCTCAACATCCTTCCGGGCGCAGTCGCCGAACGCCTGAAGAACAGCAACCAGACCATTGCCGACGGCTTCGCCGACGTGACGGTGATGTTCGCCGACATCGTCAACTTCACCCAGGTGGCGGAAGGCATGTCGCCCAACCAGGTATTCTCGATGCTCAACCGCATCTTCTCGTCATTCGACGAGATGGCGGAGCGACTCGGCCTGGAGAAGATCAAGACCATAGGCGACGCCTACATGGTGGCAGGCGGCCTCGACGACGGGCGCGACGACTACTGCAATGCGATTGCCGAGATGGCGATCGAGATGCGCGACCTGCTGCACCGCGACTTTGCGGTGAACGAGCGACACCTGGAAGTGCGCATCGGCATCGGCACCGGTCCGGTGGTGGCGGGCGTGGTCGGCAAGAAGAAGTTCATCTATGATCTCTGGGGCGACACGGTCAACATCGCCAGCCGCATCACCACCGAGGGCGTTCCCGGCATGGTGCACGTTGACGCCACCACCTACCGCCGACTGCGCGACCACTACGAGTTCAGCGAAGCCCAGACCGTCCAGCTCAAGGGCAAGGGCAGCATGACGGTGTATCGAATGCTGAGCCGGAAGAAGGCCGCCGCGCCGGTCCCGCAAGACGCCGGCAGCGCGGTCTGATCGGCCAGCCGTCCAAGTGCCTTCAAGGACGGCTTCAGCCGACGCTGAAAACGCCCTTCAGCTCCTCGTTTGGCCCGGCGATGGCACGCTTTGTGGTTCAGGTGCGAGTTCCGATTCGCCCATCCAGTAGCACAGCAGCGCTGCGGGGATGCGCAGTATCCGGGTGCTGGTGTCGGGCAGATCGGAAATCGTGCCGAAGTCGTCGAGGGATTTTGTGACCACGTAGCCGCGGTCAATCGATTTCTGCTGGCACAAGTCCAGCAGGCCCTTGAGATCACGCAAGCCGGTGTGCTGGGCGCGGTATTTAACCTCGAAGGGAATGATCTGCCCGCCCACCTCGGCGACCAGATCCACTTCGCGACCCTTCTTGCCGCGCCAGTAGGTGAATCGCACGTTCTGCGGATAGTAGCGCGCGAACAGATGCTTGAACACGGCGGTCTCCGTGGCTAGGCCCAGCGCCCCTGCGTCTTCGAGGATCGCCTTGCCCTTGAGCATTACCGCTGGCGCAATGGCGGCATCGGCGAGATAGATCTTGAAACGGGCACGCAGCACATCCTTGCCGTAGCCGAAGGGCGGCAGGCGGTAGATGAGGTGCGTCGATTCCAGCAGTTCGATGAAGTTCTGCGCCGTCGGCCGCTTGACCTCCAGGTTTGCGCAGAGGTCGAGCATGTCGAGCAGCCCGCCGTCGTGCATGCACAGGTAGAGGAAGGTGTGTTCCAGGTCGAGCACGCGCCGCACCCCGAACAGGGCGGTCATGTCCCGCTTGAGCACCTTGTCGATGATATCCTCGCGCAGCAGGCGCTGGGCCTGCGTGATGCTCTCCATCTGGGCCGTCTGCGGGAAACCGCCGCGCACCAGGTACTCGTGGAAATGCCCGACGTAGGGCGCGGCGCTCTCCGTGACGCGGTACAGGTCCGCCTGAGGCCAATCGAACAGGTCGCGCAAGGACTTAAGGCGGGGCAGCGCCGGCAGCGACAGGTTCTTGATCTGCAGGTACTCGTAGAACGAGAGCGTGGTCAGCCGAATCGTGTGCCAGCGTCCGACGCCCGACTCCTGCCCGGCCTCCACCAGGGGCATGGCCGATCCGGTGAAGGCTATGCGCCGCTGCTTGGCGAAATCCACCTGGTGCTTGACCCAGGTGCCCCAATCGCGGATGAACTGGGCCTCGTCGAGGAAGAGGTATTCGAGCCCCTCGGCCTTGGGTTCGCGCTCGCGCCAGGCTTCCAGCAGTGCATCGATACCGGCGAGCTTGAGGATGGGGTGGTCGAAGGTGGCATAGAGGATGTTGGCGGGCGGCACGCCGTTGCGCAGCAGCGCTTCGGCAGCCTGCAACATCAGCGTGGTCTTGCCGATCTGCCGCGCGCCGGAGAGCAGCACGGCGCGCGGGGCGGGCGGGGTTATGAGCCACGTCTGCAATTCGCGGTAGGCGGCACGCCGCCACTTGGGCAGATCGGCAATGGCTTCGTCCCGCCACCAAGGATTGAACTGGGACAGGACGGCGACGAGTTCTTCCTTGGATACCTTCATGGCGATGAAACTAACAGCAACCTTAAAACAATGAAACTACACATTAACACATTATGATAATTAGTAAAATTTGATTGAATTTCGGCTGGTTTCGATGATCGGCTAGCTGGAACGGCCGGCCAGGAGCCCACGATGCGAGCCAAGCTCACCGACATTCCTGCCGATCAGGTCGTCGATCGTCGGAAGCGCGAAGGTCTCAACCCCGCCTAGCCCTTTTCTGCCACCGGCTCCGCGCGGTGCTCCAGCTTGACGCACACCTGGCCCGGCTCGTTCGCGGCGACGGCGAGCCGGTAGCCATGCCACTCTGCCTGTCGCGCCATCTGGTAAAGGCCGATGCCAAGGCCCGTTTCCGAAGGCACCGGCGCGTGAAACAGGTCGCGGGCGATGGCCTGGGGTATCGGGGTGCCGTTGTCGCACACCTTCAGCGCAACGCCATTTGTCATATCGAAGCTCACGCTGACGGCCAGATCCGGCGTTCCCGCCTGCTTGCGCAGGGCATTCTCCAGGAGGTTTTCGAGCGTGCTGTCGAACAGGCCGGCCGGCAGCCGGACTCCCTCCCGCAGCCCGATGGCGAACAGGCGCAGATTGGGCTGGACACAGCGCGCCTGCACCTCGCGCCACCAGCGCGAGGCCTCGATCTGCGCCTGCACCTCGGGTGCCGGCTGCTTGAGTTTTTCCAGCGTTTGCTGCAGCCGCTGGCTGATCACCGGCAACTGGCGCCGCAGCAGGGCGCGGAACTGGGGTGTCACCTCGTCGCCCTCCCTTTCCGCGGCAAAGACCAGGGCATTCAGAGATTGGAGGAGGTTCTTGACGTCGTGAGTGAGCCGGGCCCCGGTTTCGTGCACCGCCTGGAGATAAGACAAGTGCTGCACCTGGCGCGAGCGCAGCTTCGCAAGGTAGAACTCACCGAGCACCTGTACCAGCAGATGGAAGTGCCAGACCAGCGCCGGGCCAGGATTGTGGGCCGTGTAGAGGTTGACGACTAGCGTCCCGTGGCGGAACGTAAAGCTATGCCCGGCGTCCTCCCCGTACTGACTTTCGCGTGTTTCGGTCTTCCAATGCACCCCGCTCACCCCGGCGAAGCGGCCGAAGCTGCGACAGGCTTGTTCGGCGAACACGTCGGGATCTGATTCCCGCGCCGCCAGTTCGGTCAGCTCGCGCATCCAGTCCTCGAAGGGCAAGCCCACCGAAAGCACGTAGCGCGAGAGCACCAGCCCGAGGCCGGAGAATCCCGCCCGCGGGTTCCAGGCCCAGGCCAGGAAAAGCAGCACGACGGCGATGGCCGTCACCGTCACGGCCAGTGCCTCGGCATAGCCGCGGTCGGTCAGCAGCATCAGGGCGAGCGTGCCCAGCACCAGCACCGCCAGCAGCAGGAAGACGAAGCTGCTGTATACGAAGTCGATCACTTCGGCATGCTCCGCCTCGTCGCCGCGTACCGGCAGCAGCATCATCAGTGCGAACATGGCCGGCAGACCGAAGTGGGCCAGCAGCTCGATGACATCGGGAAGCGGAAACGGCCGCGGGATGATCTGCGGCGTGAGCAGCAGCAGCAGCGCCAGCACCAGGTAGGCCAGCGCCATCAGGTAAAACAGCCGCATCGCCCGCGAGTCGGAGAAGAACACCTTGCCGCCGACGATGCCCGCCAGCAGCATCACCCAGCCGATCATCAGCCAGGCGTTGACCCAGATCGCCATGCAGGCGATCGCCCCGAGGACGGCGATCAGGCCGGGCCATCCGATGCGGCGCTCCGCCCGCACCAGCGGCTGCCACAGCATGAACAAGCCGATATGCACCACCAGCAGGGTGCGCGCGAAGGGATCGCCGATGTGCTGCATCAGCACCAGATGCAGCGTCGCCAACTGGGCCAGCAGCAGCCAGCGGCGCTTGCGCTCGATCAGCAGCAGGAAGGTCTGGGCTCGGGTCATCGCTTTGCCGGCCGGAAGATCCGCGGCCACGCGGCATCATCCCGGAAAACTGGCTGGCGGCAAAGCCGCGGCCGGCGGGCGTCGATCGCTCATGCGCGCGATTTCCCCGGCGCACCCAGGAACACCGGTGTAGGGTGCGCCGCGCGCACCGTTCCTAGGTCTGGATCGGCGCGCACGGCGCGCCCAACGAAGACGTAGGTCAGGTTGCGCAGCGATCTGACATCGACGCTTGTTTCCAGGTACAAGAGCTGCTATGTTCGTAAGCGGATAGATGCTTAGATGCGAATTGTGGCCAACGAACAGACGACCCGACTGACCGTGACGTTTTCTCGCGAGACCGACTTGGCCCTGCGCGCGTTCCTCGGCGCCCAAGGCATGCGCAAGGGCGACTTATCCAGATTCATCGAGGACGCCGTCCGCTGGCGCATGTTCGACCAGGCAGTTCAGGGGGTAAAGGCCCGTAACGCCGATATCCCCGCGGAGGATCTCCAGGCAGCGATCGACGAAGCCTGCGCCGCCGTCAGAGCCGAGATGTGGCCGACAGCGCCCAAGACGCCAGCCGCGCGCTAGTCCCGGATGCGTGTCGTCCTCGACACCAATGTTCTCGTTGCGGCCCTCATCACCCGGGGAACGCCACCCGACCAGCTCTATGAGGCTTGGCGCGACGGCCGCTTTACCCTCATCACGTCCGAACTGCAAATCGAGGAGTTACGGCGCATAACCCGGCGCCAGGGAGTAAGGTTCCGGATCCATCCGGCCGAGGCCGGCCGGATGGTGAATGACCTGAAGCGACTGGCCACGGTCGCCGGCAACCTGCCGACTGTCGATGTCTCTCCCGATCCCTACGACAACTTCCTGCTCGCAATGGCGGAAACCGCACTGGCCGATATCCTCGTAAGCGGCGACAAGCGCGACCTGCTCGCCCTCGGCCACCATCACGGCACCCGCATCCTGACAGTACGCGCGGCCCTTGAACAACTCGGAGAGTAAGTCGAAGGCAACTACGGTCCCCACGCTGCGCAACCGTGACGCAATTCACACTCGCGACGGAATCTCGACACCACCGTCAAAAATTTGACAAGAATCTTCGGGAAGAGCCAAAAAACGGCGGCAATCCGGCCCTCCAGCCATGGCACGACTCATGCTGAGAGACATAGTGAAATCAACCACTCCCTGAGATCATGAAAGCAAAACAAGCGGGCTTCACCCTGGTCGAAATCGCCATCGTGCTGGTGATCATCGGATTGCTGCTGGGCGGCGTGTTGAAGGGGCAGGAACTGGTGACTCAGGCGCGGATCAAGAACATCGCAAACGACTTCAACGGGATTTCTGCTGCTGTGTTCACCTATCAGGATCGCTATAAGGCCTTGCCGGGCGATGACAGGGGTTCAGCTGCCCGCTGGCCCTTGGCGACGGCTGGTGATGGCAACGGTACCATCGCTGCGGGGGGGGAAGACGCCGAATTCTGGTTCCATCTACGCTTGGCCGGGTTGATTTCCGGCGATAGCAGCACGGTAGCGACCGGGACCTTGAACCCGCTCAATGCAGCCAGTGGCAGGGTGACGGTCGCAAACACTGCCGCCGGACTGAACGGTGTGGTGATCTGTTCCGAAGGACTATCCGGCAAGATCGCCGAGGCGGTGGACAGCCAATTCGACAACGGGAAACCGAAGACCGGGGCGGTGCGCGCCTGGATACTTACCGCCGGAGCCTACGCTGCCATCCCCGGGGCCGGCGACGCGTTTGCCGACACTGGCAGCGAGCAGTACATGCTTTGCAAGAATCTCTGATCTTCTCGGTTACAGCCGCCGCAGCCCGGCTCAATTCGTAATCTCCGTAGACCGTCTCATAGGGCGCGGAGCCGACATTGAGCCCGGTGCGCATGGCGCACCCTACTCCCGTCGGGAAGCCATCGCATCGCGTAGGGCGCGCCGCGCGCACCGATCCACGACTTGCCGCCTCACCGCCCTGCCCACCCGCCCTTCAGCAGCCGCACTTCCGCAGCCGCCAGGGCTTCGGGAACGCCCAGCAGGACGACCACGTCGCCAATTTCCAGCCGGGTTTCCGGGCCGGGTTCCAGGCCGCGGATGCCGCGGCGGCGGATCGCCGATACGCTGATGCCCAACTGGGCGAGATCGAGGTCGCCCAGACTGCGGCCGATGGCATGGGCGCCGGCCGACAGGCTTACCGAATGCAGCCGCGGCTCCGGCCCTTCGCCCGCCTCGTCTTCGACGTCCGACGCACCGCGGAAGAACCCCCGCAGCAGACCGTAGCGTTCGCCGCGCAGCTTGCGGATGCGCCGCACCACCCGGTTCACCGGCACCCCCAGCAGCACCAGGGCATGCCAGGCCATCATCATGCTGGCCTCGAACATCTCGGGCACCACCTCCACCGCACCCGCGTCGGCGAAGCGCTCGATGTGGGCCTCGTCGGTGGCGCGCACCACCACCGGCAGGTCGGGCCGCAATCGCGAAACCTGGTGCAGCACCTTCATCGTGGCGTCGGCATCGCCGAAGGACACGATCACCACGCTGGCGCGCATGATGCCGGCGGCAATCAAGGTCTCGCGCCGCCAGGAGTCCCCGTAGACGACGGTCTCGCCAGCCGCGGCGGCCTCGCGCACGCGCTCCGGGTCGAGGTCCAGCGCCACGTAGGACACGCCCTCCAGCGCCAGCAGGCGCGACAGGTACTGCCCGGTGCGCCCGTAGCCGCAGATGATGGCGTGCTTGTCGGTGCTCATCGCCTGCGCCGCGATGCGCGTCAGTTCCATCGAACGCAGCAGCCATTCGGACTTGACGAAGCGCATGACGAGCTTGTCGGCGACCTGCACGATCAGCGGCGCCAGCACCATGGACAGCACCAGCGCCGCGACGCCCACCTGGACCGCCTTGGCCGGCACCAGCGCGTGGCCGTTGATCAGCGCCAGCAGCACGAAGCCGAACTCGCCACCGGCACACAGCCACAGACCGGCGCGCAGCGCCGTGCCCGGATTGGCACCGAAGCGGCGCGACAGACCGTAAATCAGCCCCAGCTTGCCGGCCAGCAGCAGGAGCAGCAGGCCGAGCACCAGCGGCAGGTTGCGCAGGATGGTGCCGACGTCGAGAAAGGCGCCGACGGTGACGAAGAACAGGCCGAGCAGCACGTCGCGGAAGGGCTTGATGTCCTCCTCCACCTGGTAGCGGTACTCGGTTTCCGAGATCAGCATGCCGGCAAGGAAGGCCCCCAACGCCAGCGACAGGCCCGCAAGCTGGGTGAGATAGGCGAGCCCGAGGGTGATCAGCAGCACGTTGAGCATGAACAGTTCGGGCGAACGGCGGCGGGCCACCACCGTGAACCAGACGCTCATCAGGCGCTGACCCAGGAACAACACCACCGTCAGCACCACCAGCGCTTTTACCGAAGCCAACGCCAGCGTGGCGGCCAGGGCCTCCGTCGGCCGCGCCAGCGCCGGGATCAGGATCAGCAGCGGTACCACCGCCAGATCCTGGAACAGCAGCACGCCCATGATCTCGCGGCCATGGGGCGAATCGAGCTGCATGCGTTCGGTGAGCAGCTTGCTGAGGATGGCGGTCGAGGACATGGCGAAGGTGCCGCCCAGCGCGAAGCCGGCCTGCCAGCTCAATCCCATCGCCATCGCCAGCGGAATCGCCAGCACGGTGGTGGCGAGCACCTGGGCCAGCCCCAGCCCGAACACGATGTGCTTCATGGCATAGAGCCGCGGCAGCGAAAACTCGAGTCCGATGGAGAACATCAGGAACACGACGCCGAATTCGGCCAGGTGCTGCGTGTCCTCTGAGTCGGGGATCAGGTTGAGCGCGTGCGGCCCGATGGTGGCGCCGACCAGCAGGTAACCGAGCACCGCCGGCAGGTTGAGCTTGCGGAAGGCGGCCACCACGGCCACCGCCGCGGCCAGAAGCACCAGCACGATCTCCAGGGCATTGAGCATCGGGAAGGGGCGGTGGGCTGGCCGGGGAGGGAGAGGCGATTTGCTATACTTCCGGCCCGAATCATACTGTATCGACCCGATGAACCCCATTCGCGCCACGCCCCACGCGCTCGAACTGGCACGGCGGGTTCTGCGGATCGAAGCCGAGGCGGTTTCGGCGCTGATCGAGCGCATCGACGACAGCTTCCTGGCGGCGCTCGACCTGATCCTCGGGCGCAACGGCCGGGTCATCGTCAGCGGCATGGGCAAATCGGGCCACGTCGCGCGCAAGATCGCCGCCACGCTCGCCAGCACCGGCACCCCCGCCTACTTCGTGCACCCCGCCGAGGCAAGCCACGGCGACCTGGGCATGATCACCCGCGAGGACGTGCTGATCGCGCTCTCCAACTCCGGCGAGTCGGACGAACTGCTGAGCATCGTGCCCTCGGTGAAGCGCCAGGGCGCCAAGCTCATCGCCATCACCGGCAAGCCGGATTCTTCCCTGGCGCGGGAGGCGGACGTGCACCTCGACGCCCGGGTGAAGGAAGAGGCCTGCCCGCTCAACCTCGCCCCCACGGCCAGCACCACCGCCGCGCTGGCGCTGGGCGACGCGCTGGCGGTGGCGCTGCTGGACGCGCGCGGCTTCGGCGCGGACGACTTCGCCCGCTCCCACCCCGGCGGCAGCCTGGGCCGGCGCCTGCTCACCCACGTGCGCGACGTGATGCGCTCGGGCGCGGCGCTGCCGAAAGTCAGACTCGGCGCGACGCTGGGAGACGCACTGCTGGAGATGAGCCGCGGCGGCATGGGCATGACGGCGATCCTCGACGCCGACGACCATGTCGCAGGCATCTACACCGACGGCGACCTGCGCCGCAGCCTGGAGCGCATCGGCGACGTGCGCAACGTGCGCATCGACGACGTGATGACCTGCCGGCCGCGAACCATCGCCGCCGAGCGCCTGGCGGTGGAAGCAGTGGAGATCATGGAACAGCGTCGCATCAGCCAGCTTCTCGTCGCCGATGCCGGCGGCAGGCTGATCGGGGCGCTCACGATGCACGACCTCATGTTGGCTAAGGTGATCTGATGGGCGCTTCGGACCGCGCGAAAAATGTCAGGCTGATGGCTTTCGATATCGACGGCGTCATGACCGACGGCCGCCTCTACTTCACCGCCAGCGGCGAGGAAATGAAGGCCTTCCACAGTCGCGACGGCGTCGGCCTGAAGATGCTCCAGAGCGCCGGCATCGAGCTCGCCATCGTCACGGGGCGCACCGCCCGGGCGGTGGAACTGCGGGCGCAGAATCTCGGCATCAAGCACCTGCGGCAGGGAATCGACGACAAGCGCGGCGCGCTGACCGACCTGGCGCGGAATCTCGGCCTGGATCTGGCCCAGTGCGGCTACATGGGCGACGACGTGGTGGATCTTCAGGTGCTGCGCGCCTGCGGCTTCTCCGCCTCGGTGCCCGACGGCGATCCGCGGGTTCTCGCCGTGGTCGATTACGTCAGCATGGCGCCGGCCGGGGCCGGCGCGGTGCGCGAGGTTTGCGAGTTCATCCTGCGCGCCCAGGACCGTCTCGACGCGGCGCTCCAACCCTGGTCCGGCAAGTGATCAGAATCCGCAGCTACGCGCTGTTCCCCCTGCTTACCCTGCTCGCCTTGGTGGCGGGCACGGCCTGGCTGGAGCGCGTCACCCGCATCGAGGTCCCGCTCAACGACGGCCGCAATCGCCACGACCCCGACTTCACCGCCGGCAACTTCACCGTGCGCCAGCTCGACGAGACGGGGAAGCTCAAGTACGCGCTCTCCGCCAGCAGCATGGTGCATTACCCGGACGACGACAGCACCGAGGTCACCGAGCCGCACCTGACCTACCTCGCCAGTCCGCCGCCGATGAGCATCCAGGCGCGGCGCGCCACCCTCAGCAAGGATGCCAAAGTGATCGAACTGATAGACGACGTGCGCGGGCGGCGCGAGCCGGACGCGAAGTCGCCGCCCATCACCTTCACCTCCAGCGCCCTCACGGTCTGGCCCGACGACGAGATCGCCCGCACCGCCGCCCCCGTCACCCTGACCCAGGGCCGCACCGTGATCGCCGGCGTCGGCATGGAAGCCGATCACCTCAACATGCTGTTCAAACTGAACGATCGCGTCAGGGCGACGATCCACCGCCAGGAAGGCAATCGCTGAATCCATGAAACCCAAGCCATCCCGCGCCGCCCTGATGTGCGCCGCTTTGCTGCTCGGCATGCCCGCGCTGGCTGAGCGGGCCGACCGCGACAAGCCGATCACCCTCGAAGCAGACCGCGTCACGGTGGACGACCGCGCCAAGATCCACACCTACGCCGGTAATGTGACGCTGACCCAGGGCACGATGGTCATCCGCACCGACCGCCTCGTCGTCTCGCAGGACACGGCGGGTTTCTTCAAGGGCGTTGCCACTGGTGGCCCCGGGGGGCTCGCGCGCATCCGCCAGAAGCGCGAGGGCAGGGATGAATACATGGATGGCGAGGCGGAGCGCATCGAGCACGACGGCAACAGCGAACGCACCCAGTTCTTCAACCGCGCCTATATCAAGAGCGGCCAGGACGAGGTGCGCGGCCAGTACATCGTCTATGACGCACTGAGCGAGAACTACACCGTCACCAGCGGACCGGATGGCACTGTGGCAAAGGCCAGGCCCGGCCAGGACACGCGGGTGCGGGTGGTGATCCAGCCGCGCAACAAGGACACCAGCGGCCGCCCCGAGGCGCCGCGCCCGACCGAACCCGGCGCCCCCGCGCCGGACGCCCAGCCACCAAAGCAGGAGAACCGCCAATGAGCTACGCAAACATCATCGCAGAGACCCGCGGCAGGGTCGGCCTCGTCACCCTCAACCGCACCAAGGCGCTGAACGCGCTGAACGACGACCTGGTGGACGAGTTGTCCGACGCGCTCGACAAGTTCGAGTCGGACGAGGGCATCGGTGCCATTGTCATCACCGGATCAGAAAAGGCCTTCGCCGCCGGCGCTGACATCGTGGCGATGAAGGACTTCTCCTACATGGACGCCTACAAGTCCAACTACATCACCCGCAACTGGGAGCGGGTGAAGACCTGCCGCAAGCCGGTGATCGCGGCGGTGGCGGGCTATGCCCTGGGCGGCGGCTGCGAACTGGCGATGATGTGCGATTTCATCCTCGCCGCCGACAACGCCCAGTTCGGCCAGCCCGAGATCACGCTGGGCATCCTGCCCGGCGCCGGCGGCACTCAGCGCCTGCCCCGCGCGATGGGCAAGGCCAAGGCAATGGAAATGTGCCTCACGGCGCGGCGCATCGGCGCCGAGGAAGCCGAGCGCTGCGGCCTGGTGGCGCGGGTGATTCCCGCCGACAAGCTGCTGGAGGAAGCGCTGGCCACCGCGGAGAAGATCGCGAGCTATTCGCTGCCGGTCGTCATGATGGTCAAGGAGTCGATCAACCGCGCCTACGAGGGCTCGCTCGCGGAAGGGCTGCTGTTCGAGCGTCGCGCCTTCCACGCCTCCTTCGCGCTGGACGACCAGAAGGAAGGCATGGCCGCCTTCAGCGAAAAGCGCAAGCCGGAGTTCAAGAATCGTTGATACGGAAGGCTGCCGGTTTGCGTGCGGCCGCAGCATGCGGCCCTCGCCCACAGGCCGGCTTCCGGGGAACACCATTCGTATCTCAATGATTTACCAGTGGACAGCGCGGTCCAAACTATTTTTGTGCAGCGCACAAAAAGTTGTTGACATCGTTTTCTCCAGTCCTATAATTGACCCATGTCGCAGTGCAGCAAATCCCAAGCAAAGCCGGGTTCTGACTGTGCCTGTGGGTTGTTTAGATAACTGTCTTTTATCAATCAGGAGAGAACCATGACTGCTACTTTTGCCACCCCCGAACAATTCGCCGTTGCCAACAAGGCCACCGTCGAGTCGCTGCTGACCCTGGCCAACACCGCCTTCGCCAGCGCCGAGCGCCTGGCCGCCCTGAACCTGAACACCGCCCGCAGCGTGCTGGAAGACACCGTCGCCAACGCCAAGGCCCTGATGGCCGCCAAGGACGTGCAGGAGTTCGCGAGCCTGCAGTCCTCCTTCGCCCAGCCGGCGGTGGAGAAGTTCGTGGCCTACTCGCGCAACGTGTATGAGATCTCCACCCAGACCCAGGAAGAAATGTCCAAGGTGTGGGAAGGCCAGTTCGCAGAGATGAACAAGAACGTCGCCGTCGCCCTGGACAAGGCTGCCAAGTCCGCCCCGGCCGGCTCCGACGTCGCCGTCGCCGCGGTCAAGTCGGCCATCGCCGCCGCCAACTCCGCGTTCGACAGCATGAACAAGGCCGCCAAGCAGGTCGCCGAGATCACCGAAGCCAACGTCACTGCCGCGACCAACGCGACGGTGAAGGCGGTGGGCGCTGCCGCCACGGCCCCGAAAGCCAAGAAAGTCGCCTAACGCGCTTTCTGTCTCCCAGCAAAAACCCCGGCCACAAGCCGGGGTTTTTGTTTGGGTGACACCATCTTATTGCGCCGTAGGGTGCGCCATGCGCACCATCTCGCCAATCCACCGCAGAACGGTGCGCATGGCGCACCCTACGGTCTCGCTTCCCACGCTATGCCGCGCAAGGTCGAACTCGGTGCGCATCTCCAGCATCGCTACCTCCACCTGCACCGCGTCGCCCTTGGCGCCGAGTTCGATCTGCGGCCGCTCGCTCGTCCCGAGCGCCGAGGGCAGGCTGAACACCTTGACGCCTGGATGCTCGCGCTCGATGCGCTGCATCAGGTCCAGCAGTTTGCTCTCGCTGTTGAAGTGGACGATCAGCGCGCGTTCGACGCGCCGGTCCTGATGCTGGAGATGGCGGTACCAGGTGTCGAGCACCCATTCCATCATCGGCCAGGCCATCTCCGGGAATCCCGGCAGAAAGACGTGGCTGCCGCAGGCGAAACCTGGAAGCCGGTTGTAGGGATTGGGCACGATACGCGCCCCGCGGGGAAACTCCCCCAGCATCAGCCGTTCCGGGGTGACATCGGTGCCGAATCGCGCCTCGATCTCGCGTTTCGCCTCGGGATGCAACTCGATCGGCACACCCAGCGCCGCCGCAGCGGCCTGCCGCGTATGGTCGTCGGGCGTGACCCCGATGCCGCCGAAGCCGAACACGATGTCGCCCGAGGCGAAAGTCAGCCGCAGCAGATCGGTGAGGCGCCGCCGGTCGTCGCCCAGGTAGTTGCACCAGGCGAGCTCAAGGCCGCGAGCCTTGAGGATCTCCCGCGCCCGGGCGAAATGCCGGTCCTGCCGCTTGCCGGAGAGGATCTCGTCGCCAATGACGATCGCGCCAACGCTCATGCCGCCGCCTCCTTATGGGAGCCGAATGCCCGACCCACGGCGCGTCGGCGGCTGGCGGCGATCGCCTTGCCGTCGATCCCCGCTGACGCGGGGCCCCTCGCCGGGTGGCTCATGCCGCCGCCTCCTTATGGGAGCCGAATGCCCGACGCACGGCGCGTCGGCGGCTGGCGGCGATCGCCTTGCCGTCGATCCCCGCTGACGCGGGGCCCCTCGCCGGGTGGCTCATGCCGCCGCCTTGACCTGCGCCCCACGCCGCCGCCGCAGCGCGCCGAGGCAGTAATGCACGAAGGCCAGCCCAGAATAGGCCGGCACCACCAGGTTGAGCACCGGCACGTAGGCCAGCAGGCCGGAGACGATGCCCACCAGCCACAGACCGCCGCGCTCGCGCTTGAAGATCTCGCGCATCTCGCCGCCGTCGGCGTGCTGCATCAGGGCATCGTAGCGGTAGGCGCGCTGGTTGAGGAAGGCCGAAAGCACTACCGTCAGGATCAGCCCCAACCCGGGGATCAGCCACAGCGGCAGTGTGGCGATCAGCACCACGAGGTAGATCGCCAGCGCCATCACCGCATTGCCGGCGCTGCCGGCGAGCGTGCCGCCGTTGCGCTTCTCCAGATCCGCATACTCCGCGGCGCCCACCCGGTCGAGCATCAGCGGCAGCGCGACCAATGCCACAAGCATCAGCGCGGTGGCGTACACGAGCGGGACGAACAACAGGGCGAGGAAGATGTTGGCACTGGCGAGCGCCGCCACCGACAGGAACTGGGTGCTGTCCATCATGCCCTGCAGCCAGGGCCACTTGTCGAACCAGGCGAGCAGCAGTGCCGAGGCATCCGCCCAGAAAAACCAGCCGAGCACGATCCACAGCAGCAGCGCCGCCAGCGTCGGCCAGATCAGGTGCCAGAACATCGACGGCCGCGTCAGGCTGCGCAGCCCGCGCCCGAAGGCGCCCAGGACTTCATTCATCGTTCTCTGCTCTCCCAGATTTTCTGCAGGCGCTTGACCGACACCGGCACCGGCGTCCTCAGTTCCTGCGTGAACAACTGTACCCGCAATTCCTCCAGCATCCAGCGGAAGTCCTCCAGTCGGGGATCGGCCGCTCCGCTTTTCAGGCGCGCCGCCCGCTCCCGCTCGAAGGGCCGCGCGAGCAGCGCATACTCGCGCGCGAAACGCTCGTCGCGCGCCGGGTCCGCGCGCAGCTTTTCGATGCGCAGCGCCACCGCCTTCAGGTAGCGCGGAAAGTGCGTCAGCCGCTCGAAGGGCGTGGCGGCGAGGAAATCCTTGGTCACGAGCTGCGCTAGCTGCGCCTTCATGTCCTCCACCACCGTGGGAAAGGCCTTCAACTGCGTCAGCTTCTTCTGCACCTGTCCATGCTCGGTGAGTATCGTTGCAGCCAGCCGCGCGATCTCCCCCGCCACCAGCGCGATGCGCGGCCGCGCCTCTTCCTTGCGGCGGCGGAAGGCCGCTTCGTCCGCCGGCCAGGGCTCGGCCATGCAGGTACGCTCCAGGGTCGCCGCCACCAGTTGCGCGCGCAATTCGGCATCGGTGCCGAAGGGCATGAACATCAAAGTCAGATCCCGAAGACCGGCTAGGCTCTTCTCGACATAGCGCAACTGCTCCTTCAGCTCCAGGGCGAACAGCCGGCGCAGTCCGGCGCGGTGGGTTTCCTGCGCCTTGTCCTCGGTGTCGAAAACCCTCAGGCTCACCGCGTCGCCCTCGTCCACCAGCGCCGGGAAGCCCACCGTCGAGCGCCCACCGGCCTTCACCTCCAGCAGTTCCGGCAGCGCGCCGAAATCCCAGCCGGTGTGCCGCGCCTGCTCCACCTGAGGCGTCTCAGCGCGGGTGAAGGTCTGTTCCACGTCCCGCGCCAGGCGGTTGCGTAGCTCCGCCAGATTGCGCGACTGCGCCAACATGCGGCCGTGCTCATCCAGTACGCGGAAGTTCATCAGCATGTGGGGCGGCAGGTTCTCGGCGCGGATCGCATCCAGCGGCAGCTTGAGCTGCGCCTCGTCCTCCACGTCCCTTTGCAGCGCCCGCAGCAGCGGCTCGGATGTGTCGTGCTCCCGATCCGCAAAGCGTTCCGCGTACTGGCTGACCGAGGAGAGTCGATGGCGGATCTTCTGCGGCAGCGTCTTGGCGAGAAGCAGCACCTTCTGCTCCAGCATGCCCGGCACCAGCCATTCGCAGCGCGCCGCCGGTACCTGGTTGAGCATGGCGAGCGGCACCGTGAGCGTGACGCCGTCGTCGGCGGCGCCGGGCTCGTGGCGATAGCTGAGCTTCAAACGCTCACCGTGAAGCTCCACCTCGGGGGGAAAGCGCGCACTGGTGATGCCCGCAGCCTCGTGCCGCATCAACTGCTCGCGCTCCAGGAACAGCAGGCGCGGCCTGGCGCGCTCGGCGTCGCGGCGCCAGTGCTCGAAGCCGCGCACGTCGAGCACGTCCTCGGCAATCAGGCTGCCATAGAAATCGTGGATCAGGTCCTCGTCGGCCAGAACGTCCGGTCGGCGCGCCTTGTGCTCCAGAGCCTCGATGTCGCGCACCAGCTTCTGGTTGTGCTGAAAGAAGGGCGCGCGGCGGATCGCCTCTTCCGACAGGTCGCCCCGTACCAGCGCATCGCGGATGAAAATTTCGCGGCAGGCCGCCGGATCGATACGCGAATACGACACCGCGCGCCGCGCGTAGAGCAGCAGGCCGTGCAGCGTGGCGCGCTCCCAGGCCATCACCTGCCCCGCGCTCTTCGACCAGTGGGGCTCGTACACGTGGCGCTTCACCAGATGGCCGCCCACCTGCTCCAGCCATTCCGGCTCGATGCGCGCGAGACAACGGCCAAACAGCCGCGTCGTCTCCACCAGTTCGGCGCTGACGATCCACTTGCCAGCCTTCTTCGCCAGCGTCGAGCCCGGATGGGGAAAGAACTTGATGCCCCGCGCCCCCAGGTAGTGGGACTCGGTTTCGCTCTTGAGGCCGATGTTGCCCAGCAGCCCGGCCAGCAAGGCGCGGTGGATGGCGTCGAAGGCCGCGGGCTTCTCGCTCTCCTTCCAGCCGTGCTCGGCGCACACAGCATGCAACTGGCCGTGGATGTCGCGCCACTCGCGCATGCGCAGGTAGGAGACGAAGTTGCTGCGGCACCACGCGCGCTGCTTGGCCGCCGACTGGTGCTGCCACTGCTCGTCGAAGGCCTGCCACAGCTTGAGGAAGGCGAGGAACTCGGAGCGCTCGTCCTTCCATTTCGCATGGGCCTGGTCCGCCGCGCCGGCCTGCTCCTGGGGCCGGTCGCGCGGATCCTGCAGCGACAGCGCGGCGGCGATCACCAGCATTTCGCGCAGCGCACCTTCGTCGCGGGCGGCGAGAATCATGCGGCCGATGCGCGGATCCAGCGGCAGCTTGGCCAGTTCGCGGCCGACGGCGGTGAGTTCCCGCTCGTCATCCACCGCGCCGAGCTCCGACAGCAACTGGTAGCCGTCGGCGATCATGCGCGGCTGCGGCTTGTCGAGGAAGGGGAAATCCTCCACCGCCACCAGCCCCAGCGACTTCATGCGCAGGATGACGCCGGCGAGGGAGGAGCGCAGCACCTCGGGGTCGGTGTGGGCCGGGCGTTGCGCCAGGTCCTCCTCGGCGTAGAGGCGGATGCACACGCCGCTAGCCACCCGCCCGCAGCGCCCCGCGCGCTGCTGCGCCGCCGCGCGCGAGATGGCCTCGACGCGCAACTGCTCGACCTTGTTGCGGTGGGAATAGCGCTTGATGCGCGCCAGGCCCGTGTCCACCACGTAGCGGATGCCCGGCACCGTGAGCGAGGTCTCCGCCACGTTGGTGGCGAGCACGATGCGCCGTCCCTGGTGCGGCTGGAATACCCGCGTCTGTTCCTGTGCCGACTGGCGCGCGAACAGCGGCAGGATCTCGGCGTGGCCGCGGGCGCCGGGCAGGCCGAAGTGATGCTTGCGCAGGCCCTCCGCCGCCTCGCGGATCTCGCGCTCGCCGGGCAGGAACACCAGCACGTCGCCGGGTCCGGCGCGCTGCGCCTCGTCCACCGCATCGACGATGCCGTCCACGATGTCGCGCCCGCGCTCGTCCGCCTCGTCGTGCGCCGCCCGGTAGCGCACTTCGATGGGATAGAGACGCCCCGACACCTCGATCACCGGCGCCGGCACTTCGTCCCGCGCGAAATGGGCGGCGAAGCGCTGCGCGTCCAGCGTCGCCGAGGTGACGATCACCTTCAATTCCGGCCGCCGCGGCAGTAACTGGCGCAGGTAGCCGAGCAGGAAGTCGATGTTGAGGCTGCGCTCGTGGGCTTCGTCGATGATGATGGTGTCGTACTGGCGCAGTTCCGGGTCGCCCTGGGTTTCCGCCAGCAGGATGCCGTCCGTCATCAGTTTGATGTAGCTCTCGGGGCTGCTGCGGTCGGTGAAGCGGATCTTGTAGCCGACGATTCGCCCCAGCTCGCTCTGCAGCTCCTGCGCGATGCGGCTGGCGGTGGCGCGGGCGGCGATGCGCCGCGGCTGGGTGTGGCCGATCAACCCCGCCGTGCCGCGCCCGAGTTCGAGGCAGATCTTGGGCAACTGGGTGGTCTTGCCGGAGCCGGTTTCGCCGCAGACGATCACCACCGGGTTTTCGGCGATGGTGCGGGCGATTTCCCCGCGCCGCGCACTGACCGGCAGTTCCTCGGGAAAACTCGGCCGCGGCAGCGCTGCTACGCGCTGCGCACGCCTGCGGCGCGAGGCCTCGATGCGCTCCCGCAGCGGCCGCGGCAGATCGGAGTCAGTCCTTGGAGGACGGCGAAGCTCGGACAGCGCGCGTTGCAGCGCCGGCAGGTCGGCGCAGAGGCATTCGGCCAGGGCGACTTCGAGCCAGTCTGGCTTTGGAACGGGATGGGACGACAAGCGGCTGGGGCGGCGGAAGAGTTCGGCGGCATTCTACACGGGCGCTCCGGCGCCCCCGCCTGCGCCCTAATCCACCGTGATCTTCACCGCCTGCGGTTTGCCAGGGCTCAACTTGGGCAGTTCCACCCGCAGCACGCCGTTCTTGTAGGCCGCACGGGCGGCATCGGCCTTGACCGGCACCGGCAGCGGAACCAGCCGGTGGAAGCTGCCGTAGGCGCATTGCATCACCCGCCAGCGCCCGTCGGTGGTCTCGCGCTCGAAGCGCTTTTCGCCCGAGATCCGCAGGGCTTCGTCGGTGACCTCGATGGCGATGTCGTCCTTCTCCATGCCAGGCACCTCGATGCGCACCACCAGGCGCGCCTCGTCCTCGAACACGTCTCCACCGAGCATCGACCAGCCGCGGGTAGGCAGGTAGAAGTCGTCGTCTACCTCGGCCGACGCAGGCAGGTTGGTCGATTCGCCTGGTCGGAACCGGGTCAGCGCACCGGCCGCTGACTGCCAAAGGTGGCGCCAGCCTTCCGCGACGTTGTCCCAGAAAGCGCTCAGATTCTGTCTCATTGATTCCAGTTTCATGGCGCGTCTCCTCGCGGGGAGGGGCGATGAACTGCCCCTCCGCCGCCTCACATCACCTTGACCTCGATCCTGCGCGGCTGTGCGTGCTCGGCCTTGGGAATGCGCAGCTTGAGCACGCCGTGGTTGAACTCGGCGCTCACCTTGGCGGTGTCGAGTTCCTTCGACAGGGTGAACACCCGCCGGTAGCGCGGCAGGCTCACCTCGGCGTGGGTCGCATCCATCCCTTCCGGAATGTCGAGAGCAAGCTCGCCTTCGATGGTCAGCGTGTCGGCCTCCACTTGCAGGCTGAGCTTGTCCTTCGGCACGCCCGGCATGTCAGCGTACAGCACGATCCCGCTGGCATCCTCGATCACATCCACTGGCGGCATGAGGGCCGCAGTTTCGCGGGGCACTTCGGGCTGCTTGGTTACGGCGCTGGTTTCGCTCATGTTCTCTTCCTCCTTACGTGATGGCGATGCGGCGCGGCTGGGCCGCTTCCTTGCGCGCGATGCTGATGTGCAGCACGCCGTCGCGGTACTTCGCTTCGACCGTGCTGGCGTCCACATCGTCGGGCAGCGTCACCACGCGCCGGAAGCGGCCTGCGAAGCGCTCGTCGATGTGCAGGGTTGCCTTCTCGGGCACGGGCTCCACTTTGCGTTCGCCGCCGATGGTGAGCACGCCCTTCTCGATCTGCACGTCCAGCGTCGCCGGGTCAATGCCCGGGGCGAAGGCGTACACTTCCACCGACTTGGGCGTGCCGCCGACGTTCATCGCCGGAAAGCCGCCGCGGGCCAGCCCGCGGATGCTGGGCGACCATTCGAAGGCCTGCTGCACCTCGCGCTGCAGGCGGTCCAGTTCCGCGAAAAGGTCGCGGTGAAACACGGAGCGATGCATCATGTCGATTCCTCCAATTCATCTATCTTGGGCGCGAGGATGCGCGCCCTTCACACCAAAATAAGGCTTTTGGCGCTGGGTTCAAGGCCTTGATGAAGGGAACGCCGGACATTATTTTCAGTGGCCGGGCCATCGACCGGGCATACGAGGAAGCACCATGGAATTCAAGGATTACTACCAGACCCTGGGCGTCACCCGCGAAGCCACGGCCGAGGAGATAAAGAAGGCCTTCCGCAAGCAGGCGCGCAAGTACCACCCGGACGTTTCGAAGGAGAAGAACGCCGAGGCGCGGATGAAGGAGATCAACGAGGCCTACACCGTGCTATCCGACCCCGAGAAGCGCGCCGCCTACGATCAGTTCGGACGCGGCTATCCAGCCTGGCCAGGAATTCCGCCCACCCCCGGACTGGGATGCCGGTTTCGAGTTTTCAGGGCATGCCTTCAAGCCGGGCGAAGCGGCGGAATTCTCCGACTTCTTCTCCGAACTCTTCGGCCGCATGGGCGGCGCGCGAAGCAGCTTTGGCGCCCGCGGCGCGGCGTTCCAGGCGCGGGGCGAGGACCACCACGCCAAGGTCGTGCTCGACGTCGAGGACACCTTCGCCGGCGCGACGCGCCAGATCACGCTGCGCGCGCCGCGCCTCGACGCCCAGGGACGCATCAGCCTGGAGACGCGCACCCTCAACGTGAAGATTCCCAAGGGCGTGCGTGAAAGTCAGGTGATACGGCTCGCCGGTCAGGGCGCCCCCGGGCACGGCGGCGCGCCGGCCGGGGATCTGCTGCTGGAGGTGCAGTTCAACCCCCATTCCCGCTTCCGGGTGGACGGCCGCGACCTCCGCCTCAGCCTGCCGGTGGCTCCGTGGGAGGCGGCGCTGGGCGCGGTGGTCCAGGTCGACCTGCCGGGCGGCAGCGTCAAGGTGCGAATCCCGGAGGGTAGCCAAAGCGGACGCCAGTTGCGGGTGCGGGGCAAGGGCATTCCCTCCGACCCGCCCGGGGACCTGCTGCTCGACATACGGGTGGTGCTGCCGCCCGCCGACACGCCGAAGGCGCGGCAGTTCTACGAAACCATGGCGCGGGAACTCGCCTTCGATCCGCGCGGCAAAGCGAGGGGCTGAATCATGCGCGACGAAGACATCCTGATCGGCAGCCTGATGGAAGACACCTGGCTCACCCTGGAGCAGGTCGCCGCCGCCTGCGCCGTCGAACCGCCGTGGCTGCTGCGCCACATCGAGGAGGGCCTGTTCCCCCATGCCGAGAGCGTGGCCGGCGTGTGGCGCTTCTCGGGAGCGAGCCTCGCGCGGGCGCGGCGCATGCGCCAACTGGAGCGGGACTTCGAAGCGGTGCCCGAACTGGCGGCCCTGGTCGCCGATCTGCTGGAAGAAATGGACGAGATGCGCGCCCGCCTGCGCTGCGCCGGCTTCGACTGAGGCCCGGGACTTGCCGGCCGCGGTATCCGCCCCCACATCCGACGCAGATCCACTCCCGATCATCGCCCACCATGAGCAAGGCCCTGCACATCGTCTGTCCGCATTGCAGCGCGGTCAATCGCCTACCCTCTGAACGGCTCGACCAGTCGCCGCAGTGCGGCCAGTGCCATCGGCCGCTATTCGACGGCCATCCGGCCGAACTGACCGCGGCCAGCTTCGACAAGCACATCGAGCGCAACGACATCCCCGTGCTGGTGGACTTCTGGGCGCCGTGGTGCGGCCCGTGCCGCATGATGGCGCCCGAGTTCGTCCAGGCCGCAAGCCTGCTTGAACCGCGCATCCGGCTCGTCAAGCTCAACACCGAGGCGGAGCAGATGCTGGGTGCCAGGCACGGCATCCGCAGCATCCCCACGCTGGCCCTGTTCCAAGGCGGCCGCGAGATCGCCCGCCAGGCCGGAGCAATGGGTGCGCAGGAGATCGTGCGCTGGGTGGGTAACGCGCTGGGTTGAACGTGCGCGACCGGTCCGGGGAGGCCGCGCCCCGGGGGAAATCGCGTTCGGTCAGCCCGCTTTTTCCAGCTTCTCCGCCAAGTCGCGCTCGTTGGCGAAGCTCAGCTCGTACATGCTGGACAGCCCTTGAGACTGCTCGGTGCCGAGCCCGACTGCGCAGAGGATGAAGGCCTCCCGGGTCAGGCCCAAGCGCTTGCGCAGCGTGAGGCAGCGGTCGATGTCCTGACGGAACTCACCGCTCTTGCATTCGATGCACAGCGGCTTCTCCCCGTCGAAGAGGAAAAAGACGTCGAGTTCGTAGACCTCCCCGTTCTGAAGCGTGACGGTCAGATTGCGTGCGCAGGAGTATCGGCGACCGCGGCGACGCACCATCTCCAACACCGTCATGAAGGCATACCACTCCAGCCAGTCCCCGGCGAAGAACTCGCGGATCGCCGGCGCGGTCTGCACCACGATTCGCACCAGTTTCTCCTGCTTGAGATTGAACGACTTCGCAACGAAGGAATAGTCGTAGAGCTGCCGGCAGAAATCGAGGATCTTGCCCGCCTCCTGCGGTTCCCTGCCATCCAGATGAATCGTCGCTGTAGCGTGGCCCTTGGACTGCGCGAAGCGGATGCGGTCAACGACATCTCCCAGGACGGCATAGTCCTTGCCGATGGCCAAGCCGACCTCATCGAAGAACCCTGTCGTGTCCACTGCCTTCGGATTGGTGCGAACCTGAATGTGCCGGCGGTGAAACCACTCGTGGATGGGTCCGTGCTGCAACTCGGTCGTCAATGCCGTGGAATTGTTTACATCGAAGGTTTCCGGCGCGGCAGTCGGCGCTGCTGCCGCCGACTGAACTGCCGCAGGTTCCACCAGCTCTCGCAGGCGCGTGACTTCACCCTGCATGGCGAAGAATCTCTCCAGGACCTTGCCGACGAATACAACCGTGTCGTAGACCTGCGTCGGGCTGCCGCAGCGCGGGCAGGGGCGGGTCGTCCCCAGCGCATCCGGAGGCAGTTCAGCGAGACTGCCGCACCTGTTGCATCTGAGAATGGTCATGGCACTCGCTTCTTTGCTTGTTGGTCGCCGAATGGCTAGCGAATCGTTGGTCCGGGCGAGACCGGCGAATCATAGCCGAACATGCCCTTGCCATGGCGCAGAATCGCGCGCCGCAGGCTACTCCCTTCCCCGCTCGCGGAGAGGGCCGGGGTGGGGGTGTACGCAAACCTGGCCTGGAGGCGAGGCGTCAGCCGCGATCGAAGGCCGCCCGCGGCTTCGCCGGCGCGGGCGCCGGCTTGGCCTTTTCCTCGGTCAGCTTGATGATCGCCAGGGAGAGGTTGTCGCCCTCGCCGCCGGCACGCTGGCGCGCGCGCTCGATGAGCACCTGCGCGGCTTCGCGGGGCGCGTAGGCGGCCAGCACGCCGCCCATCTCGGCGTCGCTGAAATGGCCCCACAGGCCGTCGGAACAAAGCACCACAACGTCATTGCCGGCGAGGGGCGCCGTCTCGCCGTAATCGACATGGGGCTGCCGGTCTCCGCCCAGACAGTGCATCAGGACGTTGCGTTGCGGATGGTTCGCCGCCTGCTGCGGGCTGAGCTTGCCCAGGCGCACCAGTTCCTCGACGACGGAGTGGTCGACGCTGCGCGACACCAGCTTGTCGCCGCGAAAATGATAGACGCGCGTATCGCCGCAATAGGCCCAGTCGATGCGCCCCGGCTGGAGCATGAGAACGGCGGCGGTGGTATGGGGATCCTGCTCGCTGGTGAAGCGGACCAGCTTGATGACGAGATGGGCCTCGTCGATCACCGCCCGCAGCAGCTCCCGTGGCGGCTCGGCGCCCGGCGCGCAGACGTCGAACAGCTCGCGCGCCTTGTGCAGAACCTGCTCGGCGGCGATCGCGCCGCCGGTGTGGCCGCCCATGCCATCGGCAAGCACGGCCATGAGCGCGCCGCGCCGCTGGGGGTGGGGAAAGAGGGCGACGCGATCCTGCTGCTCGGCGCGATCGCCGAGGTGCTGCGCGACGCAGGTTTCGACTTTGAGGGACATGGCGCGGGTTGGTTACCGCGCAAACATAGCACGCGCCGCACTGCCACAAAGGGCAATGGATCACGGAGCGCGCTCCAGCCCGGGCGCCAGCACCCCGTGTCGGAAGAACACCGTCATCGCCGCACGGCGGGCGCCCTACTGCCGCCGCGGAACTACTGCTCGAAGCGCTCCGCGAGCAGCTCGATCCAGTGCCGCACCGGCAGTTCGGTGCCGGATTGCAGGTGGGTCAGGCAACCGATATTGGCCGTAGCCACGGCCTGCGGCATTCCGGCGCACAGGGCGCCCAGCTTGTTGTCCCGCAGCCGGGTCGCGAGTTCGGGCTGGAGCATCGAATAGGTGCCCGCCGAGCCGCAGCACAGATGCGAATCCGCCACCGGAGTCAGTTCGTAGCCGGCGGCGGCAAGCAGTTCCTCGATCACGCCGCGGATCTTCTGGCCGTGCTGAAGCGTGCACGGCGCATGGAAGGCGATCTTGCGCGGCGCGCGCGGCGGCAGCCCGGCGAGCAGCGCGCGCAACGCCGCCGTTTCCGCGGCGACGACTTCGCTCAGATCGCGCGTCATTTCCGCCACCCGCCGCGCCTTCTGCGCATGGGTCGCGTCGCGTTCCAGCACGTGCCCATAGTCTCTGACGAAGGTGCCGCAGCCCGACGCCGTCATGACGACGGCCTCGATGCCGTCGAGCTGCGGCCACCAGGCGTCGATCACGCGCCGCGCGTCGCGCCGCCCGCCTTCCTGGTCGTTGAGGTGGAAGCGCAGCGCGCCGCAGCAGCCGGCGCCGGAGACTTCGACCAGCGAGATGCCGAGCCGATCGAGCACCCGCGCGGCGGCTGCATTGATGTCCGGCGCCAGCCCCGGCTGCACGCAGCCCGCCAGAACCATCATCCGCCTGGCATGGCGGCGGGCGGGCCAACCGCGGCTCGGGGCAGCGGCCGGCAGCTTGGCGGCGAGCGACTCGGGCAGCAGCGGTTTGAGGGCCCGCCCGAGCTTGAGCGCCGGCTCGAACAGCCAGGGCCGCGGCAGCGCCTCCTTCAGCGCGGTGCGCCGCAGGACTTCGATGGCCGGACGGGGCGCCTGCCGGTCGACGACGGCCCGGCCGATGTCCAGCAGCCTGGAATACTGCACGCCCGAGGGGCAGGTGGTTTCGCAGGACCGACAGGTGAGGCAGCGGTCCAGGTGCAAGCGCGTCTTGTCGCTGGCGCGCCGCCCTTCAAGAACCTGCTTGATGAGGTAGATGCGGCCGCGCGGCCCGTCCAGTTCGTCGCCCAGCAACTGGTAGGTGGGGCAGGTGGCGGTGCAAAAGCCGCAGTGCACGCACTTGCGAAGGATGGCATCGGCTTCGCGGCCCTCGGGGGTGTCGCGGATGAAATCGGCGAGATGGGTCTGCATGATTCGTTCTTATCGCGCCGCACCGCGCGGCGCCACCGGGTCACAGGGCCGCATACAGGCGGCCGCGGTTGAATATGCCTTCGGGATCGAACGAGCCCTTCAGCTCGCGGTGGATCGCGAGCAGCGGCGCGGCCAGCGGGGCGAACACCTCGGCCTGGCGGTCGCCGCCGCGGAAGCGCACGGCGTGCCCGCCCGCGGCACGCGCCGCCGCGAACACCACATGCGCATCGGCCTCGCTCTTCAGCCAGCGCTGGCTGCCGCCCCATTCCACCACCTGGCTGCCGGGCAGATCCAGCGCCGGGGCGATCGAGGGCAGGGACAGACGCCACACCGGCGCCGCGTCGCGGAAGAAGGCGAGCCGCTGCTCGCGCACCGCGCTCCAGAACTCCGTGCCTTCGGAGAAGACCTCGCCACCGATCTGGGCGCGCGCCGCCGCCACCGCTGCCTGGGCGCCGGACAGGCGCACCATCAGCTCGTCCTTGTGCCAGTAGGTGGCCGAAATCGGCAGCGGCCGCCCGGCCCAGCGATTCATCGTCTCAAGCGCGCGCCCCAGAGGTATCTCCAGCAGCAGCGTCGTCTCGGCCACCGGACGCGGCAGCACCTTGAGGGAAACCTCCAGGATCAGCCCGAGGGTGCCAAGGCTGCCCGCCATCAGGCGCGACACGTCGTAGCCGGCGACGTTCTTCATCACTTGGCCGCCGAAGGACAGCACGCGGGCGCGGCCATCCATCATCTTCACGCCGAGGACGAAGTCGCGCAGCGCCCCGGCGCTGGCACGGCGGGGCCCCGACAGGCCCGCGGCGACGCAGCCGCCGAGGGTCGCCTCGCCGAAATGCGGCGGCTCGAAGGCAAGAAACTGGCCGCGCTCGGCGAGCGCCGCCTCCAGGTCGGCCAGGGGAGTGCCGCAGCGCGCGGTAACCACCAGCTCGGTCGGCTCGTAGGCGACGATGCCGGCATATCCCCGCGTGTCCAGCGTCTCGCCCTCGGCCTTTCGGCCGTAGAAATCCTTGCTGCCGCCACCGCGCAGGCACAGCGGCTGGCGGCGCGCGGCGGCATCCCTGACGCGTTCCTCAAATTGATCGATCATGGGCAGCCCTGCGCCTTCGGTCGCGAAAATTCTCGAATTCGTGCGCATGCGGGAGGAATTGGGGGGATATACAAGGGGAATCTCCCCTTGTTCGTACATTGCGGGTTTTCCGGCCACATCGAAGCCATACTCCTGGTCTTGTCGCGCTCGGCCGGCTCAGAACCTCGGCAGCTCGGGGAAGGGCAACTGCCCGCGGTGCACGTGCATGCGTCCATACTCGGCGCAGCGGTGCAGGGTGGGCACCGCCTTGCCCGGATTGAGCAGGCCCGCCGGGTCGAAGGCCGCCTTGACGCGGTGGAACATCTCCAGCTCCGCCGGCGCGAACTGCACGCACATCTGGTTGATCTTCTCGAAGCCCACGCCGTGTTCGCCGGTGATGGTGCCGCCCAGCTCGACCGAGTATTCCAGGATCTCCGCGCCAAAGGCTTCGGTCTTCTCCAGTTCGCCCTCAATGTTGGCGTCGTAGAGGATGAGCGGATGCAGGTTGCCGTCGCCGGCGTGGAACACGTTCACGCAGCGCAAGCCGTACTTCTGCTCCATGCCCGCGATCGCCTGCAGCATCTCGGCGAGGCGCTTGCGCGGGATGGTGCCGTCCATGCAGTAGTAGTCGGCGGAGATGCGCCCGGCGGCAGGGAAGGCGTTCTTGCGCCCGGACCAGAAGCGCAGCCGCTCGGCCTCGTCGCGCGAGACGCGGATCTCGGTGGCACCGCTCGCCTCCATGACTGCGCGCATGCGCGCCACCTCCTCCGCCACCTCCTCCGGCGTGCCGTCGGACTCGCACAGCAGTATGGCCGCGGCATCGAGCGGATAGCCGGCATGGACGAACTGCTCCACCGCCGCCGTGGCCCCCTGGTCCATCATCTCCAGCCCGGCGGGGATGATGCCGGCGCCGATGATGTCGGCCACTGCCTTGCCTGCCTTGCCGATGTGGTCGAAGGCGGCGAGCACGCACTGCGCAAGCTGCGGCTTGGGCGTGAGCCTGACGGAAACCTCTGTGATCACCGCCAGCATGCCCTCCGAGCCGATCATCAGCGCCAGCAGATCGTAGCCGGGGGCGTCAAGGGCATGGCCGCCGAACTCCACGATCTCGCCGTCGATGGTGATGGCCCGCACCCGCAGCACGTTGTGCACCGTCAGGCCGTACTTCAGGCAATGCACGCCGCCGGCATTCTCCGCGACGTTGCCGCCGATCGAGCAGGCGATCTGCGACGAGGGATCGGGCGCGTAGTACAGGCCGAAGGGCGCCGCCGCCTCGGAGATGGCGAGGTTGCGCACCCCGGGCTGGACCACGGCGACGCGCGCCACGGCATCCAGCTTGAGGATGCGCCTGAACTTGGCGAGCGACAGCACCACGCCGTCCTTGTGAGGCAGAGAGCCGCCCGACAGAGAAGTGCCGGCGCCGCGCGCCACCACCGGCACACCGAGCGCCTTGCAGGCCTTGAGCAGCGCGATCACCTGCGCCTCGGAATCGGGCAGCGCCACCGCCAGCGGCAGGGTGCGGTAGGCGGTCAGCCCGTCGCACTCGTAGGGCCGCAGATCCTCGGTGTCCGAAAGCAGCGCACCCTCGGGAAGCAGGCGGCGCAGTTCCTCGATCACCCGCGCGCGGTCGATACTGAACTCGCGCTCCACTTCGCCCGGGGTTCCCATGGTGTCGCTCCACGAAAGTCAGCGCCTGAAAGACGGCAGCGCAGGCCGACAATCCTAGCAGAGGCGGCCGCCTGCCGGGCCGGCACCGGTCATTGACGGCCGATCTCGAAATCCGCCAGCGCCTCCAGCGCCTTGACCATCGCCGAGTGGTCCCACTTTTTGCCGCCGCGGGCCACGCAGGCGTTGAACAGTTCCTGCGCGCTGGCGGTGTTGGGCAGGCCGATGCCCAGTTCCCGCGCCACCGTCAGCGCGATGTTGAGATCCTTCTGATGCAGGCCGATGCGAAAGCCCGGTTCGAAGGTCCGCTTGATCATGCGCTCGCCATGCACTTCGAGGATGCGCGAAGCGGCGAAGCCCCCCAGCAGCGCCTGGCGCACCTTGGCCGGGTCGGCGCCGGCCTTGGCGGCGAACACCAGCGCCTCGGCCACCGCCTCGATGTTCAGCGCCACGACGATGTTGTTGGCGAGCTTGGTGACCTGCCCGGTGCCGTTGGGACCGATGTGGGTGATGGTCTTGCCCATCAGATCGAACAGCGGCTTGACCCGGGCGAAGGCGGTTTCCGGGCCGCCGACCATGATGGTGAGCGTGGCGTTCTGCGCGCCCACCTGGCCGCCGGACACCGGGGCGTCCAGGTACTCGCAATTGTGGGCGGCGATGCGCCGCGCGAACTCCTTCGTCGCCACCGGCGAGATGGTGCTCATGTCGACGATCACCTTTCCGCCCGCCAGCCCCTGCTCCACGCCGTCGGCGCCGAACAGCACCTTCTCCACGTCCGGCGTGTCGGGAACCATGGTGACGATGACCTCCGCATGCTGCGCCACCTCCCTGCCGCTGGCGCAGGCCACCCCCCCGGCGGAAGTCAGTTCCTGCGGCACGCCGCTGCGGCTCGCCAGCCAGACCTGATGTCCGCCCTTGATGAGATGCCCCGCCATGGGCTTGCCCATGATGCCGAGGCCTATGAATCCGACTTTCATGTTGCCGCTCCTTCACGTTCGTTTCCTGCGAGATGATAGTCCCCTGTGCTCCTGGTCCGTCGCGCGATGGTGCGCACGGCGCACCCTACGGCTTTGTGGCGAAGGGTGTAGGGCGTGCCATGCCCGCCGGTTCAGGGACGGACGCGCGCTACGCACCCTAGGGCGCGTAGCGCTTGAGCTTGCGCCACAGGGTTACCCGGTCTATCCCCAGGCGCTGGGCGGCGAGCTGCTGGTTGCCGCCGGCCGTGTCCAGCACCCAGCGGATGTAGTTACGCTCCATCTCCTCCAGCGTCAGCACCGTGTCGCCCTCGATGGCGTGGGGCGCCGGCGGCGCCCGCAATTCCTGCGGCAGGGCGGCGGCCTCGATGCGGTTGCTGCTCGTCACCGCCACGCCGCGCTCGATCAGGTTCTCCAGTTCGCGCACGTTTCCGGGAAGGTCCAGGTTCATCAGCAGGTCCAGCGCCTCGGGGGCGACGGCGGTGACCTCCTTGCCCATCAGCGCCGCGTACTTGCGCAGGAAGTGCGCGCTCAGCAGCGGGATGTCGCCGCGGCGGCGGCGCAGCGGCGGCAGCTCCAGGGCGACGACGTTGAGTCGGAAGTAGAGGTCCTGGCGGAACGCGCCGCTCTTCACCGCCTCCTGCAGGTCGCGGTTGGTGGCGGCCACCACCCGCACGTCCACCGCCACCGGCGAGGTGGCCCCCACGCGCAGCACCTCGCGCTCCTGCAGCACCCGCAGCAATTTCACCTGCATTGCCGGCGTCATCTCGGTGATCTCGTCGAGGAACAGGGTGCCGCCGGCAGCGGACTCGATCAGCCCGCGACGGTCCGCCACGGCGCCAGTGAAGGCCCCCTTGACGTGGCCGAACAGTTCGCCCGCCAGCAGTTCCTCGGTGAACGCGCCGCAATTCACCGCCGTGAAGGGCTGCTGCCCGCGGCGACTGCACTGGTGCACGTAGCGCGCCAGCAGTTCCTTGCCGGTGCCGGTCTCGCCCAGCACCAGCACGTTGCAGTCGGTGGGGGCGACCTGCCGCGCCGTGTCCAGCAGCCGCAGCACGGTCTCGTCCTGGGTGACGATGGTGCCGCGGCCGGCGTAATGCTCGACGCGCTCGCGCAACTGGCGGTTTTCCCGCTTGAGGCGCGTCTTCTCCACCGCCTCGGCCACCACCTTGCGCACCTCGTCGAGGCGGAAGGGCTTGGCGACGTAGTAGAACGCGCCCTCGCGCATCGCCGCCACCGCAGACTCCGCGCTGGCATGACCGGTGATCACGATGACTTCGGCATCGAGCCCGCGTTCGCGGCAGGCGCGCAGGATCGCCAGCCCGTCCACCTTCTCCATGCGCAGGTCGGTAAGCACGGCGTCGAAGGTCTCCTCGTCCAGCAGCGCCAGCGCGCGCGCGCCGCTGGTTGTCGCGCTCACCTCGTAGCCGGCCTTGGCGAAGACGTGGCGCAGGTTGTCCAGCGCGATGCGCTCGTCATCGACGACGAGGAGCCGGCCGCTCATGCCACGGCCGCGGCGCCGGGCAGGCGCAGCACGAAGCGCGCGCCGCCAGCCGCCAGGTTCTCGGCGCGGATCGTGCCGCCGTGCTCCTCGACGATCTGGTGCGCGACGAACAAACCCAGTCCCGAGCCCTTGCCCACTTCCTTGGTGGAGAAGAAGGGATCGAAGACGTGGGGCAGGATGTGGGGCGGGATGCCGCTGCCGCTGTCCTCGAACTCGATGTCCACCGGCGCCATCCCGGGCCCGCTTGCGGCGGCGCGGATTGCGAGGCGCCCGCCCTCGGGCATTGCCTCCAGGGCATTGCGCGCCAGGTTCAGCGCCACCTGCTGCAGCCGCGGCCGGTCCGCCGCCACCGCCAGGTCCGCCGGCACGTCGAGATCGACCGTGACGGCCGCGGGAATCTGCCCGCCTAGCAGTCGCAGCGTGTCCTCCAGCAGCGGACGCAATCCCACCGCCTCGCGCCGGAACGCGCGCTGCGGAGCGAAGTCGAGCAGCGCGCGCACGATCTGGCGGGCACGGTCGGTCTCGCCGTCGATCTGCGTCAGCAGTTCGCGCTGGTAGAGGAGGTCGCCCTGCTCCAGCTCTTCCAGCAGGATCTGGGTCGAACTGGAGATGTTCGAGAGTGGATTGTTCAACTCGTGGGCAACTCCCGACAGCATCGTGCCCAGCGACGCCAGCTTCTCCGAGCGCAGCACCGCGTCGCGTCGCGCCTCCAGTTCGAAGAGCACGTGGTTGAAGGCATTGGACAGCGAGGCGATCTCGCGGTCCGAGGAGCCGAGCTCGATCTTGCCCAGTTCGCCCTGCGCCACCGATTCCATCTTCTGCTCCAGTTCCTTGAGCGGCTGGGCGACGCGGCGCGACAGCAGCTTGCCGATGCCGATCAGGATCAGGCTCAGCACCACCACCGAAAGCAGCAGGCCCAGGCGGTGGGTCTTGAGCGCATCGGCCAGCGCGGCGTGGGCGATTCCCGCCATGCCCTCGGCTTCGGCAACCAGTGTGGAGCGGGATTCGGCCAGGTCCTCTTCGGCGCCGCGGGACTGGGCCGGCCGGGCGCGCAGAACCTGCCAATAGGCGCCGAGGCGCTTGGCATGGTCGTTGAGTGCCACGGCCAGCGAGTCGAGGCGAGCCCCCTGAGTCAGCCGCAGGAAGACGCCGCGACGCTCGTCCAGCAGCGCCAGGGCGCGCAGGATCCCCTGCTCCGACTCGCGGAAATCCACCTGCTTGCGATAGAGCGCGAGATTCTTTTCCCGGCTGCGCAGATCGCGCATCAGATCGAAGAACTCGACGAACACGCGCTCGGTCTCGATGGCACGGTCGATCGCCTCCAGTTGCAGGAAGGCCATGCCGGCAGTGCCGATCAGCAGGGCGGCGACGGTCAGGTAGCCGAAGAGGATACGGGAGCGAAGCGATCGGGCGATCATGGTCCGGCGGCAGCCTCGGGGCTCATGCGGCGTTGCAGAATGCAACGAACAAATGCAAGTATTGCACGCTGCAACGAATCGCGCCGACGCCTCTACCGTCGAGCATCGACGGACGCGGGCGGACTTCGGAATGCCGCCGATTGCCGGTCCGACCGTTGCACATCGCAACACTAACCCACGCCCTCGACCGTCTCCCAATCGTCATTCTGTTTGTTTTCAATGTGTTGGCACCGGTGAAAGCGATGGCACGAACACTGCTAAGAGCACTTGTACGTTTCGTGCCACCCCCCCGCTAGCGCTTCGCGAGGTGTAGCCGGCCGAGATTGCAGGAGTTTGCAGCAACCCAGGTAACAGCTTTGCTCATCATTGCCCCTCTGTCGAGGGGCTCTTTTTTTGTAGCGTCGCGATGGGTCACAATGCGCAAACTCGTCTCCCGCCTGGCCTCGCGGATGCCCCGGGAATCACGATTCGAAAGGATGCGATTGCCCCGACTTTCACTGCTGCCGCTGCTGTTCCTGATCGGAGCCTGCAGCACGGCGCCGCCTGCGCCTTCCCCCGCCACGGCCCCCGAGCCGCCGGCCCGCGAGGCAGACGCTGCGGTCCCGGTCGCGCCACCCGCGGAACCGGCGCCGGACGAATCGCCCGGCGCGGCGATACCGGCGCGCCGCCCGGACGCCCAGGTCCGCTTCATGCCCGATTCAGACCGCATCGACCCCGCGTCCCAGCAGGCGTTGGCGGAAGTCGCCCAGCGCTGGGCGCGCAACAAGTCGCAGTGGATCGTGCTGCGCGCCCGGCCCGCGCCAGGCGGCAGCCGCGAATACGCCCAGGCCCGCGCCATGCAGGACTGCTATGCGGTGGAAGCGCGACTGGGGGAAATGGGCGTGCCCGAGAGGCGGGTGCGCGCCCAGACGCACGGCCGGCGCGTCCCCGAGGCCGGCGAGCGGCGGGTGGACGTGTACCTGGAGCTGTCCCGGCCCGAGTAGCCGCCCAAGACAATCGGATGAATTGCACCCTCTCCCGGCAAGCGGGGCGAGGCAGCGATTCTGCGATGCTCAGGCGAGCGCCCTGAGTCTCCGTTGGTGGCGGCCAACCTTTCAGCGATTGCTGATATTCTTGGGCTCCGCCAACCGCCTCGCCAAGCCGTGCCCGCAAGCTCCTCCGCCTGGCTGAACCGCCTGCTGCCTTTCCTTGTGTGGCTGCCGCGGCTAGACCGCGGGACGCTCAAGGCGGACCTCGTCGCCGGCCTGATCGGTGCCGTCGTCGTGCTGCCCCAGGGTGTCGCCTTCGCCACCCTGGCGGGTATGCCGCCCGAGTACGGCCTGTACGCTGCGATGGTGCCGGCGGTGATCGCCGCGCTGTGGGGATCGAGCTGGCATCTGGTTTCCGGCCCAACCAACGCGATCTCGCTGGTGGTGCTGGCTTCCCTGTCGCCGCTGGCGGAGCCGGGCAGCGCCCAGTACGTGAGCCTAGTCCTCACGCTGAGCTTCATGGTCGGGGTGATGCAACTGGCGATGGGTGCAGCGCGGCTGGGCACCCTGGTCAATTTCATCTCGCATACCGTGGTGGTGGGTTTCACCGCGGGGGCGGCGATGCTGATCATGGCTAGCCAGGTGAAGAATTTCTTCGGCCTCGCCCTGCCGCGCGGGCTGAGCTTCTTCCAGACGCTGCAGCAGTTCGTGCTGCACGTCGGCGAGATCAAGCCCTTCGTCGTCGCAGTGGCGCTGATCACGCTGCTGACGGGCATCGCGGCGCGCAAGTGGCTGCCCCGCCTGCCCTACATGATCGTCGCCATGCTCGCCGGCAGCCTCGCCGCCTTCGGCTTCAACGAGGCCCTCGGTCCCGATGCCACGGGCATCAGGACGATAGGCGCCCTGCCCGGCGCGCTGCCGGCGCTGTCCCATCCGGAGTTCGCGCTCGACACGCTCAAGCACCTGCTGGGGGCGGCGCTGGCGGTGACGGTGCTCGGCCTGACCGAAGCGGTGTCCATCGCCCGCTCGGTTGCGGTGAAGTCGGGCCAGCGCGTTGACGGCAACCAGGAGTTCATCGGCCAGGGCCTGTCCAACCTCGTCGGCAGCTTCTTTTCCGCCTATCCCTCGTCGGGCTCCTTCAACCGTTCGGGCGTCAACTTCGAGGCTGGCGCGCGCACCCCGCTGGCGGCGGTGATCTCCGCCGCGGCGCTGATCCTGATCCTGCTGGCCGTGGCGCCGCTCGCCGCCTGGCTGCCCAATGCGGCGATGGCCGGCATCCTGTTCCTGGTGGCCTGGGGCCTGATCGACTTCCACCACATAGCCACCATCGTAAGAGTCAGCCGCAGCGAGGCGGCGGTGCTGGCGGTGACCTTCGGCGCCACCCTGGTGATGCACCTGGAGTTCGCGATCCTGGTTGGCATCGTGCTGTCGCTGATGCTCTACCTCAACCGCACTTCGCGCCCCACCATCCGCTCGCTGGTGCCAGACGCGGCCGATCCGCGGCGCCGCTTCGTCGAGCGCCCGCCGGGGCAAGCCGAATGCCCGCAACTCAAGATCGTGCGCATCGAAGGATCGCTCTACTTCGGTGCGGCCAATCACGTCGGCGAGTATTTCCACGACATCGCCGAACGCCAGCCGCAGAAGAAGCACCTGCTGCTGATGGGGCGCAGCATGAATTTCGTCGATGTCGCCGGCGCGGAACTGCTGGCGCAGGAGGCGCGCAGCCGCCGCGCCCGCGGCGGTGCGCTGTACTTCCACAGCCTGCGCGAAGCCGCCTGCCGCATGCTGTGCCGGCAGCCCTATGCCGAAGACATCGGGCGCGAGGCGCTGTTCGCGAAGAAGCGCGACGCCATCGCCGGCATCTTCGAACGCCTCGACCCGGAGGTCTGCGCCGGGTGCAAGGCGCGCATCTTCGAGGAGTGCGCGCGACGGCCGCTGCGGCAGTGAGGCTTAGCGCTCCTCGGGCGGCTTGAGCTTGCGGAACGCGAGGTACAGCAGCCCGTCGTAGGCGATCTTCATTGCCGACCCCACCAGCAGCGGCGTCATCAGCGCCACGCCCTGCATCAGGGCGCCGGCCACGGCGGGCGCCACCGCCCAGCCGCCGAGCCGCACCAGGTGGGTCACGCCGGAAGCAAAGGTGCGTTCCTCGGGGCGCACCACCGCCATGACATAGGACTGGCGCGTGGGCACGTCCATCTCCACCAGGCCTTCGCGGATCAGGAACAGCAATGCGGCGATCCAGAAGTCGGGGACGAAGGCCACCGTCACCAGCAGCAGGCTCGAAGGCGTGTGGGTGAAGACCATCGTATTCACCAGCCCGATGCGCTTGGCCAGCCACGCCGCCCCAAGGTGCGAGATTGCGTTCATGATGCGTGCGCCGAAGAACAGCAGGCCGATCACGGCGCTGGACACGCCGAAGCGCTCGAAGAAGAAATAGGACAGCAGCGCCGTGCCGACGAAGCCGCCGGCCACCGAGTCGAGCCCGAACAGGGCCGAAATCTTCCACAGGATGCGGCGCGATTCCGGGGAGACCCGCATCGCAGCGACTGACTTTTCGCCCGGCACCGCCTCGACCGCGGGGCTGAGACGCAGATAGAGCGGCAGCGCCGCGAGGTGCAGCACGCCGTAGAGCACGAAGGTGGCGCGCAGCGCGACGGTCTCGTCCAGCCCCACCCACTGATGCATCAAGGTCGGCAGCGCCGCCAGCAGCGCGCCGCAGCGCATGGCCGATGTCGATCAGCAGGTTGTAGCGGGCGAAGGCGCCGGTGCGGCCGCTATCGTCGGTGGTCGCCGGCAGGATCGCCTGCTCGATCACCAGGCTCGCGCCGCGGTCGCGCCCCATGCCGTTGATCATGCCGGCGAAGGCGATCGCGCCCAGCGCCCACGGCCCGGATGCGAGGCCCGCGGCAATGCCGCCCGCACCGCTGGCCAGCGCCAGGGCGGCGAGCAGGCGGCGCCGGCCCAGCCGGTCGCCGGCGATGGTGACCAGCAGCACGGCCGCCGTGGCCCCGGCCAAGCCGGCGCTGATCACGGCGCCGATGGCCGAGGCCGCGAGGCCCAGCCGCGCCAGGTAGAGCCCGATCAGCACGCCGGCCAAGCCGGTGGCGAGGCCGCGCAACAAGGCTGCGGCGAAGATCAGTTGACGGTCGGGCATCGCGCGATTATCCCCTGCGTATCCGCTCCGGGCCGCAAGTCGGATCCGCTGCAGCGCGGCTTGATCCGACTTGCGAGATCCGGCCCGCGCGGCCGTGCCGATGGTGGACTTCGTAACGCATACGCAATACACTCCGTTTCATGAAATCCGCCGTCATTCCCCAGGTCCGTGTTGAACCTGAGCTTCGCGCCGAACTCGAGGCCGTGCTGCGGCAGGGCGAAACGCTGTCCGAGTTCGTCGAAGCTTCGGTGCGCAACGCCGTGGAGTTCCGGCGTGCGCAACAGCGCTTCCATGAGCGCGGCCAGGCGGCGTGGGAGAACTACCAACGCACCGGCTTGTCTATGCCGGCCGACGACGTTCTCGACAAGCTCCAAGCCAAGCTGAACGCCAGGCGCAAGCAGCTTCGTAAATGAGGTTCGACGTTCGCTTCAGCGTCGAAGCCGAAGATGATCTGAGCCGCTTGTTCGACTTCCTGCTGGAAAAGGCCAATACCGCAGAAGACTTCGACCTGGCCCAGTCCGCCATCGACGCCGTGCGCGCGGCCATCACGAACCAGTTGGCCGCAACGCCCTACAGCTTCCGCAAGGCCGGCAAGAGCCCAACGCGACGGGAACTGATTATTCCCTTCGGCGCCACGGGCTACGTAGCGCTGTATGAAATCGTGAGTCAGTCGAGTGTGCTGGTGTTGGCGGTCCGGCACCAGCGTGAAGAGGACTACCACTGATTCAGACCTGCATCGCCAGACACAAGAAGGAAGATCGATGGTGACCAAGGCTTCCCAGCGGGGATCGGTCGCAACGACACATGCATCGGGCCGCGCGGTCCTGCAGAGGTCGCGCTAGCGCCGGCGAAATACCCTGCTGCCACCAAGGGAGGAGACGAAATGGACATCCACGGCAAGCCCATCGCCCAGCGCCTCGACTGGCTGTTCGACCTGGCGCGGCGGCATTCGGCGGACTACTGCAGTCCCGAGACCTGGCTCGCCCGCGAGCGCTACCGCGCCGAACATCCCACCGCCATCGCGGTGATGAAGTGCATGGACGGGCGCATCAATCTGTCTGTCGCCACCAACACGCCACCGGGAATCGTGCAGCCCTTCCGCAACCTGGGGGGAATGTTCGACCTCGGCTGGCCCCACCTTGGCGAGGTGCTGGCGAACCACGTGCATCGCATGGTGGGTGAAGGCCGCCGCGTGCTGATGCTCATCACCTACCACTTCTCCAAGGGCAATCCGCTGCGCGGCTGCGCCGGCTTCGGCTACAACACAGCCGCCGCCATCGCCCACACCTACGCCATCAGGAAGCAGGTCGAATTCACCTTCGGGCGCGGCCACGGCACGGTGTACCCGCTGGTGTGCGGCTTCGAGACCGACGACGATGCCCTCATCATCCATGGGGAGGGCGAGGAACTGCTCGACCTGGCGAAGTGCGGCGCCGAGGACCGCGACAGCCTTGCGCCGCGGCTCGCCGCGCTACTGCCGGACATGCCGGCCCGGGTGCGCGACGACCTGCTGCCGCTGCTGCTCGGCAACCTGGACCACATCGCCGATGTGCGACGCTCGCCGCGTCACCTCGACATCGAGCACCGCGAATGGATGATCTGCCTGGGGCGCGGTTTCGACTTCCTGCATACACCCAACCTGGCGCTGATCATCGGCCCCTACAGCCCCAACCTGGACGACCCGATCCGCAAGGCCGCCGGCATCATCCTCGACAACATGCACGCGAAGCGCATTCCCGACGACGGCTTCCTGCTGTTGAGTTCCGTGCCCTACGACGAGATCGGCATGGACCGGGCGCGCGCCGAGCTGAAGTCGCGCTTTCTTTCCGACTTCGCCGCCGAGGTGATCCGCTCCGAGTTCCCAGAACTTGCGGCGAAGATGCATATCCGCACCGCGGTGCTCGACTGGCGCTCGCGGACCTTGCAGCCTCTCAACGGCCAGTGACCGGCAGGCGCGCGACCCAGGCTTCGGCGGAGGGGCGGATCAGCTCCAGCACCGGCCCCGGGGTGAGGCCGACGACGATGATGACACTGGCAAACAGCAGCACGATCGCCAGCTCCCGCGGCCTGAGGTCGGGCAGCGTGGCGATGTCGGCGCGCGCCACTGGCCCGAAGAAGGCACGGCGGTAGAGGCCGAGGAAATAGGCGGCACCCACCACGCTGCCCGCCACCGCGGCGATGCCGGCGCCGGTGTGGGTCGCGATGGCGGACACCAGAATCAGCAGTTCGGCCGGGAAGCCCGATGTCAGGGGCATGCCCATGCCGGCCAGTCCGAACAGCAGGAAGAAGCTCGCCAGCAGCGGCGCGCTGCGCGCCGCCCCGCCCAGCCTCAGCACGTCGGTGGAGCCGACCCGATGGTGCAGGAAGCCGGCGACCAGGAATGCGCCGCCCGCAGCCAGGGTGAAAGTCAGCAGTTGCAGCACCGCACCCTGCACGCCCTGGAGATTGAAGGAGGCGACGCCCAGCAGCACCAGGCCGACATGGGACAGGCTCGAATACGCCAGCATGCGCCGCAGGTTGGTCTGGGCCAGCGCCGCCGCCGCGCCGAAAAGCAGGCCCGCCACGCCCAGTCCCGCCAGCAGCCAGTGCAGTTCCGTGGCCGCTTCCGGCGCCAGCGGCACGGCAAAGCGGATCAGGCCGTAGGCGCCCAGCTTGAGGCCGGTGAGCAGCGCCGTGACGGCCGCCGGCCCCTCCATCGCCATCACCGGCAGCCAGGTGTGCAGCGGGAACACCGGCACCTTGACGCCGAAGCCCAGCAGCAACAGCAGGAAGACCGCGTACTCGGTGCCCTTGGGCAGCGGCACGGCGAGCAGGGCGCGCAGATCGAAAGTCAGCCCCGCGGGGACGCCTGCCCCGCCCATCGCCGCGTTGCCGAAGGCCAGCACCAGGAAGCCGAAGAGCAGCGGCACACCTCCCGCCATCATGACGAGCAGGTACTTGGCGGCGGCGTGGCGGCGCTGCGGCCCGATGCCCCACAAGCTCGCCAGGAAGTAGATCGGCACCAGGGTCAGCTCCCAGAACAGGAAGAACAGCACCGTGTCGAGGGCGCAGAACACTCCCAGGGTCGCCGATTCCAGCAGCAGCAGCAGGCTGAAATGGAGTTGCGGCAGGGTCTGCACGCTGTTCCACGACGCCAGGATCACCCCGGCAAAGAGCAGCGCCGTGGCCGGCAGGAACAGCAGCGAGATGCCATCCACGCCGAGGGCATAGTTCACGTTGAGCTGCGGCATCCACGCCGCCGTTTCGACCAGTTGGAAGCCCGCCGCCGCCGCATCGAAGCGCGCCACGGTGAGCAGGGCGAGGACCAGCGTCGCCAGCGCCGCCAGCAGCGCCAGCCCGCGCGCCCAGGACCGCGGCGCGAGCCAGATCAGCACCCCGCCGGCGATCGGTGCCAGCAGCAGCAGGGAGAGCAGCGGCAGCGCAGTGAGGGCGCTCATTCGCGGCCACCCCCTCGGACTTCCTGAGGCCCCCTCACCCTAAGCCGACCGAGCCGGAACCAATAAGGCATGCAGCTTCGAATCGGCCGAAAAACCTGCCATGTACGATCAAGGGGAGATTCCCCTTGTATATCCCCCGAGGACGAACAAGGGGGCACGCCCCCTTGTAAATCCCCCAAGCCACTTTCTGCGCAAGTCTTCGCCAGAATTGTCACAAGTGCGTCCTCAAGAGCCCGAGCCGGAACCAATAAGGCATGCAGCTTCGAATCGGCCGAAAAACCTGCCATGTACGATCAAGGGGAGATTCCCCTTGTATATCCCCCGAGGACGAACAAGGGGGCACGCCCCCTTGCAAATCCCCCAAGCCACTTTCTGCGCAAGTCTTCGCCAGAATTCTCACAAGTGCGTCCTCAAGAGACTACCCTCCCCCCCAACTCCGGTGGAGAGGGAACTGCAGTGCTCCCTCGCCCCGCTTGCGGGGAGAGGGCAGGGGTGAGGGGCAACCCCATCAAGCGCGACCCGCGCCCGGACAGCGCCGCAGGTCAGGGTGTGCGCAGCGCTCCCTGACGCTTTGCGGATGTCAGGTAGCTGCGCAACCTGACCTACGTCTCTACGTGGTAAATCGAAGTTCATAGCATCAGGAAGCGCTGCGCCAGCGCGCCCACGGCGGACTCGGTGAGCCGCAGCCACGGTTCGGGGTGGAAGCCCGCCGCCAGCAGCACCAGCAGCGCGGCGCCGCCGACGAAATATTCCATGGGCTCGGTTCGGGCCACGTTTGCGTGACTGCCGTCGGCGCGCGGCGCCAGGAATGCCCGCTGGAAGGCCCACAGCAGGAAGCCCGCCGCTGCCACGTTGCCCAGTGCCGTGGCGATCGTGGGCAGCGCGCCGAAGCGGTGGATGGCGGCCTCCAGCACCAGGTGAACAGCGTCGAAGCCCGGCGTTCCGGGCATGCCGACGATGGCCAGCCCCCCCACGAAAAATGCCAAAGCGATGAAGGGTATGCGGTCGAACAGGCCACCCAGCTTGTCGAGATCGGTGGAGCGGGTGCGGTGGAAGACGAAGCCCACCATGAACAGCATCACCGTCACCGCAAGGCCGAAGTTCACCGCCAGCAGCACGCCCCCGAGCAGGCCATCGGCATCGAGGGTGAACAGACCGACGACGATCAGGCTGGTGTGGCTCACCACCGCGAAGGCGAGCAGCCGCCGCAGGTTGCTCTGGAGCAGCGCCAGCGCCGCGGCGAAGAACACGCCCGTCATGGCGAAGGCGACGACGTAGCCCTGCCAGGCGGCGACCGCGTCCGGCGTCAGCGGCAGCACGAAGCGCAGCATGCCGTAGATGCCGACCTTGACACCGAGCAGCAGCGCCGGCGCCACCGCCACCATGCCGCGGTGGGCCACCGCCGGCAGCCAGCCGTGCAGCGGGAACAGCGGCGTGCGCACCGCCAGGCCGTAGAACAGCAGGAAGAAGGCGATCGACTGGAACTTCCCTTGGGGCGGATGCCGCGGCAGCTCCAGCAGGTCGAAGCTCCAGCGCCCGCCGCTTGCATCCGCGTAGCTCCAGGCCAGCACCAGCGCACCTGCGACGAACAGCGCCCAGCCGACGCCCTGAAACTGGAGGAAGCGGTTCATTGCCAGACCGCGGTTCTCCTCGGTGGAGGTGGACCAGCGGCCGATGAGGTAGGCCACCAGCAGCAGTTCCACGGCGGAGGCGGCGGCGAACCAGAGCAGATTGAGGGTGGTCAGCATGCACATCAGCGCCGCTTCCGCCGCCAGGATCACCGCTGCAAGCCGGCCGGCGGAAGCAAGGCCGCGCACCACACCATAGAAGCCGAGCAGCAGCGTGATCAGCGCCGAAAGCAGCACGAACAGCACGGAGAGGCCGTCGACGCCAGCGTGATAGCCGATCCCGGCGATGCGTTCGCCGAACTGGAACGTGGGCAGGCCGGCATCGAGCACGCGGTAGAGCACGACCGCCAGCAGCAGTTCCGCCGCCGCGATGCCGCGCGCGAGCCACACCGCCGCGGGCTTTTCCCGCAGCGCGAACACCAGCGCCGCGCCCGCCAGCGGCAGCAGTTGCAGCAACGCCAGGATCGGCCAGTCGATCGTCATCACAGGATCACCGCAAGAGTCCCCAGCACCAGCAGCAGGAGGTAGCGTGGCTGCTCCAGCAGCGCCTCGGCCATGCGCAGATAGCGTCCCAGCCTGCGCAGTCCGCGCCGCTCGCCGCCGGGCCGCAGGATCAGCCGACTCTCGAAGCGCTGCAGCCGTTCGGCGCTGCCCAGCAGCAGGCGGCCGGCCAAACCGTGGCCGCGGATGACTTCATCATTGCCGGCGCTACGCGGCATGTCCTCGGGCATGCCCACCATGCGGCTCAGCACCTCGTCGTCGAAGGCCCGCGCGTCCCGCGCCGCCGCCTGCACCGGCCGCACCAGCGTCCCCACCGCAACCTGCTCCAGCCACCAGCGCTGCATCGCCGCGCCATAGAGCCAGCCGCGCCGCGCCAGCCAGTCGGGCACCGGGCGCGCCGGCGCCTGCATCAGATGCATGTAGGACGGCGCGAGCAGGAACTGGTAGGCGCGCCAGGCGGCGTGCAGGCCCAGGTGCCATGCGGCGAACTGGAACCAGCCCATGCCGATGACGGCGAACATCAGGCCCACCTGGGCCACCGTGGCATGGATCAGGGCGGTCTTGACGTCGGTCTGCACCAGCCCCGCGAGATGGGCTGCCACGGCGGTGGCCAGTCCCAGCACCACCAGCAGCGCCATCACGTCCGGCGCCTGGACCAGCAGCGGCTCCAGCCGCAGCAGCAGCAGGACGCCGGCATGGACCATGACGGAGCCGTAGAAGATGGCGGACGAGGGTGTCGGCCCTTCCAGCGCGCGGGTGATCCAGGGCGTGAACGGCAGTTGCGCCGACTTGACCACCGCCGGCACGACGAAGGCCAGCGCCAGCAGCCGCGCCTGGAGCGCCGTCAGTCCGCCGCCGACCGCGCTCCACTCCAGCGTGCCGAGCCAGCGGAAGGACAGCGCGATGGCGACGATGAAGCCGGCATCGCCGATGCGGTTGGCGACGAAGGCGAAGAGGGCGTTGCCGGTGGCCACCGGCCGCTCGTAGGCGTAGCCGATCAGCAGCCAGGAGCTGATGCCGGCCAATTCCCAGCCGACGAAGGCCAGCGCCGAATTCCCCGCCAGCACGATCAGCAGCATCCCCGCCAGGAACACCATCATGGCGAGGAAGAAGCGGTGGAAGCCCTCCTCGCGATGCAGGTAGTTCTGCGAGAAGCGCAGCGTCACCAGCCCGATCAGCGCCACCAGCGTTGCCATCGGCAGGCTCAGCGCATCGAGTGTCAGCGAAAGCGGCAGCACCAATTTGCCGCTGGCAAACCAGTTGCCGAGGGCGATCAGTCCCGGCGCGCCGTGCATGAACGCGATGGCGCCGAGCACCAGCAGCGCCAACAAAGTCAGCAGCGCGGCAGCGCCGGCGATCCGGGCGGTGGGCAGCTCCGCCGCGTCGCCCTGGTCGCGGCCGGCGAGGAGGCGCCCGGCGATGGCGAGCGCCGCGAGCAGCGGCAGCACGGCACAGTGACTGCCAGAGCGGGAACGAGCATCGGATTCACGCTGCCGCCTCCGTACTCGGGACGGTTCCCCGCACCGCCTTCCCGCGCCCCGCTTGCGGCGAGAGGGGCAGGGTGAGGGGCGCGTTCGAGCATGCGAGACCGCTCGCAGGAACGTGCAGCACCCCCTCACCCCAGCCCTCTCCCCCGGGCCCGGGGGAGAGGGAGCGGCTCATGCGATTGCCCTGATGGCTCACGTCGCGGCCTCCGTACCCGGGTCGGATTCTCCGCGCAGTTCTGTCGGCCGCCGGCGCCGTTCGCTGTGCTGTCGATCCCCCTGCCGGGGGCCCCTCGCCAGGTAGCTCACGTCGCCCCCTCCAGCGGCCGGGTCAGCAGTACCGGCGGCAGCGGATCGCGCTTGCCCTTGAACCAGTCGAGCGAAGACTCGACGGTCTTGAGCTTCGTCTCGCCCTGCCACGGCAGCCAGCCGCGCTCCGGGTCGAACAGATGGATGGCCGGCGAGTCCGGATCCTTGGCGGCGACGACGATCCAGCCCTTGCCGATCAGTTCCTGCAGCGGCGGCTGGCGCTGGTAGATGGCGGTGACGATGTCGATCTTCGCCTCGACCACCACCAGCAGGCGCATCGCCTCGTGGATCTCGATCATCTGCCGCGGCAGCCCGGTGCGCAGGTCCGACGATGCCCCCTGCATGACGCCGAACAGGCCCACGACGTTGTGCTGGGTCTTGGTGCCGCAGCCGTAGCGCTCGCTGTCCACCGTCGAGAAGTAGTACTCCAGGCTGATGCCCGCGCCCACCGGGCCGTTGGCCAGCAGCAGTCCCTCCAGCACTCGGCCGTCGGCATCCTGGGTCGGGTCGTAGGAGATGAGGAAGGCGCGGCGGTCGAAGAAGGCGCCGCGGCTCATGGCGCGCCGGCCGATGAAGGCGCAGGCGTTGGTGGCGTGGCCCAGTTCCGGCCGCGCCTGCGAGTAGTCGTTGCGCCGGTCCTCGACGTGCCACGCGGCCTGGTCCAGCGTGATGTTGGCGTGGGCGGAGGCGAAGCGGCGGCAGCGCTCGCGGGCGTGGGCGCGGGTGGCGGCGGCGAGGTCGCGCCGCAGCGATTCGAAGGCGGGGACCAAGGCGGCGGGGATGTCCTCGGCATCGAAGAAATCGATCACGTCGTCGCAGGTATTGTGCTCGGCGCCGACGAACCAGGTGCCCTCGGGAATGGCGATGCCGCGCTCGGCGAGCAGCGCGCGCACCGCCGGCCGGTTGGCCATGGCGGCAAGCAGCCGCGCATTGGGGCCGCTGTGCCGCCCGGAGCAGGCGCCGCAGTCGTAGGCGGCGAGGTGGGGGTTGTTCTGGCTCCAGGATCCGTGGCCGGCGATCACCACCAGCGGCGCGAAGTCGCGCGTCAGGCCCATGTTGCGCAGGAAAGCCTGCACCCGGTCGGCCTGCTCGGCGTCGGTGAAGCCGAGGCGCGGCTGGTCCGGCGTGGCGCTTGCCACCGGCATGCCGGGGTCACTGTGCACGCTGATCTCGATGCGCGTCGGGATCGTGCCGTCCACCCGCCGCCGCAGCCCGCCCGTGAGCCGCGCCAGGCGCGAAGGCGCGAAGCTGCGCAGCAGCAGGGCGCCCAGCGCCGCCGGCGCCGCCGCCGCGGAAAGCAGCAGCGGCGTCAGCACGCCGCGGCGCGTATCCTGGTGCAGGCGGTCCTTCCACCGCAAGCGCCAGGCGCGGCGGCGCCGGTGCTCGGGCATCGCCTGCTCGGCCTCGGGCCTGGGCAGTTCCCTCACCTCGTGCGAGGGGCGCGCCACCACGGGGCACAGCATCGTCACCCGATCGTCATCGAGGCCGCGCCAGTTCATGAACACGTTGAAGTGGGCGGCGGCACCGAGGGTTTCAAGGTGCGGATTGATCTCCTCCAGGTGGCGGCGCATGCCCTCTTCCCGGTCGTCCATGCAGAACACGAGCTGTGCCGGGGCGGCCAGGGGCAGCGGGCAGCGGCCGTGATTGGCGGCCAGCGCGGCGAAGATCTGCTCGCGGTAATGGCGCTCGTAGGCGCGCAGCCAGACGAAGCCGGCTTCATCCTCGTCGAAGCGGCGCAGCGCGGCGAGCAGCGCTTGCGCCGCCTCGTGCCCGGCGGCGCGCAGTTCGCCGCCGGCGATCCCCAGGTGCTGGGCCAGCAGGAACAGCGGCCACGCACAGTCGCCGACGCCGCCACAGGCACCGCTCCCCAGAGACTGACTTTCGCGCACCCGGCGTGCCAGCCGGCTCCAGCCTGGGGCTTCGATGACTTCGGCATCGCGGGCGCGGTCGATGCGGCGCTCCACCAGGTTCGCGAGATACTCCGGCAGCATGCCGTCGTGGTAGGCGCCGCGCACCGCCAGTTCGTCGCCGTTGCGGTGGAAATGGGCGGCGAGCAGAGACAGGCGCAGCGGGATGCCCCAGTGCCGCTGCGCCAGCGCCGCGGCGCGCAGGCGCTCCAGCACCAGACGCACCGCGAGGTAGTCCATCATCGCCACCGGCACGCCGCCGCCGTCCGCATAGCTGGGATGCATATGGCGCCACAGCACCATGCCTGACCATCCCGGCAGCTCCAGCGCGAGGCGCTCCAGGTAGCCGGTCCAGCGCTCCCGCGGCAGCTCCATGCACTCCAGCTCGCGCATGACGGCATCGACGGCCTCATGCGGCAGGGCCGCGATCTCGTGCCGCGCGCCGGGCAGCTCGTCCAGATTCCACGCCGGATCGGCCGCCGCGCTGGCGCGCCAAGCTTCGAAGAAGCCGCTGTGGCGCAGCGGGTGGTGCCAGGCCGCCATGCCCTGGTCGAGATGCGCCCCGAGCTGGCGGATCAGCAGCGGACGCACGGCGTCCAGCACATCCTCGCCAGTCAGCGCCAGCAGCAGGTCGCGCAGCGTCCAGGTGATGCCGAGCTGCTGCGCCAGACCCTCCCACAGCACTGCCCCGTCGCCGGCAGCCTCATCCGCGTCGCCACGGTCCGCCTCCTCGCGATCGAAGCGTTCGACGAGTTCCTCAGGGTGCAGGAAAGCCGGATCGATCTCCAGCACGTCGAGGCAGGCGGCCCACAACTGCGCCACAGCCTGCGCCTCGCCACCCGCGGCGGCCAGCAGCCGGCGCCGCTGCGATTCGGGAACGCCCTTTCGCAGCCGCGCGAAGGCAGCGTTTTCCTCCGCCTCCCAGGCGAGCCGCGCCAGCGACACCGCATCCAGCGGGTTGATCAGCACCGCGAGCTGAACGTCGATCTGCCGCATCGGGCCGGAGGCAGTTTCCAGAACGACCCCGTCGGCATCGAATCCCGCGGTCTCGCGCAGAACGTCCTCCAGATCGTCTCGCGTGACGCGCCCCTCCTGCAGCAATTGGCGGAAGCGCTGCGGCGACAGGTAGCCCGCCGCGCCGGTGAGACGCCGCGCGGCGGCCAGCGCCTCGGGAAAGCTGAGATGCTCGAAACCGTGCAGGGTGTTGTGATGGACGAAGTCCTTGATCGGCGCCTGCCCCGGCAGCACGTGCTCCAGGTGCTGCACCCAATCCAGCAGATGGGAGCGCATGTCGCCACTCTCGGCGCCGTGGTCCATGCTCATGATCCGAACAGCCGGCTCAAGTGCCCGACCGAGGCGGCGATCAGCGCCAGCGCGGGAGCCGGATAGAAGCCCAGCACCAGAACGCCTGCCGACAGCACCCCCGCCGCCGCCATCTCGGAGCGGGTGAGATCGGGCACGTCCTGCATCGCGGCGCGTACCGGGCCGGTGAAAAGCCGGCCGATGGTGCGCAGCGCGTAGGCAGCGCTGATCAGCACCGACAGCGAAAGCAGCGCCACCCAGGCACCCCAACGCTCGAAGCCGCCGACCAGCGCATGCAGCTCGGCGACGAAGCCGGCGGTGCCGGGCAGGCCCATCGCCGCCAGGAAAGCGAGCACGGTGAAGAAGGCGAAGCGCGGCATCACCCGCACCAGCGAGCTGTAGTCGGCGAGGTCACGGGTGTGGGTGCGCTCGTAGAGCAGGCCGATGAGCAGGAACAGCGCACCCGCCACCAGGCCGTGGGCGACCATCTGCATCACCGCGCCGGTGAGCCCGGCGACATTGAGCGCGGCGATGCCCAGCAGCACCACGCCCATGTGCGACACCGAGGAGTACGCGACCATGCCCTTCAGATCGCGCTGGTGCCAGGCGAGCACGCCGCCGTAGATCAGGTTCACGAAGGCCAGCGCCGCCAGCCAGGGCTGCAGCGCCATCACCGCCGACGGCAGCGACTCGGCGGCGCGGATCAGGCCGTAGGAGCCCATCTTGAGCAGGATGCCCGAAAGGAGAATGGACACCGGGCTGGGTGCTTCGACGTGGGCCAGCGGCAGCCAGCCGTGCAGCGGGACGATCGGCATCTTGACGCCGAAGCCGATCAGCAGCCCAAGAAAGATCAGCGACTGCGTCTCGCGCGGCAGGGCGCGCGCGCCCTCCGCCATCGCCGCCATGCCGAAGCTGTGGCCGGGGGAGGCGTCGAACAGGAACAGCAATGCGACCAGCATGAACACCGAACCGCCCATGGTGTACAGCACGAAGTTCAGCGCCGCCCGGTGGCGATTGGCGCCGCCCAGGCGGTCGATGAGGAAGAACAACGGGATCAGGGTCAGTTCCCAGAACACGTAGAACAGCGACCAGTCGCGGGCGGTGAATACGCCGAGCATCGCCGCTTCCAGCAGCAGCAGCAGCAGGTAGTAGAGCTTGGCGTTGCGCCGGATCGCGCCGGAGGCGAGCACCGCCACCACGGTGAGCAGGGTGGCGAGCAACACCATCGGCAAGGAGATGCCGTCCACCCCGAGGGAGAAGCTGGAACCGGCGCGGGGATTCCAGACGTGGTGTTCGAACAACTGGACCTCGGCCACCGCGTAATCGAAGTGGCCGAGCAGCGACCAGGCATAGAGCAGGGTCGCTGCCGCAGAGGCAAACGCCACGTCGCGGATGCCCGCGATGCGCCGTGCCGGCATGAGACCGATCAGTACCGCGCCGGCAAGCGGCAGCAGGAGCAGCAGGGTGAGGCTCACCCGAGGCCCCCGATGCGACGGCTGGCAAGCTCGGGCACCGGGCAACGGTGCGCGGCAAGGGGCATCGCAGCCAGGCCCATCACTTCTGGGGCCGCAGCGTCCGATCGGCTTCCTTGCCCGCCGCGGCGGCCGAGGCGTAGATCGACTCCAGCGCCATATCGGCGGTGGCGAAGAGACTGTTCTCGCCCAGGTGGTCGAGCAGGCCGGTGGCGCGCATGACCTCGATCACCTGTTTCTTGAGGCCGGCGAACACGACCTTGACGCCGTTGCTGCGCAGGCGGTCGACGATATGGTGGATCACTTCCTCGCCGGAGGCGTCCAGTTCGTTGATGGCGTCGCCAACCACGAGCAGGTAGGCGGCCTTGGGATTGTTGGCTACCGCCTCCAGGATCGCATCCTCGAAGTAGGACACGTTGGCGAAGTAAAGCCGACCGTCAAAGCGAACTGCCGTCACGACCTCCGAAGCGGGAAGGTCGTGCACCGAAGCGTCGCGCAGCGTGCCATCGGCATAGCGGCCGAGGATCGCCACCCGCGGCTTCATGGTGCGCAGCAGATAGAGCAGGATCGCCAGTCCGGCCCCCACCAGGATGCCATTGTCCAGATGCGGTGCGAAGGCCAGGGTGGCGAAGAAGGTCACGATCGCCGCCGCGCCGTCGTGGCGGCTCGCCTGCCAGGCATGCTTGACCGCATCCAAATTCACCAGCCCGATCACCGCCATGATGATCACCGCCGCCAGCACCGCCTGCGGCAGGTGATAGAGAAGCGGCGTCAGAAACAGCAGGGTGAGCAGCACCAACAGGCCGGTGAATACCGAGGACATGCCGGTGACGGCGCCGGCATTGATGTTCACCGCCGAGCGGGAAAACGAGCCCGAGACCGGAAAGGCCTGGCTAAGCGCGCCCACCACGTTGGCCAAGCCCTGGCCCAGCAGTTCCTGGTTGGGGTCGATCTTCTGCTTGGTCTTGGCCGCCATCGCCTTGGCGATGGAGATCGCCTCCATGAAGCCCACCAGGGAAATCACGATGGCGGTGGACAGCAGCGTACCGAGCATGTCCCAGGACATCTTGGGCACCGAGAAGGAAGGCAGCCCCTCGGGAATCTTGCCCACCACCTCGCCGCCGCCCACGAACTTGAGCTCGCCCCGCGACGCCTTGGCGATGCGCCAACGGTGGCCATCGGACTGGGCGCCGGCGGGCAGCCTGCCTTCGACGTAGAAGACTGCCGCCTGCCCATCCGCAGCCGCCACGCGTTCGAAAGCGAAGCTGCGGATGGCGCGATTGCGCCCGCGATTCTCGGTTTCCCGATCATGGAGTTGCAAACGCAGCAGTTCCAGTTCGTAGTTCGCCGTGGCGATCGCATGGCTCGGCTCGGCGCTGTCCTTTTGCGCCTGCTTCAGCGCTGCCGAGCGCGTCGCGATCTGGGCATTGATCTCCTCGATACGGGCCTCGGTACGCGCGAACTCGGTCAGCAGGCCGCCTGCCTCGCTGTCCATGACCGCCTCGACGCCGGCCCGGGTGTTGCGCTCGAAGCCGATGGACCAACTCACCACGGTGGTCAGCGCCACGGCAATCAGCACACCCGGCAGTTTGGGCGCCTTCTTGCGGATCAGCACCATGATGGCGATTGCTGCCAAACCCATGGCCAGCGTCGGCAGATGGGTATCGCCCACCTGCTTCACCACGCCCCAGATGTCCTCGATGAAGTGCTCGGAACGTCCCATGGGAACGCCGATCAGCTTGTTGATCTGGGACAGGCCGATGATCAGCGCTGCGGCATTGGTAAAGCCGACGATCACCGGGTGGGAAAGGAAATTGACGATCACGCCAAGCTTGAAAGCCCCCAGCGCTATCTGCACCAGGCCCACCAGCAGGGCCAGCATCACCGCCAAAACCACGTACTGCTCGCTCCCCGTCGCCGCCAGCGGCGCAAGGGAGGATGCCGTGAGCAGGGACACCACGGCCACCGGACCGGTCCCGAGCTGGTTCGACGATCCCCACAGCGCTGCCACCATCACCGGCAGGAAGGCCGCGTACAGACCGTAGTAGGGCGGCAGCCCGGCCAACTGGGCGTAGGCCATGGACTGGGGCACCAGCACCAGCGCCACCGTGAGTCCGGCCAGGAAGTCGGCGCGGAGCGCCGTACCCTTGTAAGGCAGCCAGCGCAGGAAAGGCAGAAAGCGTTGCAGCAGCGGATTGGTTGTCATTGGGCGCGGGCTCGTCGATGTGTGGGTGCGACAAAGCGCGAAGGCATCGCCATGCCTTCGGAAGAGCCCGCGATGTTAGCAGGGGCTAATTTGCACCAGCAAACAACTTCCTTATTTGCTGATCAGAGCGGTATATTCCCCTGCCGCCCGCCACCCGACCTCAACCCGCCATGGGCCACCGCCTTTCCAAGATCTATACCCGCACCGGCGACGCCGGCACCACCGGCCTGGGCGACGGCAGCCGCGTACCCAAGGACAGCCTGCGCATCGCTGCACTGGGGGACATCGACGAACTGAATTCCTGCCTCGGGCTGCTGCTGTGCGAGGAAATGCCGGAGGACATCCGCGCCCTGCTCACCGGCATCCAGCACGACCTGTTCGACCTGGGCGGCGAGATGTCGATACCCGGCATGCACCTGCTGGCGGAAGCCGGGGTGGAACAGTTGGAACAGGCGATCGACACGTACAACGGAACGCTCCAGCCGCTGAAGGAATTCATCCTGCCGGGAGGCAGCCGCGCCGCGGCCCTGGCCCACCTCGCGCGTACCGTGTGCCGGCGCGCCGAGCGCTCGGTGGTGGCGCTGGCCGGCCATGAGAAGGTGAGCGACACGGGACGGCAGTTCCTCAACCGATTGTCGGACCTGCTGTTCGTCCTCGGCCGGGTGCTCAACCGCGCCGCCGGGCGCGGCGACGTGATGTGGGAAAAGGATCGAAGTCGCTGAAACGGCAGCATCCGGTCCGAAAAGTCAGTCCGCGGCGAGCGGCTCCTCCAGCATCTCGTGCTGGCGGCGATGCTCGATCATCCCCGTCACCAGCGCCTTGAGCACGATGCCGGCGCCCAGCACCAAAGCCAGAATCATGATGCCGAAGCTCAGGTTCTTGAGCACGGCGACGGTGGTGTCCCCGAGCGGCGCGATCAGGCCGAGCTGGGACAGGTACACCGGTACCACGAAGCCTCGGGACACCAGCACCGTCACCATGATGACGCCCATCACCACCTTGATCATGTAGGGCTTGACGTAGGTGGTGCCGATGGCGCCCAACTGGATGCCGAACAGCGAGCCGGCGAGGATGATCATGGCGAGCCGGATGTCAACATAGCCGCTCCAGGCGAACTTGATGGTGCCGCCCAGGCCCATGACGAAGGCGATCACCAGCTCGGTGGCGGAGGCCATCATCGACGGCACCCCCAGCACGTACATCATCGAGGGCACGCCGACGAAACCGCCGACGGCGATGGTAGCCGCCAGCAGGCCGGTAGCGAAACCCAGCGGCAGCGTGACGAGGAAGGACACCCGCGCCTTGATGCTGGGGAAATACACCATGGTGCCGGGAATGTTGATCGACTGAACGAAGCGCGCCAGTGGCCCGGCCTTCTCCTCCGCATGCTGCTCGCCGGCGCGGTGAATGCGTATTGCATCGCGCAGGACGTAGCCGCCGACGATCGCCAGCACGATGACGAAGGCGACGCTGACGTAGAGGTTGGAGCCGGCGTCGCCGAAGCTGCGCTTGATGCTTTCCTGCAGGTGCGCACCGATCAGCACCCCGGCCTCGGCGGAAGCGCCCATGACCAGGCCCAGCTTGACGTCCACCTGGCCGTACTTGGCGCGCTTGATGGCGCCCACCAGCGCCTTGGGGAACTTGTGGCACATGTTGGAGGCCACGGCGACGATGCCCGGCACGCCGAGGCTCATCATCGCCGGCGTCAGCACGAAGGCCCCGCCGGACCCAATAAAGCCGCTCACCATGCCGCCGATGAAGCCGACGATGAACAGGTAGCTCATGTTCATGACATCGAGCTGAATGAAGTTGAGGCTCGGTTCCATGACTATCCCCTCTTGCCGCTGGCCTTGATGCCCAGCACGTCCCAGAACTGGGCGGTGAAGGCGCCGTGGAAGAACGAGAACACGAAGGCGATGACGATGGGCAGCAGGAAGTACCAGCGGCCCTGTGCCGAAATCTGCAGGATCGCCGCCTCGTTGGCGAACAGCACCAGATAAAGCAGCAGCGTGACGAGGCCGAGGACGGAGGTCTTGGCAACCTGTCTGGCGCGGGCATCGTCCGCCGCCGCGGATGGCGAGTCGGTCATGAGTCCTTCCCCTTTGAGCAGTTCGGAAATCTGTCCCGGCCGTGGCGCGGGTGTGCGATTGTGTGTGCGATTGTCATCGACCAGTTCGAGCTTGCAGCCGGTGCGGCGCAGGGCAGCGGCCGCCCAGGGCTGGGCGGCGCTACGCCTGTCGGTGAGGATGAGATCCGGGCGCCAGCGGTCGATCAGGCCGGCGAGCGGCTCGGTGCTATCCGCCACCAGCACCGCGGATTCGGCCCATGCCGCCTGGTTGCGCGCCAGCATCAGATCCAGGCGCTGAACGGCGCGGGGCACGCGGCGGCCGGAGCGCTCCGCGGCGAGGAAATAGCCGCAAGGCCCGTCCGACTCGAATACTGTGCGGCCGTCGATGACATGCACCGCCAGCAGCGCCGCCTCGCCGCTCAGGCTGATGGCACGCGCCCGGCGAACTACCTGTTCGCCCCGGGAAGCCAGATCCGTCAGAGCCAGGATGCGGCGGTGACTTCGGGCCAGCGCGGCGGCCGTGGCCGCACCGTCCTCGGGCACATGAGGCCGGTCTGCCGCGGCTCCCGCTAAAATTGAAACGCGCGATTCCATGCGCCCGATGCAGGCGCGCCACGCGCGCCCACTGACCGAAAACCGCGAGGGTAGTCGTGCTCGCGTTAGGCGAGCGTTAAGTCTTGGCCGCGGGACCGGCTTCAGCGAAAGCGGACGGTGACCGAGGTGCCGCGGGACTCGCCGCTGTCGAGCCGGATCTGCCAGCCGTAGCGGTCGCAGATGCGCTTCACCAACGCCAGGCCGATGCCCGCCCCGTCGCTGGCAGCGCTGCGGAAGTGGCGCAGAAACACCTGCTCCACCGCGTCGCCCGGTATGCCGCGACCGGTGTCGGACACAATCAGGTGCTGCCCGTCCTGGCGGATTTCGATTCGGCCCTGGTCGGTAAACGAGAAGGCATTGCGCACCAGGTTGCTGACCAGGATGTACAGCAGCCCGCGATCGGCCTGCAGCTCCACCGCCGGATCGGTGCTGATTTCCAGGGCCACCGGCTTGTTGCGCAGCAGATAGCGATGCTTCTCCACCGCCTCGTCGATCACCGCGGCGGGCGCGCATTCGCCGCCCTCGGCCAGGGCGTTGTCCTCCCGCGCCATGAGCATCAGCGCGGTGCCCAGTTCCGCCATGTCGCGAGCGGCGCGGTCGATGCGCGCCACTCGCCCCTTGTGTTTGGCCGACAGGCTCTCGTCCGACAGCAGAATCTCGGCGGCACTGAGGATGACGGCGAGCGAGGTGCGCAGCTCGTGGCTCATGTCCGCGGTGAACGCGCGCTCGCGTTCGAGGAAGGCGCGCATGCGGTCCATCTGCCGATCGAAGACGCGGGCCAGTTCGCCCACCTCGTCGCGCGCGAACTCGTCGGCCAGCGGCGTCGACCAAGCGTCGGGGCTGCGCGTGCGCACCCGCCGCGCGAGCAGCGCCACCGGCGCGATGACGCCGCGGGCGAGCCAAATGCCACCCAGCGCCGAGAGCAGCGTCGCCGCCAGCACGATGGCGCCCAGCAGCACGGCGAAGCGTTGCTCGCGCCGGAGCTGGAGCGAGGTGTCGTAGAGCAGATAGAAGCGGCTGGCGTGGCGGTCGGCCACCGCGACGCGGTAGCTGAGATCGCCCACCGGAACGTCATGGCGTCCGGGCTGAAGCTCCCGTACGTGGTCAGGCAGCGCGCCGCTCTCCGGAGACTGACTTTCGCCGTCAACGCGAACGTAGCCGTGCAGCATGACGGTGGCGGGCGGCAGGGATTTCGGATTGCGCTCGCGCCGCGCGATGTAGTCGTCCAGCTCGGCGCTGAGAGTTTCGTCGATCAGCCGCTGGCTCAGATCGTGGGCGCCGAAATGCAGAACGAAGGCCAGCAGCAGGCTGATCGCCGCGCCGAAGCCTGCGAAGAAAACCGCGACGCGGTAACGCAGGTTAGCCTGACTCATCGCCGCCCGGTGACAGTCGGTAGCCCACGCCGCGCAGGGTGTGCAGCAGCGGCTCGCGCCCGGCTCCGCCTATGGCGCTGCGCAGGGTGTGGATGTGCACCCGCAGGGCGTCGCTGTCGGGCGGCGAATCGCCCCACACCGCCTGCTCGACCTCGCGCCGCCACACCACCTGGGGCGAGCGCTTCATCAGCAGTTCCAGGATGCGCAGGGGAATCGCGGGGAGATCGACCGTCTGTCCGCCGCGCCGCACTTTGAGGGTGTCGAGATCGAAATCGAGGTCAGCCACCTGAAGCAGGCGCAATCCGGCATCGCCCCGCACCCGTCGCGCCAGCGCCTGGAGCCGCAGTTCCAACTCGCGCAGTTCGAAGGGCTTGACGAGGTAATCGTCGGCGCCGCAGTCGAAGCCCGCCACCTTGTCGTCGAGGGTGCCACGGGCGGTGAGGATGAGCACCGGCGTCGGCTTACGGCTTTCGCTGCGTAGCCGCCGGCACAGCGTCAGGCCGTCCATGCCCGGCAGCATCAGGTCGAGGATGATGACGTCGAAATCGCCGCGGCTGGCCACGTGCAGGCCGGTGACGCCGTTCGAGGCGGTGTCCATCCGGTGGCCCCGCTCCTCCAGGTAGTCAACGATGTTCGCCGCCAGATCGGCGTTGTCCTCGACCACCAGGATGCTCAGGCTTGGCGTGGCGCCCGACCCGGAAGTGGCAGCCAAGATGCCTGCGCGCCTACACGGCCAGGAGCTCGGCCAGCTTGGCGGATGCCACTCGGAGCTTGCGCGACAGGTGCTGCACCAGTTCCACCAGCACCTTGACACCGAGGCGCTGATCCTCGGCGATGATGCGGGTCAGCTCGTCGCGGTCGAGCACGGCGAACTCGGTTTCCTCTTCGACGATGCAACTGGCGATGCGCGGCTGGCCGTCGATCATCGACATCTCGCCCAGGGTGTCGCTGGGACCGGCGTCGCCGATGTGCTTGTGGTGGCCGCTCGCGTCGCGCTTGATGACATTGACCCGGCCGCTCAACACCAGCAGCGTGAAATCGCCATCGTCGCCTTCCCGGATCAACACCGTACCCGGCAGCGCCCGGTAGCAGGGCATGCGCAGGGCCAGGCGCCGCACCTCCTGGTACTCGAAGTCCTCGAACAGCTTGATGCGGTCGATCATGCTGGCAAAGCGCTCGATGAACTGGGAGCCGTCGCCGAGATGGATCAGGTGCGGAAAATGATCGAGCATGGGAACACGCGGTAACTGGGGTGATGATGGCAGATTATAGCGGTCCGCCGCGCAGCAGCCAGAGGGTTGTGAGCAGCCAGCCGGCCGCGGCCCCGAGCAGGTGGCGGTCGCCGATCAGTTCCAGCGCCGGATCGCCGCCGCCGCCGCGGCGGTGCAGCAGAAACAGGTACCTGAACATGCCGTAGAGCACGAAGGGCACGGTGTAGATCAGGTGCGGGGTGCCATGCAGGCGCACCGTCTCGGGCGCGACCGTGTAAAGGCTGTAGGCGACCAGCACGCCGGCAACCACCACGCTGATCATCTGGTCCAGCAGTTCGGGCGAATAGTGTTCCAGCACCTTGCGGTGGCTTGCGGAATCCTCCGCCAGGGCGTTCAGCTCGGCGCGGCGCTTGGCAAAGCCCAGGAACAGCGTCAGCAGCAGGCCGCACAGCAGCAGCCAGTGGGAGGGTTCGATGTCGATGCCGCTGGTGCCCGCCAGGATGCGCAGCATGAAGCCCGCGGCGATGATGAACACGTCGAGGATCACCACGCGTTTCAGCCCGAGGGTGTAGGCGGTGTTGATGAGCAGGTAGGCGCCGAAGATCGCCGCCTGCACCGGCCCCTGCGCGAAGGCGATGCCCAGCCCGGCGGCGGCGCACAGAGTCAGCAGCGCGAGGGCGGCGGGAACGCCCACGGTGCCGCTTGCCAGCGGCCGGCGGCACTTGTCGGGGTGCAGCCGGTCCTGCTCGCGGTCGATCAGGTCGTTGAACACATAGATGGCGCTGGAGAGCAGGCAGAAGCCGGCAAAGGCCGACACGGCCAGCGCGACCTTGTCCGGATCGCTCCAGCCGTGGCCGAAGAGCAGGCCGATGAACACGAAGCCGTTCTTGATCCACTGGTGGGGGCGTAGCAGCCGCAGATGTTCCATCCGGATCCCTAGCGCAGCGGCGCAAAGGCGCAAAGCCTACCCAGAGGGCGGCGAGGCAATCGCATGAACGTCACAAGATCGTTTCCTCGCCCCGCGTGCGGGGAGAGGGCCAGGGCGAGGGGCGTTCTTGTCGCTAGATGTACGGTGCGGGCCATGCTCGACACCCCCTCACCCCCGCCCTCTCCCCCGATTCCGGGGGAGAGGGAGTGATTCATGCGATTGCCCTGCGGCGGGCGGCGAGGCACGATCGCCTTCTCGGCTGTCGCTGTGTCCGATGCCCCCTCCCCGGCCCTCCTCCGCACGCCGGGGAGGGTGAACCGTGGCTCGCCGGGCTGGCGGATTCGACTCTGCGTCACTCTGCGCCTTTGCGACCTTGCGGTGAAGATTCGAGACGCTGACACACCGTTCCGGGAAAATAGCGCTCGCAGAAATAGCAGCCGGTCTGGGGCAGCCACGCGGGAATCGAGTAGTAGCGCTCGCGCACCTTGGCCAGAACGGCGTCGCGGTAGGGCGCGTAATGGAAGTGTCGCCCCAGCACCATGTAGAAGCGCGCGCCGCGCACCTCGAAATCGCGGTAATCGACCTCGCGGAAGTAGGGCTCGTAGTCGGCAGGACTCGCCGGACTCTTGCGCAAGACGAGGATGTTGCCGCCGTCCAGGGGCCGCAGGTCGGTCAGGATATCGTCATGGCGGGCGTGGCTGGAACCCTCGCCGAAGACGAAGAAGTACTGGCGAGCGTTGAAGGACAGGGTCACCGCCGGCGAGTAGCCCTCGGCGGCGAAGGCATAATCGCGCCGGAACGGGGCGAGGCGGTCCAGCACCTCCTGCGCCTTCACCGTCATGACGATGCCGTCGTAGATGCGCAGGCGCTGCCAGGTTTCCACCGGCAGTGCGGCGATCACGACGATAGTCAGTACGTGGAACACGGCAATGCCGGCGAACGCGCGCTTCAACTTCGCCAGCCCCGCCTCGTCGGCCGCCAGCGCGGTGGCCATCAGCACGAAGGGCACGAAGGAAAGCACCCAGTGCAGGCCGATGGTCTTGACCAGCGACAGCGCCGCGAACAGCGCCAGCGGCAGCAGGCCGACGATCAGCAGCGCCCGGCCCCCGCTCTCGCCGGCCAGGCCGGCCAGCCTGCGGCGGCCGCGCCACAGCGCCACCAGGGCGAAGGGTGTCAGGACATAGGCCATCGTCACGACATAGAGCAGCGGCGTCTTCCACGACAGGCCGGCGTTGCCGTGGCGGTTATAGACGTTGAACATGACGTTGGCCCAGCAGTGGCCCATGTTCCACCAGACGTTGAGCAGCGGCCCGGGCGCCGCCGCCAGTACCACCAGCGCCAGGCCCAGCAGCCTGCGTCGCGTCGGCCGGTAAAGGGCATGGGCAGCGTAGGCCAGGCCGAGCAGCACGGCGAAATACTTGGACAGGAAAGCCCCGCCCAGCAGCAGGCCGGCCAGGAGGTAGAAGCGCGCGTCGGCGTCCCGCGCCGCGCGGATGAAGGCGAGCGCGGAGAAGAAGGAAAAGTAGATCAGCGGCGTGTCGGTGGTGACGGTGATGCCCCACACGCTCACCGGCGCCAGCAGCACCAGCAGCCCCGCCGACCAGGCGAGACGTTCGCCCCGCGGGCGCAGGAAGTGCGCCGTGGCGAGCGCCAGCACGGCAGGCTGGATCACCATCGGCAGCCGCAGCCACCACTGCGCCTCGGAAACCCGGAGCAGCGCGGCGAGCCACCAGCCGATCATCGGCGGGTGGTCGTAGAAACCCCAGTCGGGAATCTTGCCCCAGTAAATGAAGTAGGCTTCGTCGCCGGTGATCGGCGTGACGGCCGCCAGCCAGAAGCGGAAAGTCAGCAGCAGTGCGGCGGCGGCGAAGAACTGGAACGGCAGCAGGCCCGCGCTTTCGATCCCGGCCTGGCCACGACGCTTGCCGCCGGCGTAGGCGGGGGCGAACCACGCGGCGACCCGCGAGAATGAAGCAGGGCGGGCCGTGCCCGCCGAGACAACTGCGGCGGGCACGACCCGCCCTACAGCCTGAAGCACGTCAATCGGTGATGGCCATGGCGAGGCGGCGCCGGCCGGCCGCCTGGGCCAGGGTATCGAGCACGCCCACCGTGTCCTCCCAGCCCAGACAGGCGTCGGTGATGCTCTTGCCGTACTCCAGAGGTTTGCCCGGCACCAGATCCTGGCGCCCTTCCTTGAGGTGCGATTCGATCATCACGCCGAAGATGCGGTCATCGCCGGCGGCGATCTGCTCCGCCACGTCCTGTCCGACCTCGACCTGCAACTTGAACTGTTTGCGGCTGTTGGCATGGGACAAGTCGATCATCACCCGCGACGCCAGGCCGGCGTTGCCGAGTTCCCTGCAGGCGCGGTCGATGGCCTCGCGGTCGTAGTTGGGCTCCTTGCCGCCGCGCAGGATCATGTGGCAGTCCTCGTTGCCGTTGGTGGAGACGATCGCCGAGTGCCCACCCTTGGTCACCGAGAGGAAATGGTGCGGATGCTGGGCGGTGCGGATCGCATCCACGGCAATCCGGCAGTTGCCGTCGGTGCCGTTCTTGAAGCCCACCGGGCAGGACAGCCCGGAGGCCAGCTCGCGATGCACCTGGGATTCGGTGGTGCGCGCGCCGATCGCCCCCCAGCTCACCAGATCGGCGATGTACTGCGGCGTGATCATGTCGAGGAATTCGGTGGCGGCCGGCAGACCCATCTCGTTCAGATCGACCAGCAGGTGGCGGGCGATGCGCAGTCCCTCGTTGATGCGGAAGGAGCCGTCGAGCCGCGGGTCGTTGATCAGCCCCTTCCAGCCCACCGTGGTGCGCGGCTTCTCGAAATACACCCGCATCACGATCAGCAGGTCCTGATCAAGCCGCTCCCGCTCCGCCGCCAGGCGCCGCGCGTACTCCATTGCTGCATCGTAGTCGTGGATCGAGCATGGACCGACGATCACCAGCAGCCGGTCGTCGGCGCCGTGGAGGATGCGGTGGATCGCCTGGCGCGTGTTGAAGGTGGTCTCCACCGCCGGCGGCGAGGCCGGATATTCCCGCAGCAGGTGGGACGGGGGCGCCACCTCGGAGATGTCCTTGATGCGGACATCATCGGTCGCGACTTTGATCGGGGCGTTCATCATGCGGCGGGCGTGGCGATGCGCGGCGCGCATGCCGGACAAACTGGAAAGCGGCGATTCTAGCCCAATCCCCAGCCTGGATCAGCCCCAGGGCATAGATGGCCGCCCCGCTCACGCCGCCAATCTGTATAATGCGCGCCAGTGCAATGCAGCAAACGGTTGTCTCACAGCCCGAAACAGTCGGGCTGATATCTCCCGAAGACTGTATTCCACAGTCTCATCGTCCCCGACCTCTCCTCGCCCGGCGCGCAGTCATCATCCGGGCGGCATAGAATTTTTCGGTTGGCGCCGGTGATTCCAGCGCAGACCGTCGTCCGCATCGTTCGACCCTGCTTATCCGCCTTCCCCGCGCCCGCAGCAGGGAGGGCTGCTTTACGCCGGCCGCTTCCGGCACGAAAAAGGAAACTCATGAGCTTCGCAGAACTGGGCCTCGCGCCTGCCCTCCTCAAAGCCGTCGCCGCCAAGGGCTACGATACCCCCACCCAGGTGCAGCGCCAGACGATTCCCGCCGCGCTGCAAGGCCGCGACCTGCTGGTCTCGTCCCAGACCGGCAGCGGCAAGACCGCCGCCTTCATGCTGCCCTGCCTGCAGCGCCTGGAGCAGCCCTCCGCCGCGAACGGCGTCGGCCCGCGCATCCTGGTGCTGACCCCGACGCGCGAACTGGCGCAGCAGGTGCACAAGGCGGCGGACGACTACGGCCGCGAACTGCGCCGCGTGCGCATCACCAGCATCGTCGGCGGCACGCCCTATGCAATGCAACTGAAGGCCCTGCGCCAGCCGCTGGACGTGCTGGTGGCCACGCCCGGCCGCCTGCTGGACCACATCCAGGCGCGACGCGTGGACTTCGCCCGCACTGAAGTGCTGATCCTCGACGAGGCCGACCGCATGCTCGACATGGGCTTCATCGAAGACATCGAGGCGGTGATCGCGCGCCTGCCGGCGACGCGCCAGACCATGCTGTTCTCCGCCACCCTGGAAGGGGTGGTGGGCAAACTGGCGAGCCGCGTCACGCGCAATGCCGAGCGCATCGAGGTCGCCGCGGCACCGGAGCAGCGCCCACAGATCGACCAGCGCCTGCTCTACGCCGACGACTTCGGCCACAAGACGCGCCTGCTCGATCACCTGCTGCGCGACATCGAACTCACCCAGGCCATCGTGTTCACCGCGACCAAGAAATCCGCCGACGATCTCTCCGAGAGTCTGCTGGAGCAGGGCCACGCCGCGGCCGCGCTGCACGGCGACATGACCCAGCGCGAGCGCAACCGCACCCTGACCCTGCTGCGACGCGGCGGCATGCGCGTGCTGGTGGCCACCGACGTCGCCGCGCGCGGCATCGACGTTCCCGGCATCAGCCACGTCATCAACTTCGACCTGCCGCGCCAAGCCGAGGACTACGTGCATCGCATCGGCCGCACCGGCCGCGCCGGGCGCAGCGGCACCGCGGTGAGCCTGGTCGGCCACAGCGAACGCCAGCAGGTGCGCAGCATCGAGCGCTACACCACCCAGGCGATTCAGGTGGATGTCATCGCCGGCCTCGAACCCAAGGCGCGACCGCGTCCCGCCCCCGCCAAACCGCGGAGCCAGGGCCGGCCGGGCGGCGGCTTCCAGGCACGTTCCGACAAGGGCGGCTACGGCGATCGCAGGACTGCGTCCTGGGGCTCGGGCAAGCCGGGTTCCGCGACTCGGGGCAGCCGCTTCGAGCGCTGAGTCGGCGCGGAGCCGGCGGCTCCCCCCGTAGGGCGGCCGCTGGCCGCCGTTCGTGGATCCGGCGCACACCGCGCGCCCTACGCCTCAATCGAGCAGGTCGCACAGGTCGGCGAAACGCTCGCGGTATAGCGCCACGAGACTCGCGGCGCGGCGGCGATTCGCATCCGCGCCCGCCGCCAGCGCACCGAGCACCGCCTCGGCGATGCGCTCCGGCGTCGCGATGCTGCCGGAATCGTCCGGTTCCCAGCTCTGCACGAAAGCCTGCTGCTTGCCGCAGTCATTGTCCGCGGCAAGCAGGCTCACCCGCGGCAGGCCGTAGTCCAGCGCCAGGATGCGGCCGTGCAGGCTGCTGCCACAGAAGCCGCGGCTGCCGGCAATGAGCGCGCAGATGTCCCACACGTTCAGCGATTCGAACAGCCAGGCGGAAGTCAGCATCCGTGGGGCGGTGCGCCGATAGACCCCGATGTCATCGTGCCACGGCGCCGCGCCGGCGCGGAACAGGACGATGCCGAGCCCGGTCTGCGACGCCACACTATCGAACTGGGCGGCGATCTCCGCCAGCGTGGCGTCGTCGCCGAAATCGGCGCTGAACTGCACCGCGAGATAGCCGTCCGGAAACGCCGCGCGCACCGCGGCCGGCTCGCCGGACGCGCCGTGGCGACGTACGCGCGCACCGAACAGTTCGGCCACCATCACCGCCGGGTCGGGCATCAGGCTTGAGTCGATTCCGGCCGCCCGGAGTGCGGCAAAAGTCAGCCGGTCGCGCACGCCGGCGAAGTCTGCGCCGCGCAGCGTCTGCTCGACCTCGTTGCGCAGCCGCGGCTCGACCCGCTCCAGCGCCACCCCGCCGACACCGCCGAACATCAGGCGTCCTGGCCGACGGAACAACCGGCGCGGCGCGACGTAAGCCGCGTCCCGGTCGAGGCCGAGATAGCCGCGCGCCCATTCCAGCCCCGCCGCCTCGTTGTCGCGGTAGAGGCCGATCACGGCGGCAAGCTCGTCCGGCGGCAGCACCATCACCGCTGCCTGCCAGGCGTCCACCGTCAGGATCTCGCCGCCGGCATGGAGGACATGTGCGGGGCGTTCGCCCCATTCGCGCGCCAAAGTTGCGATCGACTCCAGGGCATGGCCGCCGAAGGCGCGCAGGTCGCGCTTCGCCACGCCGGCGAAGACCAGGTCGCGGTCAGGCAGCAGCGCCTCGGCGATGTGGGCGAACAGCAGGTCGCCGAAGTTGTGGCGGTCAAAGGCGCCGAAGACAATCAGGGATGCGCCGGCCATGGTGCCGCCAGAATAGCGCCACGGCGATCGCACCGACCACCCGTAGGGCGCGCCATGCGCGCCGGGCCAACGATCGGTGCGCATGGCGCACCCTGCGCCGGGTTCCCGGGCAGGGCCGGGGTCAGGGGCTGGTCACCGGGGATACACTCCGGGCGTGGCGTCCAAGGAAACGACCGGCTTCATCCCCCTGCACGGGCCGCTGCTGCGCGGCGAGCGGCGGCCGCGCGTGGCGCTGGTGGGACGCCGGCAGACCGGCAAGAGCACCATCTTCCAGGCAGCGGCGAGCCCGGCGGTGCGCCACGAACGGCTCGCCGGCGTCGGCGGCGCCTACGAGGAGTGCATCGTCGAGGTCGGGCTCGACCAGATCTCGCTGGTGGACCTGCCTGACATCGGCTCGCTGCACCGCCTCTCCGAGCACGACCGCATCGTGCTCATGTACCTGCTGTGGGGCGACCGCTGGCCGGCGATCGCGCGCCACGAGTCGGAGCAGCCGGCCGCCGCCTTCCGCGCCCCAGACGTGCTGGTGCAGGTGGTGGACGCCACCAATCTGGAGCAGGATCTTGAGCTGAGCCTGGAGCTGTCGCTGCTCGGCCGGCCGCTGGTGATCGCGCTCAACCGCCTGGACGAAGCGCGGCGAAAGGGCATGTTCATCAACGCGGGCGAGCTTGCCGAGCGCCTGGGCGTGACCGTGGTACCAACCATCGCCCACATGGGCAAGGGCATCGCGAAGCTGTTCGAGGGGGCGATCGCCGCGGCCCGCGCCGGCGTATGTCCCCTGCCCCAGCCGCCCAGCGCCCATATCGTCCAGGCGCTGCGTCCGCTGCACGCGGCGCTCGCCGAACCCGCCGTCGAAGCGGCATTCGAGGCGCCCACCGCGTTGCTGGCGTCGCAACTGGCGGAGAACGACGACTACTTCTGGCGCGAACTCGGCGCCCATTTCCCCGCGCTGCTGCCCGCAATCGCCGCCGCGCGGGAAAGCGCCGACCGCGCCCTGCCACGGCCCCTTTCCGAGGAGGTGCACGCCGACCGCCATCACCGCGCGGCGCTGCTCACCGAGGGCGTGACCGGCTTTGGCGGCGGCGACGATGCCGAGGGCTGGCGGCGCGCTCTCGACCGCCTGTTCCTGCATCCGCAATGGGGGCTGATCGGCAGCCTCGCGGTGTTCGCCCTGGTGCTGGTGGTGGTGTTCGAACTCGCCACCGCCATCGACGCGCTGACTTCGGCCCGGCTCGCCGCCTGGGTGCAGCAGTGGCAGCCGCAGGGTATTGCCGGCGTGGTCGGGCGCGCCGTTGCCGATGGCATGGTCGGGCTGGTGGGCATCGTCGTGCCCTACATGATTCCGCTGGTGCTGCTGATGGTGGCGCTGGAGGAGTCAGGCCTCATGCACCGGGTCGCCTTCGTGGTGGACCGCGGCTTCCACCGCATCGGGCTGCACGGCGGCGTGGCGGTGCCGTTCCTGCTCGGGCTGGGTTGCAACGTGCCGGCGATCTCCGCCGCCGCCAGCAGCATATCCGGGCGCGAACGGGTCGTCGCCGCAATGCTGATCACCTTCGTGCCCTGCTCGGCACGCTCGGCGATCATCCTCGCCCTGGGCGGCAAGTACCTCGGCGGGCTGGGCGTGTTGGCGATCTTCCTGCTGACGTTGGCAGTGATCGCGCTGCTCGGCCGGGTGCTCGCCCGCCGCTATGCCGAGGCGGTGCCCGGCCTGATCCAGGAGATTCCCGCCTTCCGCCTGCCGACCTGGGACGGGCTGTGGCGCGACACCTGGGACCGCACCCGCGACATCGTCACCATCGTCACGCCGCTGCTGGTGGCGGGCAGCGTGGTGCTGGCGCTGCTCGGCCACTTCGGCGCCGACGCGCTGATCAACACGCTGCTGACGCCGATCACGAGCTGGTGGCTGGGGCTGCCGGTGGTGCTGGGGGTGCCGATCCTGTTCGGCGTGCTGCGCAAGGAACTGTCGCTGCTGATGATCTACCAGGCGCTGGGCACCCAGGACATCGTGCCGCTGCTGGACGGCGTGCAGATCTTCACCTTCCTGGTGTTCCTGACCTTCTATGTGCCCTGCGTGTCCACCTTCGCCGTGATGCTCAAGACGCTGGGGCGGCGCCAGGCGTTCGTCTCCGTGCTGCTGTCGGTGGCGGCGGCGCTGGCGATCGCCGGCGCAACCCGCGCCGTCCTCACCGCGGCCCAGGCCCTGACCTGATCCGCCGCGTCGCGACAAGCCTTGCCGGCAACGAGCCGCCACGCTCCGGCGACAGAGTTTGATGCAGCGCAAAAGAAACACTTTCCGGGATGTTATATTAGTAGATCCTGATATACTGTTCCACTGCCTCTCCGACCCATACGGCAGGTACCGCCGGGCACAGGGAGTGTCCTGAGCCGTTGCAGCATCCGAAGCCGCCGGGGGGCGGCTCATCATCCTGGAGGAATCATGCTCAAAGTACTCAGCGGCTTTGTCGCCGCACTCGTCCTGGTGGCCACGCTCTTGTGGACCATGGCCAGCCATATCATGTTCACCGAGCGCGAAAGCCCCTTCGGCATGGAGGAAACCGTGGCCCGCATCCAGGCCAACATCAAGGCCACCGGCAACGGCTGGGCGCTGTCGGGCCTGCGCAATCCGGCGCGGGCGGTGAATAACGACGGCGGCAACGTGCTGCCGGTGATGATGATCGAGGCCTGCAGCACCAAGTACTCGAAGCCGATCCTCAACGACGACTCGGTGCGTTTCCTGTCGATCCTGATGCCGTGCAAGATCACGGTTTACAAGAAGAACGACGGCAAGGTCTACATCGGGACGATGAACGCCGGTCTGGTCGGCAGGCTGTTCGGCTCGACCGTCGGCGAGGTAATGGCGCAGGTGGCGGCGGATCAGCAGAAATTCCTCGCCTTCGATCCGAGCAAGCCGGCGCCGCCGCTGGTCACCGGCACGGAAGGCGGCGGCAGCGCCCAGGGCGCCAGCGGCCCCGGCGGTGGCAGCGGCTGCTGAGCGCACCGTCTCCCAGCGACTGACTCCGGAGAACAAGACCATGTCACCCAAGCTGTACGCGGGCCTCGCGCTGCTGCTGTGGAGCGCGCTGAGCCTCGCCGCCGATCCGCCGACGGCGCCTGCGGCCCCGGCCGCGACACCCGCCGCGGCAGTCCCGCAAGCCAAGCCGGCCGAGCCGGCCAAATCGACCACTTCCACGGTTCACCACTCCAAGCTCAAGCAGCTCGACAAGGACTTCCAGTCCGGCCCGGAAGTGACCAAGGCCTGCCTGGAATGCCACACCGAAGCCGCGAAGCAGATCCACCAGACCGGCCACTGGACCTGGGAATTCCTCAATCCAGAGAGCAAGCAGCGCCTCGGCAAGAAGAACGTGGTCAACAACTTCTGCACCGCGGTGCCGTCCAACTACGCCTTCTGCACCGCCTGCCACGTCGGCTACGGCTGGAAGGACGAGAGTTTCGACTTCAAGTCGGAAACCAACGTCGACTGTCTGGTGTGCCACGACACCACCGGCGGCTACCGCAAGCTGCCGGGCTTGGCGGGCCACCCCGCCTACAAGGAAATGGAGTTCCCGCCCCACTCCGGCAAGACGGTCAAGCCGGTGGACCTCAAGAAGGTGGCGCAGAACGTCGGCAAGACCAGCCGCAAGACCTGCGGCGCCTGCCACTTCTTCGGCGGCGGCGGCGACGGCGTCAAGCACGGCGACATGGACTCCTCCCTCACCATGCCCGGCAAGTACCTCGACGTGCACATGGATGCCAAGGGCCTGAACTTCACCTGCGCCACCTGCCACATGACCACCGGCCATCAGGTGCCGGGCAGCCGCTACGTGCCGACGGCGGCGGACAAGGAAGGCCGCCACATCCGCGGCAAGGCGGACAAGAGCAATCCCGCCACCTGCGTCGCCTGCCACGACAACGCGCCGCACAAGGACGATGCGCGGCTCAACACTCATGCCCGCAAGATTGCCTGCCAGACCTGCCACATCCCCCAGTATGCCCGCGGCAACGTCGCCACCAAGACGCTGTGGGACTGGTCGACCGCCGGCAGGCTGTCGCCGGAGGGCAAGCCGATCACGGTGAAGGATTCGGCCGGCCGCATCACCTACGACAGCAAGAAGGGCGATTTCCGCTTCGACTCCCATGCCATTCCGAGCTACGTCTGGTTCGACGGGAAGGTGAACTACACGCTGCTCGGCCAGCCGATCTCGACCGAGGGTGTGACCAAGATCAACAGCTTCGGCGGCAGCCCGGACGATCCCAAGTCGATGATCTGGCCGGTCAAGGTGTTCCACGGCAAGCAGCCTTACGACACCCAGACCCGGTCGCTGGTGATCCCCCACACCTTCGGCGGCGAGGGCGACGACACCGCCTACTGGTCCAACTTCGACTGGGACAAGGCCATTGTCACCGGCATGAAGTCGGCAAACCAGCCCTTCAGCGGCCAGTTCAGCTTCGTCGCCACGGAAATGTCATGGCCGATCACCCACATGGTGGCGCCCAAGGAAGACGCTCTGGCGTGCCAGCAATGCCACAGCCGCAGCGGCCGTCTCGCCGAGGTCTCGGGCATCTACATCCCGGGCCGCGACCACATCCGCTGGCTGGACCTGATCGGCTTCGCCCTGGCGGGTCTCACCCTGCTCGGCGTGCTCGGCCACGGCGCGCTGCGCTACCTCTCCCACCGGAAACACTGAGGGCCTCGCCATGCAAAGAATCTACATCTTCAAGCGCTTCGAACGCTTCTGGCACTGGACCCAGGCGCTGCTCATCATCTTCATGCTGATCTCCGGCTTCGAGATCCACGGCGTTTACACCCTCTTCGGCTTCCACGATGCGGTGCAGTACCACAGCGTGGCTGCCTGGTCGCTGATCGGCCTGTGGGTGTTCGCCATCTTCTGGCACTTCACCACCGGCGAGTGGAAGCAGTACATCCCCACTTTCGACAAGATCGACGCGGTGATCAAGTACTACCTGACCGGCATCTTCACCGACGCGCCCCATCCGTTCCGCGTCACCAAACTGCAGAAGCACAACCCGCTGCAGCGCATGGCCTATCTCCAGGTCAAGCTGTTCATCAATCCGCTGGTGTGGCTGACCGGGGTGCTGCTGCTGTTCTACGCCGACTGGCAGGCCTGGGGCATCGGTGGCCTGCAACTGGGCACGGTGGCGCTGCTGCACACCATCGGCGCCTTCCTGATGCTGATCTTCCTCGTCGTGCACATCTACTTCGCCACCACCGGCCACACCCCCATGGCCCACATCAAGGCCATGATCACCGGATGGGACGAGGTGGAGGATGAGGTGACGCCGAACCGGTAGCCCCGGGGCCCGCCCTCGCCGCCAAAGCTGCCGTCCTCGGACGTCGCTATCTTCCCGACCTGGCCGCCGCGTCGCGGATGAACGCGGCGTATTCGCCCCAGCGCGGCACCGCGCCCACGTGGGAGAACAGCACCAGGCCGTGCCGGTCGAGCACGTAGGTGGTCGGAAACTGCGCCGACACCTCGCGGTCCTGGATGCGCGAGCCGTCCGCCAGCACGACATTCGCCTGATCCTCGCCGCGGCTGCCCGAATCGAACAGCGGCAGGCGCACCCCCTGCTGCCGCGCCCACCGGCGCGACACCGCTATCGGTTCGCGCACCTGCACCGGAACGAAGGCGATGTCGCCCCGGTCGCGCAAGCTGTCGCGCAGCGCCTGCAGGTCGGGCATCTCGTGGCGGCAGGGCGCGCACCACGAGCCCCAGAAGTGCAGCAGCGTGAGCTTGCCGCGGAACGCGGCCAGGCTTGTCGCCTTGCCCTTTTCGTCGCGCAGCGCAAGGTCGGGAAAGCGCTCGCCGCGCCTGATGCCGACGGCGGCACGCCTCGCCTCGGTACGGGACGTGTACGGCCCCCATAGCGTCTGCCACGCCTTCGCGTCGAAGACGAGCTCGTCGTCCACCGCGTACAGCACACAGCGCTGGGATGTCTTGCCCTGACACGTCTCCAGCACGCCGCTCTCCGCCAATTCCCGCGTCGGCACGCCCGATGTCCAGGACCACGCTCCGCCCGGCGCGATGGCGAAGGCGCGATGCGTTTCGCTCGCGGCGAATTGCCGGAACGCCTCCTGGCCCGGGGCCTTGAGGTGGGGCACCGCGGCCGCGTCGGGCAGCGCAGCCACCGCCGAAGCCATGGTGCCGCACGCCACCCACGACCATGCAATGGCGGCCGCGGTGAGCGCCCGTGGCCGACGCTCTACCCTCGGCATTCCGTCACCCTGAATCCCGCGTCGCTACGGATCAGCGGACGTCGGAAGGCAATTCGGGAGGCGTGAAGCGCCAGGCCACCGAACCGCTCGCGCCGGAAAAGATCCGCGCCCCGCCGCTGCCCATGCCGCGCAGCCTCGCCCGCAGTTCCTTGGGTGCGAGTTCGGCCAGCGGCACCGCATCCGCCGCGACCGGGAACCGCCTCACCGTGGTGTCGCCGTCGACTTCATCGAGCGCGCAGCTTATGCCCTCGCCCGCAGCGCGCCGCGCCTCGGTCGCGGCCACAAGGGCGGATTCGGCAGCTTCGAGCGCGCCGCGCAGGCCGCGCACTTCCTCGTTCAAGCCGGCCAGGCTCTTCATCTGCGGTGCAAGCTGTTCCACCATGCGCCTGAACTGCACCGCCTGCTGCGGGTTGAGGGCGATCTCCTTGTTCCGCACCCGCTCCATCAGTTCGGCGCCGCGCCGCGCGTCGGCCATCGCCTCCGTCTGATGCTGCAGCCGATCGATGGCCGCAGCCTGCTCGGCGCGCTGTCCGGCGAGCGCCAAGATCGCCGCGTCGTGGCTCGACAGGTCCGGCACCAGCACCAGCACGCGCATCTCGTTGTGGCGTCCCGGGCTCGATACGCCGATGTGAATCTGCCGCCCGGCGACGGTGCAACCCTCCGCTTCACCGATCTCGACCGCGTCGCCGAGGATCTCGCAGTTCACCGCCTGGCCGACTTCGACCCGGGTACCGGACAGCAGGCAGTTTTCGGCACGCCTGACGGCGAGCACCCCCTTGCGGGCGACGAGCGCCGCGCCCGAGGCGAGTCCCTTGACGGTGACCGGCCCGTCGACGTTGGTGGCGGTGCCGCCCACGAGGTTTCGTTCGAGGACGATCATACCGCCGAGCGAGGAGACGGTTCCGAATACATCGGCATGGATGGTGATCGAATGGCCCTCGACCACGCGACGCTCCTGCACCTCGCCGAACTCCTCGAACATGTCGCCGGCCAGTGACAGATCGCCGGTGGTGTGCATGCTCACGCCCTCCCGGCTAACCATGTGGTCGGTGATCACGACCTGGTTGGACCGGCGGTCGATGCTGAGAAAGCCGTCCATCGCCGAGACGATCACTTCGTCATTGCCGTCGCGCTGCAGTTCGCTGCCGGGGCCGGCCAGCGCGGCGAAGTCGATGTCTCTGGGCAGCGGCGGTTCGATCCTGGCACCAGAGACTTGCCGCCCCGCCCGGCCCAGCACACGGGGAACCTTCTTCAGCAGGCGGGTGCCACGGCGCACCTGGGGAAAGCGGTTCTTGAACTGGGTCAGATCGGCGCGGCCATGCTCAAGCACCTTGGGCGCATTGTCGCGATGCAGTTCAGTTGTCTGTTCGGCGATGGCGGCGTCCGAACCGTCGGTCGCCGGCCGGTCGCGGGCCACCACCATGCGCCCGGTGAAGCCGCTGCGGATCGCGTCCCGCACGGCATCGGCGTCGATGCCGAAGCACACGCCTTTGGACCACATCTCGGCGACGAATTCGTCGAAATCGAGCGCCGCACGCTCGTGCTGGGGCACTCGGTCGATCCGCACCAGCAGCTGCGCGCCGTCGGGGTCGGTCTCGTAGACCGGCACTTCGGTCCAGCGCTCGATCGACACCGGCTCGAACATGTACTCCGCAGCACCGGCGCCGAACTTGACCCCCTTGTAGAGCGCGCGGCGTTCCGGCCGGAACACCAGGATGTCCGCAGCAAAGCGGACCTCGGGCGCCATGCCGCGGGCGGCGGCGGCTTTCACCTCGTCGGCGATGCGGGGCGCGTCGTACTCGAACAGCAGGGCGACGAAGCGGCCGTAGTTGACGCCCGAGAAATAGGCGCCCGAATCGAAGATCCGGTCCGCCAGCCGCTGGAAATCGACGGAGGAATCGAGCTGTGCGAGGTCGACGAAAACGCCCTCCGCACGCCGCAGCAGGTAGCGCGGCAGCCTGACTTCGCTCTCGGGCGGGAGCGCCTCGGCTCGGTCGGCCGGGGACGGCTTGGCGTTGTCAGGCATGTCGAAGAGTCCTCGGGGCGCTGCGGCTTCGATGGGGAGAGCGGGCCGCCGTCGCGAAATATAGCCGGCTACGACCCGCGAGGCCAGATGCCGGATGCGTCGCGCCCGCTGCATCCGCTCCGACCGTGCCCGCCGCCCCTCGACGCGGTAGACTCGCGGCTTCGCGACCACCGGCGAGAAAACGTGTTCGACAAGCTCGGGCTGAGGCGCGCTTCGCTGGCGCTGCTGCGCCGCCTTCAGCGGCGCGTGGTGCGTTTCACCACCGTGCCGGCCGCCGCGGCGCAGATCGCGCTGGATCCGGCCAAACCGGTCTGCTACGCGTTGCACGTGCGCCAGCTCTCGGCCCTGCTGGTGCTGGAGGCGGCGGCGGCGCGCCTGAGCCTGCCCCCGCCCCTTGCCCCACTGGCGGCGGGCAGCCTGGCGGAGGGAAGCGCCTTCTTCTTCCTCACCCGCAGCGGCCAGCCCTCGCCGCTCCAGCCCAATCCCTACGAGTACTCCAAACGGCTCGAGCGCCTGGTGGCGGCGGCGCGGGCGGACCCGGCGCTGGAACTCCAGATCGTGCCGGTGAGCATCTTCTGGGGACGCGCGCCGCAGAAGCAGGAGTCGATCCTGCGCGCGCTGTTCGCTGACACCTGGGTGGTGCCGGGAACCTTCAAGCAGCTCCTGCGGCTGATGCTCCACGGGCGTGACACCCTGCTCAAGGTGGGCGACCCGATTCCGCTGCGCCAGGTGGTGGATGCCGCGGCCAGCGAGGGCCTCGACGAGCGCACCACCCTGCGCCGCGTGGCGCGCCTGTTGCGGGCGGAATTCCGCCGCGAGCGCGAGCTTGCCGTCGGCCCCAACCTGTCGCACCGCCAGACCCTGCTCAACGAGGTCGTCGCCGCACCCGCGGTGCAGCAGGCGATCGCCGGGGAAGCGCAGCGCAAGGCGATCCCGGCGGAAAAGTCAGAGCTGGCGGCGCGGCGCATCGCCTACGGCATCGCCTCGGACTATTCGTACGCGGTGATCCGCGCCCTCGACCTCGCGCTGACCGGGCTGTGGAACCGCATCTACGACGGTGTCGAGGTGCATCGCTTCGCCGACGTGAGCGGCGCCGGCGCCGGCGCGGAACTGATCTACGTGCCCTGCCACCGCAGCCACATCGACTACCTGCTCCTCTCGTACGTCATCTACCGTCGGGGCTTACAGCCGCCGCAGATCGCCGCCGGCGACAATCTCAACCTGCCTGTCATCGGCGCCATCCTGCGCCGCGGCGGCGCCTTCTTCCTGCGCCGCAGCTTCAAGGACGATCCGCTGTACGCCGCGGTATTCGCCGAATATCTCCATGCCATCGTCTCGCGCGGCTTCCCGATCGAATACTTCGTCGAAGGCGGGCGCAGCCGCACCGGGCGCATGCTGGCGCCCAAGGCGGGAATGCTGGCGCTGACGCTGGACAGTTTCCTGCGCGGCATCAAGCGGCCGCTGGTGTTCGTTCCGGTGTATGTGGGCTACGAGCAGATCCTGGAGGCCGAGAGCTACGTCGCCGAGCTTTCGGGCAAGCCCAAGCAGAAAGAGTCGCTGCTCGCCACCTTCGCCGCGCTGAAGAAGCTGCGGCGGCGCTTCGGCAAGGTGCATGTGAACATCGGCGAGCCGATCCACCTCGAACGCTTTCTCGACCGGCAGTGGCCGGGCTGGCAGGAACCGGCGGCGGACGAGTCGCTGCGCGAGGCCCAGCGCCACCTGGCGGTGGCGACGCTGGCGAGGACCATCGTCACCCGCATCAACGACGCGCTCGTCATCAACCCGGTCAACCTGATTGCGATCGCCATGCTCGGGGCGCCGCGCCGCGCCATGGACGTCGCGCGGCTGGCCCAGCAGATCGACCTTTTGAAGCAGTTGCTAACCGAGATCCCCTACTCGGCGCGCCAGATGCTAACCGAGCTCGACGGCCAGGCTGTGGTGGACTATGCCCAGGCCCTGGGGCTGATCGAGCGCATCGCCCACCCTCTGGGCGACATCGTGCGCGTGCCGGGCAAGCAGGCGACGTTGCTGGCCTACTTCCGCAACAACGTGCTGCACGCCTTTGCGCTGCCGGCGCTGATCGCCTGCATCGTCGCCCACAACGCCCGCATCGAGCCGACGCGGCTGGGCGAGATCTGCCGCCGGCTGTTCCCCTTCCTGCGCTCCGAACTGTTCCTGTCCCTCGGGCAAGACGACCTGGCGCCCCGGCTGCAGGGCTACCTCGACGCGTTTCACCGCCTGCACCTGGTGCGCGAACGCGGGCTCTGGCTCACCGCGCCGGCCCCCGCGCAGCGCGAATCGGTAGCGCTGCATTCCCTCGCCCAGGCGCTGCGCCAGCCCCTGGAGCGCTACTTCATCGTCGTCGCCACCCTGGCGCGCTTCGAGCAGGGCAGCCTGTCGGCACGGCTGCTGGAGGACTGCTGCGTGATGCTGGCGCAGCGCCTGGCCTACCTGCACGAGGCGGCCGGCCCCGAATTCTTCGACCGCGCCGCCTTCCGATCCATCGTCCAGACGCTGATCGAGATCGGCCTGGTAACCCAGACCCAGGACCGCCTGCACTATTCGCCGGAACTCGCCGGCAGCGCCGAGGACGCCGGCTATCTGCTGTCCCACGAAACCCGGCTCGCCATCTCCCACGTCAGCCAGTTGTCCGAGGAGCAGATCGTGAGCGCGGCAGCGCTGGTCAACGGCTCGCGCTGAGCGCGCGGGCGTGCGATGATCGCGCCAGAATTCTCAGGAGATACCCGATGCCTACCAACGAGCGCGGCGCCGATTTGCGCATGGATGCCGACAGACTGTTTCGCGAGGAGATCGTCAGCGGCGGCGGCGCCGGCACGCTGCGGGTGCTGACACCCATCACCCACACTGGCGCCCCTGACCCGACGCGCCGCGTGCAGTACATCGGCGAAGCGCAGATCCTGACTCCCATGGGGGCGCTGCCGGTGGCCTTCGAGATCGACGCCGCGTCGATCGGCGAGGCGGCGGAAAAGTTCGCTGCCGGCGCGCGGGTGGCGGTCGAGCAGACCCTGGCCGAGCTGCAGGAGATGCGCCGCGAGGCCGCCTCCGGCCTGGTGATCGCCGACCAGATGCCTCCGGCATTGGGTGGCCGCATCCAGATGCCCTGAGGCAGCCGTGGCGACCGGGCGAATGGAGTTCGGCCTCGACCTTTCCGGCGGCCGCGCGTCGGGTGCGCGTCCGGTGGAGGAGCAGCCGATGCGCATCCTGGCGATCGCCGACCTCGGCGGCAGCAAGCGCAGCGAATTCGCGTCGCGCGCGCCACTCGCCATCGACGTAGACAGTTTCGACCGCGTCTTCGAGCGCATCGCACCGAAGCGCATCCTCAATCTGGAAGCCGAGGGAGGCGCTGCGCAGGAACTGACTTTCGAGTTTTCCTCGATCGAGGACTTCCATCCCGACCGCCTGTTTCGCAGCAGCGCCTTCGCCCGACTGCGGTCTTTGCGCGAGGAACTTGGCCATCCCGCCGGGGTGGCGCGGGTGGCCGCCGCCCTGGGCTTGGGTAGCCCTTCGCCGGGCGAGCCCCCGGGTGAAGGCAACGCCGAAGCCATCGCCCGTCTGCTGGGCCGTGCTCCGACAGAGGCCGCAAGCCGGAGCGAAGCCCAGTCCATCGTCGACCGTCTGGCACAGGAGGCGACCGCGGCCCACATCGCCCCCGGCCAGAGTCCCGGCGCGGCGGCGCTGGCGGAGGAACTGGAGCGGCAGATCGCCCGCCGCATGGCGACGCTGCTGCACCATCCGGGGTTCCAGGCCCTGGAGGCGAGCTGGCGCGGCGTGCAGCGTCTGGTCGCGGGCCTGGAGCTGGGCGAGAACCTGCAATTTCATCTGCTGGACGCGAACCGGCTCGAACTCCAGTTCGATGTCATGGACCATGCCGCGGACCTCTCGCGCTCGCGTCTCTGCCAGCTTCTGTGCGGCGAGGACACGCGGCCGCCGGAGGGCTCGCCCTGGGCGCTGGTGGTGTGCGACTTTCCCTTCGGCCCGGAGCGCGAGGACGTGCTGATGGTGGCGGCCCTGGGCGCGCTGGGCGCCGTGGCCGGCGCCCCTGTTCTCGCAGCCGCCCGGATCGGAGCCCTGGGCTGCGCCGGGCCGCAGGACCTCGCCCGGCCGGAGAACTGGAAGCCCCTGCCGGCGGAAGACGAGGCGCGCTGGGCCAAGCTGCGCCAGTCGGGGAGCGCCAACTGGGTCGGCCTCGCCCTGCCCCGCATCATCGGCCGGCTGCCCTACGGCCAGCGCAGCGACGCGGTCGAATCCTTCGCCTTCGAGGAGATGGACGGCATGCCGCGCCACGGCGATTTGCTGTGGACCAACCCGGCATGGTCGCTGGCGCTGCTGATCGGCCAGGCGTTCCAGGAGGAAGGCTGGCAACTGGACCTGGACCGGCGCCTGGACATCGCCGATCTGCCGAGCCACGCATTCCGCGACGCCGAGGGCGAGGCGCAGCAGCAACCCTGCGCCGAAGTCGCGATGGGCGAAGCGGCGGCCGAATCCATCCTCGCCCGCGGCATCATGCCGGTGCTCAGCTACCGCAACCGCGATGCCGCGCGGCTGCTGCGCTGGCAGTCGCTCGCCGAACCCGCGCAGCGTCTGGGCCGGTTCTGATCGCGGGACGCACATCCGGCAGGGAACGCTGCGCGCGCCGGCTGTCCAATCGCGCAGGCGGGAGCCACCGAAGCGGCTCGCCTTGTGCGGAGTGAATCATGACCAAGACCCTGCTGATCCTGCTGGCGACCCTGTTTCCCCTCGCCGCGGCAGCCTTCGACCACGAGCACAGGGCGTGGACCGAACTGCTCAAGAGGCATGTCGTGGTCATCGACGGCGGCAAGGCCTCGCAGACGAGCTACGCCGGCTTCGCGAAGGATCAAGGCGCGCTGAAGGCTTACCTCGATTCGCTGTCGGCGGTCATGGAACAGGAATACGCCGGCTGGAGCCGGGAGCAGAAGCTCGCCTTCCTGATCAACGCCTACAACGCCTTCACCGTCGAGAAGATCCTGACGCGCTATCCGAACCTCAAGTCGATACGCGACTTCGGGCTCTTCGTCGGCAATCCCTGGAAAGACCGCTACTTCCGCCTGCTGGGCAAACCCATGCACCTGGACAACATCGAACACGACACCATTCGCGCGCCCGGCGCCTTCGATGAACCGCGCATCCATTTCGCGGTCAATTGTGCGTCGGTCGGCTGTCCGATGCTGCGCGAGGAGGCGTTCGTGGCGGCACGGCTCGACGCCCAACTCGAGGAGCAGACGCAGCGCTTCCTGACGGACCGCTCGCGCAACCGCTACGACGCCCCATCGGGCAAGCTCAAGGTGTCGAGCATCTTCGACTGGTACGGCAAGGACTTCGCCCGCGGCTGGAAGGGCTACGCCTCCCTGGAGCAGTTCCTGGGCAAGTACGCCGACCGGCTCGCAGACGACCCGGCGCGGCGGCAGGCGATCCGCGAAGGCAAGGTGGCGGTGGAGTTTCTGGATTACGACTGGAGTCTGAACGATGTCAGGCGCTGAAACCATTGGCATTCGGCGGGCATGGCCCGCCCTACGGTTCCCCTTGCGGCGGGCATGGTCTGCCCTGGCGGTCGCGATCCTTGCCGTCGTCGTGGCAATGCCCGCGATGGCCTGGGATGCGGCGGTCTTCCGCAAGCCCTCGCAGGAGGAATTGAAGCGCCGTCTCAGCCCCGAGCAATTCCGCGTCACGCAGCACGAAGGAACCGAGCGCCCCTTCGCCAACGCCTACAACGACAACAAACGTCCCGGCATCTATGTCAACGTCGTTTCCGGCGAGCCGCTCTTCAGCTCGCTGGACAAGTACGATTCCGGCACCGGCTGGCCCAGCTTCAGCAGGCCCCTGGAGCCCGCAAATATGAGCTACAAGGACGACCGCTCCTTCTTCTCGGCGCGCACCGAGGTGCGCAGCAAGCACGCCGACTCGCACCTCGGCCACGTCTTCGACGACGGCCCGGCGTCCACCGGCAAGCGCTACTGCATGAATTCCGCCAGCCTGCGCTTCATCCCGGCGGAAGATCTCGACAAAGAAGGCTACGGCCGCTATTCGGCGCTGTTCCGGAAATAGATGGAAGCGGCGCAGCCGGCCCGGCTGAGCATCGTCGTCCCGGTGCGAAACGAGGCGCCGCTGATCGGCGCCGCCCTGCAGAGGCTGACTCCCTTGCGCCGCCGCGGCGCCGAAGTGATCGTGGTCGACGGCGGCAGCAGCGACGGCAGCGCCGATCTCGCCCGCCCTCATGCCGATCGGGTGATCGAGTCCGCCCCCGGCCGCGCCGTACAGATGAATGCCGGCGCAGCCGTCGCCACCGGCGACATCCTGCTCTTCCTGCACGCCGACTGCCGCCTGCCCGATGACGTGGACATCGTGATCGCGGACCGCCTGGCCCGCGGCAAGCGCGACTGGGGACGCTTCGACATCGCCATCGAGGGCCGCCATCCCCTGTTGCCGGTGATCGCCTGGTCGATGAACCGCCGCTCCCGCCTCACCGGCATCTGCACCGGCGACCAGTGCCTGTTCGTCAGGCGCGCGCTGTTCCGCGCCAGCGGCGGTTTTCCGCCGATCGCGCTGATGGAGGACATCGCGCTGTCCCGGGCGCTCAGGCGCCACGGCCGGCCGCTGTGCCTGGCCCAGCGCGCCGTCACCTCCGGCCGGCGCTGGGAGCGGCGCGGCGCGCTGCGCACGGTGCTGCTGATGTGGCGCCTGCGGCTGGGGTATTTCCTCGGCGCCGATCCGCGCAAGCTCGCGAGCCTCTACGATGCCCGCTGAATGCCGTGTCGTCGTCATGGCGCGGGCCCCCGTGGCCGGCGCGGCCAAGACCCGCCTCATCCCGGTTCTGGGCGCTGAAGGGGCCGCGCGCCTCCAGGCGCGGCTCACCCGCCACGCGCTGGCCGCCGCGACGCGGGCGGGCATCGGCCCGGTGACGCTGGCCTGCGCCCCCGATTCCCGACACCCCTTCTTCCGCAGTTGCGCCCAGGACTTCGGCGTCGATCTCGCCGATCAGCACGGCGACGACCTGGGAAGCCGCATGGCTGATGCCTTCCGGCGCCTGTTGCCCGAATCGCCCGTCATCCTCACCGGCGCCGACTGCCCGGCGCTGACTTTCCTCGATCTGCGCCTTGCCTGGGACGCCCTCCAGTTTCATGACGCCGTGCTGACACCGGCGGAGGACGGCGGCTACGTGCTGATCGGCCTGCGCCGCTTCGCGCCGGCGCTGTTCGAGGGAATTGCCTGGGGCACCGACGCGGTGCTCGCCCAGACCCGCGAGCGGCTGGTGGGCGCGGGCTGGCGCTGGGACGAAACCCCGGTGCGCTGGGACGTGGACCGCCCCGACGACCTGGCAAGGCTGCGCCGCAGCGGCCTGGTGGACATCGCCGACCTGGGTAGCCAGGGCGAGTGGGCGCAATGAAGCTGCGCGCGGCTAGCCTGGCCCTGCTGATGACGGCAGCGGCGACGCTGGCGGCCGGGGACAACCCGCGCATCGCCCCCTTCTCCGCGGGCAGTCCGGGGGCGGAACTGCCGGCAGGCTGGCAGCGCTACGCCCTGGGCAAACCGCAGCGGCTTACCGATTATTCGCTGGCGCAGGTCGACCGTCGGGTGGTGCTCAAGGCTGCCGCCGACGCCTCGGTGTCGGCAGTGGCGCACCGGCTGCGGGCCGATCCGGCGCGAACCCCCTGGCTGACGTGGACCTGGCGCACCGAAGGCACGCTCGCCCGCGCGGACATCCTCACCCGGGCCGGCGACGATTACGTGGCGCGTGTCTATGTCCTCTTCGACTATGACGAATCGAAGCTCGGCCTGCTCGACCGGGCGAAGATCGCCGCCGCGCGCCTGATCTACGGCGATCCGATCCCGGTGGCGGCACTGTGTTACGTCTGGGACAACCGACAGCCGGAGGGCTTCAGCGCCTGGAGCGCCTACACGAACCGGCTGCGGGTGATCGTCGCCGAAAGCGGCAGCGCCAACGTCGGCCGCTGGGTGACGGAATCGCGCGATGTGGCGGAGGACTTCCGCCGCGCCTTCGGCGAGCCGGCGCCCGCCATCAGCGCGGTAATCGTGGCGACAGACACGGACAACACCGGCGAGCGGGCGCTAAGCTACTTCGGCGATCTCGCGCTGCTCCCGGCGCGCCCGCGGGACGAGGAAATGCCGAAGCCATGAAACGCCTGCTCCTGCTCGGTGGCGGCCACGCCCAACTGTTCGTGCTGGAAACCTTCGCCCGCGCGCCGCTGGCCGAGGTGGAACTGGTGCTGGTCACGCCCGCCCGTCTCGCGCCCTACTCCGGAATGATGCCGGGGGTGATCGCCGGCCACTACCGCTACGAGGACGCCTGCGTAGACCTCGTTCCCCTGTGCCGGGCGGCAGGCTGCCGACTCGACCTGACTCACGCCGTCCGTGTCGACCCCACCGCCCGCCGGGTGTATTGCGAGAACGGCGGCGTCCTCGACTACGACCTGCTGTCGATCGACACCGGATCCACGCCCGGCACCCTGGGCGTACCCGGTGTGGAGGAATTCGCGCGGCCGGTGAAGCCCATCGACCGCTTCGTCGCCGACCTCGATGCCTACTGCGCCCGGCTGGCTCCCGACTGCCCTGCCCGGGTGCTCGTGGTGGGCGCCGGTGCCGCTGGCTGCGAAGTCGCGCTGGCATTGGGGCATCGCATCGACACGCTATCCCAGGACCGGCGGGCAGGACCGGCGCAGATCACCATCGTCAGCAACAGGCCCCAGATCCTTCCCGGGTTTCCCGACGGCGTGCGGCAGCGCATGGAGCGCGCCCTGTCGATCCGCGGCATCGCCGCCGAAACCCGAGGCGCCGTGACCGCCGTCGAAGCCAACTGCGTCAGCCTCGCCGACGGAACGAAGCTGGATTCGGACTTCACCGTCTGGGCGACCGGCAGCAGCGCGCCCGAGTGGCCGCAGCAGGCCGGACTCGCCGCGGATCGAGGCGGCTTCATCGAGGTGGATGCCTGTCTGCGCTCGGTGTCGCACCACGAGGTCTTCGCTGCCGGCGATGTGGCCAGCATGCGCGGCGAGCCCCGGCCGAAATCGGGCGTCTTTGCGGTGCGTGCCGGCCCGCCGCTGGCGGCCAACCTGCGCGCCATGCTGGAGGGCCGCCTGCCGGTTCCCTATCTGCCGCAGCGCAAGGCGCTGGCACTGATAAGCTGCGGCGAGCGCTATGCGGTAGGAATGTGGGGGCCGGTTTCCTGGGAGGGGCGTCGGGTGTGGAACTGGAAGGACCGCATCGACCGCCGCTTCATCGCCCGCTTCAGCCCGGCCGACATGGAGTCGGGTCTCGCACCCGCCGCCTGAAACGCTCCCGAGCGCAGCACGTGCCCACATTCGACTGCGGGGCTGTGGTGGCCATCGGCCATGACCCGACGACCGCGGGCGCCCAAATCGCCGAAGCGACTGCCAGCAGCACGCAACACAACCGACTTTCTCGAACGAGCGGCGGAATACCGCGGGTCGGCCATAGGAGTCATCAAGTCTCGCGCGCTCTCCGACCGCAGTGTAGTCGACACCGGTCACTGGCTCGTCCGGCCAGCGTGGACGGCGGCTTCGGTGATGTCAGTTGTTCGGAACCGACCCGGAGCGTTCAGCCAGCCATGCACATCGACGACCCCGAAGCTGCGATGCCATTTCGTTGAGCCCCGTTCTCGCCGCCAAGCCGGGCAGGGAACGAGGTCACAACGACCCGTCGACCCAAGGATTCATCAACGGGACTCGCGCGAGCTTGTAGTCGCCGGTATCGCGGGTTACGACCGTCAGCCCGTGTTGCAGGGCGGTTGCCGCGATGATCAGGTCGGGCTGCGAAAACGTATGGCCGACTTTGCGGCCCTCTTCAACGAGGAGGCGCCACTTGAACATGACATCCTCCGAAACCTCCAGTAGGCGCTGATCGAACATGGGCCGCACTCTGTGCAGCAGCCAGTCGTTCAGTTCGGAGCGGCGAATCGGATCGCCGACTGCCTCGATACCGAAGCGGATTTCGGCGAAAGTGACGGTGCTGACGAACAAGTCTTCAAGCCGTTGGCTCGCAATGAAGCTTCGCACCCGAGCACTGGGGCGCAGTCGACGCAACTCCGAAATCACATTGGTATCGAGCAGCCAGCCACTCACAAATTGACCGCCCGCACTGGCATCGCAGAACGGCGTGGTTCGATCTCGATCTGGCGATGTGGCGAAGCTTGCAGAGCCTCGATCAGCAACTCGCCGGTTCGCGCGCCCTGCAGGCGATTGAATTCGGCTGCATCGACAACCACCACCGCATCGCGGCCATGCAACGTCACGAGCTGCGGCCCATCGCTGTGCGCCATGCGGACGAGTTCGCTGAATCGCGCCTTTGCGTCTTGAAGGCGCCAGCGACTACGCGGAGGCTGCGCCGTCTGTAATGCCAAGGTCGGTGCTTTTCTAGTCATGCTGACCAGAATATCACAGCCCAGCGCTGGAGGCAAAGGCTTGGACGGCGGGCGCCTGATGCCGATACTCGCGACCAGACAGCCAGACTCCTGGCACACCCAACGGTGCGGGGACAGGCGCACCCACAACGAACGGTCGGGAGTAACAGCTGCCGGCCGGCAGCCGCGGTTCGCGATGCACGCCGAAAGCAGCCCTTGCGAACTCGCGGATCAGCGAAGTTCCGCTTTCCGACACCTACCCGGAACGGCAGGCCCCGGCCATCAGCGGACCTAGCCTGGATTTCCATGCTCCGGAATTCGCCTAACAGGAAGGGGGGTCTGGGTATCGGCTACGCGCTCATGCACAGGGTGTGATCCTGCCACCAAGGCACCTGGAGCGGTGAGTCCAGGAGTCCCGAAGCGATGATGATCGGCAGGTGGGCGCGGCGGTGGAAGCGCACGTGGACCTCGCGCTCGCAGACGCTGACATCGGCGGGGGTGTCGATGAGATCACGGAAGATGTGGCGGGCTTGTGCATCGGCGTAGCCGCGCATGCGCCGCCGGGCCAGCAGTCGGTACAGGCCGCTGGCGATCACCAACAGCGCCATGTCGAAATCGACCTTCAGGCCCACCGCCGAGCTCAGCGCATCCATGTGGAAGAAGCGCACGGCATCGGACAGAGCGTTCTCGATGAGCATGCGCTGGGCGTAGCGGGTGAGCAGCTTGGCGTGGGTGGCGGGCCGGTCATTGGTGAGCAGGATCGTCGGTTCCTCGTGACCCAGATCGAGCACGAACAGTTGCCGCAGGCTGGCCCCGGCCAGGGTGAGCGGCTGCTCGAACACCCGCGGCGTTTTGTACTTGCGCGCCGGCACGTCCAGGCTTACCCGGCGCCAGCTTGAAGCCGGCAGCCCTTTGATCTCGTCGAGCAGCCTCGCCGAGCGCCGGCGCAATGTGATGAAGGTGATCCCCAATGCGTCCAGCCGCGCCAGATGGGCGTAGGTGGTCAGGCGCGAATCGAACACCAGGTGGCGGGGCAGTCAACGGGTTGGCGACCCACAATGGCTTGTGGGCCGAAAGCCTCAGCAGGAGGAGAGTTTCGCAGACCGATCGGTGCGGGCCCACGAACGCCCGCGCCGCGATTCGCTGATTAACGACTCAGAATAGGCATGAAGTGGGCGCACGGTAACGCTAACAGGCGTGCGGACGACGCCAACGCTCACCGATTGTGAAAGCCAGCCGGCCTACCGGCCGGCGTTAGCGAAATTTCGAGCGGTAATCCAGGCTAGCGGCAGGATTGGAAGCCCGGTTTTTTGGAGGCCGGTGTTCTTTCAACACCCGACGTTCGCAGCGGTCGCTTGGTCCCGCAGATACGCATACTGCTCAGGCTGCATATCGGCTTCAAAGATGGGATCGAGCACCAGCATTGCTGCTGTCTGGACCACCCGATCCGCGATCCGAGGCACGGTCAGGGTCGAACTGCACATCTGGCCAACACGCATTTGGGTTGGGTTGAAATCCGCCATCCCTTTCATCCGCTCAGAGGTCAGCGCTTCCTCGTGTTGAAGGAGCGACGCGTCGCTGGCGTTAACACGCTCATTCTGCGCAATGCCGAGCGCGGCAGCTTCGCCGTAGCCAAGGAATGGACTGACCGCTCCACGCCATCATCCTGCGAGGCGCCCGGTATGGCGCCAGGGCGGCTCGATGCCCAGTTTCTCCTCGATCTGGTCGCGCTGGTCGAGCAGTTGTCCCTCGCATCGCAAAAAGATCTTGCGAAATGAGTATGCGCGAGCTATTATCAGACCAGTTATATATATGGTCTGATCAGGATGAGCGAGGAACCCGCTTCCGTACTCAGACGGCGCCGCAAGCGCTTGCTGCGCAAACTGCCTCCCCTGGAGTCTGTCCTGCGCGGCTCGCTCATCGAGCGCTACAAGCGCTGCGGCAAACCCGGGTGCAAGTGCGCCGACGGCCCCGGACACGGCCCCAAGTACTACCTGTCCGTGAGTTACCCGGGCCGAGCGCCCCAAATGGATTACGTTCCGCAGGCCGACTACGCCGAGATCCGCGCGCGCGTCGCCAACTATCATCGCATTCGCGAGATCCTCGAAGAGATCTCCGAGATCAACCGCGAACTGCTGCGCCGTCGAGAGGCGCTCTAAGGGACAGCGGTGAGCCAGGCCCCCAACTCGCTCACCACCCCCATCGATTTCCACTCTGGCGGCGTGCTCCTCGCCAACATGCTCGTGGCCTGGCTCGAAGGCGAGCCCATGTCGCCGCTGCTGACCGAGGAGGCCGTCGATGAACGCGAAGATCAGCGAACAGCACCACCGCAAGCCAGCCTACATCTATGTGCGCCAGTTGACCCTGGCGCAGGTGCGCCACCACCGGGAGAGCACCGAGCGCCAGTATGCGCTGCGCGAGAAGGCCCTGGCGCTGGGCTGGCCGGAGACGGCGATTCGGACTTTGGACCGGGACTTGGGGCTATCGGGTGCCCAGATGAGTGGGCGCGAGGACTTCAAGACTTTGGTCGCCGACGTTTCGATGGGCCAAGTGGGCGCCGTGTTTGCCCTGGAGGTGTCGCGTCTGGCACGCTCGAACCTCGACTGGCTTCGGCTGCTGGAGTTGTGCGCGCTCACCCAGACGCTGGTCATCGACGAAGATGGCGAGTACGACCCCGCCGACTTCAACGATGGACTGCTCCTGGGCCTCAAAGGCACGATGGCGCAGGCCGAGCTACATTTTCTGCGCGGGCGCCTCCTCGGCGGTAAGCTTAACAAGGCGAAGAAGGGCGAGTTACGCTTTCCGCTGCCGGTTGGCTTCTGCTATGACGATGAGGGGCGTATCGTTGCCGATCCCGACGAGGAAGTTCGCGGGGCGGTGCAGCTGGTGTTTCGACTGTTCCGGGAAACGGGCAGCGCCTATGCTGTGGTGCAGCGCTTTGCACAGAGCGGCTTGCGCTTCCCCAAGCGCGCCTATGGTGGCGCGTGGGCGGGCAAGCTGATCTGGGGGCAACTGAGCCACGGGCGGGTACTGGGTCTGCTCAAGAACCCCTCCTACGCCGGCGTGTATGTCTTTGGTCGTTACCAGTATCAGAAGACCATCACGCCAGAGGGCGAGGTGCACAAGCAGATGCGCGCCGTGGCCATGCCCGACTGGCGTGTGCATTTGCGTGAGCACCACGAGGGGTACATCAGCGTGGAGGAGTTCGAGCACAACCTCCAGCGTCTCGAGCACAACCGTACCAACGGCGAGAGCACGATCCTGAGCGGTCCGGCCCGCGAGGGCCTTGCCCTGCTTCAGGGACTGCTGCTATGCGCTTGTTGTGGGCGCGCGCTGACGGTGCGCTACCAGGGCAACGGCGGGATCTATCCGATGTACCTGTGCAGTTGGAAGCGCCGCGACGGATTGGCGACCAAGGATTGCATCAGCATACGCGCCGGTCTGCTTGACGAAGCGATCAGCGAAGAGCTGTTCAAGGCCCTGCGACCGGCCGAGATTGAACTCGCCCTGGCCGCACTGAGCGAGCTCGAACAACGCGACCAGTCCGTCATGCACCAGTGGCAGATGCGCATCGAGCGGACGCAGTACGAGGCCGCCCTGGCAGAACGACGCTACGAGGAAGCGGATCCCTCGAACCGACTGGTGACGGCAACGCTGGAGCGCCGCTGGAACGAGGCGCTGGTGCGCCTCGAACAGATTAAGACCGAAGCCGCACAGTTTCAAAGCCGCAAGGCGCGTGTGGCGACTCCCGAGCAAAAGGCCAAGGCGCTGGCCCTGGCACGCGATCTGCCCCGTCTGTGGCGCGCGCCGACGACCCAGGCAAAGGATCGCAAGCGCATGCTGCGACTGCTGATCCGCGACATCACCGTGGAAAAGTCGCCCGCCCAGCGCCAAGTCATTATGCATGTCCGTTGGCAGGGCGGCGCCTGTACCGATACCACGGTCAGCTTGCCCGCGCCGATTGCCGAGCGCATTCGCTATCCGGCGGCCATCGTCGCGCAGGTGCGTGAGCTATCGCACCGCCTATCCGATCCGCAAATCGTCGCGCACTTGAATCAACAAGGCCTGCGTAGTCCCCATGGAAAACCCTTCACGCTCTCCATGATCAAGTGGCTTCGCTACCGCTATGACATCCCGTCAGTCTCGCTCAAACGGCCGGAAGAACTTACCGTGCGACAGGTTGCAGATCGTTACGGCGTCAGCATACACGTCGTCTATTACTGGATTGAACGCAGCGTCCTCGAAGCGCGCCAACTCGACGGCCGTGGCCCGTGGTGGATCACGCTCAGTGCTGCGAAGGACGCGGAACTGCGCGAATGGGTGCGCAACTCGGGGCATCTTCAGCCCCATCATTCCGACACTCAACTTTGAGAGGTGCATTATGCATTCACCGTCGGAATTCCCAACGGCCGCAACTTGCCATTGGGCTTGGGGATATAAACCCTTCTTACCGCTTCCGGTCGATAACTCTCCTCTCGGAGGGCTTGCGCCAATTCCCCGAGCCACCGCTCCACCCCATACGCTTCGACCTCCTCAAAGCTTTGGCCATCCACCCCCGCTGCCCCCTTGTTGGCGCGGCAACAGGCATAGGCATACGCCAGAACATCCTCGCGGTAGATCTTGTCGTACAGCGCGTAGAAGCGGAACTCCGGTTCTGCCTTCGCTTTCGCATGTAACGCTGTCTGCAGCTTCTGAAGATTACTCGGAGTTGCCAGGTTGCCCAATCTCCACTCCCTCGCCACTTTCAACGTCTGTCTTGAACTGAGGCTCCTTCCCTCCACCGGCATTACACCGGCTTCATCGGATACTACGGGCCTCTCCGCCACCCCATCGCGCCCAGCCTGTCCGTCACCGGATTCCGGTTGGTCGTCACGACCGACCACGCGATGGCGCTTCCCGTGTTGCGTCAGTCTCCCCTTGTGCACATGCCATCGTCACTACCCCGGCGGAATGACTGGGTGCGCATTTCGCTCACTTCCCCAGCCATGACAGCCTTCCCCGTATTCCAGGCGGGTCGGCTTCCGCATTGCCCTTTTCGAGGCCTGCTCAACGTTTACTCGCGTTACGGCCTGCGCACTCGCTAAGTCACCTGAAGTGACCCTTTTACATCGGAGGGCTCGCCCCAGCTGCAATCTTCCCAACCCATCGTTCCCTTAGTTCGCTCCCTTGCGTCGGAACCTGCGCAAGGGCCTGGCCCCGTTCAAGCCCGGTACCATCGGCTATATCAAGTTGGTCTAATCACAACTGCTCCGACTGCTACCGGCAGGAGCGAAAGTTGCCGGGTGGGCATCTCAGCCCACTGAGAAACTGCGCCTTTCACGGCGCACTGGAAATCCAGGCTAGGCAGTCGCGCCCCTACCGCGCCGCCTGCGAGGACCATACCTGCGAGGACTTCCCGGCAGCTGGCCTTGGTGCGCGCGGACGTGGGGTGACGCCACGCTGGCTCGGGCAGCGGGAGCGCAATGCTGAGACCGTCAGGAAGGCGGTGCAGGCGCCGCGCGCTTCACGGGGCTACTGGCTGGAACCGGGATTCGACGTGAGTAGCGAGGACAGTTGGATCGGGCGGCCGTGGCATCGCCGGAGATCCAAGCGTGGTGCGTATGAGGTGTGGTGATTCGGCGGACATCGCTCGGCGAAGTGCCAAGCGAGTGCTTTGCAATACGAGGGGTGACTTCATGGTGATGGTTGCCCCTGCGCCTCAGCAACTGACCTGTGATATCAGTGTCGCGAGCGGTGGCGATTGGTCACAAATGCCGTTCCAGTATCGATGGCATCTGTCTTCGCCAAACCGCAGCTTTGCAAGGGCATGACCGGCTGCTGTGGCCGAGTTGAGTTGCTCTCGTGCGCCGAGGGGCAGGTTTCCGGGTGAAGCGGCCCCTCGAATGGCTGTTCAGCGGAAACGATGTGCGGCGGCAGTTGGCCGGTAGCACGCACAGGTTATCGAACCCGAAAGCCGCCGCTCAAGGTCCGGGCGTGGTGCGAGCGACCGGTTTGTGGCGGCACGGCTGGACTGGCGCTCCCGGCCCGGAACAGTCGCTGGCCGCACCTTGGAAGGCGCCTAACGAACGTCCGGTGCTGCACGGACATGAGACCTTCGGCTTTGTTGGTTTGGGCGCGCCATTTTTCTGGAGCGGCCCGACGTTGCTGCTCTCACTGCGCGATACGACTCCTCAACGTTACGCTGGGACAGCGGCTGATCTCAATTTCGCGGAGGGAGTTGCATCATGAGGCGAGCGACGCAGTGTTCAAGAACTTCCTTTTCTGACCGGCTCTTCGAAAGTACGCCTACCAAACCGCCGGCTCCAAACTCCATGACGGCCCGGTGGCGCCAGACAAGTCTCGCCGTGTTCTTGTCAAAAAGGTAGCCGGAGCATTTCACCGTAATGGCGTGTCCGAACGTACTTGCGGAAACCAAGTCATCAAGCGTGAAAAGCAATACCCATCGCGCCGCGTCCGGACCGAGACTCTTGATCCACTCAGGCTTCGGCTCGGCCAGATTGTCCTCGGTAATAGAAGCCACATCGCTAATGGAATCCACTTGTACGACCTGCGTATACCCCTTCGCTTCCAGGCTCCAGGGCCTACGGCTTGAGGAAATTGTAGGTCTTAGCAGCATTCGATCCTGAAGCTCTTTCGGCTCAATTGCGACGCTCCGATCCTTCCGTAAATCAACGGCAGGCATTACCGTCAGAGTATCAATATCGGAAGGAGCGAAATCGTTGGCCAAGAAATCCGGTTTGAACGGTGTTTGCGTAGCACATCCGCTACCGAGGAGTGCACCACATACCAGCAGCAAGAGTAGAACGGATTCTGGCGTTCGCGGAGGTGTCATCGGGGCGACCCTCCTGCGGAGAAATTCCTATATACATCCGCGATGAACTCGCGAAAGCCTTGATCCTGGATATCGGGAGAGCCGCGAAAAAATGACTCTCCCCTCCATAGTTCCTTGCCGCTGCCACACTCACGAACCACGGCCCGCAGGTGCACGCTGCTTGTTCCCGCCTTGGGAACGCCAGCAATCCCAATAGGAGTGACCATCCAATCCGTACCGGCGTCTTTGCCGATGTCTGCATTCATGTACTGGCAGAAAACCACACTCAGTGTTCCGTCACCGCAGGTAGGTGCCAACAAAGACTGGATGTCGGCATCGGTCAGGTTAGTCCGTACGCATCGACCGGCAAGGTCAGGCCCACTCGCCAGTCGTATGGTGCTGTGGAATCCCCCGCGACCCAATGCTTGTTCCGACTGATCTGATAGCCAAGCAGACATGCGTGCGATCGCATCCGCCTCGGCCACGCCCACCGACCTACCGAAAACCGTACCAATAGGAGGTTTGAATTCGGCGTCCGACCGAACACTTGTGTAAACGACCGAAGAATCGAGGATGCCGATCTTGTTTGTACGATCAATGCTCAGGGGCTGTTGATGAAGCGATGCGCTTCTCTTAACCTCCACTGCGCATGACGTGATCGCGACGACAGAGGCTGCCGCGGCCAATAAGCCGAAGCAATGCATGCCTTTCGGCTTGAACACCGCCATGAGACGCACCCTCCCTACCAGCATTTGGACTTTACAACAATCGGACTTAACCAGAGTTCAAACCGTGGGGAGTTAGACAATCGTCAAACGCAATACTAATGGCGGTGCGGCATGTGCTCCTCCACGAGAAAGGTGCAGGGGCACACCTTCCCCGCAGGGAGAGGCATGCATGGTGTCGTCACGCAAAACGCACCGCGCGGGACGTGTAAACCTGTTTCTGGATACTCCAGATCGCCTGATAAGACAATGATAGATGTCAATGGTATTGACGCCGGTTGAACACTGATGACTCCAGCCATGAGTACCGACGACTCTTGTATGGGCCGGCCGCGGGGCACCGAATCACTCCTTGGCCATGCGGCAGCTTGCATTTAGAAATCGGCCATTGGGGATGCACACGGCATGCGCCCAGTATGGGTCGGCAGTTCGCGTTCGCGGGATTGGGAGCTGACGTTCGATGCCACGTTGGCCCCAAGGTCCGTTGACCGCCGGATACCTGCCGCTCGCTCGACGCAGTCGTCTGACCGGAATGGCCGACGACTGGACCGACGGCCAACACAGCCGAGCGACCGGTTCCAGATAAGTTACCCGCCATTCGCGACCGCCGATTTTTCGCGGCCGCTACGTCTCTTTGTTGCCAAGGTGCCGACTGCAGCCAACGTGGTTCGACTGACAGCTCCTGCGACAAAGCAGCCGCTCAGGCCAAGAAATCGATGGCGCCGATCCAATGGCGGCTTTCGGGAATCGGGCCGAACGAACGGCCGGTATGGGGAAAAAGCTCCACCGACCGGTATTGGCCGACAGGAGCCATCCGAACAATACTGGGCCGGCGACAAGCTTCACTGCTGCGCCGCACAATCAGAAATCAATTACGGATACGCAAATAGAGATCGGTGATCCGCACGCCCGCCGCATCGCGAACCGACAGCTCGGACTGCCTGCCCACAACGACGTGCCAAGCGGGCGGCATTGCGCCAGATTCGACACTCAGCATGACGCCCCCTGCTCTTCCACCGCCAGCCGGTCGAGATCGATGACGGCGTCGGCCATCGCCGTGAGTTCAGGTGTTTGCGACACGAAGAACTCCTGCTGGTACCCACCCAGACGCACCACCTCGCGTTTCATGCTCATGAACATGCGCTTGCGCTGGGGATCGAGCGCACCGTCGGCTTCGTCGGAGAAGAGTGTTTCGTAGCGCCGCCCCGAGTTCTGCGCCAGGTACAGCGCGATGGCCCGCGTGAGAGCACCGTCGATCCATACGCGCTCGCCGCCACTCATCAGGGTCACGCTCTTGGCATCGCCCGACTCGGCATCATGGACCACGATGTCAAACCCCTCCCGCGCCTCGCCCTTTACCGTCTCCACCAGTGTGCGGATCGACACCGTGAAGCGCGGACCGTAGCAGGCGAGCAGCAGATCGTTGGCGAGCCCGGCGAGCGTCGGACCCGCGTCGTCGATCGCCAGCGCGATGACCCCGTCGTTGCTCATGGACTTCGCGAACAGCGCCCACACCCCGAGCTTTTCCTCGACCCCGCCGATGCACGTCTGCATAACGCCCATGCGCGCCTGCAGCGCCGCGCTGCGACGATCCAGATCGGCCTGCATCTGCTGGTCGCGAACGGCGCGCATCAGCGCCTGCTCGGTCTGCGCCAGCGTGCCCTGGGCTGCTTCGACCCGCTGGCCCGCCCCCTGCACCTGGGCGGCATCGAAGGGTGCTGGCAGTGCGGCGAGGGCCTGATCGATCCGATCGAGGGAAGCGCGGAACTGCCTGGCCTGGGTCTCGCGCTGCGCGCCGATGGATCGGCGCGCCGCTGCGATCGCCGCGCGCTCGCCCTTCTCGTCCTCGGTCTCGGCGTCGGCCATGCCTGCCAGCGCATCGAGTTCCGCCACGATGGCGGCCAGCGCGGCGCTGGCCTGATCGAGCTCACCGCCGCGCGCCGCGCGCAGCGCCAGGCGCGAGGCGCGATCGCGTGAGCGCCGCAGTTTATCCTCGGCGTCCCTCACCTTCGCCGGCACCGCCTGCAGGGTTGCGAGCTGGCTGCGCACCGCTTTCAGCTCTTCGGCAATGCCCGTCTTGTCCTGGTCGAGCCGGGAAATCTGGGCCTGGGCCGAGGGCATCAGGGTCTTCGCCGCCACGGCATCCCCCAGCAGTTTGCACGCGCCCTGCAGATCGGTGCCCGCGCACGGCACCTCGGTGGTGAGCTTCAGGCGGCGCGTCAGTTCCTGCGCCTTGAGTGCCGCCTGTCCGGCTTCGCGCTCGATGCCTGAGAGGCGCTCAAGCGCGAGCTTTTCGGCGGCCCGCAGCGCATTGACCCGTTCGCATTCGCTGCGCACCTGCGTCAGTCGGCCCTCGCGCGCGACCGTCACTGCCTGGGCCCGCGGCAGCTGCCGCTGCGCGCGCTGGATCGCCACGCTGTCGCGCAGCGTGCCTTGCAGCCTGCCGCGCTGGGCATCGAGCCCCTGCCGCCTGGCGGCAACGGCATCGGCGCGCTGGGCGAGGCGCCGATCGAGAGCCGCAAGCCGCTCCAATTCGCGCCGGTCCTGCTCATCGAGCGAGCCGATCGCCGCCTTCCCCGCTTCGATGACCGCCTTGCGCTCGCCCGCGAGCTGGGTGCGCCGGGCTTCGGTCTGCATCGCGACATCGCGGTGGGCCATGAGCGTGGCCAGCGCCTGTTTGGCCTCGTCCAGTGCGGCCTGCGCCGCGCGCTTTGCCCGCTCACCGGCCTCGACCCTGGCCTGCGTGTCGCCCAGCGCCGTGCGCTGTTGCGCCAGCTGCTCGGCTTCGGCTTGCAGTGCGCCCAGCCCCTGCCGCTGGCTCGCCAGCCCGAGCTTGAGGAGCTTTGCGGTTTCGGCCGCCCGGGCGCCGATGGCGCGGATCTCCTCCAGCCCCAGCAGATCGGCGAGTAGCGTCTTGATCTCCGCGTTGCGATAGGCCGTCAGCTGGCGCTTGCCCTGGGCGCAGAACACCGACGTGAAGAAGGTCTCCGCGCTGCCCAGAATGCCCTCGACGCAGCGCACGTAGGTGTCCAGCTTGCCGTCGGATACCGTGCCATCGGCGAGCCTCACGGGCTGCCAGCCCCCGGCGCCGCGCTGGTGCAGGAAGGCGTCGGTCTTGCGTTTGCCGTTGGTGCGAAACACCATCTGCGAGCGATAGCGCTCCCCTCCGTGTTCCCAGACGAGATCCCGCTGGCTTTCCGGCAGATACACGTGCTCGTAGTACGAGAAGCTGCCCAGTGCGTCCGCCCCGGCACGCGAGGGCATCACGGGAAAGGGTTGCAGACAGTCGAGCAGCGTCGACTTGCCGCGGCCGTTGCGCCCGACCAGCGCCACCAGCTGCGCATCCCCGGTGAGCGCTTCGAGATCGAGTTCGATGGCCTCGCGCCCCAGGCCGTCGCGGATCCCCTTGAATCCCTTGAGGACCAGTGATATCGGTTTCATGGTGCCAGTTCTCCTGCTCGGTTCGCTCAGTTCGCTCAGTTCGTCATCCCAGCCGCTTCAGTCTCAAGGCATGCCGTGTCGCTGCAAGTCCGCTGGAAGCACCCGGAGCCCTCGCCCGGATCTGCAGCCGCCGAATCGGGACCGACCGGCGGCGGCGGCTCGCCCCTGGGTCGAGGCCACCCTCCTCCTCGATGCCCGCCAGAATGCGCGTGGCAATCTCCTCGGGGCTTGCGCACTGGAGCGCCTCCAGGCACGCGAGCAGCGGCGGCACCTGGGCCTGCGTCGCCTGCGCCCAGGCCGCAAGCTTCGCGGCCACCGTGCTCGCCTGCGAGATGCCCGCCGCGCGCGTCCTCACCACGGGGATGACGCGCCCCTCCAGCTTCACCTGCGCGGCGCGCCCGAAGATCGCCTCGATCGCCGCGCGGTCGATCTGGTGACGATCCTCCTCCGGCACCGTCCAGCGCACCCGCACGAACGCGCCCTCCAGATCGAGTGTTGCCGCCTGGGCGCGAAGGGTGTCCAGGTCAGGCATGCCCTCGAAGCTCAACTCGACGGTGCGCCTGGCCGGGGTGGGCACCAGGGTGAAGCGTGCGTGGGCGTGGCCCACCTCCCAGACCAGAAAACCCTTCTCGCCCTCCTCGCCGTAATGCAGCCGCCCGATCGAGCCGGCGTAGGCGATCACCCGCGCGTCGCACTCCCACGCCTGATGCCGGTGGATGTGGCCGAGCAGGAAGGCGCTGGCCGCGGCGGCGAACAACGCCCCGGTGGTGAATTCGTGGTCGAACCCCGCCATGGGCACCCCGTGCTCGGTGAGGCAGCCATGGACCGTGCCGTGCGACACCCCGATCGTGGGCACGCCCGCCTGGCGGGCCGCCTCATTCGACGGCGAGAAACCGCGCAGCAGCACCGACAACTGCTCGCCGAGCGCCGCGGCCGCCTCGGCGGCCCCCACGGCCGCGGCCACGACGGCCTTGTTCACCGTGGGCACGCAGGAGAAGAGCGCGAGCGCACCTGCGGGCGGCGCTATCGAAACGCCATCCGTCCGAGGAAAGCCAGGCGCCACCGGGCAACAGCGCCACCTGCTCGATCCGGTCCGATACGTGAACGGGATAGCGCCCGCCGAGCAGCCGCAAGACGTTGAGCGTGCCCGGCGGCTCGTGGGAGAACGTTCCCTGGAGCAGCAGGACCGGGCAGTGTTCGGCCAGCCGGCGCACGTTGCGCGCCAGGGCCTCGACCGCGGGGGCGTGCATGTCCAGCGCATGATCCGTCGCGTCGCCCGAGATCACGGCGCACTGCACACCCCGGCGGATCGCCTCGTCCACCGCAAAGCGCGAAGCAGCGCTCGACCTCGTCGAGGGTGGCACCGCCCGCGTAGTGCAGGTCGGAGAAATGTCCAATGCGGATCGTCGTCATCTGCGATCCCCCGTGATCAGGCCAGCGACATCGACGTGCGCCTCGATCTTCGCGCTCAGACCCGCCGGGTCATCGCGGAAGCTGCCGATCTCCTCCAGCGCGCGGCGGCGCCCACCGGCATTGAGCTTCCAGCCGCTGCCCCAACGCTTGGTCGGCGTAGCGCGTGTAGCGCACGGGGTCCACGCCGATCTCGGTCAGCAGCGCGGCCACCTCGTCGAGGCTCGGCACGCTCAGCGCGCTGGCCGGCGCGCGCGCGCGAACCGACGGACTCGGTGCCTGGGGCTCAGGGGCGGGGCCCCCGTCCTCGGTCGCGAGGGCCGGCGCGCAGGCGGCCTCCTGCCACGCAGCACTGCAGTGTCCTCGGCCGGTGCGGTCTGTCGCGCACCGGCGAGCAGCGGCAGCCGCCTCGCCGGCCAGCGCCTCACCGCCCAACGCTTCGCCGCCGTCGTCCGTCCCGGTGGTGCCTTCCAGGATCCGCACGGCATGATCGGCGCGGGCGATGAGCGTGTCCTCGTCTTCGTTGGCCCGCAGCAGCGCCGTCACATCGACCGGCGCTTCGAGTTCGATGAGCCAGTGCTTCACCCGCACCGCGCGCCCCTCCTCGTCGATGTGCGGGACCTCGGTGAGCTTCTTGGTGAGGTAGAACGGGGTCCGATTGGCGTCCAGGAAACCGGAGAGCCGCCCGCCGCGCATGAAGGCGATCGTCTCGAACTTCTGGATCGCCGCGTTCATCGCGTAGAAGCTGTTGGTGGCAAGCTCGAACGCATCGATCGATCGGATGCCGGGGATGTAGAAGAGGAACCGGCCCGAGAGGTTGCACTGGCGCGTCTGGTATTCGCGGCAGCATTCCGGTTCGCACAGGCCGCCGTTGTCGGGGCGCAGCACGCTCTTGCGCCCGCCGAACACGCGGATCGCGCGCTTGCCCGTGGCATCCTTCGGCACCGGCGCGTAGCACTTGCAGGTGCGCACCCGCCCGTCGGGGGAGTATTCCGACCAGAACCTGCGTTCGTTCGCCCCCCAGGCGACCAGTTCGTGCGGCATCACGCTCTGCCACTGGTCGGCGGGGAACACCACCGGAATGCGATAGAGCCGGCGCACCCCGTCGCCCCGATCCTCGCCGAAGGATTCCAGGATCTGGTGGGCGATCTGCGGGTTGGGGAAGTCGTCCGGGCGCACGGTAAACCAGGGCACGTTCTTCGGCACCAGCGGCGCCTTGAGTTCCGGCAGCGCCTCGGCGATCTCGCGCTCGATCTGCTCGAAGGACTTGTTCAGCGTCACCCCCTGCTCATAGATGGCCTGCGCCCGGGGGTGGCTCGCGGCGGCACGGGTGAGCACCTTGATGCCCGCGCGGATCTTGCCGCCGGTGCAGATGCGGATGGCACGCTGCCCGAGCACGGTGGGCAGCGCGGTCGGGGTGCCGTTGATCGTTGATACGGAGTGGTTCATGTCGGGGCTCCTGTCGATGGGTCTCGCAGGATCATCATCTCCCCTGTTCTGTGCCGTTCAAGTCCGCTTGCCGCGCCCTCGGGGCTCAGCGCCACGCCCCGCAATCGCCCGTGTCAAGGCAGCACGCTCTACTCAAGCATCGACGTGACGCGCCGCCCGGCAAGACGACGCCCGAAACGTCAACATCGCAGCGCCCGCACGCCGGTGCACAGTGGCGTCCACACGGCCACGGACGAGGCCGGACTCAACCGCGGCATCCAGACGTGTGCTGAAATGGTGACTCTCCCACGCCCCTGCCCCTGCGGCGGACCGACACCATGGGCTCATCCCGCGACGACGCGATCGAGCACTTCCTGCGCACCGGCCGATTCGACATGGACTTCGCGCTCTGGCCTGGGGAGGATTTCGCTGCCTGCAGCCGCAACGCCCATGCGGCGCTACGCAATGCACTGATCGATGCGGTCCACGCCCGCGCACGCCACGCCACCCTGCCCGTGCAACTGGCCGACCTGGACGTCGTGGCCTTCGCCCGCGCGAAGCTCGCCCCCATGGTGCGGGGGCTGTTTGCGCGCGTCGAGCAGGAAGCCGTGCTCGACGTGCTGGGCAACTCGCTGGTCTTTCTCACCCCGGCCACCGTGGATACGGCGATCGAGCGCATGCCTTGGCCTGGCACCGCCTGGGACATCGCCAACCTGTATCTTGAGGGCTGTGGGGTGCCGCGGCTTGCCGAAGACGCGCCCTGCCTCGTGGGGCTGAGCGATGGGACCCGCTGCTATGTCTCGCCCGAGTATTTCAGCGCGGCGGGTCGGTTCGACGATTTCGTGGTTCACGAGGCCGCGCACATCTTCCACAACTGCAAACGTGCAAGCATCGGTCTGCGAGGAACCCGTCGGCGCGAATGGTTGCTGGAGATCGACTTCAGCAAGCGAGAAACCTTCGCCTACGCCTGCGAGGCATTCAGCCGCATTCAGGCACTGGGCGATAGCCCGCGGTCCCGACGCAGGCTGCTCGATGAGCACGAACAGGCTCCGCCGCCACCGGATGCGCGCGTGGACGCCGCCGAGTACTACGCCATCCTGCGTGAGGCCATCGCTGCCCGCAACGGCTGGAAGGCCATCCTCGCGCGCTGCGCGCCCGCAGCGCCGGCGCGCCCCCTGGCCCGGGCCAATGCCAGGTGAAACACGCCGAACAGGTACAGCGATGACGGATCACGTCTCACACGACACACCCGCCGATCTCGCATCCTTGCGCAGCGCCTTGCGCACGCTGCCCCGCGGCGATCTTCTCATCATCGCCGAGCGCGCCGCCGAACTCGTTCCCCGGGCCCGACTGGGCGCCCTCCTGGGGGATTTCATGCGAATCGACGCACTGACGCGTACGCATACTCCGTTGCTGAGCGATGTGCAGAAATTCCATGCCGCCGCGCGGGCCGGAAAGTACTTCGAGGACTTCTGTGTCACGTCGCGCAACGTCACGCAGCGCTGCGCCGGCACCGACGCCTTCATCGCCGAATTCAACCGGCTGAGCGCAAAATGCGTGCGTGCCGCTGACGCCGCGCCATCGGATACCGTTCGCACAGCCTTCGAACTGCTCTTCGGGCTCCTGCGTCATATCGACGAAGCGCCCGACGACGTGGTCTTCTTCGCGGACGAAGCCGGCGCCTGGCAGCTTGGCGTCACCGGGCGAGCCGTGTTTCCCGCCTACTTTCGCTGCCTCGCGCGAACTTTGGGTGCCGACGAGTTCGCCCGGTGTGTCGATCAGGCCATCGCGGACTTCGCGGACCATGGTCGCCCCCGCTACCTGGCGCTGGCGCGCAAGCCCTGCGCCTGCGAGCGCTGCCTGACCGCAACCATGGAGGTCTTTGCGATGGTGAATTCGGGTGATGGCGGCTACTGGACGCCGGACGGGCGGTGGATCGGCCAAGTCGCTCCGCGTGTCGATCGATCGAATGCCGCGAGGCGATCGAGACAGGACGATGACGCGCTGAAGGCCTTGCTCGACCGGACGCCCAACGCGCGGTAGCGGCGGACGCTGCCCGTGATCCGGACGTTCCGCGCGAACCCCGCAGTCTTCAGCGGCTCAACTCACGAGTCCAAAGTGCCGTCCACCTGGGTTGGGTAGCGTGGCGCTGGCGTGCGCTTGACCCGAGATCGGCCCGAATGCTGGTTTAGCCTCAGCCACGCAGCGCTTGCGCACGGCCGGCGTCCAGGTAATGACAAGATGATCAATCCCCACCTTTTTCCGAAAAGGATGTCGTACGCATGGCCACTCCAAGACTGATTGCCAAGATCGAATCCGAAGCGCCGTCCCTGCGGCTTGCGGTCCTTATCGACGCCGACAACGCCCAGGCCCTGGTCATCGACGGCCTGTTGGCCGAGGTCGCGCGTTACGGCGAAGCGACGGTCAGACGCATCTATGGCGATTTCACCTCCCAGTCAAGTTCCCAGTGGAAGAAGGTGCTGAACAAGCATTCGATCAAGCCTGTGCAGCAGTTCGCCTACACGACGGGCAAGAACGCAACCGACAGCATGCTCATCATCGATGCGATGGATCTTCTCTATACCCGACGGTTCGACGGATTCTGCCTGGTGTCCAGCGATAGCGACTTCACAGGTCTCGCCATGAGACTGCGGGAGGAAGGCCTCACCGTGCTGGGATTTGGCGAACACAAGACGCCCGAAGCGTTCCGCAACGCGTGCCACAAGTTCATCTACACGGAAGTCCTGCGGCCCGTAGTCGAGGAACCGCTCACTGCCGCAACGCCGGATCCTGGCCGTTCCAATCAGACTCATCCGGACGCCCAGGGTGGTGCCGCAACCGCCGAGGCGCCCAAGAAACCCATTCCGATCGACTTCATCCTCCAGGCGCTCGATCAGTCCAGCGACGATTCGGGGTGGGCGCACCTTGGAACCTTCGGCAGCTTCCTTACGAAGCTGCAATCGGGGTTTGATTCGCGGCTGTATGGGTACCGGAAACTGAGCGACCTGGTGCGGGCGCGGGGAGACCTCTTTGAATTGGAGGAGCGGGCAGCGCCTGGATCGAACTACAAGGATATGTACGTCCGGGCGAAGCCCGGCGCCCGCGCATGACGCTGACGAAACCCGGGGTGTCAGGAATCTTGGCTGCCAAGTCTTTCCGGGCTGCCCAAGATTCGATGCAAACCGCATGCCTACGTGTGCTTCTCACGGCGCTGGCACTGATCGCGGAGCCTGCGTTCCCGGCTGACTCGACTTACCCCTTCACGGTGCAGACAGAACGATCGGGTGACGAGCATCTCCTTGTGGCTCGCAACAACGGGCCGGCGCCTGTGTCGGTGAAGGTTTCCATACCGGACGCCAACAACATCGAGACCGATCGCACCTTCCCCGTCTATGCGGTGGTCCCGCCCAAGGGCGAACTGTTTCTCGGCCGGGTGCACGCCGCCATCGCGCGCATGAGCTATACCTTCCGCACGCAGGCGACCTGGATTCTGGGCGACTTCAACGCCGAACATCACCCGGACGCCACCTACCGGCTTCCCTACAAGGACGGCCAGACGCATCGGCTTGGTCAATCCCCCGGTGGCCCGATTACCACCCACGACAGCGCCGAGAGCGCGTATGCCGTAGACGTTCAGCTTCCCGAAGGAACCCCAGTGGTCGCCGCGCGCGACGGAATCGTCATCGAGACGGAAGCCGGTCAAACCTACGGCGGCCAGAATCCGGACCTCCTGCCCAAGGCCAATCACGTTCGCATCCTGCATCACGACGGCACGATCGCCAATTACGCGCACCTCGCCCACGGTGGGGTGTTTGTCTACGCCGGGCAGCGCGTAGCGGTCGGCACAGAAATCGGGCTGGCCGGCAGCACCGGATACTCGTCGGGTCCTCACCTGCACTTTGCGGTGCAGACGGTGCAACGAACGGGTGACGGCTTTGCCGTCGTGTCGGTCCCGTTCCAGTTCCACGTGGGCAATCCGCCGGTGGCCTTCTCGCCCGAGTTCGGCATGCTCGCCAAGGCCGACTACGCCTCGCCGGGTCAGGTTCCGGGATTCGGGCGGTCAACACAATCGGCGCACAGCGCGCCGACGGTCCGAGGAGCAGCGTCGGATTCGGGGAGAACGTCTTCCCCAGACGGACCGAGCATCTATATCGAGGTGCCTGCGCCGCTCAGGCAGTTTCTCCTGCGGATCTCCGTATGGCAGTGGGCAGGTGCCCTGTTGTCGATCTGGGTCATTCTTCTCGGATTGCGGACTGTCCGACAGTCGCGCAGAGAACGTGCATGGACAGACCTGTCCTCGATAGACCGTGAACCGCGCGAGCCCGCCTTCAGGTCACGCTAGGCGCCGGATTTCGTTCATCACGAGTTGTCCGCCAAGGATCGGCTGATTGCGGCCTGCACCAGCGATCGGCGTGAAGCGGATAGACTGATGGCGGTCCAGTACGAGAAGTCGCCGACGATCGATGACGAGGAAGCTGCACGTCGAGCGCTGGCGACAATGACCGCGCATCGCCAGCGGGTCCGATGATCGACGGTTGCGGCCAATCTGTGCCATTCCTGCCGGCTGCCGGAGCCCATCACCATGCCCATCCGGGGCCGCTTGTGCTGATTGCGCGGACAGAGTACCTCGCGTGACCGTCAAGCCACGATGAGAACGGTATTCCTCGACACCGAAACCACCGGCTTATGCGGGCGCTACGCCGGCGGTACCGACGAGATCGTCGAGCTGGCGATCCTCGACAACCGCGGCCGGCCCCTGGTCAATCAGCTGGTGCGCCCCACACGACAAAGATCCTGGCCCGCAGCGCAACGTATCCACGGCATATCGCCGTCGATGGTCGCACAAGCGCCGACACTTGAAACGCTGCTGCCAACCGTCGCCGACGCGGTTCGGGACTGCCTGGTGGTCATCTACAACGCGGCCTTCGACCTGCAGTTCTTCCCCGAGGCCTTGTTCAGCGCCTCGCGGGTGGAATGCGCGATGCTGCGCTATGCGCAGTGGAAGGGCGATCGGAGCCATCGCTACGGCAACCCGCGCTGGCACAAGCTTCACGTGGCAGCCCGAGCCACGGGATTCGATGCCGACATCGAATGGCACCGTGCCCTGGGCGACACGATCGCCTGCCGGCATGTGTGGCGGTATCTGGAGCGGTGCTCCTGACCCGGCTTTGGCTCGGGGCGCATCGCGATCGGCTGTCTCGACAGGGTGGCCGGCACGCTGCGCCACGTCGCGCTGCCGCAACTCAGGACCGATCCCCACCATCCCACGCTGCTCGACCTGATCGACGCCGACAGCGTTGCCCACGGCATTGCCCTGCACCGTATCCGCGAGGTGCGCCGCGACGGCGCGCTGATCTAGAACCGCGCCGCGCCCGTGGCCTGCGCAGGGGCTGACTTTCGGCGCCGGCGCGCCGGGCCGGTCGCCGCCATCTGCCCGGGGCGTGCTCTTCGGCATCTAGCGCCGGGCGCAGTCCTGCCCGGCACCGGTCGCGGGCTTGCATATCCGATCCTCATGTCTTATACAGTCGTCAGCACCGGGACGCTCGTGTGCACTCGGGCGGCCCGGTTCCCCGGATTCCTGCCGGCAGGCAGCGCCGAAGCGGCGGCCTGTGCCCAGGGCCACGCAGTGCCCCCGCCGCGGGCCGCAGACCCGCCACCAGGTGAGGACCATGAGAACGAAGCGTCCCAAGCCGTCCCTCGTCACACCCTTCATCCGCCGTTGCAGAAGTCGTACCGGCACTTCGCGCATGCGCCGGCGCATCCCTTCGACGCGGCCGCGCGGAGCATGACGCGCCTCAACGCCTGGTGGCTGGCGGAAGCGGCACTGCTGAGCTACTGGCCGGCGGATGCCGCGCTGCCGATCTTTCAGCGGGCGGGGCTCGAGGGGCAGCGGCTCGACGCCGGCACCACCAACTGCTACGTCGCCTGGAAGGACGACTGGGCCCTGGTGGTGTTTCGCGGCACACAGCCGGACCAGTGGGGCGATATCCTCGACGATCTGCGCCTCCCGCCGGTGGCGTGGACGCACGGCAGCGTCCATGGCGGCTTCGAGGATGCTTTCAGCCGCATCCGGCCGGCGCTCGAGGCGAGGCTGCAATCCATCGCCAGCGGGCGATCGGTGTGGTTCTGCGGCCACAGCCTGGGCGGCGCCCTGGCGACGCTGGCCGCGCACTGGTGGCCCGGCAGTAGTGGCGTATGTACTCTCGGTGCGCCGCGGGTGGGGACCCGGCATTCGCGGCGGCGTTCGATGCCAGGTTCGCCGGGCGCTCTTGGCGTTACTTGAACGACAACGACATCGTGCCCCACCTGCCGCCGCCGCTGCTCGGTCCCTTCGCCTATGCCCATGTCGCGGCACCGCTGTACATCTCGGAGCGCGGCACCGTAAGCGCGGCCCAGCCGCGCCTGGCCAGCTATTTCGCCGGACTGATCGGATCGGTCGGCTTAGTCAGCCAGTTGTTCGCATTGCTCGACCAGGGGGCCGTCAGAATCGCACCCGAGTTCGTGCTCGACCACATGGCGAGCGCCTACACCGCTGCCATCTGGAACGACTATGCGAAACATCGCGGCAAGTGATGTCGGACCCGGACCAATCGACAGGAAAGGAGGAAAGTCATGCGCATCTACATGCCAGGGGAAACATGGAATGCGGGCGAGTTTGCCTCGCTGCTCGCCATCGGCGACTCGTGGTTCTGGTACCCGCGGAACAACATCCTGCAGGCGCTGGCGGGCCATCCGCGGCTCAAGGACCCCTATCGGACCATGCAGTTGCTGGGCTACAACGGCGCCAAGCTGGAGCAGTACGTGTTCGGGAGGTATCCGAAGCAGCTCGCGCACGAGCTGCGCGCGCAGAACCGGATGTACTACTCGGCGGTGCTGGTGAGCGGCGCCGGCAACGACGCCGTGGACTACCGCCTGGGCCTGTTCAGGGACTGCTCGGCAAAGAGCGCGCCGGACCAGTGCATCGACGATGAGGGCATGGACGCGATGCTTGGCCGTCTCGGAACTGCGCTCGGCGCACTCATCTACCAGGTGTGGCGCGCCTTCGGCAAGGACGGGCGGCAACCGGACATCTTTCTCCACACCTACGACTATCCGGTGCCCGACGGCCGCGGCTTTTCGCTCGTCAGCCTCAAAGTGACCGGGCCGTGGCTCGCCCAGGCCATGGACGAATGCCGCGTGCCGCCGGACATGGCACTGCGCCGGGCGATCTGCCGCACCCTCATCGACCGCCTGCGCGACGAGTTCGCGCGCTACGCCGATGCGGCGAAGAAGATCCACCTGATCGACTCCCGCGGTTGCCTCGTCGCGCCGGACTACCGGTCCGACTGGGACAACGAGCTGCATCCGACCGCGCGGGGCTTTGAACGCATCGTCGACCAGCGCTGGATTCCCCGGCTCGCCGAACTGGGCTACGCGAAGTAATCGATATCGAGGCACGGCGCAGCTCGGCCGCGCAACTGGGGCTCGAAGTCGGGGTGACAGTGACCTTGCAGGACCCGAAGCTCACCGACGTCGCGCCGAAGACAATCGGGGCGTTGCTGGATGGTTTCCCGGGGCACGCCCGGGTGCGCCGCGCCCGGCTCACGCCGCAGCCCCGGGCCATCGAGAACGGCCTGATCAGCCCGACCATGAACTCAAGCGGTCACAACGGGAGGCGCGATTCGCCCGGGAGATCACCGCGAGCTACCTGACATCTGGCGAATGGGACGGGCCGCTGCCTTGCTGCTGGCCGAGCGGACTGCGGCAAGCCCGCCTGCCGGGGCGCCGAGGCACGCGTCGCCCCCGTCCAAATGCCCACACGCTGTCCTTGAACCGATGTGCGCCTGGATCTTCTCCTTAGAGCTGCTCTGTCCGCACCCGCGCTCGGGGATGCGCACATGCCGAACGCTCCCCCATCCCTGCGCCACTCCCGATGGGCAGATGTCCGAGCCACCCGGGCTGTCGCCGCTTGGCGAGCGGCTGCGCGCCCACGTGCTACGGCTGGCCGGCGAGATCGGCGAGCGCAACGTCTGGCGGCCGCGGCAGCTGATGCCGCCGCCGGCTACATCCGCGAGCGGACTGGCAGCGCCAGGGCCACGCGATGTGGCGCAGCGCTAAGCGCCTACGGGGTGCCGAGCGAAAACATCGAGGTATCGTTCGCCGGCACCAGCCGTCCGACGCAGATCATCGTCGTCGGTGCGCACTACGACTCGGTGCGCGGCAGTCCGGGCGCCAACGACAACGCGAGCGGCGTCGCCGCGCTGCTGGAAATCGGCCGTTCGCTCGAAGGCCTCGCGCCCCGCCGGACCGTGCGGCTGGTAGCGTTCGTTAAACCAGGGAGCCGCCCTTTTTCTACGGGGACGAAATGGGCAGCGGCGTGTATGCCAGGGCGGCGCGGGCACGCGGCGACGACATCCGCCTCATGATGTCGCTGGAGATGCTGGGCGCCTACAGCGACGCCCGGGCAGCCAGCGCTACCCGCCCCTGCTCGGGCTGGTTCTATCCCAATCGGGGGAACTTCATCGCCTTCGTCTCCAACATCGCCTCGCGCCATGCGCTCAAGCGGACGGTGGCAGCCTTTCGCACCGGGACGGCTTTCAGTCCGAATCCCTGGCGGCGCCGGGCATCATCTCCGGCGTATCGTGAAAAGCGACCAACTTCGTTCTGGCGCGAGGGCTATCCCGCTATCATGGTGGCGGACACCGCTTTCTACCGCTACCCCCATTACCACACCGCACAGGACACACCGGAAAAGATCGACTACGCGCGCATGGCGCAGGTGGTGAACAGTCTGACCAAGGCGCTTGTCCTGCTCGCCAATGACGAAGAAGGACCATGAGATGCGTTCGATCCGCCCGCGCGCTCTCATGTTCGAGACCTTTGGCTGGTGCGGGCTGTTCATCCTCGGCTTACTGATGCCGAGGTGACATCGCGGTCAGCAAACCCACGTGCAGATTTCGGCCTCAGCCGCCGGTTCCTGTCGCCAAAGCCCACCGCTCGGGGATGGCGGCTTCCGCACGCGCAGTGGGTGATCCCGACCCAGAGGCGCCATATGACATGCAGTGGTGGCTGGCAGCTATCTGATCGCAGAGCGGTCAGCCAGTACCGGATCGTCATCGCCCACAATTCAGCCGGTTGCCGATCTCGGGCGCATCGAGGCGGCAGTTCAACGTGCAGGTGAGGGGCGGCCGCAGCCGAAGTCGGAGCGCACCTGCAAGCGCAGATTGGCCGTGCCCTCGACCAAAGTGTTAGAGCGCCGAATCGAAGGCCTCGTTTCACTATCTGGCTCCCTTCTTCCGAAAATGACCTCGACGATGGGCAGCACCTCCTCAAACTCGGCTGCTGATAACGTGAAGAAAACTTCAACATGATGATTGCGATCTGGTTCCGCCATTTCAAAGGCTAAGCGGGTTGGGGTGAATTCAACCAGATGCAACTTGAAATGACCTATGTACTCCTCATCGTCGGACTCGACGTAGCACTTGCCCCCATCAGGAAACTCAAACTGACGCTGGAGCAACAGGTACGGAGCCGGTTCGCCGAAAGGGTCTCTTTCGTCCTGATCCCTCTCATCAGAGTCAAGGACAAGCTGGTAGTAATCACCGCTCACAACGGCTGATACTGTCTTAGCGGAAAGCGGCATGGTCAAGGATCAGGGCAAATCCACTTGGATGTCATGGTCTGACCCAAAATGCCAATGTTTAGCCGACCGTCCGCGAAAACTCATTAACAGTTATCGATCTATCCACACATCTTCTCAATTCGTCTCGAATCGGGTTTACTTCTCATCTTTCAGCTGGGAGACAATGGCGCCGAGGAAAAAGAACACATTGGTGCCATGCCTGTGCGAGATCGAAAACCCCAAGGTGGGCAACGGCAAGCGCCACGACCTGGTCGAGGTGCATTGGAGATCGCCATGTGCGCCATCTTCGCCGAAGTGCAGGGTTTCGAGGACATGGCCGAGTGGGCCAGGTCTAGGAGGCGTGGCTGCGCCGCTTCCTGCGCCTGGAAAACGGCATTCCCTCCCACGACACCTTCAACCGGATCTTCCGCATCCTCGATCCCAAGCACTTCGAGCAGGCGTTCCGGCGCTGGGTGAGTGGCGTCGTGCGCGCCTTCGGTGCGCAGATCTCGGTTTACCGCACCGGTGCGACGTTCCACTGCTGCCCGTTCTCGGCGATGACCGTGACAGTCTTGCGATTGTATTTCGCGATGATGCCGGTAAGTGGCGGGCGACCCTCGGGCTGAAAGCACACCTTTTCACCGATGCTGAAGTCGAGCATGTGCGCATGAGCGCGCATCTGATGCAGGAACTTCAGCCGCGCGACGACGCGGTTGTTCAGATCGATGAGTTCGGCTTCGGTCAGCTTGTCGATGTCGATCGGCATGGCAGAGGTTCCCACTGAGCGATGACAGGGAGCTTCCCGCAAGACCCGGATGTGACGCCCAAGGTCAAGCTTGTGGGGCGGGACCCGCGGATTCGAACGTGGCGCTCGGGGCGACCAAGAAGTGCCTCATGCGAGATTCTTCTCGGGACGGGCGTCTGGCTTTGCGCCGGGCTTGCGACCCCGTGCCGGCGGCGGTGCGTGGCACGCCAACCGGCAGCTCACGCCCTCGATCGGCTTGCCGTCGATGTACCGGGTCACCTTGCAGCAGATCACGTCGCCCGCCGAGGAAAGCTGCGACACGTGATGTGACACTCGTGTCAGCGACATGTGCAGCGCCGCCGCGATTTCCGCGTCGAGGCGCTCGCCGTTGGCCTTCAGGAAATCAAGGATCGATGCGTTCATAGGGACATTCCGCTGTGGCGCGATGTGGCGCCAGAAAAGGATCCGGCCTTCGCGCGCGTCAGCGCTCGCGCAAGGCGGTGTCCGTCGTCAGGATCGACGCAGCGCGACGCGTGCTCGCCAGGCGCCCTATCGGCCCACCGCTGATCGGCTCGGGCGCTCAACTGCCGGCAGTCTTGGTGAGGACCGACGCTGACTTGCCCTGCTTGTCACGCTTGGCCTGCTTCTTCTCCTTCGCCGTCTTCTGCGGCGCCTTCTTCTGCTCTTTCTTCGTATCCTTTGACTTTGACATACCCATCACCTTCCATGATCGAGATCACGACAGCGACCGCGGGCATCGCGGGGCTCTGCGCGCAGCCGCCGTGCCCCGGGTATCAGGCCGTGACCTCGGTGGGGGCCGGCGTTGCCCGCGTCGCGGCACGCTGAGGCCTCTTGGCTGGGGCAGCCCGCTTGTTCGCAACCGGCTTCGTCGCTGCCGCCTTGCGCACGGCGACACGTTTCTTCGCCGCGGCCGCCGCAGGCTTCTTCGCCCGTTTTCTTCGCGGCGGACTTCTTCGCCGCCTTGGCCTGCGGGGCGACTCTTGCGAGGGCCGGCTTGGCGATCAACAGCTCTTCGAGCTTGCCCTTCTTCTGCGCCGCGACGATCCACCCCGGACGCTTGCCATGACCGTTCCAGGTCTTGCCCGTAGTCGGTTCGCGATACTTCGGCGTGAGCACGCGCTTGGTCCGCTTCGCCCTCGTCTTGACTGCGGCCCGCCGCGCGATCTCCAGGCCCAGATCCGCTGCGGTCAGGCCGAACTCGGCAATCTGCTGCTTGATCCTTTCGATGACCGTCCGGGCTTCTTTCTTGATGGCGATGGTGGCCTTCTTCTCCAGTTCAGCGATCTGCTGCTTGAGCTGCCGGTAGGTTGACATGTGGTCTCCGATAACGTCATGGAGTTTGCATTCTACCCGCCGACAGCGACGCGAGCCACGTGCGCGCATAGGGCGGCGCGAGGCGCAACACCGGTAGCGCCCGCAATCCCGTCTTGATCCTGCGACCGACCCTGAGGGATGGTCGAACGCCAAGGCCGTGTCGGCGCAACGCCAGGGAGAGTTCGCCCTGCCCCCCTCGTCTTCTGCGCGGCTACCGGCGGCCTGCTTCGCGCAACACGATGCGCCCGTCGCTCACTTCGATCAACCCGCGCAGTTCCAGATCCTTGACGACGCGGCTCACCATCTCGCGTGAGGCGCCGACCATCTTGGCGATCTCCTGCCTCGAGATCCTGGCGCTCACCCCCTGCTCGCCGTGAGTGGTGTGCGCCAGCTCCGGCAGCAGGCGCACCACGCGCCCTGCCACATCCAGCAGGGCGAGGCTCTCGATCCTGCGGTCTGCCAGGCGCAGGCGCTGGACCAGGTTGCGCATGACGTAACGGGTGACATCGAAGTTCTCCCGCAGGCAGCGCTTGAAGTCGGTCTTGCCAATCGCCACCAGGGTGCTCGGCGTAACGGCCACGACGGTGGCCGAGCGCACCTCCTCGTCCAGCACTCCCATCTCGCCGAACAGTTCGCCCGGGCCCAGCACCGAGAAGATCGCCTCACGCCCCTCCTCGTCGTCGACCAGGACGTTCAGTCTGCCCGCAAGGACCAAGTAGACGAAATCGATCGGCTCGCCGGCACGCACGACGCGTGCATTGCGCGCCACCTGGCGCATCAGGCAAACGCGTGCCACGGCCACGAGCGCCTCCTGTGGCGTATCGGCGAAGATGGGCAACCCACGCAGCAGCGCGGCCGTCACCTCACGGTCAGGCCTCATCGGGGGGCCCGTCGCATGGGCAGTACCCTTCCTGGGTCGAAGTGCATGAACTGGAGCGGGACTTCAATGCGGCAGTCATTCATAACGGCCCGCGGGGCGTCCAGGTGTACCGCCCTACCTCGCCGACCGGCCCGATATCAGGACTACATCGGCTCTGCCGCCGCTTCGAATGCGCCCGCAACGCAGCGGGACGGGTTCTCGAACCAGGGGACGCCGCGCTTGAACCGGAGCTTTTCCACAGGAACTGTGGACAGGCGGGCTGGATTTCGAGCGTTTTCCTTTCCTGACGCGGCGATGTCGGTGGCGCTCAATTGCGCGGCAGCGGCCGACGTCTGTTGCTGGGTCCGCAAGGATCTTCCACGGACCCCCTTCGGCCCCAAGTTTGTTGCAGGGAGCCGGATGCGGCAGCTATCTGGTGCGCTCCGGTCGCATGTGGCGCGGAACTGGCGGACTCGATATCGGCCAATGCTGACGCCCAGCTGCTTCTGGTTTTCTTCGTCCGCTCTGGATGCATAACAGAGCGTTCGCGCCCGGCTTCAGCGGCCCATGAACGTCTATCTGAATGGCAGCCGCCTCTCGCAATGGGCCAGAAGGACCTCGAACCCGTGACGAATGGTGGTGGCGGCGCCCGAAGAATCTCTCCCGGTGTGACAAATCTCAAGGCTGCCATCCCGCGCTTATGCGAGATTAATCGATTGTTTCTTCAGGGATGCCTTACCTTAGAGGCCACGTTCCGAGTTCAGTTCTAGGGCAAGCCGTCGAACCCCCCTTTGGGTACGTGCCGCTGCTCTGGCAATGACGCCGTAAGAAGCATGGTGGGAAATGGATCCTTCCATGTAAAGTCCCGTGTTTGCGTAGCGCTTATCTAACAAGAGGGAAGGTCCCGATGAATAAGATCAATTAGAGCCTTGGCTCTCGGTTGTGCCTCAATTTTCTTGCTTGTTTTTACGTTTGATTAAGCCCAGGCAGCACCGCCAGGAAGGTAAGGGCCAGAAGGTCAAGACAGTCCCTCTTTGCCCGAACCGGACAAATAACCTCCTATGTCACCAGGTGACGACGGAGACCTACAGATGGGCGTAGCCAGCCCCACTCCTCGGTTACACAGACAATCGAGATGGCACGGTGACTGACAGGCTGACCGGTCTCACTCGAACAGGAAGATGGCCTCAAAATTAAGGAAATTGGGCCGACGCATTGAATTTCTGCAACAACTATTTCGTAGGAGATCTCAATGATTGGCGGTTGCCCCAACATAAGGGAACTATTGAGTCTCGTTGATTTTGAGCAAAGCCAGCCTATTTCTCCGCCTGGTCACCCATTTACCGTCCCGGCACGGAGAATGAGTGCACTAATAGGGATAGGCCCATCCTACTTGGTCCCGATGCTTTGACCAACGCAACTTACGATTCCAAGCATAGATGCCTATCTCGTGGCGATGGACACGGGGTCGATCCGGAATCGCCAACAAAGGTGCCTTCGGCTATCTCTTATGTGTTCGGGGCGGCATCTAGAGTGATTTGTATCGGAGAGAACATTAATCAAAACGCAATTGATGATTTGAGTGTCGGGCCCCCGTCGCTCACCGCCGCGGGGGCTTTGTTTTACCACCTAAGGCTCTCTCGTGGTTAGGGTCCGGGGGGGCCGTTGGTACTCCAGAGCAACGGTGCAACCTTTTTGCCGCCAAGCTTGAGCGGTCCGATTGAGCACTGCGGCGGATCGATCGGGATGCCTTCACGAACCTCCATTACTACAGACTATCGCCCAGTCTGGGATGCCTGTTCTGGACTTGGCGAACTGGCAGAACGGACGAAAGAGCGGCCAGTTAGGCCGTGGAGTTGAGCTCAACGCCAGGCAGGAGAGTCTGCCCCTCTGCCGACTTCGCATGAGCCACTGCCCATCAAGCTAGCGGGGTCGCTTGATAACCGCGGGCTGCCTTCGGGGCTTCGTAGCCGTGAAGCAACCGCTGAACCGTAGAGCCGATTTTGCCACCGTCGGCTTACCGGCGCACTCTCCGGCGTACTCTCGGGATGTCGCAGTCCGGCCAACTGCTGCCAGTTGTCGTTTCCGAAAGCCAGCCATTTGAGAGGCCGCTTCGGCTGGAGACCCGCCGGACCGCTTGGGCGTGCAACTCAGCCTCAGGCAGCCAATGGGTAACATCCCATTAGACTGAAGTTCCCCCAAGCCTAGAACGAGTTTCCCCTGGCATATCAATCTTTTGGTTTGAATTGTGGATTCCGGCGTCTGCCTACAGTTTAGTCTGGAGTTGCCTGTAAGGGCGGAGCGAGTCTCGCTTTCTCGTGTAGGCATTTGGCTTAGAACCGGGGTTGCGCTTTCTGTGTTACACCTGGATCTGCTTGACCAGTTCGAGTGCGCGCCGTTGCGTCGGATTGGGGTTGG
>CAVOKN010000006.1:0-364671 GCA_963696505.1 uncultured beta proteobacterium | reverse complement strand
CGCATTGCGGAGCGTAGCGTAACGCATTGTCATGGCGCCAAGAAGCTGTCGGCCCTTTGTCGGAAAGGGGCGACGAGAATGCTTCAGTGCCGCGCCGGACAATCAATAACAAGTCTAAAGGGAGGTCAGACCCTATCTTGCGCACTCGCAACGCGCCATCCCCCATCGTCGATAACGGCAGGTAGTCCGCAGCGGACGCTTGCGCGCGAAACTCGTCGCCGCGGATGTGCCAGGGGTTGAAGGTTCCCTGGCGCATCGCCGGCGAATAGAGCGTCCGCCGGGAGCGTTCGGCCGGCACCAATGCCAATGGAATCGACGGATCACCTCACCGTTGACGAAGCAATTCAGCCAATGCGGGTCCGGCATTGGTGCAGTAACGGGCGGCACGCGCTGTGCGAGATGACAGTGCAGTTCCTACCACCTTATTCGAACAAGAAAAGGAGGCTCCCGTGAAAGCACGTCAATTCTTCTTCTGGGGCGTTGCACTTGGTCTGTTGGTCGCTGCGACCTGGTGCCCTCAGGCGCTTGCGGTTCCTGCACCTCCGGGGCCGCTGAAAGTAAGCCAGCCTGATGGCACTGCGCTCACCGTTCGCGCCTATGGCGACGAACATGGCATCTTCTTCGAGACCGAAGACGGCTACACGGTTGTTCGGGAAGCCGGAGGAATCTGGCGCTACGCGGCGCGGGGGCGCGACGGACGGCTTGCCCCTTCACATCTGAAGGCTGGACGTGGCAGCGATCCACACAGCCTGGGGATCGCTCGCCACGAGCGCCACGACGACGCCACCATGCAGGAGATCGAGCGCAAGCGCCGCGAGGCCAATGCCTCGCGGCATGTCTTCCACCGTCTCACGAAACGCAAGGCGCTCGTCGAGGAGTATGCGATGGCGATCAGGGCGGAAGCGGACGGCGCCGAGGAGGATGCGCCCGCCCTTGCCTATCCCGGCATGCCGCCGGTCCCCGCGGTCTTCCGGCTGGCCATCCTGCTGATCCAGTTCCCTGCCGATCAGAGCAACCCGGCCGTCCCGGGTACGTACACTCCGGCGCAGATCGACAAGATGATGCTTTCGGCAAACAGCTATGCCACGACCCCGGGAGGCAAGGCTGCCTACGGAAGCATGCGCGACTATTTCCACGCGATGTCGGGCGGGCAATTCAGCCTCACGGGCCAGGTCTTTGGCTGGCAGACCGCAAACGAATCCAAGGCCTACTACGACTTGAATGGCGACTGGGGCCTGTTGGAGGAAGCCATCGCCAAGTCGGGTGTGAACGTAGCTAACTTCGATGGCTTCGCGCTGATCTATGCCGGCGCTGCCGGATCGAACCAGCTCTGGCCCCATGCCTACATGGGCGGCTCGCCGCTGTCTTACACGATGTCCGAGAAGTTCTACTCGGAAGACCTTGCCGACATCGGCGTGCACACCCACGAGTTTGCCCACCTGCTCGGCCTGTGGGATCTCTATCACGGAAACGGTTCAATCGGTCCCTGGGGCCTCATGGGCAATGGCTGCTATGGCGGCAACGGCGGCAGTGGCGAGCGGCCGGTCCAATTGCTGGGCCTGGAGAAGGAGATGCTTGGCTGGGTGACGTTGACCGTCATCGGAGAAGGCTCGCACTCCCTATCGATTCCAGCGTCCGCAACGGCTGGAGCAGTCTACAAGGTCGTGTCCGAGAGGTCGTTCTTCTACCTCGAGAATCGCCAGCAGCAAGGCTACGACCTGTACCTGCCGGGCAAGGGACTGACGGTGTGGCACGTTGACATGACGGCCACCAATGTCGTCGATCCGGCCCCAGCCCGTATCGACATGGAGGAGGCCGATGGCATGCCTGCCTACTACGCGACGGCAGGTGCCGCTTTCCCGGGCAGCACCGGCAACATGGCCTTCGGCTGCGCATCGACGCCGTGGAGCACGGACTACGACGGCTCATGCTCGGTGAACCTCAGCAGCATCGAGGAGGAAGGTGGCGTCGTCACGGTTGACGTCAGCGTCGACTGGCGACCGGGGGTCGGCATCACCGTCGGTGGCGTCGACTACCCCTCGCTGTTCACGGCAATCAACTCGGCGGCGGCGGGACAGACCGTTTCCGTGCCCGCCGGCACTTACACCGAGCGCGTTCAGATGCGCCGCGGCATCGATGTCGCAGGCGCCGGACCCGGCAAGTCCATCCTCCAGGACGTACTGACGGACGGCGCGTTCTTCCCGATCCTGGTGGCCGGAGCGGACGACACGGTTCTCTCGGGTTTCACCTTGAAGGGCGCGGACTATCTGTCGAGCAACTATGGCCAGAAAGGTGCCGGTTACGACATGGCCGACACGACGTTCAGCTACGCCCGCGTGAGCAATTGCGCGTTCATCGGTTTCGCCTTCGGGCTGAACACGACCTACATGTACGGCTCGCCGAATGCCTCGCCGGGCTCGCTGGAAGTGGCCAACAACTACTTCGAGCGCAATTCGACGGCTGTGGCGATGTGGTTCAAGAGCACTCCGACGATCAAGAACAATATCATCGTGAATAACAGCCAGGGCGTGCAGCGCGTCTATACCGACGGCGTGATCGGGATCGTCAACTACAACACCGTCTACAACAACGAGGCGAACTTCTCCAACGTCTATGCGCCGGAGCTCGGAACGCACAATCTGAGCGCGGATCCGCGCCTGGTGGCCGCGGCCCAGGAGGACTACCGTCTGCAATCGACGTCGCCGTCGATCAATGCCGGCGACTCGGCCGTGATCTACAACGATACCGACGGTACGCGGAACGACATGGGCGTGTACGGCGGGCCCCTCGCACCCGTTGCGCCGCTGTCGATCATTACTTCGTCATTGCCATCCGGGTCCGTCAGTGTCGCTTACAGCCAGACCCTCGTGGCTGCCGGAGGAAAGGTGCCACGCACCTGGAACGTCAGCGCCGGCAGCCTTCCTGCCGGGCTCTCGCTGGCAAGTTCCACAGGCGTGATTTCCGGCACGCCGACAGCCGGAGGAACATTCAACTTCACGGTCCGCGTCGCCGACGCAAACAGTACGGTGGCGACCAAGGATCTCTCCATCGTGATCGCCGCCGTGAACCGGCCCGATCTCGTCGTCACCACCGTATCGGGTCCGACCAGCGGAACCCGCGGCCGTAAGGTGACGGTAAACGCCACGGCGAAAAACCAGGGGCAGGCCAGCGCTGCGGCCTCGACCCTGAGCTTCTACCTGTCCACCGACGCCACGATCACGACTGGCGACAGGAAGTTGTCCGACGTGAGCGTGACGAGCCTGGCGGTGGGCGCCAGCAAGGCCGTGAGTTCGTACGTGACCCTGCCCACCACGCTCGCGGCGGGAACCTACTACATCGGCGCGATCGCTGACCGTGCCCTCGTCGTCGTGGAGAGCAGCGAGAGCAACAACTGGAAAGCGGGCAACACGATCGTACTGAAGTAGCCGCGTGCCGAATCGCGGCACCCTTGTACGATTCCGGCAGCGGTCGTTTGCCAGCGACCGCTGCCCTTGCCGGCGTCAGAGCAAAGTCGCCTTCGATTCGGCGGCGGTGACAGGCAACTCCGCCCCGGATTCCGCATGCTTCACCAGCCAGCGGTTGGCGAGACTGTCCGCCAGGGCGAGCAGGGTGGGACCGATGAAGATGCCGATGAAACCGAAGGCCAGCGCGCCGCCAAACACGCCCAGCACCACGGTGAACAGCGACAGGCTGCTGGTACGGCTGATGAGATAGGGCTTGATGAAGTTGTCCACGCTGGACACCACCACCGCGCCGTAAAACACCATGAAGATGGTCCAGCCGGTCTCGCCCTGCTGGTAGAGCCAGATCGCGGCGCCGCCCCAGATCAGGGGCGGGCCGGCGGGCACCAGCGACAGCACGAAGGTTGCCGCGCCGAGGAGGAAGGCACCTGGCACGCCGGCGACGAGGAAGCCGACGGTGGCGACGATGGCCTGACCGATGGCGGTGCCGATCAGCCCGTAGGCGACGCTGGTGACGGTGTTGTGCACCGTGTCCACCAGCTCGCCGCCGGTGTGGCCCGCGAGCCGCCCGGTGGCCGCGCGGATGCGTCCGATCAGGGCCTCGCCGTCGCGGTAGAAGAAGAAGGCGATGAACACCGCCAGCAAGATCTGCAGCAGGCCTTCGCCGATGACGGCGGCGGCACCGAACAGGAAGGCCCGGGCGGGTTCCATCATGCGGCGCACCAGGGCCACCGCCTCGTCCCGCCCGCCGGACAGCCGCTGCCAGTAGGCGTCGATCTGGTCGCCGACCAGCGGCAGGCCGACGAACCAGTCGGGCAACTGTATCGGCCCGCGGTCGAGCAGGCCCCGCACCCAGTCGATGACGGTGGGAATGGCGTCGGCGAGGCTGAGAGAGAGCAGGGCGACCGGGCCAGCGATCAAGATCACGATGGCAAGCGAGAGGAGCGCTGCCGCGCCGGAACTGCTGCCGCGCAGGCGCCCGCGCAGCCACAGGAACACCGGCCAGGTCGAGGCACAGACGACGGCGGAAAACAGCATCGCGGCCAGGAAGGGCCTCAGCACCAGGAAGCAGCCCAGCAGCAGAAAGCCGACCACGGTGAGCTGGGCGACCTGTTCGAAGCGGTGGGAGGCGTGCATCGGGCTGGGCGGGGGCGGGTTCGGCGGGCCGCGGTGGCGGTCCGCGGGCGCAAGCAATGACCGGCGCATTGTAGCCGAGGCGAACTCCTGCGCAAGCCAGGCGCGGCAGGCGACCCGGCACACCCCGCGCCGTGCGCGCCAATTACGGGGCTGGATCGGTGCGCTCCGCGCACCCTACAATGCGATGTGGGCGGCCACGGCAGCGGCGGTCCCATCATCCACTTGGAATGGCGACCCCATGGCCTTTACCGAAGCAATCGCTGTTGCAGCAGGCGCCGCCCTCGGTGCGCTGGCGCGCTGGGGGCTGGCGATCGGCTTCAATCCCCTGTTTCCCACAGTGCCGCTGGGGACGCTGCTCGCCAATCTGCTGGGCGGCTATCTGGTGGGCTTGGCGGTGGCGGTGTTCGCGTCGCATGCCGGGCTGCCGCCCGAGGTACGGCTGTTCGTTATCACCGGATTCCTCGGCGGGCTGACGACGTTTTCGACCTTCTCCGCCGAGGTGGTTTCGCTGCTCGGCGGCGGCCAGCCCGGTTGGGCGCTGGCGGCGGTGGGGGCGCACCTGTTCGGTTCCCTGCTGCTCACCGGATTGGGCATCGTCAGCGGCAACCTGCTGATGCGGTTCGTCGGCGGTTGAAGCCTTCGCGGGAGGTGCAAGACATGACAGACGGAATCCTGCTGGTGTTCTTCGTCCATGAGAAGGACCGGCTGCACGGCCGGCCGGCCCACGATTGGCTGCTCGCCCAGGCGCGCGACATCGGCGTCGGCGGCGGCTCGGCGTTCCGCGCGGTGGCGGGCTATGGGCGCCATGGCCGACTGCACGAGGATCGGTTCTTCGAGCTGTCCGGCGAACTCGCGGTGCAGGTCGAATTCGTCGTCAGCCGCGAGCAGGCGGACCGGCTGGTGGCCGAAGCCAAAGCCGCGGGGGGATCGTTTCCCTACTTGGAACTGCCCTGCCGCCTCGCGATGACTGACTCCTGAGCCGGCGCGCGATCGCGGTTCGCCTTCAGGGGCGGCTTTCCAGCAGAGCGGCGAGAATCTTCCCGGTGTGCCGCGCGCCTGCCGCGGCGGCATCGATCCAGACGAAGCGGGCGCCACCGGTGCCGACGACGGCCTGCGCGGCGGCCCGGTCGGTACGAGCATCGTGCAGCAACACCACCCGCCGCAGCTGCCGCGCGCCCGTCAGCACGCGCAGTTCGTGCAGGCAGCCGGCGTTGGTGGCGGCGAAGCCGCGCAGGTCCATCAGCACCACGTCCGAAAGGGCCACCAGCGCGTCCAGCGCCAGCTTCCAGGTGGCATCGAAGCAGTAGAAGTCGGCGACGCGGAAGCGGCCGTCGGCGTCGGGCGGGCGGTCGAGGGCGGCGAGGCGCCGCGCGAGCTCCGCCTCGCCGTCGATGAAGCGCTCCCGCAGCCGGCCGCCGATGAAGGCGAACAGTTCGTCGGGGTCGAGGGTGTGCAGGGCGAGGTCGGTGCCTGCGATCAGGCTGGTCCTCCCGCTGTGGCGCCAGCGATCGATCACCGAGTCGAACAGGGCCTGGACTTCGGCATCCCTGCGGAATACCCGCAGCACCAGCAGTCGCGGCGGGTTCGCCGCGGGCGCGAGCATCCGGCGCATCGGCAGCATGGCCGCCGGGATCGCCAGCCAGCCGGCCAGCACCGTCAGCGATGCGGCGCCGACCGAGTGGCTGGCGGTGAGGGCATTGATCAGCAGCGCCACCAGCCAGTAGCCCGCCAGCAGGTAGACCGGTTCAGAAAAGCGTCCGGACTCGTAGGCATGGGCCAGCCACAGTGCGCCGCGCCAGGCCGGCCAGGCCATCAGCAGCCAGGGAAGGGCGGCGGAGGTGGCGATGGTGGTGTACGGCCCGGCCACCGCGATCATGGTCTGGAGCCAGGGCTGGCCGGGGTCGACCCGCGCCAGCAGATCGGTGCCCAGGATCGAAGCGCCGGCGAGCAGAAGGAACAGCGGCAGCAGGTAGGGACCGGCCGCGCGCGCTCGACCGGAAGCCGCAAGCGCCTGGGCGCCGAGCACCGGCGCGACGGTCGAAAGCAGCCAGGCGGCAACTTGGGACGCCTGCTGTTCCGGCCCGGAGCGTGCCCACACCAGGGCGCCCGCGGCGACCATGTAGGCGCCGCTGGCGAGCGCCGTTCGCCACCAGCTCCAGCGCCGCAGCAGACCGACGGCGGGGACCGCCATCCAGCCGAACACCAGAGTCATGACAAGCAGCTTGCCCGGGCCGTAGCCGCCCTCGGTGTAGACGAAGCCCAGGTTCCACCACGCCTGGAACAGCGCGATGGCGAAGCACAACGCGCAGAAGGCGAGCATCAGCCGCAGGTGGGCGGAGCGGTTCTGCGTGAGCGAAGCCGTCCCGGGTACGTATGCCATCGGCTCGGTCGGCGAGGGCGACGGTATTGCGCTGTCGCCGATCGCATCAGCCGGCGGCGTCCCCTGCGACATAAGGGCGAGCACGCGGCGGCGATAGACCGCGGCGACGATGCGTCCCGCTACCGCGCTCAACAGCACGGCGGCGATCAGCGCGGAGAGGAGCTTGCCGTCCCACACTGCCGCTTGCGATCAGCGTGCCGGTGCGGCGGTGACTGCGCTTTCCGCGGCCGGAGTCTCGGGCGAAGCGGCGTGCCTGCGCAGCAGCGCCCGCTCGGCCCCGTGCAGGCCGATCAGCAGCAGCGGAAACGCAGCGCAGGCCCAGGGTGAGGGATACGTCGTCCAGGCCCAGGCCACGATCGCGGAAAGGAGAAGCATGAGGTTGCCGAAGGCGGCGCCGCGGCGGTAGGCGGCGGCTTGGAACAAAGTCAGCCACGAGAGGACGGCGATCGCCCAGCCGTTCTCCCCGCCGGCGGCGAAGTGCGCCCCCAGCGCCGCGGCCGGCCAGGTGATGAGTGCGAAAGCGTGGGCCTCGGCGAGGACGCGGGCCGTGCCCTCGACGGAAGCCATGACATCAGGGTCGGAGTTCACTGCGGTGCTCCTCCAGAATGTTGGGGCGCGGATTGACGCCGTATTGGTCGATGTCGAGTTCGGTGGACGGTATGTTCTCCACGTCGGCACCGGAACCGATCTGCTGGTCGCGGCTGCCGTCGTCCTTCAGGGTGTGGGCGCGCAGGCTGACCGTGCGTGGCACCGTGGCCTCTTCCTGCACCACCTCGCGCACCGCCAGCCAGCGGCGCTTGTCGTTGGCACTACGGGCGGCACGGGCGTTGTCCAGAGCCTCCTGCGCGGCACTGCTGCGGGAGGGCATGGTGTAGTTGGCGGTGACGATAAAGTTCACCACCTTGCGGTCCGCGGGGCGCGGCGCGTCCACCGCGTCCTTCACCAACTTTTCGAAGCCGTGGAGCATCGAGTCGCCGCGGCGGTTGTTCGCGCCCTGGGAAAGCGGCGTCAAGTTGCGCCAGGTGTCGCCGGGACCGCCGATGTTGTGGTTGAGCAGGTGGCCCAGCACGTAGTAGCTGCCACTGGCGCCGATGCTCGAGCGGCGCTGGTTCAGGCGGGTGTAGGCGGGCGTGTGCAGCGAGCGGTCCGGCGTGCTGCCGCGATAGCGACGGTTGTGGGTCAGGCGCAGCACCGTGGCGCTGCTGCCGTAGCCGGCGGGGTTGGTACCGCCGTAGACCGGTGCGGTTGCCGCGGGGTTGGCGCCGCCGGTGGGCATGATGCGGGCGGTGGCCTCGGCCAGTTCGGCCATCAGGCCGTCGATGATCGTGGCATGGTCGGTGGGCGCCGGCGCACGTGCGCTGGCACGCGAGGCGGCCGGTGCCCCGGCGGGAGCGCGCGCGGCGGCGTCGATCGCCGCATCCAGCCGCTGCGCGATGCCGGCGGCACGCCGCTTGTCGGCGCTCCGGGCGGCCGGCACGGTGAGGTTGGCGATGAAGGCCGAATAGGGCGTGGGCTCGTCGCTCGCCACCATGATCCGCGCCGCGCTGCCGCTGCCCTGAACATAGACGCTGTGCTCCTCGCCGTCGGCGGCGCGGAAACCATGGCGCGCGCGCCACCATTCCCGCAGCCGGCTGACGCCGCGGCGCACCGCGGCAGCGCCGCGCCGGACCATGTCCAGCACCGCGCGCCCGAGGCGCAACGCGCGGTCGATCAGCCAGTCGATGGCGCCGTCCACCCGCTCCCGCAGCCCGCCGAGGATCTCGCGCAGGCGTGCGGACAGGCGCCCGAGACCGGCCTGGTTGGCGAGGAAGCCGATCGCCACCGGTAGCGCGCTCGCCATTGCGTTCTCCAGGAAACCGGCGGCGACATCGATGGCGCCTCTGGCGATGCCGGCGATGCCGTCCAGCACCCGCGACACGATCTCCAGCAGTTCGCGCAGGTATTCCATGAAGGATTCGATGGCGCGATAGATGGCGATCAGGGTGTTGATCACCGGCATGATGCCGGTAACATCGAGCAGCGAAACCAGCCAGCGCGTCGCCCAGCCGATCACGCGTTCGGTGATGAAACCGGTGACACCCGAGACCACCGAATCCCACAGGCTGGAAAGGCGCTCGGTCAGCTCGCGCCACAGCCCGGCCGGGCCTTCATTCACCAGGGTGGCGACGAAGCCCCACACGCCGGTGGCGACGTCGAGCATGCCGCGCAGCCGCGCCGTAATTTCCGGGCCGATGCGCTCAGACAGCCGGCGGAAGATGTTGTCGACTGTGATGCCCAGCACCTCGAGCACGAAGCCGAGCACCGAGCGCAGCGAGAAGTCCGCCGGCGGCGTGATGCCCGCCTCGCGCACCGCGCCGAACAGCCAGCCGGTGAAACCACTGAGCAGATGGGTGCCGATGCGGCTGAAGAAGCCCATCATCCCGGCGCCCATGGCGCGCAGCAGGTTGATCAGGAAACCGATTGGATTGGTCAGGATGTCGCCGATGGCGGCCGCGGCTTTCGCCAGCACCTGCACCACCAGTTCCGGCGGCAGCCCGAGGATGCGCAGGATGGACTGGAAGAACAGCCACGCCGCCCCGACGATGTCGCCATCGACGAAGATGCGCCGCAGGATGGCCAGCGCCGTCGCCTGCACCCGCGGCCACAGTTCCCGGTCGCTGAAGAACTGGCCGAACACCGGGATGCGGGCGAGGATCTGGTTCTTGACGAAGTTCTCGATCGGCTCGCGGATGCAGGCCGGCACCCGCTGCCAGATCGAGTTCAGGATCAGCAGCGGCAGTTGCAGCAGGTCGCCGTAGATCGTGATTACCTTGCGCACCGTCTCCAGCACCAACTGGATGAAGGGCGTCAGGGCGTCGAAGCCCTGCACCAGCAGGGCGAAGAGGCGGCTCACCTGGTTGCGCGCCCAGCCCGCCAGCGATTCCACCAGCTCCGCGAGCCAGCCGAAGGCGGAACCTAGCCATGACAAAAGGGTGTTGGCGTTGAGCCGGCCGATCAGGCCCGTGATCGCGCCGGCGACGGCGCCGATGCGGCTCGATATCCACTCGCCGGCGCTGGCGATGATGCCGCGCACGGTGGCGATGATGCTCTCCACCGAGGGCAGCACCGAGGCCAGGGCGTCGCGGTTCTCCGCCACCCCGTCGCCCCCTTCCATGCCGCCGCCGGCGGCGTCCAGATCGGTCGAAAGTTGCTGCGCGCGCTCGCCCATGTCGCGCACGAAGGCGGGCGGGATCAGTTCCGCCACCTGGCCGGCGAACTCGGCTACCGGCTGCCACACCGGGCGGGTGCGCTCCTTGACCCAGTCCCAGGCCTCCCCAGCCTTGCGGCTGATCCAGCCGATGACGCCGCCCTGGCTGGCGCCCGATTCCTCGCCTTCCGACGAGCCGAACAGCAGGTCCTTGAACCAGTTCCATACGCGCTCGGCAGCCTCGCGCACCGGGCGTATCCAGTCCCAGAACTGGCGCCCCAGTTCCTGTATGCCCTCCCACACCGCGCCGCCGAAGTCCTGCAGCCACTGCACCGCCGGCGCGCCGAAGTTGGCCCACAGCCCGCTGAAGAACTCGCCGATGGGGCGCAGGAATTCGGTCAGCCGGTCCCAGGCCACGCCCACGGTTTCGACGACGAAGGTTTTCATCGAGTCGATGGCGGCCATCAGCGGCTCGCAGTTGCCCGACGCCAGCGCGGCAACGATCGCCGCGGCCCGCTCCACCAGGCCGGCGAAGAGATCGATCAACTGGCGCGGGCCGTCGAAGGGCACCAGCGCGCGCAGCGTGGCGAGATAGGCGTCCCAGGCGCGGGCCACCATGCGGCCTAGCCAGGGCAGGATGCCCTCGGCGAGGATCGCGCGCAGGGTTCGTTCCAGGTCCGGCGAGATCGAGCGCACCAGCCTCCAGCCGAACTCCTGCACCTGGTCCCAGGCCCAGCCGGCGATGTCGCCCAGGGTGTCCACGGCCGAGTCGTAGAGATCGCTCCAGAAGCCGCGGCGCACCGGCGCCTCCCCGACACTGACTTTCTGCTCGCGGTGCTGGGCGACGTGGGCCAGTTCGTGGGCCAGGAGGTGGCGGCCGCCGGGCTCCTCGGGCGCGTAGCGGCCGTGGTTGAAGGCGATGTGCTCCCCCAGTGCGAAAGCATGGGCGCCCACCGCCTCGTTCAGCGCCGCGGCCTCTCCGTCGGTGTGGATTCGCACCGCGCCGAGATCCATGCCGAAGCGCGCTTCCATGTCGCGGCGCACCGGATCGGGCAGCGGCCGGCCTCCGGACTGAAGAGCAAGGAGGCGCTCCTCCAGCGCTTCGGGCAACTGGGCTTCGTCGGTGCCGCGTACCATGCCAGAGGCATCGCCGCCCGCCAGCGCACGACGCACGGAGGCATTGGCGGACGAGGGTCTGACAAGAGGCTTCGCGATTTCGGCCGCCTGCCGCCCGCTCCCTCCCCCGCTCGCGGGGGAGGGCAGGGGTGGGGGCAGCCGCGTCGCCCGCTCGGCTATGCGATCGGCCTGGTGCTCGGCCTCGTCGTTGGGGGCGCCCAGCCGAAGCCTCGGGCGAAACGGCGCCGCGATCCGCCCCCGCGCTTCCTCCGCCGCGCGCGTCGCGGCGCGATGATGCAAGGCACGCGCAGGTTGTGCCGATCGCGACGGCTGGGCCTGGATCCGCATTGCCGTTTGCATGGCGGCTGCTCAGCCGCAGGCCAGCAGGCGGCGCAACTCGCTGGTCACGGCTGACGAGGCCTTGACCGCCTCGATGGCGGCCCATTGCGATTCGCTGTAGCGGCGCGCATCGTTGGGCAGAAAGCCCTCGTCGCAGCGGTAGGTGATCCCCGGCGCGTTGAGCCCGCCCTCCTTTTGCACCAGCGCCTCGCGGGCGATTTCATAGCGCACGTCGGCGCCGTCCAGCTGACTCATCGGCGTGTTCAGGATCGCCAGCGCGTCCTGGCGTGCCTTCCCGCGCGCCGGGCCTTCGCCGGCCTCGGCACCTTCCTCGGTGTCGCCGTGCTCCAGGATGATGTCGGTCATCAGGTCGGCGATCTCCGCCACGTAGCTGTCCTTCACCGCGGCGGTTTCGCTGGCTTCAACGCCCTTGAAGATCTTCATCGCCCCCAGCAGCGTGAGCTTGCCCCCGTTGCTGCGGTTGAGAACCACGAGCTGCGGCCATATCGCCGCCAGGCCCTCGGCCACGCTGGGAAAGACCGCGTAGCGCAGCGTGTCCTGGTCCTGCTGGGTGGCGCCGCCCTTGCCGTAGGCACCCTGCTTGAAGGCCTCCCTGGGTCCGGGACCGACTTCCTGTTCGGGCTTCCGGGATACCGTGATGTTCCCCGGATTGCGGGTGATCCAGGGAATGGTGCCGATGCGCCGCTCGCGATTGGCGCTGGCGACATGGCGCGCCAGCAGCACAGTCTTCTGGTCCAGATAGGCGACGTAATGCCAGTCGCCGAAGCCGCCGCTGCGCAGCACCCCGGTGGCGAGTTGCGTGGCGGCAGGTCCCTGCTTGTCCTGGCGCCGGATTACTTCGCCGACCGCCCGATTGCCGGGCGCGCGGGGAATCGCCGCCACGGGACCGCGGGAGCGCGCCGACCGCCTGGTGAGCAGGCTTTTCAAGGTACCAAGTGCCCTGTACGCGTCGGCCGCGGGACTTGGGCCATGACCCCGCCTCAGGTCACGGTCAGCCGCGCCGTGTTGCTGCGCACGCCGTTATTGATCACCACCACGTCGCCACCGCCCGCGCCGGCCGGAACCTCGACCACGATCTCCACCCTGGACGTGGTGCCGGCCATGAACTCCCAACTGACGACGCTTGCCGCAACGCCGCCGATCTCGACCCTGTCGCCGGATCCGCGCACCGGGCCGAAGCCCCAGCCGCGCAGCGTCACCCGCGTGCCTTCGGTTGCCCGGCGGGGCGAGATCGTATCGATCCAGGGCGTGTGCAGGCGGCAGGCCTCCACGGTATTCTCGGCGTCGAGCTCGGCTGCGCCTCCGGTTCCGGCGCCCGCCGGGTCGCAGTTGTGGAACATCTCATGCAGCAGCGTGGACGCCATCATGTAGCGGCCGATGCGATAGGCGCGCAGGTTGAAGGCAATGTTGTGCCCGCCGACCTCGCCTTCGCCGAACACGTTGTCGTCGGCGTTGCGCAGGTAGATGTTGGCGGTGTCGAAGGTGTTGCGCAGGTTGCCGCCGCCGGCGGTGGTGCAGTTGTCGCGAAAGAAGTTGCGGCAGTTGCGGTTGTTAACCACGCCCTCGACGATGGTCTCCGCCTGGTCCAGGCGGGCCAGTTGGTCGGCGTCGGTCACTACTGACCAGCCGTGGGGCGCCGGCGTCGCGCCCACGTTCCAGCGCCGCACCGTCTCGCCTTCGCGCTGCTGCATGACGTGGGCTAGCTCGTGGGCGATCAGGTGGCGACCTGCGGGGGTCCCCGGCCGGAACTCGCCCCGCGCGAAGAAGAGATCGTGGCCCACGGTGAAGGCACGCGCGCCGAGCTGCCGGTTGAGGCCGTCGGCAGAGGCATCGTCATGCACCCGCACCCGCGACAGATCGGCGCCGAGCCGCGGCTCGAAGAAGGCGCGCTCTGCCGCCGGCAGCGCATCGCCGCCGCTGCGGGCCGAGGCTATACCCGCCGCCGCCGGAGCCGCCACGGGACCGGCATCGGCCGCGCCTTCGGACTTGGTGCGGACCTTCTCCTCCTCGTCCTGTTCCTCGTCGGCGCTCTTGCGCCGCACCTGCTCTTCTTCCTCGCATTGCGCGCACTTGCGCTGCACGGTCTCGTCGCTCGCGGACTGTGGCATGCGCATCACGCGCTCGGCCACCGCATCGGCCTCGCGCTCCTGGGCGTCCGTGGGTGAGCCGAGGGTGAGCTTGGTTTGGACGGCATTGCCCAGGGCGGCGGCCACCTGCTGCACGCCTTGGCGCAAAGTCAGTGGATGGGGCGCGGTGGACGTCCTGCGGGCAGCCGCGCTGCGGCTGCGCAGGCGAATCAGGTGGGCTGTCATCGCGCTTCCTCCTTCACGGTTCAGACGCGGTTGATTGTCACCAGATTGGCTGCGGCGGCCATGGTCGGGCCGACCACGGTGATCACCGCCGCGTTGTTGGCCGCCGCGGAAACATTGCCCGTCAGGCTTGCCCTGTTGCATATCAGTTTGGCAATCGACTTGCTTCCGGTACCGCTGTCCATGATCTCGTTGCCGGTCATCGTCAGGATGGCGGCGGCGACAGAATGGTCGGCATCGACCAGCCGGTTGGCCGTCAGCGACACCGAGGCATAACCGGGGAGCGGCAGGACAGCCTGGAGCACGCCATCGACCAACGAGCCGTTGGGCAGCCAGGCGCGCAGGCAGTGGAGCGTGTTGTCGGTGAGCTGCAAATCGCCGCTGCCACCTATCGGCGGGGGGCCGGCACGCCCGCTGATGGTGACGTCGGCAGGGTCGAGCCCGCTGGTGAGGCCATTCATCAGCAGCAGGTCGCCCTCCATGTAGTTGCCGCTGACGACCCCGGAAACCCGGTTGCTGGTGATGCCCAGGGCGACGTTGAGTCCGCTTTCCAGGAGGTAAGTGCCGATCAGATCGCTCACGTCCACGGTCGTGCCGGGGGTCGTCGCATTGATGCGGTCTATGCTGTTGGCAAAGCTGGCCTTCAGTTCCGCGGCGGTGCGCGGGCCGAAGACCACCTCGGCGATGGCGGGCTGACCCCCGAGCAGGGTGGTAGCGGGCAAACGACCGGCGCGGGGAGTGGCAGCGGGCGCGGCTGCGGCACGGCGTTTGCTGCGCGGCGCGGTGGCAGTGGTCACGCGGTCACGCCAGGCGAGGCGCTCCGCGCCGCCCATGGCGCCGATGGCGTCGGCGAGCTTCTTCGCCGCGGCCTCGAAGGCGGCCGGGTTGTCGATCAGGGCGGGGTTTTCGCGTATCGCCGTGGCGGCCTCGAGCACCGGGGCGTTCGCCACCAGCGCAGGGTCGAAGACGTTGACCGTGCCGCTTCCCGCGGGCTTGGTCCAGGTGTCGTACATGACGTTGTCGCGCCAGAAGAGGTTGACGCGCAACATGTACAAGGCCTCCAGCCGCACCATGGGCTGCGCCGCCGGACTGCTGGTCCCGCGTACGAAGATGCAGCGCGTCGCCGCAATGCGGTTTGCGCGCAGCACGATGCGCGAGGCAGTGACGCAGTTCATGGAGATGGCTTCCAGCGTCACTTCCTCCATCGCCAGCGTGAGCACGCCCTGGGTGATGTAAACGCGCGCGCCCCAGCGCGCTCCGACGCCGCTGATGCGCAGGCTGCGCTTGCCGCTTAGCGTCAGAGTGGAACCTATTGTGTGGTCCCCGGGCATGAGGCACAGCCACAGATCGGTGGCGTCGCTCGCCGCGAAATCGCGCAGGATTGTTTCCAATTGCCCGAGGGGAACCGTCACCACGCAACTGGTGATGCGGGTGCGGCACAGGAAGTCGAGCCCGCCCTGCACCGTCTTCTCGCCCGAGGCGATGAGTTCGGGGCAGGTCAGGGTCGCGGGATTGAGCGGCAGGCGGTCGCCGGTGAGATTGCACAGCAGTTGCTGCAGCACCGCCCCCACGTTGCTGGCGCCGGCAGTCAGGCCCAGCAGGCTGCGCACGGTCGGTGCCGCTGTCGTGCCGCAGTCGGTCACGGTGTAGGGCAGGGTGCCGGCGTTGGCACGCAGCAGCAGCGCCTGCAGCATGTCCTGCACCGAAGGGTTCTTCGGCTGGCCGTCGAGATTGGGCCAGGATGCGCCGATCAGGGCAGCGAGCAGGCTCGCCACGGTGTTGGGCGGCAGCGGCGCCGGAAGGGTGTAGCCGATGTCCTCGGCGCCGATGCGGCAGATCTGGGCCAGGGCTTCCTGCACGTTCTTCGCGCCGGCATAGAGGCCGCTGCAGTCGGCAGGTTCGGTGAACTGGACGTCGGCGGCCTCGATGTCGGTGAGGGGCGGAAAGTGCATGCGCCGGCTGAAGGCATCGGGCCAGGCCGCCACTTCCTGTGCCGACGCGCCGGCGGGCGGCGGTGGCGCTTGCAGCGCGGCGCCGATGCGCTGGCCAAGCTCCAGGTAGTGATGGCGTGGTCCGCGTGGCGGCTGGGCGTCAAGCACCAGGTCGCCGCTGGCCTGCACCGCCTCGCGCACCGTCGCCAGCCAGTAGTCGCCGGGTACGAAGCTGCGTCCGGCGTAGGCGAGGTCGAGTTCCAGCAACTCCAGGTTGGCGGAGAAAGTGCCGGGCGCGATGTCCACCCGGCCGTGGGCCTGGGCGGCGAGCGCCGCCGAGAGAGTGGCGCCGCGGTCCATGCCGGCGACCAGGGCGTTGGTCGTGAGGTTGATGGTGGCATAGCCGTCCCACTGTCGGACGAAGGCCTTGGGGTCGGAGCCACCCGCCGGTATCGTGAAGCTCTCACTCAGGATGCCGCGCCTTGCCTGGAAGCCGGCGGTGAGATGGTTGCCGAGCTGCTTCTCGGTGGACGCGTCGAAGAATTCCCACACCCGGGCGCCCTGGCCGAAACCGGCCGGCGTCTGGCCGACGGCATAGGCCTCGGCGCCGTTGTCCCGCGACCACTTGAGCGTCAGCAGCGTGTTGGCGCCGGAGCGCCTCACGTCGTGCACTTCGACCCGGAACAGGTAGTTGCCGATGCGCTCGTCCACTTCGACTTCGGCGGCGCAGGGGTCGCAGGGGTCGCCGGCGGTGGCAATCGAGCGCAGCCGCAGGCTGAGGGGAGCATTGCCGAGGGGCGGGTTGGTTGTCGCGTTGTTTGGATCGACGCCGGTGGCGCACCACTTCACCTGCAGCATGGTCTGGCTGCGGGTGGCGGTGTCCGCGCCGTGCAGGCCGGGATCCATAAGGTCCGGGTCTTCCAGCGCGCTGACCGAGCGCTCCCACACGTCGGCATAGAAGCGCAGGTCGCCCGCCGGGACGGTAGGGGCGTTCGGGTAATCCGGCTGAGCGTTGAGCGCGACGCCGGCACTGGGTCCGTCCAGCGCCGCGGGCACGCCGTCGACATACAGCCGGCCCGGCCGGATGAGTACATTGGTGCCGGAAAGGATCAGCGCCAGGCCGCCGGCGCGCGGCGAACCCGACGCTAGCGCATCGGCCAACGCGGCGTCGAGCCGGGTGCGGGCGATGTCCGACAGCTCGTTCCAGTCGGCATCGACGATCATCCGTCCCTGCTGCAGTTGCACCCCCGAGTAGTGGCGGGCGGGCTGGAAGGTGTCGCGGGAGATCTGGGTTTTCATGGCGTTGGTCCTATCTCGGCTGCGGCGGGGCGCAGACCAGGCTCGCATCGGGGGCGAGCACCGCTTCGATGCCCACCGGCAGGAAATCCTTCAGCTTTTCGATGACCGCGCGCTCGCGCAGGGTGTAGGCGAGCTGGTGGCAGGCGCCCAATTCGCCGCCGTCCTCGGCGCCGAAGCGCAGGCGCTCGTCCGCCGACGGGTGCAGCACGGCGCAACCCGGCGTGCCGAAGTCGGTGTTCCAGAAGATGGGGTCCAGGGTGGTGCAGCTCGCGCCATGCACCCGCAGTTGCGAACGCTTGCCCTGGGAGATCCAGTTCGGGTCGTTGACCGCGAAGGGGTCCTCTGGATCGGCGAGGATCGGGATGTAGGACAGGCGTGAATAACGTGTGCAGCCGGCGGCGGGCACGTCGTCGTCGATGAGATCTTTGTGGGGAGCGGGCAGCAGGATCGAATCGCTCATCTGCAGCCGCTCGCACACCAGGCGTTCGAGGATCGTCACGTATTCCAATGTCACCAGGCTGCGCGGCGCAATCAGGCGCTTGACGAGGCAGGCGTGCGCCGCCGCCACCGGACGCGCGGCATCCACGGTATGGATGTACAGCTCGCGCAAGGCGCAGTCACTGGCCGCGACCCGTCCGTCATTGACCTCGACCTTGTTGTCGAACCACAGATTGGCAAAGCTCCATTCGGTCGCGCCGTTGAGCTCGACCACGCCGCGTATGCGCACCGGCGCCGTGCCGACGCCGCTCAGGCTGCGGCGGCCGGCCGCGCTGACCAAAGTCAGCGGCAGGCCTTCCGGCAGCGCATCGCCGGCCAGCACGGCGTCGCGGATCGCGCTCCACGGCACGCTCGCCGGCTGGGGCGCGAAGAAGCCGGGGAAGGGCGGCGCGTGCAGTACCACCCGCCGCGGGTGGGCGTAGCCGCGATCAACGCCGGGCGTGCGCAGATCGGCGGTGCGCGGCGCCACGTCCTGGAAGCTGCCGGGGAAGCAGGGCACGCCGTGGGGCCATTTCTGGCGCCAGGGAACGGACGTGTCGGAGAAGGCCGTCGTCTTGCTTGCCGGGCTCTCGGACTCGGCCTGGATCGCCCGGGAAGCGCGGCGGAAGTCGACGCTGCCGGCCGGCAGGCCAGGATGCTCCACGCGCTGCAGCCGGAAGCGGCGCGGGAAGGCTCCGTCGGGCTCGCCAAAGACGCTCTCCGGCAACAGGGCGAATCCGGCCTTCGGCGTCGTGGCGAGTTTGCGGAAACCCTCGCGGATCTCGACTTCCATGCCGGCGACGCTTTCTGCGATCTGTTCCACCGCCAGCGGCGTGCCCTTGCGTTGGCGCCAGGCGATGGCGCGGCCGATCTCGGCGCGCCGGCCCGATTCCAGCGGGGCGATCAATGGCACGTCGAGCAACTGGGCGAGGTAGGGCAGCACCCAGGGCTGGCAGCCGCGCGCCAGGCCCTCGGCGTCGGGCTCACCCTCCTGCTCGGGGAAGATGTCGTAATAGCGCTGGAGCTGACTGCGGTAGAAGGCGTCCAGCAGCTCACCCCAGGTCGCGCACAGGCGCGCCAGGTCGCCGGGCGAGCGGCTGCCATCGGGAAGTTCCGGGGTGTTGTCGCGTTCGCGGAACACCTCCGGCAACTGCCGGTAGAGGAGCGTCGCGAAGTCCATCGGGCGGGTGCTCATAGGGTGAACGTCTCCACACGCACTTCGATGTCGGCGGCATCGGCGCGATGCACGCATTGCCGCGGCTGGGGATGGACCGCCAGCACCCGGCCGCTGGCATCGTGCACGACCCGCTTCGCCGCGGCTGACTCCTGCGCTGCGAGGAGGATTTCGACGTCGCTGTTCTCGACCCCGGCCACCGCGTCCGCCACGGCATAGGCTTCGCTGCGGTAGAGCGGCTGGCCGAGGCGGCGGCGCTCCAGCGCAAAGGCGCTGGCGAGGGCGGCCACGGTCGCGGCCCGCACCGCCTCGGGTTCGAAGGCCTCGGGCCGCACGCGAACCGTCGCCTTGAGCCGGATCCGCAGCGGCTGATAGGCGCTGACCACAAGCTGCACCCCGGGCAGGGAATGGGTCAGCAGGAAGGCTTCGAGGCTCGCTTTGAGCGCCGGCGTGAAGCTGCCGCCGCCGGCCGGCACCACCACCACCTCGACCTTCTCGCGCTGGCCGCGGCCGGTCGCGAGACGAAAGGCGGTGGCCTGGGCGACGCCGGCGTTGGCTCGGGCCAGCGCCGCGTAGTCGGTGAGTGAGACGGCGCGCTCCAGCGCCAGCAGCGCCGAAGACGCGTTGTCGCGCAGGGACCCGGCCGATTCCCGCTCGCCGCCGCCGGAGGCGGGCATCGGCTGGCGCACCGCCGCCACCAGCGGATGGGGATGGACCGGCTTGATCAGGCTGCCCGGCGGCAGGTTGCCGCCCGCCCCCACGCCCTGACGGTAGCGCACCACGACGTTGTTGCCGCCGGTGGGCAGACGCCGGCCGTTGCGGCCATCGCCGAATTCGATCCAGAGATTGGCGTCCTCGCTCTGGCGTACCTGGTAATGGGCATCGGCGGTGCCCGAGTCGCGCAGGTTGGCGCTCTGCGCCCAGACCTCGCCGGCCACGCTCACCACCAGATCGGCCCGCACCCCGGCGGGCATGGCCGGGTCGGGAACGAAGCTCGCGTCTGCGACGTCGAGCAGGAAGCGCTGGTGATTGAGGGCGCCACTGCCGCTGCCCAGCACCTTGGCGGGTTTCGCCTCGCCGTGGGCAGCGGCCACCACGTTGCCGGACAGCCGCAGCTTGCCGTAGCGGCTGCCCTTGGGCGGCGCATCGGCGAGCCGCAGCCAGGGCGATTCGCCGGGCGGCGAGAGTTCGACCACGCGGTTGGCGATCACCTCCTTGCCGTTATCGGCGAGCAGGCGGCGTCCTGGGCGTAGGGACGCCGGCAGGCTGGTCAGCGCGATCGTGGTGTCGGTGAGCGGCGTGTCGTTTTGCGCGGCGTCGGTCAGCCGGGCGACCTCGGCGAAGTGGCCGAAGACGCGGGTGGTTTCGAGGTAGAACGGACCGTCGCCCCTGTCCTGCCAGCCGTCCGCGGTTTCCAGTCTGGCCTGTGAATTCTCGGCATCCACGCTGACGTGGCGCAGACGCGCCCACGCTAGGCAGCCGCCGCGGGCGACCACGGCGAGGTCGCCGGGGGCGAGCTTCTTCGGCTGTTCCACCACCAGGGGTTCGCTCAGCCGGCCTTCGTCGCTCTTCTGGAGGAAGGTGTCCGGCCGCCACGGCCCCGGCGCGCGGGGCGCCACCAGCAGCGCCTGGGGATTCTCCAGGCCGAGGGCCTGGCCGTCCTCGGTACGGTCCTCGTCGTCTGACCATGTCAATGTCACGGCGGTGTAGCCGGCCAGGGGATGCGCGCCGTCGCCGCTCGGCGCGAAGTAATCCGCGTTGAAGCATTCGTACATCGGCAGGTATTCGCGTACCGGATTTCCCGCGTGGCGGATGTCCGCCAGCCAGCGCCCCGCCAGCCAGCTCCAGTCTCCCGCCACGTACAGCGTGCGCAGCTTCCAGCCTTCGTGGGGGGGCTCGATGTCCGGCGCCTCGATGCCGCGCTTGTTCCCGCCCAGGTGGGCGATGGGCACGCTGATCGGCGTCATGATCGTGGCATTGGCGAGGTCCACTTCGCCCAGGGGATCGTGGAACACGAGGTGCTCGCCCTGCACCGCCTTGATGCGGCGGTAGATGGGCTTGGCGTCGGGCCGGCCGATGGCGACGATATCCCCCGCCCGCAGGCCCTCCAGGCTGCCGGCGATGCGCAGGCTGCGCCCGATATGGGCACCGGTGGTGCGCGGATCGATCGCCCGCAGCCTTTCCTTGGGCAGCAGGTGGAAGCGGGTGTAGCCGCGCAGGAAGCCGTCGTTGCGCGACACCGGTGGCGAAAGGTGCAGGGTGGTGGTGCTCGCGCCGGTGTCCACCCCGACGATGAGGTGGGCCTGAAGATGACGGCTGTCGCGCTCGTCCTCCAGGATCACCGGCTCGCCGCTCTTCAGTTTGTCGAGGCGACCGGCGACGGTGAGCTTCGCCCCGCTGAGCTTGACCGGATTGCGGTCCCAGTCTCTGGGGCGCAACTCGTTCAGTGCCGCATCGCCGTCGAGGTCCGCCAGGGTTTCGAAGATCACCGGCTTGCCGCCGCCGGGCGGCGTGTGCTTCACCTGGAATCCGGCTGTCAGCTTGCCCACGGCGCCGGGCTTGTAGTCCACCGCCAGTTCGGTGAAGGCCGAGGCCGGCGGATGGGGGGCGTAGTCCAGCATGGCGGTGAGCCGGCGCAGGTTCTCCCATTGCGTGGCGGTACCGATCCAGCCTTCGTTGGCGATGGCGTCCAGGGACTCCGCCAGCACGTGGGTGCTGCGGGCGTAGCCGCGGGTGAGTTGCCACAACAGATCGTCCGGGTTGCGCCCGTAGAGCGCTTCCATCGCCTGCTTGGGTGGGGCATCCTCGGCCGCCGTGGCGGGCCACTCGGGAAAGTCGACGGCCAGCCGTGCCCGCATGCGCTCCAGGAACACCGCGGCGTTGCCATCGATGTAGCGCACCCGGGCGAGGCCGGCGCGGTTCCAGCGGGTCAGGTCGCGTGCCATGTCAGCCTTTCTGTCCGCCGTGCAGCGTCAGCCGGAAGTAGCCGCGGGCCGGCGTGTTGGGCAGGTTGTCGCAGACCGCAACTTCCAGCCCGTCGAGGGCGACGCGGCCGCTGCTCGCCTCGTCGGGGAAGCGGTCGCCGAGGCGCTTGAAGCGGTTGAGGCAGACGTTGCTCACGCCACCCAGGGCAGTGAGCGTCTGCACGATGTCGCTGGCCCACAGATCCTCGCCGAAGCGCAGCCGACCCGGTGCGAAGAAGCCGCCCGGCCCGGTGCCCAGGGCCTGGGTGGCGGCGTCGCGCACTTCGCTTTGGAAATGGTTGGCAGCCACCTGGATCGACAGCGCGATGACGATGCCAACCTCGATGGCGCGGGCCAGTTCAACCGCCTGGCCGGCCATACGGTAGGCCTCCACATAGGGCAGCAGGATCGCGCGCAGGGTCGGCCCGGCGGCGAGGTTCGGCAGGGGCAAGCCGCGCTCGGCATGGAAGCGGGCCGTGGCGTCGCTCAAGGCCTGAGGCCAGGGCCCCGTGGCGTCGAGGTCGCGGCGCAGCGCCGGGATCAATGCGATGCGGATCACCTGCCACGAGCCGCCCCAGGTTTCCCAGGCGTGGGCGCGCTCGACCAGCGGATGCTCTTCGAGCCGCAGCGCGAAGTCCTCCAGGGTCACCATGCGATGCTGGAGGCGGATCGCCCGCGGCCCGGCGAGCCGCGCCAGGTCCATGCGCTCGGGATGGTCGAGCCAGTACTGTTCGAGGCGCTCGATGGCGCTGCGGCCGTCGTCCGCCGCCGCGGGACGGTCGAAGGGTGGCTCGCCCAGATCCTGGGCCAGCCGCAGCGCGTCGTAGCCGATCAGCGACAGCAGGCGCCGCACCGTCTCCGGCCGGCGGGCGGTCTCCAGGGTGAATTCGGCGGCAACCCGGTCCTGCATGTCGGAGAGCTTGTCGAGCTGCGCGGCGAGCACCTCCGCCAGCGCCACCTCCACGTCCGCAGGGGTCCACCGCCGCCGCTCCGGGAAGCGCGCCGCCAATCCCTCCAGCATGAAGAGACGGAAGCCGTCGTAGTCGCGCAGATCCCAGTCGAAGTCGTCGCCGACCTGGGGCCGCACCTGGGGCAATTCGACGCGGCGTCGCCCGCAGTCGGGGCAGCCGCCGGCATAGTCGAGGCGAACCGCGGGGTCGAGGGCCATCAGCTCGCTCCTCCCGTCAGCACCAGCTCTTCGCGCCGGCCGATGGCGGCCAGGGTGTAGGCGATGCGCACCACCAGTTGCGCGTCGGCGCCGCTGACTTCGATTTCCAGCGAGCGCGGATCGACTTCGCCGGTGAGCGCCTCGCCCAGCGCCGCGGCCAGCCGCCGCTGGGTGACCTGCCACAGCGGCGAGGCATTGGGCTCGAACAGCAGGGTGCGCAGCCCCGCGCCGAACTCGGGCCGGAACACGCGCTCGCCGGAAACCGTGAACAGGATCTGCTCGATCTGGCCGCGGATGTGCTCGGCGCGGCCCGCCAGCCGCGGCCACTGGCGCGGGTCCGCGGAGCTTGCGTCGGCCGGCCGCGCGATGCGCAGGGGAAAAGCCAGGTAGGGCGGGTCGGCGAGGCGTCTGCTCATGCTGTCTTGACCTTCATGGAAAGGCTAGCCATCTCGCCCTGGGGAATCGCTGGCGAGGTCGGACTGCCGGGCGCGGTGCAGGTGTGCACGTGGGTGGCGAGCAGGGTCAGGAAGCTCTGGCCCTTGATCACCGGTTCACCGCCTTCTCCGCCGAGCAGCACCTGGGGGGCATCCAGAACGACCTTCATTCCCTTCAGGGTGATGCCGGCGGCGGCCATCTCGATCTTGTTGCCGCTCGAATCCTGAATCGTGATGCCACTGGAACTCATCGTCAGGCTGTTGCCGTTGGCATCCTCGACCACGACCTCGCCGGCGGCGGCATCGAGTGTCAGATGGGCGCCGTTCTGGTCGGTGAGCGCGAGCGTGCCCTCGTGGTCGATGTCCAGCGTGGCGCCGCCGCTGTGCTGCAGGTGCACCTGTTCGGAGCCCGACGTGTCCTCGAAAGTCAGCCAGTGGCCACCGGCGGTCTTGAACACGTGGGACTGGGGCTGGGCGGTGACTTCGGCCGGGGGGTCGCCGGCAGCCTGCCAGAAGGTGCCGGTCCAGATCGGGTGGGCGAGGTCGCCGCCCTCGAATTCGACCCACACCTGGGCGCCGACTTCCGGCACACAGAACCAGCCCTGGTCCGCCAGTCCGCCGTAGGGCACGCAGGGCAGCGCCCAGTCGGTGAATTGGTCGCCCAGCAGTGCCGGCACCTGCACCTTGACGCGGCCGCGCAGGTCGGGGTCGGCGTTGTCCACCACGAAGCCGCGGTACTTGCCGTAGGTGCGCTGGCTGCGCAGCGTCTGGGCGAGGGCGCGTTCGGTGTCGCTCATGGGACCGTCCTCCCGCCCCCCTTCCCAAGGAAGGGGGTGGTCACGGCTCGCCGCTGCGCGGCTCCGGTCCTGACTGCGCTGCCCTCGGTGGCGGCCCGGCGGGCGGCGCGGGTGGCCTTCTCGGACGTCAGGCAGCGTGCGCGGTGCGCAGCGTGGTTGGATCGGCGCGCACGGCGCGCCCTACGGGATGTCGCAGGGTGGAGAGCGAGATGGGTTTCGGTCATCACAAGCCCACTCCCACGCCGAATGACAGATCGATGCCGCCCATCACCGCCGCCAGGGGGCCGGCGCCGGGCAGGGTGTCGAGGTTGTCGCCCCAGGCGTTGCGCAGCAGGCGGAAGCGCTGGCGGTAGCCGCCGGCGTTGAAGGTGTGGGTCACGCCGTCAACGTAGTAGAGGCCTGCCAGCCGGCTGCCGACCCCGTCCACTCCCACCGGCAGGCCGGGCAGCAGCACGTGTCCGTAGAGCGTGCCGTCGAGTTCGCCCTCGGCCTGGATCTTGTGCAGATCGGCCTCGTTGGCCCTGTGCAGCGCCTTGGCGCGCAGCACCGCCTCGCTGGTACCGGCGGAGCCACTCATGCGCCAGACGAAGGCCGGCAATCCGGCCTCGGGGTTGCCTGCGCGCTCGTTGCCCATCACCGGCAGGTCGGGTTCGACGATCACTTCGCTCGATCCCTCGCCCGATTCGGCCGGCAGGTCGAAGGCCACGGCATCGGGCTGGTGGGCGTCGGCGGTGGCGTTGATCGAGATGCAGTTGCCGGTCCGGCCGGCATAGACCGAAAGGGTCGGCTGGGGCAGGGGCAGGCCGGCGCGGGGCGGCCCGAAGTACACAAGCCCGCGGCGGAAGTAGAGCTCGTAGCCGTTCTCCTCGGCGCGGGCCTGGAGCAACTGGATGTCGGTGCCGTCCTGGTTGAGGCCGACGATGCGCGTCTGGCCGGTGGCACTCATCTTGTCGGGGGAGAGGCCCGAATACTGGCCCAGGGTTTCGCTCAGGATCAGCATGTCCGAGCTTGGGATCTGCTCCGTGCCCCAGGACTTGCGACGGTGCTGGCGGTCGAGTTGGAGGGACTCGTCCTGGCACTCCACCACCAGCCTGGCGGCGCCGGCGTCTTCCGGATATTCCGCGCGGATCTGGCGGATGAAGCCGCGCAGCACCTCTTCCTCGCGGCTGCCGAAGACGGCCGCGATGCTGATGCGGTTCCACTCCCGCATCAGCGGCGTGTCGTCGAACAGGCCGGTGGCATCCTGCACCAGCCATTCGCCGCGCTCGTCGCGCCGCGATTCGAAAGTCAGCGTCGCGGTATCGGGGGCGTTGCGTCCGGTCTCGACGGTGACTTCGGCGAGCAGCGGGTAGAGCGCCTCTATCGGTGCGTCGTTGATCTTCACGACGCACTCGGCAGGATCGCGCGTGAGGCCCGCCAGCAGATTGGGGATCACGCGCCGGCCTCCTTGGCGCGGGGAATCAGCAGCACCTCGCCAAAGTCCGAGACCTCGCCCGCGGCCGGCGCCGCGTCGCCCGCCGCCCGCGGCAATTGCGGTGCGCCGATGATTTCGAGCTGCGCGGCGCACAGCACGTCCGGGTTGGCGTCGAGGATGCGATGCCAGAGGTAGGCATCGTTGAAGTAATTCACCCCCAGCGCGTCGAAACGCTCGCCGGGTTGCAGCACGTGTTCCAGCACCGGCGTGGCTGCGCCTATGACCCGCGGCCGCACGCCCTTGAAGGGCAGGGCGCCGTCTTCTCCGGGCTCGAAACGGCGCGTCGTGAGGTAGCGGGAGCGTTTGGTGAACATCAGAGCAGTCCTCCGACGGCGGCGGCCGCGGCCTGACCGGTGTGCATCGCGGCAAAGGCGGTCTGGCGCACCTTTTCCATCAGGTAGAAGGGGTTGTTGCCCTCGATCACCTGCAACGTGAGCTTGACCGTGGCGCGGTAGGGAACGAGGCTGGGGAGGTGGGCGCTCTCGGTGACGTCAACCGCCTTGAGGAAGACCGGCAGCACATGGGTGCCCCACACGAACAGCAGCACCGAGGCCGACTCGTTGCGCTGGAAGGCGCGGCTGCCCCCCAGGCCGAGGCTGGCCAGCATCTGCACGCCGCCCGGGCCCTGAGTCTTGGGCTCGACCATGCTGCGCAGGGTGGACAGCTCGGGCTCGACGCCGAAGTTGCGGGCGATTTCATCGCTGTCGTTCATGCGGTCGGTGGCGTCGAGCAGTATCTCGACGTCGAAGCTTTCGGGCTCGACCGACACGCCCTGGGCGACGCGGGGCGTTTCGCTGGGGAGCAGGAAGTCGAAGCCGCCACGGGTGGCGGGGGTGCTGCCGAGGGTGATGTTCACCGAGCGGTTGCGGGTGACCTGCTGAGGATTGAATTCGAAGGCCAGCACCAGCGGCGGAATCGCCACGGCATATTCGATCAGGAATCCCTTCACCGGATTGAGCATCACGGTCCTCCGTCCAGTCGCCGGCCGATTGCCAGCGCGAGTTCAGCGGCAATGCGCCGGTCGTTCCAGTGGGGGCGCAGGCGCAGCGGCGGCAGTTGCAGCACCGCGATGCGCTTGTCCTGGGCGGCGGGGGGCGAGGCGGCCAGCGCCTCGGCGGTCAGCCTACCGATGCGCGCGGCGCGGCGTTCGAAGCCCGCCGGCAGGCTCAAGGCCAGGGTGTCGATGCTCATCACCGGCGCTGGCTGCGGTGCGGCGAGGCGCTCATCAGCCATGCAGGCACTCCCGCGGCAGGTGGTCGGCCAGCGGGCCGAGTTCGGCCACGGCGCATTCGCGGCCGTCCTTGTTTATCTCGCGCCAGATGCCCAGGGCCAGTTCCGCCGGGCCGATGGGACCGCCTGCCCCGGCGGCGAGGTAGGCGGCGTGCAGCGCCGAATTGCGGATCTGGCCGCCGGTCAGCGCCACCGCGCTGGCGAGCTCGGCAATGTCCACCCCGGCGGCGAGTGGCGCCCGCGGCGGCAGCAGGCGGCTCCACAACGTGGCTCGGGCGTCGACGTCGGGACGCGGGAATTCGACCACCATCTGCAGCCGCCGGGTGAAGGCGGCGTCGAGGTTGCGGCGCAGGTTGGTGGTGAGAATCACCGGCCCGCGGTGGGTTTCGATGCGGGCGAGCAGGTGGCTCACCTCCATGTTGGCGTAGCGGTCCCGGGCCTCCTTGATTTCGCCGCGCTTGGCGAACAGCGCGTCGGCCTCGTCGAACTGAAGCACCATCGGCTGGTCGTGGGCGGCGTCGAACAGGCGGTTGAGGTTTTCCTCGGTCTCGCCCACGTACTTGGAGACGAGCCGGCCGAGGTCGATGCGGAACAGCGGCCAGTCCAGGGCGCCGGCGATGACCCGCGCCGCCAGCGTCTTGCCGGTGCCCGAAGGTCCGGCGAACAGGGCCACCGGCCCGCCGCCGCTGTCGCCGCCCCATTCGCCTTCGACGGTGGCGCGGTGCTCGATCCACAGCATGTATTCCCGCAGCATGAGCACGCGGTCGGCCGGGAGTACCAGGTCTTCCCAGCCGGCTCGTCCGGTCACCGGCTCGGAACCGGGCGGCGCCGGCGGCTGCCAGCGCCGCCCGGCGATGCGGGCGATCAATCCGGCTTCGGGCTGCAGCGGCTGCCAGGCCTCGTCGCGGGCGATGCTCACCATGCGGGCGCGGCGCAGCACGCCGGAGGGGGCAAGGGCAGCGCGAAGGCTTTCGCCCTGGTGCGGTTCGAGGGCGAACAGTTCGTGCAGCAGGGCGCGGCTTGGCCAGGGCTCCTTCTGCCCGCCCTGCAGGTTCTGGTAGGCCCAGCCGATGCGGGGCTCGAACTCCGGCCCGGCGACGGCGGCCAGCACGTCGCATTCGACCGCGGACAGGCGCTCGCCCAGCAGTCGTTCCCAGACGCCGCCCGGCGCGCGCAGCGCTTCGACCGCCGTCTGCAAGTCCCGCAGCCGGTCCAGATCCGTCGCGCCGACCTCGGCGCCGCTGCGGCTCACCGAGACGCAATAGGCCAGCAGTTGCAGCCGCTCCCACTCGGGGGAGAGCTGAATCAGGGCCGGCAGCTCGGGGTGCGGGGCGTTCATGGGGACGGGGTATACAGCGTGACCAGCACCGGATTGCTGCGCAGGGTTAGCGCGACGCCGTCGAAGCGCAGGACGTTGCGCTCGGCATAGAGCACCATCTGGCCGGCGCGGTCGTCGAAGGGCAGCGCCGTCCCCTGGAGACTGACTCCTGCGGTGGCCTCGCGGTCGATGCGGGCATCGACGATGGCGAACGGTGCTGAAGCGGCCTGCGGCTGCCAGCCGGTGGCCGGCTCCCAGGTCTCCCAGCGCAGGCTCACCATTGCGCCCGGCTCGCCCGCGACCCAGGCCTGGGGCGCGAAGGCCGCGAGCTGGGGGCTACCCACCTGGAGCGCGATCGACTGCCGGCAGATCGTGCCATCGACGAGGCACAGCGCCGGCGCCCAGTCCTCGCGCCGCGTGTCCGGCGCCAGCGGCGGAACCTCGGGCGGGGTAGCGCCTATGCCGGCTGGGCTGGCGCTCAGGGTGGCGCGCACGCCGAAGCCGATGGCGCCAGTCAGCGGCGCCGGCACGGCGGCAATGCGCGGGATGACCGGGGCGAGGCTCACCTCGAACAGCGCCGAAGGCCGATACACGGTGTCGCCCTGGGTCGACCAGAGCTGGTTCAACTGGTCCAGCCCCAGGGTCAGAAAGATCACCTGGATGCGAAAGGTCTCGCCGTCCACGGCCAGGTCGAACACCGGGTTTTCGTGGAAGTGGCGCAGCACCTCGCCGATCGCCCGCAGGTCGTTTTCGCCCGCCAGCGTCGGGCTCTCGTCGACGCAGAAGGGGGTGGCCAGGCAGTGCATGCGCAGCAGCCAGGTGTCGCCCGGCAGCAGGCCGCTGGCGAAGCCCGAAGGCTCGAAGCGGAAGAAGAAGAGGTTGAGCCGGTGGTTGTTGTCGGTGTCCGTCGGCGCCGCGGCGGAGGGCGTGCCCAGCAGCACGTCGATGCGCGAGCGGTCCGCGGCGTTGATCCCTGCCGATACCTGCTGCGCCAGGCTGCGGCAGACCTGCGATACGGAGGAGAGGCCGACTGCCATGGCTCAGCGACGGCGTGGCCCTCCGCCACAGGCGGGGGAAAGGCGTAGGCCGCGGTCACCTCTCGGTCCGGCGCGTGCGGGGGCGGGAGGGGGCGGACTGCGGTGGCGCATGCGAGAGGTATGAATCACAGCCGCCTCAGATAGTGCTTGCTGAGAAATGCGTCGGTTGGCGCAGCGGCGGGTTTCGCAGCGGCCTGGGGCGCGGACAGCACGGTGACTTCGATGCGACCGATCGACAGGCGCGGTGCCGCGGCCGACTGCGACATGCGTACGGGATTGGTGTCGGAGCGCAGCGCTGGCTGCGGGATCTGCGCCGCGGGGCGCGCCTCGGCGGTGGGGCGCCGGGCCGCAGGGACAGTCACCTCTTCTCCCATGGGTTCAGCAGCTGCGCCGGCCAAGGGCGGCATCGCGCCGTCTGGGGACGCGGCGGCCGCTCCCGCGATTGAATCGTCCGCGTTCGGTTGAGGACCGCGGCGTGCCGCGGTCGGCAATTCCTGCGCCGTGACGGCCGGATTGGCGGCGATCCTGGCCGGGGCAGTGTCTCCAGAAGGGGCACCGCGCCCCGTTGCCCGTCTCATTCCGTCAGAGCTTTCAATCCGATGAACAAGATTGCCAGGGTCGTCAAACGGGGAAGGAACTCGGTTCGAGAATACTGAAGACCCGGTCAACACACCGTAATCCAACCGGTGAGAAGGTTCCGAAGAAACCAGTCGCTCTTGCCTATCCGTAGCGTTGGAGTTCCGCGTGCTTGCCTGTCCTTTACCTGTTTCCAGGCCTTCAATCGAGGTAACAAACTGGAGCGTAGCGTCGTCAAAAAACCCAACCGGGGCGTGGAGTGGGCGCGCCGAAGCCTTGCCTGCATCCACAGCCCGAGGGGCGGGTGGTGCCACTGGCGGATCAACTCCGCCATCCTTCTGGAGCCTGAAGACCGTGAGCGCCGCGGTCGATTCCTCGGCGGGCTCGGGGTCGAATTCGGGTGCTGCGTCGTCGATGGCGCGGCGCAGGGTGAGCTGCGGCAGCGGCCGGGCGGCGTCGAGCAGGGTGTCGTCGAGGATGCCCATGGTGGCCGGTCGAGCTATTGCGACATGCCGCGCGCGGCATCGATCAGCGCCAGGTAGTGGGCGCGCCGGCCGCGGGGCAGGGCGAGGATCTCGGCCTCGCTCCAGTGGTAGTGCCAGGCCAGGCGGTGCACGTCGGCCAGCAGGCCGGCGGGGCTGCGGGCGAGGCTGCCGTAGGGGTCGATGCGCACTTCATTGGCATAGGCGCATCCGGGGCAGGGCGCGGACACCGAAGCGGCGATCTCCGGCGCCTGACTTTCGAGCGCCGCCTCGCAGCGCTCGAAGTCCGCGGCGCTCAGGCTCTGCGGTAGGGCGCTTGGGCGCGCCCCTTCGATCACCTCGAGGGCGCGCAGCAGGGCTTCGCGCCGCTCGCCGGCGGGACGTTGCAACACGCGGATCTGGTCCGCGCCGGTCGGCACGCGCAGCGTCAGCGGCTTGCGGCCCAGCCTGAGACGGGCGAGGGGAAACTCCGCTCCGGCAGGCTTCAGCGGCAGATCGCCCGGGTCGAGGCGAAAATCGAAGACGGTGCCGCAGCGGGAGCAGGTGGCGTCGAACCAGCCCGCGCCGCTGCCGAGATGGGCGCCGAGGGAGCGCATCAGGAATTGCCGGTCGGCCACGCACAGGGCATCCACCGCGGCGCGCGTCGGCACCTCGCCGCACAGTTCGGCAAGGCCCGCCAGCAGGGCGCGCGAGACGGCATCGGGGGTGTTCCCAGCCTCGTCCACCGCGTCCGCCAGGGCGATCTCCAGCGCGCCGTCGGCCCGCCGGAAGGCGAAGCCGCGGCGCAGGCCGTCCGGCCCCGGGATGCCGCCGGGAAGCTGCCGCCTCGATGCCATCGCTGCCGGCCTCAGGTCTCAGCCGGCTCCGCCACCGCGGTATCGCGCTGCCAGCCCTCGTGCTGGAGCACGATGGTCTGGATGCCGACCGCATTCATGGTGCCGGCGTCGAGATCCGACAGGGCCTGGTACTCCGACACCCAGGCGCGGAACACCTTGTAGGAGATCGCCACCTGACCCTGGAGGTTGAGCACGTTGATGACGATGTCTTTGCGGAAGTTCTTCAGAGACATCGCCGCGTCGCCGCTGACGTTATTCACCAGGTTGGCCCAGTTCTCGAACACCGGGTCGTGCGACAGGCCCTGTTCGAGGGTTATCGGCTCGTAGCTGGTGCCGCCGGGCAGGATGCGTTCGGTGCTCGGGTCGCCTGCGGCGCGCCACTTGATCGGCTCCGTCTTGCGCTTCAGAGCGCTCATCTTCTTCAGGCCGGCGACCGGCTTGCCATCCACCAGGATCTGGAACTTGAAGCTACGGTAGGGATCGTGGCGGTGCGTATTCACGGGGAACATCGGGGCTGCCATGGTTCTGTCTCCTGTCTCGATGCCCGCTTACTGCTGGGCGACCTTCTGCTGGATGCGCACGATCACGAACTCGGCCGGCTTCAAGGGTGCGAAGCCGACCAGCACGATCACCTGGCCGCGGTCGATGTCGTCCTGGGTCATGGTCTGGCCGAGGCCGCAGCGGACAAAGTAGGCATCGCCTGCCTTCTCACCCTGGAAAGCGCCGACGCGGAACAGGCCGTTCATGAAGGATTCGATGTTGGTGCGCAGCGAAGACCACAGGCGGTGGTCGTTGGGCTCGAACACCGCCCACTGGATGCCGCCGTAGATACTCTCCTCGATGAAGATCGCGGTGCGCCGCACCGGCACGTAGCGCCATTCCGGGTTGGCGCGGGTCGATCGGGTGCGGGTGCCCCACACCACCGGCCCGAAGCCGGGCATGCGGCGGATCGCATTCACGCCGGCGGGGTTGAGGAAGTCCTGCTCCGGATCCTCCACCACGTACTCCAGCGAGGCCGCGCCGAGCAGCGGGAACTCGATGCCCGCCGGGGCCTTCCACACCCCCCGCCGCGTGTCGGTCTTGGCCCACAGGCCGGCCGCCATGGCCGCCGGCGAGGCGAGCAGGGTGCGCGGCGCGGCAGGGTTGGAATCCGCGTTGTAGAACGGGTTGGCGATGCGCACCCAGGGGTAGTAGCTGACGGCGTAGGTCGAGGTGGGCAGGTCGAGCCCGTTCACCTCCGACTCGCTGGTCAGTTCGTTGCCCGGTTCCGGGTCGACGATCAGGATGCGGTTGCGGATCGACTCGCAATGGGCGATCGCTGCATTGAGGATGGCCCTGTTGGCGGCCGAACTCCAGAAGATGCCCGGCAGCAGCAGGATGCTGATGTCACGCACCTTGAGCAGGGGCGTGAGGATCGCCTGATAGTCGTTGAGCGCGGGCGCGGATCCGTTGCCGCCGCTGCCCAGCGTGACGCTCACCGGCGGCGCCGCTTCCAGCCGGCTGCGCAGGGCGGCCGCGCCACCCGCCGGAAGCGTGAGGCGGATCAGGGTCGAGGCGGAATTGACGACACTCGCCATGTTGGTCGGCGTGCCGGGCTCCGGTACCAGGTCGGAGAAGCTTTCCTGCGCCACGAATTCGCTGCCGTCCAGCGTGCCGACGGAGACGGTGAAGGTCGTGACGCTGCCAATGGTGCGCGGCGTGAAGCGCACCACCATCCCGTCGGCCCAGGTGCCCGGATTGGCGGCGTCGATATCCAGCAGGTCGGTGGTGTTGGCGGCGTCGCGCACGGCACCCGAGGACGCCGTCGCCGTGCCCGCAGCCACCGCCCGCACGATGTAGGTCTTGGCCCCGCCGTTGAGGAAGAAGTTGCTTACCGAATGCCCCATGTCGTCACCGCGGCTCGTGACGTTGTCCTCGCGCAGCCCGCCGAAGCTGCGCTGGTAGTCGTCGAAGCTCGCGATCAGCACCGGCTCGCCGACCGGGCCGCGGGTTGCGTAGCCGATGAAGCAGGCGGTGGAGGTGCCCACACCCTCGATCGGGCGGGAACCGCTGGGGAGTTCTTCGATATAGACACCGGGGTGCAGGTAACTGGGCATGGTGTGTCCCTCGCTCGATCAGATGGGTGATGGATTCAGGGCGTGGCGTCGCGGCCGATCAGAATCTGAACGCGGGCACGCTTGGTGAGGTCCGCCGCCGCGTGGCTGTTGCTGAGCTTGATCGACCGGGGAACCACGCTGAACAGGGCCGCGCCGCCGTTGCCGTAGATCTGGGGCCCGAGCAGCGCGATGGCGCTGGAATCGCTACCACCATCGGTGGACTTGAACGTGATCTCCGCGCCGTAGAGGCTGGACTGGATCGCGAACAGGTTGATCCGCGGCGCGGGCGCCGGCTGAAGTTCGACCACGCGGTCCGTCGTCCCCGGATCGAGGATCACTTCGACGATGTCATAGGCGTCGATGGTCTGCCGATGTTCGATGTTCCATTCCGGACCGCCCACCAGCGACAGCTTGATGCTCGTTTTCAGGTCAGGCATTGCTCAGTCTCCTCTAGGGCCTCTGATGTGCCGCATAAACTCTCGATCCGTCGGGCAGGCTGCGGACTTCCAACTGCCCCTCGCGCACCAGTTGCTCCACGGCGGCGAGCACATCGAGTTCCGCCAACCCGGGCTCTGACAGCCACCAGCGATGGATGCCCAGCACCGAGTCGCTCGCTTTCGGGTGCTGCGCCAGGTAGCGCAGGATGCCGGCTTTGGCGATGCTCACGCGATCGAAGCATTCGTCCACGGTCGTCCCCGATTGCAATGCCCCTTCCCGAGCAAGCCACATACCCGCCGGCATTTCATTCGGCATATCATGGGGATGGGTTTCGCATCGGCCGTTGGTCTTGGGGCGTGGGTGCCCCATTCACAGCGGTCCGATCAATGGGGGCACTCTTGCTTCCCGGCAGGAAGCGGCGCGGATCAGCGGGCCTTAGATGCCCCAGGCATCTTGCTGGCCGGATGGGGCGCGGGCGCCCCAGGAATCACGCGAAGAAGTCAGTTGCCGGAAAGCGGCGATGTGGCGAAGCAAGGGTGCGGGGTGGCCGAGAAACGAATTGCAACGCTGTGGGCTTCGTTCCAGTGGCCAACGAAGGCCCCTTCCAGGACGTCGTGCGGGGTGGGCTGATTGCCCTTGACCGCCAAGAGGAAATCGGCGCCCATGGCATCGATGCTGACCAGACAGGCCTCAATGGCCACAGTCGCTTGACGATTGCTTCGGCGGAGGGACACACTTCTACACAAATACAGGAATCCATATTTGTGCGAACCACGCTGGATCTCCCCGACGACGTCCTGCGCAAGGGGAAGATCGCTGCCGTCGAGTGCGGGTTCAGCTTGCGGCAGCTCGTCATCGATGCGCTGATACACGAAATCGAAGGCCGTGGTCGAACCGAACGTCAGCCGCCGTTGGCCGCGCCCAAGTCCCGACCTGAGGACGGATGTAGGGCTTACCGTTCTGGCCCAAGGCAGCCGACTGCGAGATGGCTGCCTTCTACCGGGGCTTTCGTTCGTTTGTCGGGCTCACGCTGCGTCCATTGACCCTGGCGTTCTGACCCGCGCCTTTAGTCGCGTACGTCATAGACGGCTGCGATGGGAGAACAGTCGGCGGTGAGCCGATAGGTGGGTCGGCGTGGCAAGTTCGCAGTGGCATATCCGGAGAGCGAACAGTGGCGCGGATGTCGACAGCCTGAAAAGCTTCATGCACCGCTGCACACGAATTTGAACGTACTTGTATTGTCCCGGGGCGCCCCATTGCGGGCGTTTGCGATGGATCGTTGGTCATTGTGAAGGCGAGCGGTTGATGGATCCTGATTCCGAGAAGGAGCGCATACGGCTTCTACGGGCTTATGAGGCCACATCTTATTGCGCGGAGTTGCCCTCCGGCCGTGTGGTAATCCGTGTGGGCCAAGTGTGCAATGAACTGGATGACGTGCTTCTCGCGGGGACCTTCGATTCGTGGGCATTCGTTTCCGCGGCGAATCCACGGTCCATTCCTCTCGCACGTGATCGGAACGAGGAAAGGCACCGCCTTCTCGTCCGGGATGTGACTCAGAAAGGATGGCCCTGGTATCCGGGCAGCGGGGAGCCGGATGAGCCCGGTTGGGAACGGGAACCCAGCGTTCTGATTCTAGGTGTGGGTATCGATGCTGCGATTGCGCTTGGGCGGCAGTTCGGCCAGAGGGCAATCGTCTTCGGGCGCTACCGCACGCCGGCGGAGTTGGTGTGGTGCTGAGGGAGGGGGAATCACAAGGGAAGCCCTGACGCGTCGGTGCTGAGAAGCCAAGACGAGAAAAAGTGCGGTTCAAGCTTTACACCGCTGCCGGGCATCCCTATAATTCCGCTCCTTCGCTTATCGCGGAGCCGGCAAATGGCCGGGACGTTCTTTAACAAACCAAACAGCCGATAGGTGTGGGTGCTGGGTTGAGGCGGTGGGGTGATAGCGAGCGGGGGCAGGCGAATCGGGTCTGTGACCGTGCCGGGGAGCGAGCCGCGAGGCGAGCGCGCTGGCGATTCTTAAGGATTGCGTTGTCGTCCCGAAGCAAAGAGATCGAGTGCTCACACGGAAGTAACAAGTTCTGGTCGTCCTTTGCAAGGGGGGCGGCTGGGGCGGGTAAAACCGTTGAGTTTGCAAGGATTTAACTGAAGAGTTTGATCCTGGCTCAGATTGAACGCTGGCGGAATGCTTTACACATGCAAGTCGAGCGGCAGCGCGGGGGCAACCCTGGCGGCGAGCGGCGAACGGGTGAGTAACGCATCGGAACGTACCCAATCGTGGGGGATAACGAGTCGAAAGATTCGCTAATACCGCATACGCCCTGAGGGGGAAAGCGGGGGATCCTAAGCAGAGCGCACAGGGTTGTGCGTTGTGCTTAGGACCTCGCGCGATTGGAGCGGCCGATGTCCGATTAGCTAGTTGGTGGGGTAAAGGCTCACCAAGGCGACGATCGGTAGCTGGTCTGAGAGGATGATCAGCCACACTGGGACTGAGACACGGCCCAGACTCCTACGGGAGGCAGCAGTGGGGAATTTTGGACAATGGGCGCAAGCCTGATCCAGCCATTCCGCGTGAGTGAAGAAGGCCTTCGGGTTGTAAAGCTCTTTCGGCCGGGAAGAAATCGTTCGCTCTAACATAGCGGATGGATGACGGTACCGGAAGAAGAAGCACCGGCTAACTACGTGCCAGCAGCCGCGGTAATACGTAGGGTGCGAGCGTTAATCGGAATTACTGGGCGTAAAGCGTGCGCAGGCGGCGCATTAAGACAGGTGTGAAATCCCCGGGCTCAACCTGGGAATTGCGCTTGTGACTGATGTGCTCGAGTTCGGCAGAGGGGGGTGGAATTCCACGTGTAGCAGTGAAATGCGTAGAGATGTGGAGGAACACCGATGGCGAAGGCAGCCCCCTGGGTCGCGACTGACGCTCATGCACGAAAGCGTGGGGAGCAAACAGGATTAGATACCCTGGTAGTCCACGCCCTAAACGATGTTGACTAGGTGTTGGGGGAGGAGACTTCCTTAGTACCGTAGCTAACGCGTGAAGTCGACCGCCTGGGGAGTACGGTCGCAAGATTAAAACTCAAAGGAATTGACGGGGACCCGCACAAGCGGTGGATGATGTGGATTAATTCGATGCAACGCGAAAAACCTTACCTACCCTTGACATGCCAGGAACCTTGGTGAGAGCCAAGGGTGCCCGAAAGGGAGCCTGGACACAGGTGCTGCATGGCTGTCGTCAGCTCGTGTCGTGAGATGTTGGGTTAAGTCCCGCAACGAGCGCAACCCTTGTCATTAATTGCCATCATTAAGTTGGGCACTTTAGTGAGACTGCCGGTGACAAACCGGAGGAAGGTGGGGATGACGTCAAGTCCTCATGGCCCTTATGGGTAGGGCTTCACACGTCATACAATGGTCGGTACAGAGGGTTGCCAAGCCGCGAGGTGGAGCCAATCCCAGAAAGCCGATCGTAGTCCGGATCGCAGTCTGCAACTCGACTGCGTGAAGTCGGAATCGCTAGTAATCGCGGATCAGCATGTCGCGGTGAATACGTTCCCGGGTCTTGTACACACCGCCCGTCACACCATGGGAGTGGGGTTCACCAGAAGTAGGTAGCTTAACCGCAAGGAGGGCGCTTACCACGGTGAGCTTCATGACTGGGGTGAAGTCGTAACAAGGTAGCCGTATCGGAAGGTGCGGCTGGATCACCTCCTTTCTAGAGCGAAGCCAAAGCGCAGTACCCACAACCTATCGGTTGTTACTCGGGGAGCAGGATGGGGCAACCCGGTTCTTGCGTCATTCCCCGAAAGCGGGTCTGTAGCTCAGCTGGTTAGAGCACCGTCTTGATAAGGCGGGGGTCGATGGTTCGAACCCATCCAGACCCACCAAGCACATATCGGGGGTGTAGCTCAGTTGGGAGAGCGCCTGCTTTGCAAGCAGGAGGTCATCGGTTCGATCCCGTTCACCTCCACCAATTCGGTGAGGCGTAAGGAGTAAGAAGTCAGGGGTGAAAAGCGCAAGGCTTTGCACCGGACTTGCTACTCCTCACCCCTTACTGGGGTTGATAGGCTGTTGATCTTTAACAATTCGGAAGAAGTGAAATGCATCGATTCGATGAGGGATCGATGCATGGGTAGTGATTGCATGCAGCGCTGGCCGCAAGGTTGGCGCTGGCACAAGCGTTGAGAAGCCTGGAGCGAAGCGAGTTGCGGCGAAAGCGCGCGATGCGCAACGTTATAGGATCAAGCGAATAAGTGCATGTGGTGGATGCCTTGGCGATCACAGGCGAAGAAGGACGTGGCAGCCTGCGAAAAGCTGCGGGGAGCTGGCAAACGAGCTTTGATCCGCAGATATCCGAATGGGGAAACCCGGCCCGCAAGGGTCATCCCACCCTGAATCCATAGGGGTGAGGAAGCGAACCTGGTGAACTGAAACATCTAAGTAGCCAGAGGAACAGACATCAACCGAGATTCCCAAAGTAGTGGCGAGCGAAATGGGACCAGCCTTCACGATTTAGCATGTCGGTTAGCAGAATGCTCTGGAAAGGGCGGCCGCAGTGGGTGATAGCCCCGTATGCGAAAACCGGTGTGTGGAACTGAGCGTGAGACAAGTAGGGCGGGGCACGTGAAACCCTGTCTGAACATGGGGGGACCATCCTCCAAGGCTAAATACTCGTGATCGACCGATAGTGAACCAGTACCGTGAGGGAAAGGCGAAAAGAACCCCGGGAGGGGAGTGAAATAGATCCTGAAACCGCATGCATACAAACAGTGGGAGCCCCTGCTTCAAGCACCTTTGGGTTCTTTGTTGCCCGCGTCGAAGGCGCGACGCAACAAAAGACGTTAGAGGGGAGTGAAGTGGTGACGGTTGGTTTGAACACGTAGTGTTCAAGGCAACGGTCAGTCCTGCGAAAACACCCGAAGGGTGTTTGAAGCAGGGGTGACTGCGTACCTTTTGTATAATGGGTCAGCGACTTACGTTCAGTAGCGAGCTTAACCGCATAGGGTAGGCGTAGCGAAAGCGAGTCTGAATAGGGCGATTCAGTTGCTGGGCGTAGACCCGAAACCGGATGATCTACCCATGGCCAGGATGAAGGTTGGGTAACACCAGCTGGAGGTCCGAACCCACTAGTGTTGAAAAACTAGGGGATGAGCTGTGGGTAGGGGTGAAAGGCTAAACAAATCCGGAAATAGCTGGTTCTCTCCGAAAACTATTTAGGTAGTGCCTCCTGTAGTACTCCCGGGGGTAGAGCACTGTTATGGCTAGGGGGTCATTGCGACTTACCAAACCATTGCAAACTCCGAATACCGGGAAGTAGCGCAGGGGAGACAGACAGCGGGTGCTAACGTCCGTTGTCGAGAGGGAAACAACCCAGACCGCCAGCTAAGGTCCCAAATGACGTGCTAAGTGGCAAACGAAGTGGGAAGGCCCAGACAGCCAGGAGGTTGGCTTAGAAGCAGCCATCCTTTAAAGAAAGCGTAATAGCTCACTGGTCGAGTCGTCCTGCGCGGAAGATGTAACGGGGCTAAGCACGTAACCGAAGCTGCGGATTCAGGGATCAGATGTCAGGGATCAGGAATCAGAATGGCGAGCAAGTTTGAAGACTTGGGCGTGTTCCGCAGGGCCTACAAGGTCTCGCTGGAACTGCACAAGGCGACGCTGGCAATGCCCGGTATCGAGCAGTTTGCGCTTGCCGATCAGATACGGCGCGCGAGCAAGTCGATCTGTGCAAACCTGGCGGAGGGCTTTGGCAAGCAAAGCCAGTCCAAGGCCGAATTCAAGCGATACATTCTGATGGCCATCGGATCGTCGGACGAAATGCGCGTCTGGCTCCGATACTGCCTTGATCTGAACTACATCACGTTGGAGCAATGGACAGCATGGCGAGACGAGTACCAACAGATCTCGAAGATGCTGCAGGGGTTGATCAAACCGCCAAACCCGCGAGGGGGCGAAGGTTTTATCTGATCCCTGATTCCTGACCTCTGATCCCTGGATGGTAGGAGAGCGTTCCGTAGGCCTGCGAAGGTGTCTCGTAAGGGATGCTGGAGGTATCGGAAGTGCGAATGCTGACATGAGTAGCGATAAAGCGGGTGAAAGGCCCGCTCGCCGAAAGCCCAAGGTTTCCTGCGCAACGTTCATCGGCGCAGGGTGAGTCGGCCCCTAAGGCGAGGGCGAAAGCCGTAGTCGATGGGAAACAGGTCAATATTCCTGTACCGGTCCATGATGCGATGGGGGGACGGAGAAGGTTAGGCCAGCCAGGTGTTGGACGTCCTGGTTTAAGCGTGTAGGCGTGGCCCTTAGGCAAATCCGGGGGTCTTAGCCGAGGCGTGATGACGAGGTCTCTTTGAGACCGAAGTGGTTGATACCCTGCTTCCAGGAAAAGCCTCTAAGCTTCAGTCATGGACTGACCGTACCGCAAACCGACACAGGTGGGCAGGATGAAAATTCTAAGGCGCTTGAGAGAACTCAGGAGAAGGAACTCGGCAAATTGACACCGTAACTTCGGGATAAGGTGTGCCCCGCTAGGTTGTAGGCGTACAGCCGAAGGCCGATGGGGCCGCAGAGAATCGGTGGCTGCGACTGTTTAATAAAAACACAGCACTCTGCAAACGCGATGAGCGGACGTATAGGGTGTGACGCCTGCCCGGTGCCGGAAGGTTAAGTGATGGGGTGCAAGCTCTTGATCGAAGCCCCGGTAAACGGCGGCCGTAACTATAACGGTCCTAAGGTAGCGAAATTCCTTGTCGGGTAAGTTCCGACCTGCACGAATGGCGTAACGATGGCCACACTGTCTCCTCCTGAGACTCAGCGAAGTTGAAATGTTTGTGAAGATGCAATCTCCCCGCGGCAAGACGGAAAGACCCCATGCACCTTTACTGTAGCTTTGCATTGGACTGTGACGGGACTTGTGTAGGATAGGTGGGAGGCTGTGAAGCGGGGGCGCTAGCTCTCGCGGAGCCAACGTTGAAATACCACCCTGGTGTCGTTGCGGTTCTAACCTAGGGCCCTGAACCGGGCTCGGGGACCGTGCATGGTAGGCAGTTTGACTGGGGCGGTCTCCTCCCAAAGAGTAACGGAGGAGTTCGAAGGTACGCTAGCTACGGTCGGACATCGTAGTGATCGTGCAATGGCACAAGCGTGCTTGACTGCGAGACTGACAAGTCGAGCAGGTGCGAAAGCAGGACATAGTGATCCGGTGGTTCTGTATGGAAAGGCCATCGCTCAACGGACAAAAGGTACGCTGGGGATAACAGGCTGATTCCTCCCAAGAGTTCATATCGACGGGGGAGTTTGGCACCTCGATGTCGGCTCATCACATCCTGGGGCTGTAGCCGGTCCCAAGGGTATGGCTGTTCGCCATTTAAAGTGGTACGTGAGCTGGGTTTAAAACGTCGTGAGACAGTTTGGTCCCTATCTGCCGTGGGCGCTGGATATTTGAGGGGACCTGCTCCTAGTACGAGAGGACCGGAGTGGACGTGCCGCTGGTGTACCGGTTATGACGCCAGTCGTATCGCCGGGTAGCTAAGCACGGAAGAGATAACCGCTGAAAGCATCTAAGCGGGAAACTCGCCTCAAGATGAGATATCCCGGGGACTCGATCCCCCTGAAGGGTCGTCCGAGACCAGGACGTTGATAGGCCGGGTGTGGAAGCGCAGTAATGCGTTAAGCTAACCGGTACTAATTGCCCGTGCGGCTTGATCCTATAACCTTGCGCATCACAACCGCTTGTGCCACCGCGCACCACCCAATCACCACCCCCAACACTTCTTCCAATCGCGTCAGCTCCCGAGCCCCCCGCGCTCCCGACCCCTGACACCCCGCTTAACGTCTGACGACCATAGCGCTGTGGAACCACCCCTTCCCTTCCCGAACAGGACCGTGAAACGCAGCCGCGCCAATGATAGTGCCCACCTCGGGTGCGAAAGTAGGTCATCGTCAGACTAACTACACCCCCACCACAAAGCCCGCTACGCCTCACCGCTTAGCGGGCTTTTGGCTTTGCGGACGAGCGTTTCTCGCGTCGGCAATCCGGTTACAATCGCCGCTCCGACGACGCCTTCAGTGCACTTGCCAGATCCCATGAAGACCACGTTTCTCGACTTCGAACAGCCGATCGCCGAGTTGGAAGGCAAGATCGAGGAACTGCGCTTCGTACAGGACGATTCCGCGGTGGATATTTCCGAGGAGATCGGACGACTCGCCGCGAAGAGCCAGAGCCTGACGAAGGACATCTACGCCAAACTCACGCCATGGCAGATCTCGCAGGTGGCGCGGCATCCGCAGCGGCCCTATACGCTCGACTACATTGAGCATGTCTTCACAGACTTCGAGGAACTGCACGGCGATCGGGCCTTTGCCGACGATCGTGCAGTCGTGGGTGGATTGGCGCGCTTCAACGGGCAGGCCTGCGTCGTCATCGGGCATCAGAAGGGGCGCGACACCAAGGAAAAGATCGTTCGCAATTTCGGTATGCCGCGGCCCGAGGGTTACCGAAAGGCGATGCGCCTCATGCACTTGGCCGAGAAGTTCGGGTTGCCGGTGTTCACCTTCGTCGATACGCCGGGCGCGTACCCGGGGATCGACGCGGAGGAGCGGGGCCAGTCGGAAGCCATCGGCCGCAATCTATATGTCATGGCAGAACTGAAGGTGCCGATCATCGCCACAGTGATCGGCGAGGGCGGTTCTGGCGGCGCGCTCGCGATTGCCGTCGGTGATGCGATTCTCATGCTCCAGTATGCCACCTACTCGGTGATTTCTCCCGAGGGCTGTGCCTCGATCCTGTGGAAGAGTGCGGAGAAGGCCTCGGAGGCCGCCGAGACCATGGGCATTACGGCGGCGCGGTTGAAGGCGCTGAGCCTGGTAGACCGCATCGTCAACGAGCCGCCGGGGGGCGCCCATCGCGACCACCGGACGATGGCACAGAGCCTGAAGAAGGCACTGCAGGATTCGTTGCGCCAGTTGGGTGAGCTGTCTATCAGTGAGCTGGTGGCGCGCCGCTATGACCGGCTCATGGGCTATGGGCGTTTCAAGGAACAGGCGATCGCCTGATCTTCTCTCCGTCGTCGAAGCAGCGGGCAAGCGATATTTGTTGCCTCGGACCCGTCTCTGCGTCGGGTTGTCCGGCGGGCTTGACTCCGTGGTATTGCTCGACGTGCTGCGACGCCTGAAGCGTGTGGTCGGCTTTGAGCTCGGAGCGATCCACGTCAATCATCAGATCAGCTTCAACGCATCGAACTGGGCCGAGTTTTGTGGCCAACTGTGCACTGCGTGGAGAGTACCGCTGATTCAGCGGCGGGTGAGTGTGGCCGGTCAACGGGATACCGGGCTGGAAGCGGCGGCGCGCGCGGCGCGCTACCGCGAATTCGCCGCGGTCGATGCGGATGTCCTGGCGCTCGGCCATCATCGCGACGACCAGGCGGAAACCGTTCTCCTCAACCTGCTGCGCGGCAGCGGGATGCGCGGCATCGGCGGCATGCCGCCGGTTCGCCCGCTGGCGGCCGGCGGTCCGCTGCTGTTGCGTCCCCTTCTGGGGCTGTCTCGTGACGAGCTTCAGTGCTACGCGCGCGATCAGGGCCTGTGCTGGGTCGATGACGAGAGCAATCAGGACACCAGCCTACGCCGCAATTTCGTTCGCCATCGCGTCCTGCCGCTGCTCGACGAGGGTTTCCCGGGATGCCGAAAGGCGCTCGCGCGAGCAGCGCAATGGGCGGCGGAGTCCTCGATGCTGCTCGATGAACTGGCGGCCTCAGATGCGAGCGCTGCCCTCGACAGCGAAGGACGGCTGAATCTGGCGGGACTGCGCGAGCTGAGCCCGGAGCGGGGACGGAATCTGCTGCGCCACTGGCTGCGCCTCGCGGGCTTGCGAATGCCCGACAGCGGGCGGCTCGCGGTGATCGCGGCCCAGTTGGACGCCGCGTTTAACGGGCAGCGGATTCGGATCGAGCTGGAAGGCGGAGCCATACGCAGCTATCGGGGTTGCGCGTCGATCGAGCCGACCTACGTGCGGCCGGTCCGCCAAGACGTGATTTGGCGGGGTGAGTCGAACCTCGCCTGGGGTGACGGCCGGGTCGTGCTTCGCCCTTGCCTGGGCGAAGGAATCGCTCGCAACGCGTTGGCAAGCGGAACCGTGCTGTTTCGTAGCCGGCAGGGCGGCGAACGGATGCAACTTGACGAGAGCCGCCCGCGCCGCACATTGAAGAATCTGTGCCAGGAGGCTGGCATTGCGCCCTGGCTCCGACCCGCGATGCCGCTGCTTTGGTGCGGCGAGGATCTGGTCTGGGTGCCCGGGGTCGGCATTTCCTGGCAGTATCGATGCGTTGCCGGCGATTCCGGCCTGGCGCCGTCGTGGGAGCAGGGAGGCTCCCCGGATGGCCTCCGTCGTACCTTGGAGTGATCAAATCCGTGCTTGCCCTTGCTGCTGCAAGCCATACTGCCCGGGGATTGTGAGTATGCCTACGAAGAAGATCCAAACCGCCCGGCCCGCCAAAGAGGCCAGGTTTTCCCGAATGCATGCCCCGGGCGATCTTGCGCCGCCCGACTGGCAGCGGGCCTTGCGCCGCCAGTTCGGGCGGGATCAGGCCTTCGTGCTGGAGAACACCGGCACGGAAACCTTCTTCTCCGAGTTTCGCGTCGGCAACCCGCAGTCGAAGACCAGCTACCGCGTGGCGATCCGCGGCCTGTGCCCGGGGGACAACTTCTGCTCCTGCCCGGACTACGCCACCAACGAACTCGGAACCTGCAAGCATATCGAGTTCGTGCTCGCTCGGCTGGAGAACAAGCGCGGCGCGAAGGCCGCTTTCGCCCGCGGCTGGCAGCCGGCGTTTTCCGAGATCTGCCTGCGCAACGACGGCGCGCGGGCAGTGCATTTCCGCGCCGGGACGGACTGCCCGCCCGCCGTGCTCAAGGCCGCCGGCCTGGTCTTCGACGCGGCGCAGGCTGGCCGCCTGCCCGAGGAGCGATTTGGGGAACTGGAGCGCTTCCTTGCCGCCGTCGCCAAGAGCGGCCACGAACTGCGCGCCTATGACGATGCCCTGGATTTCGTTGCCGGGCGGCGCGACGCCCGGCGCCGCGTCGAAGTACTGGAAAGTCAGTTCCCCCAGGGCGCCGCCGATTCGCGGCTGGCGAAGCTGCTGAAGGTGCCGCTCTATCCCTATCAGGCCGAGGGTGCGCTGTTCGCTGTGCGCGCCGGGCGGGCGCTGATCGGCGACGAGATGGGGCTGGGCAAGACCATCCAGGCCGTCGCCGGCATGGAGATCCTGGCGCACCACTTCGGCGTCATGCGAGTGCTGGTGGTCTGTCCGACCTCGCTCAAGTACCAGTGGCAAAGCGAGATCGGCCGCTTCTCCGGCCGCGCCGCGCGGGTGATGGCGGGCGGCCGGGCGCAGCGGCAGAAGGAGTTCGCGGAGGACGATTTCTGCAAGATAACCAACTACGAGAAGCTCCAGCCCGACCTCGACCTGATCGCCGCCTGGTCGCCGGAACTGGTGATCGTCGATGAGGCGCAGCGAATCAAGAACTGGAACACCATCGCCGCCCGGGCGCTCAAGCGCATCGACAGCCCCTATGCCTTCGTGCTGACCGGCACGCCGCTGGAGAACAAGCTGGAGGAGCTGATATCGATCGTCCAGTTCGTCGACCAGCATCGCCTGGGGCCGACCTGGAAGCTGTTGCACGAGCACCAGGCGCGGGACGAGTTCGGCCGCGTCACCGGCTATGCGGGTCTGGAAAGGATCGGACAGACTCTGGCGCCGGTCATGATCCGGCGGCGCAAGTCCGAGGTGCTGCTGCAACTGCCCAGCCGCACCGACCAGAACCTGCTGGTGCCGATGACCGAAATGCAGATGGTCCGCCACAAGGAGAACGGCGACATCGTGGCGCAGATCGTGAATCGCTGGCGCCGCATGAAGTTCCTCTCCGACAAGGACCAGCGGCGGCTTACCTGCGCGCTGCAGAACATGCGCATGTCGTGCAACAGCACCTATCTGCTAGACCAGGAGAGCGATCACGGCGTCAAGGCCGACGAGCTGGCAGCGCTGCTCGACGGTCTGTTCGTGCAGCCTGAGGCGAAGGCGGTGGTGTTCAGCCAATGGACCCGCACTCACGACATCGTCATTCGTCGGCTGGACGACCGGGGAATCGGCTATGTCAGCTTCCACGGCGGCGTGCCCTCGGATCGGCGCCCGGCGCTGGTTGAGCGCTTTCGAGATGATCCGCACTGCCGGGTGTTCCTATCTACTGACGCTGGTGCGACGGGCCTCAACCTGCAGCACGCGTCGACGCTGGTCAATATGGACCTGCCTTGGAACCCGGCGATCCTGGAGCAGCGCATCGGACGTATCCACCGCATGGGGCAGAAGCGGCCGGTGCAGATCGTCAATTTCGTCGCCAAGGGAACGATCGAGGAAGGCATGCTGTCCGTGCTCGCCTTCAAGCGTTCGCTTTCGGCGGGCATTCTCGACGGCGGGTCGAGCGAGATTTCGCTAGGCGGCTCGCGGCTGAGCCGCTTCATGAAGGACATCGAGAAAGTCACTGGCCGCATGGGCGAGGGCGACACGATGGCACCGGCGGAGGAGGTCGGCGCCGCCGCCGCTCCGGTCAACGATCAGGCACTCGCCACCGCAGTCGCGGACGAGCCGGTTCGGGCCGCAGGCGCGGAGGCCGAAGTTGCCGACCGAGCCGCGGCTGGAGCCGCCGCCGATCCCTGGGCGGCTCTGCTGCAGATCGGCACCCAGCTTGTGTCCGCGCTGAGTGGGCCGCCAGACGGCCAGGGTGCGGCCCATCCCTGGATCGAGCGCGATGCGGCCACCGGCGCCCGCAGCCTGAAGCTGCCGCTGCCGGCGCCGGAGACCGCGCAGCGGCTGGCCGACGCCTTGGCGGCGATCGCCAGCTCGCTACGTTCCGGAGGTCGCTGAGCCTGGACGGGAGCCGGATCGGGGCTTGGGCGGTTGGGCTGGCTGTGGGCGCAGCGCTTGGTTTCGTGCGTCTCGGGCTGGGTGCGCTGCTGCTCGCCGGGATCGCCTCCGCGGCCGTCGCGTCGGGGAATCCGCCGCCGCTGCTACTGGTCAAGATCTATCGCGGCGATGTCCGGCTCGCCGATTACTGGGTCAGCGAGAAGCTCGACGGCGTGCGCGGCTACTGGGACGGAAGTCAGCTTTGGACGCGCGGCGGCCTGCGCATCGACGCGCCGGCCTGGTTCACCGCCGGCTGGCCGGCGCTTGCACTGGACGGCGAACTCTGGGTTGGCCGCAGCCAATTTGCCGCCGCGGCTTCCATCGTCCGGCGCCAGCCGGCCGACGACGCAGACTGGCGCAAGATGCGCTTCATGGTATTCGACCTGCCGGCCCATCCTGCCAACTTCACCGAGCGCCTGGCAGTACTTGGGGTGCTGCTTGCGCAACTCGACCTGCCCTGGGTGAGGCCGGTGGAACAGGTGCGGGTGAGGGATGAAGCCGAACTGCGAGCCCTGTTCGACCGGGTGGTCGAGGGCGGCGGAGAGGGGCTGATGCTGCACCGGGCGGATTCGCGCTATCGGGCCGAGCGCAGCGACGACCTGCTCAAGCTCAAGCCCTATGACGATGCCGATGCGCGGGTCGTTGCCCACGTCCCGGGCCGCGGCCGGCATCGCGGCCGGCTGGGCGCCCTGGTCGTGGAAACCCCGGAGGGTCTGCGCTTTCGCATCGGCAGCGGTTTGGGCGATGCCGATCGAGAACATCCGCCGCCGCTGGGTGCCTGGATCAGCTACCGTCATCGCGGTGTGAACGAAAAGACCGGCGTGCCGCGCTTTGCCAGCTTCCTGCGCGTGCGCGAGGATCTTGCGGAACCTAACCAACCCGGAGCCAACTGATGCCCAACCCGATCACCGCCGGTCTCATGCGATTCGCATCGCGGCTGCGCTTCCCCCAGTTGTTCCTGCTGGCGGCGACCTTGTTCCTGGTGGATCTGGCGATTCCGGATGTGATTCCCTTCGTCGACGAGATCCTGCTCGGCCTTGCGACCTTGCTGCTCGGCAGCCTGCGCCGCAAGCCGGATTCGCCCGGCTGATGCGAACGTCGTTGGGGGTGGGAGTTTGCTGCCGCTGGCGCGGTGCGGGAGAGCGACGGGCGGCCGGGACGGGAAAGGGCACTGTTCCGCCCGCGCCGTGTGACGGTCACGACGCCCCGCCCGACCTAAGCCGCGTCTACGGACCCCCCTGAGGAAACTGAAATCGCTGCGCCGTAGGTGGCCGGCAATGCCGCTACAATCGCCGCCCATGGAACAGGACGAACGGGACCGCTTCTACATCGCCGAGGCCCTGGCACTTGCCCGCGAGGCGGCGACGCTGGACGAGGTGCCGGTGGGGGCGGTGGTGGTGCAGGGTGAAGCGATCGTCGGGCGCGGTTTCAATTCGCCGGTCTCCAGGCACGATCCGACGGCCCATGCGGAAGTGCGGGCGCTGCGGGACGCGGCGCAGCGCCTCGGCAACTACCGGCTTCCGGACTGCGAGTTGTTCGTCACGCTGGAGCCCTGCGTGATGTGCGCCGGGGCGATCTTACATGCGCGCATCCGGCGCGTCGTCTTCGGCGCTGCCGATCCCAAGACCGGCGCCTGCGGCAGTGTCGTGGACCTGTTCGGCGAGGCGCAGCTCAACTTTCACGCGGAAGTGCGCGGCGGCGTCATGGCCGAGGAGTGCGGGGCGCTGCTCTCGGCCTTTTTCGCTGCGCGGCGGCAGAAGACGATGATCGGATGACGGGGATCGAGATCCGTGTCCATGCCGCTTTTCAGACGATGGAACTGGTCGGGCCGGATGGCGCGGTGATCCGTCGTTACCCGGTTTCCACGGCACGCAAGGGGCTGGGCGAGGAGCACGGCAGTCACCGCACGCCGCGCGGCCGGCACGTCATCCGTGCCCGCATCGGCGCCGGGCAACCGGTGGGCACCGTGTTCCGCGGCCGCCGGCCCACCGGCGAGGTCTGGTCGCTGCCGCTCGCCGAACAACACCCGGGGCGCGACTGGATCCTCACCCGCATCCTTTGGCTCTCGGGCCGGGAGCCCGGCTTCAACCGACTTGGCGCCGTGGACACGATGCGCCGCTACATCTACATCCACGGCACGCCCGACACGGCGCCTCTGGGTGTCCCCGGCTCCATCGGCTGCATCCGCATGGCCAACCGGGACATCCTGGAACTGTTCGACCTGGTGTCCGCCGGCACGCCTGTGGACATAGCCGAGTGACGATACGCGTCGAGCTGCTGGACTGGGACCGCGCCCGCGAAGCGGCGCGGCCGATCCGCTACCAGGTGTTCGTGGCGGAGCAGGGTGTGCCGGTCGAACTGGAGTGGGACGAGTTCGACGCGGTGTCGCTGCACGCCATCGCCCGCGATGCCGCCGGCAGGGCGGTCGGCACCGGCCGGCTGCTGCCCGACGGTCATGTCGGGCGCATGGCGGTGCTCGCCGCCGCACGCGGCACGGGGGCGGGCGCGGCGCTGCTTGCGGCGCTGATCGCGGAGGCACACCGGCGTGGGCTAGGGCGGGTGGTGCTGCACGCCCAGACCCAGGCCGCGGGCTTCTACCGGCGCTTCGGCTTCGCGCACGAGGGCGGCGAATATCTGGAGGCGGACATTCCCCACGTCACGATGTCGCTGGCGCTGGCAGCCGATCCGGCGCCACCAGACGCAGGCTGAAGCGGCAGCGGCCGAGTTCGGCGCCGCCGGCGTCGAAGCAGACCTCGGTCATCTTCAATTCGTCGTCGCCGTCGACAAGGAGCGCGGTCGAGGATCGGGTTCCGTAGGTCGGCGAGCGGACGAAGGCGGCGGAGAGGAGTCGCTCCCATTCCAGGCTGACGCCGGTCCTGGGCAGATCCTCGTCCCGGGCGATGCCCTCGCGGCGCAGCAGTTCCAGCAGCGGCGATTCATCCGGCATGGCAGACAGTGCCGCGCCGAGGGCCGACTTGCCCTGGGCCACCTTGGGCCACGGGGTGTCCAGCAGATGGTTGGAAAGCCCGTAGATGCCCGGCGCCAGCGGCCCCGCTCCCTCGCCGCAATTGCTGAAGTAGCGCAGTTCGCGGTGCCGACTGCCGATCATGCCGAATACGAGGTTGAAGCCGTTGTAGCGCGGCGCGGTCTCAGCAAGCCGGCGTGCGAACGCGGCGGGCTGGTCGTTGCCCAGCAGGAAGCGGCTCACCAGTTCGCCGCGGGATGGTGCGTCCGGCCGCAGTGTTGCCGGGTCGCGGTAATTGGTGAGCGCCGCAAAGCGGCCCTCGCGCGTCACGCCCAGCCACGTGCCGCCTCCCTGGAGATCCCTGCCCGCCAGCACCTGAGGCGCCTCGGGCCAGAATCCGGCACCGGCGGTGAGGCGATCGAAGAACTCGTCGCGGTTGGCGGCGAGCACCAGCGGATGGACCGGGTCGGCCTGCCACGCGAGCAGAATCAGGCACATGACGTAAATCTCTCGAAGTGTCGCGTTTCGCCCTCGGCCAGCAGCCTGTCCAGGCCGCACTCCCGCACCAAGTGTTCGAGGCTCGCCTCGAACGCAGGCCCGTCGCTCACGCCTTCGTAGATCTCCATCCAGGTCGCGGCATCGTCGGCGCGGCGCAGCAGGCGCCCTCTGGCGCCTGACTCTTGCAGCAAACGCGCCTGCATGGCGCTCACCGCCCGCTCCACCTCGCCCTTCGCCTCATCGGCGACCCGATAGTAGATGAACAGGGACAGCGGCACCTGGCTCACCCCAAGGGATAGGGCAGGGGTCTGAATTCGAGCTGCGGTCCGTCGATGGCGCCGAGACGCACGTCGCCGACCTCGGCGCTGGCCATCTGGATCACCGCCAGCAGGTCGTTGCCGCCACCGGGCGCGGCGGCCGCGTCCACCACGATGCCGCAGGACTGATCCGGCATGTCCGCGCTGTAGAGGTGGGCGCCAGGGCTCGCCTGTGCCGGAAGATGGGCGAGGTACATGCGCCGCTTCAGCTTGCCGAGGTACTGGGTGCGGGCGACGATCTCCTGCCCGGGATAGCAACCCTTCTGGAAGCTCACCCCACCGATCAGTTCGAAGTTGGCCATCTGGGGGACGAACTCCTCCTGGATGGCGGCGCTGATCCGCGGCACACCTGCCTGGATATCGAGCCAGCGCCACACCTCCGTTCCTGCCGGCTTGGCCGAACCTGTGATCTGTTTCCAGGCGTCTGCCGCGGTGCCCGGCTCCAATGCCAGCAGGTAGCGGCTTGCGTCGAGCCGGATCGCCGTTCCTCCGGCAAAGGCGGTGCTGCGCATCGGCTCGGCGAGCTCGGCGCCAAGGGCTGCGGCCAACGCTTGCGCCGCCGTGCCCGCAACACCGACCAGGGCGAAATCCGCGCTGGCGTCGGACAGTTTCACCTTGCTGCGCAACACGTACATGCCGAGCTTCTTCAGGATCGCCGGATGCAGGTCGCGGGAAAGCTGCAGCAGATAGTCGCCGCCCTCGCGCCAGACGAGGAAACTCGCCATCATCCTGCCCTTGGCGTTGCACAGGCTGTTGTGCTGCATCTGGCCGGGGCGCAGGTGGTTCACGTCGTTGGTGAGCAGGTTGTGCAGGAAGCCTGCGGCTTCCTCGCCGCTTGCGCGAATCAGGCCGAGGTGGCCGAGAGGCACTGCCACCGTGCCGCTGCGTGCGGCTTCGAGTTCGTCCGCCGCGCCGCCGAAGCTGACTTCGCCGTCGTCGGAAAAGGCTGCGCCCTGCCGTTCGAGAAATGCTTTCCAGTCGGGATTCATGATCTGCTGTCGGGGAGGCTTGGGAAGAGCGCCGTATTATACTTTCGCCCCCTCCACGCCCCGAACTCTCCTTTCCCATGCGTTGACTGCTGATCCTGCTTGCCGTTCTCGCGCTCATCGGTGCGGGGGGATTCGCCGGCTGGTTCGCCTGGTTTGCGCTGTCGCCGCTGCGGCTTGCCAGCGCGCCGCTGGGCGTAAGCATCGAAGCGGGCAGCAGCATGAAGCAGGTATCCGCATATCTCGCGCAGGCCGGTGCGGGTTTCGCGCCCTGGCAGTTCACGCTCCTTGCGCGGCTGCGAGACAGCGCCGGGATGATCAAGGCTGGAAGCTACGAGGTCGAGGCCGGTACGACGCCATTGCGCCTGCTGGACCAACTCACCCGGGGCGACGTCAGCCAGGCCGAACTCGCGCTCATCGAAGGCTGGAACTTCACCCAGGTGCGGGCGGCGCTGGATCAGCACCCGGCGCTGCGCCACGACAGCACAGACCTGAGCGAACGCGAAATCCTGGCGCGCATCGGCGCCGGCGAGTCGGCGGCCGAAGGGCTCCTGTTTCCCGACACCTATCTCTTCCACAAGAACAGCAGCGATCTAGACCTGCTGGGACGCGCCTATCGCGCGATGCAGGCGCGGCTCGAACAGGAATGGCCCGCCCGCGCCCCCGGCGTGCCCTACGCCAGCGCCTACGAGGCGCTGATTCTTGCCTCGATTGTCGAGAAGGAGACCGGTCTGGCGACCGACAGGGGCAGGATCGCCGGGGTGTTCGTCAATCGCCTCAGGAGCGGCATGCCGCTGCAATCGGACCCGACGGTGATCCACGGCATGGGCAGCGCCTTCGACGGCAACCTTCGCAAGCCCGACCTCCAGCGCGACACGCCGTACAACACCTACACCCGCACCGGCCTGCCACCCACGCCTATCGCCCTGCCGGGGCTGGCGGCGCTGCGCGCGGCCCTCAATCCGGCGGCGAGCGAGCATCTTTATTTCGTTGCGCGGGGCGACGGATCGAGCGAATTCTCGCGCACCCTGGACGAGCACAACCGGGCCGTGGCGCGCTACCAGAAGCGGAGGGGATCGTGAGCGCACGCGGGCGTTTCGTCACCCTGGAGGGCATAGACGGGGCGGGCAAGAGCAGCCATCTCGCCTGGCTGCTGGACTGGCTGCGGGCCCGCGGCCACGAGGTGCTCGCCACCCGCGAACCCGGCGGCACGCCCCTGGGCGAGGCGCTGCGGGAGATCGTCCTGCATCGGCCCATGCACCTGGAAACCGAGGCGTTGCTGATGTTTGCCGCGCGGCGCGAGCATATCGAAACCCTGATCCGTCCGGCGCTGACGGCGGGGCGCTGGGTGGTGTCGGATCGCTTCACCGACGCCACCTTCGCCTACCAGGGCGGCGGCCGCGGCCTCGCGACGGAGCGCATCGCCGTGCTGGAGCAATGGGTGCACGGCGACCTCCAGCCCGATCTGACCCTGCTCTTCGATCTGCCGCCTGAAATCGCGCTCCAGCGGCTCGCCGGGACGGGCAATGCCCCCGACCGCTTCGAGCGCGAGCAGGCCCAGTTCTTCTTCCGTGTGCGGGAGGCGTATCTCGATCGAGCGCGCTGCAACCCCGGCCGCATCAGGCTGATCGACGCTTCCCGCACCCCGGAAGAAGTGAAGATTCAACTTGAGACAATCGTTACATCATTTTGTAACTGAATGATTTTACCCTGGCACGAAACCACTTGGGAGCGGCTCGTCGGGGCCCTTGAGCGCTTGCCTCACGCGCTGCTTCTATCGGGTCCGGCAGGCAGTGGCAAGCGGATTTTCGCCGAGGCGCTGGCCAGGCGCCTGCTCTGCGAGCGAGCCGTTGGAGTCGCGCAAGCCTGCGGCGAATGCAGTTCGTGTCGCTGGTTCGATGCCGGCAATCACCCGGACTTCCGGCTCGTGGTTCCGGCGAGCGAACTGGACGAGCCCGAGGAAGGGAGCGAGGAGGGCGACATCGTCGAAGCTGCTGAAGGCAAGCGGAAGAAGCCCAGCCAGCAGATCCTGGTAGATCAGGTGCGGGCGCTGAACGGCTTCGTCAGCGTCGGTACCCATCGCCAGGGGATGCGCCTGATTCTCATCGACCCGGCGGAGGCGATGAACCTAAACACCGCCAACGCACTTCTCAAGTTGCTTGAAGAACCGACGTCATCTACACTGTTTTTATTGATTTCCCGTTCACCCGGGCGCCTGCTACCGACGATCCGCAGCCGCTGCCAGACGCTGGCCTTCCCCAAGCCCGTGGGGACTGCGGCGCGGCAATGGCTGGCGGCGCAGCCGGGCATCGACGATCCGGAAGCCTGGCTCGCCTTCGCCGGAGGCATGCCGCTGGCGGCCGCGGCACTGGGCGCCGAGGGGGCGGCGCGCTACCGGGCTCAGCTTATCGGCGCACTGACCGATATCGAGCGTAGCGATCCGCTGCAGACGGCGGCGGCCTGGGAAGGCTGGCTGAAGCAGAAGGCCGACGCCGACTTCGTTCCCAGGCTGTCGCTCCTGGTCGGGTGGCTGCAGAAATGGGTGTTCGATCTGGTGTCCTGGAAACTCGCCGGCCACGGAACATTTTTTCCCGATGCGGCGCCGGCGCTCGATCGACTAGCCGGGCGCGCCGGCGTGGCGGATTTGCTTGGCTTTTACGCGGAATTGGGCAGAATGCGCAGGATTGCCGATCATCCCCTAAATGCGCGACTGTTCCTGGAGGACATGCTGCTGCGCTACGGCCGGGCCGTAGCGTCCAGAGGTGGAGCCGATGGCTGACATACCCAAGATGGCGAATTTTGCGCGCCCCAGCGTGCTTTCGCTCAACATCGCTTCGAAGTCCGCGCTCTATGCGGCCTACATGACGTTCCTCAAGCGTGGGGGCATCTTCGTGCCCACGGCCAAGGCCTACGCGCTGGGCGACGAGGTGTTCATGCTGCTGTCGCTGCTGGACGAACCGGGCAAGCTGCCGATCGCCGGCAGCGTCGTGTGGATAACCCCCGCCGGCGCGCAGGGCAACAAGACCCAGGGCATAGGGGTGCATTTCAGCGACGACGAATCCGGCCTGCAGGCGCGGGCCAAGATCGAATCGATGCTCGGCGGCCATCTCGGTTCCAACCGCCCGACCCACTGCCTCTGAGTGCTGGCCGCGCGGTGTTCGTCGACTCCCACTGCCACCTCGATTTTCCAGAACTCGCCGCAAGGCTGCCGCAGGTGCTGGACGCCATGCGCCAGCAGCGGGTGAGCCATGCGCTGTGCATCAGCGTCTCCCTCGAAACCCTGCCGCGGGTGATGGATCTGGCCCAGGCCCACGACAATCTTCATGTCACCGTGGGGGTGCATCCGGATCAGAAGGACTGTCTCGACCCCTCGGTGGAGGAACTGGTCGAACTCGCCGCGCGGCCGAAGGTGGTGGCGATCGGCGAGACCGGCCTCGACTACTACTGGCACAAGGGCGAACTGGAGTGGCAGCGGGAGCGCTTCCGGCGCCACATCCGCGCCGCCCGCGCGAGCGGCAAGCCGCTGGTGGTGCACACCCGCGAGGCGGCCCAGGACACCCTGGCGCTGATGCGCGAGGAGGGCGCCGCGGAGGTGGGCGGGGTGATGCACTGCTTCACCGAGTCGCTGGAGGTGGCGCGGGGCGCGCTGGCCCTGGGCTTCCACATCTCCTTCTCGGGCATCGTCACTTTCAAGAACGCGCTGGCGCTGAAGGCGGTGGCGCAGGCCGTGCCGCTGGACCGCATGCTGATCGAGACCGACTCACCCTACCTCGCGCCGGTGCCCCACCGGGGTCGCACCAACGAACCGGCCTACGTGGTCCATGTGGCCGAGGAGATCGCGCGACTGAGGGACGTTTCCGTCGAGACGGTGGCCGAGGCGACAAGCGAGAATTTCTTCCGTCTGTTTCGGATTCCCCGGACCGAGGTGCCGCAGTGACGCCCGCAGTGACGTCCGCAGTGACGTCCGCAGTGACGTCCATTCTTGCCCTGACCCGGGCGCTTCTGACTGTCGCCTGTCTGGCCGCGGCGGGGACGAGCCTCGCGGCGACCCTGGACGATCTGCTGGGCGCTGCCGACCTGGGCGACCAGCGCACCGTGGCCGAGCTGGTGCAGCGTGGAATGGACGTCAATTCGACTGACGCGCACGGCAACTCGCTGCTGATGATCGCCGCGCGCAACGGCTACGTCGAACTGACGGACTACCTGATCCGCCATCGCGCCCGAGCCGACGCCCGCAACCGCGCCGGCGACACCGCCCTGATGCTGGCGAGCTTCAAGGGTCACGCGCCGGTTGTCGCACGCCTGCTTCAGGCTGGCGCGAAGGCGAATCAGCCCGGCTGGTCGCCGCTGGCCTACGCCGCGATGGAAGGCCACACCGAGGCGGTGCGCGCGCTGCTGCAACGGGGTGCGAACCCCAACGCGCCGGCGGTCAATCGCACCACGCCGCTGATGCTCGCGGCGCGGGGCGCTCACATCGAGGTGGTGAAGCTGCTCGTCGCTGCCGGCGCCGACATCGACGCCGCCGATGACGAAGGTAATTCCGCCATGGTGTGGGCGGCCAGGCGCGGCAACACCGACATCGTCGAGTACCTCCAGGCGGTACCGATCAAATAGGCGCTCGTCGGGGACTGACTTTCCCCGCTACTGAAGCGTCGTGCCGACCGGCTGGTCGGCGATTCGCCCCAGTTCCATCAGATCGCTGCCGGCGTGCAGTTCCAGTGCCGCCTCGAAGGGCGCCGGGCGCACGTAGAGCGAGAGGAAGCCGGCGCCGGAACGCACCAGCCGAAACACCTCCTGCCGGGTCTGCGGTGCCGCGTCCTGGAGCAGCAGGTTGGCGATGGCGGCCGCAACCCGAACCAGCGTTGTCTGGTCTGCGGAGAATCGCGCCATGCCGACGCGCGAGATTTCCTGCGGCAGCAGTTCGCCTTCCGGTTTCGCCATCAGGAGCAGGGTGGGTGCCGTGCTGCGCATCTCTATGCCCAGGGCAAACCGTGCATCGTCGCCCGCCGCGGCGATCGCTTCAGCGTCGGCGCACTGGCGCATCGTTTCGATGCAGTCAAGGCTCAGCCGGTGCAGTTCCTGGGCGGTGGCGTGTCTTTCGCTCATCGGATCGTTCATCGGTCGGGATCCTTCTTCGGTTGGGGCGGCGCAGGAGGTACCTACTCGCCCTGCGCCACCTGGCCGATCATGGTGAGGAATTCGCGCCGCGTGTCGCTCTGCGTGCGGAAGGCGCCGAGCATGCGGCTGGTGACCAGGGTGACGCCGGGCTTGTGCACGCCGCGGGTGGTCATGCACTGGTGCGAGGCCTCGATCACCACCGCCACGCCCTTGGGCTGGAGCACCTCGTTCAGCGTATCGGCGATTTGCACCGTCATCTTCTCCTGGATCTGCAGGCGCTTGGCATAGATGTCCACCAGCCGCGCCAGCTTGGAGATGCCGACCACGCGCCGGTCCGGCAGGTAGGCGACGTGGGCGCGGCCGACGATGGGCACCATGTGGTGCTCGCAGTAGCTTTCCAGCCGGATGTTGTTGAGCACGATCATCTCGTCGTAGCCCTCCACCTCGGAGAAGGTGCGCTTGAGGATTTCGGCGGGATCGACGGTGTAGCCGGCGAAGAACTCCTCATACGAACGCACCACCCTGCCGGGGGTGTCGAGCAGGCCCTCGCGCAGCGGGTCGTCGCCGGCCCAGCGTATCAGCGTGCGGACCGCCTCCTCGGCCTGCTCGCGGGTCGGTCGGGCGGGTGATTCGGGATTGCGCCGCTTCCTGGGCGCTGACTTTTTAGTCGGCATGATGTCCGGTTGGCGGACAGTTGAAGGTGCTCGCCATCTTACGCCGATCCGCAGCCGGACAAACCGGGCAGGCCGCTTGCCCCGTCACGGCCCAGCCGGCGGGCGCGTTTCCGGGCGCTGCGCGATCAATTGCAACAATTTACTTCTCCGGTGCCGGTTTCGTGGCGCGTCGGCGTTTAATCGGCATGTACTTGCGGTGCGGCTCGCACGGCGCGAGCCGCCGACGGATCACTGAGCAGAGGTCGGCCATGGGTCATCGATTCGGCAGCGCTTCCTTCCTTGTCGTGATTGCATTGTGCTTGTTCGCGCTGCCGCCGAGTGCCAGGGCGGATCCGCCGGGCCGGGTCGGGCGCATCGGCCAAGTCGAAGGACAGGCTTGGTGGAGCCAGAAGTACGATGCCCCGGCGGAGGACGCCCGGCGCAACTGGCCGGTCACCAGTGACAACGTGATCGCCACCGGTGACGGTCGCGCCGAGATCCGCATCGGCTCGACGTCGATCGCACTGGACCGCGACAGCGAGATCGAGTTCGTCCGCCTCGACGACGAGCGCATGCGCGTGCGCCTGCTCCAGGGGCGGCTCGCGCTGCGCCTGCTCAGCCGCGAGACCGCCCGCGAGGTCGAACTCAGTACGCCCTTCGGCCGCGTCCGCACCCTGGAAGCGGGGCGCTACCGAATTGAGGTCGATCGCGGCGGCGAGCGTGGTTCGCTGACCGTGTTCGAAGGTCATGCCCGATACGACGGAGCCGGCTCCGGCCTCGAAGTCAGAGACGGCGAGGCGCTGCGCATCACCGGGGACGACGGCAGGGCGACGCGGCTGGAGGGCGCCCGGCGCAGCCAGTTCGACGACTGGCACCTGGCCCGCAACCGGCACGGCGAGCCGGCGGCGCTGCGCTACGTTTCCGCCGACATGACGGGCTACGAGGATCTGGACGACTACGGCGACTGGGGCGATTACGCCGATTACGGCGCGGCCTGGATACCGCGGGGCCTTCCTTCCGGCTGGGCGCCCTATCGCCACGGACGCTGGGCCTGGGTCGAGCCCTGGGGCTGGACCTGGATCGACGACATGCCTTGGGGCTTCGCCCCCTTCCACTACGGACGCTGGGCGCTGATTCGCGGCGATTGGGCCTGGGTGCCGGGGCGCATCGTCGCGCGGCCGGTCTATTCGCCCGCCCTGGTGGTATGGATAGGCTCAGTCGCCACGCCGTCGGTGGGCTGGTTTCCGCTCGGGCCGCGGGAGGTCTATGTGCCGGGCTACACGCACAGCCGCGAGCATCTGCAGCGGATCAACGCGGCCCATGTCAGGCGCATCGACCATGCCGACGTCACGCGCATCCGCTACCTTCACCGCGATGCGCCGCGCGCGGTGACCGTGGTTTCCGCCGCCACGGTGAGCGCCGGCAGGCCGGTGCATCGGGAGGTGGTCCGCGTCGGAGAGCGCAGCGAACTGCGTGGCTTGACCCCTATCGCCGTGCCCAGGGATCTGAAGCCCGAGCCGGCGGAGCGCCACCGCGGCAGCGAGGCTGCCGAACGCTGGCGCGAGCGTCACCGGGTAGCGGATCGGGGCCGCGAAGCGGGGAGTGCGGGCCGCTTCGGCAGCGACGAACGGGAGCGGCGCGGCGGCGAAACCGCGCCGGAATCCCGGGGCCGGCTGGACCAGCCGGGCGGTCAGCGGCGGAGCGAGCCGCCGGGTGTTCCTGTCGATGCCGCTACCGGCGAGAGGGAGAGAAGCGACGTCCGCCGTCGCAGCGAGGAACAACGGCGTAGGAGTCGCGATCTGCGGAGGAACGCCGCCAAACGGAGGAACGACGCCAGGCCGCGGAGCGCGAGCGCAGCGAGGAAAGACAGCGTGCGGACGAAAGGCGACGCTCGGACGAACGCCAGCGCATCGACGAACGGCAGCGCAGCGAGGAGCGCGAGCGGGCAGCGGAACGGAAACGGGCCGAGGAGCGCGAACGGCCGGATGAGCGGCAGCGGGCAGAGGAACGGAAGCGGTTGGAGGCCCAGCGGCGCGCCGAGGACGAGCGCCGTACGCAGGACGAGGTGCGGCGCCGGGCGAGGGAGCAGGAGAACGCGCAGGAGAGGGCGCAGGAGAAGACGCAGGAGAGGGCCCAGATGCAGGAGCGTGGCGAGCGCGAGCGTCGCGCTGCGCAGGAAACCCAACGGCGGGCGCAGGAGGAACAGCGGCGCGCAACTCCCGATGAACAGGAACGTCGCAGGGTGCAGGAGGCGCGGCGTAGCGAGATGGAGCGCCAGCACCGCGAGGCGCCCCAGCGCGTAGAGCCGGCTGCCGCTGGCGAATCCCAGGGCCAGGGTCGCGGACGACGCGGGCCCAAGGAAGAAGCGCGCGAGCCGCATTCCCGGGACTGACTCTGCCGCCATCCCGGCGGCCTCGTCGCCTTCGCCCGCGGCCGGCGACACCGCACTCGCGCCGGTGCCGGGCCCGTTTTCCGAACTGGCATACTTGCGCCTTTTCCAGCCGGAACGAACTCATGAGAATCAGCGCACGCAACCAACTGAAAGGGCGCATCACCCGCATCACCCACGGGGCGGTCAACAGCGAGGTGTTGATCGAAGTCGCGCCGGGCCTGGAACTGACGGCCCAGATCACCACGGCGTCGGTGCACAAGCTCGGTCTGCGGGAGGGCGGTGAGGCCTATGCCATCATCAAGGCGGACAGCGTGATGGTGGGCGTCGAAGCCTGACGCGCCGCAAAGCCTCCGCCGTTGATGGGAACCCTCGCCGAAAGCCTGCAGACGGCCCTGGCGCTGATGGCGTCGCTCGATGCGCGGCTCGCCGACATCGTGCTGCTGAGCCTGCAGGTCAGCCTGAGCGCGGTGCTGCTGGCCTCGGCCATCGGCCTGCCCCTGGGTGCGGCGGTTGCAGTCGGGCGTTTTCCGGGGCGGCAGGCGCTGACGGTGATCATGAATGGGCTGATGGGGCTGCCGCCGGTGGTGGTGGGCCTGCTGGTCTATCTGCTGCTGTCCCGCGCCGGCCCCCTCGGGCCGCTGGGCCTGCTGTTCACGCCGACGGCGATGGTGATCGCCCAGACGGTTCTCATCGCTCCCGATCATCGCGGCGCTGGCACGGCAGATCGTCGAAGACGCCTGGCGCGAATACGAGGAGCAGTTGCGCTCGCTGGGGGCGGGCACGAGCCCGTGCCGCGCTGACGCTGCTGTGGGACGTGCGCTTTGCTCTGGTCACCGCGGTGTTGGCGGGCTTCGGCCGTGCGGCAGCGGAGGTCGGGGCGGTGATGATCGTCGGCGGCAACATCGACGGCGTCACCCGCGTCATGACCACCACCATCGCGCTGGAGACCAGCAAGGGCGATCTGCCGCTGGCGCTGGCGCTGGGGACCATCCTGATCGCCCTGGTGCTGCTGATCAATGCCGCCGCCCATGCCATACGGCAATGGGCGGTGCACCGCTACGGCTGATGGAGCGCCACGCCCCGGTTTTCCCCCTGGTGCTGCATGAGCTGTGCTTCCGGCACGGGTCTCAGGGGATCATCGACCGTGTCTCGCTGGCGATCGATGCCGGGGTTCGCACCGTGATCCTGGGGACGAACGGCGCCGGCAAGAGCGTGCTGATGCGGCTGATGCACGGCCTGCTTCAGCCCGGTTCCGGCCACATGACCTGGTGCGGGCGGCGCGAGCGGCCGGCGGATCAGGCGATGGTGTTCCAGCGGCCTGTCATGCTGCGCACCTCGGCGCTGCGCAACGTGGCCTACGCGCTCAAACTGGCCGGCGCGCCGCGGGCCGAGCGCCTGAGCCGGGCCGAAGTGGCGCTCGACCGGGTGGGATTGGCCGCCGTCGCGGACCGGCCGGCGCGGGTGCTTTCCGGCGGCGAGCAGCAGCGCCTGGCCCTGGCGCGGGCCTGGGCGCTCGATCCGCAGATCCTGTTTCTCGACGAGCCGACCGCCAGCCTGGATCCCGGCGCCAGTGCCGAGATCGAGGCGCTGATCCTCAACATCGCCGGGGCCGGAACCAAGATCGTCATGAGCACCCACAACCTCGGTCAGGCGCGGCGCCTGGCGGACGAGATCATCTTTCTGGATCGCGGACGGGTGGTCGAATACACTCCGGCCGACGAATTTTTTCGCAACCCCCGGTCCGCGCAGGCGCGGGCCTTCATCAAGGGAGAATTGCCGTGGATGTGAGACGACGACGGGTTTGCTGCGGGATGCTGCTCGGCATGGCCTGGGTTCCGGCGCTTGCCCAGGAAAAGTCCATCACTGTGGCCTCGACGACGTCTACCGAGCAGTCGGGCCTGTTCGGCCACCTGCTGCCCCTGTTCCAGGCGAAGACCGGGATCCAGGTGCGTGTCGTCGCGCTGGGCACCGGGCAGGCGCTGGACGCGGCCCGCCGCGGCGATGCAGATGTCGTGTTCGTCCACGACCCGGCGGCGGAGGAGAAATTCGTCGCCGAGGGCTACGGTGTCGAGCGCAAGGAGGTCATGTACAACGACTTCGTGCTGGTCGGGCCGAAGGCCGACCCGGCCAGGGTCGCCGGCGGCAAGGACGTCCTGGAGGCGCTGCGCAAGGTCGAGGCCGCCAAGGCGCCGTTCGTGTCCCGCGGCGACAAGAGCGGAACCCATGCCGCCGAACTGCGCTACTGGAAGGCGGCAGGCGTCGACCTCGACCGGGCGAAAGGGCCCTGGTACCGGGACACCGGATCGGGAATGGGGCCGGCGCTCAACACCGCGTCGTCGATGAACGCCTATATCCTGGCCGATCGCGGAACCTGGCTGGCGTTCAGGAATCGCGGCGAGCTCGTGATCCTGGTGGAAGGCGATCAGCGCCTGTTCAACCAGTACGGCGTCATCGTGGTGAATGCGGCGAAGCATCCGCACGTGAAGAACGAACTGGGGCGGCAGTTCGCGGACTGGATCGTCTCGCCGGAAGGGCAGTCGGCGATCGCGAGCTACCGCATCGGCGGCGAGCAGCTCTTTTTTCCCAACGCCCGCAAGTAAGGCTCTCCCGGCGTAGGCTTGGCATTACCCGGTAGGGTGCGCCGTGCGCACCGGTGGTTGATTCGGCGGGCATGGCCCGCCCTACGGATTGAGCGCCGAGAGCAGGCGCTGCCCCTCGCGGGCCGCGCGCTCCGCGCAGTCGCCGATCGACAGGCCGTTCCAGAAGTTGCCGGCGATGGCCAGCCGGCCGCCGGCCAGCAGGCGGTCGATCTCGTCGATCGGACCCAGATGGCTCAGACCGACGGCGGGCAGGCGGTTGGTCTTCTCCCGAACGCCGACGAAGTCGCTGCCAGCGCAGCCCAGCGCGCGGGCAATCGCGTCGAGCTTGGCGGCGCGGTCCAGGCGCTGCGGGCGGAAGTGGAAGGTAAAACCGCGCAGCTCGGGGTGGGGCACGGTGTCGCGGCTCACCGCCGAGTAGAAATCGGTGCCGGCGCCGATCAGCCCGGCCAGGAGAGTCAGCCGGCAGGCAGCGGCGGGCAGCGCGACGCCGACGCTCTCGCACGATGCCACGGGGATCGTCGCCAGGCGCCGGGCGATTTCGGGTTCGGCGTCGCGCAGCAGTTCGGCTGCCGTGTCGTGGGGCGTGGCGAGCGCCAGGGCGGCGCATTCCAGTGTCGTGTCGTCGGCGAGACGAACCCGGTAGCCATGCGGCCCCCTTTCCACGGCGACCGCTTCGGCGCCGCGACGCACTTCGAAAGGCGCTCCATCGGCCAGCGTCTCGGCGAGCCGACCGAGGCCGCCGTGCCAGGTGTAGCTGCGGGGCGCATCCTTGCGGCGCGGCTTGCGGCGGAACAGCCAGGCGGCCGGGAATTCGTCCGCCGGCTGGGACAGCACCGCGGCGAAGGCGGGGGCGAGCACGCGCTCGTAGTTGGCGCGGCCGGCTATGGCGCCGTAGTAGTCGGCAAGGGTCGCTCCTTCCTTCTTGCGCGTGACGATCGCAGGAAGGCTGCGGGCGAGGAGCAGGTAGTTCAGTCTGGCCGGCGGACTCTGGAGCCGGCCGCCCTCGATGAAGCGGTAGCCCAGCTTGATGCGCGGAGTCAGCCGCTGGAGGGCGCCGCGCTGGGCCAATACCTCCAGCATCGCGCCGTAGGAGTTGTAGGCGGTGTGGGCGCCCATTTCCAGCCAGAATCCGGGTACCACTTCGGGACTGTCGAGACAGCCGCCGAGGCGCGGCGACTTCTCCAGCAGTACCACGGAGCGGCCCGCGGCTGCGACCTGGCTCGCCAGCACCAGACCGCTTACGCCGCCGCCTATGACGATCAGGTCCATGGGCCTGCGTGCTCGGCTCAGAGGTTGTTAAGAAATCGTAGCGAGCGGCCCGAGTTCGGTCCGAGGCGAGTAGGCGTACATGCTAGTACGTTGAGCACCGCAGGATCGAAATCGGGACGCGCAGTAGATTCATTCACAACCTCTCAGGGGTGGGGCGAGTCGAGGGGCTCGTTCAGCGCCAGCCAGTACAGCCCCATCTGGCCGACTGCGTAGATGAACTTCTCGAAGTCCACGGGCTTGCGAATGTAGCTGTTGGCGCCGAGGCTGTAGGCCTCGTAGATGTCCTGCTGTTCCTTGGAGGTGGTCAGTATCACCACCGGCAGGAGGCGGGTGCGCTCGTCGGCGCGAATGCGGCGCAGCACCTCCAGGCCGTCGATGCGCGGCAGCTTGAGGTCGAGCAGCACCACCGCCGGCATCACCGACAGGTCGCGCCCGTCGTGGGATCCGGTCGCGAACAGGTAGTCCAGCGCTTCGACGCCGTCACGGGCGACGATAACCTGATTGGCAATGCGATTCTTGTTGAAGGCGCGAAGCGTCAGCGCCTCGTCGTCCGGATTGTCTTCGACCAACAGGATCGGCCGATCGGTAGCCATAGGTAGGTCTTTCTTGTCAGAAGTGCTTTTCAGCCCGAGAAAATACACGGGCTCCTATCGCGCGGCAATACATGCTTTCCCTAAGCCGGCCGATCCGGAACCAAACCGGCCTGTGTCTTGTACTCGGCCGGAAAACCTGCCATGCACGAACAAGGGGAGATTCCCCTTGTATATCCCCCGAGGACGAACAAGGGGGTGGCCCCCAAGTTAATCTCCCAAGCGCGCCGTCCCGGTACGCCTTCGCAAGAATCGTCACGATTGCGTCCTTGAGCGACTACTTGTCCGGCGCCGCCGGCAACTGGCGGCGGTCCAGCAGGAACACCGCATCGACGTCACCCGGACTGAGCCAGGTGAAGGGCAGTTCCGGAAACGCCGCCTCCACCAGCGCACGGTTGTGGCCGACTTCCACCGCCAGCACGCCGTCTGGCGTGAGGTGGCGGGCGGCGTCGGCCAGGATGCGACGTACGGTGTCGAGGCCGTCCTCGCCGGCGGCCAGTGCGATCTTCGGTTCGTGGCGGTATTCGGCGGGCAGCGCCCGCATCGCCGGACCCGTGACGTAGGGCGGGTTGCAGACGATCAGGTCATAGCGGCGCCCGGCCAGTTCTTCGAAGAGGTCGGAGCGCAGCGCCCGGACACGCGCCTTCAGATCGTAGTCGGCGATATTGCGCGCCGCGACCTCGATCGCCGCGGTGGAAATGTCAACGGCATCGACGCGGGCGTTGGGAAAGGCGTGGGCCATGAGGATCGCGAGGCAGCCCGAGCCGGTACACAGGTCCAGCGCCGTGTGGACCGCCTCTGCATCGGCCACCCAGGGCGCAAGCCGCTCTTCCAGCAGTTCGGCGAAGTAGGAGCGGGGGACGATCACCCGCTCGTCGACGAAGAAGCGGAAATCTCCCAGCCAGGCCTCGTTGGTGAGATAGGCCGCGGGTACGCGCTGCTCGACCCGCCGGCGCAGGATCTCGTACACGGCGCGGCGCTCCGCCTTGAGCAGGTTGGCATCGAGGAAGGGATCCAGCCGGTCGAGCGGCAGGTGCAGGGTGTGCAGGATCAGGTAGGCCGCCTCGTCGTAGGCGTTCTGGCTGCCATGGCCGAAGAACAGGTGAGCGCCGGTGAAGCGCGACACGGCGAAGCGCAGCCAGTCGCGCACGGTGGCGAGTTCCAGCAGGACCGCCTCGCCGTCGCTCATCCCAGCAGCTCCTTGATGATCCCGCGGTAGATGCGCGACAAAGGTTCGAGGTCGGCCACGGTGATGCACTCGTCGATCTTGTGGATCGTCGCGTTGAGCGGCCCGAGCTCGATCACCTCGGCGCAGACGTCGGCAATGAAGCGGCCATCGGAGGTGCCGCCGGTGGTGGATAGTTCCGGCGCGATGTTGCAGACGTCTTCGACCGCGCGGGTTGCGGCGCTCACCAGCCGGCCGGGACGGGTGAAGTAGGGCTTGGCGGAGAGCGTCCAGTCGAGGCTGTAGTCGAGGCCGTGGCGATCCAGCACCGCATGAACCCGCTGCTTCAGCGTGTCGGCGCCGGACATCGGATTGAAGCGGAAGTTGAACAGCACTTCCAGCGTGCCGGGAATGACGTTGCTGGCGCCGGTGCCGGCGTGCAGGTTGGAGATCTGCCAGGTGGTGGGGGGGAAGAAGGTGTCCCCCGCGTCCCAATCGATGGCGCCGAGTTCCGCCAGTGCCGGCGCGAACAGATGCACCGGGTTGCGCGACAAGTGGGGATAGGCGATGTGTCCCTGCTGCCCCTTGATCACCAGGCGACCGGAGAGCGAACCGCGGCGGCCGTTCTTGATCGTGTCGCCGAGTTTCGCCACGCAGGTCGGCTCGCCCACGACGCAGTAGTCGATGGCCTCGCCGCGGGCGGCCAGTGCCTCCACCACGCGCACCGTGCCGTCCACTGCGTCGCCTTCCTCGTCGGAAGTGAGCAGCAGTGCGATCGATCCCGCCGGCTGCGCGCCGCCCGCCAGGTAAGCCTCGATGGCCGTGACGAAGGCCGCGACCGAGGATTTCATGTCTGCGGCGCCGCGTCCAAAGAGCTGACTTTCGCGCACCGTCGGCACGAAAGGGTCGGAGTGCCACTGATCGAGCGGCCCGGGCGGCACAACATCGGTATGGCCGGCGAAGCACAGTAGCGGTCCGGCCTCGCCCCGGCGCGCCCACAGGTTGGACACACCATTGCGGTCCATGCGCTCGCTGCGAAAGCCCAGCGCGGCGAGGCGCGATGCCACCAGTTCCAGGCAGCCGCCGTCGGCCGGGGTGACGGAACGCCGTGCGATCAGCTCGATGGCAAGACTCAGGGTCGAAGAATGGGACATGGGACACCGGGGGCCCGATGCGCGGCCCCGCCGTTTCGTGTGCGTGGGCCGACGACTAAGCGGAGTCGTCGAGATTGAGGGAGAACTCCTTGAACGAGGCGCCGGTCGGGTTGCTCTTGTCGAATTCCATCACGCCCACCGGCGCCGGCTCGTTCACGCTGGGCCCGGACAACTGGGAGTTGTTGATCAGCCACGACAGGTTGGTTGGCGAGTCGGCATTGGCCAGGGCCTCTTCCAGGGTGATCACGCTTTCCTTGAACAGACGGAACAGATCCTGCTCGAAGGTCTGGGAACCGGGGGCGAGGCTCTGCTCCATCGCCTCCTTGATGCCGTTCACCTCGCCGCGCTCGATCAACTCGGCGATATGGCGCGTGTTGAGCAGGATCTCGACCGACGGAATGCGCTTGCCCTCGGGCTTCTTCACCAGGCGCTGGGAGATGATGCACTTGAGGCTCACCGACAGATCGAGGAACAGCAGCGGCCGGTTTTCCAGCGAGAAGAAGTTGATGATGCGGTTCAGCGCGTGGTAGGCGTTGTTGGCGTGCAGCGTGGCGAGGCACAGGTGGCCGGTCTGGGCGTAGGCCAGTGCCGACTGCATGGTCTCGCGGTCGCGGATTTCGCCGATCAGGATGCAGTCCGGCGCCTGGCGCATGGCGTTGCGCAGCGCCTCGCCCCAGGACAGGGTGTCCATGCTGATCTCGCGCTGGTTGACCACCGACTTCTTGTGCTTGAACAGATACTCGATCGGATCCTCGATGGTGAGGATGTGGCCGGTGCGGTTGCTGTTGCGGTGGTCGATCATCGAGGCGATGGTCGTGGACTTGCCCGAGCCGGTGGAGCCCACCACCAGCACCAGTCCCCGCTTCTCCATGATGATGTCGGCAAGCACCGGCGGCAGGCCGAGGGATTCCAGGGTCGGAATCACCCCCTGGATGAAGCGCACCACGATGGCAATGGAGCCGCGCTGCCAGAACACATTGACGCGGAAGTTACCGGTGTCGCGCACGCCGAAGGAGAGGTTCATCTCCTTGGCTTCCTCGAAGCGCCGGATCTGCTCCGGGTTCATCATCTCGTAGGCCATGCGCTGGATGTTGGCCGGGTCCATCACCTGCTGGTTGATGGGGATGGTGGTGCCCTGGATCTTGATGTGGATCGGCGCGCCGGCCGAAACATAGATGTCGGAGGCCTGCTTCTCCGCCATCAGCAGGAACAGTTTGTCGAAAATCATCTCATCGGTTCCGGGTTGGGCGGGACGATTGACGAGGCGGGCCAAGGGGCCTCCGCTGATCTGTCTGCGCCTCAGACTCCGCGCAGCAGTTCGTTGATGCCGACCTTGGAGCGGGTCTTGGCATCCACCCGCTTCACGATCACGGCGCAGTAGAGGCTGTACTTGCCGTCGGCCGACGGCAGGTTGCCCGCCACTACCACCGACCCGGCCGGCACGCGGCCGTAGGTGATCGCGCCGGTCTCGCGGTCGTAGATGCGGGTGCTCTGGCCGATGAACACGCCCATCGAGATGACGCAGTCGTCCTCGACTATGACGCCTTCGACCACCTCGGACCGGGCGCCGATGAAGCAGTTGTCGCCGATGATGGTGGGATTGGCCTGCACCGGCTCCAGCACGCCGCCTATGCCGACACCGCCGGAAAGATGCACGTTCTTGCCGATCTGGGCACAGGAGCCGACGGTGGCCCAGGTGTCCACCATCACGCCTTCGTCGACGTAGGCGCCGATGTTCACGAAGGACGGCATCAGCACCACGTTGCGGCCGATGAACGCGCCGCGGCGTACGATCGCCTCGGGTACGACGCGGAAGCCGCCGCGGGCGAACTGCTCGGTGTCGTACTTCTCGAACTTGGGCGCGACCTTGTCGTAGTACTTGGTCACGCCGTCGCTCATCACGCGGTTGTCCTCGAGGCGGAAGGAGAGCAGCACCGCCTTCTTCAGCCACTGGTGGGTGACCCACTGGCCGTCCACCTTCTCCGCCACCCGCAGCCGGCCCTGGTCGAGCTGGCCGAGGGTCCATTCCACTGCCTCGCCGACGCGGGCCGGCGCCTTGCCGGGCTGGAGGTTGGCGCGGTCTTCGAAGGCCTGCTCGATGATCGTTTGATATTGCTGCATGGTGTGCGATTCCGAAGTCATGAGAGGTGGTTGCAGCAGGCGGCGATGCGTTCGGCCGCCTCCAGACAGTCTGCCAGCGTTGCCACCAGCGCGATGCGAACGAAACCGGCGCCGGGGTTGATGCCGCCGGCCTCCCGGGCGAGGAAGCTGCCCGGCAGGACGCCCACATTATATTCGTGCTGCAGGCGCCGGGCGAAGTCGGTGTCGGAGCCCGGCGTGCGTGCCCAGAGGTAGAAGCCGGCGTCGGGCCGCGCCGTCTTCAGGTGGCGGGCGACCACGGGCGTCACGGCGTCGAACTTCTCCCGGTACAGGCGGCGGTTCTCGGCGACATGCGCTTCGTCATTCCAGGCGGCCACACTCGCCGCCTGAACCGCGGGATTCATGGCGCAGCCGTGGTAGGTCCGGTAGAGCAGAAAGCGCTCGATCACCCGCGCGTCGCCGCAGACGAAGCCGGAGCGCAGCCCCGGCACGTTGGAGCGCTTCGAGAGGCTGGAGAACACCAGCAGCCGCCGGTAGTCGTCGCGTCCGAGGCGCCGCGCCGCTTCCAGTGCCCCCAGCGGCGGCGCGGCGTCGTCGAAGTGGATCTCGGAATAGCACTCGTCGGCGGCGATGATGAAGTCGTGGCGGTCGGAGAGTTCGAACAGGGTTTTCCACTCCGTCAGATCCAGCACCTTGCCAGTGGGATTGCCCGGCGAACAGACATAGGCGAGCTGGACCCGGCGCCAGGACTCCTCCGGCAGAGCGCCGAAGTCCATGGCGTAGCGCTTGTCCGGCAGTTGATTGAGGAACACCGGCCGCGCGCCGGCGAGGCAGGCCGCGCCCTCGTAGATCTGGTAGAAGGGGTTGGGAGACAGCACCAGCGGATCGGGGCGCGACGCGTCCACCACGCATTGGGCGATGGCGAACAGCGCCTCCCGCGAGCCATTCACCGGCAGCACCTGGGTCGCCGCGTCCGGCGCCGGAATGCGATAGCGCCGGCCTATCCACTCGGCAATGGCGACCCGCAGGGCGTCGGTTCCGGCCGTCGTGGGATAATTCGCCAGCCCCGCCATCGCGTCCTTGAGCGCCTCCTTGATGAACTCCGGCGTCGCATGCTGCGGCTCGCCGATGGACAGCCGGATCGGCCGCAGCCCCGCGGGCGGTGCGACGCCGGCAATAAGCTGTCGCAGGCGTTCGAAGGGGTAGGGCTGGAGTTTGGCGAGATTCGGATTCACTTGAGGGTGCCGCCGGCGAATGCCGGCGTTTTTCTGGACAGCCGCGATTATAGAGTGACTGCCGCCAACGATCGGATAGCCATCGCCGCCCTGCTCACCGGCGCCACGGTGTGGGGCCTGATCTGGTATCCCTACCGGGTGCTTGCCGCGGCAGGCGTCTCGGGCATCGCGTCGTCGACCCTCACCTATGCCGTCGCGCTGGCCTGCGCCCTGCTGCTGTGGCGCCGCAGCCTGCATGGACTGCGGCCGTCCTGGATGCTGCTGGCGATCGCCCTGACCGCCGGCGGCTGCAATCTCGGCTACGTCCTCGCCACGCTGCACGGCGAGGTGATGCGGGTGCTGCTGTTGTTCTACCTCGCGCCGCTGTGGACCGTGCTGCTGTCGCGGCTGCTGCTGGGGGAGCGGCTGAACGGCGCGGGCGTGGCAGTGGTGGCCCTGTCCCTCGCGGGGGCGGTGACGATGTTGTGGCATCCCGAACTCGGGGCGCCTTTTCCTGCCGCGGGCGCGGAATGGATCGGGCTGGCGGCGGGATTCCTGTTCGCCCTGTCGAACGTGCTGGTGCGCAAGACGCCGGAGCTTTCGATCGAGCACAAGTCGGTTGCGGTGTTCGTCGGCGTCGTGGTGCTGGGGGCGCTGCTGCTGCCGCTTGCCGGCGGGTTCGATGGCGCGGCCCTCGCGCGGGGGCAGGTGCTGGCGATGCTCGCGCTGGTCGGCGTGGTCCTGCTCGCCGTAAATCTGGTGGTGTATTTCGGCCTGACGCAGGTCCCCGCCAACCGTGCCATTGTCATCTTCCTGTCCGAACTGGTGGTGGCCGCCGTTTCGTCCGGGCTACTGGCGGGGGAAGCGATGGGCCTCAAGGAATGGCTGGGCGGCGCGATGATCGTCGGCGCCAGCCTGTTCTCGGGAAAGGTGGCGCCGGAGAGGCTGTGAATAAATCTACTGCGCGTCCCGATTTCGATCCTGCGGTGCTCAACGTAGCACTGAGTACGCCTGCGCTCCTCGGACCGAACTCGGGCCGCTCGCTACGATTTCTTCACAACCTCTGAGTCGTCGTAGCCGCGCCGGAGCAGTGGGCCGGCATCAGGGCAGGCGCACCTGGAAATCCAGATCCTCGCCGTATCCGCCCTGCATGGTCAGGCGGCCGGCTTCGGCCAGCCGGCACAGGCGCCAGGCGAAGAACCAGTCGCCGAGGAATTCGTCCGCCTCCTCCATCGCCTCGCCCACGACGCGGGGGGCGGGCCGCCAGTCCGCGCCGCAGCGCGCGAGCAGCAGCGCGTCGTAGAAGTCCGCGGCGTGGTGAGCGATGCGGCCATCGCGGGAGCGGCGCAGTTCGGACGGGCGGGGCGCGTTCTCTCGCCACTGCCCGGCGAGCGTGCGCAGTGCCTCCGGACTCAGGGTGAAAGTCAGGATCTGCAACTCGGCGACGCGGGCCGGCGGCACCTGACCCAGCGCACGGATTGCACCGGGGTGGCTTGCGAAGGGGGCGCGCGCGGCATCGATCAGTTCCGCTTGCGCATCCGCCGGCAGCACCACCGCCAGGCGTTGCAGCCAGAGCACGCTGGAAGCGTGGTCGCCGTGCCACACGGTGAATTCTGCGCCCTGCCGGGCGAGTTGCGCGGCCTGCCCGTAGCGGCCTGCCTCCGCGGCAAGTTCGGTTGCGTAGTCGTGCGCGTCGGGCATCACATCCTGCCAGTAGGCGGCGCGGCTGGCGGCTTCGTCCGGCGTTCCGATGCGAGAGAGCGGTCCCAGGGCGAGTACGTCGCGGAACACCAGCATCTCGCCCGGCCGCGCGCCGGGAAAGCGCCAGCTCGCGCGCAGGCAGCCGGCCGCGGCGTCGCCGAGAACCAGGTGCACCGCTCTGCGGAGACTGACTTCAGGATTTCCCTGCGGCATAGGTGATGCGGTAGATCGCACCGGCGCCGTCGTCGGAAATCAGCAGTGAGCCGTCGGGCAGCGCCAGCACGTCCACCGGCCGACCCCAGGCCGAGTCGCCATCGAGCCAGCCCTCGGCGAAGGGCTGGTAGCGTGCCACGCGCTTGCCGTCGAGGTGGGCGACCATGACACGGTAGCCGCTCTTGCGCGAGCGGTTCCAGGAGCCGTGTTCGGCGACGAAAATGGCGTCGCGGAACGAAGCCGGGAACATCGCGCCGGTGTAGAAGCGCATCCCCAGCGGCGCCACATGGGCGCCGAGTTCCTGCGCCGGCGGCACGAACTCGGCGCAGCGGCGCTGGCTTCCGAACTCGGGGTCGGCGATCGCGGCGCCGTGGCAGTAGGGGTAGCCGAAGTGCAGCCCGGCGCGGGGTGCGTGGTTCAACTCGCAGGGCGGCAGATCGTCGCCCATCCAGTCGCGGCCGTTGTCGGTGAACCACAGCTCGCCGGTGCGCGGGTGCCAGTCGAAGCCCACCGTGTTGCGCACGCCGCGGGCAAAGACCTCAAGACCCGAACCGTCGGCGTTGATGCGCATGATGTTGGCGTAGCGCTCGGGATCGGGCTTGCAGATGTTGCAGGGCGCGCCTACCGGCACGTAGAGCTTGCCGTCGGGGCCGAAGGCGATGAACTTCCAGCCGTGGTGGGTCTCGTCGGGGAATGCGTCGCTCACCAGCTCGGGCTTGGGCGGATCGTTGAGCCGGCCTTCGATACCCTTCAGCCGCAGTATGCGGTCCACCGCCGAGACGTAGAGGTTGCCGTCGCGAAAGGCCACGCCCACCGGCATCTTCAGGCCGCTTGCCACCGTCTGCGTGCGGCCGGGACGCATGTTGCTATCGAAGCTGACGGCATAGACCTTGCCGGCGCTGCGCGAGCCGACAAACACCGTGCCCTGGGCGCCGAGGGCCATGGCGCGGGCATTGTTGACCCGTGCCCAGAGTTCGATGCGGAAGCCCGGCGGCAGTTTGATGCGCTCCAGCGGCAGCGCCTGGGCCCAGGCGCCGTGGGCGACGAGCATCGACAAGCACAAAACGGCGAATCGCAGCAGGCTCATGTCGGAAGCTTCGGCAGATGGGCAGTGTCAAAGCATAGGCAAGTGGGCGGGGGCTGGCAATTCACGTTTCTCGTGGCCTCTCGCAGGTCGGATCAAGCGCGCAGCGCCGTTCGGACATCGACTGCCAGATGTCAGTTCCGGCCCCGCGGCCAACCCCGCTGCGGCGGGGCAGCGTTTACCCGGTGCCGGTCTGCCACCTTGGTAGACTGGCGCCATGCACCGGGAGATGAGCGACGAGGCCCTCATGCTGGCTTACCGCGACGGCGATGCGGCGGCCTTCGAAGCCCTGCACGCGCGCTGGCGCGGCCGGCTCTATCGCTATCTGCAGCACCAGTGCGGCAATTCGGCCACGGCCGACGAGTTGTACCAGGACATCTGGCTCAAGGTGGTGGGGGCGCGACTGCGCTACGAAGTCGCGGCCAGGTTTTCCACCTGGCTGTTCCGCATCGCCCACAACCGGCTGCTGGATCACTTCCGCAGCCAGGGTCGGACGCGGCTGGAGAGCTTTGACGAGCACGTCGGCGAGGAGGACGCACCTGCCCTCGATCCGCCCGCGGCCGAGTGCGATCGGCCCGAGCGCATGCTGGAGCGCAAGGCGCTGGTGCAGCGGCTGCTGGACTGCATAGCGGCGCTGCCCGCCGCGCAGCGCGAGGCCTTTCTGCTGGCGGAGGAGGGGGAGATGAGCGTGGACGAGATTGCCGCAGCCGCCGGCGTCAAGCGCGAGACGGCCAAGAGCCGGCTGCGCTACGCCATCGATAAACTGCGGCACTGCCTGCGGGGTTCGACATGAGCATGGCGCCGGAACGCGACGAGGAACTGACCCGGCTCTACCGGGAAGCCGCGCAGGCCGAGCCGCCGGTGCGCCTCGACGCCGCCATCCTCGCCGCGGCACGGGAAGCGGCGGCGCGGCCGGCGCGAGACCGGTCGCGGCCCTGGTGGCAGCGCTGGGCCGTCCCCATGTCGGTCACGGCGGTGGCGCTGCTGAGCGCGAGCCTGACGCTGCTGGTGTCGCGCGAGCAGGAACGGGCCGAGCAGCCGCCGCCTGCCGCGGCAGAGTCTGCGCCGGCGATTCCCGGGGATCGCGTTCCCGAAGCCGAGTTGAGGCGGGAGCCGGTGCTGCAGCCACCCGCCGCGCCGGTGAGCAGGCCGCGGCCCATAGTGCCTCGCGAAGCGGAAGTCAGTCAGCAGCGGCCGGCGGAGAATGCGCGCCAGGCCGAGCCGGCGGGGCCGGCCTTTGCTCCCGATCCGTTGCAGCGACGGGATGCGGCGCCGCAGAAGGCGGAGCGATCCTTCGAGGCGATGCCGGAACAGCGTGCGCCTTCGGCGGCAGCCTCGAGCGCCGACACGGCGGCGGAACAGGCAGCGGATGCCATTCCGGCGCAGCGCGAGGCTTCCGGCGCCGCCGCTCCGGCTAGGCCAGCCGGGGCGGCTATCGGCCGCGCGAAGGGTATGGCCCCGGACGGCGCGGCGAAGGAGCAACTTGGTTTCACCCCCGGTCAATGGGTAGAGCAGATCCGCACGCTGTTGCGGCAAGGGCGGGAGGCGGAAGCGTTGCAGGCGCTGCGGGCGCTGCGCCGAGCCCACCCCGATCACCTCCTCCCACCCGACCTGCAGGCCCTCACTGGCACCCCTGGCGGCACCCTTGGGCCGGCCCCGCCCGGCGACTAGGGCTGTGGACATACTGCGATCCGACCGCTGTATGCCAACAGACCCTAACAGCACGGTGCCCGGTCGAGTTAGACTCCCGGGCGGCATTGACAGTGCATCGCCAGAGGGGGGCCAACATGCGCTTGATGACGTGGAACATCCAGTGGGGGCGGGGCTGCGACGGTCGCGTGGACCTGGCGCGCATCGCGCGGGTGGTGAGGGAGACGGCGGATCTCGACGTGCTCTGCCTGCAGGAAGTGGCGGTGAATTTCCCGGGCCTGCCGGGCAGCGCCGGGGAGGACCAGGTAAATCTGCTCTGCGACGCCTTTCCGGGCTACCAGGCGGTCTATGGCATAGGCACCGACCTGCCCGACGGCAAGGGAGGACGAAGCTATTTCGGCAACCTGATCCTGTCGCGCCTGCCGGTGCTGCAGGTGTTCCGCCACCTGCTGCCCTGGCCGGCCGACCCGACGGCTTCGAGCATGCAGCGCGTCTGCGTCGAGGCGGTTGTGGATACCCACTTCGGACCGGTGCGGGTCATGACCACCCATCTGGAATACTACTCGGCGAAGCAGCGCATGGCCCAGATCGACGCACTGCGCACCATCCATCGCCACGCGGCGGCGCACGGTCGCAGCCCGCGCCCCGCCAGCGACGGCAACCCGAGCTTCGCGGTTCTGCCGCGGGGGCTTTCGGCGATCATCTGCGGCGACTTCAACTTCAAGCCGACCGATACCGAGCACGCGCTGATGACCTGGACCTTCGCCGACGACACGCCGGCGCTGGTCGATGCCTGGCTGGCCTGCCATTACGACGCCGACCACGAGCACACGGTGGGCCTGCACGGCTGCGAGTGGCCTGATTCGCCGTACTGCTGCGACTTCGTCTTTCTCAGCGACGACCTGCTGCCCCATCTGCGTGGTGTGCGTGTGAATCCGGACACCGACGCCTCCGACCACCAGCCGGTGGTGCTGGAACTGGCCGAGTAGGCGGGCAGCCGGGCCGTGAGCGAAGTCCCGCGCGAGCGGCCGGCCGGGATCGAGGGCGCGATCGACCTCGGCCTGCAATGGGACGGCCGGACGATCCGTCGCGCGATCGTACGTTCCAGCCGGCCGTTGATGGCGAGCCGGCTGCTCCAGGGACGCTCATGGGAAGCGGCACAGGCCATGGTGCCGCTGATGTTCTCGATCTGCGGCCGGGCGCAGGTGGTGGCGGCGGCGCAGGCCATGGAGGCTGCCCGGGGCGTCGTAGCGGCGCAGCCGGTCGCGCTCCAGCGCGAGCTGCTGCTGGCTGCGGAGCTGATCCAGGAATATGTCTGGCGCGTCCTGCTGGACCTGCCGACGCTGCTCGGTGAGCCACCCCAGGCCGAGCGCTTCGCAGCCCTGCGGCGCCAGATCCAGGCCGCTCTTCCGCCCGGGGGCGTGAGCGCGGCGTGGTGGCAAGAGGGAGCAAGGCCGCATGGCCTGGAGCGCTGGGCGCAGGTGTCGGCCAGCCTCGACGGGTTGCTGGAGCACGATGTGTTCGGCATGAGCGCGGCTGCCTGGCTGGACCTCGAACCCGGCAAGGGCCTCGATCGCTGGCTGGAGCAGGGCGCCACGCCGGCGGCCCGGGCGCTGGCGCGGTGGTGGCCGTCGCCGCTGGGGCGTAGCCCGGTGCCGCTGCTGCCCCATCGTTCCGCAATGGAGTGGGAAAAGGAACTGGCCGGGCGGCTTGCCGCCGACGCGGCATTTCCGGCAGCACCGACCTGGAATGGCTTTCCGGCCGAAACCGGCGCTCTGGCCCGGACGGCGGAACTGCCTCTGGTCGCGGCGGCGCTTCGTGAAGCCGGCAACTCCGTCGCTCTGCGCCTGCTGGCGCGGCTCGCCGAGCTGGCCCGGCTCGCCGGCCGCCTGGCCCGCCTTGCCGCAGGGGAGATCGGCAGCCGCTGGAGCGATGGCGCCGCCGTCGGCGTCGGTTCGGGACTCGGCACCGCCGAGACCGCCCGAGGTATCCTGCTGCACTTCGTACAACTGGATTTAGAGAGCAGGGTGACGATCTACCGCATCGTGGCGCCGACGGAGTGGAACTTCCATCCGCAGGGCGCCTTTGTCCAGGGGATGACTGGCTTTGCGGCGGCGAGCGCCGACGAGGTGCAGCGCGCGGCCGCGTTGATGGCCCACGCCCTGGATCCCTGCGTCGCCTATCGGGTCGAGGTGCTCGATGCATGAGATGTCGCTGGCCGAGGGCATCCTCCAGATCGTCGAGGACCACGCCCGCAAAGGGGACTTCCGGCGCGTGACGGCCGTGGTGCTGGAGATCGGCCAGCTTTCCGGCGTGGAGGTGGAGGCGCTGCGATTCGCGTTCGATGCCGTGACGCGGGGCAGCGTGGCGGAGAATGCCGAGATGCAGGTCATCTCGTTGCCGGGCAGCGGCTGGTGCCTGGGGTGCAGCCGGGACGTCACAGTGGCCCAGCTCTACGACCCCTGCCCGCACTGCGGCGGCTACCAGATCCATGTGACGGGCGGCAGCGACATGCGGGTCAAGGAACTCGCGGTCGAGTAAGTTGCTCTACCTTATAATCGCGAACTGTTCTTGATAGGGGTCAACGGCTGCAAGGCCGCCGGTCCCGACAATCCCGCGCTTGCCGGATCGGGGGTCTTCCCCGAGCGATAGGAGAAACCCCATGTGCACCACTTGCGGCTGCGGCCAGGGCGAGACCCGCATCGAGGGCGAGACCCACGATCACGACCATCCCCACGGGGAGCACGAGCACCGCCACGACGACGGCACGGTGCACAGCCATCCCCACGGACAGGGCGCCGGTCATGGCCACGACTACCACCACCACGGTGCCCACGGCCATTACCACCGCCATGCCGACGGCACCTGGCACAGCCACGCCCATGATCACGCGGGCGAGCACCGTCACGAGCACGCGGACGGTCACAGCCACGTCCATCGCCACGCCGACGGCAGCGAGCACAGCCATGCCCACGAACATGCCGGGGAGCACGACCATCCCCATCCCGACGGTCTCAGCGGCGAACACAGTGGCGAACTCAGTGGCGAACTCAGCGGCCAACACAGCCACGAGCATCGCCATGCCGACGGCACGGCGCACAGCCACGCCCACGACCACGCCGGCGAGCACAACCACGGCCACGATCCGGACCACGACGACAGCCTTCTGCACTACGGCCACGGCCCCGCCGGCGCTCATGCGCCGGGCATGTCGCAGGCGAAGATGGTGCAGGTGGAGCAGGACATCCTGGCGAAGAACAATGCCTATGCCGGCGACAACCGGCGGCGCTTCGCCGAGCGCGGCATCTTCGCGGTGAACCTGGTCTCCAGCCCGGGTTCGGGCAAGACCACGCTGCTCACCCGCAGCATCGAGGCGCTGAAGGGGAAGCATGCCATCGCCGTGATCGAGGGCGACCAGCAGACCAGCATGGATGCCGAACGCATCCGCGCCACCGGCGTGCCGGCGATTCAGGTCAATACCGGCAAGGGCTGCCACCTCGACGCCCACATGGTGGGCCATGCCTTCGAGCGCCTGGCGCTGCCGGCGGATTCGCTGCTGATGATCGAGAACGTCGGCAACCTGGTTTGTCCCGCCGACTTCGACCTGGGCGAGGCGCACAAGGTGGTGATCCTGTCGGTGACCGAGGGCGAGGACAAGCCGCTGAAGTACCCGAACATGTTCCGCGCCGCGGACCTGATGATCCTCAACAAGGTCGATCTGCTGCCCCACCTGAGCTTCGATGTCGAAAAGTGCCTGACATACGCGCGGCGGGTGAATCCCCGCATCCAGGTGATGCAGGTGTCCGCCACCCGCGGCGACGGCATGGACGAGTGGCTAGGCTGGCTGGGGCAGGGACTGGAGCGCGCGCGCAGCGCCAAGGCCGAAACCGTCGACCAGTTGCGCCGGCGCATTGCCGATCTGGAGGCGCGGCTCGCCGCCCGTGCCTGAATCGATGGCGCTGGCCGTCCCCGATCCCGTGGCCGCGGCGCAGCAGGCGCGACGCCGCTTGCGGGTGCGCGGCCAGGTGCAGGGCGTTGGCTTCCGGCCCTACGTCTATCGGCTGGCCAAGGAACTAGAGCTGGGCGGCTGGGTGCGCAACGACGGCGAGGGCGTCGAGATCGAGGTTCAGGGCGAATCCGGCGCGGTGGCCGCCTTCGTGGGCCGCCTCAAGCCCGAGGCGCCGCCGCTGGCGCGCATCGCCGCGCTGGAAGTCGCCGATCTGCCGACACTGACTTTGGCGGCGCCAGCTTTCGAGATCAAAGTCAGCGGCGGTGGGGCGGCACGCGCCGAGGTGGCACCCGACACCGGCGTGTGCCGCGACTGCCTGGCGGAGTTGTTCGACCCCTCCGACCGGCGCCACCGCTATGCGTTCATCAACTGTACCCAGTGCGGTCCGCGTTACACCATCATCCGTGGGCTGCCTTACGACCGGCCGCAGACCAGCATGGCGGTGTTTCCGCAGTGCCCCGCCTGCCTCGCGGAGTATCGGTCCCCCGAGCACCGGCGCTTTCACGCCGAGCCCAACGCCTGCCCCGTCTGCGGACCGCGGGTATGGTATTGCGGCGCGGACGGCGGACGCGCCGAAGTCGCGGATGTGGTGGCGGAGGCGGTGGCGCGGCTCAAGCGCGGCGAGATCCTCGCCATCAAGGGCCTGGGCGGTTTCCACCTCGCTTGCGACGCCCGCGACCCGCAGGCGGTGGCGGAACTGCGCCGGCGCAAGAGTCGTGAGGAAAAACCTTTCGCCGTGATGGCGGCCAACTGCGACTCGCTGGCCGGATTCGCCAAGCTTGACGACGCGGCGCGGGCGCTGCTGGAAAGTGCCGAGCGGCCGGTGGCGCTGCTGCGCAAGGGCACAGGCTGTGACGACAGGCTCGCTGGCGTCGCACCGGGGCTGGCCTGGCTCGGTGCGATGCTGCCCTACACGCCGCTGCAATACCTGCTGTTCCATGAGGCCGCTGGCCGGCCTGACGGCCTGGACTGGCTGCAGCAACCTCAGGAAATGATTCTGGTGATGACCAGCGCCAACCCCGGCGGCGAGCCGCTGGTGATCGGCAACGACGAGGCGCTGCGGCGGCTCGCCGGCATCGCCGACGGCTTCGTGATGCACGACCGGGAGATCGTGACGCGAGTGGATGACTCGGTCGTCAGGATCGAGGATCGAGGATCGAGGATCGGGCACTGCGGTGCGCAGTTCATTCGCCGTGCGCGGGGCTATACGCCGCAGGCGATTGCGCTGGCGCGGGAAGTGTCTTCCGTGCTCGCCTGCGGTGCCTACCTCAAGAACACCGTCTGCTACACGCGCGGCGACCAGGCCTTTGTGTCGCAGCACATCGGCGACCTGGACAATGCCGCGACCTGCGCCGCGCTGGAGGAGACGGTGGAGCGGCTGGGGCGGCTGCTGCGGGCCGAGCCGCGGGTGGTGGCCCACGACCTGCATCCCGATTTCTTCAGTTCGCGCTTCGCCGCCGACTTCGCCAGCAGCCGCGGTCTGCCGCTGGTGGCAGTGCAGCACCATCACGCCCACGTTGCTGCCGTCATGGCGGAGCACCGCCTGGAAGGAGAGGTGCTTGGGCTGGCGCTGGACGGGGTGGGTTTGGGCAGCGACGGCGGCATCTGGGGCGGGGAACTGCTGCGCGCATCCGCCACCGACTTCGATCGCCTTGGCCACTTGCGCGAGCTGCCGCTGCCCGGCGGCGACAAGGCGGCGCGGGAACCGTGGCGCATGGCGGCAGCGGCGCTGCATGTCCTGGGACGGGGCGATGAGATCAAGACGCGCTTTCCCTATCCCGCCGCCAAGGCGCTGCCGCTGATGTTGAAGAGCGGCGTCCATACTCCGCCCACCAGCAGTTGCGGCCGCTGGTTCGACGCCGCCGCGGGGCTGGCGCGCATCAAGGACACGACTGCTTTCGAGGGCCAGGCGGCGATGCTCTACGAAGGGCTGGCCGAATCCTACGGTCCGCTTGCCGCGCTATCCGGCGGCTATACCGTCGGCGAGGACGGGGAACTTGACTTCGCGCCGCTGCTGGCGCGCCTCGCCGACGAGCCGGACGCATCGCGCGCCGCCGCGCTGTTCCATGCCACGCTGGCGGAAGGTCTGGCGGAATGGGTGGCAGGGGCTTCCCGCGCGGGCGGCCTCAAACGCGTGGCACTGGGCGGCGGCTGCTTCCTCAACCGCGTCCTCAGCGTACAACTGCGCCGCCTGCTGGAGGCGCGGGGCCTGGAGGTGTTCGAGGCCAGCCGCGTTCCGCCCAACGACGGCGGTCTGAGTCTGGGGCAGGCGTGGATCGCCGGCAACCGATTTGCAAACGGGGGACTATAAACATGTGTCTGGCCATTCCGGTACAGGTCGTCGAGCTGCGGCCGAACGACATGGCGTTCTGCGATGTCGGCGGCATCCGCAAGGAGATCTCGCTGGCGCTGGTGGACGAGGTGGCGGTGGGGGATTTCGTCATCGCCCACGTCGGCTATGCCATCAACAAGCTCGATCCCGAGGAGGCGGAGAAGACCCTCGCGCTGTTCGCCGAACTGACCGAGCAGGAGCGCCAGTGCGCTTTGGCTGCGGCGGGGCCGGGGTGAACCGTCGCGGCGCTTGCTTGATCGAGGTGCGCCCATGAAATACATCGACGAATTCCGCGACGGCAAGACCGCGCGCGTGCTGGCCAATGTCATCACACGCGAGGTGCGGTCCGATCGCCGCTACCACATCATGGAGTTCTGCGGCGGCCATACCCACGCCATCTCGCGCTACGGCATCGCCGACCTGCTGCCGGACAATGTGCGCCTCATTCACGGCCCCGGCTGCCCGGTTTGCGTGCTGCCCATAGGCCGCATCGACAATGCCATCGACCTGGCGCTCAAGCGCGGCGTCGTCCTGTGCACCTACGGCGACTGCCTGCGGGTGCCGGCCTCGGAGCAGTTGTCGCTGCTCAAGGCCAAGGCGCGCGGCGCAGACATCCGCATGGTCTATTCGGCGGCGGACGCGCTCAAGGCGGCGCAGGAGAACCCGGAGCGCGAGGTGGTGTTCTTCGCCATCGGTTTCGAGACCACCACCCCGCCCAGCGCCGTGGTGATCCAGCAGGCGCAGAAGCTGGGTCTGAAGAACTTCACCGTTTTCTGCAACCACGTGCTGACGCCCTCGGCCATCGCCCACATCTTGGAATCGCCGGAAGTCAGGGACTACGGCACGGTGCCGCTGGACGCCTTCATCGGCCCGGCCCACGTCAGCACCGTCATCGGCAGCCAGCCCTACGAGCACTTCGCCGAGGAATACCGCAAGCCGGTGGTGATCGCCGGCTTCGAGCCGCTCGACGTGATGCAGTCCATCATCATGCTGGTGCGGCAGTTGAACGAGGGCCGCGCCGAGGTGGAGAACCAGTTCACCCGCGCCGTCACGCGCGAGGGCAACCTCAAGGCCCAGCAACTGGTCGCCGAGGTGTTCGAACTGCGCCGCAGCTTTGAGTGGCGGGGGCTGAACGAGGTGCCCTATTCGGCGCTGCGCATTAAGGCGAAGTATCGGGATTTCGACGCCGAGGCGCGCTTCGGCATCACTTACCGCTCGGTGCCGGACAACAAGGCCTGCGAATGCGGCGCCATCCTGCGCGGCGTGAAGCGGCCGCAGGACTGCAAGATCTTCGGCACCGTGTGCACGCCCGAGAACCCGATGGGCTCGTGCATGGTCTCCAGCGAGGGTGCCTGCGCCGCCCATTACACCTACGGTCGCTTCCGCGATGCGGCTTGATCGCATTACGATCGGTGCGCACGGCGCACCCTACGAAACGTCGCGATGCCAATGCCGTAGGGTGCGCCATGCGCACCGATCCAACCACGAAGCGTCGCGATGCCAATGCAGTAGGGTGCGCCATGCGCACCGATCCAACCCTACCACCCCATGAGCCAGATCAAGAAAGGCTACATCCGCCCGGTCAACTTCAAGCACGGGCGCGTCGACATGACCCACGGCAGCGGCGGGCGCGCCATGGCGCAACTGATCGAGGAACTGTTCCTCGCCGCCTTCGACAACGAATGGCTGCGCCAGGGCAACGACGGCGCGCGCCTGCCGGCGGCGGCGGGGCACCTCGTCATGGCGAGCGACTCCCACGTGGTGTCGCCGCTGTTCTTCCCCGGCGGCGACATCGGCTGCCTCTCGGTGCACGGCACCATCAACGACGTCGCCATGCTCGGCGCGACGCCGCTCTATCTCGCGGCGAGCTTCATCCTGGAGGAGGGCTATCCGCTGGCGGAGCTCAAGCGCATCGTCGAGTCCATGGGCCACGCGGCGCGCGAGGCGGGCGTGCCGGTGGTCACCGGCGACACCAAGGTGGTGGAGCAGGGCAAGGGCGACGGCGTGTTCATCACCACCACCGGTGTCGGCGTGGTCCCCGACGGTGTGAATGTCTCGGGCAGCCGTGCCCGGGCGGGCGACGCCATCCTCGTCTCCGGCACCCTCGGCGACCACGGCGTCGCGATCATGTCGCTGCGGGAGAACCTGGGTTTCGCCACCGCCATCGAGTCCGACACGGCGGCGCTGCACGGCCTGGTGGCGGCGATCCTCGCCGCCGAGCGCGAGGTCCATGTGCTGCGCGACCCGACCCGCGGCGGTCTCGCCACCACGCTGAACGAAATTGCCCGTCAGTCCGGCGTCGGCATGATCATCGAAGAGGACAAGCTGCCGGTGCGCGAGCAGGTCGCCGCCGCCTGCGAGTTCCTCGGTCTCGATCCGCTCTACGTCGCCAACGAAGGCAAGCTGGTGTGCATCTGCGCGCCCGCCGCTGCCGAGCGGGTGCTGGCGGCGATGCGTGCCCACCCCCGCGGCGCCGACGCGGTCATCATCGGCCGCGTGATAGAAGATCCCCACCACTTCGTCCAGATGGAGACCGCCTTCGGCGGCAAGCGCATCGTGGATTGGCTGACCGGCGAGCAGCTCCCGAGAATCTGCTGACGCCTCGGGTTTGCCGTTCCCTGAATCCTGAATCCCAGATCCTGAATCCTGCCCTCAGTGCGCATCCTCTTCCTCACCCACAGCTTCAACAGCCTCGCCCAGCGCCTGTGGGTCGAGTTGGCCGAGCTCGGCCACGAGCTTTCGATCGAGTTCGACATCGCCGATCCGGTGGCGATCGAGGCCTGCGCGCTGTTCCGGCCCGACCTGGTGATCGCGCCCTTCCTGAAGCGGCGCATTCCCGAAGCCGTATGGCGCAAGCATGTGTGCCTGGTGGTGCATCCGGGCATCGCCGGCGATCGCGGCCCCTCGGCGCTGGACTGGGCGATCCTGAACGGCGAGAGCGAGTGGGGCGTCACCGTGCTCCAGGCCAACGAAGTGATGGACGGCGGCCCGGTGTGGGCGGCGCGGACCTTCCCGATGCGCGCCGCGCGCAAGAGCAGCCTCTATCGCAACGAGGTCACCGAGGCGGCGGTGGGGGCGGTGCTGGAGGCGGTGGACAAGTTCGCAGTAGGCGCCTTCCAGCCACTGACTTTGGACTACGCCAATCCGGAGGTGCGCGGCCGCGAGCACCGGCAGACGAAGCAGGATGACCGCCGCATCGACTGGCAGCACGACGCGACGGCGACGGTGCTGGCGAAAGTGCGCAGCGCCGATTCCGTGCCCGGCGTGCTGGACGAGATCGGCGGCTTGCCGCTGTATCTCTACAACGCCGTGGAGGAGCGTTCAATGCGCGGCGCGGCAGGGGAGATCCTGGCCACCCGCCACGGCGCCATCCTGCGCGCCACCACGGACGGCGCGGTGTGGATCAGCCACGCGAAGCCCAGGTCGGACGAATCCACCTACAAGCTGTCCGCGGCAACGGTGCTCGGCGAGCGGCTGACAGGCGTGCCGGAGCTGCCGCTGCCCGTACTGCCCATGAAGGACGAAGGCACCTGGCAGGACATCTTCTACGAGGAACAGGGTGGGGTCGGCTACCTGCACTTTCCGGTCTATAACGGTGCGCTGTCCACCGCCGACTGCCTGCGGTTGCGCGACGCGGTCGTGGAGGCGGGACGGCGCAGGCCGCGGGTGCTGGTGCTCATGGGCGGGCCGGACTTCTGGTGCAACGGCATCCACCTCAACACCATCGAGGCGGCCGAAAGCCCCGCCGACGAGTCCTGGGCCAACATCGAGGCGATGGACGACCTTTGCCTGGCGATCCTCGAAAGCGATCGAATCGTCATCGCCGCGATGCGCGGCAACGGCGGCGCCGGCGGCGTTTTTCTGGCGCTGGCGGCGGACGAGGTGTGGGCGCGGCGCGGCGTGGTGCTCAGCCCTCATTACAAGGGCATGGGCAACCTCTACGGCTCGGAGTACTGGACCTACCTACTGCCGCGTCGCGTTGGCGCCGAACGGGCGGCGAGCATAACCCAGAACCGCCTGCCGATAGGCGCTCCCCAGGCACTGACTCTCGGGCTGATCGATGCCTGCTTCGGCGAAGACCTGCCGGGTTTCGAGGCGCATCTCAGGGAAAGAGCGCAGCGCATAGCCGTCGATCCGCGACTCGCAGATCGGCTCGCGGCAAAGCGCGCGTCGCGCCAGCGCGATGAGGCCCAGAAGCCGCTGGCGAGCTACCGCGCCGAGGAGCTGGCACGCATGAAGCTGAACTTCTACGGCTTCGACCCCAGCTACCACGTGGCGCGCTACCACTTCGTCCATCGGCTGCCCCACGCTTGGACGCCGCTGCATCTCGCCCGCCACCGCCGCGACCAGTGGCATCGGCAGGAACTGCTGCGCAGCCGCGCTGTCAGCGGATAGGAAGCGGAAGGCGAGCAAAGCGTTCTGCGGGAACCTCCGCCGCGTGCGCGACGCTGCTGCTTGTCGTTGCCCGGCCCCGGTACGGTGCGTAAAATGATCCTTCCCTTCTCGATCGCAGTGCAGCCCAGTGCGGCTGCCTAAAACGGAGACCACAACGATGAGAATCGCATTCCTTGCCGCAGCCGCAGCGCTGGCAGCTTCGGCTCACGCAGTTCCCCCCGACCAGTACCGGCTGCGCAGCGCGGGCGAGCTGGTCGGCATCTGCAGCACGCAGCCGTCGGAGTCGGACTACGCGACGGCCATGGCGTTCTGCCACGGCGTGCTGGCCGGCGCCTATGGCTACTACGATGCCGCGACGCCGGCGGCAGATCGTTTCGTCTGCCCGCCCGACCCGAGCCCGAAGCGGTCGAAGATCGCCGCCGATTTCGTCGCCTGGGTCAAAGCTCGTCCCCAGTTGATGAATGCGGGAGCGATCGATACCTTATTCAATTTTGCCGGCGAGACCTTCCCCTGCCGCAAGTAGGGCCCGGAATCCCGCTCGACACTCACAGGAAAGAAGGAGCACATGCGATGAAAGTCAGACTGGTTACGGTTCCGGCATTGGCCGGCATGCTGGCGCTCGCCGGCTGCGCCGGGATGAGCACCACCGAGCAGCGCACACTCAGCGGCGCGGCGGTCGGCACCGGTGTCGGCGCGGTGGTCGGTGCGGCGACGGGTGATTGGGGGTGGGCCGTGGGCGGCGCGGCCGTCGGCGCGGCCAGCGGCTACCTCTACGACCAGCAGAAGCAGAAGGAGCAACGCGCCTACGAGCAAGGCGTTCAGCAAGGCAAGGCGCAGACCCAGAAGTAAGGCGGTCGAAATCCTGTGGGCTGGCACTTCTTCAGGGCGAGCCAGCCACTGTCACACGTGAGGAGACACCGCAGGGAGGCGCCCGCTCCTCGCCTGCGAGGGCCACGGGAGTCCTTTCGGCTTCACGCCTACCCGAACTGCACCTGCAACTGATTGACGGCTTCGTTCAGGCGCAATACGGCCAGGTGGTCCTCCGTCGCCCGAGCGAGGGCGATCTGCGCCAGCAGGATCGAGCGCCATTCCGAGTGGTGATACTGCTCGCGGCCGAGGAGGGCGCCGAGGATCTCCCTGGCGGCTTCGACATCTCCTCGGCGCACGCAGACCTTGGCGATGCCCGTCTTTGCGAACAGGTAGCCGGGATCGATTTCCAGAGCTTCGCGGTAGAGGGCTTCCCACTCTTCCAGGGGATGGTTCAGCGCTTCCTTGATGGTCGCGACATAACCCAGTGCCCTGGGGTCGCGAGGACGCAGGGCGCGGAAGCGCTGCGCAAGTTCCAGGGCCTTGCCGAGCTTCCTTTCATGCAGTGCAGCGTGGAGCGATTCGTTGATCTCCCGTTCGGCCGGTGTGAAGTCCACCTCCTCGACTTCCGCGGTGATCGTCATACTCATGCCCTTGATGTCGCGCACTTCGCCGCCCGCCAGGAGCCTGACGATGTCGCCTCTGGCCAGCAGTCCCTTCTCGGTCAGCCATGCGTGCAAGTTGGATCGCTCTTTGTCCGGGCCGCAAGGCCGGGCGAGTAGCGACTTCAGTTCGGCGGTCGCTGCCGCAGTCCCCGTCGCCGGCGCGCAGTTTCAGGATCTCCAGCGCGATACGGCGCGGGGTTTCGCCGCCCAGTTCCGCCGCCAGGCCGAGGTAGTCGCTGCTTGCGTCGCAACGGGCGAGGAAAGCCTCCAGGGCCGACTGTTCGGTCTTCATGTCGCGCATGGTGCCGATCCAGGACGCGGGGAACCATTCGCCGAACTCGCCGATCTCGGCGCTGATGCCGCCGGCGATGTGGGGCGCAGCCAGAGTCAGGCGGGCAAGGGCGGCGGAGCTGTAATTGCCATCGGTTTTGCAGGCGAGGCCGAGCCGCCGGTCGGCCTCGTTGTTGTCGCCCAGGCGATGGGCCGCGATGCCGCCGAGGTAGTCGAAACGGGTACGCAAGGGCAGGCTGTTGGTGGTCTCGACGGCCCAGTAATCGGCGTCGTCGGCGGCGCGCCAGGCCGCATCCGCGTCGGCATCGGCGCCGAGCAGCAGTAGTCCCCCGACCTGGGCGTAAGCGTCCTCGGGTCGCAGGGGGGTGGGGCCGCGCAGCGGCGCGACGAGGCCGGCGGCGCGGTCGCGCCCGTGGCGCCACAGGCGCAGGCGCGCCACCCACTCCAGCGCAAAGAGGTTGCGCGGTTCGCGCTGCCAACTGTCCTCGAAGGTGGCCAGGGCGCCGTCCATGTCTCCCGTCGAGTGCTGGGCGAGGGCAAGGTTATTGCGTGCAGCCGGATGGTCTACCTCGGCCAGGATTTCCCGCGCCGCGTCGTAGCGCTGCGCTGTCAGGAACATCCGCCCCAGGTCGAGCTGGGTGGCCTGGTCCAGCGTCAGGCTGCCGAAGGGACCGATCTCGGGCGCCGGTTCGTCGAAGGACTTGCCATCCAGGCTCGCCAGGCGCCGCAGGACACTCGTCGCAAGGGCAAACAGGCCCGCTTCCAGCGCCGAATCCCGCAACGCTTCCTGGGCCGCCCGGCTCCCGGGAGAGGCCTGCGCCCAGTCCCAGGCGCGAGCGCAGGCATCGATCGCCTTGCCGGCCTTCCATTCGACTTCCCAAGCCAGTGCCAGCAGCGGCTTGAATGACGGAAATCGGGCACGCAGTTCCGCCAGGCGCCTGATCGCCTCGTCGTGCCGGCCGCCATCCGCCAGCCGGCGCACCGCGTCGAGCTGGGCCGGTTGGGGCGCCGCGCCGTGATCACGCTGGCCGTGCTTCCCCTTGCTTGCGCCGCGGCTCACAGTGGGTTGCGCCAGGTGAAGGTCCCAACGCCGGATGTCAACGATGGAGAAAACGCAAAAAGCATAGCCATCTCCCTTGGTAATCGGTGGTCGTATCGATGCCGTCGGATGTGGCGGCGAATCAGAGTCTCAGCCCAGCTCCGCGAAAGCCCGCGCGCGGGCCGAGAGGGAAACCGCGAAGGGGCGGATGCCGAGTTCAGGGTTGGGTTCGCGGAACTCGCCGCGGGCGCCGCCCGCAGCGTTGGAGGTGAAGAAGCAGGCAGCATCGTAGAGGCGCTCGCGCAGCAGCCTCTGGCAGACCAGTTCGTAGCGTCCTGCGTAGCTGCGGGTCTGGAATTCGCTGTCCACCGCGAACGGCTTCAGCGTCGTCGGTTTCTTTGGGGTGACGGAGCCAGGGCTTTCCTCCAGCATGAAAAGATACCCTAGCCAGGGCCGGCCCGAGGGCTGGAAGCGACCGTACTCGTAGGCCTTCCAGAAATCCGTGGCGCTGCCGACGGCCTCCTCGACGCGGTTGTTGAAGTTATTGCCGAAGCTGCCCACCTGGGACTTGACCTCCACGGTGGCGATGAGCGAATCCTTCCACACCACCACAACGTCCCACTCCTTGGTCGGACGGAAGTAGCCGGGCAGGGTACAGCCGGCCTTCTCGCTGGCACGGATCGCGGCATCGGGCAGGCCGCTTTCGCGAACGATACGGGCGATGAGTTCGATGAAGCCGTCAGCATGCTTGCCGCCGGTGACTGCGGCGCGATCCCCGGCGTCCCTCTGGCCCGAGGCCAACCCCTGCCGCGTCTTCTGGGTGGAACGCGTTGCCCAGAAATGGCGCACCGCCTTTCGCATTTCCTTCTCGACGTCGAGCATGCGGGCGGCGCTCAGGTGTGCAGGCTGATGCTGCGCGTTGCGAACAGCTTTGGCGTGTCGGCCTCGATGCGCTGCGCCGCCATGTCGAAGTAGGCGGGATCGACCTCGATGCCGATGCTGTTGCGGCCCCAGTGCGCCGCCGCGATGTTGGTCGTGCCGGTGCCCATGAAGGGATCGAGCACGGTGTCGCCGACGAAGCTGAACATGCGCACCAGGCGCTCGGCGAGTTCCAGTGGATAGGGCGCCGGATGCTGGCGCGTCGAGGCGCCGGTGACGCCGGTCCAGATCTGCTGGAACCAGACCTTGTGCCGCTCCGCGGGGATCACGCTGAGGATGCGGGTGGCCACCGAGGGGCTGCGGTAGCCGCCGGGCTTGCGCTCCATGAGGATGAACTCGATGTCGTTCTTGATGACGCTGTTGGGCTCGTAGGGCTTGCCGAGGAAGCCGCCGCCGTTGCCCTCGGCCTCGAAGGCCGCGTTGGCGATCTTGTGCCAGATGATGGGCGCGAGGTTGTTGAAGCCCAGCCGCCGGCAATGCTCCTGGATCGAGGCGTGCAGCGGCATCACCATATGCTCGCCCTTGTTCTTGCGGCGCGAAAGGCAGACGTCCCCCACCACGCAGATCAGCCGGCCGCCGGGTACCAGGGCGTCGAAGCAGGCGCGCCACACGCGATCGAGTTCGGCGAGGAAGGCCTCGTAGTCCTTGATCTCCCCCATCTGCCCGTCGCCCGGGTTGTAGTCCTTGAGCGTCCAGTAGGGCGGCGAGGTGACCACCAGATGCACCGAGTTCGGCGGCAGGAAGTCCACCGCCCGCGCGTCGCGGCGGTAGAGCGCATGGGTGGTGGGAATCTGCGGAAGCTGCGCCTCGATCGCCGCCGTGAGCTGCGGATCCTTGGCGATGCGCGGCAGATCGGTCTGGTGGTCGGTGATCGGGCCGACGTCCGACGGCAGCCAGTCCTCAGGGGCGAAAGTCAGTTCTGAAAGGGCGGCGGGTTTGTTCATTGCGAAGAGAAAATCAAGGCCCGCGTAGCGTGCAGTAGGCGAAGCGTGTTGCGCCGACTGAGTTGGCGCATTGCGGCTGGCCCCGCATTCGTCCTATGCGGGCGAAGAAATGGTTTTGCCGAATCAAGCGAAGGATGTGGCCCCAAACCTCTGCATTCGCAGGGTAGAACGTCGCGAAGGCGCCCGTGCCGATCCCGCTTGCATGAAAGATGTTGTCCGGCTCTATCGGCTTGACTATAGGTCGCCGCGCCAGAGCATCGAGCACCTTCTCATTGACTGCGATAACAAGCGAATCGACCTGTCCGTCCCCTGCCGAAACATCAACGATTTCCCCAACAGCCGTGATACGTGGTCGCCTCTTGAAAGGGTCTGGCTTCGGAAAGATCGCCTTGGTCGAATGGTAGAAGGCAAGCCCATCTCCGGGAGCGGGCGCATGATCCTTGTAGCAGGTGCTTGCCCCAAACAGGACTATCAACGACAAAGTCACCTTGCCCGTTTCGGGGCGACATTCGAATGTCGTTAATGAATTCGTTGATGTCACCCCAATTCGACTCGCCGGAGAGCGCCATGAACCATCCGGTCTTGGTTACGTTCCACATTAGCCGCAACTCCCCACCGCCCCGCAAGCGGTGCAGAAATCACACCCATCCTTCCGGATCACAGCGTAGTTGCCGCACTCGTTGCACATGGCGCCGGTCATGAGTTTGGGCTCGCCGGTTTCGCGCGGGGCTTCGAGGATGCCCATTTCGCGGGTCGGGTAGCCGTTCTCGTCGAGGATGCCGAGCATGGAGTAGCGGTGGATGATGAGCCGCGCCAGGTAGGCCACTGTCGAGGGCCAGTTCTGCTGGCGGCGGGTGCCGGGCACGAAGGCCATGAAGTCGCCCAGGGGCTCGGGGTAGTTCAGCAGCTTGCGCAGCTTCATGCCGATCCACGCCGGGTCCATGACGCGCATGTCGTAGGACAGGATGCGCGCCAGGCCGTCCATGGCGCGGGGGTAGTTGCCCGACAGCCACATGGAATAGGGGCGGGTGACGCCGTCGGGCAGCGTGATCTCCTTCAGGCCCAGCACGAAGTCCTCGCCGGTGGCGGGGTTGGCGATGTCCACCGTCCAGGACAGCGTGCCGTCGGTGCCGGTCTTGGGCTCCTGCAGGCTGAACATGCAGTCCATCACCGGCGTGGGAGCGTCGCCCTCGAAAGCGTGGAGCTGTTCGCAGCGGTAGCGGATGACCTGCGCCATGGCGGAGACCACACCCGGCACGCGGCGCTTCTCGCCGTGGGGCGGGAAGGCCATGTCGTAGGCTTCGCCTATGGTCTTGGACAGCACGTCGAGCTTGAGCTTGAGCCAGGCACGGTCGTTGGCGCGCATGTCCATGGAGAGCGTCTTGGCGACGGCGCCCAGGCCTCGCGGCTGCTCCGAGCCATTGACCCAGACTTCGAAGGGCACGGCCTTGCCGTTTTCGATGTGGCCGACGAAGAGGGCGAACTCGCCGTGGGGCGTTTCGATCATGTAGGTCCAGGCGGCGTTGCCGTCGGTGAGCCGCGGGCGGCCCGGCCAGCGCAGCGAGGACAGCACCGGCGCCGGAAGCTGCATGATCGACAGGCGCCGGTTGGCGTCCATGACGACATCCTGGGGCTGCTTCTTCTCGCTGCTTTCGACGGACAGCACCGAGCCCAGCACCTTGTTCGGGCGATAGGTGGCGAGTCCCTTGAGGCCGGCTTTCCAGGCGGTGAGGTAGAGATCCTCGAACTCGGCGTAGGGGTAGTCCTCGGGGACGTTCACCGTCTTCGAGATGGATGTGTCCACGTAGGGGGCGACGGCGGCGACCATGTCCTTGTGGGCCTGGGCGGAGATTTCCAGCGCGGTGACGAAGTATTCCGGCAGATTGGCTACGTCGCCGCCGACGTGCTTGTAGAGCCGCCAGGCATAGTCCTCCACCGCGTACTCCTTGAAGGTGCCGTCGGCCATGCGCTTCTTGCGCGTGTAGGTGTAGGAGAAGGGCGGCTCGATGCCGTTGCTGGCGTTGTCGGCGAAGGCGAGCGAAATCGTGCCGGTGGGCGCGATCGACAGCAGGTGCGAGTTGCGGATGCCGTGCTTGCGGATCAGGTCCTTGATCTCGGCGGGCAGGCGCGAGGCGAAGTTGCCGCCCGCGAGGTACATGTCGGCGTTGAACAGCGGGAACTGCCCGCGCTCGCGGGCGAGTTCCACCGAGTAGCGGTAGGCGGTGTCGCGCATGAACTCGGAAATGCGGGTGGCGGTGTCCCGCGCCTGACTTGTGTCGTAGCGCTGGCCGAGCATGATGAGGGCATCGCCGAGGCCGGTGAAGCCGAGGCCGACGCGGCGCTTGGCCTGGGCCTCCTTGAGCTGCTGGTCGAGCGGCCAGTGGGTCACGTCGAGCACGTTGTCGAGCATGCGGATGGCAATCTCCACCACGCGGCCGAAGGCCGGATAGTCGAAGTCGGCGCGCTCGCTGAACGGCTGCTTGACGAACCGGGTGAGATTGATCGAGCCAAGGTCGCAGCAGCCGTAGGGGGGCAGGGGTTGCTCGGCGCAGTTGTGTACGTAGAGGCCGTTGGCATCGAAGGCGTGCACCTCGGCGACGGTGACGTCGTAGACCTGCTCGATGCCGTCGTCTTCGATGGCGGCGATGGTGGCGGTGTAGCGCTCGGTGTTGAGGCTGCGGCGGTAGGCGCCCAGCGCGTCGGACAGGCCCTGCGCCTTCTCCTCGTCGGCGAAGCCCACGACTCCGGCGTAGCGGGCGAGGTTCTCGCCGCTGATGACGAGTTCATGTAGGGCCTGGGTCGGGTAGAGGCGCAGGCCGCCCTTGCCGTCGGGCAGGGACCGTTCCCCCGCGGGGCGGCGCTCGCAGTAGATCGTCGAGGCGATGCCCAGGCGCAGCAGCATGCGCTGCGCCGCTTCGAGATTGCCGAGTTCGGTTTGCGTGAGTCGGATGCTCACGCCCTTGTCCTGGCTGCCCTGCACCGAGCCGTCGGCGTCGAACAGGCCGCGCAGCAGGCCGCGGTAGAAGTCGGACGATGACGCCTCGATGGCGCGAGTGATGCCCTTGGCGCCGGGGGCCATGCCCAGTTCCAGGGCCAGGCTGCGCAGCGCGCCCAGGGCCAGGCGGTACTCGCCCCGACCTTCGACGGCTGACTGCCAGCCCTGGAAGTCGGCGCGGTGGGGCAGGCTGCGGGCCGCGGTTTCGGCGGCGTGCATGATGCCGGCAACGCCCGGCGAAACGACCGTGCCGCCGTTGGCCTGTTGGCGCGCTTGCGCGTCCCAGACGCTGAGCACCGCCTTGTCGGCCTTGAGCGTGCCGTCGCCGATCAGCAGGCCGACCAGGTAGCCCTCCGCTTCGGTGTGCGCGCCGGCCCAGCCCGCGAGGCTGCGATGGTCGTGCAGCACGATCTCGTCGCCGGCCTGCAGTTCGCCGGCCTTGGTCCAGTCTGTGTCCAGGGTGTAGCGGGTCTTGCGCTTGACCTTCAGCACCGGGTGATCGGCGGTAAGGCGCAAGGCGTGCCCTTCCTTCGTGCTCAGGCGCAGCACGGGCTTGGTGCCGGTGACGAAGAAGCCCTCGGATTCGGTGGCGTAGGGCTTGCCGTCCACCACGGCGTCGAAACGGCGGCCGACGAGATCACGCACCTGGCGGGCCCCGTCCGTCGTCATGACCCAGGCATCGGCGGTGACGCAGGGGTTGGTCGCCTCGATCGCCTCGCAGTAATAGAGGTTGTTGTCGCGGTTGATGCGGTCGAGGAAGAGGATGCCCGGCTCGGCGTGGTCGTAGGTGGAACGCATGATCTGGTCCCACAGTTCGCGGGCGCGCAGCTTGCGATAGACCCACAGGCCGTCGTCGCGCAGGTAGGCGCCGTTGGCCTTGAAGTCGGCGGAGGGCTCGGCGCGATGCACGAGTTCCACGTCGCCGTCGGCTTCCACCGCCTGCATGAAGGCGTCGGTGACGCCCACCGAGATGTTGAAGTTGGTCAGGTCGCCTTGGTCCTTGGCGTGGATGAAGTCCTCGATGTCCGGGTGGTCGCAGCGCAGCACGCCCATCTGGGCGCCGCGGCGCGAGCCGGCGGATTCCACCGTTTCGCAGGAGCGGTCGAACACGCGCATGTAGGACACCGGCCCCGAGGCGCGGGACTGGGTGCCGCGCACCAGCGCGCCCACCGGGCGTATGGACGAGAAGTCGTAGCCGACGCCGCCGCCGCGGCGCATGGTCTCGGCGGCTTGCAGCAGGGCGATGTAGATGCCGGGGCGGCCGTCGACGATTTCGGAGATCGAGTCGCCCACCGGCTGCACGAAGCAGTTGATCAGCGTGGCGCACAGATCGGTGCCGGCGGCGGAGTTGATGCGGCCGGCGGGGATGAATCCGTTCTCCTGAGCTTCGAGGAACTGGCGTTCCCAGAACGCGCGCTTGTCTTCCGGTTCCTGGCTCGCCAGCGCCCGGGCCACGCGGCGGCGCACGTCGGTGACGCTGGCCTCGGTGCCCTTGGCGTATTTTTCGAGCAGCACCTCGCCGGAGATTTCCTGATCGACGAGCGTCGCCGCGGACGCTGCGCAGTTCTGTGGTTCGGCGTTCAGGGAATGGGTAGCCATGGGTGGGTCTCGCCTCGCTGGTTGGGTTGTTGATGGGGTGCCCCGGAAGGCCGTAAGAATAGCGCCGAGATGGCTGGATTGGAAGGGGTTATTGCAAAAAAAAGAAACAATAAAAACAATACGTTAAAGAAATATCTTGTGGTTTCAATAAGATAAATCCACTATATGTAGTAGGTCGTTGTTTGGGCTCGATTTTGCCTGCGGCCGGGGCTATTGACCTGGGTCAACGCGGTGATTGGTGCGCAGCAATAGGATTCGTTTGGGATTGAAGTAATGAGGGTTGCAGGTTTATTGCAGCGCTCTGGCCGGTAGCTGTTTGGCGACGGCGCCGGCATCGAATCCCGACAACAAGCAACAGCGATAACTACAACTACAGGCGCACGGTTCATGGCGTTGCCGCGCAACCGCGCTCCCCGGACGGGTTTCAAGAGTCCTTACAGCGGGGCCTCCAGCCAACAAGGTGAGTGAGGCCAGAATGAACAGACGTGCTTTCCTGCGCGGGAGTGCCACCGCTGTGGCGGGGGCTTCCGTGTTGCCCCTGCTGCAGGGGTGTGAGGCCTACGGCCGGGTTAACCAGGAAGACGGACCCGAATTCGGCCCGCTGGTGGGGCGGATTGGCACCCGGCTGGCCGAGGCGCTGCGACTTGCGGGGCTGGCGCCCAGCGGGCACAACGCCCAGCCCTGGACGGTGCGCATCGAAAGCCGCGACCGCTGGATCATCGGTACGGATCGCAGTCGCTGGCTGCCGGCGGTGGATCCCCACAACCGCGAAGCGCTCCTGGCGGTTGGAGCCTTCGTCGAGAATCTGGTCGTCGCCGGGCGCAACTGGGGATTCGAGATCGAGCCGCGGGCCGTCGCGACTTCGCCTTTCGACACGGAGCTGCTGGCGGTGCAGTTGCGTCCGTCGCCGGTCCATGTCGGAGGCATCGAGGCAATCCGCCGGCGGCGTACCCTTCGCAATGGCTACTCGACGCGCGAACTGCGAAGCGCCGACGTCGCACACCTGAACCAGGGGCTGACCGGGGTTCACTACTTCGGCAGCGGGTCGCGCGAGGGGCGCTTCCTTGCGCAGGCCGCAGTCGAGGCGATGCGCGCCCAGGCCGCGCGCGACGCCGCGCAGGCCGAACTCGCGCGCTGGATCCGCTGGTCGGACGAAGAGGCCCAGCGCCACATGAACGGATTGACGCCGGCCTCGATGGAAATCGAGGGACTGGCCGGCTGGTACGTGCGGCACTTCTACAGCGCCGACGATGTCATGGACAGCTCGTTCCGGGCGCGTAGCGTCGATCTCGTTGCGCAGCAGGCGCGCCAGTGCGGAGGCTGGATCGTCATCACCAGCCAGAGCCAGGATGTCGCCGGGCTGATCGAGACCGGGCGCATTTTCGAGCGCTTCTTCCTGCGGGTGCGTGAGCGGCGGGTCGGCGTGCATCCCAAGAGCCAGATGCTGGAGGAGCAACCCTGGCAGTCGGCCATCGCCGCAGAACTGGGGCTCGCCCAGCGGCCCCAGTTCATACTCAGGGTGGGCTACTGCGACGACTATCCGCCGCCGGTGAGCCTGCGCATGCCGCTTACCGCCTTTGTGCGTGCCTGAAGACTTCCGCTCGGCAGTGCGGGGCGCTGGTTCCGCGGCGGGGCGCGAGCGCATGGTGGCAGAATGATGGGCTGCTCAGGCCGCCCCAGTCTTTCGCGATGACAGTCCGCAATCTCGAATTCCTGTTCCAACCGAAATCGGTGGCCGTGGTGGGGGCCTCGGACGTCCCCGGCAGCTATGGCGCTGTGGTACTCAGGAACCTGATGGCGGGGGGCTTCCAGGGCGACATACTGCCGGTCACGGTCAAGCACCGGTCACTATTCGGGCTGGCCGCCCATCCGCACGTCGAAAAGCTGCCGCTCGCGCCGGATCTGGCGGTGCTTTGCGTGGCGCCGCAGACAGTTCCGGAAGTGGTGGCGCAACTGGCAGAGCGCGGTACCAAGGCGGCGATCCTGGCCTGCCCCCTGCCTGCCGACGGCAGGGATGCGCATGGCCGGCCGCTGCGCGAGGCCATGCTGGCCGCCGCACGCCCCCACCTGATGCGGCTGCTGGGGCCGGCCAGTGCGGGCCTGGTGGTGCCGCGGCTCGGACTCAACGCGAGTTTCGGCCACGCGCCGGTGGTGGCGGGGCGCACCGCCTTCGTGTCGCAGTCGGCGCCGGTGACGGCGGCGGTACTCGACTGGTCGCGCAGCCGGGGTATCGGCTTCTCATGTCTCATGCATCTCGGGGAGAGCAGCGACGTGGATCTCGCCGATGCGCTCGACTACCTGGCCAGCGACCCGACGACGGCCTCGATCCTGCTGCACTTCGAGTCTGTGCTCCAGGGCCGCAAGTTCATGTCGGCCGCCCGGGCGGCGGCGCGCAACAAGCCGCTGATCGCGATCCGCCCCGGCCGCATCGGCCTCGGCAGCCGGGTCGGCACCACACGCACAGCGGCGCTCCTCGAGAGCGACGACGTCTATGCTGCAGCCATGCGCCGCGCCGGCATCGTGCGGGTGTTCACCAGCGAGGGACTGTTCGAGGCGGTGGAGGCAGTGGCGCGGGCGCGACCCACCGCCGGCGACCGCTTGGCCATCGTCGCCAACGGCGCGGGCTTTGGCCGTGTCGCCGCCGATCTGCTGCAGTTGAACGGCGGCCGGCTGGCACGGCTGTCGCCCGAGACCTCGGCCGAACTGGCGCGCCGCTTGCCGGGAGTAGGCTGCGCGAATCCGCTGGAACTCGCGCCCGAGGCGCCGGCCGCGGACTACGCGACTGCCTGCCGCGCGCTGCTGACCTGCGCCGAAGTCGATGCGGTGCTGGTGATCCATGCTCCCACGGTGTTCGCTGCCGCGGCGGACATTGCGCGGCGCGATCGCCGAGGTGGCGGAAGGGGCCGTGCGCAGCGTATTCACCTGCTGGCTGGGCGGCGACGCGGTGCAGGAGGCAAGGCGCATCGCGAGCCAGAGGGGCCTGCTGAGTTACGACGCCCCGGAGAAGGCGGTCGAAGTGTTCCTCGGCATCGAGCAATATCGCCGCAACCGCGAGCTGCTGATGCAGACGCCGCCCTCGGTGCCCGAGGAGTTCGTGCCCGACGTCGCCAGCGCGCGGTGCGTCGTCGCCCAGGCACTGGCGGCGGGACGAGACCGACTGGCGGAGCACGAGGCCTTCGATGTGCTGCGTGCCTACGGCATAGCCGTCCCCGAGCCCGCTGCCGGCCGCGGCGGGACGGCAGCGCGCGGATCGCGTACCGACCTGTTGGTGGGGGTGGCTGCCGATCCGGTGTTCGGGCCGATCATCCTTGCCGGGCGCAGCGGCGCTGCGCGGGGTGTCCGCGACGTGGCCGTCGCGCTGCCTCCGCTCAACATGCTTCTGGCAAGCGACCTTCTGTCCCGCGCTCTGGCGGCGGGGCGGCCAGCCGTTCGCGACGATGCGAAGGAAGCAGACTTCGACGCGCTGTGCCTCACGCTGGTCCAGGTTTCGCAGCTCGTCGCCGACCTCGACGAGGTGGTGGAGCTGGAAATCGATCCGCTTCGTTTCGGGGCAGCGGGTGTCGTGGCGAAGCACGTGCGAATGCGCGTTGCCCCTCGTCGCCGGCATCTGGGCTCGCGCCGCTTTGCCATCCGTCCCTATCCCCGGGAACTGGAGCAGGCCGTGCAATGGCAGGGCCAGGACATCGTCCTGCGGCCGATCCGCCCCGAGGATGAACTGGTGCACGGGGCCTTCCTCGATTCGCTGACGCCGGAGGATGCCCGCTACCGCTTCTTCAGCACCATGCGCCATCTGCCGCATACCGAACTTGCGCGCTACACCCACATCGATTATGACCGGGAAATGGCACTGATCGCGCTCGGCGGCGACGGCGAAGGCGGGCTGCGCACCTTGGGCGAAGTCCGCGCCGTGGCCGACCCGGACAACGTGAGTGCGGAGTTCGCCATCGTGGTGCGCTCCGAGATGAAGGGCAAGGGCCTCGGCCGCCTGCTGCTCGAGCGGATGATCGCCTATCTGCGCAGCCGTGGCACCCGGGAACTGCGCGGCGAGACCATGCTCGACAACGAGCGCATGAAGAATCTTGCCCGCGACTGCGGTTTCACCGTGTCGCCGCGGCTGATTTTGGGGGTGGTCGAGCTGCGCCTCGTCCTAAACCCCGAGCTTGCGGGTGCGGCCCCGGTCGCGCTGTTCCGCGGCGCGGCAGGCGCATAGAATCCGCAGCGGGGTGGCGATGGCCGCATCGCAAACAGGGGAGAGCAGACAATGAATACACGATCCAGCGTGCTGCCGGGCGCGGTCCTGATCGCCGCGCTGTGCGGCGGAGCGCAGGCGCAAGTGGCGACGCCCTGCGTGGCACCGACTAGCGGGCTTTACGGCGTGGGGTTCCTGGTGCAGCCGGGCGCTGAAGCCGCGAGCTGCGGTACGGCGGGATTCAATACCGTCGGCACGCTGTTCGATGGCCTGGGCACCAACGGCCTGAGGGCGGTCAATCCCGATTACACGGGGACCGAGCCAGCTAGCCTCGACTTGTTCTTCAATTCGCTGCCGATGAACCTCGCCTATCCGGTCGAGGGAGCCACCGGCGCCGGCACGCGGTTGTTGTTTCGCATCCCCGCCCTGGGCGTCGCGGTCGAGTTCAACGGTGTCACGCGCGACGATTCGGAACAACAGTTGGAGGACTACCTGAAGAACTCCGGCGTCATCGGCGAGATGATGCGGTACCAGGCAGCCAATTCCCCCCACAGCCCGATCTCGGGGCCGGGCGGGCTGATTCCGACAGCGGTGGCGGCGGACTTCGCCGACGCCTTCGACACTCTGCCGTCCCGGGCCGAAACCCAGCCCGGCAACCTGATCGGCGTGGGGCTCAATTTCACTTCGTTCTCGGTCAAGGATCTCGACACCCGGGTCACCACGCTGCCGCTGTCCTACACCATCCGCAACAACATCGACCCGCGCCGCAAGCTCGTGCTGGGCATGCCGATCACGATGTCCGACACCGAGGGCGCCAAGTTCTACCACTTGAGTCCCGGTGTGAGCTATCGCGTGCCGATGAACGATGCCTGGTCGATCGCTCCCGCGGTGCGCCTGGGCGTGGTGGCGTCGGAGGACATGGCGACCGTTTCGGGTGTGGCGTCGGCATCGGTCTCCAGCACCTACGTGATGCGCTTCGCGAGCTTCGACATGGCAATCGGCAACATGCTGGGCTACTACACGACGCTCCGGGTCGAGGCCGGCGACTATTCGTTCAATCCGGACATCGACAACGTGGTGCTGCGCAACGGCGTGATGTTCAGTCAGCCGGTGACCGTAGGCGGCATGCCGTTGTCCGTGGAGTATTCGCTGATCGACACGCGCTACCTGGGCACCGAGATCTATGTCAACAACACCCAGGAGCTTGGCATCACGCTCGGCACCAACCGCAGCGCCTTCTCCTCCCGCAGTTTCGTGCGCGGCGGCCTCAACTTCCTGTACGGACCTGACACGAGCGGGCTGTCGGCGAATATCGGCTACTGGTTCTGATCCGGCGATGAGCCGTCTGGCGCGCCTCGCCGCAATCATCCTGGGCTGCGCGCTGGCGCTGCCGCCGGTGCGGGCCGATCTCGGCACCGACGCGGCGCAGCTTGCCGCCACCGGGCGCTTCGACGAGTTGGAGCGGCTGCTGGAGTCGGAAGCGGCGCGCGGTCCGCTCGCCACGCCCGACCAGCATGCGCTGTGCTTTGCCTATTCCAGGATCAAGCGCTACGGCAAGCTGATGCCTTGCCTCGATCGGCTGAGCGAAGCGATCCGCAAGGGGCCGCGCCACACCCGGCTGTTCGGGCTGGACGACGCGACACCCACGGTACATCTGATGCGCGCCACGGCTCAGGTGGAACTCGGCCAGCACAAGGAGGCGGTTGCCGAGGCGGCGAAGGTGCTGGCGTGGATGGAAGCCGAGCGCAGCCTGGACAAGGACATGGAGATCGAGGCCCTGGCGCTGATGTCGATCGGCTCGACCCTGTCCGGCGACCGTGCCGCCGGGGAGCAGCACGCGCAGAGGCTGGCGAAAGTCAGCGTCGCGTGGCCCGCGGCTTCGGACTATGCCGGCATCAAGGCAATGGCGCTGGCCCGCAGCTGGTCGGCGCTCGGCCGCTATGACAAAGCGCTGGCGGCGATCCGCGCCGACACGAGCTTCGAGTTCAAGGTCTTCCTCGACAACCTGGTGAGCGGTGCCGCCTTCCGGGGCGTGAGCAACTGGACCTGGGCCGAACTGCCGCGCGGATTCCTCGTCAATCGGGCGCTTCTCGAAACCGGCCAGACGGCGGAGGCCAAAGCCGGCTTCGACCGCCTGCTCGCGACCGATGCGGTGCGCGCCAACGGCGAGATCTACTGGCTGATCCTCTACGACCGCGGACGCATCGCCGACGCCGAAGGGCGCCACGACGAGGCGGTGGAGTTCTACCGCCGCGCCATCGACGCCATCGAGGAGCAGCGTGCCAGCATCAACACCGAAACGGCGAAGATCGGCTTCGTCGGTGACAAGCAGGTGGTCTATGCGCGTGCCGTCGGCGCCCTCCTGCAACTCGGCCGCAGCGAGGCTGCGTTCGAGATCATCGAGCGCGCCAAGGCGCGGGCGCTGGTGGATCTGCTGGCGGCGAAGGACGACTTCGCGGCGCCGCGGGGCGAGGAAAAGGCGGTTGCGGCGACGCTGACAATGCTGCGCGAGGCGGGCAGCGCCGCCGCCGCGCAATTGCCCCTGGCCGCGAGCCGCGCGGGGGAAAGCCGTGCCGCGCCGAGCTTGAAGAAGGCGCGGGCGGAGCTGAGTTCGATCTCCCCGGAGCTCGCCTCGCTCATTGCGGTGACCTCCATCTCGGCCCGGGAGGTTCAGTCGCGTCTGGAGCCGGACGAGGCGGTGCTCGAATACTATGCCCACGGCCAGGACCTGTACGCCGCTGCGGTGTCGCGCAACAAGGTGACGGTACGCAAGCTGGATGCCGGGGATCTGGAACCGCTGGTGCGCCGCTTCCGCAAGGAGCTTGAGGCGCGGGGCGACAGGGTGCAGGACGAGGCACGCGCGCTCTACGACCGGCTGGTGCGGCCGCTGCAGGCCGAACTGGCGGCGAAGAACCTCCTTGTCATCCCCCACGGCCTGCTGCATTACGTGTCCTTCGCCGCATTGCACGACGGCAACGACTACTGGGTCGAGCGCCACAACCTGCGCTTCCTGCCCAGTGCCAGCGTCGTGAAGTTTCTCAAACCGCCGCGAGGCCGCAGCCTGGACAGCATGCTGGTGCTGGGCAATCCAGACGTGGGGGACGCGCGTCTCGATCTCCCGGCGGCGGAGAAGGAGGCCAGGGCGATTTCGGCAATGGGCGCCAAGAGCGAACTGCTGACCCGCCGCAGCGCATCTGAGACGAGCTTCAAGCGCCTGGCGCCGGGATTTCGCACCCTGCACGTGGCCTCGCATGGTGAGTACAACGCCCAGGACGCGCTGCGCTCGCGGCTGCTGCTGGCGCCGGACGGCGAGAACGACGGGTCGCTCACCACCAGCGAGCTTTACGGGATGCGGCTCGACGCCGAACTGGTGACGCTGAGCGCCTGCGAGACCGGCCTCGGCGCCGTACTCAGCGGCGACGACGTGGTGGGTCTTACCCGCGGCTTCCTTTACGCCGGTGCCGCCAACGTCGTCGCCACCCTGTGGGAAGTGGACGACGAGGCCACCACCTTCCTGATGCAGCGCTTCTATGCCAGCATCAAGTCCGGGATGAGCAAGCGCGACGCCCTGCGTGCTGCGCAGATGGAAACGCGCAAGAAGCGCCCCCATCCGTTCTTCTGGGCCGCGTTCTTCATTACCGGACAGGGCATCTGACGGCACCGGCGCAACTTGCGCGCTGGATGCAGGCGCGACGCCGGTGTTGCGGCGCAGCCACAGATCCGTCGCCCGGATAACCTACGAGCGATTAGGACGGGGCTTCGCGCATCGCGGGACTTATCAGATCGGATTGCCGGGATCAACCGCCTGGAGGGAAGACGGATTCCGGGAAGCTCACGGCGCCCGCTCGGGGGATGCCCCTCATACGCTCTCCCAGCAAGGGATTCGTGTCCGTTCTGCTATCTTCGCGGGCGCGGGATTTGATCCGACTACTTGTTGATCATGCTGCTTGGAGTAATATGGTTCGCGGACTCCGGGCGCACCATGCAAGGGAGATTCGGCCCGGGAATAGAAGTCAAGAAGATCCTTCGAGGCAGAAAACCATGATCGGTCCACGCTTGCCCGTCGTTCTTGTCGCTCTCTTCTCCACTTCCGCTTCACTCGCCCAGACACCCACGCCTCCGCCGGGGGCGGCGGGCGTCCTGCGCTCGGTAGAGGAACCGGCGCCGCCCCCGGAACGGGGGGCACCGGTACTGCCCAGTGCCATTCCCGACGACCGGCCGGCGCTCCAACTGGATCCGGCCGTGAAGGTGCGAGTGAGCAGCTTCCGCATCTCGGGCAATACGGCCATCGATACGGGGACGCTGCAGGCAGCGCTGGCCGGGGACGTCGGAAAGGAACTCAGCTCCGTCGAACTGGTGGACGCGGCCAAGAAGGTCCGGCGGATCTACACGTCGCGCGGCTACTTCCTGGCGGTTGCCTATCTGCCGAAACAGGAAATCCGCGACGGGGTTGTCGAGGTTGCGGTGGTCGAGGGGCGGCTCGGTCAGGTCAAGGTGAAGGTTGCCCCAGGTACGCGCTTCTCCGAGAGCCAGGCACAGAGCATCGTCGATGCGCATCTGAAATCCGGGGATCTCATCACCGAGGCCAGGCTAGAGCGACCCCTGTTGCTAATTCGTGACATGGCTCCGCTGGAGGTGAAGTCCTACCTCGAACCCGGCAAGGACTTGGGAACCGCGGACCTGACCGTCGAGGTGGTCCCTGATCCCGGGCGCAAGCTGGTCGATTTCGAATTCGACTTCGACAATCACGGCGTGCGGTATGCGGGCGAGCACAGGATAGGCGCGACCGTTCATGTCAATGGCCCGCTTTCGCGGGGCGATCGCCTCTCTCTTCGCGGCCAGATCGCCGAAGAGCCGGACACGAATCTCCTCAGCCTGAACTACATCCTGCCGGTGGGGCCTTACGGGACGAAGCTCGCGCTCTCGTACGCGAACCTCAATTACCGCCTCTCCAAGAATGCCGAGTTCGAAGCGCTGGATGCCCACGGCGATGCCCAGATCGCCAGCGTCAATGTGATCCACCCCCTCGTCCGGCGCCGCGATGCCAACCTGTTCGTGCGCGCGGGCTACGACTCGACCGACGCGAGGGACGTCGCCGGCATCGAGAACAACAAGGAAGTTCGCGCCGCGTCGATCGAGGTCTCGGGCGATCTCTTCGACAGTTGGAAAGGCTATAGCTGGGGTTTGCTGAATTTCATTTCGGGTGATCTGGATATTCTCAACCCCACGACCCTGCGCAACGATCAACTCTCGGGCAAGACTGCGGGCGACTTCGAGTTGGTCCGGTGGTCGGCTTCCCGGCTCCAGGCTTTGCCCGCCGAGTTCTTCGTCCTGCTCTCCGGCACAGGGCAATGGGCTTCGAAGAATCTCGATCCGCTGGAAGAGTTCTTCCTGGGCGGGCCGAACGCAGTCCGGGCCTATCCGGTCGGCGATGCGCCGGGCGACGAAGGCTCGCGGTTCACCGTCGAGCTTCGGCGCGACCTGCCGGTCGTGCGCCTCTTCGGCGCGCCATTGACCGCCAGCCTGTTCTACGACTGGGGCCGTTCCCACAGGAACGCGAATCCGGGCGACTTCATCGGCGAGGGTAACGACGTCACGCTCGAACGCGGTGGCTATGGCATCGGCCTTAGCAGCGTCAAGAAGGGCGGCCTTGCCTTCAGGGTGTCCGTCGCCTGGCCGGATGACGGTACCCCTGCCCCCGGGCAGACAGACCCGGCCGAGCGCGATCCCCGCGTCTATTTCCAGGCATCCATGAGTTTTTGAAGCGGCTTTGCCGCAGCGAATCGAGGCATTGTCCCGGTCCACGTTGCGACGCCTTTCATTGGATCAAGCATTCGTCGGAGGTCAAGAACATGAGCACTGAACTTGCCAACCGTGCCGTCCGTCGTGCAGCGCTCCGCGCCGGTGATTCCCGGGGTTCCCGCCGCAACATCGTGGTCCGACTGACCCGCACCCTGCGCCTTATCGTACGACCCTCGCGGCGCAGGATTGCTCTGCTTCTCGCGACCCTGGTCGCGCCTTTCGTTCCCAGCATCGCGCGAGCCCTGCCAACCGGGGCAGAGATCGCCGCCGGTCAGGCAACGGTGGCAAGCCCCGCGGCGAACGCCATGCGGGTCGACCAGAGCACCCAGAAGGCGATCATCAATTGGGGCAGCTTCAACATCGGCGCCGCCGAGAGCGTGCGCTTCGTGCAGCCTAACGCGTCCGCCGTTGCCCTCAACCGGGTGCTGGGCGGCAGCATGAGCGAGATCCACGGCAGCCTGTCGGCCAACGGTCGCATCGTGCTGGTGAATCCCTCGGGCGTTCTCTTCGCCCGAGGCGCGCAAGTCGATGTCGGCGGCATCATCGCCTCGTCCCTCGGTATCGGCAACGAGGACTTCCTGGCTGGACGCTACGCGTTCACCGCCGGACCCAACGCGGGGGCCGTGGTCAATGAAGGCAGCATCCGCACCCCCGGCGGCGCCACGATTCTCATCGGCACCCGCGTCGTCAATGCGGGAAGCATCTCCGCGGAAGGCGGCAGCATCGGCCTGGCCGCCGGCAGCCGGGTCACCCTCGATCGATTCGGCGACGGTCTGGTGAGCCTGTCGGTGGACGGCGCAGCGGTGGACGCCGCCATCAACAACAGCGGCACCCTGGCCGCCGACGGCGGGCGCGTCAACCTCATCGCCCGCGCCCAGGACGCGGCGCTGGAAACCGTGATCAACACCAGCGGCATCATCCGCGCCGACACCCTGAGCGACCGCAACGGCGTCATCGTCCTGGACGGCGGATCCTCCGGCGTCGTCTCGGTGAGCGGCACCGCCCAGGCATCCGGAGCGGACGCCGGCGAGACCGGCGGCACGGTCAAAGTCCTCGGTGAATACGTCGGCCTGTTCGACGGTGCGCGCATAGACGCATCAGGCGATGCTGGCGGCGGGACGGTGCTGGTGGGGGGTAATTGGCAGGGAAAGGGGCCGGAACAGAACGCTTTCCGTACTTACGCGGATGCGGGAGCAAGGATCAGCGCCGACGCCGTGCGCGCGGGCGACGGGGGAACGGTAGTCGTTTGGGGCGACGACACCACCCGCTATTTCGGCAGCATCAGTGCCCAAGGTGGTGAAATTGCGGGCAATGGAGGTATGGTCGAGGTTTCAGGCAAGCGGCAACTGGGCTTCGATGGGGCAGTGAACGTCGGTGCGCCCGCAGGCATTGGCGGAACACTCCTTCTCGACCCGGACAATATCGTCCTGAACACCACCACTCAGGTGTCGCCGCCGAACAACGCCGCTGGCACGCCGGATGTCGCCTTCGCCGATGCTCCGGCCAATCTGACGATCGAAATCGCCGACGTTGTAGGTTTCAACGAGTTGTTCCTCCAGGCAACGCAGAACATCACCGTCGCCAATGCCGTGACCATGGGGACGGGCAACAGTGTGATCTTCGAAGCTGGCAACGATATCGCCCTGAATGCGAGCCTCACAGTCTCGGGTGGCGGCACGATTCGGCTGACTGCCGACGCCGATGCTAACGGATCGGGAGGTATCTCCGGAAACGGCACGATTGGCGCCGACACCGGGTTGGTCACCCTCAACGCGGCTAGCGGCGGTATTAGCGTTAACACAGCGGTGCAGAGCCTGACCGCAACGACGACCGGTGGCGGGAGTATTTCGATTGCGGACGTGAACGGGATCGATCTGGCGGGTATCACTAGCACGGGATCTCTTACGGTTACGGCGGCGGGCACCATCAGCGACACGGGGGCGCTGAGCGTGACCGGCACGACGACGCTCAACGCCGGTGCCAACGCCATCACATTGGACAACGCCAATGACTTCGGTGGCGTGGTTACGGCCACCGGCAGCAACATCACCCTGGTGGATGTTGGCGGCATTGATTTGGGGGCGATGACAGCCACGACGCTCGGCGTCACAGCTGGCGGCGACATTACCCAAAGCGGTGTTCTTGCTGTCACGGGAGCGAGCAGCTTTACGCTCAACAACGCGACGGCCGACGTGCTGCTGGGCACCCAGGCGAATGACTTTGGCGGTGTGGTAACGATTGCCGAGGTAGGGACGGGCGACGTGGTTAACGTGGCGCTGCGTAACATCAACGCGGGCGCGCTCTATCCAGTGCTGCCTGCGGGGCTGAACAATCTTGCGCTGGAGTTCAACAATGCTGCGGTTGATCTTCCGGCGACCAGTTTGACCGGGACCCTGTCAGTCGTGGCAGCAGGTATTACCGACAGCGGCGCGCTGAGCGTGACCGGCACGACGACGCTCAACGCCGGTACCAACGCCATCACATTGGACAACGCCAATGACTTCGGTGGCGTGGTTACGGCCACCGGCAGCAACATCACCCTGAACGATACCAACGCACTGAGCGCGGCGCTGACGGCCAGCGCTGCCGGGGTACTGACTGCGGGTGGAGCGCTGAACGTGAGCGGCTCAACGGCAGGCAACCTGACCACCACGGCCGCTGCCACCACCTTTGGCGCCACCACGGTGGGCGGCAACCTGTCGAGCACCGCCACGGGCGCGATCAGCGACACGGGGGCGCTGAGCGTGACCGGCACGACGACGCTCAACGCCGGTGCCAACGCCATCACATTGGACAACGCCAATGACTTCGGTGGCGTGGTTACGGCCACCGGCAGCAACATCACCCTGAACGATACCAACGCACTGAGCGCGGCGCTGACGGCCAGCGCTGCCGGGGTACTGACTGCGGGTGGAGCGCTGAACGTGAGCGGCTCAACGGCAGGCAACCTGACCACCACGGCCGCTGCCACCACCTTTGGCGCCACCACGGTGGGCGGCAACCTGTCGAGCACCGCCACGGGCGCGATCAGCGACACGGGGGCGCTGAGCGTGACCGGCACGACGACGCTCAACGCCGGTGCCAACGCCATCACATTGGACAACGCCAATGACTTCGGTGGCGTGGTTACGGCCACCGGCAGCAACATCACCCTGAACGATACCAACGCACTGAGCGCGGCGCTGACGGCCAGCGCTGCCGGGGTACTGACTGCGGGTGGAGCGCTGAACGTGAGCGGCTCAACGGCAGGCAACCTGACCACCACGGCCGCTGCCACCACCTTTGGCGCCACCACGGTGGGCGGCAACCTGTCGAGCACCGCCACGGGCGCGATCAGCGACACGGGGGCGCTGAGCGTGACCGGCACGACGACGCTCAACGCCGGTACCAACGCCATCACATTGGACAACGCCAATGACTTCGGTGGCGTGGTTACGGCCACCGGCAGCAACATCACCCTGAACGATACCAACGCACTGAGCGCGGCGCTGACGGCCAGCGCTGCCGGGGTACTGACTGCGGGTGGAGCGCTGAACGTGAGCGGCTCAACGGCAGGCAACCTGACCACCACGGCCGCTGCCACCACCTTTGGCGCCACCACGGTGGGCGGCAACCTGTCGAGCACCGCCACGGGCGCGATCAGCGACACGGGGGCGCTGAGCGTGACCGGCACGACGACGCTCAACGCCGGTGCCAACGCCATCACATTGGACAACGCCAATGACTTCGGTGGCGTGGTTACGGCCACCGGCAGCAACATCACCCTGAACGATACCAACGCACTGAGCGCGGCGCTGACGGCCAGCGCTGCCGGGGTACTGACTGCGGGTGGAGCGCTGAACGTGAGCGGCTCAACGGCAGGCAACCTGACCACCACGGCCGCTGCCACCACCTTTGGCGCCACCACGGTGGGCGGCAACCTGTCGAGCACCGCCACGGGCGCGATCAGCGACACGGGGGCGCTGAGCGTGACCGGCACGACGACGCTCAACGCCGGTACCAACGCCATCACATTGGACAACGCCAATGACTTCGGTGGCGTGGTTACGGCCACCGGCAGCAACATCACCCTGAACGATACCAACGCACTGAGCGCGGCGCTGACGGCCAGCGCTGCCGGGGTACTGACTGCGGGTGGAGCGCTGAACGTGAGCGGCTCAACGGCAGGCAACCTGACCACCACGGCCGCTGCCACCACCTTTGGCGCCACCACGGTGGGCGGCAACCTGTCGAGCACCGCCACGGGCGCGATCAGCGACACGGGGGCGCTGAGCGTGACCGGCACGACGACGCTCAACGCCGGTACCAACGCCATCACATTGGACAACGCCAATGACTTCGGTGGCGTGGTTACGGCCACCGGCAGCAACATCACCCTGAACGATACCAACGCACTGAGCGCGGCGCTGACGGCCAGCGCTGCCGGGGTACTGACTGCGGGTGGAGCGCTGAACGTGAGCGGCTCAACGGCAGGCAACCTGACCACCACGGCCGCTGCCACCACCTTTGGCGCCACCACGGTGGGCGGCAACCTGTCGAGCACCGCCACGGGCGCGATCAGCGACACGGGGGCGCTGAGCGTGACCGGCACGACGACGCTCAACGCCGGTACCAACGCCATCACATTGGACAACGCCAATGACTTCGGTGGCGTGGTTACGGCCACCGGCAGCAACATCACCCTGAACGATACCAACGCACTGAGCGCGGCGCTGACGGCCAGCGCTGCCGGGGTACTGACTGCGGGTGGAGCGCTGAACGTGAGCGGCTCAACGGCAGGCAACCTGACCACCACGGCCGCTGCCACCACCTTTGGCGCCACCACGGTGGGCGGCAACCTGTCGAGCACCGCCACGGGCGCGATCAGCGACACGGGGGCGCTGAGCGTGACCGGCACGACGACGCTCAACGCCGGTGCCAACGCCATCACATTGGACAACGCCAATGACTTCGGTGGCGTGGTTACGGCCACCGGCAGCAACATCACCCTGAACGATACCAACGCACTGAGCGCGGCGCTGACGGCCAGCGCTGCCGGGGTACTGACTGCGGGTGGAGCGCTGAACGTGAGCGGCTCAACGGCAGGCAACCTGACCACCACGGCCGCTGCCACCACCTTTGGCGCCACCACGGTGGGCGGCAACCTGTCGAGCACCGCCACGGGCGCGATCAGCGACACGGGGGCGCTGAGCGTGACCGGCACGACGACGCTCAACGCCGGTGCCAACGCCATCACATTGGACAACGCCAATGACTTCGGTGGGGCAGTGAGCGTTAACGGCGGTGCGATTGCGGTAAATGACGTGAGCGTCCTCCAGATCGCCACGTTGGGCAACGCGCCGAATCAGCCTGTGACCCTCAGCGCTGGGGGAGGGCTGAGTTTGCCCGCCGCGCCGATCAGCACCGGTTCGGCCGACCTGACGCTGATTTCGGGTGGCTCTCTGACGGTTACTCACAACCTGAGCGGTGCCACAGTGCGCCTGACTGCGAACGGTGGCGACATCGTGCAGACAGACCCGACTACGGTGAGCGTCAGCGGGGGCACGGTGGAATTGACGGCCAGCGGCAGCATCGGCAGTTGTTCTAGCCCGGCCAATTGCCTGTCGACTTTGAACAACGCCATCGCTCCGCTCGGCAGCTTCCGCGTTCTGTCGCAGAACGTTATTGCGAACGGAGGCGGGGAGGGCGTGAACCTGTTCGAGGACAGCGGGGTCGTTGGAGTCAGGGTTGTCGGAACGGCCGGTCCGCTGGGCACCTTCCGGTTCGAGGAGAGGATTCCTGGCCTGATAGACGTCGTGATCAAGGGCGATCCGGGCGTGGTGATCAAGTCCATCGATCCGACCACCGGCGGCATCACAATCGTGCTGGTGGATAACGGACCGGCGGTCACTCGTGCCTTCCAGGCTGCGGCGAACCTGCAGGGGCAGGCGATCAGCCTGGTAGATGAGGAACGGCGCCGTGCCTTCTCGACTGACAGCCTGAGGGATCACGTCAATGAAGGCGGCACTGTGCCTCTGGATGCGCTGCCGGTGTATCCGCATGAGGGCGGCCTGGCAGTTTCGGCGCCCGTGTGCGCCTCCGAGTTCCTGTCATCCGGAGGGGGTTGCGGGGCGAAATGACGGCCCGATGTTGAAGGCATAGCGCCTACGCTGTGCCGGCCTGTCGGCGGCAGCGGTGGTTGAAGGAGGCTCCGTGGTCCCTTGCAGGGTTTCGGGGCCTCCGCCCGTTGACGGCTCGATGTTCTCGATTGGCATGGGAGAGTCGTGGCAGCCACAATCGTTGCGGATCAGTGTGGGGGACGTTCGTCTTGCGGCTTGCGTGGTCGCGACATGCCGAAGCCGATGGCTGAGTTAGAGCCCGGAGTCAGGGCCCGGGAGGCCACGGGATGACGGTCTTACGCGCGGATTCTCTGCGCTTGCAGAAATTTCGGGAGGGGGCTTCCTTGGTGCACCGCGATTGGAGTATGGTCCTTCGACGCTCTTGTAAGCGCTCCAGGGGAGGGTAGGGTATGCGGCGAATTGAAACCAGTGACGCCTTGGCGAGTCTGCAATCGCATCTGGATATCTACCGGTCGTTGGAACGCTACGTGTCGGACCGTGGGGAGGCCTATCCCGGCGAGGCGACAACGATCCAGACCCACATCCGCTGCCTTTCCAGGTCAATCCTGCTCCAACGGGAATCCCGGCCCGAGGGACGGGGCTGATTCCAGCGGCCGCGCGCCGCACTTGGCACCCAGTTGGCACGCAGTTGGCAATGTGCAGGGGCGGACAGGCTTTAAGGTTGATGCCGGTCCGCAGTCCGCATGCGATGGCCCGATGTTGTCCGTTGGTCGTTTTCTTTCCTTCTCTTTCCTTTCGTTGCCCCGCTGGGGTTGCTTCGCTTTCTCCCGTAAGATCGCTTCCCATGGGCGGCGCGACCTGCGCCGATCACGACCTTGCCTGGATGAGGAATGCGAATCCTGTTTGTATGCATGGGCAATATATGCCGTTCGCCAACGGCTGAGGGTGTTGCTCGAAATCTCATTAAGAACAGGGGACTGGAATCGGTTTTTGAGATCGATTCTGCGGGGACTCACGCCTACCATGTGGGGGAGGCCCCGGACCCGAGGGCTCAGCGGGCGGCCAAGCGGCGCGGGGTTGATCTGAGCCGGCTACGGGCGCGTCGGGTGGAGTCCGAGGATTTCGACGAGTTCGAGCTGATCCTCGCGATGGATCGGGAGAATCTCGCCCACCTGCGCAGCGTATGTCCGCCCGATCAGCACGGGAAGCTGGAGCTCTTCATGCGCTACGCGCGCCGCTTCGATACCGATGAAGTGCCCGACCCCTATTACGGCGGGGAAAAGGGCTTCGATCTGGTGCTGGATATGGTGGAGGACGCGGCGGAAGGCCTGATCGAGGCGCTGCGCCAGCGTTGATGCCCGCCCGGCGCCGAGGGCCGGACGGGCAGCGGAACCTACTTGCGGGTTTCGATCTGGACCAGGTTCTCGGCGGGCTGCTCGGGGGCCGGTGCGGGCCCGCGGCGACGCGGGAGGGGCACTTCGACGGCCTGCTCCGGCTGGCGCCAGTTCTGGACTCGATCGGGACTCGTTTCGACCATCACCAGTCCGCTTTCCACGAGCGCAGCGGCTGTTTCGACCGGTGCCGGCTGAACCGCGGGAACGGATTGTTGTGGCTCCGCAACGGCAACGCGTTGCGGCTCGGTGACCTGAGCTTCTGCAACCCGCACCGGGGCCAAGACCTCCTCGGTAGCGGGCGCGGTTTCGACCGCTTCGACCTGCGTTGCGACACGTCCCGGGATGGGCAGGGGCGCAATGGCTTGCTCTCGATCCATGGTGGCTGCCTGAGCGGTCTCGGTGACCTGCTCGATAGGTTCGAGCGTCGGAGCGTCCGGTTCGGCGTCCGCTTGCACGTCCTGCACCGGCTCCCCCTCGGCTCCTTCCAGCAACTCGGCGGGTGCTGCCACGCCCTCTGCCGGCTTGCGCTCGCTGCGCTCGCGCCGGCCACCGCGGCGATTGCGGCGTCCGCGCTGCTGACCGCCATCGGACGTCGCGCCGGCTGTCTCCGGCGACTCGGCAGAAGGAACGGTGGCACTCTGATCTTCCGCGGTTGCGACGATTTCAGGGCTGGCGGCTGCGGCCGGCGCTGCGCGTTCCCGGGGCGGGCGTGGCGGGCGGCCCTCGGTGCGTTCCTGGCGTTCGGCGCGATCCTGGCGCTCGGGACGCTCCGGTCGCTCACCACGTTCCGGACGCTCGCCGCGCTCGGGCCGCTGACGTTTGGGTTCGCGCACCGTTTCCGCGTCGCCTCGGGGAGGCTGATTGCGCGCCTCGCGCTCCCCCCTCTCCGGACGCGGGCCGCGCTCGGTCCGCTCGGCGCGTTCGCCACGATCCGGCTTGTCCCCGCGGCCGCCACCGGTTCGACCCCTGCCACCGCGCCGCCCGGCATCGCGCCCACCCTGGCGCGTCGTGCCTTCGGCTGGCTGGGACGGGGCCTCCGGTTTGCGATTGCCGCGGAACCAGGCCAGGATCTTCTGGATGATGCCCGGCTCGACCGGGGCTGCCTCGGCTCTGGGCTCGACGATCGGCGCCGGCTGGTCCGGCGTTATGCCCTTTACTGCGGCCTCCTGGCGCTGGGCGCGGGCCTCCACCGGTCCGCCGGCGGTATAGCCCTCGGGCTGGGGGACTTCGACCATGCGGTAGCTGGGCTGGGCCGTTTCCTCCTCGTTCAACTGGTCGTGGCGCAGCCGCACCACCTCGTAAGCCGGCGTCTCCAGATTGGTGTTGGGAATGAGGACGATATTGACCCTGTGGCGCAGTTCGATGGCCTGGATGTCGGGCCGCTTCTCGTTGAGCAGGAAGGTGCCGACGTCCACCGGAACCTGGGCATGGACGGCACCGGTGTTCTCTTTCATCGCCTCCTCTTCGAGAATGCGCAGTATGTGCAGGGCCGCTGACTCGGTGCCGCGGATGTGGCCGGTGCCGGTGCAGCGCGGGCAGGCGATGTAGCTCATCTCGGCCAGGGCAGGGCGCAGCCGCTGGCGCGAAAGCTCCATCAGTCCGAAGCGCGAGATCTTGCCCATCTGCACCCGTGCACGGTCGAAATGCAGCGCATCGCGCAGGCGGTTCTCGACCTCGCGCTGGTTGCGCTGGTTTTCCATGTCGATGAAGTCGATGACCAGCAGGCCGCCCAGGTCGCGCAGGCGCAACTGGCGGGCGATCTCGTCAGCGGCTTCGAGGTTGGTGCGCAGCGCCGTCTCCTCGATGTCCTGGCCGCGGGTGGCGCGTCCGGAGTTGACGTCGATTGCCACCAAGGCTTCGGTGTGATCGACGACGATCGCGCCGCCGGAGGGTAGCGTCACCTGGCGCCCGAAGGCGGTTTCGATCTGATGCTCGATCTGGAAGCGGGAAAACAGCGGCACGTCGTCGCGGTAGCGTTTGACGCGGTTCACGTTGCCCGGCATCACATGGCTCATGAACTGCTGGGCCTGCTCGACGATATCGTCGGTATCGATCAGTATCTCGCCGATATCGGGCTGGAAATAGTCGCGAATGGCACGGATCACCAAGCTGCCTTCCTGGTAGATCAGGAACGCACCAGACTGGGCCTGGGCCGCGCCTTCGATGGCCCGCCACAGTTGCAACAGGTAGTTGAGGTCCCATTGCAGTTCTTCGGCGGTTCGGCCGATGCCAGCGGTGCGGGCGATCAGGCTCATGCCCTGGGGCATCTCCAGGTTGTCCATCACCTCCCGCAGTTCGGCCCGGTCGTCGCCCTCGACGCGGCGCGAAACGCCACCGCCCCGCGGGTTGTTGGGCATCAGAACGAGATAGCGGCCGGCGAGGCTGATGAAGGTGGTGAGAGCGGCGCCCTTGTTGCCGCGCTCGTCCTTGTCAACCTGGACGATCAGTTCCTGGCCTTCTCGCAGCGCATCCTGGACGCGGGCACGGGCTGGCTCGACATCGCTTCTGAAATAGGAACGGGAGACTTCCTTGAACGGCAGGAAACCATGGCGCTCGGTGCCGTAGTTGACGAAACAGGCTTCGAGGCTGGGCTCGATGCGGGTGATGATCGCCTTGTAGATGTTGCTCTTGCGTTGCTCCTTGCTGGCGGATTCGATGTCTAGGTCGATCAGTTTCTGACCATCGACGATCGCGACACGGAGTTCCTCTGCCTGTGTCGCGTTGAACAGCATGCGTTTCATTGTTGTTTCTCCCGCGCGTTTACTACACGGGCAGGACAAACCGCTTGCCGCAAGCGGCAGGCCGGATCAGTTCGGCATGGTGGGTCTCATGGACGGGGACGCCGCAAAACTTAATCGTGGGTTTGTCTTTGGCGCGTCCTGCTGCGGGTGGGATGAAGCGCCGGCGTCAGGACCAGGCATGGGGCGTGTAGGGTGCGCGCGCAAATATCAATTACCATCGCTACTTCCGGTGAGCGAAATTAACCGTCGTGGGCGTTTGCGGCGGGTCCGCCGGCAGGCATCAGTCGGAGCGCGGGGCACCCCGAATCGGGCACCGGCGCGGGGTCGTGACACATAGCCGCAAACTCGCCGCAGTATATTCAAAATGAAGGAGTTGAGCAAAAATCCCGCGGTTCGGCATGAACGTGTCGGCACTGAGGAGGCGACCCAGCGGGTGGACAATTACCTCCTGCGCCGCTGCAAGGGGGTTCCCAAGAGCCACGTCTATCGCATCCTGCGCAGCGGCGAGGTGCGGGTCAATGGGCGGCGCGTGGGCCCTGACTATCGTCTCCAGGCGGGGGACGAGGTGCGAATTCCACCGCTGCGGCTGGCCGAGCGACCACCGGCGGCGGTGCCGGCCGGGGCCAAGCCGATTTCGGTTCTGTTCGAGGATGCATCCCTGCTGGCGCTGGACAAGCCGGCCGGCCTGGCTGTGCACGGCGGCAGCGGTGTCAGTTTCGGGGTCATCGAGCAGGTGCGCCGGCAGCGTCCCGACTATCGTTTCGTCGAATTGGTGCATCGCCTCGACCGTGAGACGTCGGGGGTGCTGCTGCTGGCGAAGAAGCGCTCGGCGCTGACGGCGATGCACACCCAGTTGCGCGAGGGCCGGGTGCGCAAGAGCTACCTGGCGCTGGTCCGCGGGCGCTGGCCGGATCCGCTGCGCCACATCCGGCTGCCGCTGGAGAAGTATCTGACGCGGGAGGGCGAGCGCCGGGTCAGCGTCTCCGCCGAGGGCAAGGAAGCCCACAGCGTGGTCCGGTTGCGGGCGCGCTGGGAGAATTTCAGCCTGGTCGAGGTGGAACTCATGACCGGCCGTACCCATCAGATCCGGGTGCATCTCACCCACCTCGGCTATCCCCTGTGCGGCGACGACAAGTACGGCGACTTCGATCTGAACAAGGAGCTGACGCGCCTGGGGCTCAAGCGAATGTTTCTCCACGCGCAGCAACTGACGTTCCAGCATCCGGCGGAAGGGGGCAGCCTCGAACTGCAGTCGCCGCTGTCGGCCGACCTTGCTGCTTTCCTTGCGAAGTTGGAGGCGAACGAGATCAGGGACTATGGTGCGGCGATTTGAACTGGTGGTTTTCGACTGGGACGGCACGCTGCTCGACTCGCCGGGGGCGATCGTCGCCTCGATCGAGGCGGCCTGCCGCGACCTGGGCCTGGATCCGCCGCCGATCGCGCGCTCGCGTCACATCATCGGCCTCGGCCTGCACGATGCGTTGCGCTGCGCGCTGCCGGAACTCGATCCGCGGGACTACGGACGGCTGGCGGAGCGCTACCGCGCCCACTATCTGGCACGGGACCATGAACTTGCGCTGTTTCCCGGCGCATCGGATCTGGTGCGCGAGCTTCATGGCGAGGGGCGTCAGCTCGGCGTGGCCACCGGCAAGAGCCGGATCGGCCTCACCCGGGCGCTCGCGACGAGCGGACTCGAAGCCTACTTTCACGCCACGCGCTGCGCCGACGAGTGCTTCTCCAAGCCCCATCCGGCGATGTTGCTGGAAATCCTGGAAGAACTGGGCGTCGAGCCGGAGCGGGCATTGATGATCGGCGACACGACCCATGATCTGCAGATGGCACGAAGCGCCGGCGTGGCAGCGGTGGCGGTGGCCTTCGGTGCCCACCCGCGTGCGGCGTTGGCGGCGGAGGCGCCCCTGGTCTGCGTCGAGGATTTCGAGGAACTCGCGGCGTGGATCGAGAGTCAGGGTTGATCTGCCGCAGCGAGGATCTCCGCGATGGCGCCGGGGTCCGCTTCGAGGTGGAGCGCGGCGGCGAGACGGTTCCTGCCTTTGCGGTACGTCACGAGGGCAGGGTGCGCGCCTATGTCAATCGCTGCGCCCACGTCGGCGTGGAACTGGACTGGAATCCAGGCGAGTTCTTCGACGAAACGCGGCGCTTTCTGGTCTGTGCCACCCACGGTGCCACCTATGACCCGGCCAGCGGGACCTGCGTGTACGGTCCGTGCAAGGGCCGTTCGCTGGAACCGGTCGGGACCGTGGAGCGGGACGGACACCTCTATCTCAAATAGACATCGGGACGAACATGGACACGAATCAACCCAACTGGGAACGAAAGGTGATCGAGCGGCTGGCATTCGAGGCGGTCGCCGAACAAAGGCGTCAGCGGCGCTGGGGCATCTTCTTCAAAGTCCTTGCCTTTGCCTACTTCACGGTGCTGCTGTGGCAACTGGTGGACTGGGGCGATTCCGCCGAGACTCTGGCGGACGGCAAGAAGTATTCGGCGCTGGTGGAACTGAAAGGCGTGATCAGTGCCGACGGCGAGGCCAACGCGGACGACATCGTCGAGTCGCTTACCGATGCCTTCAAGCACAAGTCCACCCAGGGCGTGATCCTGCGCATCAACAGCCCGGGCGGCAGCCCGGTGCAGTCGGGGATCATAAATGATGCGATTGCCCGTTTGCGGGCCAAGTATCCGGACATCCCGCTCTATGCGGTGGTCGAGGACGTGTGCGCGTCCGGCGGTTACTACGTGGCGGTCGCCGCCGACAAGGTCTATGTGGACAAGGCGAGCATCGTCGGCTCCATCGGCGTGCTGATGGACGGCTTCGGCTTCACCGGCAGCATGGACAAGCTGGGCGTCGAGCGCCGACTGCTGACGGCGGGGGAAAACAAGGGCTTCCTCGATCCCTTCTCGCCCCAGGATGCACGCCATCTCGACCACGCCAAATTGCTGCTGGCCGATATCCACAAGCAGTTCATCGAGGTGGTGCGCAAGGGTCGCGGCGATCGGCTGAAGGAATCGCCGGAGCTGTTCAGCGGCCTGATGTGGACCGGCGCCCAGTCGGTGCAACTGGGGCTGGCGGACGGGCTGGGCAGCGCCGACTACGTGGCGCGGGAAGTGATCAAGGCCGAGGAGATCAAGGACTACACCGTCAAACAGTCGCTGTTGGACCGGCTGGCGCGCCGCTTCGGCACCGGTGCCGCCGAGTCGCTGGGCAGCCTGTTGAGCAGCGTCCGCCTGCGCTGATCAGCCCGCGAGCAGCAGGAACACCGTCGGCCGCTTGGCAAAGTCAGGCGCTGGAAGGCGGCGCCAATCATTGATGCTGCGGGTCGCGATGGCCTCGCCGGGCAGCGTCAGGTCGGTCGCCACGCACAGCAGGGTCTGCGGCCGGCAATGCTGGAGCAGGCTCTGGAACAGCGCGGTGTTGCGGTAGGGCGTCTCGATGAAGATCTGGGTCTGGCGCCGGCGTGTCGACTCCGCCTCCAACTCCTGGATCGCCTTGCGGCGTTGCGCGTCCGGCACCGGAAGGTAGCCGTGGAAGGCGAAGCGCTGGCCATCCATTCCAGATGCCATCAGCGCCAGCAGGATCGAGGACGGCCCCACCAGCGGCACCACCCTCAGCCCCCGGCTGTGAGCGAGGCGAACCACTGCCGCGCCTGGATCGGCAACGCCGGGACAGCCGGCCTCCGACAGTAGTCCGACCGGACGTTCCGCCAGCAGCGGCTGCAGCAACGCGTCCAGGACACGGTCGTCCGGCGCGGCGTCGGGCGGCGGCAGAACCCGCATCGCCACGGATTGCAGCGGGCCGGGATAGCCAAGGCGCTTCAGTTCGGCGCGGGCGCTCTTCGCGTTTTCGACGATGAAGCAGTCCAGAGTGCAGGCCAGGTCGCGCGTCTGCCGCGGCAGGAAGGATTCCCAGGCGCCCGGTCCGAGCCCGGAGGGAATCAGATAGAGCGCGGCGGGCAGATCCGGGGTGCCGGCGGCCTCGGCCGTCACGGCAGGGCGAGTCCTTCGTTGCGCAGCATGCGGCACAGCGCGATCAGCGGCAGCCCGATCAGGGCGTTGGGGTCGTCGCCGCGCACGTAATCCAGCAGGCTGATGCCCAGTCCCTCGTAGCGTGCGCTGCCGGCGCAGTTGAAGGCGGGTTCGCGGTCGAGGTAGCGTCCGATCTCCTCATCGCTGATCGGCCGGAAGCGCACTTCCACCGGCACGCCTTCGAGTTGCGTCCGGCCGCTGGCCGCGTTGAACAGGCACAGCGCGGTGTGGAACACCACGCTGCGCCCGCGCAGTGTCCGCAGCTGCTCGACGGCGCGCTCGCGGTTGCCCGGTTTGCCGAACACGCGGCTGTCGGCGTAGGCCACTTGGTCGCTGCCGATGATCAGGGCGTCCGGATGGTCGGCCCGCACCGCCTTGGCCTTGGCCTGCGCGAGGCGCTGCGCCGTGTCCACCGGCGTCTCGCCCGGCAGTGCGGTTTCGTCCACGCCCGGATTGGCGACAGCGAAGGGAATGCCGAGGCGCTGGAGCAGCTCCCGGCGGTAGGGCGAGGTCGAGGCGAGTACCAGCGGCTGACTTTTGGACATGATCGGGACACGGCTTGCCGCATCGCAAGGAGCGTCGCGCGGCAGCGGCTGGACACGAAAGGCCGAAAATAATACCATCGCGCCCTTATGCCGCCAGCCCGCCCAGTCATCGACAGTGCGGCGTTCGCAAGGGAACGCGGACGCATCGAAGGCAAGGTCGCGGTGGCAGGCCTGTCGCGGTTGGCTGACGTCCTGGCCGGCGGCGATGGAGAGTTGGTTTACACGGCTCGTGGCGCCGAGGGCGGGAACGGGCAGCTCTTGCTCGACCTGGCAATCGGCGGCCGTCTGATGCTGCGCTGTCAGCGCTGCCTTCAGCCGATTTCTTTCGAGGTTGCGCTGGACTGCCGCTTCCGGCTGGTCGAGTCCGGTCAGACCTGGCCGGACGACGAGCTGGTCGACGACAGCTACGATGCCGTCGCCGCCGAGCGCGAGCTGGATCTGGTTGCGCTGGTCGAGCAGGAAGTGATGTTGAGTTTGCCGCTGGCGCCGCGCCACGACGACTGCGCGCTGCCGGAGTCGCCCGAGCTCGGGCAGAAGGTTTCGCCGTTTGCCGCTTTGGCGGAGATCAAGCGTGGTCTGCACTGAAGCGGCCCGCACCGAGTAACAGTCTCAGGATTCAGGAGTACTTTTCATGGCAGTTCAGCAGAACAAGAAGTCGCCGTCCAAGCGCGGCATGCACCGGGCCCACGATTTTCTGAGCGCGCCGCCCCTTGCGGTGGAGCCGACTACGGGCGAGATACACCTGCGCCATCACATCAGCCCAAGCGGCTATTACCGCGGCAAGAAGGTGGTCAAGGCCAAGGGTGAGTAAGCCCGGCTCGACCCGCGCCACGGCCGCCGTTCCGGCGGCCGTTTCGCATATCCGGCCCGCCCGCGGGTAGCCGGCACATGGATGTCACCATCGCCATAGACTGCATGGGCGGCGATCACGGCCCGGCAGTCACGGTGGCGTCGGCCTGTGCCTTTCTGCGCCACGAGCTTGATGCTTCGCTGATCCTGGTGGGATTGCCCGAGGTCGTGGAAGGGGCAGTCAAGCAGCATGGAGCGGAATTCGGCAATCGCCTGCGGGCGCAGCACGCCAGCGAAGTCGTCACCATGGACGACAAGCCGCGAGCGGCGCTGCGCGGCAAGCGCAATTCCTCGATGCGGGTGGCAATCGACCTGGTCAAGGCGGGCAGTGCCGGCGCCGCGGTTTCGGCCGGCAATACCGGCGCCCTGATGGCAATCTCCACCATCGTGCTCGGCACCCTGCCGGGGATCGACCGGCCAGCCATCGCCACCGCCCTGCCCACCCTGAAGGGCGAAACCTACATGCTCGACCTCGGCGCCAATGCCGAGTGCGCGCCGCAGCACCTGCTCCAGTTCGGCATCATGGGCGCGATGCTGGTGTCGGCCCTCGAACACAAGGAGCGCCCGAGCGTGGGCCTGCTCAACATCGGCGAGGAAGAGATCAAGGGCAACGAGGTGGTGAAACAGGCGGGCGAACTGCTGCGCGCCAGCGGGCTGAACTTCATCGGCAACGTCGAGGGCGACGGCATCTACAAGGGCATGGCCGACGTGGTGGTGTGCGACGGCTTCGTCGGCAACGTCGCCCTCAAGACTTCTGAAGGCCTGGCGCAGATGCTGGCGACCTTCCTGCGCGAGGAGTTCGGGCGCAACCTGCTGACCAAGCTTTCGGCCCTGGTGGCGATGCCGGCGCTCAAGGCCTTCAAGCGCCGCGTCGATCCGCGGCGCTACAACGGTGCCAGCCTGCTCGGCCTGAAAGGCATCGTGGTCAAGAGTCATGGTTCAGCGGACGCCTACGCCTTCGAGAACGCGATCCACCGCGCGGCCGAGGAAGTGCGCAATGGCCTGATCGAGCGCATCGGCGCGCGCATGGGACAACTGGCGGCGGCGGCATGATCCATTCCCGCATCAGCGGCGTGGGTAGCCATCTTCCCGGCGCGCCGGTCAGCAACGACGACCTGGTAGCGCGGGGCGTCGATACCTCTGACGAGTGGATCGCCGAGCGCACAGGCATACGCCGGCGGCATCTTGCGGCGGAGAACCAGACGGCGAGCGACCTGGCGCTGGAGGCAAGCCGCGCCGCGATCGCCCACGCCGGGATCGCGGCCGAGCAGATCGACCTGATCATCGTCGCCACCTCTACGCCGGATTACGTCTTCCCCAGCACCGCGGCGCTGCTGCAGGCCAAGCTCGGCATCCGCAACGGCGGCGCGGCGCTGGACGTGCAGGCGGTGTGCAGCGGCTTCGCCTACGCCCTGTCGATCGCCGACAAGTTCATCCGTTCCGGCAGCCATCGCTGCGCGCTGGTGGTCGGGGCGGAGGTCTTCTCCCGCATCCTGGACTGGAATGACCGTGGCACCTGCGTGCTGTTCGGCGATGGCGCCGGCGCGGTGATCGTCGAGGCGGCCGATGAGCCCGGCATCCTGGCCACCGCGCTGCACGCCGACGGCAGCTATGCCGGGATCCTGTCGGTGCCGGGCAACGTGTGCGGAGGCGGGATCACCGGCTCGCCCTTCCTGCAGATGGACGGGCAGGCGGTGTTCAGGTTCGCGGTCAAGGTGCTGGCCGAGGTCGCCCACGAGGTGCTCGCCGCCGCGCGTCTTGACGCCGCGCACCTCGATTGGATGATCCCGCATCAGGCCAACGTGCGCATCCTTCAGGCCACCGCCAAGCGCCTGGGCCTGCCCATGGAGAAGGTGGTGGTCACGGTGGCCGACCACGGCAACACCTCGGCCGCTTCAATTCCCCTGGCATTGGACGCGGCAGTGCGCGACGGCCGCATCCGGCGCGGCCAGCACCTGCTGCTGGAAGGCGTGGGCGGCGGCTTCACCTGGGGCGCGGTGCTTCTCAAGTTCTGAACCGGAGTGGTCATGAAACTCGCACTGGTCTTTCCCGGACAGGGTTCCCAGGCTCTCGGCATGATGCTGGCCTACGGCGACATCCCGGCGATCCGCAGCACCTTCGATGAAGCCTCTACGGCGCTCGGCCAGGATCTCTGGCAACTGGTGAGCGAAGGCCCGGCCGAGGCTCTCAGCCAGACGGTGAACACCCAGCCGCTGATGCTCACCGCGGGTGTCGCTGTCTATCGCGCCTGGCTCGCCAAGGGCGGACGCGAACCGTCCATGGTGGCTGGGCACAGCCTGGGCGAATACACCGCGTTGGTCGCGGCGGGTGCGCTGGAGTTCAAGGACGCCGTGCCGCTGGTGCGCTTTCGTGCCCAGGCGATGCAGCAGGCGGTGCCCCAGGGCGAAGGCGCGATGGCGGCGATCCTCGGCCTGGACGACGCGGCCATCCGCGCTGCCTGCGAGGAGGCGGCCCAGGGGCAGGTGGTGGAGGCGGTGAACTTCAACGGCCCGGGCCAGACCGTCATCGCCGGCCATGCGGCAGCGGTGGCGCGGGCCGCCGACGCGGCGAAGACGAAAGGTGCGAAGCGCGCGGTGATGCTGCCGGTGAGCGCGCCTTTCCATTGCTCGCTGATGCAGCCCGCCGCCGAGGCGCTGCGTGGGCGGCTGGCGTCGGTGGCGGTGAACGCGCCGCGCATTCCTGTCGTGAATAATGTGGACGTGGCCTGCCTGTCGGACCCGGACGCGATCCGCGATGCCCTGGTGCGCCAGGCGCGCTCGCCGGTGCGCTGGGTCGAGACCATCCGGGCCATGGCTGCGCAGGGCGTGACCCACGTCTTCGAATCGGGGCCGGGCAAGGTGCTGGCGGGCCTCACCAAGCGCATCGAGGGCGGCCTCCAGGGCGCGGCCCTGGCGGACGCCGCATCGCTGGATCAGGCCGTCGCGGAGGCGACATGAGCGAAGGACAAAGCTTGAAGGGCCAGGTCGCCCTCGTCACGGGCGCGAGCCGCGGCATCGGCAGCGCCATCGCGCTGGAACTCGGCGCGCATGGCGCTACGGTGATCGGCACGGCTACCAGCGCCGAGGGGGCGCAGGCGATAAGTCAGACGCTGGCGGACGGCGGCATCGCCGGCAAGGGGGCGGTGCTCAACGTCACCGACCCGGCGTCTTGCGAGGCGCTGATGGCGGAGATCGAGTCCGCCTTCGGTGCGGTCTCGATACTGGTCAATAACGCCGGCATCACCCGCGACAACCTCGCGCTGCGCATGAAGGACGACGAGTGGGATGCGGTGATCGACACCAACCTCAAGGCGGTCTTTCGCCTGTCCAAGGCCGTGATGCGCGGCATGATGAAGGCGCGCTTCGGACGCATCATCAGCATCACCTCGGTGGTGGGCAGTTCGGGCAACCCGGGCCAGGCCAACTATGCCGCGGCCAAGGCCGGCGTGGCGGGCATGACGCGGGCTCTGGCGCGGGAGCTGGGCAGCCGCAACATCACGGTGAACTGCGTTGCTCCCGGCTTCATCGATACAGACATGACGCGGGCGCTGCCCGATGCCCAGCGCGACGCGCTGCTGGGGCAGATTCCCCTCGGGCGGCTGGGCAAGGCGGAGGAAGTGGCGGCGGCGGTGGCCTTCCTGGCATCCCCCGCCGCGGCCTACGTCACCGGCAGCACACTGCATGTGAATGGCGGGATGTACATGGCTTGAATCGTGCCCCGGCGGCGGTGCGCCGCTGGAGGGCGATCTGTTATAAACTGCGCCCGATTTTTTACTTCATGCCTGCGTGAGCGCAACGGGCGCGCTGCAACCGCGGGTCAATCAAGGGAAGGAGCCGTATATGGAGAACATCGAACAACGCGTCAAGAAGATCGTCGCCGAGCAGCTCGGCGTCAATGAATCCGAGATCAAGATCGAGTCGTCCTTCGTCGACGACCTGGGCGCAGACTCCCTGGACACCGTCGAACTGGTGATGGCCCTCGAAGAGGAATTCGAGTGCGAGATCCCCGACGAGGAAGCCGAGAAGATCACCACGGTGCAGCAGGCCGTGGACTACATCAACTCCCACCTCAAGAAGGCCTGAGGGCGGGTCCGGCATACCCGGGGGGGCGCGGTGGCGCGACGCAGAGTGGTTATCACCGGCCTGGGGATCATCTCCCCGGTCGGCAACACCGTAGAGCAGGCCTGGGACAACATCGTCAACGGCCGCTCGGGCATCGGCCGCATCACGCGCTTCGATGCCGCCGCCTTTCCGACACAGATCGCCGGCGAGGTCAAGGGCTTCGACGTCGCCGCCTATCTGTCGTCCAAGGAGGCGCGGCGGTACGACACCTTCATCCACTATGGTCTGGCGGCGTCGATCGACGCGCTCAAGGATGCGGGCATCGGCATGCGTCCCGACAATGCCGAGCGCATCGGCGTGTGCGTCGGCTCGGGGATCGGCGGCCTGCCGCTGATCGAGGACACCTACGTCGCGTACCAGGGCGGCGGCCCGCGCAAGATCACGCCCTTCTTCGTTCCCGGCTCGATCATCAACATGGTGTCGGGAATCCTTTCGATCAACTACGGCTTCAAGGGCCCGAACTTCGCCACAGTCAGTGCCTGCGCCACGGCGAACCATGCCATCGGCGAGGCGCAGCGGCTGATCGAGTACGGCGATGCGGACATCATGGTCGCCGGCGGTGCCGAGTCTACCGTCAGCCCGCTGGGCGTCGGCGGCTTCTGTGCCGCCAAGGCGATGTCCACCCGCAACGACGACCCGGCCGGCGCGAGCCGTCCCTGGGACACCGGGCGCGACGGTTTCGTGCTGGGCGAGGGCGCCGGCGTGCTGGTGCTGGAGGAGTACGAGCACGCCAGGGCACGCGGCGCGAAGATCTACTGCGAGGTGGCGGGCTATGGCATGAGTTCCGACGCCTACCACATCACCGCTCCCAGCGAGGACGGCGAGGGCGCGGCCCGCAGCATGGCCAACGCCCTGCGCAACGGCCAGACCAATGTCGGCGAGATCGATTACATCAACGCCCACGGCACCTCCACGCCCCTGGGCGACATCGCCGAGACGCTGGCCGTAAAGCGCTGCTTCGGCGACCACGCCCGCGCGCTGGCGGTAAGCTCGACCAAATCCATGACCGGCCACCTGCTGGGTGCCGCTGCGGGAATCGAAGCGGTGTTCACGACCCTGGCGGTGCACCGCCAGATCGCCCCGCCCACCATCAATCTGGTGGATCAGGATCCGCAATGCGATCTGGATTACGTGCCCAACCGGGCGCGAGAGATGAAGATCCGGGCCGCGCTGTCCAACGCCTTCGGCTTCGGCGGCACCAACTCCACCCTGGTTTTCCGCCGCATCTGATCCGTCGCATGGCGCACGGGCCATGCCATCGGCTCTTCGGCTGAAGCGGCGCCCGTCCTGGCGACTTGCGGCGCTGCTGTTGGCGTTTCACGGTGCTGCACTAGGCGCTCTCTGGCCGCTGACTTTCGCTCCGTGGGTGCGCTGGTTGGCGGCGGCTGCCCTCGTCGCCAGCCTGGTACAGGCGCTGCGCAGCAGGGCGCTGCTGCTGGGCGACGATGCGGTGATCGAACTGGACTGTGGCGAGGACGGCGGGCTGGGTTTCGTCCAGCGCGACGGCACCTGCTTCGCCGCGGAAGTCCTGCCTGCCAGCGCCGTTCATGCCGCGGCAGTCATGCTGCGCGTCAGGGCAGCGGGAGAGCGGCGCGCCCGCTCGATCGTGGTGCTCGCGGATTCGCTGGAGCCGGAGGACTTCAGACGGCTGAGGGTCTGGCTGCGCTGGAAGCGGCGCCTCAGCGCCGGCTGAGGGATTTGCGCAGTACGGTGTTGCGCGGCTTGGGCAGCAGGCCGGGGTAGTCGCGGCTGAAGTGCAACCCGCGGCTCTCGCGCCGGCGCTGGGCGCTCTTCACGATCAGTTCGGCCGAAAGCACCAGGTTGCGCAGTTCGATCAGGTCGTTCGTGACCCGGAAGTTGGAGTAGTACTCGTCGATCTCGCGGCTCAGCAGCGCTATGCGGTTCTGCGCCCGCCTCAGCCGCTTGTTGGTGCGCACGATGCCGACGTAGTCCCACATGAAGCGCCGCAGTTCGTCCCAGTTGTGGGAGATGACGATTTCCTCGTCGGCGTCGGTGACGCGCGACTCGTCCCACGGCGGCAGATGCGGAACCTCGCGCGGCTCCGATGCGAGGATGTCAGCGGCCGCCGCTCCTGCGTACACGACACATTCCAGCAGCGAATTGCTTGCCAGCCGGTTGGCGCCGTGAAGGCCGGTGTGGGAAGTTTCGCCGACGGCATAGAGGCCGGGGATGTCGGTTCGCGCCCGCAGATCGGTGACCACGCCGCCACAGGTGTAGTGGGCGGCGGGTACCACGGGGATCGGCTGGCGCGCGATGTCGATGCCCAATGCCATGCAGCGGGCATGAATGTTGGGGAAATGCTCGACCAGGAAGTCGGCCGGCTTGTGCGTCATGTCCAGATAGACGCAGTCCAGGCCGCGCTTCTTCATCTCGAAGTCGATGGCGCGAGCGACGATGTCGCGCGGCGCCAGTTCGGCGCGCGGGTCGTGGCCCGGCATGAAGCGGGTGCCATCCGCCAGGCGCAGGATGCCGCCCTCGCCGCGCATCGCCTCGGAGATTAGAAAAGACTTGGCGTGGGGGTGGTAGAGGCAGGTGGGGTGGAACTGGATGAACTCCATGTTCGCCACGCGGCATCCGGCCCGCCATGCCATGGCGATTCCGTCTCCGGTCGCCGTGTCGGGGTTGGTGGTGTAGAGGTACACCTTGCCGGCGCCGCCGGTGGCGAGCACGGTGTGCAAGGCGCCGATGGTCAGCACCCGGTCGGCGCCGAGGTCCAGCACGTAGGCGCCGATACAGCCCAGATTCGGCTGGCCGAGCTTGCGCCCGGCGATCAGATCCACCGCGATGTGGTTTTCCAGGATCGTGACGTTGGGATGGCGGCGAACCTTGTCGGTGAGCGTCTCCTGCACCGCCGACCCGGTGGCGTCGGCGACGTGGATCACCCGGCGCTGGCTGTGTCCGCCCTCGCGCGTCAGGTGATAGCCGAACTCGGAATGATCGTCGCGGGTGAAGGGCACGCCCTGGCCGATCAGCCATTCGATGGCGTTACGGCCGTTCTCGACGACGAAGCGGGTGGCGGCGGGGTCGCACAGTCCGCCCCCGGCGGTGAAGGTGTCCTGGATGTGGGCCTCGGTCGTGTCCTCCGAGTGAAGCACGGCGGCGATTCCGCCCTGCGCCCAGGACGAGGCCGAGTCCTCCAGACGCCTCTTGGTGACCAGCGCGACGCGAAGTCGATCCGCGAGGCGCAGCGCCAGCGACTGGCCCGCCAGCCCGCTGCCGAGCACCAGGACGTCGAAACGCCACATGTCTTTGCTGTCTGCCACAAGGCAAAGACTATAGCACGGCACCGACGGCGGCTCTTTCCGCTGCCGCCGGGGCTGACATGCATCAAATAGCCCCATTGGCGCCTGAACTAATCGCCGGGCCGGCTGTCTTTCAAAGCGACTGTTGGGTGTGACTGTTTCGGAGCCGCGGTCGGTTATACTTGGCGACATCCCGCCTGGTGCCTCGATTCGCGAGGGCTTGGCGGCTTCCAAAAGCCATATACGAAGAAATGTCAGCCAAATGGGAGACCGCGAAGTAGACCAGGCTCTGGTCGAGCGCGCTCAGAAAGGCGATAAGCAGGCATTCGGCCTTCTTGTGTCGAAGTACCAGCGCAAGTTGGGTCGCCTGCTGTCGCGGCTGATTCGCGACCCAGCAGAGGTGGAAGATGTGACGCAGGAGGCCTTCATCAAGGCTTACCGTGCGCTGCCGAGTTTTCGCGGCGATAGTGCCTTTTACACTTGGCTCTATCGCATCGGGGTGAACACCGCGAAGAACTACCTGGTTTCCCAGGGGCGGCGGGCGCCGACCACGACCGAGTTCGATTCGGAAGAGGCGGAGACCTTCGAGGAAGGCGATCAACTGCGCGACATCAACACGCCGGAGCACCTTCTGCTGACGAAGCAGATCGGCGCCACGGTGACGGCCGCAATGGAGGCGCTGCCCGAGGAGTTGAGGACGGCCATCATGCTGCGCGAGATCGAAGGCCTGGCCTACGAGGAAATTGCCGCCATCATGGAGTGTCCGATCGGAACGGTGCGCTCCCGGATATTCCGGGCGCGCGAGTCGGTAGCGGAGAAGCTGCGGCCCCTGCTCGATACGGGTCCAGACAAGAGGTGGTAACGCAATGAAAGCCGAAGTATCCGCGTTGATGGACGACGCGCTGGAGGATTCCTCCCAATCTTCCGTCCTGAATGCCCTGTCCCGCGATCCCCAGTTGCGGCAGGCCTGGTCCGAATACCACCTGATCGGCGATGCCCTGAGGCGCTCGCCCGGACTGCCCTCCGACGTGACGGCGAGGGTGATGGCCCGCCTTGCCGACGAGCCGACGGTGCTGGCTCCGGGGGCGGCTGCCCCCCGTCGCCGTCGCCCGCTGTTGCGCTACGCCTTGCCGCTGGCAGCGTCGGTGATGGGCGTAGGCGCGGTCGCCTGGGTCGCCCAGACGCTGAATGGTCCGGAAACGGGTCAGGTCCTTGCGGTCAAGTCGGCGCCCTCACCCGCACCCGAGGCTGTGGCGGCCGTGGCGCCCACGGAACCGGTCTCGACCGCGTCGGCCCTCGACGAAGCGGACGCGGCGAAGGCCAGCCAGGTCAAACCCTATCTCTTCGCTCACCAGGGATATTCGCCGGTGAGCGGAATCCACGGCGTCGCCCAGTATGTGCGCATCGTTTCCGACACCCGCGAGGGGCCGGCACGATGAGTTTGTCGCGGGTGCTGCTGGCTGTTGCCGGCAGCATGCTGGTTGCCGCCGCACCCGTGCGGGCAGCGGAACCGATGGAGTGGCTGGGCCGGATCGTGTCGGCCGCCGAGCGTCTGACCTACAGCGGCACCTTCGTGTATGAGAGCGGGGGGCGTACCGAGACTTCCCGCATCACGCATGTCGTGGATGCCGCTGGCGAGCGCGAGAAGCTCGAAGTGCTGGACGGCAGTCCGCGCGAAGTCGTGCGCACCAACGAGGAAGTGCGATGTTTCCTTCCCGCCGAGCGCATGGTCATCATCGACCGGCAGGGCAGCCGCAAAGCGTTTCCCGCGCGTTTGCCGACGTCATTCGAGGAACTGGCTGCCCACTATCACCTGCGCAAGGGGGAGGTGGGGCGTGTGGCGGGCTTCGAAACCCAGTTGCTGGTGCTCGAGCCCAGAGACAATCTGCGCTACGGGCACATGCTGTGGGCCGACACCGGCAGCGGGCTGCTGCTCAAGGCGCGGATGGTCAGCGACAAGAACGAACCGATAGAGCAGTTCTACTTCACACAGCTGCAGATTGGCGGCGTGATCCCCCGCGATTTGCTGCGCCCCCGGTTCTCGGAAGCCGCTGCCCAATGGCATACCCACGACGCCAAGACCGTCGAGCCGGTCGCCGAGGAAGGACGCTGGTTGTTCCGCAGCGAGGTTCCGGGTTTCCGCAAGATGGCGGGCATGAAGCGGCAGCTCCAGGACAATGCGCCGCCCACCATGCACTACGTGTTCTCCGACGGCCTGGCGGCGATATCGGTCTTCATCGAGCCGCTGTCGGGAAGCGAGCCGGTGCCCGCCAGCCGCATGTACAGCACGGGCGCCGTCAATGTTTACAAACGCGTCCACGGCAATCACGCCCTGATCGTCGTCGGCGAGGTGCCGCCTCGCACCCTGCGCCTGCTGGGCGACGGCATCGAGCCGGGGAGGCGTTAGATGCAGGCGGAAGCGCGGGTTCTGCGCGTCGATGGCGATCATGCCGTCGTCGAGCTGACTGGACGCAGCGGCTGCGGCCGCTGCCACGAAACCGGTGGCTGCGGCGGCAGTACGGTGATCGGACAGATGTTCGGACCGCGCCCGAAGGCCTTTCGCATCCCCAACGGCATAGGCGCGAAGCCTGGCGACGCGGTGTCGGTCGAGCTTGGCGAGGGCAGCTTGCTGCGCGTCGCGCTGATGGCGTATCTGCTGCCTGTGCTGCTGCTGGTGCTTGGCGCCTTCACCTCCATGGCCCTGTTCCCGGCCGCCGCCGATCTGGCGGCGGCTGTCGGTGGGGCGATCGGATTCGGCCTTGCCGTGCTGGCCGTGGCGCGATTCCAGGCACGGCGCCGGCATTCCCTCGTACCCGCCCTGGCTTACCGCCACGTTTCCTGTTCCCGATAACTGACAATTCCGAGAGAGAAAAGGTCGATCCATGAAGGTGTTCCATATCCTGGCCGGGTTTTTCATGGCGTTTGCCGTTGCATCGGCACAGTCCCAGGGCCCCGCGGCTGCGCCGATCCGGGAGCTGCCCGATTTCACCGAACTGGTGGACAGACAGGGTCCGGCGGTGGTCAACATCAGCACGACCCAGGTCGTGCGGGGCGGGCGCGGCACGCCGCAGTTGCCCTTCGACGAAGACGACCCGATGTTCGAGTTCTTCAAGCGCTTCATCCCGAAGCAGCCGGGAACGCCGCGGGAATTCGAGAACAAGTCGCTGGGGTCGGGCTTCATTGTTTCCGCCGACGGTTATCTGCTGACCAATGCCCACGTCGTCGAATCGGCCGAGGAGATCGTTGTCAAGCTTAATGACAAACGCGAGTTCAAGGCCAAGGTCATCGGCAGCGACAAGCGTACCGACATCGCGCTGATCAAGATCGAGGCGACCGGTTTGCCGGCGGTGAAGCTCGGCGACCCGAACAAGCTTCGGGTGGGCGAATGGGTGGTGGCGATCGGCTCGCCATTCGGTTTCGAGAGCTCGGTGACCGCCGGCATCGTCAGCGCCAAGGGGCGCTCGCTGCCGCAGGAGAGCTTCGTCCCCTTCATTCAGACGGACGTCGCGATCAACCCGGGTAACTCCGGCGGACCGCTGTTCAACCTCAAGGGCGAGGTGGTCGGCATCAACTCCCAGATCTACAGCCGCACCGGCGGTTTCATGGGCCTGTCCTTCGCCATCCCGATCGACGTCGCGATGGAGGTGCAGCAGCAACTGCGCACCAGCGGCAAGGTGAGCCGCGGCCGCATCGGCGTGGTGATCCAGGAAGTGACCAAGGAACTGGCGGATTCCTTCGGGCTGACGAAGTCCTCGGGCGCGCTGGTGAATTCGGTGGAAAGCGGCGCCGCAGCGGACAAGGCCGGCATCGAGGCCGGCGACATCATCCTCAAGTTCGATGGCAAGGCCGTGAACGCGTCCAGCGACCTGCCGCGCATCGTCGGCAGCACCAAGCCGGGATCGAAGGTTCCGGTGCAGGTCTGGCGCAAGGGCGCAAGCAAGGAGTTCGTCGTCACCGTAGGCGAGATCCCGGTAGAGGAGAAGGCGGCACAGCGGCTGCCGCGGCGCGGCGCCAAGCCGGAAGTCGCGGCCAACCGGCTTGGGCTGGTGCTCAGCGAGTTGAGCGCCGAGCAGAGGAAGGAACTCAACATCAGTGGCGGCGTCGCGGTGGACGAAGTGCGAAACGGGGCTCGCAACGACCTGCGCCAGGGCGACATCATCCTGGCGGTGATCGTCAAAGGAATCAACAACGAGGTAAAGAGCGTCGATCAGTTCAACAAGCTGCTGGTCCAGCTCGACAAGGGTGCCAACCTGACGCTGCTGATTCGGCGCGGCGACAACCAGACCTTCGTCACCATCAAGGGCGGCGAGTCCAAGTAGCGCTCCGCCCCGTGCCCGCCCGGCTGACTCTCTATGGCAGGCCCGGCTGCCATCTTTGCGAGCGCATGCTGACGGAGTTGCAGGGGCTGCGCGGCGAGTTCGAATTCAATGTCGCCGAAGTCGACGTGGACGGCGAACTCGTTCTGCACCTGCGCTACGGCGAGCATGTTCCGGTGCTCGTCGCGGGTGATCGGGAGTTGTCCCGGCATTTCCTGGACGTCGCCATGGTCCGTGATTATTTGGGGAATTTCCGCTAGAATTCGCGGCTTGCTCAGCGCAAGGCATGGGTGCGGCAAAGCACCCTTTTTGTTGTCCCCATGGAGCACATCCGCAACTTCTCCATCATTGCCCACATCGACCACGGCAAATCGACCCTTGCCGACCGCATCATCCACCTGTGCGGCGGGCTGTCGGATCGGGAGATGGCGGAGCAGGTGCTCGACTCCATGGATCTGGAGCGCGAGCGGGGCATCACCATCAAGGCCCAGACCGCGGCGCTGAAGTACCAGGCGCGGGACGGCCGCGTCTACAACCTCAACCTCATCGACACGCCGGGCCACGTGGACTTCTCGTACGAGGTCAGCCGCTCGCTGTCCGCCTGCGAGGGGGCGCTGCTGGTGGTCGATGCCTCGCAGGGTGTCGAAGCCCAGACCGTCGCCAACTGCTACACCGCCATCGAGCTGGGGGTGGAAGTCGTGCCGGTGCTGAACAAGATCGACCTTCCCTCTGCCCACCCCGACGCGGCGATGGCCGAGATCGAAGACGTCATCGGCATCGACGCGCAGCACGCGATCCGCGCCAGCGCCAAGACCGGCGAGGGCGTCGAGGACATCCTCGAAGCGGTGATCGAGCGCATTCCGCCACCCAGGGGCAAGCCCGACGGACCGCTGAAGGCGCTGATCATCGACTCCTGGTTCGACAACTACGTCGGCGTGGTGATGCTGGTGCGGGTGGTGGACGGCGTGCTGCGGCCCAAGGACCGCATCCAGCTGATGGCCACCGGGTCGGTGCAGCTGTGCGAGCAGGTGGGCGTGTTCACGCCCAAGTCCCAGGCTCGGGATCGCCTGGCGGCGGGCGAGGTGGGCTTCGTCATCGCCGGCATCAAGGAACTCAAGGCGGCCAAGGTGGGCGACACCATCACCCTGGCCGAGCGGCCGGCGGACAAAGCCCTGCCGGGCTTCAAGGAGATCAAACCGCAGGTCTTCGCCGGGCTCTATCCGGTGGAACCCAACGAGTACGACGCGCTGCGCGAATCGCTGGAAAAGCTCAAGCTCAACGACTCGTCGCTGCAGTACGAGCCGGAAGTGTCGCAGGCGCTTGGCTTCGGCTTCCGCTGCGGCTTCCTCGGCCTGCTGCACATGGAGATCGTGCAGGAGCGGCTGGAGCGCGAGTTCGACATGGATCTCATCACCACCGCGCCGACGGTGGTGTACCAGATCCTGATGCGCGACGGCACGGAAGTCATGGTGGAGAACCCGGCCAAGATGCCGGATCCGTCGAAGATCGAGGCGATCCGCGAACCGATCATCACCGCCACCATCTTCGTCCCGCAGGACTACGTCGGCGCGGTCATCACCTTGTGCACCCAGAAACGCGGCGCCCAGGTGAACATGCAGTACCACGGCCGCCAGGTGCATCTGGTGTATGACCTGCCGATGGCCGAAGTGGTGATGGACTTCTTCGACAAGCTGAAGTCGGCGAGCCGCGGCTACGCCTCCCTCGACTACGAGTTCAAGGAATATCGCGCCGCGGATGTGGTGCGCCTGGACATCCTGATCAACAGCGAGAAGGTCGATGCCCTGTCGGTGATCCTGCACCGTGCCACCGCGCCTTACCGCGGGCGCGAACTGGCGTCCAAGATGCGCGAGCTGATTCCGCGCCAGATGTTCGACGTCGCGATCCAGGCCGCCATCGGCGCCCACATCATCGCCCGCGAGAACGTCAAGGCCCTGCGCAAGAACGTGCTCGCCAAGTGCTATGGCGGCGACATCACGCGCAAGAAGAAGCTGCTGGAAAAGCAGAAAGCGGGCAAGAAGCGCATGAAGCAGGTGGGCAGCGTGGAAATTCCGCAGGAGGCCTTCCTCGCGGTGCTGCGGGTCGAAACGAAATAACGGAGAACGAGTTGAACTTTGCCCTGATCCTGTTTCTGCTCCTGCTCGCCACCGGCGCCATCTGGGTGGTGGACCGGGCATTCCTGCGCAGCAAGCGGCCGGCGGATGCGAAGGAACCGTGGTGGGTCGAGTACGGCGCCAGCTTTTTCCCGGTGATCCTGATCGTCTTCCTGCTGCGCTCCTTTCTGGTCGAGCCGTTCAAGATCCCCTCCGGGTCGATGATCCCGACCCTGCTGGTGGGCGACTTCATCCTGGTGAACAAGTACACCTATGGCATACGCCTGCCAATCCTCAACAAGAAGATCATCGGGCTCGGCCAGCCCCAGCGCGGCGACGTGATGGTGTTCCGCTATCCTGAAGATCCGTCGCTGGACTACATCAAGCGTGTGGTGGGCCTGCCGGGGGACAAGGTCTCCTACCAGAACAAGCGGCTCAGCATCAACGGCCAGGAAGTCCCCGTCGCCAAGGTGGCCGACTACCTGCACAAGGACCGGCTCTACTACACGCCGCAGTACACCGAGCAGCTCGGTGCGGTGTCCCACTCCGTCCTGATCGAGCCCGAGGCTCCGCCTTTCATCCCCCACGTAACGCAGTTTCCGAAGCGCGAGAATTGCATCTACAATAATTCCGGCGTGACCTGCGAGGTTCCGCCAGGTCATTATTTCGTCATGGGCGACAATCGGGATGCCAGCAGTGACAGCCGGGTCTGGGGCTTCGTCCCCGACGAGAACATCGTCGGCCGAGCCTTCCTCATCTGGTTCAACTTCGGCGACTTGTCGCGCATTGGAAAATTCAGATAGCAGGGGGATTCGATGAGCCATCACGGATTGAAGGGGCGTGTGCGGCAGGACGGTCTGACGCTGGTGGGATTCATGATGGTCGCGGCGCTGGTGGTGTTTGCCGCGCTGGTCGCCTTCAAGGCGTTCCCTGCCGTGCTCGAGTACTACACCATCAAGAAGAACATCAACGCCATCGTTCAGGGCGGCGAGGCACGCGGCGCCACGGTGAGCGACGTTCGCAAGGCATTCGACCGTCGCGGCAGCATCGACGAAATGTCCAGCCTTAGGGGCGCCGACCTCGACATCAGCAAGGAGGGGGGCGAGGTGGTGATCGGCTTCAGCTACGCGCGCAAGGTGCCCTTGTTCGGCAACGTGAGTCTTTATTTCGACTTCGAGGGCAGCACCAGCCCCACCAACGTCAAGGAAGTGCCCTGAGAGGCTGTGAAAATATTCCTCAGCCGCGTTCCAAAACCAGGGCAGCCCTGCGATAATGCGAAGGTCATTTTACGATTGTGCTGACCATGGACCCACCCCCCGACCTGTTTGCTGACGGAAACGAAACATCGGGCAGCGCATTGCCGACACAGAAGGCCAGGCCGGTCGGGATAGCGCGGGTGCAAAAGCCCAACCGCAAGCAACTGGAACTACGCCCCAGCGACCTGGAGTCGCTGCTGCCGGAAGGGCACCGGGCGCGGATTGTCTGGGGCTATGTCGAACGTCAGGACCTGACGGGCCTGTATGCAGGCATCAAAGCCGTAGAAGGCGGCGTCGGACGTGCCGCGATCGCCCCGGAGATTCTGTTCGCGTTGTGGCTGTACGCCACGATCGAGGGCATCGGCAGCGCCCGTGCGATCACGCGACTGACGCAGGTACACGACGCCTACCGCTGGATTTGTGGCGGCGTCCAGGTCGAACTATCACACCGTCGCCGACTTTCGCAGCCAGCAAGGCGACGTACTGGACGATCTGCTGACCGACAACCTGGCCAGCCTGATGGCGGTTGGTGTGGTCAAACTCAAGGCTGGGGCCCAAGACGGCGTGCGCGTGCGTGCCAGCGCCGCAGCCGCCTCGTTCCGCCGGGAAGAGAAACTTGAGCGTCTCTTGGCCAGCGCCCGCGAACGGGTCGCGGCCCTCAAGAAGCAAGTCGATGACGACCCCGGCGCCGACTCGCGACGCAAGGCGGCGGCGCAAGCGCGCGCCGCACTGGCCCGGGAAGCGCGCATCGAAGCCGCCCTGGCGCGCTTGCCCGAACTGGCCGACATCAAGAAGCGGCAAGGCAAGAAGCCTGAAGAAGCACGCGCCTCGACCACCGACGCCGAAGCGACGGTGATGAAGATGGGCGATGGCGGATTCCGGCCGGCCTACAACATCGAATTTTGCAGCGACACCGAAAGTCAGGTCATTGTTGGCGTCGATGTCGTCACCACCGGCAGTGACATGGGGCAGATGGCCCCCATGGTGAAGCAGGTCGTGGACCGCTGCGGACAGGCGCCGGACGACTGGCTGGTGGATGGCGGGTTTCCGGCACACGACCAGATTGATGCCGTCGCCTCACAGACGCGGGTGATTGCCCCGGTGCCAAAGCCGAAAGCCAAGACGAAGGACGCCACGGCACCAACCAACGCGCCGGACGATGTTCAAGCGACGCCCGAAGCGCCCGTCGATGCGCACCAGCGCAAGCCAGGAGACAGTCCTGCGGTGGGAGACTGGCGGGAGCGGATGGCTACCGATGAGTCCAAGGAACTTTACAAGCAGCGCGCGGCCACGGCCGAATGCGTCAATGCCCAGGCCAGGAACCGTGGCCTGGTGCTGTTGCCGGTGCGTGGGTTGAAGAAAGTGAAGGCGGTGGCGCTGCTGTTTGTCTTGGCGCACAACCTGATGCGCATGGTGCGGCTGGCACCCGAGTTGATCGGCATCGGGACAGGCACGTCCGGAATTCCAGAAATGGCTGGCTGAAGGCAGAAAATGCCCGGAAATCGTCGAATAGACACTCGATAGCGAGCAAATCGATGCGAATTACATGTTTTATCCCGTGGCTGGGTGAATCATCCCGACGCGCTCATGGCGCCTGCGGAAATCGAAAACTTCACAGGCTCTGAGCACTTCCCGGCCGGATGAAGTCTGAGGCGATCGAGCATGCCATCGGCTACCGCTTCCGGGATGCCGACCTGCTGCGCCAGGCGCTGACCCACCGCAGCCACGGCGCTCCCCACAACGAGCGCATGGAGTTCCTCGGCGACTCGCTGCTCAACTGCTGTATCGCGATCGCTCTCTACCAGCGCTTCGGCAGTCTGCGCGAGGGGGATCTTTCTCGTCTGCGCGCCAACCTGGTGCGCCAGGAAACCCTGCACCAGCTTGCCGACGGCATCGGTCTGGGCGACCATCTGCTGCTCGGCGAGGGCGAGTTGAAGAGCGGCGGATTTCGCCGTCCTTCGATTCTCGCCGACGCACTGGAGGCGATTTTCGGCGCCGTGTTCCTCGACGGCGAGTTCGCTGCGGCGCAGGCGGTGATCGCCCGCTTCTACCAGCCGCTGCTGGGCGATCTCGATCCCGCCCGGTCGATCAAGGACGCCAAGACTGCGCTCCAGGAGTGGCTGCAGAGCCGGCGCCACGGGCTCCCGCAGTACGTGTTGCGGGAGACGCGCGGCGAAGCGCACGCGCAGGAGTTCGAGGTGGAGTGCCGCGTCGATGCTCTCGGCGTCGCCGAGGCCGGCACCGGCAGCAGTCGCCGCAGCGCCGAGCAGGAGGCCGCGCAGCGCGTCCTCGACCGCGTTTCCCGGTCATGACGCAAGAATTCCGCTGCGGCTTCGTTGCCATCGTCGGCCGGCCCAGCGTCGGCAAGTCCTCGCTGCTCAACCGCCTGGTGGGGCAGAAGCTCAGCATCACCTCGCCCAAGCCGCAGACCACGCGCCACGCGATCCGCGGCATCGTCACGGGCACCGCGCACCAGGCGATCTTCGTCGATACCCCGGGCTACCAGACGCGCCACCGCAACGCGCTCAACCGGGTCATGACGCGCAACGTCACCCAGACCCTGGCGGAGGTGGACGTCGTGGTGTTCGTGGTCGAGGCGCAGCGCTTCGGCGAGCCCGACCGTGCGCTGCTACCGCTGCTGCCGAGGGACCGGCCGGTGGTTCTGGCGATCAACAAGATCGACCAGTTAGCACGCAAGGACGAACTTCTGCCGTTCATCGATCGACTCTCCCGTGAATACGGCTTTGCCGCCATCGTGCCCGTCAGCGCCGTGAAGGATGTCGGTGTCGGGCCGTTGCTGGAATTGGTGGTGAGCCACCTGCCGGTCGCGCCGCCGCTCTTCGAGGAGGACGAGATCACCGACCGCAGCGAGCGCTTCCTGGCCGCCGAATTCCTCCGCGAGAAGCTGTTCCGCCGCCTCGGCGAGGAGCTGCCCTACGGCCTGACCGTGGAGATCGAGCGCTTCGAGGAGGAGGCCGGGCCGGGCGGCGGGCTGCGCCGGATCAATGCAGCCATCATCGTCGAGCGTTCCTCGCACAAGGCGATCGTCATCGGCCACGGCGGTGAGCTGCTCAAGGAAATCGCCTCGGATGCGCGCCGCGACCTCGAGTCGCTGTTCGGCGGGCGGGTCTTCCTCGAAGTTTGGGTCAAGGTGCGCGGGGGCTGGGCCGACGACGAGCGGGCGCTGCGCAGCCTGGGCTACCAGTAGCGGCCATGGCGGGCGACAAGCGGCGGGTCGAAGGCGAGCCGGCCTTCGTGCTGCACGCCTGGCCCTATCGCGAAACCAGTTCCATCGTCGAGATCTTCAGCCGCGGCCACGGTCGTGTGCCGCTGGTGGCGCGTGGGGTGCGTCGTCCGCGCTCGCAGTTGCGGGGCGTGCTGATGGAATTCCAGCCGCTGGAGCTGGCCTGGTTCGGTCAGGGCGAGATGCCGACCCTGGCCAAGGCGGAGTGGCTCGGCGGCCAGCCGCTGCTCGTCGGCAGGGCGCTGCTCTCCGGCTATTACCTCAACGAATTGCTGTTGCGCTTGCTGGCCCGCGAGGACGCCCATCCCCTGCTCTTCGACGCCTACCGACACGCGCTGGCGGATCTTGCCGCGCAGGCCGGTCCGGCGCCCTTGCGCCGATTCGAACTGATCCTGCTTCGGGAGATCGGCTACGCCCCTGTCCTGGACCACGATGTGGACAGCGGCGAGGCGATCCGTTCCGAGGGGATGTATGCTTACCTCCCCGAACGGGGGCCGGTGCCCCGGACGGCGGTGCCGCAGGCGGCACTGGCGATTCCCGGCAGGGCTTTGCTGGCGATGGCCGGCGACGACTACGGCGACCCCGAAACGCTGCTCCACAGCAAGCTGTTGATGCGTGCGCTGATCGGCCATCAGCTTGGCGGGCAGGCGCTCAACTCGCGCCGGGTATTCATCGAACTTCAGGAATTGTGAGGAACAGCTTGTGATCGAACTGGGCGTCAATATCGACCATGTGGCCACCCTGCGCCAGGCGCGCAGAACCTATGAGCCGGACCCGGTGTGGGCCGCGGTGGAAGCCCACCTCGGCGGCGCCGACGGCATCACGGTGCACCTGCGGGAGGATCGCCGCCACATCCAGGACGACGACGTGCGGCGGCTGCGGGATCTCACGCACATCAAGCTCAACCTGGAGATGGCCGCCACCGGCGAGATGGTGGCCATTGCCTGCGCGCTGAAGCCCGAGATGGCGATGCTGGTCCCGGAAGGGCGCGAGGAGATCACCACCGAAGGGGGGCTCGACATCGTTGGCCAGGAGGACCGTCTGCGCGCTGCGGTGGCACGTCTCGCCGATGCCGGGATCATGACCAGCGTGTTCATCGACGCCGAGCTGCCGCAGGTGGAGGCGGCGGCGCGGATCGGCGCGCGGGTGTGCGAAGTGCATACCGGCCCCTACGCCCACGCCTTCTATGCCCGCGGCCGCGACGCGCAAAGCAGTGCGGTTCGGGTCGAGCTGGAAAAGATCCGCGCAGCCGGCGAGGCGATCCGCGGCCTCGACATGCGCTTCAACGCCGGCCACGCTCTCAACTATTTCAACGTGCAGCCGGTGGCGGCGCTGCCCGGCGTGCGCGAGCTGCACATCGGCCACGCCATCGTCAGCCGCGCCGTCTTTGTCGGCATGCGCGAGGCAGTGCGGGAGATGAAACGCCTGATGCGCGAAGCGGCCTGCACCGGCGATCGATGATCTTCGGCATAGGCACCGACATCTGCGCCGTCGCCCGCATGGCGGGCATTTACCGGCGCCACGGCGATCGTTTCGCTCAGCGCATTCTGACCGCCACGGAGCAAACCGACTTCGTCCGCAGCGCGAGCCGCGAGCGCCTGCTCGCCAAGCGATTCGCCGCCAAGGAGGCGTTCGCCAAGGCCTTCGGCACCGGCATCCGCGATCATGTCGGGCTGCGCAGCGTCGGCGTCGGCCACGATGCCCATGGCAAGCCCGTGCTGGAGTTTTCTCCCGTGCTGGCACAACTGATGGGCGAGAAGCGGCTGCGCGCCCATGTGAGCATCAGCGACGAGCAGGAGTTCGCCGTCGCCTTCGTTGTCATCGAACAGGAGCCTTGACCCATGCCCGCAATGAAAGCCGCCCTCGGGCCGGTGATGATGGACCTCCGCGGTGTGTCGCTTGCCGAGGACGAGAGGGAGATGCTGCGCCACCCACTGGTGGGGGGCGTGATCCTGTTCACCCGAAACTTCGAATCCGTCGCCCAGCTCGTCGAGCTGACTTCCGCCATCCGCGTGGCGCGTTCTACTCCGGTGCTCATTGCCGTCGACCACGAGGGCGGCCGGGTGCAGCGCTTCCGCGCGGGCTTCACGCGCCTGCCGCCGATGCGCGCCCTCGGCCTGATGGCCGATGCCGACGTCAATGCCGCGCAGCGCGCCGCACGTGCCACCGGTTACGTGCTGGCGGCCGAGCTGCGGGCGGCGGGCGTGGATCTGAGCTTCACGCCGGTGCTCGACCTCGACCACGGGCCCAGCAACGTCATCGGCGACCGCTCCTTCCACCGCGATCCGAAGATCGTGGCGCAGCTAGCCGGCGCGCTGATCGAAGGGTTGGGCACGGCCGGCATGTCCGGCGTCGGCAAGCATTTCCCCGGCCACGGCTTCGTCAGCGCCGACTCCCACGTGGCGATTCCGGTGGACGACCGCAGCTACCAGGAGATCGCCGGCGACGACATGCTGCCCTATCAACTGCTGTTGACCAGGCTGGGCGGCGTGATGCCGGCCCACATCATCTTCGACAAGGTGGACGCGCAGCAGCCGGCGGGCTTTTCGCGCTCATGGTTGCAGGTGGTGCTGCGACAGCGGCTGGGCTTCGATGGCGTGGTGTTCAGCGACGACCTGTCGATGGAAGGCGCGAGCGTTGCCGGTGGCATCGTCGAGCGTGCCCAGGCGGCGATCGCAGCCGGCTGTGACATGGCATTGGTATGTAACGCCCAGGAGGCGGCGCGCGATCTGCTCGACCACTGGCAGCCGGACGTGGACCCCGCTTCGGCGCGGCGTCTGGCGCGGCTGCTGCCGGCCAAGGCCGCGCCGGATCGGGCGGCGCTGGAGGCGCAGCCCGCCTATCGCGAGGCCCTGGCGGCGATGGACGCCATCCCCCGGCTGGAGGTGATAGGCGACGGCTGCATGCGGCCCTCCACCTGAGCGCTCCCGCGCGGCATGGCAGACGCCTTCACCACCGGGCTCCTCGCCTGCCGCACCTGTCCGCGGCTGGCCGCCTATCTCGATGACATTCGGGTGCGCTGGCCGGACTACCACGCGCGCCCGGTACCGGCCTTCGGCGCCGCGGCGGCGCGGCTGCTGATCGTCGGTCTGGCCCCCGGCTTGCACGGCGCCAACCGCAGCGGTCGCCCGTTCACCGGCGACCATGCGGGCATCCTGCTCTACCAAACGCTGCACCGCTACGGCTTCGCCAGCGCTCCCGTCTCGGCGTCGGCGGACGACGGCCTCGAACTGCTCGACTGCCGCATCAGCAACGCCGTGAAGTGCGTGCCGCCACAGAACGCGCCGACGCCGGCGGAGATCCGCGACTGCAACCACCACCTTGCCGCCGAGTTGCAGGCGCTGACTTTGGTGCGGGTGATCCTGGCGCTGGGCGCGGTGGCCCATCGCGCTGCCCTGACGGCGCTGGGCGAACGGCCGGCAGCCTATTGCTTCCGCCACGGCGCGCGGCACGAACTGCCGGGCGGTCGCGTTCTCTACGACAGCTACCACTGTTCGCGCTACAACACCCAGACGCGGCGGCTGACACCCTCAGCCTTCGCGGAGGTGTTTGCCCGGATTCGGACCGAACTCGACGGCGTAGGGCCGCATGTTCGATAGCGCCGCGCTCATCACCAGCCTGCCCGAGGCGCCCGGCGTCTATCGCATGCTCGGAGCGGCGTCGGAGGTGCTCTACGTCGGCAAGGCCAAGAACCTGAAGAAGCGGGTGTCGTCCTACTTCCAGCGCACCCAGTCGAGCCCGCGCATCCAGCTCATGGTGGGGCAGATCGCGGCGGTGGAGACCACCGCCACCCGCTCCGAGGCCGAGGCGCTGCTGCTGGAAAACAACCTCATCAAGAGCCTGCAGCCGCGCTTCAACATCCTGTTCCGCGACGACAAGTCCTATCCCTACATCGTGCTGAGCGGCGACGCATTCCCGCGCCTGGGCTTCCATCGCGGCGTCTTCGACAAGGCCGCGCAGTATTTCGGCCCCTTCCCGTCGGCATGGGCGGTGCGCGAGAGCATCCAGCTCATCCAGAAGGTGTTCCTGCTGCGCACCTGCGAGAACTCGGTGTTCCAGAATCGCTCCCGGCCCTGCCTGCTGCACCAGATCCGGCGCTGCAGCGCGCCCTGCGTGCGGCTGGTGTCGGACGAGGCCTACGCCGCCGACGTCAAGCTGGCTCAGCTCTTCCTCAAGGGTCGCCACGGCGAGGTGGTGGAGCGGCTGACCGGGAAGATGCACGCCGCCTCGGAGGCGCTCGCCTTCGAGCAGGCCGCCGCCTACCGCGACCAGGTGCGCTCGCTGCAGAAGGTGCTGCAGCGTCAGTTCGTGGAGAGCGCCGGCGAGGAGGACGAGGACATCGTCGTGGCGGCCGCCGAGCGCGGCGTGGTGTGCGTCAACCTCGCCATGGTGCGGGGCGGGCGCCACCTCGGCGACCACCACCTGTTTCCGCGCAACGCTCTCGATTGCACCCCGGGCGAGGCGCTGGCTGCCTTCCTCGACCAGCACTACGCCGAGCATGCGCCGCCGCCGCGCGTCGTCGTCGATGCCGGGGGCATGGCAGATACGGACGATGCCGGGGCAGGGCGCTACGTCCTGGCGACGCCGCGCAACGAGATGGAGCGCATGTGGGTGGCGATGGCCCGTGACAACGCCCTACTGGCGATCCGCGCCCGCTTCGCCGAAATCTCCCGTACTGGCGACCGCGTCGAGGCGCTGGCGGCGGCGCTGGATCTTCCCGAGCCGCCGGGCCGCATCGAATGCTTCGACATCAGCCACACCGGCGGCGAGGCGACGGTCGCTTCCTGCGTCGTGTTCGCCGAGGGGCGCATGCTGAAGGGCGAATATCGCCGCTACAATGTCACGGGAATCACCCCCGGCGACGACTACGCAGCGATGCGCCAGGTGCTGACGCGGCGCTATTCGAAGGTGGCGGCGGGGGAGGGGAGGCGGCCGGACCTGATCCTGGTCGACGGCGGCAAGGGACAACTGGGTGTTGCGCGGGACGTGCTGATCGAACTCGGCCTGGAGGATCTGGCGATGGTGGGCGTGGCGAAGGGCGAGGCGCGCAAGCCGGGCCTGGAGCAGCTCGTGTTCACCGACGGGCGCAAGGCGCTTGCCTTGGGCACGGAGCATCCGGGGCTGCTGCTGGTGCAGGAGATCCGCGACGAGGCGCACCGCTTCGCCGTCGCCGGCCACCGCGCGCGGCGCGCCAAGACGCGGCGCGTATCGACCCTGGAGGGTGTTGCCGGGATAGGACCGGCGCGGCGCAAGCGGCTGCTGGCCCAGTTCGGCGGCCTGCAGGGAGTGCTGGCTGCGACCGTCGAAGACCTTTGCCGGGTGCAGGGGATCAGCCGCAAGCTGGCGGAGCAGATCCACGCCCGGCTGCACTGCTGAGCATCGCATGCATCTATGTCAGCCGGAAAAGCACGGCCCCTTACCCCAAAGCCCACTCCCAAGCAGGGGAGTCGGGAGCGTCGTGACGAAAATTGCTGTCGGCTATCTTCGTGATCTTCGATAGGCTGCGATGATCTTCAACGTCCCCAACACCCTGACCTGGGCGCGCATCCTGCTGATCCCGATCTTCGTCGGTGTCTTCTACGCGCCCCACGACTGGCTGACGCCGGCGGAGCAGAACCTTATTGCCACCGGCATTTTCATCGCGGCGGCTGTCACCGACTGGTTCGATGGCTACCTCGCCCGCGTCCTGGGTCAGACGTCGGCCTTCGGCGCCTTCCTCGATCCGGTGGCGGACAAGCTGATGGTCGCCGCCGCGCTGCTGATCCTGATGCAGCTCGGCCGGCTCGACGCCCTCCTCGCCATCATCATCATCGGCCGCGAGATCACCATCTCCGCGTTGCGTGAATGGATGGCCCACATGGGCGCGGCGAGGAGCGTGGCCGTTTCGCTGATCGGCAAGGTCAAGACTATCGCCCAGATGGTGTCGATCCCCATGCTGCTGTTCCACGGCAGCCTGCTCGGTCTGGACATGCAGCGCGTCGGCACCTGGCTGATCTGGCTCGCCGCGCTGCTCACCCTCTGGTCGATGGGCTACTACATGCGCATGGCCTGGCCGGAGCTTTCCGCGCGCAGTGGCGGTCCCGAAAGTCAGTCGCCGCAACCCGGCGAGGCGCAGCGCCGGTCCAGGGGCTAGGACGCTGACCAAGCTGCCAAGGGGCCTGTCGTTCGGCAGCAATCGGGTTGTTCCGATCTGACCTGCCTTACGTCAGCATCCTCACCCGGCAGGGCGTCATCACCGACCAATGGCGAATCTGCTTCCCCTGGAAATCCGGCTCCTGTTTCGGACCCGATTCTCGGCGTCTTCCTCTGATGGCGCCGAGAAAGCCATGTAACGCGTGAGTGTTGTCCGTCTGTCCGCTTCCGTTGTGTCCGCCATGTCCGCTTTTTGTCCGCCTGCTAATCGACCAAGACGAGCCTGAGCCCATTCGAGATGGGGCGGCGCAACCGGCCAGCACCAACAGCGCGGTCACGGTTGGCAGCACCCGACCGCTCAGAGCCATGATCGCTCTGTATCCAGGAGGAAGCGTGGGCGGTGGTCGCGGGCGCGCCTCACATCTGCCCGATGCGGCCCGTGCCGAGCACCCGCAGCGCGCCGCGGTTCTCCCCCACCAGCTTGCCGTTCACGTAAAGCACGGTGCGGGCGGGATAGCTTCCGGCGGCGAGGCCTTCGGGCAGGCGGATGCTGAAGCTGTTCTGGATGCCGCCGGTGAGCATGCCCGGGTCGGCCTTCTTCTCCGCGCGCAGCAGCACCTTGGCCGGATCGCCGGACTCGAACACCTCCAGCACCTCCACCACCTCGCGCACCGGGTCCGTGGAGCCAGAGACCAGGGTGATGCTCGACACCACCCGCGCCTCCTGCCCCGCCTTGACGCCGCCCCCAGCGTTGAACGCCGTGTCGTAGGCGGTGACCAGCGGCTGCGCCGGTAGCGTCCCCTGGTTCTCGGCGCGGTACTGCCCCTCCACCTCCGCCGGCGGGCGCGTCTGCTTCGACTGGGCGTTGATGATGTAGCAGGCCAGCGCCCCGAGGCCCGCTCCGATGGCCGCGCCCTTGGTGCGGTTGTCGTCCGCGATCATGGCCCCGAGGGCGGCACCGATCAGCGCCGCCGTCGCCGGGTTGCACTCCCCGCCCTTCATCATCTTGTCCAGCTGGGACAGATCGGGAAGCGTCGGCGGCGGAGGCTGCTGCGTGGCGCAGCCCTGGAGGAGCAGCACGCCGGCCGTGGCGAGCGCGAGGGATCTCTTGGCAAACGGCTTCATATCGATCCCTCCTCGGATGCTCCGTCTTCGGGGCAGACGGTAAGAACCCTTAACGCGGCACGGCCAGAATAAGCATACAAGCAGCCCGCGCAGCAGCCCCGGCACGCGATGCCGGGCCGGATACTGGCTACAGCCGCTCCGCCCCCGTCGGCGCCCCTGACCGCCGAACAGCAGTCGGCAGTCCAGGCATGGCTGGCCGGGATCGAGGAAACCGATCCGCCGACCATTGCCGAAGTGATCGAGCAATGCCAGCGGGACGCGGATGCGCGGGACTACTTCACTGGGAGCGCAACATCGTGATCCGCGCGCCGATATCGGGCCGCCTGTACGGGGCGCCAGCGCGGCGCACGGGGCAAAGCGGCACGGAATTCGTGACCGGGAAGTTGCGGGTGGATACCGGCGACGAACATCCGGCCTGGGCCAGCGTGATTTTCTTCGGCGAGGCCGGCCAGCGTCTTGGCGCACCGCGCGATGGTGACGCCGCGGCGGCGGCGGGGCGCCTGACGCTACGGGCATTCATCGTCAAGGACGGTAACCCGAAGGCTGCGATGTCCATCGTCGCCGATGAGGTGGCGGCAGTGAGGCGCAAGCCGAAGCCCAGGGTGTCAGACGACAGGGACTTCGAGCTATGAGCGACAATGCCATTCAGATACGGACTTACAATGCGCGGCAACGGCGGGCTGGCTGGCGGCGGCGATAGAGCGCGGCGCAGGGCCTGTGAGAGCTTGCCGGTGTAACGCTGGTGATCGGTCACCACGCCGTACTCGTCGGGCTATACGACACCTGGCAACGATCGCCACCTCTGCTGCTCGGAACCGCGAAGCGCCTTGGGATTCTGAAGCGGATGTGAGCCGAATCTGTTTCGCAAACTCGGCTGGAACATCAAAGATCATATCGGCGAAACACCGACTGTTTGCATAAGCGCCATCGTGAGGAACGATCAAGAGAGCCGCCGGGCATGCAAGGAACACGGTTTTCCGTCACTTGGGCGACTTCTCGCATCTCCGCCGAAGGTAGAGTTAGTCGGGACCGATCGAGATAGCCATCGGGCGTATATCGCCATTGTCGACCAGGCTGGTCTGCCCGAGTTGGAGAAGGTGTTTGCAAACGCAGAGGTTTGCGCCGTTGACACGGAGTCGACGGACACGGACCGGAGAAAGGAGTCTCTTCTTGGTGTTGCCCTCGCGATCAACGAGGGGCGAGCATTCTACATCCCCGTGACTGCGTCGGATTTGCGTGATGTCTCCACAGCGTCAGTCATCGATGTTCTCCGTCGCATTCTAGAAGGTCACGTCCTGGCCGTCGGTCATAATCTCCAATACGACTACGTCCTCCTTCGACGGTATGGCATTCGCATTCTGGTGACCGACTTCGACACCATGTTGGCAGCACACGAGTGTTTCGGTGACTGGGAGTTTCTTTAATCTCGGGGCAGTCGCGAAGAAACTGATCGGACAAGAAGTGAAGAGATACAGGGACATCGTTGATGAAGGCCAGACGCTTCAGGATATTCCCTTCAAAGACCTGGTCGAGCATGGCTGTGCGGACGCTGATGCGACCTTGAGGCTATATGTCACGGCAATCGCTTACGCAATCGTCGTAAACCCATGTAAAAATTCGTTTACAGTCAATAGGATATGACGGGGGCTTGTGTACAGTGCCGGAATGGCATCTACTCTCGATATTTCTCGGGAGACGCAGATGACGTTGCTGGAGGCGTTTGCACAGGTAGAGGATCACCGCAGAGGGCCGGCACAGCGCTACGATCTGAAGGAAATGATCGTGATGGCGATTTGTGCCGTGCTGTGCGGTGCGGACAGTTGGGTCGATGTCGCCGACTGGTGCGAAGGCGAGGAAGAATGGTTGAAGAGCTTCCTCACACTGAAGAAAGGGACGCCTTCGCATGACACGTTTGGCGAGGTGTTTCGCGTTCTGGACGCAGCGGTGTTCGAGCGTTGTTTTCGCCAGTGGGTTGCCAGCATCGTTGGCGTGGCCCAAGGCGTTGTGGCGTTCGACGGCAAGACGGTGCGAGGCTCGAAGGACGGAGCGAATACGGCGCTGCACATGGTCAGTGCCTACGCCAGCGCGCTGGGCGTATCGCTGGGGCAGGAAGGCAGTGCGGGCAAGGGCAATGAATTGGCCGCAATCAAAGCGCTGCTCGATACGCTGGTGCTCAAGGGTTGCATCGTCACCCTGGACGCTCTGGGCTGCCAAACCGACGTTGCCCAGAAGATCGTCGCGCAAGGCGGTGATTACGTCTTGGCGGTAAAGGACAACCAGAAGAATCTGTCGCAGGCTGTCGTTGAGTTCTTCGATACCGCCACGGCGTTTGACTGGCGCAACATCGAAGTACAAAAACTCACCACGATCGAGAAAAATCATGGCCGGATCGAAACGCGCCGGGCGCTCTTCGTCCCCGATGTGTCGTGGATGGACAAGCCCATGCGCGAGGACTGGAAGAAGCTTGCCGGCGTTGGCATGATCGAGTCCGAACAGCAGATCAAGGGCAAGGTGAGCGTGGAGCGGCGCTACTTTATCGTCAGCGCCGGGGTGAAAACGGTCGAGCAGTTCGCTGGCGCAGCGCGAGATCACTGGGGCGTTGAAGCCATGCACTGGGTGCTTGATGTGACCTTCCGCGAAGACGACTGCCGCGTGCGCAAAGGCCACGCCGCCCGCAACCTCTCGGCCATCCGCAAGTTCGCCCTCTCGGCTTTGCGCACGGATACGCTTCATCCGACCATCAGCTTACGTCGCCGCCGCAAACTCGCCGACCGTCGCCCAGACTATCGCGCGGCCCTCCTCGGAATCAAGCTTCCCCAATGAAACCGGCTTCTGACTCATGACGTCTATGTGTGCGATTGCCGTGGTACTTACCCATGCGGCCGCAGGGCGTGGGCTAAATTTCCGTCTGCTCGGAGATCTCCAGCGCGTCATCGACCTCGATGCCGAGGTACCGCAAATGTGCTGCAGCACATTTGATCTACGCGAAGGTGGATATGGATTCACTGCGCCCTCTGGCGCTGCCCTGGCCCGGAGGTGTGCGATGAACGCATTGCGCGAAGCGATTCAAAGTTATCTGAGCCTGCGTCGAAGCCTCGGGTTCAAGCTATCGGAAGCAGGTGTTGAACTCATGCTGTTTGCCGATTTCACGGAGCGGCAAGGCGCATCTCATATCACCACACACTTAGCGCTGCTTTGGGCCCAAGAGAAGACTTCGGTCGAACCTATGAATTGGGCCAAGCGGCTTAGTCACGTCCGCCGTTTCGCGCGTTACTACAGCGCCTACGATTCGCAAACCGAAATCCCCCCGCCGCACCTGCTTCCCTACCGGCCCAGGGTGATCGCACTCGAATATCATAATGGCGAGAGCCCCAGCAACGCCATGCGCCCATCGTCATCCCAACCGATGCGCTTGCGCCGCAGGCGCAGGCTCTTCTTCTTGCCCTCGGGCGGCTGCTGGCGCAGCAGATTCAATGCCATCTTGGTGAGCAGCGAGAAGTTCTGCGGGGCGTTGTTCTCGGTCAGACGCCGGGCGTCCTCACCGAAGATCACATCGAGGCTCCAGTGAAGACGGTTCTCGATGCCCCAGTGATCGCGCACCGCCGCGGCGAAATCCGCCGTGCTCAGGGTGCGCGAGCTGATGTAGTAGCGCGTTTCCACGGGCGAGGCCTTGCCCCCGACGACTCGTACCGAATCGACCCGCCCGAGCATCGCGCAGTCGGCCCAGACGTCGGTGTCAACCTCGCCGGTATTGGGCAGGGTGCGGTAGATCTGGAACACGTGACGCCCGTGACCGGTCTGCACCGCGTTGTGGACCTCGTCCCAGTGGCCGACGAAAGCACCTTCCAGCGCTTGGTGCAGGGTGGGCTGGTTGCCCTTGACCGCCAGCAGATAGTCAGCGCCCATGTCGCGGATGGCACGTGCGATCTCGCGCTGGGTGCCCATCGCATCGATACTGACCAGGCAACCCTGGATCGCCAGGGCCTCCAGCAGCGCCGGGATGGCGGTGATCTCGTTGCTCTTGTCGGCGACCTTCTCCTGGCCCAGGACGAGCCCCAGGCCGGTGGCGAAGGCGCTGACCATGTGCACGGCACTGTGGCCACCCCGCGCCGAGCCGCGCAGGCTCTTGCCATCGACCGACACCTGCCCACCGAAGGCGCGCACCACGCCGCGCACCCAGCCACGGAACGCCTGCTCGAAGTGCTTGGGATCGAGGATGCCGAAGATCCGGTTGAAGGTGTCGTGGGAAGGAATGCCGTTTTCCAGCCGCAGGAAGCGGCGCAGCCACGGCTCCTTGACCCGCGCCCACTCGGCCATGTCCTCGAAACCCTGCACTTCGGCGAAGATGGCGCAGATGGCGATCACCAGCACTTCCACCAGATCGTGGCGCTTGCCGTTGCCGACCCTCGGGTCTTCGATCTCGGACAGGCACTGCACCAGCGTGGTCTTCTTTCTCGGGGCCATGGCATCTCGCGCAAAAGACGAGAGTGGACCCGATTTGAAACGAGTTTACAAGACATATGCATAGGTTGATGATTGTTAACGAGTTTTTCTTTGCGTCAACTACATTGGCATTTTTCCCCAGTCATGACGTCCGAGTGCGTTCGCCCTGCCTACCGGCCTGCCCGCACTCGGCCCTACATCTACACGGAAGAGCAAATCGAGCAGCTGCTCACTCATGCGTTGATGCTCAATCCCCGGCATGGCTTGCGTCCCTGGACGTATCACTGTCTTTTCGGATTGCTAACCGTGTCTGGTATGCGCCTCGGCGAAGCAGTCCGCCTCCAGGATGACGATGTTGATTTGTGCGCGGGTTTGCTGACTGTCCGCGGCAGCAAGTTCGGCAAGTCTCGACTCGTTCCTATCGATGCCTCGACTCAAGAAACGCTTGCGCACTATCGACGGCGTCGCGACCAGTTGCTGGCCGGCCGCCGAGCAACCTATTTCTTCATAACCTGTCGGGGCCATCGCCTTGATTTCGGCGAAATCCACCGAACCTTCTACAAGCTGTCACGCCAGATCGGATTGCGTGGGCCGGAAGATCGCCGCGGCCCGCGCATACACGATCTTCGCCATAACTCCGGGACCGGGATTATTCCGAGGGCGGCGCTAAGCAGCGCCGCACCGTCGGAGGTGAATGTGTGATCAGGCAGCGACAAATCCTCGGGATTATCAGAGGCCCTTCAGGAAGTCCATCACACGGTCGCTTGGCCGGAAGCGGGGTGTCGGGCTCTTCTTGGCAGTCGTGTGGGCGAGCGCGCGTTCCTTCAGTTGCATGTCTGCATGAATGTAGATTGACGTGGTTTCGGGCGATTCATGCCCGAGCCAGAGCGCGATCACGGTCTGGTCGGCGCCGTGGTGAAGTAGGTCCATCGCCAGTGTGTGCCTCAGCACATGGGGGGTTACCCGCTTGCGTGCCAACGATGGGCACTGCCGACGCGCGGCGGTGAGATGCTTGTCCAGCATGTATTGCAGGGCATCGTGACTCAATGCAGTTCCGCGCGTAGTCGGAAAGACCGGCTCGCAAGGCTGGCCTTGGCGCTCGCGCAACCAACTGCGCAACACGCGAACGGTGTCTTTACGCAGCGGCGTGCACCGACGCTTGCGGCCCTTGCCCTCGCATCGCACGTGTGCACCGGCGCCGAGCACGATGTCCTCGCAGCGAAGGCCGGTGAGTTCCGCGGCGCGCAGCCCCGTCTGGACGGCCAGCATCAGCAGCGCCCGATCGCGGCGCCCTGACCAGATCGTGAGGTCGGGCGCGGCAAGCAACGCGTCAACTTCGACCGACGTCAGAAAGGCGATCGGGCAGCGCGAATAGCGCTTGCTCGGCATGGCCAACACGCGCTGCGCCACAGCGCTGTGCTCCGGTGCATGCAGTGCCACGTAGCGGAAGAACGAGTGAATGGCAGCGAGGCGAACGTTGCGGCTGCGGGCGCTGTTCTTGCGCTCGCGCTCGAGGTGATCGAGAAACGCTCCGAGCAGCGGCGTGTCGAGTTCTGGCACCGTCAAATTCGAGGGCGCCTTGCCCAGGCGTTGCTGTGCAAACTGCATGAGCAAACGAAAGGTGTCGCGATAGCTCGCGATGGTGTGAGGGCTCGCCTGACGCTGCTGCATGAGCCGATCCATGAAGAACGCCTGCACCAGGGACGGCAGCGTACTGATGGCGGTCATGGCCGCTGTCCTTGCTTGGCGCGCTCTACGCGTCGCAGGGCGTAGTGCAGCAGCTTCGGCGTGGCGGTCAAATACCAGTACGTGTCCGTGATATGGGCGTGCCCGAGGTAGGTCAACAGCTGCGGCAGGTGACGCTCGACGTCGACGCCGCGCTGATACCACCTGAGGAGCGTGTTGATGGCCAGTCGATGACGTAGATCGTGCAGGCGAGGTCCTCGGGAGTCGTCGGCCCCGCGCAAGCCGATCTCATGCGACAACTTGACGAAGGTCCACCGCACGCACCACTCCGTCAGCCGGGTTCCGCGGTCCGAGACAAAGAAGCTCGGCGTCTCGGCATCGGGGCACCATCGATTCCGTCGCGCGGCGTAGCGTTGCAATGCACGTTGCGTGGTGGGGTGCAGCGGCACGTAGCGCGACTTGCCGAATTTCGTGTCGCGAATCGTCAGCACGCCGTTGACGAGATCGACGTCATCGCGATCGAGTCGCAGAGGCTCGTTGGCCCGCAGACCGGTGGCCACGTAAAGGCCGAAGAGTGTGGCGAACGTATGAGGCCGCAGGCCGGTGGCAGACGGTAGGCGGCGGGCAGCCTCGAGCAAGCGCTTGATCTCCTCGTCGCGATAGAGGTAAGGGTCGGGACGGTGGTACCGGTGGGGAAGCAAGTCCGACGGTGGCACGACGGTGCGCGGATCGTTCGCGCTGCAATACAGCGCGAAGCGACGCACCATTCCAAGGCGGTTTGCCCATTGGGCGGGCTGCGCAGCCGCGGGCTGCGTTGCCCAAGTCAGGGCGAGCTCGGACGTGATGTGGGTGGCACCCTCGCGCTCGGCGAATTCGACAAAGCGTTGCAGCAAGCGCCCGGCCAAGCGTAGCTTGTACCCGAGGGCGCGATGAACCGCGAGGTACTCATCGAGTGCGGCTTGTAGCTTGCTCATGACGCACCTCCCGGCCACGCCAGGGCAATGCCACGCAGGGCCACGATGTCCACCTTGGCGTAGATCTGTGTCGTTGTTGGCTGCCGGTGACGCAGCAGCTGTCCAATCTCGCCCAGGGACGCGCCGCGGTGAAGCAGATTGGTTGCAAGGGAGTGCCGCAGCAGGTGAGCCCCCTTGAACTCGGGGTCCAACCCCGCGCGTTGGAGGGCGCGCCGAACGATGCAACAAATGGCCACGGGGCCCGCAAGACCCTGCAGGGGAGCCTTCATCCGAACGAATACGCGACGCGTCGCACACGCCGGGCGGACGTCACACAAATAGCACGCCAATGCCGCGCCAACGTCCTCGGGCAGCGGCAACCGTTCCAGCCGTTGGCCCTTGCCGCGTACGACAATCTCGCCGCGCTGCCAGTCCAGATCCTCCAAGGTCATGGCCAGCACCTCGCCGCCACGCAACCCAAGCCGGGCCAGGAGCAGCAGGATCGCGTAGTCGCGCTTGCCCGTCGGTGTGCTGCGATCGCAGCACGCGAGCAATCGTTCCACCTGCTCGGGAGGCAGCGACTTGGGCAGATGCGACAGTCTCCAGCTTGCCACTCCCGGAAGCGTGCGGGCCAGGTCGGTCTGAATAGCGCCACGCTGCAGTAAATAGCGCAAGAACGAGCGCAGCGCGGTGACGACTCCCTTGCCATGGCTGCGACTGACACGCTGGACCTCGCGAAGAATGAAGCCGTGCAAATCCTGTGGTCGCAATTGCTCGAGGCGCAGCGCATTGCGACCGAACCGCTCATCGAGGAGGCGCCGCACGATGGGCAAGTAGGAGATCAATGTTGACCGTGACAGACCTCGCTCGGAGTGGAGGAACTCCTCGAAATCGCGCGTGAGGCAGGCGACCGGAGTCCGATCGATCTTCTGTGCTGGCGCCGCGATGTCGTCATGGCCGCGCAGATACTCGAGAAGCTGCTGACCGGTGGCCGAATTGCCTCGCCGCGTCTTGCCCCGGTGGCGAAGGGTTGCCAGGAACTGCGTCAGCCGACCCTCATCAAGCGCTGCTAGAGTCAGCCGGCGCCGCTCGAGCCAGCGGCTGAGATCTGCCAGCACGTCACACTTTGCGCGAACCGTGGCCTGCGCGTACCCCTTGCGCGAAAGTTGCGCTGCAAAGCCCTGGACGTGGGGTGCCAGCGGCCCAGTGCAAGGCTGTCCATCTGGTGCTGTTGCCGCACCGTGGCGAGTGAGCGTCATGTTCGTCTCCTTGAAGATCCGGGAAGATTCCCGATTGGAGACGACACTCGAATAATGCCGAGAAATCAAGCGCCACTTCCGGCGCAAGTCGAGCAACGACACGACGTGTTGAAGACTACCGACGCCGCCCTCGGAATAATCCCGGTCCCGGAGTTATGACGCTAATTCCGCTTCCGGAATTAGCGTCATCGCTTTGCCATTCAAACGTTGATCGCATGGTATCGCTCGGGAGAAGAGGTGGAGCGACGGCTGCCGGTCTTGTCGACTTACCTGGGCCACGTCCATGTCGCCGATACGTACTGGTATCTCAGTGCCTGCCCGGAGTTGATGGGCCACGCGGTGAGTCTTCTCGAACAACGCTGGGAGAAGCGATCATGAGCACAGCCAGTTTTCCCGTCTTGCTGGAGCACTTCTTTATTCAACGCCTCATGCAGCAGCGTCGGGTGAGTCCGCATACTATCGCTTCGTATCGGGACACCTTTCGTCTTTTGCTTCGGTTCACGCAGACGAAACTGGGCACGGCGCCGACGCAATTGCAGTTCGACCAACTCGATGCTCCGCTGATTGCCGCATTCCTGGATGAACTGGAGAAGAGCCGCGGCATTTCTCCGCGTAGCCGCAACTTGCGGCTCACCGCGATTCGTTCCTTCTTCCGCTACGGGCACACGCAAGAACAACTTCACATATTGGGGCTGATGGTGTAGTTCAAATGCGGGAGAATGTTGTTGTGACGCAATCGAAGTTGGCTGTATGTTTGAGCATCGGGGGTGATGCCTGTTGGGTAGTCGCTTGGATCGAGATAGGCGTTGACGGCTAATCCGGTCTTGGTGGTCGTGGTACGTATGAAATTGAGAACCTTGTCGTAGTTTTCCAGCGGTTCGGCGGCCCAGTTCTTGGATATTTCGGAGAACAGGCGGTGCTCGATAGGGTTCCATTTTGAGGTACCGGCGGGATAGTGAGCGACGGTGAGGGTCAGTCCAAAGCGATTGGATAACTGCGCTTGGAGCTCGGTCTTCCAGGCACGACAGCGACAGCCATTGCTGCCTCCGCTGTCGGCGAGGATAAGGAGCTTGTCTGCCTTGCGGTAACGTCGGGAGCCTTCTTTTTGCCACCAGCTGGCGAGGCAACGGGCAGCGAAGGCGGGGGTATCGTGGGACATGCCGACGAACACAGAACCGCGATTGGCCGCAATATCGTAGATGCCGTAAGGGATGGCCATGCCGATTGCGTCGGAGCGAAAGTCGTGATCCCTGACCTGCACGGCTTGTCGATCCCATTTTCTGCCGGGGTTCTTGAAGTTGCCTACTTGCTCTTTCTTCTTCGCATCAACGGAGATGATGGGCAAGCACTGGCGCGCGAATCGGGTTCGTAGCCGGGAGATGAATTCAAACTGTTGGTTACGTGCGGGATCCGAGCTGGCGAGACACTTGTGGTTAACGCGAAGGCTGAAGTTCATGTTGTGTAGTAGCCTCGCGACGGTGTTGGCAGACACCCCAATGCCTTGTTGCTGAAGCAATTGAGCAATCTTCTCTGGGGTCTTGTGCGTCCATTTCAGTTCGCTCATGGGGTCGCCGGCGATGTCGTGATTGAGCACCATTTCGATGGCGTAGATTATTTCTGGGTTTTTTTTTCGGAAGCATGTCAACCGCCCCCGCTACGGCGAACCCGATCGGTAGCGAGTTGTCGGCTCAATAATTCATGTCGTCCGCGCGCGACCGTGTGCGCATCCAAGCCTAACAGATCGGCCAGATGGCGATCTCCGCCGTGACCGAGCTTGAGCGCTTCGAGTCCTGCATACAAACGCCGTGTCTTCTCGTCGAGCATGCTGTAGAAAAGGAGGATCGCTGCGTGGAGCTCGTCGGCGGCAATGTGTTGGGCACGCGCATCAGCGGTGCCCGAGAACACGCGAAGCTCACCTCTGGCGCGCAGCTGGCGCTGCCGCACGGCGGCCTCCTCAGCGGTGTAGAGATAGGCCCCCGAGACCCGTTGGCGCGCAATCCGACCTTGTTGCACCAACTGCAGCAGTGCGTCGTGCACTTGAACGTGCAAGCACTCGGCGAGCTCGTCGGCGAAATAGCCCTTTGGCGAACGCTGCACGAAATCAGCCGCCGTCGCGAGCAGCGAACCGCGCTCGGAGAAGCACACGGACTTGTGAGACCAAAGGCCTTGCGGATCGAACTGGGCGATCTCACGCAGGGTGTAGTAACGCCCGGCGTGGGAGTAGCTGGTGAGGTAGTCCATGGGCTTGAGCTTGCGAAAGACGGTCAGCGCCACTGAAGTGCCGAGGGCGTTCTTGAGCTCGGGCAGGGTGGCGATCTTGCTGCGCAGGAGCTTCTGACGCAGCGCGCTGGATGGAAACAGAACGGGGCGCATAATGTTACATCTCCGATATACGAAGCGCTGATAATCGGCACTGTAACATAACAAGAGCTTGATGCCCCACACGATGAACAAGGCTGAGACTAGAGCATTTACTGGGGTGTACGCTGGTATGCACGGCGTTACCGTGCAAGCGTGACGTGCTGCTAATGAGATGAGTACGACCGATACTGAATAGTTATTTATGCGTGATCCCTACGCAGCCTTTGAAGCGCCCGCCCATGCAGCTCAAATACAACGCGTGCTCGCGATTCCCTGCCAGCGGTACGCGCATCCCCAAGTGGGCTTTCTGACCGGTTCGGAAATCGATGCATTGCTCGCGGCGCCTGACCAGTGCACCTGGTCCGGGCGGCGTGACCATGCCTTGCTCCTGGTCGCCATTCAAAACCGGATTGCGCCTGTCTGAGCTGACTGGACTGCGCCGGGAATCGATCGTCCTCGGTACCGGCGCTCACGTCCGCGTTACTGGCAAGGGGCGGAAGGAACGCGCTACGCCATTGGCCAAGGAAACGGTGGCCGTTTTGCGCGCTTGGCTGAGAGAAATCGCTGAAGGCGATGAGACCCTTCCATTTCCCAGTGCCCGCGGTAATCGCCTGAGCGCTGACGGCGTTGAATATCTTCTCAGGAAGCATGTCGCCAAGGCATCACGGACGTGTCCATCACTGCTAGCGAAACGGGTAACGCCACATGTGCTGAGGCACACGACCGCAATGGAACTATTGCAGGCAGGGATGGATCGCTCGTTGATCGCGTTGTGGCTCGGTCATGAATCGATCGAGACCACTCAAGTCTATCTCGATGCCAACCTTGAAATGAAGGAGAAGATCTTGTCCAAGATGACCCAACACCGAGGAAAGCCGGGTCGATACCAGCCGGATGACCGCTTGCTGGCATTCCTGAAAGGCCTTTGAAGGCGAAGACTCTGCCGAGTGAAGCTCAGGCAAGCGACGTTGTTTGAGAGGTGCGATCCATCGCACTCGGCATAGTTCGCTACGCGGAATAGCGTCGCATCGAGTGCGTCCCATAGGCCGATCGATCGAGCCCGGCCGCTTCGGCCCAGTGATGCACGATCCTCGCGTACTTGCGGGGTGAAACATGCGGTGACCTCGCGACCCTGCTCGGGAAGAGAAACTGGTCGCCCCGTAGCCTGGACTTCTCCGGCCAGACCGCAACGGCGACCCTCGTCGGCTCGGTCAGCTCGAACTGCACAGGTCGCTGGGTTTTCCTCTGGATCACGATGGCTCGGGGGAGAACCTGACTCCCATGCGTGACGTCGCGGACGCGCACGCTGACGAGATCGCAGCCGCGAAGCTTGCTGTCGATGGCCAGGTTGAACATGGCGAGATCGCGGACCGCGTGCGCATTCTGGAGGTAAATGCGGATCGCCCAGACGTCCTTCGGCTTGAGGGGTGGCTTCTGGCCGACGAGCTTCCCCTTGTTCCAGGCTTCGCGTTTGATGATGGCTTCCATCTCAGACTCCTTGGTTGTTGATCGGAGACTGATTCTTCGCCACAGTTGGCGACGGCAGCTATGGGCGAGATGCCCTATGAGTACTGCCGGCCCGAAGCGGCCACGGGATGTGGGGCGCAAACGGACTGCGATAACTGGCTCGCGGAATGCCGGGCGGTGGTCTCAGACGACGGCGTCCGGGTCTTGCATCCAGGCGGAAATGTCGCGCTGGCCATGTAGCACACGCCAGACATCAATGTAGTCTGGCCGTTCGACATAGAAGACGAGGTAGGGGTAGCGAGACAGCGACCACGAGCGTAGACCAGAAAGGTCCAATTCATGCCCATAGCGAGGCGAGCCCGTGCCGGGATAGCGACCGATGTGGGAATAGGCCTGTTCCAATTTGTCGATGAAATCGAGTGCGACCGTCGCCGCAGCCTCTGCCAAATAGTAGGCTACCGCGTCGTCAACGTCTTGGTTGGCCTGCTCACGCGGAACTACTGGTTTGACCTTCACCCGCGAGAAACAGGCTTTGCAGCCCTACGTACCCGGTCACGCAGGCCTTCGAAGTAAGCGGCATTGGCTGGCGATCCCGGTGCAGAGGCTGCTCCCGCCAGCAACAAGCCACGCAACCGTTGACGATCCTGATCCTTGCGGATCAGTTCGCGCACGTACTCGCTGCTGGTGCCGAAGCCACGCTCGCTGACCTGCTCGTCCACGAAGGATTTCAGGCTGTCGGGCAAGGAAATGTTCATCGTACTCATGGCCGCAGATTAGTCGTCTTGGCAAAATTTGGCAAGACTGCATGTCCGACTGAATGTCCATCCCGCCATAGACGATGGGCGACCGCTTCCCGGCGGCGCCGATGACTACGTGTGCGCCAGGAGTGTAAGTTCGTCAGGTCAGGAAGCCAACGTTCAGCTAGATTCTGTCGCGAGCGGCAGGTATCCGGCGCATTGCCGACTGATCCGGAGGGCACCCTCAAGGTCGGCTGAGGCCGAGTTGGGTGAATCCGCGGCTGCCAAGCCGGAGTCGGCTCAGCGGAGGGGAAGCGCCGTTTGCGGTACCGCTCCCTTCGACCGACCGCTCGATCCTCGGCAGCCGATCTTCCCCGGGCCGAGCCGACCGCCGCCGGCTTGGCCGATGCCGCCGGTCGCCGCGCACCGCTCATGTTGGGGTTCGCAAGCTCAGGACCGCCAGGGTCTGACAGATCGTAGTGTGTGATCGACGCCGCGGGCATTCGTGCGATTGCGCCGCTTCGGCAGCTCCGGTCCGCGCCCGTATAATGCGGGCGCCATGACACTTGGACCACACCAACATGAACCCGAAGCAGCGTGACCTGACCCAGATCACTCTGGGAGTGCTTTTCATCTGCGCATTGATCGCTGCGGCCTTCTGGATTCTGCGGCCGTTCCTGCCGGCAGTGATTTGGGCGACGATGGTGGTGGTGGCTACCTGGCCGGTGATGCTGGGCATCCAGGCGCGACTGTGGGGCAAGAGGGCGCTGGCCGCGACGGTGATGACGCTGGGCCTGCTGCTGGTGCTGGTCGTTCCACTGTCGCTGGCGATCGCCACCCTGGTGGAAAACGCCGACTGGCTGGTCGAGTCGGGCAAGAGCCTGGCGGCGTTCAAGGTGCCCCCGCCACCGGATTGGGTCGCAGGCTTGCCCGTGGTGGGGCCCAAGCTGCAGACGTTTCTGGAGCAGTTCGCGGCGGCGGGTATCCAGGAATTCGCCGCCAAGCTTGCGCCCTACGCCGGCAGCGTCACCAAATGGTTCGTCTCCGAGGTGGGCAGCTTCGGCATGGTGTTCCTGCAGTTTCTGCTTACGGTGATCATCGCCGCGATTCTGTATGCCGGCGGCGAGTCGGTGGCGGGCTGGATGAAGCGCTTCGGCGGGCGCCTCGCCGGCAACCGCGGCGAAAACGCGGTGGTCCTGGCCGGACAGGCAATCCGCGGCGTTGCCCTGGGCGTAGTGGTGACGGCGCTGGTGCAGTCGGTGCTCGGCGGCATCGGCCTGGCGGTGGCCGGCGTTCCGCTGGCGCCGGTGCTCACGGCGCTGATGTTCATGCTGTGCATCGCCCAGCTCGGCCCGCTACTGGTGCTGGCCCCGGCGGTTGCCTGGATGTACTGGAGTGGCGACAGCGTCTGGGCCACGGTCCTGCTGGTGTGGACCCTGATTGTCGGCAGCCTGGACAACGTTCTGCGCCCTTACCTGATCAAGAAGGGGGCCGACCTTCCGCTGCTTCTCATCCTGGCGGGCGTTATCGGCGGGCTGATCGCCTTCGGCCTGGTGGGCATTTTCATCGGCCCCGTGGTCCTGGCCGTGGCCTATACGCTCCTGGACGCCTGGGTCGAGACCGACCCCGACCGAGCCGAGCATCACGCGCCGGGCGCCTGATCCCCTGTCCTGCGGGTTCGACTCCGCATCGCACGCGCGTGCGTTGCGTGCGGGGCGCACCGACTTGGTCGGTACGCCCTACCGCGATCCAGGTCAGAGTGCGGGCAGCGCTTCCCCGACAACCTGGCCCCGCCATCGCCCGGCCCATCCACGTCCAGCAGCACGTCCGGATCGTTGCAGTCGAGCGGTGCGAACGGTTCGGCGTGGGCCGCAACCAGGCCGCGAGCGCCGGTATCGTCCACCAGCGCGAGCAGATCATCATCGCGAAAGCGGTGGCCAAAGCCCACCAAGCGGAGCGATTACGCCGAATGAATATCCACTGCTTCGGCTGCCGGGCAACGGCCGCCCATGTGTTGAACCGGGAGGACGAGCCGAGCGTCAGCGTCACCCCCAATACCGAATTTGCGGTGACGTGGTGATCTGCGGCCCCTCGGTCTTTGCCGACACTCACTACCTTTCGGCAGCGGCCGCAGGGCAATGACAGATCTCCAAGGCTTCGAAATGGCGCTGGCGACCCACAGGAGCCAGTGGCGGTTTTCTGGGTAAACGACCGAGCAGCACGGCGTCGAAGCTGCGGTCCAGCCAGCCACGTTCGGCGGAGAGCAGATGCCAGCCATCCGCGCGGCGCTGCAATTGCCGGATGGTCGTGTCAACTTCGAGGTCCAGCCCGTCGGCGAGGAAGCGGCATGGTGCCGACATGCGCGGGAGGCCGACGAAACGCTCCAATGCGGGGCCCGTGACATGCGCAGACGGGTCGCCGAGGACGTGCAGCCTGGGGCGCCAGCATGCGGCGATGTCGGCGACAACCACGGCAGCGCGGCGCGGCAGATTCATGTTTGCTTGCCTTGCCACAGCCGACATCGCTCAGCGCCAGCCCTGCAGCGAGCGGCGGCGGTCGATCAAGTCCCGCCAAGGCAGGGTGAAGCTGCGCCGTGAAATCACGGCCTCGATTTCGATGAGCTCGATCCGGGTGGCGGGCGGCTCGGGCTGGATGACCCGGACGCCTCATCACCATCGCCTGCGCGGATTCCACGACAGTCTTCCAAGCGAAGCAAGCCGGGGCGCTGCCGCTACGATCCGACGCGCCATTCGACGACTTTCTGGAAGCGGGACACCAGCAGGTACGACTTGATCTCCACCCGCATGATGGCGCAGCCGGGAGAGGCTGCAAACGCGGCCAGGTAGGGGTGGCGCGCAAGGTAGAGTTCGAGCAGGGGAGCGCCTGCGTCCGGGGCTACTTCCTGCGCTTCCCCGAGCGCGGTTACGGCAACCGAATCCTGCGTGTCCGAGCCCTTGTTCTCACGATCGTCGATGAGAAGGGCGACCCGTGTGTTCGCCTTGAGATTGGCGAACTTGCGCGTCGCTCGCTCGGTCAGGACGACGATTTGCCCCAGGTCTTCGGTTGCGGCGAACGCCATCAGGCTGGCGAATGGCTGCCCGCGGTCATCGGTCGCCAGCACCGCGAAGCGCTGAGAACGAAACAGATCCCTCAGGACCGGCTGCATCTCGAAGTCAGTGCTCATCCTATCCATGCCAGAAGAACGGAAACGCCAGGGTACAACCACGACGCGAAAACGCCAGCCCTACCGTCGTTTGCTCTGCTGCGCATGGTGCCGGGCCAGCACCCAAGCGGAAGGCGCGCCCGTGACTGAGGGCGAGTATATTCGGGATTGTCACAGCAACTTCCGGGGATCCTCGATGACCCGAGTTCACTATCTGGCTGCCTGCATCTTGCTTGCGGCCTGGAGTCTTGCCATGGCAATTGACGAGCCGCAATACAAGGTGGTCCGCGCCTACGAGGCGTTCGAGGTGCGCCGCTATGAGCCCTATCTGGTGGCGGAAACGGTTGTCAGCGCAGCGCCAGAAGATGCCGGGAACCAGGGTTTTCGTATCCTGGCGGGGTACATCTTCGGACAGAACAAAGGGGCGCGCAAGATCGAGATGACGGCTCCCGTGGCTCAGGCTCCCACCAGGATCGCGATGACAGCGCCGGTGGCACAAAGCCCAGGTTCCGGTGGTTACGTCATCCAGTTCGCGATGCCCCGGGAATGGACGCTGGAAACCTTACCTGAACCGCTCGATTCGAGAATCGCCCTTCGCGCGATGCCCGCTCGAACGCTCGCCGTCATCGGCTATTCGGGGACGTGGTCACAGAGCCGCTACGAGGAGAATCTGAGGAAGCTGCAAGATGCCCTGGCACAAGCGGGCCTACTCTGGCATGGCGAGCCGATGTGGGCTCGCTACGACCCGCCCTGGAAGCCGTGGTTCTGGCGACGCAATGAAATCTGGCTTGAGCTTGATTGAGCGAGGCAAGGCCCACTTTCGACGGCGCCCAGTCAGCGGTTCATCCATTCACCAACGAGAAAGCCAAGCTCAACGGCTTGGCTTCCTCATTCCAAGCCCCGCTATTTGGGCATCACTACGCTGTCGATAACGTGAATCACACCGTTGCTGGCGGCGATGTCCGTCTTGATTACCTTGGCTTTGTCTACCATTACGCCGCCGGTGGTCGAGATCGTCAGATTGCTTCCCTCGACCGTCTTGACCGGCCCTGCCTTCACGTCGGCGGCCATCACTTTTCCTGCCACTACGTGGTAAGTGAGCACTTTGGTCAGCTTGCCCTTGTCCGCCAATAGCGCGTCCAACTGTTCTTTAGGTATCTTGGCGAAGGCGGCGTCGTTCGGTGCGAAAACTGTGAAAGGACCTTTGCCCTTCAGCGTTTCCACCAACCCTGCTGTCTTGAGCGCGACCACAAGCGTGTTAAACGATCCGGCCGATACCGCGGTGTCTACGATGTCTTGATCTGCGGCAATGGCTACCGCCGAGGTGGCGGTGGCGGCCACGAAGCCCAGCGTAGCGATGCATTTTGCGAGTTTCATTTGTTTCCTTTCGAAATAGGAATCGGCTGTTTATATTGCGGAGAGAGCTAGGTAACCACTAATGATTCATGGTTTTGATAGATGACCGACTTCGGTCGATCTGATGTCTAGGACAAATGCTAGACAGAATAGTTCAGCATCGGTCAGAAAAGCTGCTGCAAATCACGTTGGCCCGGCGCTCGCGATTGGCTCCAAGTGGCTTCGCTCTTGGTGCAGTTTTGGGCAACGTTCACACAAACGAAGCTCCAGACGTCCCAACAACCGACAACGGAAGTTGATCTTCCCCCCGCTTCCGCCGCGCCTGACCCGCCAATCCGGTCTCCGCAGGGCACGGTCGATGCCCAATGCCAGCGGCGTCGACCGCCGCGTCGGCGGGATCGGAATGACGCTCTCAAGCACGACGTTCCGAGGATCACCGGGCACCGCAACGGTGCAGGCAGGGCTGCCGCCGCCACGCGAGGGTTCCCCTGCGGCGACCGGGTAATGCATTCGGCCTATTGACGACTGCCGCGGTGTTTTGTTTCATGCGCCTTGCGATGCCGCCGGTATGGCTAGGCAGCATGCAGCAGGGCTTTTCACCCTGCCCGGAGTTCCCAGCGACCGCGAACGCACAAGCGGCGCATTACAAGCTTCCACAACATCCCCACGCGTGGCGGGCCACGAAGTCCTGCTCGCCCTTGCGGTCCGGCCGCTCTGACAGGCCGGGCTCGCCGCGGCATCCGACCCGTGGCGCCGCCCTCCGGCGACGCCGCATCGGCGGTCTCCGGCGAAGTCCGTTTCATGCACCACCGTGGCCGGGCAAGGGCGCGCAGGCATGGGGCCTCGCGCGAATCCCCACCCCAGCCGGATGCCGATGGTTTTCGAGGAAGGGCCGCCGGGTTTGCCCGCCCCGGCGCGCCTGCACGATCAAGCGGGAATGGAGGAGTGGAATATGAAGATGAGATCAGCATGGTTGGCGCTCGCGCTGGCCGGAACGGCGCTCTGGAGTCCCCTCTCCGGCGCCGAGGGAAATCCTGGCGTCGTGCCCATCGACGCGCGCATCACCACTAACAAGACCTACGCGGAACTGGGTGCCGAATGGTGGCAGTGGGCGGTTCAGGCTCCGGCGGCCGATAACCCGGTCCTGGACACCGACGGCGCCAAATGCCGGGTCGGACAACAGGGTCCGGTCTGGTTCCTCGCGGGCATCCTCGGCGGAGAGGAAGCCAACGAGCCCCTGGTCCGCACTTGCGAAATACCGCCGGGCAAGGCGATCTTCTTCCCCGTGCTCAACAGTTTCTATGCCGCTTTCCTGAATGATCCGCCCGAAACGCGGACGGAGGAGTTCATTCGCGAGGCCACGGCCACCGGGTGCGACATCGAGACCATCCGCAATCTGTCGGTCAAGGTCGACGGCCGTGCAGTCGCGCGCCCGCAGCGATTCGTCACCACGGCGGACGAGTCGCCACTGTTCCAGATTCAACTGCCGACCGACAACATATTCGGCGCCGTGGCGGTGGCGTCGGATCCACCACCGGCGCAGCCGCCGCTCGTCATCCAGGATCTGCTACTCAGCCCGATGGCGCATCAGGGGCTCTACATCTATCTCCGGCCGCTGCGCCCAGGCAAGCATAGGATCGAATGGACCGCCACCTGGACGTGCACCTTCCCGCCGGATGGTCCGGCGCCCTTCACCGAGAACATCCGGTACAACCTGACCGTCCTCCCCACTATTCCGGGTCTGGTGGTGGAGTAGCGGGCTGAGCCTTCCGACGGGGCGCGGGCTTGCATTCCCGCGCCCCACCGGCGGGCCCTGCGCCCGATCTGGCTAGCGTCGGCGGCCATGACGCACCCGCTCGACAAGATTTCCCGCGCCCTGATCCTGCCCCGCGCCGTGGTGATGGCGCTGGCGCTCGTGGTGCCCGAGCCGCACCTGTGGAAGAAACTCAAGATTTTGGCGGTGGGAACGCTCAGCCGCTCGATCGACATCTTCGACCTGTTCTGGCACCTGCTGCCGCTGGTGATTTCTTGCGCAGAAGCTGGCGCGCATGGCCAGCCAGCGCCGCGCCGGTTGAGGCGGGCCAGTCAATGTGCGGCCGTTACGCGCTCTATGGCCCGGTGTCGCGGCTGCGCGAACGAATAGATCTGGACTTTCGCTTCAACCGCAGAGCCTCCCGTTCGCGCGGGTGCTCTCTTCTACCGGCTGATGGAGCAGGCGGTCAGGGTGGCCCCGGTCACTCATGCCGATGTCGCCCTCGCAATGACGGAGAAGGCGCTCGCACAGCTTGCGGCGCCCGACACCAAAATGCGCCGGTACCAGGCCTCGGACCCGCTGATGCGATTCCTGCAGGCCCTGTAACTATGCGAGGAATCCGCCCGTCCTGATGGCTCGCCGCCAGAAGGGCCGCCTGCGTCCGTGATCGACCTTCTGCGCATAGCTGCGAGCTGCGCATGGGGGTCGAACTGAGACCTTCGGTTTCTTCTGCGAGCAGGGTTTCGATTCTCCCGCGTTGCAGCGTAATAGTGGTCAGCGTCATCAATCGCGAAACTCGCGAAACTCGGATAGCCGAAAAATCCACTGCGCGTCCCGGGGGCTTCGTTGCGCGGTACTCGCTCCTCGCCTGTCGATGTGATTTGACTTGTCGCTACGTTTCGTGCGCCTCGCCCGCGGGCCGCTTGCTACGATTTCTTCCGAATCTCCGAGCGACCCGGCGTCGGGGGATGGCCGACCGCGCTGCGCCGGCTTGATGGGATAATCCGTCCATGGTCTCTGTCACCCATTCCATCGTCAGCTCCGCCACCGAGCGGGATCCCTTCGACCTGATCGTCGAGGGCCTGCCGGCGCTGGACCGTGCCCGCCTGCGGCGCGCCTTCGAACTGGTCGAGCCGCTCTATCGCGACAAGCGGCTGGGCACCGGCGAACTGGTGTGGCACCACGTGCTGGGCATGGCGCTGATCGTTGCTTCGCTCAAGCTGGACGTGGAGACGCGGCTGGCTGCGCTGCTATTCGCCGTGTTCGATCACCTGGAGGATGCCGGCGAGCGCATCACGGCGGATTTCGGCCCCCATGTGGCAAGGCTGGTGGACGGCCTGCGGCGGCTGAACGGCCTGCGGCTGACCACCCAGCCGCGCGACGATGCCACCACCGCCGAGATCAAGGCCCAGACCGAGACGCTGCGCAAGATGCTGCTGGCGATGGTCGAGGACATCCGCGTCGTGCTGCTGCGGCTCGCTTCCCGCACCCAGACGCTGCGCCACTTCGCCGAGGCGCCCGCTCCGGCGCGAGAGGCGGTGGCGCGGGAGAGCCTGGACATCTACGCGCCGCTCGCCAACCGGCTGGGCATCTGGCAGCTCAAGTGGGAGCTGGAGGATCTTTCCTTCCGCTTCCTCGAACCGGAAACCTACAAGCGCATCGCCAGGCAGCTCGACGAGCGGCGCATCGAGCGCCAGCAGTTCATCGAAGATGCGATCGCCCGGCTGCGGCACGAGCTCGACGCGCTAGGCGTGGAGGCGGAGATCTCGGGGCGGCCCAAGCACATTTACAGCATCTGGAACAAGATGCGCGCCAAGCAGCTCGACTTCTCCGAGGTCTATGACGTGCGCGCGCTGCGCGTCATCGTGGGCCAGGTGAAGGACTGTTACACCGTGCTCGGCGCGGTGCACCAGATGTGGCAGCCGATCCCAAAGGAGTTCGACGACTACATCTCCAACCCCAAGGGCAACGACTACCGCTCGCTCCATACCGCCGTCATCGCCGCGGACGACCGCTCGCTCGAGGTGCAGATCCGCACCTTGGAGATGCACCAGCACGCCGAGCTGGGGGTCGCCGCCCACTGGCGCTACAAGGAGAACGCCGGCCTGGCGGGCAGCGCCTACGACGACAAGATCGGCCTGCTGCGTCAGCTCCTGTCATGGCGCGACGAGGTGACCGACGCCTCGCACTGGGTGGAGCACTACAAGCGCGCGGCGCTGGACGACACGATCTACGTGCTCACGCCCCAGGGGCGCGTGATCGACCTGCCGCGTGGCGCGACACCGGTGGACTTCGCCTACCGCCTGCACACCGACCTCGGCCACCGCTGCCGCGGCGCCAAGGTGGACGGCCAGCTCGTTCCCCTCAACCGGCCGCTGGCGAGTGGCCAGCGGGTGGAGGTCGTCGCCGCGAAGCAGGGCGGGCCGTCGCGCGACTGGCTCAATCCCCAGCTCGGTTACCTCGCCTCGTCCCACGCCAAGTCCAAGGTCAAGCGCTGGTTCGCGGCGCTGGAGGAGTCGGAAACCCTGTCCCAGGGGCGCGCCGTGCTGACGCGGGAACTTCAGCGCGAGGGCCAGACCCAGGCCAACATCGACCAGCTCGCGGCCAAGCTGGGCTTCCCCAATGCCGAGGCGATGTTCCTCGCCGTCGGGCGCACCGAGATCGGGCCGCGGGCGATCCAGGTGGCGCTGCGCGGCGCGCCCGAGGAGGAGCCGGAACCGCCGCAGATTCAGACCCGCAAAAGCCGCGCCCGCGACACCGGCGACCGGGTGCTGGTGGTCGGCGTCGGCAAGCTGCTGACCCAGCTCGGGCGCTGCTGCAAGCCGGCGCCGCCGGACGCGATCCGTGGCTTCGTCACCCGTGGCAAGGGCGTCTCCATCCATCGCGCCGACTGCCTCAACTTCGTTAACATGATGCGGCGCAACCCGGAGCGGGTGATCGACGCCGAGTGGGGCGACCAGGGCAGCGAGCAGGCAGCCGTCTATCCGGCGGACATCCTGGTCGAGTGCGTAGACCGCCAGGGCCTGTTGCGCGACATCACCGAAGTGCTGTCGCGGGAGAAGATCAACGTAACCGCGGTCAATACCCTGTCGCGGGGGGGGCACGCCCACATGCGCTTCACCGTCGAGATCAGCGGTCTGCAGCAACTGGCACGCACCCTGAAGCTGGTGTCTGGCATCTCGAACGTGATCAGCGCCCGCCGCGCCTGAGTTTCGGGGCGCGCTTCCCGCCGGGCGAAGCCGTCCCGCCGTGTCTATATTTCCTGTGGAGCCGTCGGCAACAGAATACCGCCCGAAGCGGGCCGGTGTCGGCGGCATGTTCCATCCCTGAACAGGAGAGACGACCATGAGGAACATCACTGGGCGCGCCCGCGCCGTCCCCCGGGCACTGACTTTGGGATTGCTGCTGGCATTTGCCGGACCGGCCCTGGGCGGGGCCGACGACGATCTGCTTGAGGCCGCCAAGCTGCACCGCACCGGTGAAACGGAACAATCCCTTGCCATCTGGCAGCGCCTCGCCCAACAGGGCCAGGTGGATGCCCAGTACAACCTGGGCGTGGTTCATCACCACGGCGACGGAGTGAAGCAGGACTACACTACGGCGATGAGGTGGTATGCGCGTGCCGCCGAGCAGGGCGACATTGCGGCCCAACGTGCCATCGGCACGATGTACATGCGCGGCCAGGGGGTGCGCCGCGACGAACGCGTCGGCATGCGCTGGGTGATGGTGGACAGGATAGCCGCCCACCACGACCACATGCGCGTGGCGGAGAAATGGCGTGGCCAGATTGAACGGGCGATCCTGCACGATGAGCAGCGTCGGCTGGAACTGCTCTACGTTCAGTCCCTCGAAGAGGGCGATCGGGTGCTTGCCGATCTCAAGCGCCGCGCCGATGGCGGCGCCGACGTCACGCCGCAAATTGCGGAAATGCGCGCGGATCTGCGCTGAGCCGGACGGATTCCGGGCCGGCTGCCGTGTCGGCCCGGAGCGAGGCGCAGCGGCTATGCGGTGGGCAGCCGGTACCCCCGGAATTCTTCCCGCAGCCTGAGCTTGGAGAGCTTGCCGGTGGCGGTATGGGGCAGGCTGCCGACGAAGACCACATCGTCCGGCAGCCACCATCTGGCCACCCTGGCGCGCATGAACTCGAGGATCTCCTCGCGGCTCGCCGACCGGTTCTCCTTGAGCGTGATCACCAGCAGCGGGCGCTCGCCCCATTTCGGATGGGACACGCCGATGACCGCGGCTTCGGCAACGGCGGGATGTCCGACCGCCAGATTCTCCAGTTCGATCGAACTGATCCATTCGCCGCCCGACTTGATGACGTCCTTGGAGCGGTCGGTGATCTGCATGTAGCCGTCGGCGTCTATGGTGGCGACGTCCCCGGTTGCGAACCAGCCGCCGGAGAGGATCTCTTCGTCATCGTCCCGGTAGTAGCGATCGACGATCCAGGGGCCGCGCACCAGCAGGTCGCCGTAGGCCTGGCCGTCCCGCGGCAGCTCGGCCCCTTCCGCATCCACGATCTTCATCTCTACGCCGAACACTGCGCGTCCCTGCTTGGCCCGCAGCGTCTCCTGCTCCACGGGTGGCAGGGTCTGGTGCCGCAGCTTGGGGGTATTGACGGTGCCGATGGGGCTCATTTCCGTCATGCCCCACGCATGACGCACGTCCACGCCGTAGCGCTCGCGGAAGGTGGAGATGAGGGCCGGCGGCGCAGCCGAGCCGCCGATGACGATGCGCTTGAGGTTGGACAGGTGCAGGCCGCGCACCTCGAGGTACTGGAGCAGGCCGAGCCACACGGTGGGCACGCCGGCGGACAGGCTGACCTTCTCGTTCTCGAACAGGTCGTAGAGGCTGTGGCCGTCGAGGTTGGGCCCCGGCAGCACCAGCTTGCAGCCGGTCAGCGCCGCCGCGTAGGGCATGCCCCAGGCATTGACGTGGAACATCGGCACCACCGGGCAGGCGACGTCCCGCGCCGCGATGCCCATCGAGTCCGGCAGGCTGGCGGCGTAGGCGTGGAGCACGGTAGAGCGATGGGAATAGACCACGCCCTTGGGCTTCCCCGTAGTGCCCGAGGTGTAGCACAGCGAGGAGGCGGCGTTCTCGTCCAGAACGGGCCACTCGAAATCTTCGTCGTAAGCCTCGATCAGTTCCTCGTAGCAGCTCACTTGCATGCTGCACTGGGGCAGGTGGGCGCGGTCGGTCATGGCGATCCAGCCCTTCACCTTGGGGCACTGCGGGGCGATCGTTTCGACGAGCTGCACGAAGCCGGTGTCGCAGAGGATGTAGCTGTCCTCGGCGTGATTGACGATGTAGGCGATCTGCTCCGGGAACAGTCGCGGGTTGATGGTGTGGCATACCGCGCCCATTCCCGAGATGGCATAGTAGGCCTCGAAATGCCGGTGGTTGTTCCAGCTCAGGGTTCCGACGCGCTCGCCCGCCCGGACACCCAGTGCGGTCAGTGCCCGCGCCAGGCGGCGCGCCCGCCGGTGGGCGTCGCGGTAGGTGTAGCGCAGCACTCCACCCTCGGTGAGCCGCGACACGATTTCGGTGTCGCCGTGCGCGAAGTCTGCGTGGCGGATCAGCGACGAGATCAGCAGCGGCATGGACATCATCTGGCCGAGCATTGCTTTCCCCTCCTTACGTTGTTGTGCCGGTTTACGTCACGATAGCACCGCCAGCGGCGGCGCGACGCAAGTCCGCGTCGCGACTGCCCCGGATGGCGGGCCAGCGCCTCTGTTGGCACTGCGCGACGTCCGCGTATCATGCCGCTCATGCGCAATGCCCTCAACGCCGTCGAGCAGGCCCGCGTTCCGCCCGAAGGCCCGGCCTGGCAGCGGCACTCCATCCTGGTCGTCGATGACGAGGAGGGCATGCTCAGCTTCCTTGGCCGGATCCTGGCGGCCCGCTGCGGCCACGTGGACTGCGCTGCCAGTGCCGAGCAGGCGCGGGAGTTCGCCGCGCGGGTGCACTACGATCTGGTGGTGCTGGACATCGCCCTGCCGGGAATGAGCGGGCTGGCCTGGCTGGACGAACTGCGGGAGGGCGGATTCGCCGGCGACGTGATCCTGATCACCGCCTTCGCCGACATCGACACGGCGATCCGGGCGTTGCGGGCCGGCGCGGCCGACTTTCTGCTCAAGCCCTTTCGCGTGGACCAGATTCTCGGCGCGATCCAGCGCTGCTTCGACCGGGCGCGGCTGCTGCGCGAGAACTTCGTGCTGCGGCGCGAGGTGCAGCAGCGGGGCGCGGTAGCCGAGGGCATCGTCGGCGATTCGCCGGGCGCCCGCGGCCTGCGCCAGATGCTCGAACGCGTCGCCGACATGCCCAGCACCGTGCTGCTTCAGGGGGAGTCGGGCGTGGGCAAGGAGGTCGCCGCGCGGGCGCTTCACCGCTTGAGCCGCCGCGCCACGGGGCCGTTCGTGCCGGTGAATTGCGCCGCGATCAGCGCCGAACTGATCGAGTCCGAACTCTTCGGCCATTTGAAGGGCGCCTTCACCGGGGCCGCCGAGGCCCACCACGGCCTGTTCTACTACGCCCAGGGCGGCACTCTGTTCCTTGACGAGATCGCGGAACTGCCGGCGGCGATGCAGGGCAAGCTGCTGCGGGTGCTGGACGATCACATGATCCGGCCGGTGGGGTCGGCGCGGGAGATTCCCGTGGATACCCGGATCGTGGCGGCGACCAACCGCGACCTGGCGCAGGAAGCAAGGCAGGGCCGCTTCCGCCAGGATCTGTTCTACCGCCTCGATGTCGTCAGCATCACCATCCCGCCGCTGCGGGAACGGCGCGGCGATGTACGGGCGCTGACTCTGAGCTTCGTCGCACAACTCTCGGCCCGGCTGGGCGTGCCGCCGGTGGCGGTCGACGACGCGCTGCTGGCGCGGCTCGCCGCCTACGACTGGCCAGGCAACGTGCGCGAACTGAGGAACCTGGTGGAGCGGGCCTTGATCCTCGGGGCGTTTCCCGACGAGGGGCTGCCCGAGGCGGCGGAAGTGGAGGAGGCCGCTGCCGCTACCGAAGATGCGTTGTCGGAGGTCGAGAAGCGCCACATCCTGGAGGTGCTGGCGGCCTGCGGCGGCAACAAGTCGGAGGCGGCGCGCCGCCTGGGCGTGTCGCGCAAGACCATCGAGCGCAAGTGCGCGGAGTGGGGCGTATGAGCGCTATCTACTGCGCGTCCCGGGGGGGCTTCGTTGCGCGGTACTCGCACCGCGCCATCGGGGGATCAACAAGGGGGGCACCCCCTTGTTCGTCCTCGGGGGATATACAAGGGGAGTCTCCCCTTGTTCGTGCATGGCAGGTTTTCCGGCCGAATATAAGGTGTAGAAAGGCTTGGTTCCGGCTCGGCCGGCTTGGGAGCTACCACAGCTTCCACCACGGCGTCTTGCGATCGAAGCCGCGCACGTAGTACTCGCTCTTCGGGAAGTTGGTGCGCATGATGCGTTCTGAATCGTCGCGCAGGTCCGTCAGGCCCATGGCGTCGTAGGCCTTGACCATGATGAACAGGGCTTCCTCCAGCGCCGGGGTCTGCGGGTAATTCTGGACGGCGTACTGGGCGCGGGCCGCCGCCGCGACGTAAGCGCCGCGCCGGTAGTAGTAGCGCGCCACATGGACCTCGTGGGACGCCAGCGCGTTTACCAGATAGTTCATGCGCGCGATGGCGTCGGGCGCGTACTTGCTCTCCGGTAACCGCGTCACCAGGTCCTTGAACGCCTGGAAGGACTCGCGCGCCGCCTTCGGATCGCGCTCCGACTGATCCTGGGCGGATACATGACCAATCATGCCCAGATCCTCGTTGAAGTTCACCAGGCCCTTCAGGTAGTAGGCGTAGTTGACGTTGGGGTGATTGGGGTGCAGCTTGATGAAGCGGTCGCAGGCGGCGATCGCCAGCGCCGGCTCCTGGCTCTTGTAATAGGCATACGCCACTTCGAGCTGCGCCTGCTGGGCATAGCGGCCATAGGGGTAGCGGGCCTCCAGCGTCTCGAAATACTTGACGGCCTTCTCGTAGGAGCCGTCGTCCATCGCTTCCTTGGCTTCCGAGTAGAGCTTCTGGGCCGACCAGTCGGCGGTCTCATCCTTCAGGTCAGGCAGCAGGCCGCAACCGCCGAGCAGCAGCGCAACGATAACCGCTAAACTCCGCAAGGATGAACGTGCCACGATGTGCCCCCAGGCTCCAGGAAGCCGCGGATTATAGCGCAGGGCCGTTGCCCGACCCGGCGCGCCACCTCGCCGTTCCGGTCGAATTGGCCGGCCTGCGCCTCGACCAGGCGCTGGCGCGCATGCTGCCGGAGTATTCCCGCAACCGCCTGCAGGCCTGGGTCAGGGAGGGGCGGGTGCGGGTCGACGGAACGCAGCGCGATGCCAGGCACCGGCTCGCCGGCGGCGAACGCGTCGAGGTGGTGCCCGACACCGCACCGGCCGAGCGCGCGCAGCAGGCGCAGGACATCGCGCTGGCGATCGTCTTCGAGGACGAGGACATCGTCGTCATCGACAAGCCGGCCGGTCTGGTGGTGCATCCGGGCAGCGGCAACTGGGACGGTACCCTGCTCAATGCCTTGCTGCACCACGCGCCGCCGCTCGCGGGGCTGCCCCGCGCCGGGATCGTCCATCGGCTGGACAAGGACACCAGCGGCCTGCTGGTGGTGGGCAAGACCCTCGCGGCGCAGACCAGCCTGGTTCGCCAGCTCCAGGGGCGCAGCGTCGCGCGCGAGTACCTCGCGGTGGTGAGCGGCACAGTCGAGCGCGACGGCACGGTGGAGGCCGCCATCGGCCGCCATCCGGTGCAGCGCACCCGCATGGCGGTGGTGGCGGGGGGGCGCAGCGCACGCACCCATTTCCATGTCCTCGAACGATTCGCGGGAGCGACGCTGCTGCAATGCAGGTTGGATACCGGCCGCACCCACCAGATCCGGGTGCATATGGCCCACGTCGGCCACCCGCTGCTGGGCGACCCGGTGTACGGCGCCCGCCGGGGACTGATTCTGGCGGACGGCTTCCGGCGCCAGGCGCTGCATGCCTGGCGTCTCGGCCTGCGGCATCCGGCGAGCGGCGCGGCGATGCAGTGGGAGGCGCCGCCGCCGCCGGATTTCGCCGCCTTGCTTGCGGCGCTGCGGGAGGCGCTCGCCGGTGACTGACTTTATCGTTCCCGACTGGCCGGCCCCGGCCAGGGTGCGCGCCCTGATCACGACGCGCAGCGGCGGCGTGAGCCGGGGCGAGTGCGCCAGCCTCAACCTCGCGCGGCACGTCGGCGACGACGACGCGGCGGTGAGCGAGAACCGCGCGCGGCTTCGCCGGCACTTGCCGGCGGACCCGCTGTGGCTGAACCAGGTCCATGGCGTCGCGGTGGTTCGCGCCGACGCTGTGGCGCCGGACCCGATCGCCGACGCCGCGGTGACCGGGATGCCCGGCGTGGTGTGCGCAGTGATGACGGCGGACTGCCTCCCGGTGCTCCTGTGCGACGAGCACGGCCACGAGGTGGGAATTGCCCACGCCGGCTGGCGTGGCCTGGCGGCGGGGATCGTCGAGGCCACGGCACGCGCCATGCCGGTGCCGCCATCGCGGCTACTGGCTTGGCTCGGCCCGGCGATCGGGCCGGCGTCCTTCGAGGTGGGCGAAGAGGTGCGGCAGGCCTTCGCGTCCCATGCCGTCGCGGCTCGGCAGGCCTTTGCCGCCTGCGGGCCGGGGAAGTGGCGCGCGAACCTCTACCTTCTGGCGCGCCAGCGGCTGGCGGAACTGGGCGTGGAACGCGTGTTCGGCGGCGGCTACGACACCTTTGCCGATGCCGAGCGCTTCTTCTCCTACCGCCGCTCGGCCCGGTCCGGGCGCATGGCGTCGCTGATCTGGATCGAGTAGACGTCGAGGTCCCGTCGGGTCCGCTTCGCGGCAGCGGTCTCCGGCTTCGACCGCTGTGGCTCGCGATAGCCGCGGCGGGCAGCCCGCAGTCGATCGGCTATAATTCGCCCCTTTTCTCCGGGGCCTCCCCCAACAATGACGCCCCTCGCCTGGATCGTGGCGGCCAGCATTGCCGGCGGCGCGCTCAGCGTGGCGGCGGCCGCGCTGTTCGCCTGGTCGGCACGACCGAACTGGGTGCCGATCCTCATCAGCTACGCCATAGGCGCCTTGCTCGGCGCGGCTTTCCTCGACGTCCTTCCCCACGCTATGGAATCGAGCGCCAGCCCCGCCGCGGCGACTGCCACGGTGCTGGCCGGGATCCTCGGCTTCTTCGTGCTGGAGAAGCTCGTTCTCTGGCGACATTGCCACGACGAATCCTGCGAGGCTCACGACGGGCATCAAACCCACGCCGACCGCGGACGCAGCGGCCTGTTGATTCTCGTCGGCGATACCTTCCACAACTTCGTCGACGGGGTGCTGATCGCCGCGGCCTTCATGGAGAGCGTTCCGCTAGGGATCGTCACCGCGCTGGCAATGATCGCCCACGAGATTCCCCAGGAGGTAGGCGACTTCCTCATCCTGCTGCACTCGGGCTATTCGAAGGCGCGGGCCTTCGCCTTCAACCTGCTGTCCAGCCTGTCGACGCTGGTGGGGGGGCTGCTCGCCTATGCCGCACTGTCCGAGGTACAGGGCATGGTGCCGGTGCTCCTCGCCCTTGCGGCATCGAGCATGATCTACGTTGCCGTTGCTGACCTGATCCCCGGCCTGCACAAGCGGCCGGAACTGCGGGCGACACTTCAGCAGGTGCTACTGATCGGGCTTGGAATCGCGTCTATCCTGGGTGTGCACCCCATCGTCGATCGTCTCGCGGGCTAGGGCGCGGCGGCGGCGCGCCGGACTACCGAACAGCCACAACAACAGCGCAAGCGGCAGCAGGCCATAGAACGTGAAGCTCAACAGACCGGCAACCAAGTTCGGCTCTGTGGCGGCCATCAACAGGGTAACGTAAAGCCAGGCGATTGCGACGATGTACATGGACGACAATTCTATCCGCACTCATCTAAACTATCCGCAGCGGCGCGCTGGATTGACAGCCCGCTTTTGTGCAGTGCAGAATCCCGTGCCTCTCGAATCGTCCGCTATCCCCATGGTGTTTCCCTTCGAATCCGCCGGCCGTTCGGCGAAAGGTCGGCGGTCGTGACTGCTGCGGCCACAACGTCTGCCGCTCAGGGCTCGACGCAGGCGGGGTTCGACTTCGCCCGACCGTTCCTCCAGTTTCTGGCCGCGCAGGCGGGCGCGGCGGGCCCTGGCGGGGCCGCCGCGCCGCTTGCGGATGCCGCGCAGTGGGCCGGCCAGGTCGCCGAGATGCAGCGCGATTACCTGCAGAGGCAAGCTGCGCTGTGGACCGGCATGCTGCAGCGCCGGGCCGACCAGCCCTCGGCGCCTGTCGTTGCGCCGGAGGCAGGGGATCGCCGTTTCGCGGCGGCGGAGTGGGCTGAGAGCCCCTATTTCGATTACCTGCGGCAGAGCTATCTGCTCACTGCCGACTTTCTGAAGAAGGCGGCCGAAGCGGCACCGCTGGAAGGTCAATCCAAGGACCGGCTGCGTTTCCTGGTCCGCCAGTACGTCGATGCGCTGGCGCCCTCGAATTTCGCCGCCACCAACCCGGAATTTGTCAGGACCGCCCTGGAAACCAAGGGCGCCAGCATCACCGCCGGTATCCAGCAAATGATCGCGGACATCGGCAAGGGCCGCATCTCGATGACCGACGAGACGGCGTTCGAGGTCGGACGCAATCTGGCGGTGACGCCGGGCGCGGTGATCTACGAGAACGAACTGATCCAGTTGATCCAGTACGCGCCGATGTCGGCGACCGTGGCGAAGCGGCCGTTGCTGATCGTCCCGCCCTGCATCAACAAGTTCTACGTCATGGACCTGCAGCCGGACAACTCCCTGGTGCGCTTCATGGTGGAGCAGGGCCAGACGGTGTTTCTGGTTTCCTGGCGCAATGGCAGCGCCGAAACCGCCCACCTCGGCTGGGACGACTACCTGGAAAAGGGGCCGCTGACGGCGCTTGGCATCGTTCGCGAGCTGACCGGCGAAAACCAGGTCAATGCGCTCGGTTTCTGCGTTGGCGGCACCATCCTGGCCAGCGCCCTTGCGGTGGCGAAGGCACGGGGCGACGACCCGGTCGCGAGTCTCACGCTGCTCACCACGCTGCTCGACTTCTCCGATGCCGGAGAGATCGGCAGCTTCGTTGACGAGGCCACGGTCAGCGCTCGCGAGGCGCAGATCGGCCGCGGCGGGCTGCTGCCCGGGCGCGAGTTGGCGAGCGTGTTTTCCAGCCTGCGGGCCAACGACCTGATCTGGCAGTACGTCGTCGCCAACTATCTCAAGGGCCGCAAGCCCGATGCCTTCGACATCCTCTACTGGAATAGCGACAGCACCAATCTGCCGGGCCCGTTCCTGACCTGGTACGTGCGCCAGATGTATCTGCACAACAGCCTGCGGGTGCCTGGCAGGCTGGACATGTGCGGCATCAAGGCCGACCTTACCCGCCTCGACATGCCGGCCTATCTGCTGGCCACCCGCGAAGATCACATCGTGCCCTGGCACGGTGCCTACCAGTCGCGTCAGTTGCTGGGCTGCGAAACCACCTTCGTGCTGGGGGCCAGCGGCCACATTGCCGGCGTCATCAATCCGGCGGCGAAGAACCGGCGCAGCTTCTGGATCAACGACTCAGGGGTCGCCGACGCGGCGGACTGGCTGGCCGGCGCCGAGGAGCGCAAGGGAAGCTGGTGGCCGCACTGGATGGAGTGGCTGCGCGCTCACGCCGGCGGCGAGGTTACGGCCCGCGGCCAGTTGGGCAGCCGCAAGTACAGCCCGCTGGAGCCCGCTCCAGGGCGCTACGTCAAGGAACGGGCCTGACCACTTTGCGCTTCGCGCCGGCGCTTCGCGGGGCCGCCGGCTCGGATTGATACCGACCCCTGCACAAGAAGAGAAGAGGAGAGGAGAAACACTATGTCGAGAGTTGCACTGGTTACCGGCGGTATGGGCGGGCTGGGCGAAGCGATCTGCATCAAGCTCGCCGCTCTGGGCTACAAGGTGGTGACCACCTACAGCCCGAGCAACACCAAAGCCCAGGAGTGGCTGCTGACGATGAACAATATGGGCTACGGCTTCAAGGGCTACCCCTGCGACGTGGGGGACTTCGATTCCTGCAAGGAGTGTGTTGGCCTCGTGACCAAGGAAGTGGGCCCGGTGGACGTGCTGGTAAACAACGCCGGCATCACCCGCGACATGACGTTCAAGAAGATGAGCAAGGCGGACTGGGACGTGGTGATGGGCACCAATCTGGACTCCTGCTTCAACATGACCAAACAGGTGATGGACGGCATGGTCGAGCGCAAGTGGGGTCGCGTGATCAACGTGTCTTCGGTGAATGGCCAGAAGGGCGCCTTCGGCCAGACCAACTACTCCGCCGCCAAAGCCGGCATGCACGGCTTCACTAAGGCCCTGGCGCTTGAAGTCGCGCGCAACGGCGTGACGGTTAATACGATTTCCCCCGGCTACATCGGCACCAAGATGGTGATGGCGATTCCGCAGGAGATCCTGGACTCCAAGATCCTGCCGCAGATCCCCGTGTCGCGCCTTGGCAAACCCGAGGAGATCGCGGGCCTCGTGGCCTACCTCTCATCCGAGGAGGCGGCCTTCGTGACCGGCGCCAACATCTCGATCAACGGCGGGCAGCACATGTTCTAGGGCTCGTTGCTCCGCGGGTGCGTCGGCAAGCCGCCACACCCGATCCAACCAAGCCGGGCGGCGGGCGGGCGAAGTTCCATTCTGTCTTGAGGAGGCAAGAAAATGTCGAAGAGAGTTGCACTGGTGACCGGTGGCATGGGAGGCCTTGGAACGGCGATCTGCCGCGCGCTGGCCGATGGAGGCTGCGTCGTGGTCGCCAACTGCCTGCCGGGATTTCCCAAGAAGGACGAGTGGCTTGCCGAGAATCGCGAGGCCGGATACGAGTTCCATGCTGCCGAGGGCGACGTGGGGGACTACGACTCCTGCGCTGCCATGGTGAGGAAGATCGAGGCCGATCTCGGCCCGGTGGACGTTCTCATCAATAACGCGGGCATCACCCGGGATGCGATGTTCCGCAAGATGCAGAAGTCCGACTGGGATGCGGTGATCAACATCAACCTGACCTCGATATACAACGTGACCCATCAGGTGCTAGCCGGCATGGCGGAGCGGAGCTGGGGCCGCGTCGTCAACATCTCTTCGGTCAATGGCGTGAAGGGACAGTTCGGTCAGGCCAACTATTCCGCCGCCAAGGCGGGCATCATCGGCTTCACCAAGGCCATCGCGCAGGAGGTGGCTCGCAAGGGCGTGACCGTGAATGCGATCGCCCCGGGCTACATCGGAACCGACATGGTGCTGGCGATCAAGCCGGAAGTGCGCGAGCAGATCATCGCCACGATTCCCATGGCCCGCCTCGGCAAGCCCGAGGAGATCGGCCAGCTCTGTGCCTACCTCGCTTCGGAGCATGCCGGGTACATGACCGGCGCCACGCTCAACATCAACGGCGGCCTGCACATGTGCTGAACCGCCGGGCTGCCGGGTGCAGCAAAGGTGCAGCATGAAGCCCCGCGACAGCGGGGTTTTTTGTCTGTGTATAATGCTTTTGCGCGGTGCAACGCTCCCCCTACCGCCCGCCGGAGGACCAAGCAATGTCGGAACCGACCAGACTGATCAAGAAATACCCCAATCGCCGCCTTTACGACACCAAGACCAGCGCCTACATCACGCTGGCCGACGTGAAGGAACTGGTGCTTGGGCAGGAATCCTTCCAGGTCGTCGATGCCAAGTCCAACGAGGAGATCACCCGCAGCATCCTGCTGCAGATCATTCTCGAAGAGGAGTCGGCCGGGATGCCGATGTTCTCCAGCCAGTTGCTGGCGCAGATGATCCGCTTCTACGGCAATGCGATGCAGGGCATGATGGGGAAATATCTCGAAAGCAACATCAAGGCCTTCAGCGACGTGCAGGCCAAGCTCCACGAGCAGGCACGCACCATCTACGGCGAGAACAATCCCATGAACAAGGATCTCTGGACGCAGTTCCTCAACTTCCAGGGCCCCGCCATGCAGAGCATGATGGGTGCGTACATGGAGCAGAGCAAGAAGATGTTTATGCAGATGCAGGAACAGATACAGAACCAGACCCGCAACCTGTTCTCGGGCTTCCCGTTCCCCGGCTTCCCGGTGACCGAGGCGCAAGCCCGGGAGAACGAAGCGGCCGCCGACAAGGCCGCCGAAAAGGCTTCCAAGAAGTAGCCATCGAATCCGGCAGCGACCGACTGCCGGACATCCGCGTTCCCCCCCCAGTAGAGCATGTCCCGCGCCCGGAAGTCTGCCGCGCCCAAGGTGGGCTTCGTGTCGCTCGGCTGTCCGAAGGCGCTGGTGGATTCCGAGGGCATCCTCACGCGCCTGCGCGCGGAGGGCTATCTGATCTCGCCCACCTACGAGGGTGCCGACCTGGTGGTGGTCAATACCTGCGGCTTCATCGACGCCGCGGTCGAGGAGTCCCTCGATGCGATCGGCGAGGCGCTGGCCGAGAACGGCCGGGTGATCGTCACCGGCTGCCTCGGCGCCAAGGGAGACATCGTGCGGCAGACTCACCCGCAGGTGCTGGCCGTCACCGGCCCCCACGCGGCGGCCGAGGTGATGGACGCGGTGCACGATCACTTGCCGCGGCCCCACGATCCCTACACCGACCTGGTGCCGCCGCAGGGCGTCAAACTGACGCCTTCGCACTATGCCTACCTCAAAATTTCGGAAGGCTGCAACCACCGCTGCAGCTTCTGCATCATCCCCAGCCTGCGTGGCGATCTGGCGAGCCGGCCCATCGACGAAGTGATGCGGGAGGCGGAGACGCTGGTCAGGTCGGGGGTCAAGGAGTTGCTGGTCATCTCCCAGGACACCAGCGCCTACGGCGTCGACCTCAAGTACCGCACCGCCTTCTGGAACGGCCGACCGGTCAAGACCCGCCTTTTCGACCTGGCGAAATCCCTCGGGGAACTCGGCGCCTGGGTGCGGTTGCACTACGTCTATCCCTACCCAAGCGTTGACGATGTCATTCCCTTGATGGCGGAAGGCCGAGTTTTGCCCTACCTCGACGTGCCGTTCCAGCACGCCAGCGCGCGCATCCTCAGGCTCATGAAGCGCCCGGCCTCCAGCGAGAACGTGCTGGCCCGTATCCGTGCCTGGCGCGAGATCTGCCCCGACATCACGCTGCGCAGCACCTTCATCGCCGGTTTTCCCGGCGAGACGGAAGATGAGTTCGAGGAGTTGCTCGCATTCATCGAGGAGGCGCAACTCGATCGCGTCGGCTGCTTTGCCTATTCGCCCGTCGAGGGTGCGCCGGCAAACGCGTTGCCCGGGATGCTTCCGGAGGAAGTGCGCGAGGAGCGCCGTGCGCGCGTGATGGAACTTCAGGAAGACATCAGCGCCGCCCGCCTCGAGGGCAGGATTGGCCGCACCATCGAGGTCCTGGTGGACGAAGTGAACGACGAGGGGGCGGTGGCCCGCTCCAGCGCCGATGCCCCCGACATCGACGGTCTGGTGTACGTGACGGACGGCGAGGATCTGGAAGTCGGCGACAGGGTGAGGGTGACCATCACCGACTCCGACACCCACGACCTCTACGCCCGGCGGACCGCTTGAGATGAACCACCGCGGGCGCCTCGGCCTCGCCCTTGGCAGCGGCGCGGCGCGGGGGTGGGCACACATCGGTGTGATCCGTGCGCTTGCGGAGGAGGGCATCGTCCCCGACATCGTGTGCGGCTGCTCGATCGGCGCCTTCGTCGGCGCCGTGTACGCCGACGGCGATCTGCCGAAGCTGGAAACCTGGGTGTCCTCGCTGACCTGGCAGGACGTGGTATCGCTGCTCGACGTCAGCCTGAAGGGCGGGCTGTTCAAGGGCGAGAAACTGATCCAGTTCTTCGAGAAGCACTTCGTGGACCGCGACTTCGCCGACCTGCCGCTGCCTTTCGCCTGCGTGGCGACCGATCTCGAATCGGGTCGGGAGATCTGGCTTCGCGAAGGCAGCGTCGCCGAAGCGGTGCGGGCGTCCATCGCCATGCCGGGGCTATTCACGCCGCGTCCCCGCGGGGAGGCCTTCCTCGTCGACGGCGGCCTCGTCAATCCGGTCCCGGTTTCCCTGTGCCGCGCCATGGGAGCGGACACGGTGATTGCGGTCGACCTCGGCTCCGACATCGTCGGGCGCAGCCTGCGCCGTCCGAGCGAGCCGCCGACCGAAACCGAGGCGGGGTGGACTCAGCGCGTGCTGGCCCGCTTCGGGCGCGCTGCCGATTCGGCTGCGGCGGAAACGGCCGCGGCGCCGTCGATGATCAGCGTGCTGTTCGCCAGCATCAACATCATGCAGGTGCGCATTGCCCGCAGCCGTCTGGCGGGGGAACCGGCGGACGTGTTGATCGCGCCGCGCCTTGCGCAGCTCGGGCTGATGGACTACCACCGCGGCGCCGAGGCCATCGCCGAGGGCAGAGCGGTGGTGCTGCGCCATCTGCCCGCCATCCGCTACGCGATTGCCGCCGCCTCCTGATGACTGACTTTGATCTCCTGGCGCGCTTGCGGAAACTGGTCGGCGAGGCGGCGCTGATCTCAGCCCCCGAGGACATGCAGGGCTACCTCGAGGACTGGCGGGGCCGATACCGGGGTGCTGCGCGTTGCGTAGTCAAGCCAGGCACGACCGCGGAGTTGGCCACAGTGGTGGCGCTGCTGGCACAACATGGCATTCCGATGGTGCCCCAGGCGGGCAACACCGGTCTTGTCGGCGGCGCCACGCCAGATGCCACAGGGAATGCGGTGATCATCAACGTTTCGCGGCTCAACCGGGTGCGTGAGATCGATGCAGCCAATAACAGCATCACCGTTGAGGCGGGCTGCACGCTGCGTCAGGTTCAGGAGGCAGCGGCCGGGGCCGACCGCCTGTTTCCCTTGAGTCTGGCGGCGGAGGGGAGCTGTGAAATCGGCGGCAATCTCTCCACCAATGCCGGCGGCGTGCATGTGCTGCGCTACGGAAATGCTCGCGAGCTGACCCTGGGTCTGGAGGTAGTCCTGCCTGACGGCCGCATTTGGAACGGGTTGCGGGCCTTGCGCAAGGACAACACCGGCTACGATCTCAAACATCTGTTCATCGGCGCGGAGGGCTCTCTCGGCATCATCGCCGCAGCTGTACTCAAGCTCTTCCCGCGGCCACAGGCAACTGCACTTGCCTGGCTCGCAGTGGGCAGTGCTTCAGCGGCCGTGGAACTGCTCGCGCGACTGCGCGGTAGCCTGGGCGATCGCATTACGGCCTTCGAACTCATGGGCCAGAGTGCCCTGGAACTGGTCTTGAAGAACATTCCCGGCGCGCGCCTGCCACTTGCCGAGGCATCGCCCTGGCATGTGTTGGTCGAAGTTTCGGAGTCGCTGGCCGGATTCGACATCGGCAGTGTCTTGGATGGCCTGCTGATGGCGGAGATCGAGCGGGGGCTTGTGACCGATGCGGCATCGGCTCGCAGCATCGCGCAGGCGAAGGAGATGTGGCGCCTGCGGGAAAGCATCTCGGAGGCACAGAAGATCGAAGGCCTGAGCATCAAGCATGATGTTTCCGTGCCCGTGAGCCGAATTCCAACGTTTCTCGAACGCGCGGATGCAGCGCTGCGTGTAGCCTTTGCGGGCGCGCGCATTGTTGCATTCGGCCATGTCGGGGATGGCAACCTGCACTATAACCTCTCGCACGCAATAGGCGATGCCAACGACCGCTTGATTGGAAGCAGCGCCGACGCAAACCGGATCGTGCATGACATCGTCGCGGATCTGGGGGGCAGCATCAGCGCGGAGCACGGATTGGGCCAACTGAAGCGTGCCGAGATACTCCGTTACAAGAGCGCAGTGGAAATGGATATGATGCGCGGGATCAAGCACTCCCTCGACCCGAAGGGCCTCTTGAACCCTGGTAAGGTGCTGTGACGGGCGGCTTTGCCGGGGGCGGGGCGCGCGGTCTTTGCCCGCGATTCGTCTCGCCTTTGGTCATGCAGCGGACCTGCTTCGGACTCGCTTCGGACTCGGTTGACACCCCTTTGGGCGCCGCTATAATGCCGGTCTCCATTGCGGCAGTAGCTCAGTTGGTAGAGCGCAACCTTGCCAAGGTTGAGGTCGAGAGTTCGAGACTCTTCTGCCGCTCCAGAATCTCCGGGGAAAACGCAAGGGCGGCGTTTTCCCCTTTTCGTTCAAGCGGCACGCCGGCGTGAATTGGCGCCAGCCTTGGCGGGCTGGCAGACTGGTTATGCAGCGGATTGCAAAGCTTCATGCACCGCTGCAAGGTTGTCCTCAGGTTCGGGGCGCGATGGCAGAATGGTCATGCAGCGGATTGCAAATCCGTCCATGTCGGTTCGATTCCGGCTCGCGCCTCCAAGTACCAATTGCTCCGGTAAGCCAAAGAAGCAGTATCTGACAGCGATGCGTGCGCAGGGTGTCGCACGCAAGCGTCAATCCCTTGTGTGGCTTGAGATGTAATGATCAGGGTGACGCGGTCCTGGTGCACCGACGTTCTGCGAAGCTGGCAGTCGCGATCCAAGGCGCAACGCAGATTGGCGCTCAAGCCTCGCGGCTGAGTCCGTGCTTTTGCAGCAGACGGCGCAGGGTGTGCCGCTCCTTGCCCGCCAGGCGCGCGGCGAGGGAGACGTTTCCGCCGCAATCGTGCATCAGGCGGGTGAGGTAGCGGCGCTCGAAATCGGCGATGACTTCCGCCTTGGCGGCGCTGAAGGTCTTGCCTTGGGGCAGGACGATCTGATCGTCATCGCAGTGGACCAACTGGCTTGCTTGTGGCGGACCGGTTCCGTCGAGGCCTGACAGGCTTTGTTCGTTGAAGTCCAGTTCTGCGCCCTCGATCATGAGAAAGGCGCGGTGGATGAAGTTCTCCAGTTCCCTGACGTTGCCCGGCCAGGGGTGAGTCATCAGTGCCGCCTCTGCGGCGCGGGACAGGCGCTTTTCCGGCAACTGGTACTGCCCGGCAAACTTGCGGATGAAATGACGTGCCAGCAGCGGGATGTCGCTCGCCCGCTCGCGCAGCGCCGGCAGGTTGATCCTGAGCACCGAGAGGCGGAAGTACAGATCCTGGCGGAAGCCGCCGTCGCGGACCATTCCGGCGAGATCCCGGTTGCTGGCCACGATGATGCGCAGCCGCCCCTGGACCGTACGGTCCGAGCCCAGCGGCCGGTAAGACTGGTCCTGGAGCACCCGCAGTAGCGCTGCCTGGCACTTGAGCGACAGGCATTCGATCTCGTCCAGGAACAGGGTGCCGCCCTCGGCCGCGGCAATGACCCCAGGATGATGCTGATGGGCTCCGGTGTAGGCGCCACGGGCATGGCCGAAGAGTTCGTTCTCGGCCAGTCCTTCCGGAATCGCGCCGCAGTTGACCGGAACCAGCGGGCCGTCGCGGAATGCGCCCAGATAATGGATCGCCCGGGCGACGAGCTCCTTGCCGGTCCCGGTCTCGCCCGTCAGCAGCACGATCGCGCCGAACTGCGCGACGCGCTGCACCGTCGTCAGAGCCTGTCGAAAGGCGGGCGATTGGCCCACCAGCTGATCCGCGAAGCGATCGAGTCCCGGCTCGGCTTCACGATTGCCGGTGGTCCGGCCAGGATGCGGTCGTCCCCGCTGTATACGCGTTTCGCGCTCGTAGGCTTCCAAGAGCGTGTCTCCCTCGTTGTTCAAGCGGGATACCGGGCCAGTGCCCTTGCCTGCGGGGCTGCAGCGGAACCCACACTGGGATATTGTCGTGGCGCCGGGTCGTGCCGCACGGCGCTCGGGCGCCTTGCAGCCGATCGTTACCTTCGACCATTATAGGCGCGGGCAGATGACGCCTGATAGACGAATCGGGTTAACCGATAGCTCGTATCCCGATCGGGGCCGCGACAAATCGACGCAGGGGGGGCTGCGGGACTCGCCCCTGTGCCACGGTTGCGAGTTCAGCGGATTGCGCTGACGAAGGTGTCGATTTCGGTCTCTGCGTCCTGCAGACGACGCAGGCAATCGTCCCAGTCTGCGCTGCCGAGCCGCAGGTCCTCCAGCCGCGCGATGCGCTCGGCTTCCCGCGTCGGCGGCAATTCCCCCGCTAGCGATATCGCATGGGCAGCCTGGTCCGCGAGGCCGATCAGCGCGCAGAACCTGCTTTCGTCGCCCGCCGAATCGGGGTCGTGGTGGTGGGCGATGGCGGCGACGTAGCGGGCGGGGAGGTTCCAGCGCTCCGCCACCGTCTCGCCGACCTCGGGATGGGTGAATTCCAGCAGGGTGCGTTCCGCTTCGAGGCTGCTGGCCCCCGTTTCCCGCTCCAGGTCGAGCACCTTCTGGTAGCCGGCGTCCGCCTGGATGGCGAAGATGAGCTTGCCGATGTCGTGGAGTATGCCGGCGGTGAAGGCTTCGTCGGAGCGGCAATCGACCTGCGGTGCGAGCAGCCGCGCCGCAGTGGCGGTGGCGATCGAATGGCGCCAGAACTCGTTCAGGTTGAGCCGCTCGGTGCGGAAGGCGTCGAAGGCGCCGACGCCGATGATCATCCCCTGCACGTTGGTGAATCCGAGGATGCGTATTGCATCGACGATGGTGCTTACCCGCCGCGCATAGCCGAAGAAGGCGGAGTTGGCCACGCGCAGGATCTTGGCCGACAGCGCGGGGTCGCGGGCGATCACCTTTTCCACCGACGTGGCGTCGCTCTTCGGATCCTGCATCGCCGCCAGCGCCTGCACGACGATGGCCGGCAGCGTCGGAACGTCGAACAGTTCGATCGGGTTGAAGCGCGCCAGCGGCTGCGCGGTGAGCTTGCTGCCGCCGGGCAGTTCGTCGATCTCCAGCAGCACCGGATCGAGTCCCGGATGCACGAGCTGAAACACGTGGATCGGGTGGGGCAGGTCGCGCAGGCGGTGCAGCCCGAGGTCGCGCAGGCTGACGCCGGCGGGCAGGGCGCTTGCCGCCAGGCTTTCGGTGGTGGAACTGAGCAGGGTCTGGCCGCCGCGGGCCACCGCCAGCAGGCGGGCGCAGCGATTGACCGTGGTGCCGAAATAGTCGCCGGCGCTCAGGTGGGCCGGGCCGGTGTGCAGGGCCACGCGCACCCGCAGCGGCGTGCGCGTCGGCCAGGTTTCCGCGTCCAGGCTGCTCTGGATCTGGCAGGCGGCGCCGATTGCGTCGGCGGCGCGGTCGAAGGTGACGCAGAAGGCGTCGCCGACGGTCTTGAACACCCAGCCGTGGTGGCGCTCCACGGCGGCTGACAACAAACTGTTGTGGCGCTGCAGGGCGCTGCGCATGCGCTCGGGCTCCTGCTCCCAGAGTGCGGTGGAGCCCTCGATGTCGGTGAACAGGAAGGTGAGCGTCACCAGCGATGCGTCGCCCGACGTCGGCTCCTGCGCTGCCATTTCCTGCCTCCTGGATTATCGGAGCGCGAATCATCCACTGCCCTTGCGCGCTTGTCGAGCGGGCCGCGCCTCGAAGCGGGCGTTGGACAGGGCGGGTGCACGCTACACTCGCCGCCGGAACACGGAGCCCCCGCCCATGGAACGCTTCACCATTTCTCTCGACGCCCCCCTTGCCCAGGCCTTCGACCGCCTGATCCGGACCAAGGGCTACCTCAACCGCTCCGAGGCGGTGCGCGACCTGCTGCGCCAGCAACTGGGCGAGCATCAGCTCGAAAGCGACGAGGCGCCCTACTGCATCGCGGCGCTGTCCTACATCTATAACCACCACGAGCGCGAACTGGCGGAGCGGATCACCTCGCTGCACCACCTGCATCACGACCTCACCGTGTTGACGATGCATGCCCACCTGGATCACGACAACTGCATCGAAACGGTGATCCTGCGCGGGCCGACCGCGGCGGTGCGCGAATTCGCCAATGTCCTCCAGGCCGAGCGCGGCGTGCGTCACGGCATGCTCAACCTGGTGCCGGCGGACGTGGATCCCGGCCGGCATCATCATCACGATCACGCACCCAGCGCGGGCGGGGCGCGCTACGTGCATGTGCACAGCAAGCCGCGGACCTGAACGCGGCAGTGCTCCCGACGCGGAGGAAAGCCATGAAACGATCGACCGCCACCCTCCATGCCACGGCAATACTGCTCGGGCTGCTCGGGGCCGGGCCTGCGAAGGCCGACACGACCCAGGCCCGCTGCGACATCTATGCCAAGGGCAGCGACCGCGCCGCGGCCGTCATCCCCTGCTCGTTCTCGCAGCGGCAGGGCCACGTCTCCATCGACCGCTCCGACGGCGTGCGGCACGAGCTTTCGCCGGCGGGCAGCAAGGCCGGCTCCTACCTCGACGAGAAGGGTCGGCCCGCCTACCGCAAGAGCGGGCTTGGCAAGCGCGGGTTGATCTTCCAGCTCGCCGATCAGTCGGTGTACGTCTATTGGGATACCGCCGGCCTTCCCGGCACCGCAACGCAGGCCGGTTCAGCCGGTGGCGCCGCTCCTGTCCCGAAGGCGGCCGCGCCGCTCGTTCCGGTGGACCGGACGCTGACGCTGCTCGGGGTGAGCTTCCGCGTCATCAGCTTGAACGACTCGTCGCTCAACACCCTGGAAATCGTTCCGGGCGGGCTGGAGATCGACAACCGGAAAATCTCCCGGCAGATCGACGGCGTGGTCACCGGAGTGGAAGTGGCCGACCTGAACGCCGACGGCTCCCCGGAGATCTATGTCTATGTCACCTCCGCCGGCAGCGGTTCCTACGGCTCGGTGGTGGCCTATTCAGCCAACAAGCGCAAGTCGCTGAGCGAGGTCTACCTGCCGCCGATCGCGGAGAATCCGAAAGCCTCGCAGGGCTACATGGGGCACGACGAGTTCGCGGTCGTCGAAGGCAGGCTGATCCAGCGCTTCCCGCTCTACCGTAGTACCGACAGCAACGCCAAGCCGACCGGCGGCATGCGCCAGCTCCAGTACAAGCTGGTTCCCGGCGAAGCGGGGTGGATCCTGAAACTCGACCGCATGGTTGACTATTGAGGGCCGGCCGGTTGGTCGCTTGAACGGCTTGCCGGGGGCATACGAGGCGTTGCGCCGACCTGCGACGGCGCTCCAGCGAAAGTCAGCGTTTGGGGGACGGCTCCCAGTCGTGGGTGTGGGGGTGGGCGTGCTCGATGCCGGCGTGGCGGTGGCGATGGCGGTGGGCGAGGTTGGCGGCTTCCATCAGTTCGATGTCCCCCAGAGCGGCGTCGGTCGGGCCGTCGAACAGGATGCGGCCGCCCCGGCCCAGCACCACGCAGCGGAAGCCCAGTTCCGCGGCCATGCTCAGGTTGTGGGTGCTGACGATGGCGGTCTGGGCGGTGGCCAGCAGGTGGTCCACCAGCCAGCCGGCTGAGCGCGGGTCGAGGTTGGCGGTCGGTTCGTCGAGCAGCAGCAGATCAGGCGCGACCCCCAGCACGCAAGCCAGCGCCACCTTCTGCTTTTCCCCGCCGGACAGCGCGTAGGGCGGCTTGTCGAGCAGCGGTTCCAGAGCGAGATGCGCCACCCAGGGCGCGACCTTCCCTTCGAGACCGAGCTGGCGCGGGGTGTAGGCGATCTCCTCGCGCACTGTGGGATTGAACAGCATCGCTTCCGGGTGCTGGAACAGCAAACCCACTTCGCTGCGGAAGCGGCGGGCGAAGTCGCGTTCGCGCATCGCGCGGCGCGTGACCTCCACGCCGCGGAAGCGGTAGCTGCCGGCGGTGGCGAACACCAGGCCGTCGAGGAGCTTGAGCAAGGTCGTCTTGCCGCAGCCGTTGGCGCCCAGCAGCACCACCTTCTCGCCCGCGCCGATGACGAGCGACAGTTCCTCGATCACCGGCGCGCCCTCTGGCCAGGCGTAGCCGAGTCCGGACAGCTCAATCATCGAAACAGCCCCGGGAGCGCATCGCCAGCGCTGTCTCGTCGGCGGCATGGATCGCGCGGTCGAGCAGGTGCTGGGCCTGGGCCGCGGCGTGATGCAAGCGGTCGCTCGGGCGCGGGCGAAGCGGATTGCGGCTGTCGAAAGCCAACTGGAAGTCGCGCACTTGCCGCCCCAGGCTCCGCGCCTGGCCCACCGCCACCGTCACGAGGAAGGACAGGGTGGGCGAGAAAGAGACCGCCGCGACGACGTTGACGCGGGATACGAACCAGAAACCGAGGAAGACCATCAGCAGCACGCGAGTGTTGACCAGCAGCAGATACTGGCCGGAGAAACTTCCTTGCCAGAGCGCGATCGCCGCATAGCCGGCGCTGACCGTGAGGTTGAAGGCGAGCACCGCCAGCACCGTCCGCCGCAGCAGCGGCCAGCGCTGCGGGCCGGCCAGCGCCAGCGCCAGAGCGAGGGCGGCGGCCAGCAGCCACCAGACATGGACCAGGGTTGCCGCCACCACGGCGCCCAGGTAGGCGGCAAGCGCCAGACGTGCCTTCATGCTGGCGCCTTCAGGCGGGGGTCCATTTGCGTGCCTTGGCGTAGCGCCACACCATGAGAGTCAGCAGTCCTTCGACTGCGCCGATGAGCAGATGGGGCAGCAGCACAGCCGGCAGGGTGACGGCGATGCCGAAGGGGAAGAACAGCGGCTGCCCGTCCTCGCGCTGGGCGATCAGCGGCTGCAACCCCAGCACCAGCGCCACCAGCGCCGCCGAAACCAGCACCGACAGCCAGGCCGCGACGACCACCGCCGCGCTTTCGCTCAAGCCGCGCAGACTGCGGAAGGCGGCGACGGCCACGGCGGCTCCGGCGAGACCCATGGCAAGTGCATTGATGGCGAGCGCGGTGATGCCGCCGGCGCCGAACAGCAGCGACTGCAGGGCCAACACCATGCTGTAGGCAACGAAGGCGATCCGCACGCCGAACAGCAGCGCCAGCAGCGCGATGCCGATGGCGTGGCCGGAAGTGCCGCCGGGCACCGGAATCATCACCAGGCCGAAGGCGTAGGCCAGGGCGGTCAGCACCGCGAGGCGCGGTACCTGCTCGGCCTCCAGGCTGCGCCTGAGGCCCCGCGCCGACCACCACCACGCCCCCACCGCGACGGCGTAGGCCGGCAGATAGACCTGGGGGGCGATGAAACCGTCGGGGATATGCACGTCAGTGCCCGCCGGGCCGCCCCAAGGGCACTGACGCCCCCTCGGGGGGCAGCGAACGAAGTGAGCGTGGGGGCAGTTTCACTTCAGAACAGGTACGAGGCGGAGAAGATGATGCGGTACTTCTCCTTGCCCTCGGCGCCCTGCTGGAGTTCCGACTCGTTGAGGCGGGTCCACACCGGCTTCTTGTAGCCCAGCGCGAAGCCCGCCTTGTCCCAGTAGACGCGCACGCCTGGAACGGCGTAGACCATCTTGCCGCCGGTGGCCTCCAGGTAGTCGCCGTTTTCGCGGTCTCGGCCAATCTTCAGGTACTGGGCCTCCAGGATCAGGTCGGTGCGCAGTTTCGTTTCCTCGTTCACGTGCAGGCGGTAGGTGAGGCTGCTGTTGAGCCGATCCTCCGAGCCGAACTTCGCCCTCAGCCCTCCATCGTAGGCATATTCCTGGAAGCCGATATGGGAGGCCTCTATGTTGAAGGTCCAGCGGTCGGCGAACACCTTGGTCCCCGTCAGGCCGACGTTCCACGACGGCTTGCCGAAGCCGGTGGCCTTGCCCGGATCGACGTTGCCGTCGGCATCCTTCAGGTTCGGGTCGCCGGAGGGCAGCGTGGCGCCGCCGAACACCGTGAAGTGCCAGTCCTCCAGGTCGTCGAGGCTCTCGTTAGCAGGCACCAGCGACCAGCCCTGGTCGTACTTGAAACCGATCTGTCCCAGCAGCGAGATGTCGGCCCAGCCGCTGGTCGTGAAGCCTCCCGGCTCATCCACCTTGCGGTTGTAGGGCACGAAGAGGTAGCCGGTGAACCAGGGCGTGAAGCCGTAGCCGACGCCGAGCATCCAGAACTGCGAATAGTCGCCTTCTGGCGCCGCCGGATCGGGATCGAATTTCTTGAACTCGGCGTGATCGAGTTTGAGGGTAGCGAGCCAGCTGCCTTGGGGCAGGACCGAAGAAGTCGAACTCTCCACGGTCGCACCAGGGCCCTTGAGCCCTGCTGCGCCGACGCCGGCGATTCCGTGGTGGGCCTGGACGCCGCCGCTGGCAAAAACGGCGGTGAGGGCGCCGCTCCACAGCCACTGACTTTTCATTTGCGTTCTTTTCGCCTGAGCAGAAACTGGTAGGCGGCAAAGGCGGCGAGGATCGCCGAGAGGCCGAACAGCACCCGCGCCGTGCGGTCCAGGGTCGATTCGCTCTGCGTTTCCGCGGCAAGCGCGGGCGATTCGAACTGGAGATCGGCGCCATGTCCGTCGCCGGAGAAGGCGCGCAGCCGCCACTGGGTCTGGGCGCCAGGAACGAAGACGACGCGGCCCTCGGCGTCGGTCTTGCCGACCTGGGCGGGAATCTCGCTGCCTTTCGGATAGAGCTCGTAGGTCTCGTAGGCGAATGGCTTCCCGTCGGCATAGGCGAGGCGTACCGCGACGGCATTCTGCGCCGCCACCTGGTGGTGCAGCTCGTGCGCCGCGGCGGCGCCTGCGAGGCCCATGGCGAGGGTGGCTGCCAGCAAGTGCGATCTCATCGAGGCAGCTCGAAATTTAGCGTCGCGGCGCGGATCACCGTGTCCGCCTTGCCGTCGGCCAGCGGTGCCTCGAAGCTTGCAGAAATCATCTGCAGGCCCGGATGGCGCAGGCGCAGGGCGATGCTGCCGTCCTCGGCCGTCGCACCCCGCACGTCGCCGTCGTAGGCGACCGGCACCCCGGCCAGCGGCTTGCCGGCGAAGGAAACGCGCACGCTCAGCTTGTCGCCGGGCGACAGCGCCAGCGGATCGGCGAGCGGCGTGATCTCCAGACGATCCGAGAGGGGCTTGGCGGCGAACGGCGTCCAGCGGTCCAGGCGCTTCACTGTTTCCTCCGACAGCCAGCTTTTCACCACGCCGCTGATGCCGGTCTTCGGCACGTTCTTGGTTTCCCAGGCGGTCTTGGTCCAGTAGCCGGAGGACATTGCCGCCAGCACCATGTGGCAGGCCGCCTCGATGCGCACCGGATGGGTGGCGCCGGGACGCAGCGGCCTTGCCGCGCCCGTGGCGTCGAGACACAGGGCTTCCTTCACGGCGGCGGGATCGTAGGGAACGATTTCCTGCCCGGCATGGGATGAGTGACGGTGGCCCTGGTACAGCAGAACAGCGGAACCTTCGCGCTCAAGCCACAGATCGTGGGCCGAAGCGGGGAGGGACAGGCCGAGGAGGGTGGCGGCGGCAAGCCGGGGGAGCGTGGCCTTCGTCATGGAGAAGTCGCGGCGGCCGACGATGGGCCGCAGGAAAGTGTGAAGTAATGGAAAAATATCTTACAACACGCCGCGATGCAAGTCGTTTGCCGCAACGCCGCAATACGGCCCGTCGCTACTTGGGTAGCGGCATGGCGCGGAACAGACCCTAGGAGACAGGCTTCGACCCGCGCTGCCGCAAAGCCAGCCAGAGGGAAGCGGCGGCGGCCAGGGCGATCAGCGGCAGTGCGAACAGATTGAGCATGTGCCAGCCCTCGCGCGTCAGCATCCAGCCGGCGGTCAGCGACGAGGCGGCCTGGGCGGCGAACACCATGAAGTCGTTGAAGCCCTGGGCCTTGGCCTTCTCGGACGGCCGGTAGGTCTCGGTGAGCAGGGTGGTGCCGCCGATGTAGAGGAAGTTCCAGCCGACGCCGAGCAGCAGCAGCGCCCACCAGAAGTGCATCACCGACACGCCCGACAGGGCGATGGCGATGCAGGCGAACATCAGCGCCGCGCCCGTCGCGAGTATGGTGAGGACGCCGAAGCGGCGGATCAGCGAGCCGGTGAAGAAGGAAGGCGCGAACATGCCGATCACATGCCATTCGAGGACCAGGGCGGTGTCGGAAAAGGGGTGGCGGCAGACGTCCATGGCCAGCGGCGTGGCGGTCATCAGCAGGTTCATCACGGCGTAGCCCGCAACTGCCGCCAGCACCGCCACGGCGAAGGCCGGCTGGCGTGCAAGTTGCGGGAGGGGGCGGCCTGTCTCGTGGCGCTCCTCAACGGCGAGTGGCGGCAGTTGGAGGCGGCGCACCAGCAGCAGGGCCAGCGCGGCGAAAAGCACCAGTGCGCCATAGGTGCCTATGAACGGCGGCGCGAACAGATCCTTGGTCAGCTTGCTGGTCTCCGGCCCCAGCACTCCGCCGAGGATGCCGCCCGCCAGCACCCAGGAGATGGCGCGGCTCTTCAGTTCCAGGGGTGCGGCGTCGGCCGCGGCGAAGCGGTAGTACTGGCCGAAGGCGTTGTACATGCCGCAGAGCAGAGTGCCCGCGCACAGCAGCCAGAAGCTGCCGAACCATGCGGCGGCCGCGCACAGCAAGGCGCCTGCCATGCCCAGCGACGCGCCCAGGGTGAATCCCGCCCGGCGCCCGTAGTGCTTCATGAAGTAGGACGCGGGCAGCGTCGTGAGCGCCGCGCCGATGACGTAGGTGGTGACCGGGAGGGTGGCCAGTTGCTTGCTGGCGGCAAGCTGGTAGCCGAGCAGGCTATTGACGGCGATCAGCGCCACGCCGTTGGACAGGAGCAGCCCCTGGCAGGTCGCCAGCAGGCCGAGATTGCGCAGGACCCGCATCAAGTGCGCGTCCTCAGGACTGCCGCGGCTCCACCAGATCGAGATAGGCGTGCCAGGTGGCATGGCCGACGAGGGGAACGGCGGCGATCAGCCCGATGTACAGGGTGGCGAAGCCCAGCGCCGTCAGGGCGGCGATCAGCAGCGCCCACACCGCCATCGCCGGCAGGTTTCGCACCAGGGCGAGGAAGCTCGCGATCATCGCGGTCACCGAGTCCTGGTCGCGGTCCAGCATCAGCGGCACCGACACGACGCTCACGGCGAAGGTCAGAGTGCCGAAGATTGCGATGACGGCGGCGTAGGCGGCGAGGAACTCCGCATTCTGGAGCGACAACACCTGGCTGACGAAGTCTTTCAGCGTCGGCATGTCGCTGCTGTAGAACAGCGCGAAGGTCACCAGCGATGCCCGCGCCCAGACGAGGAAGATGACGGTGAGGATGAGCGAGTACACGCCGATGTTGCCGGCATTGCCGCGCCAGGCCGCCAGCGTCGGCCGCAGGGCACAGCCGTCGCCGCGGGCGCGGCGCCGGCTGATGTCGTACAGGCCGATGGCGAGAAAGGGCCCGAGCAGCAGGAAGCCGCAGACCAGCGCCGCGATGTAGTGGTAATAGCTGGCGAACACCACGGTGATGGTGAAGCCCATTGCGGCGAAGCAGCAGCCGTAGAACATGCTGGCGGCGGGACAGGAGCGGAAGTCGTCGAAGCCGCGGGCGAGCCAGCGCAAGGGGGCTGCTGGGGAAAGGCCAGCGCGCACGCCCGGAAACGGCTTCGGCGGTGCTTCGGCTGGCTCCAGCGAGGTGGTCATCGGATTCGCTCCGAAATGGGTCGGCAGGTCGTTGACAGCCCGAGGGCGGACCGGACATCTGCCGCCGGAGTCGGGCCCGCTTCGCTTGGCTTCACATACGATCGAGTCCTGCCGGTCGGCTCAAGGCCGAAGGCCGGGGCCGACATCCGCTCAGCGCTTGTAAACAAAACGTAGTGAGCGGCCCGCGGGCGAGGAACGTAGCGACGAGAAACATCGGGTCGATAGACGTCGAGCGAGGAACACGCAACTCAGCCACGCAACTCAGCCAGGCAATTGCGCCCCAGGGACGCGCAGTAGATTCATTCGCAAGCGCTCAGGCAAGCACGTCGGGCTCAAGCATCTGCTCCAGCAGCGTGATGCGGTCCTTGAGCAGCAGCTTGCGCTTCTTGAGGCGCCGCACCAGCAGTTCGTCGTGGGGCGGGGCGTCTTCGAGCCGCGCGATCACGTCGTCCAGATCGCGATGCTCCACCTGGAGTTCGTGCAGGCGGCTGCGCAGTTCCGTCGTGTCGGAGAGGTCCGTCATGGTCGGCATCCATCGTGGCCGGCTCGGGGACGGCCCTTGAAACGCGCCCCGGAAGCCCGAGATAGGCACTGTCGAACCGATCCGGGGGAACGCCGGGGTCGGCGGCAGGGTCTTATAAACAGGATAACTGCTTTCGCCGTCGAAAAGGAAGAGTCATGATGGAAGTCGTTCTCAACGATAAAGTGCTTTATGTGGCCGATTACCCGGCGCAGGACGGCGTGGAGATCATCGACAAACGCAGCGGCGTGGGCGCCTTCCTGCGGGACGAGACCGCACACCGCTTCCGGCGCGAGTTCGGCGAACTGATGGCGGGCGAGCCCGACATCGAGGCGCTGGACATTTTCATCGGGCACTACCTGGACCTGATGCGCCAGCCCGCGGTGCTTCATTAGGACGGGTTGCCGCGGGGGCTGTTGCGCCATTAACATTGGCGCCCCAGGTTCCGGGCAATTCGCCGCATGAGCAAGGCCTTTACCCGCGAAACCGATCAGGAAGAGGACGAACCGGAAGCTCCCTCGGGGCTGCCGCCGGGAACCCGCAACTATATGACGGTGAGCGGCTACGGCGCTTTGCGCACCGAACTCAAGCACCTGGTGGAGCGGGAACGGCCGGATCTGGTGCAGGTGGTGGCTTGGGCGGCTTCGAACGGCGACCGCTCGGAAAACGGCGACTACATCTACGGCAAGAAGCGGCTGCGGGAGATCGATCGCCGCATCCGCTTCCTCATGAAGCGCATCGAGAGTGCGGTGGTGGTCGATCCGTCCGAGCGCGGCGATGTTGACCAGGTGTTCTTCGGCGCCACTGTCACGGTCTGCGAAGTCAGTGGCGGCGGCGCGGGTCCGGAGCAGACCTTTCAGATCGTCGGCGTGGACGAGGCCGACGCGGGGGCCGGGCGGATAAGCTGGATCTCGCCCTTGGCGCGGGCGCTGATCAAGGCGCGTGAGGGCGACACGGTGCGCTTCCAGAGCCCGGCCGGCGGGCGCGAGATCGAGGTCCTGGAGGTTCGATACATCTGAGCCCTCCGGGGGCTTGAACTGGCGCAAGCAGCCCCCACATCCCGCAGTCATTCAGTGGAGGAACCTATGACTGCGACCATCGCCAAAGAGACCCTCGGCTTCCAGGCCGAAGTCAAGCAGCTCCTGCATCTCATGATCCACTCCCTGTACAGCAACAGGGAGATCTTCCTGCGCGAGCTGATTTCCAACGCCTCCGACGCCTGCGACAAGCTGCGCTTCGAGGCGCTCAACGAGCCCGGCCTGTTCGAGAGCGACGCGGACCTCAGGATCAGAGTCAGCTTCGACAAGGGGGCGCGCACCGTCACCGTGGCGGACAACGGCATCGGCATGTCGCGCGACGAGGCGGTGCAGCACCTGGGCACCATCGCCAAGTCGGGCACGCGGGAATTCTTCGGCAGTCTCACCGGCGACCAGCAGAAAGACGCCCATCTGATCGGCCAGTTCGGCGTCGGTTTCTATTCCTCCTTCATCGTCGCCGACAAGGTGACGGTGCTCACCCGCCGTGCCGGTCTGCCGGCGGACCAGGGCGTGCGCTGGGAATGCTCGATGACCGGCGACGCCGCCGGGGAATACACGGTGGAGAACGTGGAGCGGCCCGGCCGCGGCACCGAGGTGATCCTGCATCTGCGCGCCGGCGAGGAGGAGGGCCAGGACGGCCTGCTCTCGGGCTGGAAGCTGCGCCAGATCGTGCGCAAGTACTCGGATCACATCGTCCAGCCCATTGTCATGAAGAAGGAGGAGTGGCGCGAGGGCAAGGACGGCGAGCCCGGCGGCCAGGTCGTCAGCGACGAGGACGAGACCGTCAACCAGGCCAGTGCCATGTGGACCCGGCCCAAGTCCGAGATCACCGACGAGCAGTACCAGGAGTTCTACAAGCACGTCGGCCACGACTTCGAGCCGCCGCTCGCCTACGTGCACAGCAAGGTGGAAGGGCGGCAGGAGTACACGCAACTGCTCTATGTCCCGTCCCATGCCCCCTTCGACCTGTGGGACCGCCAGCAGCGCCATGGCATCAAGCTTTACGTGCGGCGGGTGTTCATCATGGACGACGCCGAGCAGCTCATGCCCATCTACCTGCGCTTCGTGCGCGGCGTGGTGGATTCCGCCGATCTGCCGCTCAACGTGTCGCGCGAGATCCTGCAGCAGAGCAAGGACATCGAATCGATCCGCGCCGGCTGCACGAAGAAAGTGCTGGGCCTGCTGGAGGATCTTGCTACTTCGGAGGATGCGGCGCAGAAGGAGAAATACGCCACCTTCTGGCGCGAGTTCGGTCGCGTGCTCAAGGAAGGTGTGGGCGAGGACCATGCCAACCGGGAGCGCATCGCCAAACTGCTGCGTTTCGCCTCCACCAAGGCGGACACCAACGAGGAAATCGTGTCCCTCGCCGATTACGTGTCGCGCATGAAGGAAGGCCAGGACAAGATCTACTTCATCACCGCCGACACTTTCAACGCGGCGAAGAACAGCCCGCACCTCGAGGTGTTTCGCAAGAAGGGGCTGGAGGTGCTGCTGCTGTCCGACAAGGTGGACGAGTGGGTGGTGGCCCACCTCACCGAGTTCGACGGCAAGCAGCTCGTGTCCGTCGCCAAGGGCGGACTCGACCTCGGCAAGCTCGAGGACGAGGCGGAGAAGCAGGCGCAGCAGAAGGAGGCCGAGGAGTACAAGGATCTCCTCGAGCGCATCAAGGCGTCCCTGGGCGAGCGGGTCAAGGAAGTGCGGGTCACGCACCGGCTGACCGAGTCGCCCGCCTGCCTGGTCGCCGACGACTACGACATGACCGGCAACCTGGCGCGCATTCTCAAGGCCGCCGGCCAGTCGGTGCCGACCGCGAAGCCGATCCTCGAAATCAATCCCCAGCACCCGGCAGTGCAGCGCCTGAAGTCCGAGGACAGGCACTTCGACGACTGGGCCGCGGTGCTCTTCGACCAGGCTCTGCTGGCGGAGGGCGGCCAGCTCGACGACCCGGCCGCCTTCGTCAAGCGCATCAACCAGCTCATGCTGGAACTGGGCGGCGGCGCCTCGCGCATCGTTCTGCCGTAGGGCGGATGAGCGCCGCAGGGGCGTAATCCACCGGTCCGCCGATGGCCGCGGTGGCCACGGTGGCCACGGTGGAATGCGGCCCTGCGGGCCTTTTCCACCCAACGCCTGAACGGACCTACGGACTCCGCGCTTGGGGCGCGGCGGGTGGGTGCGTGGGATGCCGTCGACCCCGGTGGCGGCGATCGACGCCGTGGTACGCTGATACCACTTTGCCGCCCGGGGAACTCCATGAGTGGGCTCATCGACATGCGCAACAATCGCCGATCCAACGGAAACGCGAGTGCCGGAAAGCAGGTCGGTACTTCCGAAGAAAATTAGAGTTTGATAATATGTTGCAGTTTTGCGATGCGCCCGCATCCGACGCCGCATCGAGGCCGTTTTGGCGGTCGCGCAATGCGCTCGGTGGCCGTGCTGGTAGTAGCGCTTCTTTCGTCGGGAACAGGGCTTGCGTTTCGGGCCGACGCCTTCTGGAGCGGCATGAGCCCGAAACAACTGGCGGTGACGGTTTCGGCCTACGGCTTGGTGGCAAGGCCTGCCGGGGGCGGTCAGTGGTTCGTCGGCAGCCTGTTTCCGCCGCGGGTGCTGGGGGTGTTCGGTTTCTGCGGCAACGCGCTGGCGAGCTACACCCGCAACGTCCAGTCGGATGCGGACTACGCCGGCACGCTGGCGGCGATCTTCGCCGCCTACGGACCGCCCCGCAGCATGAGCTTCAGCGGCAATGTGGCCACGGGGAATTCAGGCGGGGCCTTCGTCTCCGCCGGTGAGACGGAGTGGCGGGCCGGTGCCGATCGCGTCAGAATGCGCTCGTTTTTCGACTGGCGGCTGTACCGCGGCGAACTGCAGCGCATGCAGCCGGCAAGTGTGACGTACGAAACGTTGAATCCCTGCAGCCGCCCCTGAGGATCCGGCTGTGGCGGCGGGCACATGGGGTGTCCCACCGAAAAAAACGAATAGGGAGCTTGCCATGCGTATCCACACCGTCGTACTCGCTGCCTCGCTCGCCCTGAGCGGCAGTACCCTTGCGGGCGATTACTGGTCAGGTGCCTATGTGGTCGGCGGCGGAGTCGGCGGCGTCGAGTGCCGGCAGTACACGGAGGCACTCGCCCAGGCCGAGCCCTACGGCGTCGGCAGCCCCGAGTACACGGCCGCGACCTACGGCTTCACCATGTACCTGTCGGGGTTTCGCACTGCCTACAACCTCCAGACACCCGATACCTGCGACGTCTTCGGCCGCTTTACTACCGAGCAGCTTCTCGGCTGGCTGAAGTACTACTGCAACGCCTATCCAACGCGGCGCTTCGGCTCGGCGGCGGTGACCCTGGCCCAGGGACTGCACTCGGGCCGCGTCAGAAGCTGCCAGCGCTAGGGTCTGTTGACATACGACGGCCGGTCACGCAAGGGTCGGGCCGGGATGCAGCGCAAGGCGCCGCGAGCGCAGCGTAGTCACTCTACGTAAGCGAGTGGCAACGACGTCCTCATTTCTCAACTAAGGCCCGGCCCGGCCCTTGCCCTGCGGGTTGCCCCGAAATGCGGTCGCTGCGTCGTTGCTCGGCTCGCCAATGGAACAACCATTGGCTTCACCTCGCGCCTTGCCGCACCTCGCATTGCGGGGCAACGTGATCCGGCCGCTGTATGTCAACAGACCCTGGTCCGCGCAGCAGCCGGGCGCCGGCGCGGGAGCCGGCGCCGCCGTTCTCTCACCAGTAGACGTGCAGGCGGCCGTTCTCGACCTTGTGCTTGAATTGGTTGAGCGGCCGGTCGCCCTTCTCGACGCATTCCCCGCTGGCGATGTCGAAAGCCCAGTTGTGCTTGGGACAGGTGAGCTTGTTGCCCTGTAGCGCAAGGTGGGGGATGTCCGTCACCTGGTGCGGGCAGCGGCTGTCATAGACCTTTATGGCTTCCTTGTCGCGCCAGGCGAAGAGATGCCGGCCTTCGGCGCTCAGGTAGTTCACCTGGCCGTCCTTGACATCCGCCATGCCGGCGACGTCGTGCCACTCGGCTTGCGCGCCGAGCTGGTCCGGGCGGAACTCGGGAATGTCCATCTCCAGCAGGATGTCTGTGGCCCATACGATCTTGGCCAGGCCCAGGGCCGGGAACGCCATCAGCAGCGCGTCGATGACTTCGTCGGCAGTCGCGCCCTCGCGCAGCGCGCGGGTCAGGTACTGGCGGAAACCGGGCTCGGTCTGGGCATAGACCTTGGTGATGACGGAAATCAGGTTGCGCGTCTTGGGGTCCAGGTGCTTGCCGGCTTCCTTCAGGAAACTGAAATAGCCGGTCATCGCCGTGGGGCGAACCTTGACCAGATAGTTGAGGGCGTCGCTCATGAATGCCTCCGGAGGGGTGGGGTCGGAAAAATGTGGAGGCGCTAGTGTACGGAAAAACCTGCTCCAGCGCGGCAAGGCTGCGCCGGAATCTCAACCGAAGGGCCGCACCCCGATCAGCCAGCCATGCAGGTAGAACGCGAACGCGGCCCAGGCTGCGATGCCGATTCCCAGCACCGCCGCGTCGCGGGCGAGTGATCCCGCCGCGTGGCGCGTACCGGACCGCCGGTCGCGCCGGCGTGACGCGGCGAAGTCGAATACGGCCCACACCAGGAAGGCGCCGAACAGCACGACATCCGCGGCGCGGCCGTTGGACAGCAGGTGCGCCAGCGCCCAGAGCTTGACCCCCAGGATCATCGGATGGCCCAGCGCTGCCTTGATGCGGTTGCCCGGCACGTAGGCGGCCACCAGCAGCACGAAGGCGGGCAGCGTGAGCAGCGCCGTGACATGCCCGGTCCAGCGCGGCGCCAGCCACAACTCCGGCGCCGCGGTCCGCGCCATGCCGTAACCCCACACGACCAGGACGAAACCCGCCACCGACACCGCGGAGTACAAACCCTTCCAGGCGCCTTCGCCGAGCCGCGCGATCTGACGTGTGCGCCAGTCGTCGGCAAAAATACGAATGGAATGAACGCCGAGGAACAGCAGCAGGCCGAGGAGCAGGATCGTCATGGTGAGTTGCCCTGGTGATGGGGGTGCGTCATGGACTATTCCTTCTTCAGCGCCGCCAGTTGCTCGTTGGCCCAGCGCTCGTAGCTGCCGCCCGCGTACTTCGGGCCCATGCGGGCGAGGAGTTCGTTCAGCACCTGCAGTGCCTGTTGCTTTTGTCCGCCATGGGCGAGCAGCGTGGCCTGGCACAGGTGCCACAGGGGCTGGCGTTCAGGCGGAATACTCTCCAGCGGCTGCAGCCAGGCCATCGTCGCCAGGGCATCGGCGGCGCTCAACGCGGGCAGCAGTTGGGCACGGTCCGACGCGTAGCGCAGGCCCGATTCGCACCAGCGCCAGTACACGCGCTCGGCGTTCGCGGGCAGGGGCTCGCCGCGCTGGCGCGCCTGATTGACCGCCTTCAGCGCCAGCGCAAACTTGTCACCGTGGTTGAGAGCCACCGCGATCTGCATTCTGCGCACGAAGGCGGTGTCGCGGTCCGCGGCCAGTGCTGTGTCGAAGAGCCTGCCGAGTTCCGCCATGCTGCCGCCATGCGCCGCCCGGTAGTGCGCCAACATGGCATTGCCATAGGGATTGGCGGCGTCGGTCTGGAGGGCGCGCTCATAGTGGGCCACTGGGTCGGTCGGCAAGCCATCGCGCGAACGCAGGTACTCGCCCCAGCCGATGTGCGCATGCAGGTCGCCCGCGCGTAGCTCGCGGGCCGTCGCCAGTTCGCGCCCGAGCACCGGCAGCAGCTTGTTTACCGTCCGGGAAAACGTATCGCCCTCGCCGCGGGAAAGGCCGCGCAGCCAGGCCATGGCGCAATCGGCCTGGGCTGGCCGCGCCACGGCGGCGGCGTCGGGATTGGCCAGCAGTTCGTCGAAATTCTTCCAGGCCGCGGCGAAACTGCCGGCCTGACACAGGCTGGCGGCCGCCTGCGTGGCCTGTGTCAGTTGCGCCAGGGCAGCCTGGCGCGCTGCCTCGGCCTGCGCTGCCTCTCGCGCAGCGCGGTACTGCCACCACCACGCGCCGGCGAGAACCAGCGCCAGCACCAGCGCAGCCGCCAGCCAGCGCGCCGGCACGCCTTTGCCTCGTTTGGCATAGTGCGCCGCGACCTCGGCGGCCAGATTGCCCCTGGGCTGGAGCACCGTGACCGCGGCAAGGTAGGCCGGAATGTCGGAGAACGGCGTGGGCGCGGCCATCACGGGCAACACATGACCCGATGGCCGCGGCCAGCGCGCCTTCGCCAATTCCAGTTCGGTCAGCGCATAGCTGCCGGGCCGGACCGACTCCGGGCTGACGAGAAAGACGAACTGCTCGCACTCGCCGATGGCCTCGCGCAGCCGGTCGTGATACGACTCGCCTGCCTCCAGATCCGTACGGTCCATGAACACATCATGGCCGTCGGCCTCCAGCGCATGGCACACCGGTTCGCCCACATCCCGCTGGGCCGAGGCGTAGGAGATGAAGATCTTCATGGCGTGATTGCGATGGGATTCCGGGCGTTCGCGCGCCGTTCAAGCATGGACGCCGGCATTGCGCTCGGGATAGCACTCATACACATGTCCAGACGTGATACTTGGGCTCGACTTCCTCATCTGTGAATATCGCGCTAGAACCGGTCGGGATGAATCGGATGATACGGCCATGCCGATCATCTTGACGGGGCCGGGTTCGACGGTCAATCGCAGCCCGGCGGGCGAGGGCAGGGCGCGCCGTGCCCGCAGGCGCTCAAGCGACGGTCGATGCCGCGCGCACCACGGTCTGCGCCGGGAAGAATTAAATCGAGCGCTTGATTATTGTGCTATCGTGCCCCCCGCCATGAGTCCATCCAGCGCAAAGTCAGTCCCCGGGAAGCGGCGCGGTTCGTCGTCCGGCGCCGTCGCTGGCGGCCGGCCCGAGGCGCCGGGCGCCTCCGACAAGGGCGCGGCGGTGCGCGAGCAGTTGATCGCCCACGCCACCCGCATTTTCGCCGCCAAGGGCTACGCCGGGGCGGCGACGCGGGAGATCTGCGCCGCGGCGGGGGTGAACATCGCGTCCATCCACTACTACTTCGGCGACAAGGAAGGCTTGTACCGGGCGGTGCTGACGCGGCCGATCAGCCTCATCGCCGACCAGTTCGGCCGCTTCGACGATGCGGCGCTGAGCTTCGAGCAGGCGATGCGGCAGTTGCTGGCGCCGCTGGTGCGCATGGCGCTGGACGAGGACGAACAGGGTCTGCTGGTGACACGCCTGCATCTGCGGGAACTGCTCGAACCGTCCGCCGTGTTCCGCGAGGTGGTGGCGCAGCATATTGCGCCGCTGCACGACGCGCTGGCGGGGCTGCTGGCGCGTCATTGCGGCCTGCCCAAGCCAGACGCGGAGATCCACCGGCTGGCCTTCGCGGTGGGCGCGCTGGCCAACGACTACTGCCTGTCGCGGGAATACATGCGCCTGCTGGCGCCCGGCCTGCTGAAGGGGCCGCGGGCGCGCGAACGGATCCTGGATCGGCTGGTCGACTATAGCGTCGCGCTGCTGCACGGCGAACAGGTGCGCCGCCAACCCCCGACATCATCATCGAATGTTTCCCATGCGACTTCAAACAAGCGTCATCGCCGCTAGCGCGGTCGTCGTGGTGGCGACCGCCGTTGTCTGGGCGCTGACTTCCGGGCCCGGCGCCAAGCCGGCGGACAGCGGCAAACCCGCCGCCGCGGCGACGGGCGGTCCGACCAAGCCGGCGCTGACCGTCACCCCGATCCGGCCGCAGGCGGCCGACTGGCCGCGCTCCCTCGATGCCAATGGCAACGTCGCGGCGTGGCAGGAGGCGGTGATCGGCGCCGAGATCAGCAACCTGCGGCTGACCGAGGTGCTGGTGAATGTCGGCGACCGGGTGAAGAAGGGCCAGGTGCTGGCGCGCATCGCCGCGGAAACGATCGAGGCGGAACTGGCCCAGTCACGCGCCGCCGTGGCGGAGGCGCAGGCGACCCTGGACGAGGCGAAGGCCAACGCCGAGCGGGCGCGGCGGCTCGAACCCAAGGGCATGATCAGCGCCCAGCAGTACAACCAGTCGGTCACCGCCGAGCAGACCGCGGCGGCGCGGCTGGCCGCGGCCAGGGCGCGCCTGCGCAACGACGAGGTGCGCCTGGCGCAGGCACGGGTCGTGGCGTCCGACGACGGCGTGATTTCCGCCCGCGCCGCGACGGCGGGCTCGCTGACGCAGCAGGGGCAGGAACTGTTCCGCCTGATCCGCGGCGGCCGGCTGGAATGGCGCGCCGAGGTGACGGCGGCGGAACTGGGCAAAGTCAGGCCCGGCGGCACGGCGATGCTGACGGCGCCGGACGGCAGCCGGGTCGAGGGCCGGGTGCGCATGGTGGCACCGACGGTGGATCCGCAGACGCGCATGGCATTGATCTACGTCGATCTGCCGCCCGACGCGCACGGGCTGCGGGCAGGCATGTTCGCCCGCGGCGAATTCGACCTCGGCCGTGCCGCGGCCCTGACCCTGCCCCAGTCGGCGGTGCTGCTGCGGGAGGGTTTCGCCTACGTGTTCCGTATCGAGGGGGACAAGGTGGCGCAGATCAAAGTGACAGTCGGCCGCCGCCAAGCCGATCGGGTGGAGATCACTGCCGGCCTCGAGGCAGGCGTGGCCGTGGTGGCCCAGGGCGCGGGTTTTCTTGCCGACGGCGACACGGTGCGCGTGGTCGCGGGCGCAGCGGAGTAGGCGCGGTGGCGATCAACGTTTCGTCCTGGTCGATCCGCAACCCGATTCCGGGCGTGCTGCTGTTCGTCATGCTCACGCTGGTGGGCGTGATGGCCTACCGGGCGATGAAGATCCAGCAGTTCCCCGACATCGATCTGCCGACGGTGACGGTGACCGCGACGCTGCCGGGCGCGGCACCCGCACAGATGGAAACCGAGGTCGCGCGCAAGATCGAGAACTCGGTGGCCACGCTGCAGAACGTCAAGCACATCTATACCAAGGTGCAGGACGGAACGGCCATCGTCACCGTCGAGTTCCGCCTGGAGAAGCCGACCCAGGAGGCGGTGGACGACGTGCGCGACGCGGTGTCGCGCATCCGCTCAGACTTGCCGGGGGACCTGCGCGACCCTGTCATATCGAAGGTCAACCTTGCCGGTTCGCCGATACTGACTTACACCGTCGCCTCGCAGCGCATGGACGACGAGGCGCTGTCGTGGTTCGTGGACAACACCGTTGCCAAGGGCATGCTCTCGGTGCGCGGCGTGGGGGCGGTGGCTCGGGTTGGCGGGGTGAGCCGCGAGGTTCGCGTCGAACTCGATCCGGCGCGGCTGCTTGCGCTAAACGCCGGCGCCGCCGACATCTCGCGCCAACTGCGCCGGATTCAGCAGGACGCCTCGGGCGGACGCACCGACGTGGGCGGCAGCGAGCAGTCGGTGCGCACCATCGCCACGGTGCAGTCGGCCGAGGAACTGGGGCGCATGGACATCGTGCTCGGCGATGGCCGGCGCATCCGCCTCGATCAGGTGGCCACGGTGAGCGACACCGTGGCGGAACAGCGCTCGGCGGCGCTGCTCGACGGCAAGCCGGTGGTGGGTTTCGAGATCACCCGCAGCCGCGGCGCCGGCGAGGTGGACGTCGCCGAAGGCGTGCGCGCCCGGCTGGCACAGCTTCAGGCGGAGCACCCGGACATCGCCATCACCGAGGCCTTCAACTTTGTCGATCCGGTGCAGGAGAACTTCGACGGTTCGATGTGGCTGCTGCTGGAGGGCGCGGCGCTGGCCGTGCTGGTGGTTTGGCTGTTCCTGCGCGACTGGCGCGCCACCATCGTGTCGGCCACCGCGCTGCCGCTGTCCATCATCCCGGCCTTCGCCGCCATGTACCTGATGGGCTTTACGCTGAACGTGGTGACGCTGCTGGCGATGTCGCTGGTGGTGGGCATTCTGGTCGATGACGCCATCGTCGAGATCGAGAACATCGCGCGCCATCTGCGCATGGGCAAGACACCCTTCCAGGCGGCGATGGAGGCGGCGGACGAGATCGGCCTGGCGGTGATCGCCACCTCCTTCACGCTGATCGCGGTGTTCCTGCCCACCGCCTTCATGAGCGGCGTGCCGGGCAAGTTCTTCGTGCAGTTCGGCTGGACCGCGGCGATCGCGGTGTTCTTTTCCCTGGTGGTGGCACGCGTGCTCACCCCGATGATGGCCGCTTACATCCTGCGGCGCCCGGCGAAGGACCATGGCGAGCCGCTGTGGCTGCGCATCTACGCGCGTTGGGCCGAGTGGTGCCTGAAGCACCGGGTGACGACCTTGTTGGCTGCGGCGGCGTTCTTCTTCGGCTCCTTCGCCCTGGTGCCGCTGCTGCCCACCGGCTTCATTCCGCCGGACGACCTGTCCCAGACGCAGGTCTATCTGTCGCTGCCGCCGGGCAGCACCTTCAGTCAGACGCTGGAGACCGCCGAACAGGCGCGCCGCATCGTCGAAAAGCATCCTCACGTGAAGATGATCTACACCGCGGTGGGGGGCGGCGCTGCGGGCTCCGACCCCTTCGCGCCGCGTGGCGCCGCGGAAGTGCGCAAGGCCACCCTCACCATCAACATGACGCCGCGTTCGCAGCGCGGCGGGGTGAAGAAGCAGCAGGTGGAGCGCGAATTGCGGGAGACGCTCGCGGTGCTGCCCGGCGCCCGGGTGACGGTGGGCTTCGGCGGATCGAGCGAGAAGTACGTGCTGGTGCTGGCGAGCGAGAACGGCGAGGTACTGGCGGAGCATGCACGCAAGGTGGAGCGCGATCTGCGCACCATCCCGGGCATCGGCAACATCAACAGCACCGCCAGCCTGGTGCGGCCGGAGCTGGTGGTGCGGCCCGACTTCGCGCGGGCGGCGGACCTGGGGGTGACCTCGGCGGCCATGGCCGACACGCTGCGCATCGCCACGTCCGGCGATTTCGACCAGGATCTGGCCAAGCTCAACCTCTCGCAGCGGCAGGTGCCCATCGTCGTCAAGCTGCCGCCGCAGGCGCGGCAGGATCTGGCGCTGCTCGAACGGATGGCCGTTCCGGGAAGCAAGGGTCCGGTGATGCTGGGCAGCGTCGCGACGCTTTCGATCGAAAGCGGGCCGGCCGAGATCGACCGCTACGACCGGCTGCGCAACATCAACTTCGAGATCGAACTCAACCAGCAGCCGCTCGGTGAGGTCGAGAAGCGGGCACTGGCGCTGCCCAGCCTGCGCGACCTGCCGCCGGGGGTGATCCAGACCACCGTCGGTGACGCCGAGGCGATGAACGAGCTGTTCGCCAGCTTCGGCCTGGCGATGCTCACCGGCGTGCTGTGCATCTACATCGTTCTGGTGCTGCTGTTCCGCGATTTCGTGCAGCCGGCGACCATCCTGGTGGCGCTGGTGCTGTCGATACCCGGTGCCTTCCTGGCGCTGTTCCTTACCGGCACGGCGCTGTCGATGCCGTCGATGATCGGCCTCATCATGCTGATGGGCATCGCCACCAAGAACTCGATCCTGCTCATTGACTATGTGATCCTGGCGCGGCGCGACCACGGGCTGGACCGCTGGCACGCGCTGCTGGATGCCTGCCGCAAGCGGGCGCGGCCCATCGTCATGACCACCGTGGCGATGGGTGCCGGCATGCTGCCGATCGCGGTGGGCTTCGGCACCGACCCGAGCTTCCGGGCGCCGATGGCCATCGTGGTGATCGGCGGCCTGATCACCTCCACCTTCCTCAGCCTGCTGGTGATCCCGGTCGTGTTCACTTACGTCGACGACCTGATCGCGGCCGCCCGGCGCCTGCTGAGACGCAGCCCTTCTCCCGCCGCCCCCATGGCGGACGCTCCCGAGGCCCCGAATTGATCCCCTCGCCGCGGCGCCGAGCGAGCTTGTAGCGCGGCATCGCTTGCCGCAGGCCCTGGCGGTGGCGGTCGCGGCCCGGCGTCTGGCGGGCCTGAGGATCCTGGCCGCGGAAGACAGGGAGCTGAACCGCCTGGTCCTGGAGGCCTTCCTTGGCTCGGAGGGTGCGGAGGTCGTCACCGCCGGCGGCGGCCTGCAGGCTGTGAAGCGGATCGCCGCCGAAGGCCCGGACGCCTTCGACCTGGTGCTCATGAACATCCAGATGCCGGTGATGGATGGCTACGAAGCCGCCAGCCGCCTGCAGGCGCTTGCCCCCAGGCTTCCCGTCATCGGCCCAGACGGCCCAAGCCATGGCCGAAGCCGCGGCGAAGCTGACGGCGCTCGTTACGCCGCGCGAAGATCTCCTGGAACAGACGGTGGCTTTCCTTGCCAGCCGGAAACTGCCTTCGTCCGAGGCGGCGCGCGTCGCAGAGCCGGTGTCCTGAGCCGCTCCTGAGTTTGCTTGCCGGATTCGCGGCGCTATAAGTGAAAGTCAGTCGGCGGCGGACGGCGCACCGCGCCCTCAGCCCTCGCCCCCGCCCTTTCCGCTCTCGATGGCTATCGATCGGACCGCCAGACAAAACGGGCCTTCCTGGCGGTCCGCGATCATCAGCCCGATTTGTCGCACCTTGCCCGGATCGAGGGGCAGCGCGTCTGGCACGCTGCGTCCGCGGAAGCTTGGCTGGAACTCGGGCGCGGCAATCCGCACTTGGGTCCATCGATCGGCAGGGGCCTCGAAGAGCGCCTGGTAATTGAGGCCATCGAAGACATCGTCGGTGCGAAGGTTCAGCTTGTAGCGCTTGCCGTCGCCGCGGACCTCGATCAGGTAAGCCGCGGCACCGGCGGAACCGAAACGCGCGGGGCGGGACCGCACCGAAGCGAAGCCACCGTTGTATTCCAGGCTAACCACGCCCTCGAACACCGCCCATCCCTGCGGGTCGAGGCGCAGGCGGCTCCAGGAGGCACCTCCCATCACCGCGTCGTCGATGGGCAGCCAGTCGGCGACGGCGTCGGGGTGGTCGAAGCGGATCAGCTCGGAACGCATTCGCTCGGAACGAAACAGGGGCTAGTGGTCTCGAAGGCGGAATTGCTTTACAGGAGAACAGGATTGGCCAGCACTTCGACGACCGGGCCGGGGGAAATGTTCCGCGCGGCTCTTGTTGGCCTGACGATGGCGTTCGCCGCGCCGGTGTTTGCTCAGGAACCGGTGACGACCGTCGCTGCGGTGGATCTGGGACGCTATGCCGGCAAGTGGTTCGAGATCGCCAGCTTTCCGATGTTCTTCCAGCGCAACTGCTTGGGCGACACGACGGCGGTGTACGGCCTGACGCCGGAAGGCGCCGTTTCGGTGCGGAACCGCTGCCGCACCGACAGCGGCTTCGATGAGGCCGAAGGCAAGGCCACTGTGGTCGAGGGCAGCAACAATGCCCGTCTCAAGGTGTCCTTCTTCTGGCCCTTCCGCGCCGACTACTGGATCATCGGGCTGGACGCCGAGTACCGCTGGGCGGTGGTGGGAAATCCGAACCGCAAATACCTCTGGGTGCTCTCGCGCACGCCCCGTCTGCCACAGGATCTGCTGGACGCTGCTCTCGCGGCTGCTACCCGCCAGGGCTACGACCCGGCACGACTGCGATACACGTTCCAAGGCGGCGACGGCCCGCCGTAGCGCGCTTCCGGGTTTCGGGGCTGGACCGGGACCTGCGGATGCCGCTCGCGGAGGCGCTGGACTTGCCGCTCTCCAGGGCCGGGCGATGGCCCGCAGCGCGAAGCCGGCATCCGGCCCGGCGAAGCGAAATTTGGCGCGGGGAGGCGGTTCGCGGCGACTGACTGTTAGAATTCGCCCCGTGGCGGGTCTCCCCGCATTGCAGCGTGGTGAACCTGGTCAGGTCCGGAAGGAAGCAGCCACAGCCGCTAACTGCAAGTGCCGGGGGTCAGGCTCGCCACCCTTCCCACGTGTCGCCTCGATGCGCTTCCCGCTTCGCCTCCCCGGTCGGCGTTCATACCCCTGCTAGAATCGGGCCATGAGCTATCAGGTCCTCGCGCGCAAATGGCGGCCCCGCAGCTTCGCCACTCTGGTGGGGCAGGAGCATGTGGTGCGGGCACTCTCCCATGCCCTGGACCAGAACCGGCTGCACCACGCCTACCTGTTCACCGGCACCCGCGGCGTCGGCAAGACCACGCTGGCGCGCATCCTGGCCAAGGCGCTCAATTGCGAGACCGGCGTCAGCTCGACGCCCTGCGGCCAGTGCTCGGCCTGCCAGGAGATCGACGCCGGACGCTTCGTCAACCTGCTGGAAGTGGATGCCGCCACCAACACCAAGGTCGAGCAGATGCGGGAACTGCTCGAAAGCGCCAGCTACGCACCGACCCGCGGCCGCTACAAGATCTTCGTCATCGACGAAGTGCACATGCTGTCGAACAGCGCCTTCAACGCCATGCTGAAGACGCTGGAGGAGCCGCCCGAGCACATCAAGTTCGTGCTCGCCACCACCGATCCGCAGAAGATCCCGGTCACGGTGCTGAGCCGCTGCCTCCAGTTCAACCTGAAGCAGATGCCGCCCCAGCACATCGTCGAGCACCTCGGCCGCGTGCTGGAGGCGGAGCAGGTGTCCTTCGAGCCAGCCGCGCTGCGCCTGCTGGCCAAGGGCGCGGCGGGCAGCATGCGCGACGCGCTGTCGCTGCTCGACCAGGCCATCGCCCACGGTGCTGGTCGCGTCGAGGAGGAGGCGGTGCGCGCCATGCTCGGCACGGTGGGCGAGGACCACCTCTACGCCGTGCTCGACGGCCTGCTCGCCAAGGACGTCCATGCCATGCTCGCCGTGGCCCGGGCCATGGACGAGCGCAGCCTGTCCTTCGATTCCGCGCTCCAGGAGTTGGCGACGCTGCTGCATCGCGTCGCGCTGCTGCAGTTGGCGCCCCAGGCGCTGGCGGACGACGCGGAACGGGCGCGCCTCGTGCCCTATGCCGATGGCCTGGACCCGGAGTTCCTCCAGCTCGCCTACCAGATCGTGATCCAGGGCCGCGCCGACCTGCCGCTGGCCCCGGACGAGGCGGCCGGATTCAGCATGTGCCTGCTGCGCCTGGCGGCCTTCCGGCCGGAGTCGCCGGCGGCCCTGGGCGCCGCGCCCCCAACCGACAGCGGTGCGCCCAGGCGCAGCGCACTGGCTCCGCGTCCCCGTGCCGTCGAGCCCGTGCCCGCAAGCCGCGCCGAGCCCAGGCCGACCGCCGCCCTCGATCCTCGATCCTCGACCCTCAATCCTGAACCCTCGATCCAGGGCGCGCGACGCGCGCCCACCGACGCCGTCAACTGGCGCCAGCTCATCCCCGCCCTCAAGCTCGGCGGCATGGTTCGCGAGCTGGCGCAGCATTGCGTGTGGCTGGGCTTCGAAGACGGCGCCGTGCGCCTGCGCCTGGCGCCGGGCCACAAGTCGCTGCTGATGAACAAGTCGGCCCAGGAAAAACTACAGGCCGAACTGGTGCAGCACTTCGGCCAGCCGCTGCGCCTGACCATCGACATCGCCGAGACCGAAGGCGCGACGCCGGCGCAGCAACTGCGCTCCGAGCAGCAGGAGCGCCATGAGCGGGCGGTGGAGGCACTGGAGCAGGACGGCTTCGTGCGCGACATGATCGACATGTTCGACGCCACCCTCAACGAATCATCTGTCAAACCCCTTTGAACGCGAGAGCAAAGCCATGATGAAGAACGCCCTGGCGGGCCTGATGAAGCAGGCCCAGCAGATGCAGGAGAACATGAAGAAGGCGCAGGACGAACTGGCCCAGACCGAAGTCGAGGGCCAGTCCGGCGCCGGCATGGTCAAGATCGTCATGACCTGCAAGCACGACGTGCGCAGAGTCAGCATCGACCCCTCGGTGATGGACGACAGGGAAATGCTGGAGGATCTGGTTGCCGCCGCGATGAACGACGCCGCGCGCCGCGTCGAAACCACCGTCGCCGACAAGATGGGCGGCATGACGGCGGGCCTGCAACTGCCGCCGGGAATGAAGCTACCGTTCTGACGGGGGAGGCGCCAGGCATCGTGGCAGGTCACTCGATCCTCGATCCTCGCTTGTCCCCCTTAGATGAACTGATCGAAGCCCTGCGCTGCCTGCCGGGCGTGGGCCCGAAGTCGGCGCAGCGCATGGCCTACACCCTGCTCCAGCGCGACCGGCAGGGCGCGGCGCGACTTGCTCAGGCCTTGACGCGGGCGCTCGACACCCTGCGCCACTGCGTCCGCTGCAACACCTTCACCGAGGATGAAATCTGCGCCCGCTGCGCCTCGCCGCGGCGCGACGCGTCGCTGCTGTGCATCGTCGAGACGCCGGCGGACCTCAACATGATGGAGCAGACGCACGCCTACAACGGCATGTACTACGCACTGCTCGGACGCATCTCGCCGCTGGACGGCATCGGGCCGAAGGAACTCAAGCTCGACCGCCTGCTGGTCCGTGCCTGCGACGGCCAGGTCAAGGAAGTCATCGTCGCCACCAACTTCACCAACGAGGGCGAGGCCACCGCCCACTACCTGGCGACCCTGCTGGGCGCACGCGGCCTCAAGGTGAGCCGCATCGCCCGCGGTCTGCCGGTGGGCGGCGAACTGGAGCACACCGACGCCGGCACCATCGCCCAGGCGCTGCTGGAGCGCAGGCCGCTGTAGCCGGATGGAACAAGTCCTTGTTCGCCCTGCCACGGCCGACGACTGGCCGCAGATGTGGCCGGTCTTCCAGGCGGTGGTGGCCGGCGGCGACAGCTACGTCTTCGCCCCCGACACATCGGAATCCGACGCCCGCGGCTACTGGTTCGGTCCCGGCGTCGCCAGCTTCGTCGCCGAGTCGGACGGCCGGGTGGCCGGCATGTACAAGCTCGTCGCCAATCAGCGCGATCTCGGCAACCACGTCGCCAACGCCTCGTTCATGGTGGCATCTGTGGCGCGAGCCAAGGGCCTGGGCGAGGTGCTGGGACGCCATGCCCTCGACGAAGCGCGCGGTCGCGGCTTTCGCGCCATGCAGTTCAACTTCGTGGTCAGCAGCAACGCGGCGGCGGTACGGTTGTGGCAGAAGCTGGGTTTCGCCATCGCCGGCGTTCTGCCGGGCGCGTTTCGCCATTCCCGGCTGGGTTTCGTTGACGTCTATGTGATGTTCCGATCGCTGTGACGGATTATCCCGGCAGCGACAGAAACCGTGTGCTAAGGTTGAATGGACTGGTTCCGCGAGCGCGGCAGTCAGTGGGTTCTGGAAATTGCGACCAACTCTCGTGGGGAGCGACTATCGAAGGGCCGACAAACCATACCGACAGACACACCGGATAGACAGCATCGGCCTCGGGCCGACTTGATGCGCCGATTTGAGATCGAGCTTGCGGGCGCTCTACAAATACTCTGCTAAGCGACGGAAACCCGCCCGACTCATGTCCGCGCGGGTTTCTGTCTTTTTGGTCGGCAAGAATGCTTGGCCGCCAGGTGCGGTGGTTTGTCCCCTCTGCCCGGCCCACGAGGGGAAAGGGAGCCTAGCCCCTCCCCTTGGGCGTTGGGGCGAGGGCGAATTCTGAGGTTCGTTGCCAATCTGCTTCCGAAGCCCGCCGTCGATTCAGACTGCAAGCGGATCGGCGCGGGCATGGAAGTAGTCAGCGTTTCCCCGCGAGGAGTTGTGCCAGTTCCACCGCCGACTTGACGCCCATCTTTTCGAAGATGCGCGCGCGATGGACTTCCACGGTACGGATTGCGATGGCGAGCTGGTCGGCAATGACCTTGTTCAGCCTGCCGGCGAGAATCAGGTCCATCACCTCCTTCTCGCGGCCGGTCAGAGTCGCAAGCCGGGAGGCAACCGACGCGTGGCCGGCAAGGGCGGCGCGGCGCGCCGCGTCGATTCCCATGGCCTCGATGACGCGATTGAGCAGCTCGTTGTCGTTGAACGGCTTCTCGATGAAGTCGTAGGCTCCCTTCTTCACGGCCGTCACGGCCAGGGGGACGTCGCCATGCCCCGTGAGGAAGATCACCGGCATCGGACAGCCCTGATCCAGCAGGTACTCGAAAAGTTCGAGGCCGCTCATGCCATCCATGCGGACATCCAGAACCAGGCAGCCTTCCATGCTTTCGTCGTAGTCGCCGAGGAAGGACTGGGCGGAAGGCCAGGCGGCGGCGCGCACGTTGCGCGACTCGAACAGCCAGCTCAGGGCGTCGCGGATCGCTTCGTCATCGTCGATGATGTGGGCGGTTGGCAGACTCATGTTCCGGTCACGGGAAGGGAGAAGCTGAACACCGAGCCGGCGCCGGGCCTGGAGTCGAACCACAGGCGCCCGGCATGCAACTCGATGATCGACCGGCAAATGTTGAGGCCCATGCCCATGCCTTCGGGCTTGGTGGTGAAGAACGGGGTATACAGCCGGGCGGCGGTTTCGTCGCTGATGCCGCTTCCCTGGTCGGCGACGCTCACGGTAACGGTCGAATCGTCTGCCCGCGTCGCAATGGTCAGCAGCTTGCGCTCGGCCGTGACCTCGCCCATCGCCTCGATGCCGTTGCGTACCAGATTCAGGATCACCTGCTCCATCATGACCCGGTCGGCCGCGACCGCCGCCACTGGATGGGCCGTGTCCAGCGCGATGCGCACCCCGCTCTTGCGGGCGTCGGCTTCGATCAGCCCCACGGCATCCTCGATGACGGCGTTCAGGTTGCAGGGCTCGCGCTTGGGTTCCGAACGGCGCACGAACTCGTAGATGCGGCGGATGATCTGTCCCGCGCGCTGGGCCTGGTGGCCGAGCTTGCGCGAGACCTGGATCATCTCCTCCCGGTTGAACTCGCCGGCTTCCATGCGATTGAGGCAGCCCGCGTTGTAGCTGGCGATGGCGGCGAGCGGCTGATTCAGCTCGTGGGCGAGGGACGATGCCAGTTCGCCCATGGTCACCAGGCGCGAGGTGAATTGCAGCTTGTCCTGCTGCGCCTGGGCGAGTTCCTGGCTGCGTTTGCGCTCGGTAATGTCGAGCACCGAGCCCATCCAGCCGGTCTGGCGTCCGCTGGCGTCGATCAGCGGTGCCTCGTAGATCAGGGCATCGAAGCGCTCGCCGTTCCTGCGCATCAGCCGCACCTCCACGCCCTGGCTCGGACCGCTGCTGGCCAGGATGTCGTCGTGGATGGCGCGGATCTGATCCGCGTCCTCGGGCGGCCAGTAAGGCATGGGGGGTTTCAGCCCGATCAGTTCGTCCTGGTTCCAGCCCACCATGCGGCAGAAGGCCGGGTTCACATAGGTGATCCGTCCTTCCAGATCCCTTGCCCGCAGGCCGGTGAGCAGCGAGTCCTCCATCGTCTTGCGAAAGGCATGTTCCTCGCGCAGCGCCAGTTCCGCCTGGTAGCGCCCCTGAACATGGCGGCGCAGCGCCCACAGGCTGTAGACGATGGCGATAGACAGTGCTGCGATGGTCGCCAGCAGCAGTGCCGGAAGGAGCCGCGTTTCGCTGCGGTAGGCCACGACCTGCAGCGCCAGCCCGTGGCCCGGCGGGTCGAAGGCGACCTGGTAGCTCTGGGTCGCCTCGCCGGTGGAGACGTTCGACTTGGTGGCGAGGACAGTGCCGCCGTCATCGACGACGCTGACCCGGTACTTCTCGGCAAACCACCAGGGCACGAACTGGCCGAGCAGGGTGCGCATCGAATAGACGCCCACCATCATGCCGGCGAAGTCGTTCTGGTGGAACAAGGGTACGTGGATCTCGAACTGGGCGTCGCTGGCCGGCACCGGGCGGGCAGGACTGTACTGGGGCGTACCCAGCTCGCGGGCAAGGTGAAAGGCGTCGGTCGAGGACGAGGCGGCGCCGGCCTCGCCTTTGGCCGGCGCTCCGTTCTGGCGCGACAGTGCCGACCGGCGCTTGCCGTCGGCATCGACGAAGAGCAACTGGATCAGGCCCTGCCCGCCGGCCAGAATGCTGCGTACGCGAAGCTCATAGACGTGCGCGTCCACCTGGCCGGTGACGCGGTCGAGCCCGAGCAGGCGCAATTGCTCCACGTTGCGTTCGAGGTGGAAGCGCAGATCCTGCTCGACCCAGAGCACGTCGCCGATCAGCGCTGCCCGCTGCTCTTCGATGTCGTTGCGGTGCAGCAACCAGATCAGGAATCCGACCGCCAGCAGGGCAGCAAGAATCGCGACACGCGGCAGCACCCAGAACCAGCGGGGCGGGTGTTGCTCGGGCGTAAGGGCTGCGATCATCGGCCTCGGCGGCGAAGGAATTCGGCCGAATCTTAGCCTTGGCCTGCGGAAACCCACAATGGCAGCGCGCCAGGGGGGATAACAGAATCCTTACGCCCCACGGTCGGCGCGAGATCGGCCGCTCGTTCACATAAGCCCGAAGGAGGAAGTCAATGAAGCGTCGCACCCTGTTCCTGGCCGCCGCCGTGGCCGCATTCGGCCTGAACCAGTCGGCCACCGCCCAACAACCGATCGTCATCAAGTTCAGCCACGTCGTCGCCCAGGATACGCCCAAGGGCCTTGCCGCCGAATTCTTCAAGAAGCGGGCGGACGAGCTTACCAAGGGCAAGGTGAAGGTCGAGGTCTATGCCAACAGCACGCTGTACAAGGACAAGGAAGAGATGGAGGCGCTGCAGCTCGGCGCGGTGCAGATGCTGGCGCCCTCGCTGGCCAAGTTCGGGCCGCTGGGGGTGAGGGAGTTCGAAGTCTTCGACCTGCCCTTCATGTTCGACGACTACAACGATTTGCACAAGGTTACCCAGGGCGAGGCCGGCAAGCAGTTGCTGGCCAAGCTCGAACCCAAGGGAATCCGGGGGCTCGCCTTCTGGGACAACGGCTTCAAGTCCTTCTCGGCCAACAAGCCGCTGAAGAATCCCGAGGACTTCAAGGGCCTGAAGATGCGCATCCAGTCCTCCAAGGTGCTGGAAGCTCAGATGCGGGCGCTGAGCGCGCTGCCCCAGGTGATGGCCTTCTCGGAGGTCTATCAGGCGCTGCAGACCGGCGTCGTGGATGGCACGGAGAACCCGATCTCCAACCTCTACACCCAGAAGATGCACGAAGTGCAGAAGCATCTGTCGCTTACCAACCACGGCTACCTCGGCTATGCCGTGATCGTGAACAAGAAGTTCTGGGACGGTCTGCCGGCGGACGTGCGCGGCCAGCTCGAACAGGCCATGGCGGAATCCACCAAGCATGCCAACGAGATCGCCAAGAAGGAAAACGAGGACTCGCTGGAAGCAGTCAAGAAGTCCGGCAAGACCCAGGTCTATGCGCCCACACCGCAGGAGCGTGCCGCGCTCAAGAAGGCGCTGGTCAAGGTCCATACCGAAATGGAGTCGCGCATCGGCAAGGAACTGATCCAGTCGATCTACAAGGAAACCGGCTTCGACCCGGCCAAGCTCTGATCGCGTCGCCGCGGCGCGCCGACCACGTCACCGCGACGCGGCGGCGCGCTTCGCTTTCCCAGGGAGAACAAGAATGCTCAAGGTTCTCGACCATCTGGAAGAGTGGATCGTCACCTTCCTGATCGGCGCCGCGACGCTGATCATCTTCGCTGCGGTGCTCCACCGCTACGGCTCCGGGTTCGCCATCCCCGGCGTGCAGGACTGGCTGCTCGGTCTCAACATGGGCTGGGCGCAGGAACTGTGCATCATCATGTTCGTGTGGATGGCCAAGTTCGGCGCCGCCTACGGCGTGCGCACCGGCATCCACGTCGGCGTCGATGTCCTGATCAACCGCCTCAGCGACAGCATGCGGGCCAAGTTCATCGTTTTCGGCCTGCTGGCGGGCGCCACCTTCACCGGCATCGTCGGCACACTGGGGGCGGCTTTCGTCTGGGAGAACGGTGCGCACTATGCCATCTTCACGGCGCTGGGAATCAACCCCGGTGATGTGCCCGAGGGGCCCACGACGCCGGACCTGGAGTTGCCAACCTGGATCGTCTATTCGGCGGTGCCGCTGGGTTCCTACCTCATGTGCTTCCGCTTCCTGCAGGTGCTGGTGAGCTTCCTGCGCTGCGGCGAGCTGCCGCACCATGACCACAGCAAGGTGGAGGGGATCGAGGAGCCGGCGCCGGATCTGATCGGCGAGGCCTTCGAGGAAGCCGAGGAACTGGAGCACGCGGTCGGCGGCTCTCGGCGCTGGAAGCGGCTGTTCGGCATCAAGAACGACAATGCCAAGGGCAAGGGGGAGCGCAAATGAATACCGCGATCATTTTCATCCTGCTGTTCGGGCTGATGCTCACCGGCATGCCAATTTCCATTTCCCTCGGCCTGACGGTGCTGAGCTTCCTGTTCTTCATGACCGAGGTGCCGGTGGAGTCGGTCGCCCTCAAGCTGTTCACCGGCATCGAGAAGTTCGAAATCATGGCCATTCCGTTCTTCATCCTGGCGGGCAACTTCCTGACCCATGGCGGCGTGGCGCGGCGCATGATCAACTTCGCCACCTCCATGGTCGGCCACTGGTACGGTGGCCTCGGTCTGGCGGCGGTGCTGGCCTGCGCGCTGTTCGCCGCGGTGTCGGGTTCCAGTCCGGCGACGGTGGTGGCGATCGGTTCGATCCTCATTCCGGCGATGGTCAAGGCGGGCTTCCACCGCCGCTTCGGGGCCGGCGTGGTCGCCTCGGCGGGGGCGCTGGGCATCCTGATTCCACCCTCGATCGTGATGGTGATGTACGCCGTATCCACCAACAGTTCGGTGGGGGCGCTGTTCATGGCCGGCATCATTCCCGGAATAATGCTCGCCACGATGATGGGGTGGACGACCTGGTATCGCGCGAAAAAGGCCAACTTTCCGCGTTAACCCAAGGTGAGTTGGGCCGGGCGCGTCAAAGCCTTCCGCGACTCCATGTGGGGCCTGTTCCTGATCATCATCGTCATGGGCGGCATCTACTCGGGCATCTTCACGCCCACGGAAGCGGCGGCGATGAGCGCGGTCTACGCCTTCTTCATCGCGATATTCGTTTACAAGGATCTGACGATGAAGGACGTGCCGCGGGTACTGCGCGATTCGGCCAACATGTCCGCGATGCTGCTGTACATCATCACCAACGCCGTACTGTTCTCCTTCCTGCTGACCCACGAGAACATCCCGCAGGCGATCTCCGAGGCGATGCTCAGCGCCGGTCTCGGGCCGCTGACTTTCCTGCTGGCGGTGAACCTGCTGCTGCTGGCCATGGGCAACATCATGGAGCCGTCTTCGATCATCCTGATCACGGCGCCCATCCTGTTTCCCATCGCCATGGCGCTGGGCATCAATCCGATCCATTTCGGGGTGATGATCACGGTGAACATGGAGATCGGCATGATCACGCCGCCGGTCGGGCTCAACCTTTACGTCGCCAGCGGCATCAGCAAGCTGGGACTGACCGAGATGACGGTAGCGGTCTGGCCATGGCTGCTCACCATGCTGGTGTTCCTGGTGATCATCACCTACATCCCGCAGATTTCCCTGTTCCTGCCCCAGGCCTTGGGAATGATGTGATCCCCTTGCGGCGTGGCCGGGCTTCGCGCCCCGGTCACGCCGCTCCGTTCCGGGGAGAGACCCGCTCCGCCAATGCTGACTTTCCGTTTGGGAAGGCCAGCGCGATCCTGCTACAATCCGCGGCTTTCCCGAGTCCGCGTTTCCCTCGCAATTCGCGATTTTTTCAGGAGTTTTTTGATGGCTGTCGAACGTACCCTGTCGATCATCAAGCCCGATGCCGTGGCCAAGAACGTGATCGGAAAGATCTACTCCCGCTTCGAGACCAACGGTCTGAAGGTCGCCGCTGCGCGCATGGCCTGGCTGTCCCGCGCCGAGGCCGAGGGCTTCTACGCCGTGCATAAGGGCCGGCCCTTCTTCAACGACCTGGTCGAGTTCATGAGCTCGGGCCCGGTGATGATCCAGGTGCTGGAAGGCGAGGGCGCCATCGCCAAGAACCGTGACCTGATGGGTGCCACCGATCCGAAGAAGGCCGCCGCGGGAACCATCCGCGCCGATTTTGCCCAAAGCATCGACGCCAACGCCGTGCACGGCTCGGACGCGCCGGAAACCGCCGCGGTGGAAATCGCCTATTTCTTCCCGGCGATGGCGGTGTTCTCGCGCTGATCCGCCGCCGCGACCCGGGTCGCAGGGCGCAACCGGCGCTCTGCGCGGACTGACTTTCGCCGCCACTGCCGATGCCCCTGAACCTGCTCGACTACGATGCCGACGCCCTTGCCGGACTCCTCTCCGGGATGGGCGAGAAGCCGTTTCGGGCGCGGCAACTGCTGCACTGGGTGCACCAGCGCGGGGAGTCCGACTTCGGGCGCATGAGCGACGTGGCCAAGGGCCTGCGGGCGCGCCTGCAGGAAGAAGCGCAGGTGGCTGCACCCGCCGTGCTGCGCGACGAGACGTCGGCCGATGGCACGCGCAAGTGGCTGCTGGATGTCGGCGGCGCCAATGCCGTCGAGTGCGTGTTCATTCCGGAGGACAACCGCGGCACGCTGTGCGTGTCGACCCAGGCCGGCTGCGCGCTCGACTGTGCCTTCTGTTCCACCGGCAAGCAGGGCTTCAACCGCAACCTGTCCGCAGGCGAGATCGTCGGCCAGTTGTGGTTGGCGAATCGGCTGCTGGGCGGCTTTGATCGCCGCGACAGCGGCGAGCATGTGGTGAGCAACGTCGTCCTGATGGGCATGGGCGAACCGCTGGCCAACTTCGACAACACGGTGGCCGCGCTGCGCCTGATGCTCGACGACAACGCCTACGGCCTGTCGCGCCGCCGCGTCACGGTATCCACTTCCGGCCTCGTGCCGGCGATGGATCGGTTGCGCGATTCCTGCCCGGTGGCACTGGCCGTTTCGCTGCACGCGCCCGACGATGCGCTGCGCGACCGCCTGGTGCCGATCAACCGCAAGTATCCCCTGCGCGAGCTGATGGCCGCCTGCCTGCGCTATCTCGAGCGCGCCCCGCGCGACTTCATCACCTTCGAATACGTGATGCTGGATGGCGTGAACGACAGCGACACCCACGCCCGCGAACTGCTGCGCCTGACGCGGGACGTGCCGTGCAAGTTCAACCTGATCCCCTTCAATCCGTTTCCCGACTCCGACTTCCGCCGCTCGCCGGCGCACAGAGTGCGCGCCTTCGCCCAGATCCTGATGGATGGCGGGCGCATCGCCACGACGCGCAAGACGCGCGGCGACGAGATCGACGCCGCATGCGGCCAGTTGGCCGGGCAGGTGCAGGATCGTTCGCGGCGCAATGCCGGGCGTTCGATACGGCTCGTGGAGTTGTCAGCATGAAGCACGTGATACTCGTCGCCGTCGCGCTGCTCGCGGGCTGCGGCCAGACCAATCCCTTGCGGCAGCCCCAGCCCCAGGTGATCGAGACGCTGCCTTCCCAGGATTCGAAACCGAGCGACGCCCGGTCGCGGGCAAAGGCCCACGCCGATCTGGGCATGATTTATTACCAGAGTGCCCGAATGGGGGTCGCGCTTCAGGAGGCCCATGTCGCCATTGCGGCCGATGCCGACTACGCGCCGGCCTACAACCTGCTCGGTCTGATTCATATGTACCTGGGCGAGCCGGTGGAGGCGGAGACGGCGTTTCGCCGCGCCCTCGCGCTGGCGCCCGGGGATTCGGATGCGAACAATCACTACGGCTGGTTCCTGTGTACCCAGGGCAAGGAAAAGGAGGGCATCGGCTACCTGATCGCGGCGGTCAAGAATCCGCTCTATACCACGCCCACCAAGGCCTATACCAACGCCGGCCTGTGTGCGTTGAGGATCAAGGACGACGTCGCGGCGGAGGGCTATTTCCGCAAGGCGGCGGTGGCGGATCCGGCCAACAACCAAGCGATCTATCACCTCGCAAGCCTTGCCTACCGCCAGGGAAAACTCGACGAGGCGCGGCGCCTCATCACCGCGGTGCAGCAGCAGATGACGCCCAACGCCGAGTCGCTGTGGCTCGCGGTGCGCATCGAGCGCCAGCTGGGGGATCGTCTGGCCGAAACCAGGTATGCCAATCAACTACGGCGCGAATTCGCCGGCAGCCCGGAGTACCGGGCGCTGGTCGAGGGCCGCTACGATTGAGCGACATGGCCGATTACAGCGACGTCGCGCCGGCCGCCCTGCACGCCGGCGCGGTCTTGCGCGACGCGCGGGAGGCACGCCGGCTGTCGGTGGAGGAGGTCGCCCAGACCCTCAAGCTGACTCCGCGGCAGGTTCTTGCGATCGAGCGCGAGGAATTCGACCTGCTGCCGGGCACCACCTTCGCCCGCGGCTTCGTGCGCAACTACGCGCGGCTGCTTCAGATCGATCCCGCTCCCTTGCTTGCCGCGATTGACTTGCGCCTGGCGCGAGGCGAGGTTAACCTGCGGCCCCTCTCGAACGCCGCCGGGCGGATGCCCGCCGGGGGCGGCAGTCGCGGCGTTCCGCGTTGGCTGCTCGCCGGCCTGGCGTTGGCCGTGGTCGCGCTCGCCGTGGGGGTTTATGTTGAGCGCTTCGGCCCCGACATGAGCGCGTGGCAGGCGGCTGGTTCCGCCGACCAGGCGGGCCGCGATGGCCCGGCGACTTCCGGCGAACGGCTCGAACTTCAGACCACCGCACCGGCTGCGGGGATGGAGCCCTCGGCCACGGTAGCGCTTCCGCCTCCGCCTGCCGTGCCCGCCGCGCCGGCAGTGGCGGCCGTCGAGCCTCAGCCGGCAGGCCCGGCTGCTGCGTCGGGACAGGCGGTCGAGAATGCTCCGGCTGCCGGGAGCGCCGCTGCGCGCCGGCTGACTTTTCGCTTCGGCAAGGAGTCCTGGCTCGAAGTGCGCGACGGCGCGGGCAAGCTGCTCACGTCCCGCCTGAATGCCCCGGGCTCCGTGCTCGAACTGGAGGGGCAGGGCCCCTTCGAACTGGTGGTGGGCAACGCCGCGTCGGTCGAGCTCAAGCTGGACGATCGCAGCATAGACCTCAAGCCGCACACCAGCGTCAGCGTGGCGCGGCTGCGCCTCGAATGAGCCGATGAACGCTTCCGGGGCAAGCGGGCTGGCGGCACAGCGCCGCCGCACCCGCACGGTGCGCGTGGGCGGCGTGACGATAGGCTCCGTGGCGCCGGTGGTCGTCCAGTCGATGACCAACACCGACACCGCTGACCACATCGCCACCGCCATCCAGGTGGCCCAACTGGCGCGCGCCGGTTCCGAGATCGTGCGCATCACGGTGAATACGCAGGAAGCCGCGCAGGCGGTGCCGCGCATCCGCGAGCAGTTGCTGAAGATGAACGCCGATGTGCCGCTGGTGGGAGACTTCCATTTCAACGGGCACAAACTGCTCTCGGAGAATCCGGCCTGCGCCGAGACGCTGGACAAGCTGCGCATCAACCCCGGCAACGTCGGCCGTGGCGCCAGGCGCGACGAGCAGTTCGCCCGCATCGTCGATATCGCCTCCCGCCACGGCAAGGCGGTGCGCATCGGCGTCAATTGGGGCAGCCTCGACCCGGTGCTGCTGGCGCGCTTGATGGACCGGAACGCACATCGCACCCAGCCGCTGGATGCCGTTGACGTCATGCGCGAAGCGATGATCGCCTCGGCGCTGGAGAGCGCGCAGCGGGCCGAGGAACTGGGCCTGCCGGGCGATGCCATCGTCCTGTCGTGCAAAGTGAGCGGGGTGCAGGATCTGATTGCCATCTACCGCGACCTGGCGGCGCGCTGCGATTATCCGCTGCACTTGGGACTCACCGAGGCGGGAATGGGCAGCAAGGGCATCGTCGCCTCCACCGCCGCCATGGCGGTCCTGCTGCAGGAGGGAATCGGCGACACCATCCGCGTTTCATTGACGCCGCAGCCCGGCGGCGACCGGCGGCAGGAGGTGGTGGTCGCCCAGGAGATGCTCCAGACGATGGGCCTGCGCGCCTTCACGCCGCTGGTGGCGGCCTGCCCTGGTTGCGGACGTACCACCAGCACCGTATTCCAGGAACTGGCGCAGGAGATCCAGAGCTACGTGCGGGAGCAGATGCCCGCCTGGCGCGAGCGCTACGACGGCGTCGAGAACATGACGCTGGCGGTGATGGGTTGCGTGGTCAATGGCCCCGGCGAGAGCAAGCACGCCAACATCGGCATCTCCCTGCCGGGAACCGGCGAAGTGCCGGTGGCTCCGGTCTATGTCAACGGGGTGAAGACGGTGACGCTCAAGGGGGAGGGCATCGCCGGCGAGTTCAAGGCGATCATCGACGACTACGTGGCGCGCAGGTATGCCAGGCGCTGCTGAGGGGGGAAATTCGCCGGCACCCCGTCCGGGGCGCCAAGGTGCTGGAACCATGCAATGAGCACAACGATACAAGCCGTCCGCGGCATGAACGACATCCTGCCGGACGAGGCCGAGCTGTGGGAGGAATTCGAGTCGGCGGTACGCGACTGGCTTCGGGGCTACGGCTACCGGCCGATCCGCATGCCGATCGTCGAGCCGACGCCGCTTTTCGCCCGCGCCATCGGCGAAGTCACCGACATCGTCGAGAAGGAGATGTACTCCTTCGTCGATTCCCTCAACGGCGAGGCGCTGACGCTGCGCCCCGAGGGCACCGCCTCCTGCGTGCGCGCCGTGCTGGAGCACAACCTGCTGTACGGCGGTCCGCAGCGCCTGTGGTATGCCGGGCCGATGTTTCGCCACGAGCGGCCGCAGAAGGGGCGCTACCGGCAATTCCACCAGTACGGGATCGAGGCCCTGGGCTTCGCCGGACCGGACATCGATGCCGAGCACATCCTGATGTGCGCGCGGTTGTGGGACGACCTGGGCCTGGGCGACGACATCCGCCTCGAGATCAATTCCCTCGGCAGCGCCGAGGAACGCCAGCGTCACCGCGGCGAGCTGATTGCCTACCTGCAAGGCCACGCGGCCGCGCTGGATGCCGACGCCACGCGCCGTTTGCACACCAACCCGCTGCGCATCCTCGACAGCAAGAATCCCCACATGCAGGCCATCGTCGAGGGCGCGCCGCGGCTGACGGAGATGTTGGGGGACGAGTCGCTGCGCCATTTCGACGGGCTGCAGCAGCTCCTCAAGGACGCCGGCATCCCCTACCGCATCAATCCGCGCCTGGTGCGGGGGCTCGACTACTATAACCTCACGGTGTTCGAGTGGGCCACGGAACGCCTCGGCGCGCAGGGAACGGTTTGCGCCGGCGGACGCTACGACGGCCTGATCGAGCAGCTCGGCGGCAAGCCGGCGCCGGCCTGCGGTTTCGCCATGGGCGTGGAGCGGCTGATGGCGCTGTGGCGCGAGGATTACCACGACCTGCCGCGGGAAATGCCGGACGTGTATGTGGTGCATCAGGGGGAGGGGGCGCTGCGCATGGCCTTCCGCGTGGCCGAGGAACTGCGCGGCAACGGCTTCGAGGTGCTGCTGCACTGCGGCGGCGGCAGCTTCAAGTCGCAGTTGAAGCGTGCCGACGCCTCGGGGGCACTGCTGGCGGCAATCATCGGCGAGGACGAGGCGGCGGCGGATCAGGTGACGATCAAGCCGCTGCGCGAGGAACTGGTGCAGCAGCGCGTGGCGCGGTCGGAGCTATCCGATCACGTCGGACAATATCTGTTTGCTGGGGATGACAATGGCAACGTATGACCTTGAAGAGCAGGAACAGCTATCCGCGATCCGGACCTGGTGGCAGATGTATGGCAACCTGATCACCGGCATAGCGGTGGCGGGGGCGGTGGCGATGGTCGGCTGGCAGGGATGGCAATGGCATCAACGCAGCCAGGCGGCGCAGGCGGCGGCGATCTATACGGCGCTGCAGGAGGCCGCGGTCGCCAACGATGCCAAGAAGGCCAAGGAGACTGCCGGGGCGCTGCTCGACAGCCACGGCAGCACCGCCTACGCGGCGATGGGCGCCCTGCTTTCGGCCAAGGTGCAGGTGGAAGCCGGCGACCTGAAGACCGCACGCGCCCAGCTTGCCTGGGCGGCGGACAACACGCGCGATCCGGCCCTGAAAGACGTGGCGCGGCTGCGCCTGGCCCAGGTCATGATCGAGGAAAAGGCCTATGACGAGGCGCTGAAGCAGATCGAGCGCGAACCCATGGAGGCGTTTGCCGCCCGCTATGCCGAAGTGCGCGGCGACATCTTCGCCGCCCAGGGCAAGCGCAGCGAGGCCAAGGCCGCCTATCAGTCCGCGCTCGCCAAGCTCGGCGAGCGCGCCAAGCAGGACGGCGCCCAGGCCGCAGGCAGCGCCGCTGCGTTCACCGAGCTCGTTCAACTCAAGCTCGATGCACTCGGGGATGCCCAATGAGGCGAGCGCTTCGCCTGCTGCCCTTCCTGCCGCTGCTCGCCGCCTGCTCCACGCTTGATGCCCTCAACCCGTTCGCCAGCAGCCCCGCGGTCAAGCCTGCGGTATTGACGCCCATTCAGGCCAGCGCCGAGATTCGCGCCGCATGGCAGGCAGACATCGGCAGCGCCGGCGAGTACACCCTGGTGCCTGCGGTGCAGGCTACGGCGGTGTTCGCGGCGGCGCGCAGCGGCAGCCTGGCCCGGTTCGAAGCAGGGCGCGAGGCTTGGCGCATCGGTGCCGGCCAGACCCTCTCCGGCGGTGTCGGCGCCGACGCCAAGATGGTGGTGGTGGGAACGCCGAAGGGCGAAGTGCTGGCCTTCGATCCCAGTGGCAAGGCGTTGTGGCAGTCGCGGGTGAGTTCTGAGGTGCTGGCGCCGCCGCTGGTGGTGGAAAACCAGGTTCTGGTGCGTAGCGGGGACAGCCGCGTCTATGCCCTCGATGTCCTCGACGGCAAGCGGCGCTGGGTCTATCAGCGCAGCACACCGGCGCTGTCGCTGCGGGCGGCGGTGGGTATCGTGGTGGCGGACGGCAAGGCGCTGGCCGGGTTTCCCGGCGGCAAGCTGGTGGCGATCAGCCTGGCGAACGGCGCCGCCTTGTGGGAAGGGACGGTCGCACTGCCACGCGGCGCTACGGAACTGGAGCGGGTCGCCGATGTGTCGAGCGCGCCGGTGGTGAGCGGCCGGGCCGTCTGCGCGGTAGCCTTCCAGGGGAGGGTGGCGTGCTTCGATATCGCCAACGGCAACGCGCTCTGGTCGCGGGACTTGTCCAGCGACGTCGGACTGGCCGCCGATGATCGCAGCGTGTATGTGACCGACGACAAGGGCGCGGTCCATGCCTTCGATCGGGCGAACGGCGCGAGCCTGTGGAAGCAGGACAAGCTTTTCATGCGTGGCGTCACCCGCCCCCTGGCAATCGGCCGCCACGTCATGGTGGGCGATGCCGAGGGCGTGGTGCATGTCCTCAAGCGCGAGGACGGTTCGTTCGCGGCGCGCTTCACGACCGACAGCAGCGGCATCGGCGCGCCGCCGCAAGCCTACGAATCAGGCGGATTGATCCAGACCCGCAAGGGCGGTCTATTCGCGCTGTCCGTCCAGTAGGGCGACGGCCCGAATCCCGATGAATCCCACCCTGGTCCTCGTCGGCCGGCCCAACGTCGGCAAGTCAACCCTGTTCAACCGCCTCACCCGCAGCCGGGATGCCCTGGTGGCGGACCTGCCCGGCCTGACCCGCGACCGCCATTACGGCCACGGTCGCATCGGCCTGCGCCCGTTTCTGGTGGTCGATACCGGCGGCTTCGAGCCCAAGGCCAAGGATGGCATCATGCGCGAGATGGCGCGCCAGGCGGAGCAGGCCATCGCCGAGGCCGATGTCCTGCTGTTCATGGTCGATGGCCGGGAGGGCCTGACGTCGCAGGACAATGATGTCGCGGAACGTCTGCGACGGTCGGGCAGGCCATTGCTCCTGGTGGTCAACAAGGCCGAGGGCATGGCGCGGGACATGGTGGCTGCCGAGTTTCACGAACTGGGCTGCGGCGAGCCGCTGGTGATATCGGCCGCCCACGGCGAGGGCGTGCGGGATCTGGTGGACCTGGCACTCGCCGCCTGCCCGGAACCCGAGCCGCTGCAAGATGAGGTTGCGGAGCCGGAAGTCATCAGCCCCCGGGTGGCGGTGGTGGGCCGGCCCAACGTCGGCAAATCGACCCTGATCAACGCCCTGCTGGGCGAGGAGCGGGTCATCGCCTTCGACCAGCCGGGCACCACCCGCGACGCGATCAGTGTGCCCTTCGAGCGCCATGGCCGGCACTACACCCTGATCGACACGGCAGGGCTGCGGCGCCGCGGCAGCGTCTTCGAGGCGATCGAGAAGTTCTCGGTGATCAAGACGCTGCAGGCGATCGAGGAGTCGAACGTGGCGGTGCTGGTGCTCGACGCCCAGCAGGACGTCTCCGAACAGGACGCCCACATCGGTGCCTTCGTCGTCGAAGCCGGGCGTGCCCTGGTGGTGGCGATCAACAAGTGGGACGACGTGGACGAGTACCGCCGCAGCCGCATCAAGTCGGACTTCGCCCGCAAGCTGGGTTTTCTTGCCTTCGCCCGGGTACATTACATCTCGGCCCTGCGCGCCGAGGGCATAGACGCGGTGCTCAGGTCGGTGGACGATGCTTATGCCGCAGCAATGAGCCGGCTGCCGACTCCCCGGCTGACCCGGCTGCTGCAGCAGGCGGTGGCGAAGCAGGTACCGGCGCGCCACGGCATCTTCCGGCCCAAGCTGCGCTATGCACACCAGGGGGGCACAAATCCGCCGGTGATCGTGATCCATGGCAACGCCCTGGACCACGTGACGGACGCCTACCGCCGATACCTGGAACGAACCTTCATTGAGGCGTTCAAACTGCAGGGCACTCCGCTGCGGGTGGAACTTAGATCCTCCCGCAACCCGTTTGTCGAAAGGCGAGATTAAGCGCACGCGGTTGGCGCGGCGCCGAAAATCGATTAGAGTTTTAGGTTCAAACAATATAAGAGGGGCTACCATGAGCAACAAAGGGCAACTGCTACAAGACCCGTTCCTCAATACATTGCGCCGGGAACATATCCCGGTGTCGATATATCTGGTCAATGGCATCAAATTGCAGGGACAGATCGAGTCGTTCGACCAGTACGTGGTTCTGCTGAAGAACACGGTGACGCAGATGGTGTACAAGCATGCGATTTCCACCGTGGTTCCGGCGCGCCCGGTCACTATTCCCCACGATCACGGCGACACTTGACCTCCTGTGCCGGGGACGCGGCCCCCGTCCGCGTCCTTGAATCGATCCGCGGCAAGGGGCCGGATGCCTGAGCCGTCAGTGCCGTCTCTGGCGGCATCGGGTTGCGCCGTCCCGGGTTCGACCGAGCCCAATGCGATTCTCGTCCAACTCGATTTCGGTGAGGATGGTCAGTCCGAGCGCTTGGCCGAATTCGAGTTGCTTGCACGCAGCGCGGGCGTCCGACCCGTCGTCTTCGTCCAGGGTCGTCGCCAGGCTCCCGATCCCGCTACCTATGCCGGGCGGGGCAAGGTTGCGACGCTCGCGCAATTGCTGGTCGAGCAGCAAGCCGAGATCGTCCTCTTCAATCACGAACTGTCCGGGGCCCAGCAGCGCAATCTCGAACGGGAACTGGGCTGCCGAGTCGTCGACCGCACCAGTCTCATCCTCGACATCTTCGCCCAGCGTGCCAAGAGTCACGACGGCAAGCTGCAGGTGGAACTGGCCCAGCTCGACCACCTGGCCACGCGCCTGGTCCGCGGCTGGACCCATCTGGAGCGCCAGAAGGGCGGCATCGGTCTGCGCGGCCCGGGCGAGACGCAGCTCGAAACCGACCGGCGGCTGCTGGGCAAGCGCGTCAAGCTGCTGAAGGATCGCCTGGCGCGGCTGGAACGCCAGCGCGCCGTGCGTCGCCGCGCCCGCACCCGGGGCGAGCTGCTGGCGGTATCGATCGTCGGCTACACAAACGCCGGCAAGTCCACGCTGTTCAATGCGCTCACCCACGCCGGGGCCTACGCGGCCGATCAGCTTTTTGCGACTCTCGACACCACCTCGCGCCGGCTCTATCTCGGCGAGGAGGGAACGCTCGTCTTGTCGGACACCGTCGGCTTCATCCGCGATCTGCCCCACTCGCTGGTGGCGGCCTTCCATGCGACGCTCGAAGAAACGGCGAGCGCCGACCTGCTGCTGCATGTCGTCGACGCCTCCAGCCCGGATCGCGATCAGCAGATCGCAGCGGTCAATGCCGTGCTGAAGGAGATCGGCGCCGCGGACGTGAGGCAGATCGTGGTCTGGAACAAGATCGACGCCACCCATGCCGCGCCGGAAGTCGAGCGCGATGAGTATGCTAGAATCACACGCGTTCGTTGCAGCGCGAGAACCGGCGAAGGAGTGGAACTCCTGCGCCAGGCGCTGGCCGAAGAGTCTCGGCAGCACGGTGCTGCTCTGGCTCACGGCGACGCGGCCTGATCCCTTGAAGTAATCACCCAGAATTCATTCCATGTTTCTAAAGAAGGCATTGGCCGGCATTCGCATGTCGCTGAACGACCCGCAGTGGGGCAGGGGCAACCGGGGCGGGAATCAGGGTCCGCCGGACCTAGAGGAGCTGTGGCGCGATTTCAACCGGCGATTGTCGGGCCTGTTCGGCGGCCGGAGCGGCGGCGGGGGCGACAGCGGCGGCGAACGCGGTCCGCGGATGCCGTTCAGCATGCGCCAGTTCGGCGGCGGCATGGGTGCGCTGGTCATACTGGTGCTGGCGGTCTGGCTGGCGAGCGGGTTCTACGTGGTGGACGCGAGCCAGCGCGGGGTGGTGCTTCAGTTCGGCAAGTACCACGCGACCACCGATCCCGGCCTTCAATGGCGGCTGCCGTTTCCGATCCAGAGCCACGAGCTGGTGAACCTCACCGGTGTGCGCACCGTGGAAGTCGGCTATCGAGGATCGGAGAAGAACAAGGTGCTGAAAGAGGCACTCATGCTCACCGATGACGAGAACATCATCAACATCCAGTTCGCGGTGCAGTACATCCTCAAGGATCCGCAGGATTACCTGTTCAACAACCGCAACCCGGAGGATACGGTGATCCAGGCGGCGGAAACCGCGATCCGCGAGATCGTCGGCAAGAGCAAGATGGACTTCGTACTTTACGAAGGTCGCGAGCAGGTGGCGGCACTGGCTTCGAATCTGATGCAGGACATCCTCGATCGCTATTCCACAGGCATCCAGATCAGCAAGGTCACGATGCAGAACGCCCAGCCGCCGGAGCAGGTGCAGGCCGCTTTCGACGACGCGGTCAAGTCCGGGCAGGACCGGGAGCGGCAGAAGAACGAAGGCCAGGCCTATGCCAACGATGTGATTCCCCGCGCCCGCGGCACCGCCTCGCGGCTGCTGCAGGAGGCCGAAGGCTACCGCCAGCGCGTGATTGCCACCGCCGAGGGCGATGCCTCGCGCTTCAAGCAGATCCTTCTCGAATACAACAAGGCGCCCGACGTTACCCGCAACCGGATGTACCTCGATTCGATGCAGCAGGTGATGTCCAGCGTGAGCAAGGTGATGGTGGATACGCGGGCGAACGGCAACCTGCTGCTCCTGCCTCTGGACAAGCTGATGCAGGCGGCCGGAAGCAACGGTTCAGCGGCGGAGGCGGCGCTGCGTCAGGCGCCGGCCGAAGTCCCGGCGGGCACAGCGCCGCGGCCGGAGACGCCGCCCGCGGCCGACAATCGTTCGCGGGATTCAGGCCTGCGTTCGCGCGAGCGGGGAGAGCGATGATGCGCGACAGACTTCCCATCCTCGCCGGCGCCCTGATCGCGGTGCTGATCGTGGTTTCCATGTTGATGTTTACCGTCGACCAGCGCCAGTTCGCCATCGTGCGCCAGTTCGGCGAGATCAAGCAGGTGATCGACAAGCCGGGACTGAACTTCAAGTGGCCGTTGATCCAGGACGTGCGCTTCTTCGACAAGCGCATTCTGTATTTCGATACGCCGGATCCGGAGCGCTTCATCACTTCCGAGAAGAAGAACGTCCTGGTCGACCTGTTCGTCAAATGGCGCATCATCGACGCCGAGCAGTATTACATCTCGGTCGGCGGCGACGAGGCCCGCGCGCGCACCCGCCTCGAGCAGACCGTCAATGCCGGCCTGCGAGAGGAGTTCGGCAAGCGTACGGTGCATGAGGTGGTCTCCGGCGAGCGCGAAAAGATCATGCAGGACATACTCGTCAAGGCCGACCAGGACGCGCGCAAGATCGGCGTGCAGATCGTCGATGTGCGCCTGAAGCGGGTCGATCTGCCGACCGAGGTGTCGGAGTCGGTCTACCGACGAATGGAAGCGGAGCGCAAGCGGGTGGCCAACGAACTGCGTTCGCAAGGCGCCGCGGAGGCCGAGAAGATCCGCGCCGATGCCGACAAGCAGCGCGAGATCATCGTCGCCGAGGCCTATCGCGAGGCCCAGCAGGTCAAGGGCGAGGGCGACGCCAAGTCGGCGGCGATCTATGCCCAGGCCTTCGGCCAGAGTCCCGAGTTCTACGGCTTTTATCGCAGCCTGGAAGCCTATCGGCAGAGCTTCCGCAGCAAGAGCGACGTGCTGGTGGTCGATCCCAGTTCCGACTTCTTTCGTTACCTGAAGAACGCGGGTCCGGGCGGCAAGTCGGCCGGCAAGTGAGCCGTCGGTGACCAGCACACTGCTGGTGGGTTTTGCCCTGATGCTCGTGATCGAGGGAATCCTGCCCTTCGTGGCTCCGGCCATGTGGCGTGAGACCTTCCGCCGTGCCACCGAACTGGCCGACGGCCAGATCCGCTTCATCGGCCTCAGTTCGATGCTGATCGGTCTCGGCCTGCTGTTCGTTTTCCATAACTAGCGATGCGCCGCTGGCTGCTGCCTGAAGCGATCGAGGACATCCTGCCGCAGCAGGCGCGGCAGGTGGAGTCGCTGCGGCGGCGCCTGCTCGATGCCTTCATGCTCCATGGCTACGAGCTGGTCATGCCGCCGCTGGTGGAATACCTCGATTCGCTGCTCACCGGAACCGGCCGCGACCTGGACCTGCGCACCTTCAAGCTGGTGGACCAGCTCTCCGGACAGAGCATGGGGCTGCGGGCAGACATCACACCTCAGGTGGCACGCATCGACGCTCACCTGTTGAACCGCAGCGGCGTGACGCGTCTGTGCTACTGCGGCAGTGTCGTGCACACCCTTCCCGGAACGGCCACCGCGACGCGGGAGCCGCTGCAGATCGGTGCCGAGATCTACGGCCACGCCGGGCTGGAGGCCGACGTGGAGGTGGTGCGCCTGCTGGCCGAGAGCCTGGCCCTGGCCGGGGTGGCGGCGAGCCGCCTGGACCTCGGCCACATAGGCGTGTTCAGGGCACTGACTTTCACGGCCGGGCTCGATACGGATCTGGAGGAGGAGCTTTTCTCCGTGCTCCAGGCCAAGGACCTGCCGACGCTGACCGAGCTGACGGCCGCGCTGCCGGAGCCTTTGCGCTCCGGTCTGCGCGCCCTTCCGGAATGCTATGGCGATGCCGCGGTGCTCGATCGCGCGCGCCGGCTGCTTCCCCGCACGCCCGAGATCGAGGCCGCGCTGGCGGATCTGCGCGCTCTGGCGGAGCGGCTGGCGGATCTGCCGGTGAGCTTCGATCTGGCGGACCTGCGCGGCTACCACTATCACAGCGGCGTGGTGTTCGCCGCCTATTGCGATCGTCATCCCGGCGCCATCGCGCTCGGCGGGCGCTACGACAAGGTGGGCAAGTCCTTCGGCCGCGGCCGGCCCGCCACCGGATTCAGCATGGATCTGCGGGACATCGCCGGCATCGCGGCTGACGTCGAACCGGCCAGCGCCGTCCTGGCCCCGGTGTCCGACGATTCCGAATTGAAGGCGCAGATTGCCGCACTGCGCTGCCGTGGCGAGATCGTCAAGCAGGCGCTGCCCGGGCACGACGGCACATGGCGCGAGGCCGGCTGCGACCGGCAGTTGATTTTGCGCGACGGCCGCTGGCAGGTCGTTGCGCTTCAGGGAGAGTGAAGAACATGGGCAAGAACGTGGTGGTCGTCGGCACCCAGTGGGGCGACGAAGGCAAGGGCAAGATCGTCGACTGGCTGACCGAGAGTGCCCAGGGCGTGGTGCGCTTTCAGGGCGGGCATAACGCGGGGCATACGCTTGTCATCAACGGCCGCAAGACGGTGCTGCACCTGATTCCGTCGGGTATCCTGCGCGAGGGCGTGGCCTGCTACATCGGCAACGGCGTGGTGCTGGCGCCCGACGCGCTGCTGCACGAGATCGACGAACTGGAGGGCGCCGGTGTGGCGGTGGCCGAGCGGCTGCACATTTCCGAGGCCTGCCCGCTGATCCTGCCTTACCACCAGGCGCTGGACAACGCGCGGGAAGCGGCCAAGGGGGAGAAGAAGATCGGCACCACCGGGCGCGGCATCGGTCCCGCCTACGAGGACAAGGTTGCCCGCCGCGCGTTGCGGCTGCAGGATCTGCTGCGCCCCAAGCGCTTTGCGGAGAAACTGGCCGAATTGCTCGACTACCACAACTTCGTGCTGCAGCACTACCTGAGCTGGCAGCCGGTGGACTTCAAGAAGACTCTCGACGATGCATTGGCCATGGCGCCGCGGCTGGAGAAGCTGGTGGCCGACGTGCCGCGCGAGCTTTACGAGGCACACAAGCGTGGCGCCAACCTGCTGTTCGAGGGCGCGCAGGGCACGCTGCTCGACATCGACCACGGCACCTATCCCTTCGTCACCTCCAGCAACTGCGTGGCGGGCGGTGCGGCGGCGGGATCAGGGGTCGGGCCGAACATGCTGCACTATGTTCTCGGCATCACCAAGGCATACACCACGCGGGTCGGCAGCGGGCCGTTCCCGACCGAGCTGTGGGATGACGTCGGCAAGCACCTGGCGAGCCGCGGCAACGAATTCGGCGCCACCACCGGTCGGCCGCGGCGCTGCGGCTGGTTCGACGCCGCGGCGCTCAAGCGCTCGATCCAGATCAACGGCGTGTCCGGCCTGTGCGTCACCAAGCTCGACGTGCTGGACGGCGTCGAGGAGCTGAAGCTGTGCACCGGCTACCGCCTGGACGGCAAGCTGAGCGACATACTGCCGGTGGGCGCGGAAGAGATCGCGCGCTGCGAACCCATCTACGAGACCATGCCCGGCTGGCGTGACAGCACGGTGGGGGCCAAGTCCTTCGACGCGCTGCCGGCCAATGCGCAGCGCTACCTGGCGCGAATCGAGGAGTTGTGCGGCGTGCCGGCGGACATCATCTCGACCGGCCCGGACCGCGAAGAAACGATTCTGCGGCGGCATCCGTTCCAGTGAGCGGCAACGGCGCGCCAGAAATGACAAAGGCGGCCGTTTGGCCGCCTCTTGCTTTGCTTTGTGGTGCCCAGGAGAGGACTCGAACCTCCACAGTGTTGCCACCGCTAGGACCTGAACCTAGTGCGTCTACCAATTCCGCCACCTGGGCAAGAGGGCGGCATTCTATAGGAACCTTGACGAATGTCAAACCAAGAGCCGCCGCGTGAGCGCGTGAGCAAAGTGCGCCGCGCGGACCCGTTCTACGAGCGGGAATGCGCCAAATATCCGGCGCCGCTGCCGAGCCGGGAATATGTCCTCGATACGCTCGCCGGGCAGGGCATTCCGGTGAGCTTCGAGCGGCTCGCGAAGCTGCTCGACATTCTCTCCGAAGAGTCAGAGTCCTTCGAGCGGCGGCTCGGGGCGATGCAGCGCGACGGTCAGTTGATGCGCAACCGCGCCGGCGACTATCTGATTCCCGACAAGGCCGACCTGATCCGCGGGCGCGTGGATGGGCATCCCGACGGATACGGCTTTCTGGTCCCCGACGACCGCAGCCCCGACCTGTTCCTCAGTCCCCATGAAATGCAGAAGGCATTGCACGGCGATCGCGTTCTGGGGCGTGCCATCGGCATGGATCGTCGCGGGCGGCGCGAGGGCAAGATCGTCGAGGTGCTGGAGCACACCAATGTCAGCGTGGTGGGGCGAGTGTTCGACGAGCACGGCGTGCTGTTCGTCGTCGCCGAGAACAAGCGTATCAACCAGGACATCCTGATCGCTCCGGGAACCAAGCCGCGGCCCAAGGCGGGGCAGGTGGTGGTGGTGGAAATCATCCAGCAGCCGAGCAAGCATGCCCAGCCCATCGGCAAGGTGACCGAGGTTCTGGGCAACTACGCCGACCCGGGGATGGAGATAGAGATCGCGCTGCGCAAGCACGAACTGCCATTCGAGTTCTCGAAGGATGCGGCTGCCGCCGCCCGCCGCCTTCCGGCAGAGGTGCGCAAGAGCGATGCGAAGGGACGCGAGGACGTCCGAGATCTCCCGCTGGTGACCATCGACGGCGAGACGGCCAAGGATTTCGATGACGCCGTCTACTGCGACCGTCAGGGTAGGGAATTCCGGCTCGTGGTGGCCATCGCCGACGTCAGCCACTACGTCAAGGCGGGCGCAGGGCTGGACCGGGACGCCATGGAGCGCGGCAACTCGGTCTACTTCCCGCGCCGCGTGATTCCGATGCTGCCGGAGAAGCTGTCGAACGGCTTGTGCTCCCTCAATCCGGACGTGGACCGCCTGGTCATGCTGTGCGAGATGGCGGTCGCCGCCAATGGCGAGATCAAGCGCTACCGCTTCTACCCTGGGCTAATGCACTCGCGCGCGCGCCTGACCTATACCGAAGTGGCGGCCGCCCTGTACGAGCCGGATTCCGCGGCCCGCAGCCGGCTGGCGCCGCTGCTGCCGCAGCTCGAAAGCCTGGACGCGCTCTACCGTTTGCTGGCCAAGGCCCGCGCCAAGCGCGGTGCGATCGACTTCGAAACGGTCGAGACGCAGATGATCTTCGACGACCAGGGCAAGATCGCCCGTATCGTTCCCTATGAGCGCAACGACGCGCATCGCATCATCGAGGAGTGCATGCTGGCGGCCAACGTCTGCGCTTCCGACTTCCTGCGCGCGCATGACCACCCGGCGCTGTTCCGGATCCATGAGGGGCCCAAGCCGGAGAAGCTGGCCAAGCTGAGGGAGTTCCTCAAAGAGTTCGGTTTCGGGCTGGACGGGGGCGACGAGCCCCACGCCTCGGACTATGCCAAGCTGCTGGCAAAGCTGGCCGGGCGCCCCGACAAACAGCTTCTGCAGACGGTGATGTTGCGTTCGTTGCAGCAGGCGGTCTACAGCCCGGACAACGTCGGCCATTTCGGCCTTGCCTACGAGTCCTACACCCACTTCACCTCGCCCATACGCCGCTACCCGGATCTGCTGGTTCATCGGGCGATCAAGGCGGCATTGGCGGGCGACAGCTACCAACTGGGCGACTGGAGCGCCATCGGCCTGCACTGCTCGATGACCGAGCGGCGCGCCGACGAAGCGACCCGCGACGTCGAGTCCTGGCTCAAGTGCTACTACATGCAGGACCGCATCGGAGAGGAGTTCGCCGGCAGCGTGTCGGCGGTCGTGCCCTTCGGCATTTTCGTTGCCCTGGACGACGTGTTCGTCGAAGGCCTGGTCCATATATCGGAGCTCGGCTCCGACTATTTCCACTATGAAGAGGCGGCCCATCAGCTCATCGGCGAGCGCACCGGAGCCCGCTTCCGGCTTGCCGATCGGGTACGTGTGCAACTGGTGCGTGTGGATCTCGAAACCAGCAAGATCGACTTCCGGCTCGCCGGCAGCAGTGGTCGTGAGCAGGGGCGGCGCGGCTCGCGCAAAGGCGGCTGAAACACTGACCGAAGTTCTTCCAATGGGCCGGCAGTTGTGCCATAGTTCCTCGAATCTGCCCCGGGCGGAAACTGGGCGGCGTGGCGCGCCGCAGCATTCCGGACGCAGGGAGGATGAGGCTTGAGCACGGTTCCGCCCCGACCGCCTGCTCTCCCGGGCCGAAAAAATCGGCTAGAATCCGCAACTACCGTTGCACGGTGTTGTATCCGAAGTTTAGCAGATAAGAATCTGATGAAAAACAATAAATCCTATGACATCAGGATCCTTAAGGGGAGTTTCCGATTTCACTGCAACGTTCGTGCGTGCGCATGGCAAGCCGACCCGGCTGTTGACGCGACGGATCGGGCGCGGCCGCGCCGCTTGCGCGCGGCAAGCTTGCTGCAACAGTTGACTTAAGTCCCAGCCTCAACTTCAACGCAATCAGGAGGGAATCATGGCGGCACTGTTTTCCGAAGACTGGATGGTGGATTTCGGCAATGCCTGGAACGACGAGAAGGATCTCGGCGATGCGCTGGCCAAGATCGGGTTCAATTCCACGATCGGCTACGGCTTCCAGGGCGAAGACAAACCGCTCGGATACATCAAGGTCGAGAACGGGTATGTCGTCTCGGCCGGCGCCTACAAGGGCGAGCCCATGAACTGGGATCTGCGTGCCAGCGCCGACGACTGGGAGAAGTGGTGCCGGAAAGGCATCGGCATGGTTTCGCTGGGCATGGCCTACACCACCGGCAAGCTCAAGTTCCAGGTCGGGGATTACGGCGCCATGATCAAGAACCCGGCGATGGCGGGCCCCTTCATCAAGAGCTTCAGCGTTATGGGAACCGTTCCCCGCACCTGAAGGCCACTTGAGGCCACACCAGGCACCTGAACCCGCGTCGAGGGCGCTCCCATCATGCTTTCCAAACCCCTGGTCTTCATCGTCGCCGCCCTGGTGGGCGGCATGTTTGCCTGGATGCTCAAGCCAGGAGCTCCGGCGAGCAAGCCGGGCATGCCGCCGATGCAGCAGCAACCGGCAATCGGCTTCGCGCCCCAGGTCGGCGTGAGCGACGTCGCGCAGCAGGCCATGGCGGCGCGGGCGAAGCTTGCCGGCTACGTGGAGGCACGCCATTCGCTGCGGCTCACCGCACAGTCGCCAGGCCGCGTTTCTTACATCGCGGCGCGTGAGGGCGAGACGGTGATGCCGGGCCAGGTCGTGGTCGGGCTCGATGAGGACGCCCTCTGGCCGGACTACCGTTCGGCCTGGGCCGGTCTGGCCGGGGACATGGCGGCGACGCAGAATGCCCAGGTTCAGCTCTACAACAAGCTATACGGGCCGCAGGTTTCGCCGTTAGGCGGTCCCGCGCAAGACGCATACGAGCGGTCAACGGTGCCCTTTTACAACTTGACCAACCAGTTCATGGGCGGCTTGTTGCCGGGCTTGGCAGGCGGTCCCAACAGCACCTTCGGCGGCTCGGGGCAACCGATGGTCACCCAGTCCCAGGCGCAGCGCGGCTATCCGGCGCTCAACAACTCTCGCGTGGATTACGAGCGCCAGGTGGCGGCGATGGTTGCCTCGCAGTCGCGAATCGATTCGATCGAGGCCCGGATGCGGGACCGTCGTGCGATCGCATCGTTCAAGTCGGTTGTGGTGACCAAGCACGTCAACCTGGGCGACGTTGTTCAGCCGGGCCAACCGCTGGTGGACCTTGCCGATGTGAGCCAGCTCGATCTGCGAATAGAGGTTCCGACCCGGCTGGTGAGTCAGCTCAAGCTCGGGGAAGTGGTTCCGGTGACCCTCGATGGGAACGTGACGGTTCAGGCGCAGGTGTCGCAGATTTTCCCGGCGGCCAGCCAGGTCCAGCGGACGGTCACGGTCAAGCTCGCGCTGCCGCCTGATGCGCCTGCTGCGCCGGGCATGTATGCACAGGCCATGCTGGCCGAGCCGCCAGGGCCAGGCGAGGTGCTCGCTTCGCCGGTCGTGCCGCTTTCGGCGATCGTCTATCGCGGCAGCCTGCCTTCCGTGTTCGTGGCCAATGTGGCCGGCAGCGTCGAACTGCGGGTGGTCCGGCTCGGCGAGACCGTTGGCGATCGCGTGGTGATCCTTTCCGGCCTGCGGCAGGGCGAGAAGGTCGTGACATCTCCGACGCCGAACATGCGCTCCGGCGATTCCCTCTTCGGCAGACAGCCTCAGAGCTGAGCCTACCGAAGGAGGAGAGATGGCCGAAAACACGCAACAAAACGACGGCAGCCAGACCCACGCGGGTGCCTCCGGCACCCCGCCGCCGGCGCACGAAGCGCCGCGCAAGCACGGCCTCGCCGGCTGGATGGCGAGTGCCTTCATCGAATCGCCGCTGACGCCGCTGCTGCTGGTCGCTTCCTTCCTGGTCGGCCTGCTGGGCATGCTCATCACGCCGAGGGAGGAAGATCCGCAGATTTCGGTGCCGATGGTTGACATCATCGTCGCCTACCCCGGCGCTTCCGCCGAGCAGGTCAAGAATCTCGTTTCCGAGCCGCTCGAGCGGCTGATGTCCGAGCTTTCCGGCGTCAAGCACGTTTACTCGCGCTCAGAGGACGGCCTGTCGTTGGTCATCGTGCGCTTCCACGTCGGCGAGCAGATGGAGCCGTCGCTGGTCAAGCTCTACGACAAGCTGCAGTCGCACATGGACGCCATCCCCAAGGGGGTGATGCCGCCGCTGGTCAAGCCCAAGAGCATCGACGACGTACCCGTGGTGACGGTCACCCTGTCGTCCGGCACCCATGACATTGTCACGCTGCGCAAGCTGGCGCTGGACGTGATGCAGCGCTTCAAGTCGCTGCCCGACACGGGGCAGAGCTTCATTGTCGGCGGCAGCCAGGAGCAGGTGCGAGTGGAGGTTGACCCGGCGCGGGTTGCCGGTTACGGCCTGACCCTGGCGCAGATCGCAAAAGTCATCGGCAGCGCCAACCAGCGGGCGCAGGCCGGCAACGTGGTGGACGGCAGCCAGGCGTTCTCCCTGTTCTCGGGCGAGTTCCTGCACGACGCGCGGCAAGTGGGCGATCTGGTCGTTTCGGTGCACCAGGGGCAGCCCGTGTTCCTGCGGGATGTCGCAACCATCAGCCAGGGCGAATCTGAAACTAAGACGGTCGTCACCCACACGCAGCGCGTTTCCGACGACAGCTTCACCATCCATCCGGCGGTGACGATTGCGGTAGCCAAGAAGAAGGGTACCAACGGGGTGGATGTGGCCCGGGCGCTGCTGGCCGAACTGGGCACGATGCAGGGCACGCTGATTCCCCAGGACGTTGAGGTCAGCGTCACTCGGGACTACGGCGCCACGGCACACGAGAAGGTTTCCGGGCTGATCTTCAAGTTGTTCCTGGTTTCGATGCTGGTGACCGTGCTGATGTTCGTCACCATGGGCAAACGCCCGGCGGTGATCGTGCTGATCACGATTCCGGTGGTGCTGCTGATGTCGCTGGCGGTCGCCTACCTGTTCAAGTTCACCATCAACCGCGTCTCCATGTTCGCGCTGGTGTTCGCCATCGGCATTCTCGTCGATGACGCCATCGTGGTGGTCGAGAACATCTACCGCCGCTGGCTCGCGGAGAGGCGTACCGACGACGACCTGACCGTAGATGCCGTGGACGAGGTGGGCAACCCCACCATTCTCGCGACCTTCACCGTGGTCGCGGCGCTGCTGCCGATGGGCTTCGTCAGCGACATGATGGGCCCCTACATGCTGCCGATTCCCGTGCTGTCCTCGGCAGCCATGCTGTTTTCGCTGCTCGCCGCGTTCGTCTTCGTGCCGTGGCTCGCGGCGCGGATGAAGCCGAAGATGCGCGAACTGGAAGTCGCCACCGAGCGCGAGCACCGCCAGGGCAAGGCGATTGCCGGCATTTACGACAAGCTGATCACGCCGATCATGGATTCGACGGTGCTCGGCTTCATCACGCTGATGGTGATCATCGGCCTGATGCTGGCCGCCATGTCCATGTTCTATTTCCAGTCCGTGCCGTTCAAGATGCTGCCCTACGACAACAAGTCGGAGCTGCAGGTCGTGATCGACATGCCGGAAGGTACCGACCTGATCGTCACGACGAACCTTGCGCAGAGGCTCGGCCAGGAGCTTCAGTCGATCCCGGAAGTCACCGCATTCCAGACTTACGTGGGAACCGCCTCGCCGTTCAACTTCAACGGGCTGGTGCGCCATTATTTCATGCGCATGCGGCCCTGGCAGAGCGACCTGGCGGTCCAGCTTCTGGACAAGAAGCTGCGCAAGCGGTCGAGCCACGAGATCGCAATGGAAGTGCGCGAGCGGCTGACGCCGATCGCCTATTCGGTGGGCGCGCGCCTGACCATCGCCGAGGCGCCTCCCGGCCCGCCGGTCCTGGCGCCGATGGTGGTCGAGCTCTACGGCCCCACCGCAGAGATCCGGCGCAAGGTGGCGGCCGACATCATGGGCATCCTTTACAAGACGCCCAACGTGGCGGACATCAACACCATGATGGAGGTGCCGCACGACGAGATCGTGTTCGAGGTCGATCGGCTGCGGGCCTCGATGTTCGGCCTCTCGGTGGAGGACATCAACCGCGAGGTGATGATGGCGATGGGCGGCTTCGAGGTCGGGCCCGTCAAGCTGATCCACGAACTGGAACAGACCATCATCGTGCTCCAGGTGCCGCTGTCGATGCGGGCCAACCTGGGTAACCTGCTGGTGCTGCCGATCCGCCTGCAGAACGGCGCGGTGGTCCCCCTTGGGGAATTGGGCCGCTTCGTCAAGCGTTCGGTAAGCCCGCCCATCTACCACAAGGACCTGCGGCCGCTCGAGTACGTCATGGCCGACGTCGTCGGCAAGCTCGGCGCGCCGCTCTACGGCATGCTCGACGTGGACGCGCGGCTCAAGGGCTACACCACACCGGACGGCCAGGTGATCGGCGGGCACTACTTCGGCAAACCCTCCGATACCAGCGTCTCGGGCTTCAAGTGGGACGGCGAGTGGGAGGTCACCTACGTCACCTTCCGCGACATGGGTCTGGCCTTCATTGCGGCCCTGGTGCTGATCTACATCCTGGTCGTCGCGGAATTCAAGAACTTCATCCTGCCGCTGGTGGTCATGGCACCGATTCCCCTCACGCTGATCGGAATCGTCCCCGGCCACTGGTTGCTGAACGCGGACTTCACGGCCACGTCGATGATCGGCTTCATCGCCCTTGCCGGCATCATCGTCCGCAACTCGATCCTGCTGGTGGAGTTCGCCATGGAAAGGGTGCAGGAGGGAATGAGCGTGCGCGACGCCGTCGTATTGGCGGCGGAGGTTCGCATGCGCCCGATCATGATCACCGCGCTGGCCCTGGTGATCGGCTCGGTGGTTCTGCTGACCGATCCCATCTTCCAGGGCATGGCGGTATCGCTGCTGTTCGGTTCGCTGGTCGCAACCTTCCTTACCCTGGTGGTGATCCCCCTGGGCTGCCTGTCGGCCCAGAGTCAGTTCTGCCGGATCGCCGCCGAATGCGGTGCACCCGGCCGGTCGCCGAGCGGCGGTGCGCCCGCACCGGGCGGTATGCCTCCTTCCGGTGGATTGCCACCGTCGGGTAGCTTGCCACCGTCTGGAGGAACTCCGGCTCCCGGTCGACCGACGCGACTGGCCAAGAAGGGTGATCTTCCCGAAGGTGGCGTTGCGGCTGCCGCCGCCGCGGCAGCGGCCGCTGTCGAGGCGGCGATTGCTCCTGATGAACCGGAAGCAGCGCCATCCGGTCGCCCGGCGCGCTTGATAAAGAGGGTAGAGGAGGCGCCGGCTGGCGCGGCAGCACCTGCCGCAGAGGCAGGCGAAGCCGCAGGGCGTCCGCCGCGGTTGGTCAGGAAGGCCGAAGCGCCGGCCCCAACTCCGGTTGCCGAACCAGTTGGGCGTCCGCCGCGCCTGGAGAAGCGGATCGAAGCACCGCCTGCTGTCGCCCAGGAGCCTGCGCCCGTCGCTCCGCGGCGCCCGCCCCGCCTGGTCAAGCGTGCCGACAGCGAAGCTGCCGCGCCGGTCGTCGAGCCGACGCCAGTGGTGTTCGAGCCGGACCGTCCAGCCGCGGAAGTTCAGGCGACCCCGGCTGTTGCGCCAGAGCCGCCACCCGAAATCGCGGTTACACCGGCTGTCCCGCCTCACTCTCCGGCCGTGCCGGAGATCACGCCGAGCCGGATGGCTCCGGGTCGTCCGGCGCGCCTGAAGAAGCCGGTTGAAGAGGCGAAACCGGCGAAGCTATCCGCTCAACCTGCGGTGCCGGAGGCGGAGAAGTCCGGGAAGGTCGAGGCCGAGACTCGGGAACGCAAGTTCGTGGCTCGCGCCAAGGAGTCGGAGGCTCAGCCAGACGTGCCCCAAGCGACTGCCACCCCGGCCGCGTCCGCTGCGCAGCAGCCGGCTTCGGACAAGCTGACGGCCATTCAGAGCGGCAGGAAGAAACTACGTGGAATACGGATCAACCCCGACCTAGAGTGAAGCAGAGCATGACGGAGGTTTCGATGAGCATGCGCCATATTGCCTCAGCGGTTCTGTTGCCGCTTTTCGCCGCCAACGGCTTGGCGGCTTCGTACGGCGAACTGGCGGAAGTCAGGGCCCAGCAGCCGGTGAGTCGTCCGATTGCGGCCGGCGTGCTGGGCGCCAACAACAACGCACCGGCGGGCCAGATCTATCCCGGATACTCCGGGGGGCCGCAGATGGCCCCGGGTTACGGACTGAACGGCGGGTACGCCGCGGGCGGGCAGCCGGCGCCACGCTACCCGACGGCGATGCCCCTCCTGCCTTCGGGCAACCACGGGCTACCCGCGACCCGGCAGGTGCGCTGGACCTATGGGCAGGTCAATGCTTCTAGCGATCCCTTCAACGTCTGGGGATTGAGCACGCCTCAAATGTTTGTGCCTTGGAGCACGCCGATGTCCGGCTGGACCAATGCACAGACGTGGGACTGGTGGCGGGCGCGTGCCGGCGATCCCGGCCCGCCGCTGCCTTTGTGGTAGCTTCGGCTCCGGCCCGGGTACGGCCTGCTTTACCGCGGGCCGGGTTCATGTGAGCGAAGCTGTTTGCGTAACGCTGTTCTTCTTGGGAGACATTATGAAAGCAGCATTGGGAAAAGTAGCGCTGGCACTCGCAGTCGGTGCCTTGGCCGGTAGCGCCATGGCCCAGCAAAATCCGCCGCCGCCGTCGGGTCCGTATATGGCGGGTCCGCAAGGTGGTGCCACGGCCCAGCGTGCGCCGGCCCAGGCGCCGGCACAGGGTGGCCAGTATGGTGCCCCGGGCGGCTGGGGCGGTGGTGCGCCCGGCGGCTGGGGCGGTGACCCGTGGGGTGGCGGCTACGGTGGTGGTCCTTGGGGTGGTGGTCCCGGCTACGGTGGCTATCCCGGTGGCTGGGGTGGGTATCCTGGCTACGGCGGCTATCCCGGCTATGGCTATGGCGGCTATCCCGGCTATGGCTACGGCGACGGCTACGGCTATGGCCGCGGCTATGGTCGGGGCCGTGGGTCGGGCCGCGCCAGTGGCAACTTCAGCTTCGGCGGCGGCGGCGACCTGGACGGCTGGGGCGACGGTCGTGGCGACGGCTACAACCGCGGCGGCGGCTGGTGGTAAGTCCCGCGTAGGGACTCAGGTTCGGCGCCTGTCTTCGCTGCTGGAGGCGGGCGCCGCCTGAAAGCGGGTGGCATGCGTGTCGGTGCCGCGGCGCTTTGGACGCGTGCCAGCGACGTTGTTCTCGCACACGGAGGAACGGATGAATCGCATCTCTAAGTCTTTGGTGGTTGCGTCTCTCGCGGCAGCGGTGCTCGCGCCGGTAGCCACGGACGCCCAGGCTTGGTGGGGTGGTCCGGGCTGGGGTCGATACGGTGGCTATCCTTACTACGGTGGCTATCCCTACTACGGAGGCTATCCCTACTACGGTGGGCCGTGGGGCGGTTATCCCTACTACGGCGGCTACCCGTACCGGGGAAGGCACTGGGGCGGGGGACCTTGGCGCCGCTGGGGGTGGTGAGACGCGTGGCATAGTGTCTTGGATCCGTCCGCTATGTGGGCGGCTCCGGACAGGGGAACCTGCAGGCGAGGTGGATGGAGACCAAAGCTAGCGCTGGCAGGGAGTGTTTTAATCGCACATGGAGATATCTATGCGTCAATTCAAGAAGCATCTGGCGATCGCTTCCCTGGTCGCGGCTGTGCTTGCGCCTGTGGCGGGTGATGCTCAGGCCTGGTGGGGTGGCCCGTGGGACGGCGGCGGTCCTTGGGGCGGCGGCCCCTGGGGTGGTAGCCCGTGGGGTGGCGGTCCCGGGTACGGCGGTCCTTGGGGCGGTGGCCCCTGGGGCGGCGGTCCCTGGGGCGGCGGTCCCGGCTATGGCGGCTATCCCGGCTATGGCTATGGCGATGGCTATGGCTCTGGCTATGGTCGTGGCTACGGCCGTGGCCGCGGCAGGGGTAGCATGACCTTCTCGACCGACATGAGCGGTTGGGGCAACGGCCTGGGCAACGGCCTCGGTAACGGCTGGGGCAACCCCTGGAACAACTGGTGGTGGTAAGCCAACGGGACTGATCCGGGAGCGGGCGGAACTCCGCCCGCTCCGCTCAGCTCCGTGACGCAGAACAACATATTGCATCCGCATTTCGATATTCAGGAGAGTTTTCATGATCAGCAGGCTTGCCAACTGGATTCTGTACGCGGTCATTCTGGCCGTCATCGGAGCCCTGATTTACTACTACACGGATTGGTTCAAACCGGCGACGCAGAAGGCCGTCAGCACGGCCAAGAGCGTGGTCGAATCGATTCCGATCGGGCCCTTCAGCAAGAAGGCGGCCGACGAGCTGCTCAACCAGGCGCGGGAAGCCTACAGCCGCGGCGATGCCGAAGCGGCGATCCGGTCCTATACCGAGTTCCTCGCCAAGAATCCCGATAGCATCGACGGGCATGGGGAACTGGGTAACGTCTATTACATGAGCGGTCGGTTGCAGGAGGCGGCCCAGTCGTTCTTCGAGGCGGGCAAGCGCATGATCGACCAGAACCAGGCCGAGCGCGCGCAAGCACTTCTGCCTTCGATCGGCCAGGGCAATCCGGCACTGGCAGGGGAACTCCAGCAGAAGCTGATGCAGCCCCAGCAGCAGTCGTCGGTCCCGATGCAGGGTCAGATGCCGCCAATGCAGGGTCAGATGCCGCCGATGCAGGGCGAGCCAGGCATGCCGCCGATGGAAGGCCCGATGGGCGTTCCTCCGGGGACCCAGGGTCAGCCGCCGCAGCCGGCGCAAAGCGCGATCCGCTATTACTGATCTGATCCACTTGGCATCGCACTGAAACGAAGGGGGGCGGAACGATGGGCATTGCAGCGACGCGATTGACGATGGCCCTGCTTGCGGCGACGCTGGCCGCGCCGGTGCTGGCAGGCCCGCCCCCCGGTGTGGCGTCGCCCTGGAACGGACCCTGGGGTGCCGGCTACATGGCAAAGGAGCCTTTCGTTCCCTGGGAAAGTCCCTATTACTCGGCTGGTTACGGATTCCATTACCCGAGCGTTTATTACGGGCTCGAATCCGGCATGCCACTTGTTCCCGGCCAGGGTGCGGCCGGGCCCGGGATGCAGTTCCTGCCCGGTGGCGGATACATTTTGACGCCGGGGGCGGCGCCGTCCGAGGGCGGATTCGGCTCCGGCAGGGGGTACTGACGATGCGAGCATTGACGAAGATGATGTGGCCCGCCGCGATCGGCTCGCTGGCACTCTTGGCCACGCCGGGTGCGTTAGCCGTTTGGGGCAGCCCCATGGGGGGCGGTACGCCGTGGTACGGTGGAACGCCGAGTAACTGGGGTCAGGGCATGAACCCCATGGGTGGCAGCAATCCCATGGGCAACGCGATGAATCCGACCAATCCCATGAGCCCGGTCAGCCCCATGAACCCGGTAAGTCCCATGAGCCCCATGGGCAACAGCATGAATCCCATGGGCAATAGCATGAATCCCATGGGTAACAGCATGAATCCCATGGGTAACAGCATGAATCCCATGGGCAATAGCATGTATCCGATGGGCAACAGTATGAATCCCATGGGCAATAGCATGTATCCCATGGGTAACAGCAATCCATGGGGCGGCGGCATGAACCCTTGGGGCAACAGCAACCCCTGGGGAGGCGGCATGAACCCTTGGGGCAACAGCAACCCCTGGGGAGGCGGCGCGAGTCCTTGGGGCAACAACAATTCGTGGGGTAACCCCTTCGGCAACAACATGAATCCCTGGGGCGGCAACTCGAGGGGTAATTCCTGGGGCAACGGGATGAATCCCTGGGGGGGCGCGATGAACAGTTGGGGCAGCAGTTACCCCTGGGGCGGCGCCACCAACCCGTGGACAGGGATGAACCCGATGGGCGGGAACTACAACCCTTGGGGTGGCGGCTACGATTCCTGGAACGATCCCTTTTCCTCCACGGGCGGCAACCCGTGGGGTAACTACGGGCCCTGGGGCGGCGGCATGGATCCCTGGGATTTCTGACTGGATGCATCGAGCGAGATCGGGCTGAGGCATGATCACAGTCATCGGAAACCTCAAGGGCGGATCGGGCAAGAGCACCGTGGCGTTCAATCTCGCCATCTGGCGCGCCATGCAGAACAAGCCAGTGAGACTGCTCGATCTCGATCCCCAGAGGACGCTTACCGACCTGGTCTCGGTGCGCACCGAGGAAAGCTACATTCCGGCGCTCGATCTGCTCTCCCCGGACAGCGATCTCGCGCAACTGCGCCGCGAAGCCGCGGACGTGTTGATCGACGTCGGCGCGTCGAGTTTCGAACGCATGCTCGAAGCGATCCGGAACGCCGATGCCGTGCTGGTTCCGGTCGTGCCGGGGCAGGCGGACGTCTGGTCGACGCAGCGCTATCTGAAGATCGTGCAGGGTGAACGCCGCCCCGAATGCCGCGTCATGCTGTTCCTGAATCGCACCGACGCATTGGGCGGATCGAAGGAAACGCGCGAGGCTTCGGTGGCGCTGAATGTTTTGATGAACATGCTTGATGGCGTAAGCGTTCTGCCAGGACGGCTGGGACAGCGGATCAGCTTCTGCCGCAGCCTGAGCGAGGGACTGGCGGTTTTCGAACTAGATCCAAAATCCAAGGCGACGCAGGAATTCTTCGACCTGGCAGATGCCATAGAGGCGCTGCGCTGACCAGGCAGGCAACAGGCAGCATTTATTGGAGCGACGCATCATGTCGGAAAGTGCGCGTGAGTCACGGCCCCAGTTCGGGTTTCTAAGTGTGGTCGGGTTGTTCTTCCTGGCGGTGCTGGCGGTACTCGTGGGCTTGTATTTCTACAACGCCGACATCAGGCAGGCCGGTGACGGCGCGCTGGATCACGCGAGAGCCTACAAGCGCACGATTGCTTCGGATTACGCCCGCTTCTACGAATGCATGCGCGGAGAGGCACCGGCATCGGCCCAGACGACAAAGGCCGAAAGCGTACGAAGCGCATCCGCTGCGTCGACTGCGCCGGTGGTGGTCTATCCGCCCTATCCGGACTACCCGACCTATCCTGCATACCCGGATGCGGGTTCGGGTTCCGCTGCCGCGATGCCGCCGGCAGGCGGGATGCCTGCGCCCGGCCAATACGGGCCAATGGGCCCGGCTTCGGGTTCTCCCGAGTACGCACCTTCGGCGATGATCGGCGGTCCGCCAGCCGTTGCCACGCAGGCGGGCCCGAATGCCCAGCCCGGTCCCTCGATGCAGGCGGGGCCCTCGCCAATGCAGGCGGATCCCTCCATGCCAGGCCCGTCAGGCCAGCAACCGGAGCCGGCGATGCAGTCCACCCCGTCGATGGTGCCGTCGATGGAGCCCGGCCCCGTGATGCAGGCCGGTCCGATGGTGCCGCCGGGACCGTCGATGCAGGGCGGGCCAGGCATGCCCCCGAATCAGGGTATGCAGCCCGGGCCAGGCATGTATGCGGGACGCTCCATGCCGCCTGGCTATCCACCGTCCGCCGCGTGGCAGGGGCAGCGGATGCCCCCTTCCGGCTTGCCGCCCTCCGGAATGACAGCCCCGATGCCTTACGGTCAGGGTCCGTCCATGCCGCCCCAGTCGTCCCAGGCCGGCGAGCCAGCGATGGCCGGCGGACCGATGCCGATGTATGGGGGGCCGCAGTACCAGTCCGGCCAGGTCCGGAATCCGCCCGGCGCTATGCCTCCTCCCCCGTGGGCGCGCTACGGCTACGGGATGCCCGGAGGAGCCCCGGGATCGGCAGGCGGCGCGCCCGCGGCGCCGACGGTTATTCCGGCGACACCGACCATGCCCATGACCAGCATGATGCCCCCGCCGGCAGAGGCAGCGCCGGTGTTGCCGTCGGATGCAGGGCAGGTCGATCCGCAGATCGCCGCCGCCCGTCAGGCAGCCGCCAACCAGCAGCATCAGGACGCCATCCGTATCTATCGTGGGTACATTTCGCGCAACGCCAGCGACCCCTCGGCCTTCGGCGAACTGGGCAATGTGCTGCTTTCCGCCGGGCGCGCGCAGGAGGCGGCTCAGGCCTACTACGAGGCTTCGTCGCGCCTGATCGACGTCGGTCAGCCCGGCACGGTGTACCTCCTGCTGCCTCACATCGAGCAACATGACCCGCTGCTCGGCGCCGTGCTGATGCGGCGCCTGGCGTCGTTGCCACGCTCGATCTACTGAGCATCCCGGAAAAGGCGAGACGATGGCCGAAAAGAGGGATCGCAGCGCGACCCGGATCGAGGACGACTACCCGGCCGGGCTGTACCCGCATCGGGGCGACTACCGCCCCCCGGAGTATGTCGCCTACATGGAGCGCGCCGCCGCCGCGCTGATGACGGTGCGCATCATCGCCTACAGCGGCATGGTTGCATTCGTCATCCTCGCGTCTTACGGCTTCTTCCTCATCTACCAGCTCACCACCGATGCCCATCGCATGACCACGCACATGGGTCAGATGAATGGGACGATGAGCAACATGCGCGACTCCATGAGCAATATGCAAGTGTCGATGCAGAGCCTCGACCCGATGGTGCGGCACATGGCCAACATGGACGCCAGCACCCAGCACATGGCCGGCACCGTATCCCTGATCCAGCATTCGGCCCGCAACCTGGACCGCAGCTTCGGCCCGATGATGGGAAATTTCAACAACATGATGCCCTTCATGGGCGGCGGCCAAAAGGGCTATCAGGGTTCCCCGCCGCCCTCCATGCCGCCGCCGCCCCTGGTGACGCCCTATCCGGCCTACGCGACGCCGCAGCAGCGTCCGCCCCAGGCATACCGGCCGAGCCAGCCGTGGTCCCAGCCTTCCTCTGGCTCCACGCCATCGTCCCAGCCCAAAGCCCAGGCGCGCTGAGGGAGGGAGCCTCGGCGCCAGGTGGCGCGGAGGCGCGTTCGTGACCCGTTTCGGTTCCCCGCGCCAGCTTCGGCTTTTCTGGGTTCTGCTTGCCGCGTCGCTCGTCGCGGCCTGCGCCCAGACGCCCCAGCGTGTCGTTCCCCCGTCGCTGCCCGACCCTGCAGGGGCGGTTTCGCATGCCGACTCCGTCGTTGCCCCCCCTGCAACCGCGATGCCGGTGCGGGAAGTGGCTGCTGTGCCCGCGGCGGTCCCACCGCCAGCGACATTGAGCAAGCCTGCTGTCGCCCCGGTGGTCCACGGACAGGCTGCGGCCGCTGTGTCGGCCGACGCGGCGGTGCCGGGCGCCGCGCCCAAGTCCGCATCCAGCCCGCGTCCCGCGGCCCCGGTCAAGGGGGCCGCCAAGCCTCCGGCGGCGGCCAGACCGGCTGCCAATTCACCCGCAGCATCGGCGAGGGCGACGCCGGCGTCCCCGGCCCCGGCGGCGGCCGGCGTCGGCGGCTTGCCCGACGCCTACCGGGAGGCGGCTCGACGCGCGTCTGCCGTCGGGGATCTGGCGTGGGCCGACTACTATTACCGGCAGCACCTCTCCGGCAACCCGCGCGATGCCGAGGCACTGAGCGAACTGGGTGCGCTCCACTATCGGGCCGGCGACCGGCAGCGTGCCGCATCCTATCTTTATGATGCCGCCCGCCTGCTCATCGAAAGGGGGAACCGGGCGCGCGCCACGCGCCTGGTACCGATGGTCGCCGAGGGCAATCCCGGCTTGGGGAACGATCTCTACCTGCGACTCGCACCCCCGGCTTCACGGTGAAGAAGTGCGCCGAATGACGTGCAAGCTGTCGCTCGGGGAGCGTCACGGCAAGATCGGTCTGCGGAGCGGGCGAGGAGGGCGCCGGCTGCGCGGCAAGTGCCCCAGGGGGCATGCGGACGACACGAGGAGGGACTCGGAGTGACCGCTGGAATCGCAGATCCGCTGGTGTTCCGGCAGGTGATGGAGACGCTGATCGACCAGGTCGATGACGCAGTCCTGGTGGCCGACGCGTCCGGAGGCCTGCTCTATCACAACGCCGCCGCGCGCGAGCTGTTCGGCCTGCCGCCCGGTACCGAATTGCGCGAACTGCGGCAGCTCGGCGACTACCGCTGGAACCGGCGGGGAAGAAAGACCGCCAAGGCGGACGGAGGCACGTCGGCCGAGCACGTGCAGCGCTACGAGGAACGGGTTGCCTGCGGCGACACGCAGCGCTACCTGGCCTTCACAGTACGGCGCGTGGGTCTCGCCGACAGCCGGGGCGAAATCCGGGTGGTGGTGGTTCGGGACGTGACCCGACAGCGCCAGATCGAGGCGACTCTGGAAGAGAGCCGGGCCTGCGGGCTGATCACGGCCAACGCGGAGATGCTGAACCTGATCGAACGTGTCAAGCAGGTGGCGCGTTCCGATGCGGCGGTGCTGCTGCAGGGCGAATCGGGCGTTGGCAAGACCTGTTTCGCCCGTCTGATCCACGAGCACAGCAGCCGGGCGCACGGGCCCCTGGTGGAGGTCAACTGTGCCGCGATCCCGGAGGCACTGCTCGAAGCCGAGTTCTTCGGCACCGGCCGACCGGGCGAAAACCGCGACGGGAAGTTCGTCGCGGCGGAGGGTGGAACGCTGTTCCTCGACGAGATTGGCGAGATCCCGCTTCACATCCAGGCCAAGCTGCTTACGGTGCTGGAGGAGCAACGCTTCCGGCGTCCCGGCAGCGGCGAAACCGTGCGCTTCGATGCGCGCCTGGTCAGTGCGTCGAACCAGGATCTTCGCCGTGCCGTCAATGGCGGCCGCTTCCGGCCCGAGCTCTACTACCGCATCGCCGTCATTCCGCTGCGCATTCCGCCACTGCGCGAGCGCATAGGCGACATTCCGGTGCTGGTCAGGCACTTCTGCGACAACCTGCTGGCGAAGAACCGCGTCGATGACGTGCTGATCGCACGTGAGGCGTGGCAGGCGCTGCTCAACTATCCCTGGCCGGGCAATATCCGCGAACTGGCCAACGCCGTGGAGCATGGCTTCATCTGCGCCGAGCAGGGCGAAGTCAAGTTCGACAGTCTGCCCCAGGATGTGCGCCTCTACAGTCAGGAGCCGCCTGCGCCTGCGCCCGAGGCCGGGACGGGCAAGGGAGCCGAGGCGGACGGGGCGCAGGACGAACTGCTGTCCGCCCTGCGTCGCGCCCACGGCAGCAAGGCGGTGGCCGCCAAACTCCTGGGGATAGACCGCACCACTTTATGGCGCCGCATGCAGCGCCTGCGTCTTTCCTGAGGCGACGGGGCAGATCGTCAGGATGAGCGAGACGCGCCTGATTTACGGCTTCCACGCCGTGGCCGCCAAGCTGCGCCAGGATCCCGATTCGGTGCAGGAGATCTGGCTTGCGCAGACGCGCCAGGACGGGCGCGCCCGCGACCTCGTGCGCCTGGCGCAGTCCAATGCCCACGACGTGCGGGCCATCGACCCGGCACGGCTCGACGGCATGGTCGGCCACGTGCGCCACCAGGGCGTGGTGGCGCGGATCGTCGCCACCCAGCGCCACTACAAGCTCGACGAGGTGCTCGATGCGCTCGCCGAGCCGCCTCTGCTACTGGTGCTGGACGGCGTGCAGGATCCCCACAACCTCGGCGCCTGCCTCAGGGTGGCGGACGCCGCCGGTGCCCACGCGGTGATCGCGCCCAAGGACCGCGCCGTCGGCCTCAACGCCACGGTCATCAAGGTGGCGAGCGGTGCCGCGGACACCGTGCCCTACGTGGTCGTAACCAATCTCGCCCGCACCCTGCGCGAACTGCAGGAGCGGGAGGTGTGGACCGTCGGCGCCGACGCCGAGGCGCCCCGCGGCCTCTACGATCTCGACCTGCGGGGGCCGCTCGCCTGGGTGCTGGGCGCCGAGGGCGGCGGTCTGCGGCGACTGACTCGCGAAACCTGCGACGAACTCGCCCGCATTCCCATGCAGGGCAGCGTCGAGAGCCTCAACGTCTCGGTTGCCAGCGGCATCTGCCTGTTCGAGGCGCGCCGCCAGCGCGGCCTGCGCCCGGCCTGAGCGCCGGTTCGTCGGGCGGATTGGATTGCCCCTGGGCTCCCCGGCGTCGTATAATCGTCGGCTTTCTCAACCTGCTCCACCGGATTCGCATGCCGGGGAGCTTCATCCATAGGGAGTCTGCATGCGACATTACGAGATTGTCTTCATCGTTCACCCGGACCAGAGCGAGCAGGTTCCGGCGATGATCGAGCGCTACCGCAACCTGGTGGCAGCGCGCAACGGAATCATCCATCGGCTCGAGGACTGGGGCCGGCGCCAGATGGCCTACCCGATCCAGAAGGTGCACAAGGCCCACTACGTGCTCATGAACATCGAGTGCGACAACGAGACCATGGCCGAGATGGAGCACGCCTTTAAGTTCAACGACGCCGTGCTGCGACACCTGACCATCAAGATGCGCAAGGCGGTGATTACGCCCTCGCCGATGATGAAGGACGAGAAGGCCAAGTCCCTGACACCGGCGCCTGCCGCGGTCGAGGACAAGCCCGTCGAGCAGCCCGAGGCTGTCGCCTGATTGGCCGTAGCCAGGCTCGGCCGCAACGAACTGCGCATCGCCGGGGAATTGATCGAACGCGCCGCCCTGCGCCACACGCCCGCCGGCGTGCCGGTGCTCGGATTGCGCATCCGGCACGTTTCGGAGCAGGTCGAGGCGGGAGCGCCGCGGCGCGTCGAGTGCGAGATCCACGCCCTGGCCCTCGGCCCGACAGCGCAGTTGTTGGCGGCGGCGCCCCTGGGCAGCGGCATCGAGGCGAGCGGATTCCTGGCGGCGAAGAGCCTGCGCAACGCCCAGCCGGTGCTGCACGTGACGAACATCGAATTCGTGGAAGGAAACGATAATGGCATTCAGATCGAAGAAACCCCTTAACAAGGACAAGAAGGAGCGCGGCTCGCGCGGCATGTTCAAGCGGCGCAAGTACTGCCGCTTCTCCGCCGAGAAGATCGAGTGGATCGACTACAAGGACGTCAACCTGCTGAAGGATTTCATCACCGAGAACGGCAAGATCATGCCGGCGCGCATCACCGGTACCCGCACCGGCTTCCAGCGCCAGCTCTCGACCGCGATCAAGCGTGCGCGCTTCCTGGCGCTCATGCCCTACACCGACCTGCACTGAGGAGCGCCGACCATGCAAGTGATCCTCATGGAACGAGTGGTTAACCTGGGCAACCTCGGCGACGTGGTCAAGGTGAAGCCGGGCTTCGCGCGCAACTACCTCATCCCCCAGGGCAAGGCCAAGCGGGTTACCCCGAACAACATGGCCGAGTTCGAGAAGCGTCGCGCCGAGCTGGAACAAGCCCAGGCCGACAAACTGGCTGCGGCACAGGCGCTCGCCGTCCGCATCGAGGGCCTGAGCATCCAGATCAACCGCAAGGCGGGCGTGGACGGGCGGCTGTTCGGCTCGGTTACCCACTACGATCTGGCGGAAGCGCTGGAAGCCCAGGGTGTGCACATCGACAAGGCCGCGATCCGCATGCCGCAGGGACCGCTCAAGCAGGTGGGCGAGGCCCATGTGCAGATCGCCCTGCACACCGACGTGACGGCAAGCATCAACGTGACGGTGAGCGGCGAGCAGTAAGGCTGTCCGCTGTTGCGCCCGGACCTGCGAGGGGCCACTGCGGTGGCCCCTCGGTTTTTCTGGCGGCGCATTGTGCACAGGCAATCCACAGCCTATCCACCGCGTACCCACCGCTTATCCACCACGCATCCACCGCATTTCCACCGCTTATCCACCGCTTATCCACTGCATTTCCACAGCTTGTCCCATCGGCAAGCGGGCTTGCGGGGGGTAGACTCCCCGGAACTCCAGGAGCGACATCGATGGCCTCCGCCCGCATCTTCCCCGCATCCGCCGCACCCGATTCCCAGACTGCCCAGGTCAAGCTGCCGCCGCATTCGGTGGAAGCCGAACAGGCGCTGCTGGGCGGCCTGATGCTGGACAACGCGGCCTGGGACCGGGTCGGTGATCTGGTGTCCGAAGCCGACTTCTACCGCGACGACCACCGCCGCATCTTCCGTCACATCAGCAAGCTGATCGGCCTGGGCAAGCCGGCCGACGTGGTGACGGTGTTCGAGTCGATCGAGAAGAGCGACGAGGTGCAGGCCAGCGGCGGTCTCGCCTACCTCGGCGAGATTGCCAACAACACGCCGTCGGCGGCCAACATCCGCCGCTATGCCGAGATCGTGCGCGAGCGGGCGGTGCTGCGCAAACTGGTGACGGTGGGCGACGAGATCGCCGCCAGTGCGCTGAACCCCCTGGGCAAGGATGCCAAACAACTGCTGGACGCCGCCGAAAGTCGCATCTTCGAGATCGCCGAGGCCGGCGCGCGCCACACCCAGGGTTTCGTGCCGATCCAGCCGCTGCTGGGCAAGGTGGTGGAGCGCATCCAGGAACTCTACGACCGCGACAGCCAGTCGGACATCACCGGCGTGCCCACCGGCTTTACCGACCTCGACCAGAAGACCTCGGGGCTTCAGCCGGGAGACATGATCATCATCGCCGGCCGGCCGAGCATGGGCAAGACCGCATTCGCGCTCAACATCGCGGAGCACGTGGCGGTGGATCTGGGGCTGCCGGTGGCGATCTTCAGCCTGGAGATGCCCGGCACCCAGCTCGCGATGCGTATGCTCTGCTCGGTGGGACGCCTGGATCAGCACCGGGTGCGCACCGGGCGGCTCAATGACGACGAATGGCAGCGCCTCACCTATGCGTTGGGCAAGCTGCACGAGGCGCCGGTGCACATCGACGAGTCCGGCGGCATCAATGCCATCGACCTGCGCGCCCGGGCACGGCGCCTCTACCGCCAGTGCGGCAAGCTGGGCCTGATCGTGATCGACTATCTGCAGCTCATGTCGGCCACCAAGGACGGCGAAAACCGGGCCACCGAAATCTCCGAGATCTCGCGCTCGATCAAGTCGCTGGCCAAGGAGTTGAGCGTGCCGGTGATCGCGCTGTCGCAGTTGAACCGCCAGCTCGAACAGCGGCCCAACAAGCGGCCGGTGATGTCGGACCTGCGGGAGTCCGGCGCCATCGAGCAGGATGCCGACCTGATCTTCTTTCTCTACCGCGACGAGGTGTACAACCCCGACTCGGCGGAGAAGGGCATCGCGGAGGTCAACATCGGCAAGCACCGCAACGGGCCCACCGGCACCGTGCGGCTGACTTTCCTCGGCGAGTACACGCGATTCCAGAATTACGCCCAGCCGGGCGGGCATTAAGCCGGCATTCGGCGCCGGACGCCTCGACCTGTAGGGTGCGCCATGCGTACCCTACGAGCAACGGGACCTCAGTCCAGCTTCACCACCCGCACGTTGGTGAGCGTCCTGCCCAGGAAGCGCTCGCCTATGGTCTGGAAGCGCAGCGGCACGTCGGTGACGAAGAACTCGTAGCGTGGCGCGTCCCGTGCCGGATTGGCGAGGCCGTGGGTCGCCAGCAGTTCAGCGGTGCGTTCCGCCATGCTCTCGGCCGAATCCACCAGCGTCACCTCTGGACCGGCCACTTCCTGCAACAGGGGCTTGAGCAGGGGATAGTGGGTGCAGCCCAGCACCAGAGTGTCCACGCCCTCAGCCAGAACCGGTCGCAGATACTCCTGAGCCGTGAGGCGGGTGACCTCGTGCTCCAGCCAGCCTTCCTCCACCAGCGGCACGAACAGTGGGCAGGCGTGGGAGTAGATGCGCGCCGCCGCATCGTAGCCGTGGATGGCGCGGGCATAGGCATTGCTGTTCACCGTGGTTGGCGTGCCTATAACGCCGATGGCATGGCTGTGGCTGCGCGCCGAGGCGGTCCAGGCGCCGGCGTCGATCACGTCCAGCACCGGCACCGGCGACAGGTCGCGCACCACCTGCGAGGCGACCGACGCCATGGTGTTGCAGGCGATGATCAGCAGCTTGACCTGGCGCGCCAGCAGGAACTCGGCGATCTGTGTGGTGAAGCGGGAAATGGTCTCCACCGACTTGACGCCGTAGGGAACCCGCGCCGTGTCGCCGAAGTAGATCAGGTTCTCGAAGGGCAGGCGCTCCATCAACGCCCGCACCACCGTCAGGCCGCCGACGCCCGAATCGAAGACGCCGATGGGGGAGGAGAGGTCAGCCGCCACGCGCCGCTCTCCACGGACTGACTTTGCTCACAGTATCTCCGCCGCATGGTCGGCGAGCCGCGAGCGTTCGCCGCGCTGCAGGGTCACGTGGCCGCTGTGGGGCCAGCCCTTGAAGCGGTCCACCACGTAGGTCAGACCCGAACTGCCTTCGGTGAGGTAGGGTGTGTCGATCTGCGCGATATTTCCCAGGCATACCACCTTGGTACCCGGCCCGGCACGGGTGATCAGGGTCTTCATCTGCTTGGGCGTCAGGTTCTGCGCCTCGTCGATCACCAGGAACTTCTGGATGAAGGTACGGCCGCGCATGAAGTTGAGCGACTTGACCTTGATGCGGCTGCGGATCAGATCGCGGGTCGCGGCGCGTCCCCACTCGCCGCCTTCCTCGCTGGTGCCGTTGAGCACGTCCAGGTTGTCGTCCAGCGCCCCCATCCAGGGCGTCATCTTCTCCTCCTCGGTGCCGGGCAGGAAGCCGATGTCCTCGCCCACCGGCACCGTGACGCGGGTGAAGATGATCTCGCTGTAGAGCTTCGCCTCCAGCGTCTGGGTCAGCCCCGCCGCCAGGGTCAGCAGTGTCTTGCCGGTGCCGGCCTGGCCAAGCAGGGTGACGAAGTCGATATCCGGGTTCATCAACAGATTCAGCGCGAAGTTCTGCTCGCGGTTGCGAGCCGTGATGCCCCACACCGCGTGCTTGTGGTGGCTGAAGTCCTTGAGCGTCTCCAGCACCGCGCTGCGCCCCTCGCGGCTGCGCACGGTGGCGGAAAAGGGCCGTTCGTTCTTCGCATTCACGTCCATGAACACGAATTCGTTCACCAGGAATTCGCTGCTCAGGGGCCCGCTGACGCGATACAGGGTGTTGCTTTCGCGCTTCCACGATTCCATGCCCTTCGCATGGGTGTCCCAGAAATCGGAGGGCAGTTCGGTGGTGCCGGTGTAGAGGAGGTCGGTGTCCTCCAGCACCTTGTCGTTGAAGTAGTCCTCGGTGTGCAGGCCCAGGGCGCGGGCCTTGATCCGCATGTTGATGTCCTTGGACACCAGGGTCACCTGGCGCTTCGCGAACTTCTTCTGCAGGTGGATCACCACGCCGATGATCTGGTTGTCGCCCTTGGCGGTGGGCAGCGCCGCCGGCAGGTCGGCGCTGATCGCCTCGGTCTGGAGAAACAGCCGGCCGCTTGCCAAGTCGCGGGAAGGCTCCGCCAGATCTATGCCTTCGGCGATGCGCAGCTCCGCCGCGCTGACGATCGAATCCAGCAGCCGGCTTGCCTGGCGCGCGTTGCGCGCCACCTCGGACATGCCCTTCTTGTTGTTGTCCAGTTCCTCCAGCGTCATGATCGGCACGAAGATGTCGTGCTCCTGGAAACGGAACAGGCAGTTCGGGTCGTGCATCAGCACGTTGGTGTCAAGGACGAAGAGTTTGGTCAGCGGTTTGGTCTGGCGCGCGGGTCGGGCGTTCATGCTCAGGGTCGAGGATTGAGGATCAAGTCAGTCAGAGGGAACGGACGAAGTCGAGCACTTCCTGGGCGTGGTTCGGCACTTTCACGCCGCGCCACTCGGCGCGCAGCACGCCCTCGGCGTCGATGACGAAAGTGCTTCGTTCGATGCCGCGCACCTGCTTGCCGTACATGTTCTTCATCTTGATGACGCCGAACTGCTGGCAGACCTTTTCCTCCGCGTCGGACAGCAGCTCGAAGGGCAGGTCCAGGTTCGCCTTGAATCCCTGGTGGGATTTGAGCGAATCGCGGGATAGGCCCAGCACCTCGGCGCCGGCCTGTCTGAACTGGTCGTGCAGGTCGCGGAACTGCTGCGCCTCGGTGGTGCAGCCGGGGGTGTTGTCCTTGGGGTAGAAGTAGATGACCAACGAATGGCCACGGGCGGCGCAGAGGCGGAAGGGGCTGATGCCGGTAGCGGGAAGCTCGAAGTCGTCAACGGGCTGGTTGAGCATGGGATCCTAAGCTGGAGGAACGAGGGAACGTGCCCGGGATTCAGGGCCGGAGCGCGTCGGATTCTAGCAGCAGGGCCGCGGCGGCGTAATCGCGGTGTTGTAGGGTGCGCCGTGCGCACCGACTCATGCCCGATGGTGCGCACGGCGCACCCTACTCGGCTGATGTCATAATCCGCCAGTTCCCATTCCGGCGGCCACCACAATGAACCGAATCGGCGCCTTCGCTGCGGCGATCCTCCACTCGCTTGCCCTGGTCTTCGGCCGGCTGGCCTGGCAGGCTCCGCCCTGGGCGGTCTGGTTGCGGCGGCAGGGGGCCGCGGCGGCTTCCTGGGCGCGCGCCAATCCACGTCGCGCCGTGCGCTGGGGACTGACTTTCGCGGCACTCGCCGCCGTGGCCGGCGGCGCCTGGTACGGCTACAGCCTGTTGCCCAAGCCGGACCTGGTGACGCTGCAGGTGACCGATCCGCCGCTCACACCCTACGAGATCGACAACCCGCGCCCGGCACCGCTGCAGATTCGGTTCTCTGCCTCAGCCGCACCGCTGGAGACGATCGGCAAGGAGGTCGGTGCCGGCATCGCGGTGTCTCCCGCGGTGGAGGGCAAATGGACCTGGGCCGAAGATTCCCTGCTGGTATTCGAGCCGAAACACGACTGGCCGGTGGGGCAGACCTATGGCGTGAGCCTGGAGCGCTCGGTGCTGGCGCAGACGGTACGGCTGGAGCAGTGGGGCTTCGAGTTCAAGACGGCGCCCTTCGTCGCGACGATCAGGAGCGCCGAGTTCTACCAGGATCCGGTGGATCCGACGCTGAAGAAGGCGATCGTCGCCGTGGGCTTCTCCCATCCCGTCGACCCCGCCGAGTTCGAGAAGCGCATCGTGCTGCGCCAGCAGGGGCAGAAGGAAGGCGTGCTGGGCCTGGGCGGCGAGACCACCAAGTTCAGCGTCACCTACGACAAGAAGAAGCTCACCGGTTTCGTCCATTCCGACCCGATTCCCATCCCGCAGAAAGACAGCGCGCTCACCGCCACCGTGGATGCCGGCGTGCGCGCGGCCAAGGGCGGCCCAGGAACGACTGCGCCGGTTACCCAGCAGGTGAGCATCCCGGGCCTCTTCAGTCTCAAGGTGAGCGATGCCAAAGCCATACTGGTGAACAACGAGCGCTACGAGCCCGAGCAGGTGCTGGCGCTGGAATCCTCTGCCACCGTGCACGAGAACGAGTTGGGCAAAAACGTCGCGGCCTGGCTGCTGCCGCTGTATCACCCGGACAAGCCGATGGAGGAGCAGAAGCAAGCCTGGCACTGGGGCGATCCGCAGCAGGTGGGCGAGGCGCTGCTCGGCAAGTCGGAACGTCTCACGCTGCGGGCCGTGCCGGCGGAGCGCGAATTCACCACCCTCCACAGCTTCCGATACGAGGCGGAGGTCGGCCGCTACCTCTACCTGCGGGTGAGCAAGGGGGTCAAGTCTTTCGGCGGCTATATGCTGGGCGAGACCTTCGACCGCATCATCCGCGTGCCGCCGTTCCCGAAGGAGGTACGCATCCTGCATTCCGGCTCGCTGCTCTCGCTCTCCGGCGAGCAGAAGGTGGCAATCCTGGCGCGGGACGTGCAGGCGGTGCAGTTTGAGATCGGGCGCCTGCTGCCGGGGCAGATCCAGCATCTGGTGAGCCAGTCCGGCGGCAGCTTCGGCAAGCCGGACTTCCTGAACTACAACTTCAACTTCGACAACCTGAGCGAGCGCTTTACCGAGGTGGCAGATCTGCCGCCGCTCGCGCCGGGCAAGGCCCAGTACCACGCCTTCGACGTGGCGCGCTATCTCAAGGAATCGCCGGAGAACCGGCGCGGCCTGTTCATGGTGAAGGCCCAGGCCTGGGATCCGGTGAACAAGCGCGTCGTGGACCAACCCGACCAGCGCCTGATCCTGGTCACCGACCTCGGCCTGCTGGCGAAGCAGGCGGTGGACGGCAGCCAGGACGTGTTTGTGCAGTCCATCGCCAGCGGCGCGCCGCTGGCGGGCGTCCGGGTGGAGATTCTCGGCCGCAACGGCTTGCCGGTGCTGGCATTGGAGACCGACGCCGAAGGCCACGTGCGCTTCCCCAGCCTCAAGGACTTCACCCGCGAGCAGCAGCCCGTGCTCTATGTGGCGAAGAAGGGCGGCGACCTGTCCTTCCTGCCGATGCAGCGCGGCGACCGCATGCTCGACCTGTCGCGCTTTGATGTCGGTGGCGTATCCAACGCCGTGCAGGCGGACAAGCTCCAGGCCTATCTGTTCTCCGACCGCGGCATCTACCGCCCGGGCGAGGAGTTCAGGATAGGCATGATCGTCAAGAGCGCCGACTGGTCGCCCAAGCTCGCCGGCGTGCCGCTGGAGCTGATCGTCAACGATGCCCGCGGCCTCACCGTGAAGCGCGAGAAGATCAAGCTGCCCGCGGGCGGCTTCCTCGAAACCGCCTTCGCCACCGAGGAAACCTCTCCCACCGGCACCTGGACCGCCAATCTGCATATCGTCAAGGACGGCTATCCGGAGAGCATGATCGGATCGCTGGACATCAAGGTGCAGGAGTTCCAGCCGGATAGGCTCAAGATGAACGCGCGCTTCACCGCCGAGTCGCCGGAGGGCTGGGTGTCACCCGACGGGCTCAAGGCGCGCGTCAGCCTGCAGAACCTGTTCGGCACCCCGGCCGCCAATCGGAAAGTGCGCGCCACCATGACGCTGCAGCCGGCCTATCCCGCCTTCAGCGCCTGGAAGGATTTCAGCTTCCACGACCCGCAGCGCGCCAAGGAAGGCGTCACGGAAACCCTGGCGGAGACGACGACCAACGAAGCCGGCGAGGCCGAACTCGACCTGCGCCTGCAGCGTTTCGCCCGCGCCACCTACCGCGTGCATGTCGTCGCCCAGGGCTTCGAGGCCGAGGGCGGGCGCGGCGTCACCGCGGAGCGGGCGCAGCTCGTCTCCAACCTGCCTTTCCTGGTGGGCTTCAAGCCCGACGGCGACCTGCGCTACGTGAACAAGGACGCGAAGCGCAGTGTCGATGTGATCGCCATCGACCCGCAGGCGAAGAAGACCACCGCCGACAAGCTGACACTGAGCCATGTCGAGCGCAGGTTCGTCTCGGTGCTCACCAAGCAGGAGAGCGGCGCCTACAAGTACGAATCGAAGCGCAAGGAGGTCAAGCTTTCCGACAAGCCGCTCGCCATACCGAAGGAAGGAACGAAGCTTGCGCTGCCCGCGGCGCAGCCCGGCGACTACGCGCTGGTCATCAGCGACGCGGGCGGGCTGGAGCTCAACCGCATCGAATACTCGGTGGCCGGCCACGCCAACCTCACGCGCTCGCTGGAGCGCAACGCCGAACTTCAGATCCAGCTCGCCAGGACCGACTACGCGCCGGGCGAGGAGATCGAACTCCAGATCCGCGCGCCCTATACCGGCAGCGGCCTCATCACCGTCGAGCGCGACAAGGTCTACGCCTGGCGCTGGTTCAAGGCCGACGCCACCAACACGGTGCAGAAGATCAAGTTGCCCGAGGGGCTGGAGGGTAACGGCTACGTGTCGGTGGCCTTCGTGCGCGACGTGAACTCGCCCGAAATCTTCATGAGCCCGCTGTCCCACGGCGTGGCGCCCTTCTCGGTGAGCCTGGACAAGCGCCGCAATCCGGTCACGGTCAAGACGCCGGACCTCGCCAAGCCCGGCGAGCCGCTGCGCATGAAAGTCAGTACCCAGAGACCGGCTCGGCTGGTGCTGTTCGCGGTGGACGAGGGCATCCTCCAGGTGGCGCGCTACACCTCGCCCGATCCACTCGGCCACTTCTTCCAGAAGCGGGCGCTGGACGTGCGCAGCTCGCAGATCCTCGACCTGATCCTGCCCGAGTTCAAGCGCCTGATCGAGGCCGCCGCCTCCGGCGGCGACGCGGCCGGCGCGCTGGGCAAACACCTCAACCCCTTCAAGCGCAAGCGCGACAAGGCGGTGGCCTGGTGGTCCGGCATCATCGACGTCGGCCCCACGGAGAAGGAACTCGTCTACAACCTGCCGGACTATTTCAACGGCACGCTGCGCATCATGGCGGTGGCGGTGTCCGACGATGCCGTGGGCATTTTCGAGAAAACGGCCCAGGTGCGCGGCGACTTCGTCATCAGCCCCAACGCGCCCACCACCGTCGCGCCCGGCGACGAGTTCGAGGTGAGCGTGGGGCTGGCCAACAATGTCGCCGGCTCCGGCAAGCAGGCGCCCGTCAGCCTGGGTCTCAAGACCTCGGCCCAGATCGAGGTGCTGGGCGCCGCGAGCCAGGAACTCAAGGTGGACGAACTGGGCGAGGGCGTGGCCGTGTTCAGGCTGAAGGCCAAGGACACGCTGGGCTCTGCAAGCCTCAGCTTCGCCGCCAGCCACAAGAACAAGGGTGCGAAGTACGCCACCGAGATTTCGGTGCGGCCGGCGGTGCCCTATCGCACCGGCGTCGCTTTCGGCAGCTTCTCCGGCGGCAGCGAGGAGGTGCCGACGCCGCGCCGCATGTTCGCCGAGCACCGCACGCTCCAGGCCGGCATCTCCCACGTGCCGCTGCTACTGGGCCGCGGGCTCATCGCCTACCTCGACCGCTTCCCCTACGGCTGCACCGAACAGCTCGTGAGCCAGGCGCTGCCGGCGGTGATCCTCCAGACGCGGCCCGAGTTCGGCTACACCCGCGGCCAGTCTGGCACGGCGGTGGCGCGCACCGTCGCCATGCTGCGCAGCCGCCAGAACGCCGAGGGAGCGTTCGGCCTGTGGGCCAGCAACCCCAATGTCACGCCGCTGATCTCGGTCTATGCCCACCACTTCCTGCTGGAAGCGCGGGAGCGCGGCCACCCGGTGCCCGCCGACATGCTGGAAGCGAGCGGCAACTGGCTGCAAGGGCTCGCCGCCGCGGAACCCGGCGACCCCATCGCCGCGGGACTCGCCGGCGCCCGCGCCCAGGCCTATGCCATCTACCTGCTGGCGCGCCAGGGCCAGGTCGTGTCCCAGTACGCCGCCGCGCTGCAGAAGCGGCTGGAAACCGACCAAGCCAAGGAGTGGAAACAGGATCTCGCCGCCGCCTACCTCGCCGGCGCCTACCAGTTGATGAAGCAGGAGCGGCTGGCCGAAGGCCTGCTGCGCGACCTGCGCATCGGCGGCACTGACTCTCGGGGCACGGGCTTCGCCGACTACTACGATGAGCTGGTGCGCGACGCCCAAGTTGTCTATCTCATTGCGCGCCACTTCCCGCGGGAGTTGAAGCGCCTCGATGCCGCCGCCATGGAGGCGCTGGTGAAGCCGCTGCGCCTGGGCAGCTACAACACGCTGTCGTCGGCCTACACGCTGCTGGCGCTCGACGCCTATGCCAGCGCCACCGGCAACGACACGGCAGGCAAGTTCGGCATCGCCGAGAGCCTGGCCGACGGCAAGTCCCGCGCCCTGGAACTGCCGGCGGGCATCATGCCCAAGGCGGCGTTCTCGGCCGAGGCGGCGAAACTGCGCTTCACCAGCAGCAGCGATTTTCCAGCCTACACCATGGTCGAGCAGTCGGGCTTCGACCGAGCGCTACCCGAGAAGGAGATCAAGGACGGGATAGAGATCCATCGGGAATACGTCGATGCCAGCGGCAAACCGCTCAAGAGCCTGCGCCTGGGCGAGGAAATCGAAGTGCGCCTGCGCATTCGCGGCCTGCGGGACAAGGCGCTGCAGAACGTCGCCATCGTCAACCTGCTGCCCGGCGGCTTCGAGGTCGTGCCCGATTCACCCGCTGCGCCGCCTGAGGGCGGCACCGCCGCCGAAAGTCAGCCGCTGGAAGACGGCGAGGGGGGCGAGGAGGGCGAGGCCGACGCCCGCTGGCGCCCGCCCATAGGCGGCACCAAGTCCACCTGGGCGCTGGAATACGCCGACGTGCGCGAGGACCGGGTCGTTCTCTACGGCACCGTCACCCGCGACGCCCAGCTCTTCGTCTACAAGATCAAGGCCACCAACGCCGGCAGCTTCAGCGTCCCGCCGACCTACGCCGAAGGCATGTACGACCGCAGCGTGCAGGCGCGGGGACTGGGTGGAAGGATTCAGGTGGAACGGAAGTGAGTGAACCGGTAGGGTGCGCCGTGCGCACCGCTTCAATCTGGGTGCGAAAGGCGCCATGCACGAAACGGGCGACGCACGTCCGATTCCCCGATCCTTCCGCAACTCCGTGGATGAGTTTGGCAGCGGGTATTCGATCTCCCGGTAACGAGCCCACGGGGACGGCTTGCCAAACGCCGCCGCTAGCTGCGAAGATGACCGCGACGAGGGACACGAGGAGATGAGTTGTGGCTGAAGCGAGCCTTGATCTGTTGATGCAAATGGTGCAGAAGGTCCTGGACGGTCAGAGGGACATGCGCGAAGACGTCCGAGAAATCAAGAGTCGCCTCGGGCGACTGGAGACCGACGTCGCTCAGTTGCACGTGTATCTCGCCGAGCAATCGATCCGCCTCGATCGCTTCAGCGACAGACTCGAACGGGTCGAACGGCGCCTGGAGATCGTCGAAACCTGAGGTCAAATTTTGCTGCTCTCGGCCAAGGAGCCATCCAAGTGCACTACGCGATCGTGATCGAAAAAGCCGAAGGCAACTACTCCGCCTACGTTCCGGACCTGCCTGGCTGTGTCGCAACCGGCGCCACTGTTGCGGAGGTTGAAAGAGAGATCAGGGAAGCCATCGAGTTCCATCTGGACGGTATGCGCGAGGATGGTGTGGCAATTCCGCAGCCATCCAGTCAGGTTGAGTACATCGACGTCGCGGCGTGACCCGATTCGTTGGCAATGGTTTCCACCGCTTCGGTCCGGGACAAGGCGATTGTGGCCTGTCCCTCTTTTGTGCCTCTCTTGTGTACCGGCCGCTCGGTCACCAGCAGGCGGCCGTCGGGCAGGAAGGCGAGGCTCCATGGATGCTCCAGTCCCGCCGTGGTGGTCTTCACCACGAAGCGATGCCTAGCGCTGGTGTGACATGCGCCTGTGCGGCAGTTGCCAGCAGGGCGCCAAGCAGAGCCAGCAGGCTGAAGGGGCGGAGGAATGGGCACAGGCTCATGAAGTGGATAATAGTCAACCCTTCGCCAACTTCCAGCGGCCCCGGCCGGCGAGAACATGCAGCAAGCCCGGCAAGTCATCCTCCTGTTGTCCGCTATGGCAGTGATCCTCGCCGCCTGGTTCGCGCCGCTCGACATGCCCGCCACCGAACGCGTCGATGCTGGGCTCAAGCGGTCGCTGGTCAGCTTCGCTAGCGCGCGTGCCCTGAATGCCGTGATCTCCGCAGTGCAGGGCACCGAAATCTCCGCCCAGATGGTCTTCGGCGTCGTCTTAACGCCGGGCCAGGTGCTCGACCCGGTGAACGACCTGGTCGAAAAGTTCTCCGGCGCCATGCTCGCCGCCAGCGTCGCCTTCGGCGTGCAGAAGGTGCTGATCGGCGTCGGCGGCTACTGGCCCGTCTCCGCGATGCTGACCCTGCTCGTCGTCCTCTGGGCGTGGCAGCGCCGAAAAGGGCAGGCGCCGCCGCCCTGGCTGGCGCGGCTGCTGCTCGTCCTGCTACTGGTGCGCTTCGCCATACCGGCCGTTACGCTCGGCACCGATCTCCTGTTCGAGAAGTTCCTCGCCGCCGACTACGCCGCCAGCCAACAGGCCATCGAACTGGCCTCCGGGCAGATCGAGAAGCGCGAAGCGCCCGTCCCGCTGGCGGATGGGAACGTGATCGAGCGCCTGAAGAAATGGTTCACTGAAAACAGCCTCGATGTCGGCGCCCGCCTCGAAGCGCTCAAGCAGACTGCCGAGAAGATCACCGAGCGGGTCATCAATCTGATCGTGATCTTTCTGCTGCAGACGTTGGTCATCCCGGTCCTACTGCTCTGGGCGCTCTACGCCGCCGCCAAGGCGACGTTCGAGCGGCCGCCACGCTCCAACCAGACCCTGTAAGAGCACGCTAAAGGGACCAGGTTCGAGTTCTCCGACTACAAGGTCCTTCGCGGACGATGGAAAACCAACGGGGTTGTGGCAATGCCAATCGCGATGTTCGACGGCATCGTTATTCGTATGTTTCTCCTCGACAAAGGCATCACCATCGTTTTCACATCCATGCCAAGTACGCGGAGTTTGAGGCTTCGATCGGGATCGGCGATGGCGATGTTTTGTCCAGCGGGTTGCCCCGAAAGCAGCTTCGGTTGATCCAGGCCTGGATAGAACTGCATCGCGACCAACTGATTAGCGGACTGGGAACTCGCCGCCAGCAGTGAGAATCCCTACGAGATCGCTCCTCTCTGAGGCGCCCATGTATTGGGATGTCACAACAGTCAAGCCTTTGTCCGACTTCCGCATCTACGTCGAGATCGCGGACTAAGGCTATATCCTATATTGTCCATACCGTTGTATGCGACACTTACAGTAAATTCTGAGATGAAAGGGATTACTGATGAAGGTCGCCACGGTAGCTGAAGATGGAATTTCTCTTGACGCCGGGCACATTGAAGATATCCGGCTTGCTTCGACCAAGATGACAGGCGCGGACCGAAGGGCGTTTCAGGCGCAGATGGCGCTGAAATATTGTGGCGGCAATCCTCGGCGTGCCGAGGACGTCTTCGGATGGAGTCGGCAGGCCGTGCGGCTTGGCCTGCATGAGAAGCGTAGCGGGATCGTTTGTCTTGGGCATCACAGGTTTTGCTGCGGCGCGAAACTGTGGGAGGACAAACATCCGGAGGTAGCGCGCGCGCTGTGGGAGATAGCGCAAAGTCATTCGCAACAGGATCCGACTTTTCGCACGACGTTGGCGTTCACCCGGTTGACCGCCGAGCAAGCCATCAAGCAGTTGCGGGGACAAGGATTTGCGGACGAAGTGTTGCCCTCACGCAGCTGCATGTCGCAAGTGTTGAACCGCAACGGCTACCGGCTGCGTCCGGTGCTCAAGGCCAAACCCCAAAAAAAGTCCCAGAAACCGACGCCATCTTCGCCAACATCCAACAACAGGAGCGCGTTTGCCAAGGCGAAGCCGTCATGCGCCTGAGCATGGACTGCAAGGCGACGGTGAATATTGGCGACTACTCCCGGGGCGGCAAGACGCGGGGCGATAACCAGGCAGCGGACCACGATATGGGATGCGAGCAAAAACACACGCCGTTTGGTGTCGTTGATGAAGACAGTGGACAACTGCATGTGTCCTTCGGCAGCTCGGCCAAGACCAGCGATTTCATCGTCAACAGTCTCTACGCGTGGTGGCAGAGTCAATCGCCTGAGCTGTGCGCTCGGGTTACGCACCTCCAGATCAAGGCTGATAACGGGCCCGAGAGCAATGGCCGGCGCACGCAATTTCTCAAGCGGATGGTTCAGTTCGCTGATCACATCGGCAAGTCCATTCGCCTGCTGTACTTTCCGCCCTACCACAGCAAATACAATCCAGTGGAGCGATGCTGGGGAATCCTGGAAAAGCACTGGAACGGGGCCAAACTAACGGATACCCAAACGATGTTGGAGTGGGCCAAGAGCATGACCTGGAAAGGCGTTCATCCCGTCGTCGAATTGAACCGTACGGTCTATGAAAAAGGAATCACCGTGGCCAAGGATGCCATGCAAGCTGTCGAGTCGAGGCTGGAACGAAACCCGCTCCTGCCCAAGTGGGACATCCTCATCCGAACGACCTGCATGGTATAAATATTCTGGGGAATTACCTAAAGGAAGGGCATCTTTGACCTGAAACCCTATCTGGACCACGGAGCGTTTCGGGAACTCAGGGATGTTCACTACTTCAACAGCGTCGGGGTCGTGTTGGGTGCGGTAACCTGGCCCAAAGAGCAGGACATCGCCCCGGAAACGCTGATTGCCGGACTCGTCGCTGTGGATTACGCCCTGGCCGAGTAGGGAGAGGGGAAAGGATCGGCGGATTAAATGGGGCCGCGGTTCAATGGCACGACCTTGGGATTGATTGGGCTATACGGTCGAATTGTTTCCGGCGCCCCGTGCGCCAGACTGGCTTCTGATGCTCGCAGGGAACTCGATCGCGGCCCCTTTTCCCTACGCCGAAGGCATGTACGACCGCAGCGTGCAGGTGCGTGGGCTGGCGGGGACGGCGACGGAGCCAGGCAGAGCGTGGGTCGCCGCTGTTTGAGGCGTCTCCTCGCGCCACTGCAACCGTCCCCCCGGCTTCCCAGCAACGATGCCTTGCCTTTGCGCTGGTGCTCACGCAGTATGGCATTACATATGTAATTCACGAGCCCAGCCCATGAAGACCGCCGCCATACCCGCCGTGCGTGTTTCACCCGAACTGCGTGAAGCTGCCGAGCGTGTCCTCCAGCCCGGTGAAACCCTCTCCGGCTTTGTCGAGGAGGCCGTCCGACGCAACGTCGAATTCCGCCAGGCGCAGAAGGCGTTCATCGAACGCGGCCTCGCGTCCGCGGAAGCGGCAAGGCAGTCGGGGAAGTACGTTTCCGCAGCAACCGTCATCGCCAAACTCAACCGACGCATCGACAAGGCCCGCAAAGCGCGCAGCGCCGAGCGATGAGGCGCTACCGCGTCCGCCTGACCCCGGAGGCCGAACAGGATCTGCTGCGGTTGTTCGACTTCCAGCTCGAACAGGACATCTCCGCCGCCGAGCGCGCCCAGGCTGCTATCGCCAAAGGTATCGAGATGCTGGAGGTGTTTCCGTTCTCGTGCCGCAAGGCAGTCGGCGGTTCGGGGGATCCGTTTCTGCGCGAACTGATCATTCCCTTCGGACGATCCGGCTATGTGGCGCTCTTCCAGATCGACGACGCCTCAACCGTCACCGTCCTGGCGATGCGGCATCAGCGCGAGGAGGACTACCATTAGCCGCTGTTGGCATTTGCCGCAGCGATCACTATTCCAGAGAATACGATCACGCCCCCTTTCCCTCCCCGCGCCGGTGTGGACTCGATCGATAGCGGCATCGGCGCCAACCGTTGAAGGACCTCGGCATTACAAGGTTCGAAAACAGGTTAACCGCGGCCCATCTTCCCTTCTTGCACCCGGCGGGAGGTATGACCCTTGCGACGCGTGACAGGCTTGGCGAAGCGAGATTCGCATGCGCTATGAAATCGAGAAAGCCGACGGCAACTACTCCGCCCATGTTCCCGACCTTCCCGGCTGTGTCGGCAGTGGCGCCGCTGTCGCAGAAGTAGAAAGGGAGATCAGGGGAGCCATCGAGTTCGGCCTGAACGGGCTTCGTGAAGACGGTGCAGCAATTCCGCAGCCGTCAAGTGAAGCGATTTCGGTGGTGCCAGGAACGACCTGGCTCCCGTTCATGCCGACATGACCTAGATCAATGAAGCGGATGGAACGGTGCGGAGAATCCTGCCTCGATCAGGGTGCCACAGAGTGCCCAGCGGGCCGGGACTATGTCGAGAGCACAAGATCCATCGTCAATGGAGGGTTCCCGTGAAATACCTGCTGCAATTCGTCATGGCCGCCGCCGCGGCCGCCGCACTGCTGATAAGCCCCGGCGCTCGCAGCGCCGACGCCACCGAAGCGGAATCCGGACCGCTGCACCATACCCAGGCCTACAAGTGCAAGCGCTGCCACCTCGACATCTACCGGCAGTGGGAAGGCTCGATGCATGCGAAGAGCACGGCACTGAAAGACCCGATCCACGGTGCCTTCTACGTCCAGACCGTGGGCGATCCGAAAGAGGAAGGAGTGCTTTCGAAGGAATCAGGCAAGTATCCGGTCTGCCTGAACTGCCATGCGCCCAACGCCGCGCTCGACAAGAAGACCAAGCTCGACGCCGTGGCTGCTTACGGTGAGGGAGTCAATTGCATCGTCTGCCACAGCCTGAAGCAGTTCAAGGGTATCAGCACGCCAGAGGGCAAGCCGCAGTACGGCATCGCCGCCTATGAAACCTCCAAGACCTCGCTGATGGCGCCTTCAGGCACCCACTACGGGCCGGACAAGCCTGCCGAGGGACAGCCGCTGAATCCGGCGATGAAGCCGTTCCACCCCTTCATCCGCGAAGGCAATGCGGCCATGCGCGCCAACGACGCCTGCATGGGTTGCCACGAGCAGCGCGACAACTTCAAGGGTGCGCCGCTGTGCGTGACCGGGAGCGAATACAGCAAGTCGGGCTCCTTCGCCACCTGCCAGTCCTGCCACATGCCCAAGTCCAATGGCGTGACCGACCACAGCATGATGGGTGGCCACAGCGCGGACATGGTGAAGCGCTCGATCGTGATGAAGATGGACGCGCGGGTCGAGGGCGATCGCATCATGGCCAGCCTCAGCCTGCACAACCGGCTGCCTCATGCCTTCCCGACCGGTGCGCCTTTCCGCCACATGGTGGTGAAGGTGGTGGCCTACGACAAGGACGGCAAACCGGTTTGGCAGAACTTCAAGAATAATCCGGCGGCGGAAGATCCACAGTCGGCCTTCCACTACGTGCTGGGCAACGAGAAGGACCAGATCGCGCAGCCGCCCGACGCCACCAAGGTGCTGGCCAACACGCGCCTGCAACCCAACGAGGCGCGGCAGCTCAGGTATGAGATACCGGCCGCCAACGTGGCCGTGGTGCGCGCCCAGGCACTCTACAACGTGCTCGCGCCGCCGCTGATCGCCAAGATGGGCGACAAGCTGCCGCCGGAAATGGCGGCCGACAAGGTCGCCGCCAGCGCCGAATTCTGGCGCTGACGCGCCCTGCGCCTGACTCGCTGCGCCCCGCTGGTCGGGGCGCAGTCGTTGTGGGCTCCCATCGAGGTCAAGGGTGCCGGCCGGACACGCTTGCCGCGGGGAAGTCCTTCAGCCCACTGCCTTGATGGCTGATCGGCCGTCCGGTAGAGCCCGATCGCGGGCTCGCTACATCTGCCCCACCCGCCGCACAAACCCCTCAGGCGCCGCCACCACCTTGCGCTGCCGATAGTCGAAGAACAGCATCCCCGACTTGCCGCGAGCGACTTCCCGCCCGGTGGCCTTGTCGCTCATGCGCCAGACGAGATCGAAGCCCTTGCCGTGCAGGTTCATGGCGCTCGTTTCTACGACCATGGTCTCGCCGTGGAAGGCTTCGGACTTGTACTGCACGGCGGCGTCGGCCATTACCAGGCCCGCGCCTTCGACGTCCAGTTCCGTGTAGCCGAGAGACTTGAAGAAGCGCACGCGCGCTTCCGAGACGACGGTCAGGAGCAGGGCGTTGTCGAGATGGCCGCCGTAGTTGATGTGGCCGATGTAGAGGAGCATCTCGGTCCGGAAGGCGAAGCGCTCGGGCAGGCTGACGTGGACTCGGGTCATGGACGTTGCAGGTCGGCTTTGGTGGCAGCATGGTAACGTGGCGGCAGGTGCCGGGTAACGAGGGGGATTGGCCATGGGCATGGGCTTGCGACTGGCATTGAGCACTTGCGGCGTTTGCCGCCTTGCCGGCGGTGGCCGGATCCGACCTGCCCCTCTTCGACGCCCACATTCACTACAACGCGGAGGCGATGGCGCGGCTGCCGGTGGAGAGGGTGATCGCCCTGCTGGAGGCGAGCGGGGTGAGCGGCGTCCTGGCAAACAGCACGCCCAACGACAGCACGCGGGCGCTGCTCGATGCGCGGCCGGCGAATCTGCGGATCGTGCCTTTCCTTCGTCCCTATCGGACCAGCGCGGACGTGCAGACCTGGTTCCGCGATCCGGCCACGCTGGCGCTGATCGAAGCCGAGTTCCCGCGCGCCGCCTACGCCGGCATCGGTGAATTCCATGTGCACGGGCAGGACGCGGCGACCGAGGTGGTCAAGGGTGTGGTCGATTTCGCCCGCCGGCACCGTCTGTATCTTTACGCCCACAGCGACATCGAGGCGATCGACCTGCTGTTCCGCCACGACCCGGGGGCGAGGATCATCTGGGCGCACACCGGGTTTTCGACGCCTGCCGGCGAGGTGGAAGCCGTGCTGCGACGTCATCCGAATCTCTGGGCCGAGCTCTCCTACCGTAGCGGGTTCACCGGCGCCGGCGGCGGCCTGACTCCCGAATGGCAGGGACTGCTGCGGCGGCATCCCGACCGCTTCCTGCTCGGCTCGGACACCTGGAGCAATTCGCGCTGGGACGGCTACGCCGCGATCATCGCCGGTTATCGCGGCTGGCTGGGGCAGTTGCCCGCCGATGCCGCGCGGATGATTTCCGCGGGTAACGCAGAGCGGCTGTTCGGCGCACCCTACCGTGCCGGGAATGGCAGGCCTGAAGCGCATTGGGCGCAAAGTCAGCCCCCGGCGAGCGCCTCTCAGCCCTTGATGCGCGCCGACTTTGCCGCCGCTTCGGCGCGGCCGAGGTGCTTGTTGAAGTAGTGGATGCGGGGCGCCTCGAACACCATCATGTAGAGCTTGCCACCGCGCACGACGGCGTAACCGGCGCCGCGCATCTCCACCTCGTCGCTCTTGCGCACGCGGCTGAACTCGAAGCGGAAGCCCGCGCCGCCGGCGAACTGGGCGGGTGCCAGTTTCTCCCGCTTGAAAGTGCTGCCGTCGTAGGTGACGAACACCTCGTACATCTCGGCGATCTCGTGGGGCTGCATCGAGGCGCGGAACTTCGGGATCTGGCGGTCCTTACGTGCCTGAAGCTCGCCGAGGGCCTCGCCGTCCGGGATACCGACGTAGAACACGAGGCGGTCGAGCGCCAGGCCGTCCGTGGTCAGCACTTCGGTGTTCTTCGGCGCACCCTGTTCCAGCCGGTTCCAGGCGCTGTCGAGGCTGACGGTCATCCCCTCGCGGATCGTCACGTCGCCCGGGCCGACCTTGGCCATCGCGGCACAGCCCGACAGGAATACGACCAGTACGAACAGGAACCAGCGCGCCATCTCAGTTCCCTTCGGTGAGGTAGGTGCGGATCATCTCGGCATCCTCGGCCTCCGGCCGCAACGACAGATAACGCTGGAAGGCCGCCCGCGACGCCGCCTCGTCGCCGGTCTGCCGCAGCAGCGTGCCCAGGGATCTGTACGTCTCGGGCGGACAGCGCGGCTGCGACTCGGCGATCCGGTACTGGGCCAGCGCGCGCGCCGTATCGCCGTCGCCGCCGCGCAGGCGGTAGGCCTCGCCGAGAAAGTAGCGCAACTCGCCGTCCTCGGATCCTTCGAGCAATCGCTGGAGGAGGGTGATCGTCTCGCCCGACTTGCGGCGCTTCAGCTCGTCCTCCAGCCATTCGCGCCGGTGTTTCGCGACCTTGGCGGCATAGGAGGCGGCGCCGCTGTCGGCATCGCCTCCGGACATGGTGGCGGCGCGTTCCGCCATTGCCTTGCTGCGCTCCTCGGGGTCGGGGTGGGTGGCGAACAGCACGCTGCGGCTGCCGGCATCGCCCGCCCAATCGCTCTCGGCCGTCAGTTCCGCCAGAAGCTGCTGCCAGACGCGGGCCGCCTCCAGCGGGGGGTAGCCGGAGCCGGCCATCAGTTCCTGGCCGATGCGGTCCGCGTCGCGCTCCTGGTCGCGGGAGTAGGAAAACATGCTTGCCATGACGGCGAGCTGGGCGAGGGATCCCGCGCTGCCCAGGCCCGCGACGCCCAGCGCCAGGCCGAGAAACTGGCCGAAGGCGGATCGCGACTTGATGTCGCGCAACTGGTCGACGCTGTGCCGCGCGACATAGTGACCGATCTCGTGGCCGATGACAGCGGCAAGCTGGGCCTCGTTGGCCATGCGCAGCAGCAGTCCGGTCCACACCTGCATCATGCCGTTGGGCGCCATGCTGGCGTTGAAGAAAGGCGAGCGGACCACGTACAAGCGGGTGTCGGGACAATGCTCACCGCCCAGGCGGCAGGCGATGCCGCTCACATAGCGGTTGAGCTCGTCGTCGCGCACCAGGAAGCGGCTGCGCTTGACCCGCGCTTCCTCGCGGTCGAGCAGCGCCCAGAGTCCGCCCTCGTCGGTCGCGGTCTCGGGCTTCTGGAGCCGCGAAGGTATCTTCCAGTGCTCGGCGGCGTGTAGCGCCGTGAGCACGCCACCGAACCCGAAGCAGCCGCAGCCCAGCACGAAGCCTCGGCGGTTCATAGGCCTAAGCCAGCCGAGCCGGAGCCAATAAAGGCATGCAGCTTCGACTCGGCCGAAAAACCTGCCATGTACGAACAAGGGGAGGCTCCCCTTGTATATCCCCCGAGGACGAACAAGGGGGCGAGCCCCCTTGTAGATCCCCCAAGGCCGACGTCTCGGAAAGTCTTCGCCGAAGTTGTCACGATTGCGCTGTCAAGAGGCTACTCCGGGAAGCCGGCGAGCAGGGCCTCGGCGGATTCGCGCGCCCTTTCCGGGTCGCGCAGGTCGCCGCTGGCCCGTGAAAGCCGGTTGAACCAGACGATCTGCCCGTTGGCGAGGTCCACCAGCGAGGCGTAGCCGACCTGGGCTCCGCCGGAGAGGCCCACGCCGAGCAGGGCGCCGACGACCATGGCCGCGACGCGCTCGCCGCTGGCATAGCTGTCGCGCACGTAGGAGAAGAGCGCATAGTCGGCGCCGGCCTTTTCGCGGATGGCCGCCGCCTCTTCGCCCAGCGACCAGTCGAGTTTGCCTTCCTTGGTGGGCAGGGCGTAGGCGCCGCCGTGGTGCAGGCTGATCGCCCGGCCGACGGCGCCGTGCAGGCGGTTGAGGCTGTCGATGCGCTCGTCGGCGTCGTCGGCCAGTGGTTTGAAGCTGACGTTCAGCGCGTTCTTGCGCGTCAGGAACGCCTGCCTGAGGTTTTCGTGGGCCAGCGCGGTCCACTCGGCCTGGGGTTCGAGCACGCCGCCCGCGCTGATGTTGAACAGTTCGATGTCCAGCGGCATCACCGCCACCACCGCACTGGCGGGCAGGCGGGAAAAGCCTTCCGCGCGGCTCGAATCCGCCGCGGCGACGGCAGGAATCAGGAGCAGCGCCGCCAGCGCAAGGCGGCGCGCCAGGCGAGAGCGATGCATGAATCTGCCTGCGACCATCCCTTGTTCTCGCTGCCGGGCGTCGACGCCCGTTACGAGCCGATGATAGCGCGGGATGGCGATGGCGGATTACGCTTGTGCGAGGCAGGAAGTCATGCGTGGCGTTGCCCTGCCCCTGTTGCGCAGAGTGGGAGGGATCGAGGCGGGAGCTCCTCGATGCAGGGCGGCCGGGCGTGAAGGCCGCGCGGCGGACCGGGGCGGGTCACGCCGCGCGCAGGAAAAGCATCACTGCCGCCCGCGGCTGACCGGCGTCGGACGCTCCACTCTCATGACGTTCATCTGGCGAGCCGGAGACTCGGGCCTGTCGATCATGGCCGAGTTGCGGGGAGAGGTTTCGGGCCGGCCGTCGCGCTGCACCCGATCGGACTGCACGGCGCCCCGGTTCATGTTGGTCTGGCTCGGCAGCACCCGGTCGCTGATGCCGTCGCCATCCTCGTCCAGATAGCGGTTCACCGTCGCCGCGCCGGCGCCCTTGCTGACGAAGGTGCGCCATTCCTCGGACGTCATCAGTCCGGTGTTGGCTTCCTCGATGCGCGTGTTGTGGATGTCGTTCGGCATGTTGGCCTTGCCGGCGCCCCATACGCTGTTGTGGTCGGCCAGCGCCGGCATGGCGGCGCTCGCAAAGAGCGCGAGGACTATCGCGGACCGGCGGGTCTTGTCTTGCATGGCTGTCTCCTTGGATGTGTGGCTGTCGATGCCTGTCGCAGCGTGGTTGCCGTCGGCATGCAACATGCTAAGGAGCAGCGGTTTCCGCCCTGTTTCCCGCCCCCGCCGTCTTGCAACACTGTGTGAGCGCGGCGTTACACTGTATTTCCATCCCCGGCAGCACCTGTTCGGCGGTTCTTCGCATTCGGACGTGAAGTGTCCGGCGGCGACTCCGCGGAACAGTGCTTGCGTTCAGCGGTCGAGGTGACTGTCGATCAACTCGCGCACGAAGTGCTCGGGCTTCGCGCCGTGAAAGCGGTCGATGACTGCTCCGTCCTTGTAGAGCAGCACCGTCGGGAAGCCGCGTGCGCCGTTGCGGCCGGCGATCTTCATGTTGTCGCCTTCGTCGACTTCAACCTTGGCCAGGCGCACCCGGCCGCCGTAGGTCGGTACCACCCGCGCCAGCACCGGCGCCAGGAAATGGCAGGGGCCGCACCAGTCGGCCCACAGGTCCACCAGCACCAGGTGGTGGTGCGACGCTGCGACGACATCCTCGTCGTAGTGATGCGTGTCGGTGTCGAAGATGAACTGCTCGCCGACGGTGTCGTGATGCGCGCGGTCGTGGATCTGAAAGCTCATTCGTACGTGCTCCGTGCGGAAAGGGGAAATCCGGTGGCAGGACTGCGCGCATTGTAATCGGGCACAGCGGCGCGATTTCCGGTGGGCGCGGGTGCGCGCAAAGGGAAGCCCGCTTCGGGCCGTGTCGCGAAGGGCCGACATCCGTCCTGCGCGCCGGTCGCGTTCGACGAACCGGCCGCGGCGCCGCTTGCAGCGCACTGTCGCAGGGTCATTGCACTGCGGCATGCACCAGTCTGCGGCGCTGCCGGGCGCGCCGCGCGTCGCCTGCGGCCGACGAAAGCGCGGCAATCGGAGGCGTTCCCGGGGGCGTGTCCCAGAGGGAAGCCGCGCGCCGGAGCAGACTGGAACGAAGCTTGCGACCTGCTGGACCGTTCGGTCCGGACGGGAGCCTTACCCAGGCGAGCAGCGGGTTCGTCGGGGCCGATCAGGCGGGCACGTCCACCGACGGGTCCGCGCCAGTTTCATCCCAACAGAGGAGAGCAGCATGCCCCAACGACCGATACGCGACGTGATTGCCAACCAGCGCGTTCTCACTGCCCCCGCCGGCACCACCATCGAACAGGCCGCAAAGCTGATGCGCCGCAGCGGCGTGGGCGCCGTCATGGTGGTGGAGCGAGGCAGGCTGGTGGGTGTGTTCACCGAACGCGATGCCGTGTTTCGCGTTCTGGCCGAGGGCCGCGACGTGTCTGTCACGCCTATTTCGGATGTCATGACGGCGGAACCGCAGACCATCGGCCCCGACAAGCCCTTCGTCCATGCGCTGTACTTGATGTACGAGGGCGGCTTCCGCCACGTGCCGGTGGTGGAGGATGGGCGGCCGGTGGGCATGGTTTCGGCCCGGGACGCGCTGGAACTGGACGCCGAGGAGTTTCACGAAGCGCTGCGCCAGCGAGAGCAGATCTGCGCCATCCTTTGAGGCGCCGGAACCCGCGGCGTCGCGGACAGCAGGCGCCTTGCAGCGTCGCTCACCACCCGCCGTAGGGCAGGGGACGGCCGGGCTGCCAGCGGTTCGCGGGCCAGGCGTAGCCGGGGTAGGTCCAGCCCGCTGGGCGGGTAGTCCCAAGGCCGGTAGTGCCGGTAGGAGTCGCTCCCGGCGTCCGGCGGGGCGGCGCGATGTGTCCGCCTCGTGCGCGGCGGGCTCGCCTCCAGCCGCTATGGCGGCGGGAGTGGCTTCCTGAGCCGGAACACCCCGCTCAGGAGCAGCGCGCCCGCCAGCAGCGATAGTTGCTGCGGGAGCGCGCGCCGCCGTTTCACCACCAGCCGCCGTAACCGGGGCCGTAGCCTCCGGCCCACTGATCACCACGCGTGTCCCGGGCCGCGGGCGCATAGGTGCCGAAGTCGTTGTCGCCACCCCAGGGCTGGTAGCCAGTAGCCCAGGGATCCGCGTCCCATCCGCTTCCTCCGGACGGCGCCGCCGGGGCGTAGGCCGACTGCGAGCTGGTGCCGTAGGCCTGCTGGCCCCAGGGCGCAGCGCCCTGCGGGTTCCGACCCGCGTTGCCGCCGCTGCTGTATCCGGTGCCCGGGTAGGTGTTCCAGCCGGCGTCGCTCCAGGATTCGTTCCAGCCACGGTCCGAAGGCTCGTTCCAGCCGCTGTCCGAGCCGCCGAAATCGTCGTCCCAGCCCCGGCCCCATGTATTGGTCTGCCCGGTTCCTCTGCGCAGCGGGGGCGCTGCTGGAGCTGTACTGCTGGCTGTAGCTGTAGCGGTAACCCGGACCCTCCCCGTAGGCCGAGCTGTAGCCCGGCCCGTAGGTGTAGCCATAGCCCGGCCCGTAGGCATAGCCGGGACCGGAGTCGTAGGGGGCGGGATTACCATACTGGTAGGCGTAGCCACTGCCCGGTGTTCTGCCGGTGTCATAGCCGTAGCCATACACCGGATCGGCGAAGCTGGGAGCGCCGCCGTAGGGGCCGTAGCCGTGCCAGGCGGGCGGTGCGTAGACGGGGCGGCGCCAGTAACGCGGCCCGGCCCAGTAGGGGGCGGGATAGCCATAACCGGGGCCGTAGCCGTAGGCCGGCCCATACGCCGGCCCATACGCCGGCCCATACGCTGGCCCATACGCTGGCCCATACGCTGGTCCATATGCCGGCCCGTAACCATAGGCAGGCGGATAGTACGGGTAGGCGGGCGCGATCGCCGGACGCTGGGCCGGTGCCGCTGGACGCTGGGCGACAGGCGGAGCGCGGCGCTGCGCCGGGCGAGGCGCGGCCTCGGGCTGGGCCGGCCGGGCGGCGGGGGCCGGCGCCGACGCCGTGGCGGGCGGGCAGGCCGGGTTGGCTGCCGCCGGGACGGGCACGGCGGTTGCCGCGGCGGGTGTTGCTGCCGCCGGTGTTGTGGCGGCGGGTTTTGCGGCGGATGCAGGCTCCTGGGCTGCGACGGCGGATCCGCAGATGGCTGTCAGGGCGAGTGCCAGCGCTGTCCGGTTCAGTTCCATGTTCATTTGTCCTCCCAGATGAGTTTTGGAGTCAGGATGCGGTAGCTCGATTCTACTGCCATGGGGCGGCAAGCGCAGGTCCGGAGTCAGCCTTCCTGGAGCGGCAGCATGTGTCCCTTGCGGCGGAGCAAAGGTCACATATTCAGATAGACGGGCCCCTCGCCACCCTGTGGCGCGACCCAGACGATATTCTGGGTCGGATCCTTGATGTCGCAGGTCTTGCAGTGGACGCAATTCTGGGCATTGATCTGCAGGCGCGGATTCGCGCCGTCGGCATCGCGCACGATCTCATACACGCCCGCCGGGCAGTAGCGCTGCTCGGGCGCGTCGTATTGCGCCAGATTGACTGCGATCGGTACCGACGCATCCTTGAGCCTCAGGTGGCAGGGTTGGTTCTCCTCGTGGTTGGTGTTCGACAGGAATACCGAGGAGAGGCGGTCGAAACTTATGACGCCGTCGGGCTTGGGGTAGTCGATCGGATTGCAGGCCGCGGCGGGCTTGAGCTTGGCATGGTCGGCCGACAGGCGCAGCGTCCACGGGGCCTTGCCGCGCAGCAGATGCTGGTTGACGCCGAACATCATCGATCCGAGATAGAGACCCTTGCTCATCCACGGCTTGAAGTTGCGCAAGCGGTGCAGTTCCTCGTAGAGCCAGCTCTTGCGGAAGGCTTCCGGATACGCTGCCATCTCGTCGCCCGAGCGGCCAGCGCCTATCGCCGCGAATGCCGCCTCGGCTGCAAGGGTTCCCGACTTGATCGCACCGTGGGTGCCCTTGATCCTTGCGGCGGTGAGAAAGCCCGCGTCGTCGCCGATCAGGCAACCGCCGGGGAAGACGAGCCGGGGCAGCGCCTGGAGCCCGCCCGCGGTCAGCGCCCGCGCGCCATAGCCGATTCGCCGCCCGCCCGAGAGAAAGCCGCGGATCTCCGGGTGGGTCTTGAAGCGCTGGAACTCCTCGAAGGGCGACAGGTAGGGATTGGCGTAGTTGAGGCCGACAACGAAACCCACCGCCGCCAGCCGCTCGCCGAAGTGGTACATGAAGGAGCCGCCGTAGGTGTCGGGCGCCAGCGGCCAGCCCGCGGTGTGCATCACCAGGCCGCCGCGGAATTGCGCGGCGTCCAGCTCCCACAGCTCCTTGATGCCGATGCCATAGACCTGGGGCTCGCTGTCGCGCCGCAGCGCGAACTTCTCCTCCAGTTGGCGCCCGAGCTGGCCGCGGCAGCCTTCGGCGAACAGCGTGTATTTGGCATGCAGTTCCATGCCGGGCTGGTAGGAGCCGGTGGGCTGTCCGTCCTTGCCTAAGCCCATGTCGCCGGTGGCCACACCCTTGACCGAGCCATCCGCCCGGTACAGCACTTCGACACCGGCAAAGCCGGGATACAGGTTGACGCCCAGCGCCTCGGCCTGCTGGCCGAGCCAGCGGCACAGACTGCCCAGGCTGATGACGTAGTTGCCATGATTCTGGAAGCAGGCCGGCAGCAGCGCGGTGGGTAAGCGCGTGCCGGTCTGCTCGGAGAGGATCAGGAAGCGGTCTTCGCTCACTTGCGTCGTCACCGGCGCGCCGGCTGTCTTCCAGTCGGGCAGCAGTTCGGTGAGAGCACGCGGGTCGAGCACCGCGCCGGAAAGGATGTGCGCGCCGATCTCCGAACCCTTCTCGATCAGGCAAACCGAGATCTCGCGACCCTGCTCGCGTTCGAGCTGCTTGAGCCGGATCGCCGCCGCCAGCCCGGCGGGCCCGCCGCCGACGATCAGGACATCGAACTCCATCGATTCGCGTTCCATGGTTCCCTCGCGACGGGTCCGGCGGCCGCGCGCCGCGCCCGAATGTGAATACAATCGAAGATTATAGTCGCCGCACCGGACCGAGCATGGAAACCCACCGCAAGCTGATCCATACCACCCGCATTGCGATCCGCTGGGGCGACATGGACGCCTATCGCCACGTTAACAACACCGTTTACTTCCGCTACATGGAACAGGCGCGGGTCGAATGGTTCGAGGGCATCGGCTATACCTGTAACACGGACCAGGAGGCGCCGGTGATCATCAACGCCCAGTGCACCTTCCTGCTTCCCCTGAACTATCCGGGAACGGTGGAGGTGAAGCTGTTCGCCGGCCGGCCTGGCCGCTCCAGCATCCCGACGTACTACGAGCTGCGGCCCGAAGGCGACGAGCGGCTGCACGCCGAGGGGGCGGCGAAAGTGGTCTGGATGAACCCGGTGACGGGCAAATCGGTGCCGCTGCCGGACACCCTGCGGCGCCTGGTGGAAGAATGAGCGGGCGCGGCACCGACGGACCGTTGTGGCGGCCGTCGCCGGAGCGCGCCGCCCGCTCCGCCATGGCGGCCTTCATGGCGCTGGCGAACCGGTGCTGGGGCCTTTCCGTCGGCGGCTACGCCGCGCTGCACCGCTGGTCGATCGATGAGCCCGAGCAGTTCTGGCCGACGCTGTGGGACTTCTGTGGCGTGATCGGGGAACGGGGCGAGCGGGTATTGGTCGATGGCCACAAGATGCCCGGCGCGAAGTGGTTTCCCGAGGCGCGGCTCAACTACGCCGAGAACCTGCTGCGCAGCCGCGGCGACGGCGAGGCCCTGGTGTTCTGGGGCGAGGACAAGGTGCGCCACCGCGTGCGGCACGCCGAGCTTTTCCGGGCGGTGGCGCAGGCTGCGGCGGCGCTCAGAAGTCAGGGCGTGGGACGCGGCGATCGCGTCGCCGCCTTTCTACCGAACCTCCCCGCCACGCTGGTGTTCATGCTGGCGGCGGCCTCGATAGGCGCGGTGTTCACCTCCGCCTCGCCCGACTTCGGCGTCCAGGGCGTGCTGGACCGATTCGGCCAGATCGAGCCGAAAGTGCTCGTCGCCTGCGATGGCTACTACTACGGTGGCAAGACCGTGGAATGCCTGCCCAAGGTGGCCCGGATCATGGGTGGCCTGGATTCGGTGCAGCGCTGCGTGATCGTTCCGTATGTCGGCGAATTCCTGGACATCGGCGCCATTCCACGGGCGCAGTCGCTGTCGGACTTCCTGGCGCCCTTCCAGGGGGCAAGCGAGATCCGCTTCGAACGGCTGCCCTTCGACCATCCGCTGTTCATCATGTATTCGTCGGGCACTACCGGCGTGCCCAAGTGCATCGTCCACGGGGCGGGCGGCGCCCTGCTGCAGCACCTGAAGGAGCACCGGCTGCATTGCGATGTCGGCGCGGGAGATCGCCTGTTCTACTTCACCACCTGCGGCTGGATGATGTGGAACTGGCTGGTATCGGGCCTCGCAACGGGGGCGACCCTGCTGCTCTACGACGGCTCGCCCTTCGTCGGCCGCGGCAGGATCCTCTTCGACTATGCCGAGGCGGAGGGCATGACCCACTTCGGCACCTCGGCCAAGTTCATCGATGCCGTCGCCAAGATCGGGCTGGAACCGCGCGCTAGCCACGACCTGCGGACGCTGCGCGCCATCTTCTCCACCGGCAGCCCCTTGGTGGCGGAGAGCTTCGACTACGTCTATGGTTCGATCAAGGCGGACGTCGATCTCGCCTCGATCTCCGGCGGCACCGATATCCTGTCCTGCTTCGTGCTGGGCAATCCCTGTCTGCCGGTGTGGCGCGGCGAAATCCAGTGCCGCGGCCTGGGGCTGGCGGTGGAGGTGTTCGACGAGGATGGCAGTCCGGTGCTGGGGCGCAAGGGCGAACTGGTGTGCGTGAAGCCGTTTCCTTCGATGCCGATCGGGTTCTGGAACGACCCGGACGGCGCGAAATACCGGGCCGCCTATTTCGATCGCTTCCCCGGCGTGTGGTGCCACGGCGACTTCGTCGAGATCACCGACCATGACGGAATCATCATCTACGGCCGCTCCGACGCCACCCTCAACCCGGGCGGCGTGCGCATCGGCACCGCAGAGATCTATCGCCAGGTGGAACGCTTGCCGGAGGTGGTGGAGTCGCTGGTGGTGGGGCAGGACTGGGAGGGGGACGTGCGGGTGGTGCTGTTCGTGCGGCTCAATGAAGGGGCCTCGCTCGACGACGAGTTGGTGGCGCACATCAAGCAGACCATCCGCGACAACACCACGCCGCGCCACGTTCCCGCCAAGATCCTGCAGGTGGCGGACATTCCCCGCACCAAGAGCGGCAAGATCGTCGAACTGGCGGTACGCAACGTGGTGCACGGCCAAGCCGTGAGGAACATCGAGGCGCTGGCCAATCCAGAGGCGCTGGAACAGTTCCGCGCCCGGCCCGAGCTGCAAAGCTGAACGACAATACCGGAGGCATACCATGCTCATCGATCGCGAAAACTCCGCCTTGCTGGTGATCGACATCCAGGAGCGCCTGCTGCCCCACATCGACGGCTGGCAGCGGGTGCTGGAGAATGCCCTTTGGCTGACGAAGCTGGCGCAGCGCCTGGCAGTGCCGGTGATGGCCAGCGAGCAGTATCCTAAAGGCATAGGCCCGACCCACGCCGAACTGGCGGCGCTGCTGCCGGCGGGGGCCATCGGCGAGAAGCTGCACTTCTCCTGCGCCGCCGCGCAATGTCTTCCAGGCTTGCCGGGGAGCGAGCGGCGCCAGTTGGTGGTGTGCGGCATCGAATCCCACGTCTGCGTGCTTCAGACGGTGCTCGATCTGCGCTGGCAGGGCCGGGAGGTGTTCGTGGTGGCCGAGGCAGTGGGCTCGCGCCGTCCGAGCGACCGGGAACTGGCGCTGGCCCGCATGCGTGCCCACGGCGTGGAAATCGTCTCCCGCGAAATGCTTGCCTTCGAGTGGCTGCGGCAGGCCGGGTCGGAGGAATTTCGCGAGATCAGCAGGAATTTTCTTGCGATAGGTTGACAAATGGCCCGGAGCTTTCCCATAATGGCAATATAAAAAGACACCAATCCATCGTTTGCAGTTGGAGAGGAGGAGCCGGATGTCGTCGACCCTGTTGCGGGGCGGCTTTGGCACAGCCATCGCCGCCGTCCTGTTGGCCCTGACTTTCGTATCGGCGGCTCTCGGTCAGAGTCAGCCTCCAGCGAGCGCCGCTCCAACGGCGTCCCCGGTCCAGGTCCAGCCCCCGGGCCAAGGCCATAACCTCGCCCCACTCTGGCGGGAGGTTCGTTCCGGCGATCCGGGTTTCACGACGATTCGCGGCCCCGAGGCCGGCGTGCTCGTTCAACCGGGCGGCGAGACCTGGCGCCAGTTGCGCAACGGGCCCATCACCTTCTACGGCGGCCTGCTGCTGGCGGCGGTGCCGCTGGCGATCCTGCTGTTCCATATGGTCAAGGGCCGGATCGGGCTGAGCGCGCCGCCCACCGGCCGCGTCATCGTGCGCTTCAACAACTGGGAGCGCCTGGTGCACTGGCTTACCGCCATCAGCTTCGTCATGCTGGCGCTGACCGGGCTGACCATGTTCCTGGGCAAGTACCTGCTGCTGCCCATCCTCGGCCACACGGTTTTCTCCTGGCTCGTCGCCTTCAGCAAGAATTTCCACAACTTCCTCGGCTTCCTGTTCGCGACCAGCCTGGTGTTGATGCTGATCACCTTCCTGCGCGACAACGTGTGGGATCCCTGCGATGCCGTGTGGATACGCAAGGCGGGTGGCCTGATCAAGCGCGAGCATGTGCCGTCGAAGCGCTTCAACTTTGGCGAGAAGACCTGGTACTGGATCGGCGTGTGCTTCCTCGGGCTCACGGTGGTGGTCTCGGGCCTGGTGCTGGTGTTTCCCAACCTGTTCGAGACGCGCTGGGCGATGCAGGTGGCCAACATCACCCACCTGATTGCGGCGATCCTGGTGTTTGCCCTTTCCCTCGGGCACATCTACATGGGAACCTCCGGCGTCGAGGGCGCCTACCAGTCGATGATCACCGGCGAGGTGGACGAGATCTGGGCGCGGGACCATCACGAACTGTGGCTTAAGGAGGTGAACGAGAAGGCGGCCGCCGCGAAGGGAGGTGCCCAATGACACTGCTCGAATTCGCCCGCGGTCCCCTGCTGGCCGTCGCCCTGATCGTGTTCTTCGCCGGCAGCGCCTGGCGCATCTACGGGATCTTCCGCTTCAAGCCCAAGCCCGACCATTCCAAGCCGCGGCGCGAGGTCGGCTTTGCGCAGGCGCTGGAAGGCGTGCGGGCGCGCGTGTTCCCGCGCAAGGAGTTCCGCAGCCGCATCGCCTTCACCGAGGCCAATGCCTGGATCTTCCACATTGCGCTGTTGCTGATCATCGTCGCCTATGCGCCCCACATCGCCTTCGTCAAGCGCCTGACCGGCTTCATCACCTGGCCGGCGCTGCCCGATGCGGTGACCTACCTTTGCGGCGCCACAGCCATCGTGACGCTGATCGTCGGCCTGCTGCACCGCATGTCCCATCCGCCGCTGCGGCTGATCTCCAACTTCGACGACTACTTCTCCTGGTTCATCACCCTGTTCGCGGTGGTGACGGGGATGATGGCCTTCGACTACAGCTCGGCGCGCACGGATACCGTGTTGGCGATCCACCTGATCGCGGTCGAGGTGATGCTGATCTGGCTGCCCTTCGGCAAGCTGTCCCATGCCTTCCTGATCTTCATTTCCCGCGGCATCACCGGTGCCGCCTTCGCGCGCAAAGGGGCCGGGCTATGACGATGCACATCGAAGCCGATCAGGTTCATCCGATCGAACTGGAAGCGCCGCGCTTCTCGATCAAGAAGCCCGAGCGGCGCGTTGACCGCCAGGGCGAGATGGGCGATGCGGAGCGGGTCAATATCGCATTGCAGAATTTTGCCAAGGACTTCAGCCGGCCGCTGGCGGCCTACATGGAGTCCTGCATCCACTGCGGCAAGTGTGCCGAGGCCTGCCACTACTACGTCGCCACTGGCGACGCGCGCTACACGCCGATCTGGAAGCTGGAGCCCTTCAAGCAGGTGTACAAGCGCGAGGCGAGCCCCTTCCGCTGGTTCTACAAGACCTTCAACCTCAAACCCGAGGTGACGCTGGAGGAACTGGAAGACTGGCAGGAGCTGATCTACGACAGCTGCACCATGTGCGGCCGCTGCACCCTGGTGTGCCCGATGGGCATCGACATCGCCAGCCTCGTTGGCCAGGCACGCCACGCCATGTTCCAGGCCGGATTGGTGCCCCACGAACTGCATGCCGTGGCCGAACGCGCCGAGCGCGAGGGCAGCCCGCTGGGTGCGACAGCCAAGGTGCTCAAGGAGCGCTGCGAGTGGCTGGCCGACGACCACGAGGTCGAGATTCACATGGACAAGGCCAAGGCGGACATCATCATCGCCATGTCCTCGATCGAGATCATGAAGTTCCCGGAGTCGATCGTCGCCACGGCGAAGATCCTCAACCACGGCGGCTTCGACTGGACGCTGCGCTCCGACGGCTACGAGGCCACCAATTTCGGCCTGCTGTCCGGCAACCTGCAGTGGCAGAAAGACATGAGCATGAAGGTGATCAACGCCGCGATCGCCTGCGGCGCCAAGACCCTGATCCTGCCGGAATGCGGCCACGCCTACGGCGCGCTGCGCTGGATGGGCGCCAACATGTACGGCAAGCCGCTGCCCTTCGAGGTGTTGCACATCTCGGAGTTTCTCGCCGACAACATCCGCAGCGGACGCATCAAGGTGAAACCGCTGAAGAAATCCGTCACCTTCCACGATCCCTGTCAGGTCTCGCGCCGCGGCGGCGTGCCGAATGCGCCGCGGGACGTCATGGCGGCGCTGGGCGTCGACCTGCACGAGATGCCGGGCGGCCATGGCGACATGAACTGGTGCTGTGGCGGTGGCGGCGGGGTGGTGACCATCCATCGGGCCGACGAGACGCGCTACGCCGTGTTCCAGATGAAGATGCGGCAGATCGAGGCCACCGGCGCGGAGATTCCGCTGACGAGCTGCTCCAACTGCCGCCAGACCTTCGACGACGGCCAGGCCCACTTCAAGTGGGACAAGACCATGCACAGCCTGCTGGAAATGGTCGCCGACCAGTTGGCAGACTGAAAGCGCCGCGCTGGAGGCAGGTGCGGCGGCGCCTGCCGCCGCCGGTGGGGCAGGGCGGGCTCGGTCCCTGCGGTCAGTCGCGATTCGCCGAAGTATTGAGCTAGGTCAACCTTCCGCGCTTCCCAAAGCCTAAGCGATTCCTTATAAATCGCGGGTCTCGTAACTACCGCCTTTCTGGCGCTCACGAAACATGTGCCTCGGCATTCCCATGAAGGTCCTCCAGTCGAACGGATTCACGGCGCTGTGCGAAGGGCGCGGCCGCCGCGAGGAGGTCAACCTGCTGCTGGTAGGCGATGTAGCGCCGGGCCAGTGGCTGCACGTCGCTCTGGGCACCGCTCGCGAGCTTCTCGACGAGGAACAGGCGGCGCAGATCGACGCCGGACTCGATGCCCTGCTGGCGGTAGAGGCCGGGGAAACGGATTTCGATCGCCACTTCGCCGATCTGGCAGGCAGGGTTCCGACCCTTCCCGCGGGCCTGGTTCCGGAAAGGGACTGAGCCGATGGCTGCTAGCGGCGAGTTCCAGTCACCGGCCCGCATTCTTATCCTCGGCATCGGCAACACCCTGCTGACGGACGAGGGGGTGGGCGTGCGCGTCATGCAGGCCCTCGAGGAACGGCTGGGGCAGCGCGACGATCTCGAATTCATGGACGGCGGGACGATGAGTTTCTCGCTCGCCGCGCCGATCGCCGAGCACGGCAGCCTGATCGTCATCGATGCCGCCGAGATGGGGCAGGCTCCGGGCACCCTTGCGATGTACGAGGGCGACGAGATGGACCGTTTCCTCGGCTCCAACCGCAAGCGCAGCGTGCATGAGGTCGCCCTGATCGATCTGATGGCGGTGGCCCTGCTGGAGGGACTGTTGCCGCCGCAGCGGGCACTGGTGGCGATCCAGCCGCAGGAGGTCGATTGGGGGCAGGAACTGTCGCCACCGGTGGCGGCGGCGCTGGAAACGGCCTGTTCAACGGTGGAACAACTGATAGCGAAGTGGCAAGCATGAGCGGACTCAAGGACATCGGCGTCAAGGTGGTGGATTCGCTGGGAGCGGCCAATGCCCACGCGGTGCTGCGCGAAATCGAGAGTCTGCTTGAGCATCTCGTCGCAACCGGCGAGACCGGCGTGATCGACCTCAAGGGGCTGCCCATGTCCCCGGCCGATTTCGAAGTCCTGGCCGGGGTGCTGGGATCTGGCGAGGTGAGCGCGACGATTGATGCAGGCGGCGAATCGAGTGTCAGGGAAACGGCATTCCATGGAGTGTGGTGGGTCACCCACCGCAACGAGGACGGCAATGTTGCGGCCGAGTTCATCGAGGTGACCCGCGTGCCGGAGATTCTGGCCAGCCAGCCCGAGGACATGGAGGCGGGCCTGATGCGTCTGCGCAGCGTGCTGGCCACCTCGTGGGGGACGTCCTGATGTTGCACTGCGAAAGCGTGGCACTGGTTACTTCCACTAAGTTCCTCTCTTTGCGAACCTTTGCAGTGCAACCTTCCACAGGCGAACCCGGTAGCCGTTACTTCCTCCGCCATCTGCGGTAATCAAGAGTTCGGTGGCGTCCGGATAGCGCGCGCGCCCCATGTGTTCCACCAGCGGCGAATGCTTTCCACTGCGAATTCTGAGGTGTCGTGATCCGTGCCGACGCTCACCCAGCCGACATTGGCAATTTGATCGTACACCCCATAGGGGTTTGCCTTGCCTAATTGTGGGTCAGGAAAGTCATGCCCTTGTACTTGCACAGGAGCGCCCTTCGGCCGCCATTCCTGGCCTGCATTCTTGAACTCGCCCACCAGTTCCTTCTTCTTCGTATCCACCGAAATGCCGGTTGCTCTGATGCTGGAATGCAGTTGCTTGCTCATTGATATAGTTGAACTGCTGGTCTCGATCCGGATGATCGGCCGAGCTTCTTTGGTCTCGATTCGCTTGCAGCTATAGCCCAACTCCCATATCTAGAAGGATTACGGAATGTGTGTTGCGACGCCGCAACCATAAGCGCTTAAGTGCGCCAAGTTTGATCTTGATCAGAAACATTTGCTTATAGACCAATACATTCGCGGGGTCGGATTTTCCGACTCGGCCGGACTCAAGAAGAAAGGAAGGTTTCGATGTCAGGCAGTCTGCGAACGGTAGGCGAGGCGCTTGCCGAGCGCGGCGTAAGCCGCCGCGCGTTTCTCAAGTTCTGTAGTGCATTGGCATCGACCATGGCGCTGCCGCCCGGGGTGGCCCCTGCCATGGCCGAGGCCCTGGCGAAGGCGCAGCGCCAGTCCGTGATCTGGCTCTCGTTCCAGGAATGCACGGGCTGCACCGAGTCGATTACGCGCTCCCATTCGCCGACCCTCGAGAACCTGATCTTCGATCTCGTTTCCCTCGACTACCACCACACGCTTCAGGCGGCATCCGGCGACGCTGCCGAGCATGCACGCGAGCAGGCGATGAAGGCCCACAAAGGCAAATACCTGTTGATCGTGGATGGCTCGATTCCCGGCAAGGAAACCGAGCACTACTCGACCATTGCTGGAATCAGCAATTACGAGATGCTGATGGAAGCGGCGAAGGATGCCTTTGCCATCGTTGCGGTCGGCAGCTGCGCGGCCTTCGGCGGCCTGCCCATGGCCAAGCCCAATCCCACCGGCGCCCGTTCCGTGGCCGATCTGGTCAAGGACAAACCGGTGATCAACGTGCCGGGCTGCCCGCCCATCCCGGTCGTCATGACCGGCGTGCTCGCCCACGTGCTGACCTTCGGCAAGCTGCCCGACCTGGATCACCTGGGCCGGCCAAAGGTCTTCTTCGGCGAGACCATCCACGACCGCTGCTATCGCCGCCCGTTCTACGAGCAGGGCAAGTTCGCCAAGACCTTCGACGACGAAGGTGCCCGCAGCGGCTGGTGCCTCTACGAACTGGGCTGCAAGGGGCCGATCACCTACAACGCCTGCGCCACGACCAAGTGGAACCAGGGCACGAGCTTCCCGATCGAGTCGGGGCACGGCTGCCTGGGCTGCTCCGAACCGGGCTTCTGGGACAAGGGCGGCTTCTACAGGCCTCTGTCCGCCGGCGAACTGAGCAAGGCCAGCACCATCGCTGGCGCGGCCGCCATCGGTGCGGCAATTGGCGCTGGCGCCGCGATGCTGTCGCGCGCCAAGCAGGACAAGGTTACCGGAGGAAAATGAACATGGATCTGCTCGATTTTGCCCGGGGTCCGGCCCTGCAATGGTCGCTGGTGATCCTGGTGTTCGGCGTGGCGTGGCGTCTGGTCGGCGTCCTGCTGCTGAAAAAGAAGCCTGACTTCTCGGAGGCGCGCGGACCGGGCGGCTTCGGTGGTGCGATGAAGATGATCATGACCCGCATGTGGCCCAAGGCCGAGTTCGTGCGCGGCTCGGTGCTCGACCTTGCCCTGGGTTACGTGTTTCACATCGGTCTGTTCATCGTGGTGTTCTTCTTCCTGCCCCACATCCTGTTCATCAAGTCGCTGACCGGCCTGTCCTGGCCCAACCTGCCGAACGGCGTGGTCTTCTTCATCGGGGCGGTGACGGTGGCGGCGCTGTTCGCCCTGCTGTTGCAAAGGATCATGACGCCGGTGAAGCGGATGCTGTCGAACTTCGATGACTATTTCAGCTGGCTGGTGACCACCGCGCCGATCGTCACCGGATTGCTCGCGACGGCCCACGTCGGCGCGCGCTACGAGACGCTGCTGGCGATCCACATCCTGACGGTGGAACTGCTGTTCATCTGGCTGCCCTTCGGCAAGCTGATGCACACCTTCATGGTCTTCGTTTCCCGCGGCGTCACCGGTGCCGCCTTCGCACGGAAAGGAGCGACGATATGAGCCCCGCCGACGTCAATGTCGCCCATCCCCTGGATACGGAGGGCACGATTCACCGCCTGAAGAAGCCCGCGGTGCGCGCCGACAAGCAGGGAAGCATGCCCGATGCGCAGCGCGTCGAAATCGCGATGAAGAACTTCATCAAGGATTTTGGCCGCACCTCGGCGATCTACATGGAATCCTGCATCCACTGCGGCATGTGCGCCCAGGCCTGCCATTTCTATGCGGCGACCGAGGATCCGCGCCTGACGCCGATCTGGAAGCTGGAGCCCTTCAAGCAGGCGTACAAGCGTGAGGCTGGTCCGTTTGCGCTGTTCTACAAGGCCCTGGGTCTGAAGCGCTCGGTGACGGTGGACGAACTGCTGGAATGGCAGGAGCTGATCTACGACACCTGCACCATGTGCGGGCGCTGCACCATGGCCTGCCCCATGGGCATCGACATCGCCGCGCTGGTGGCCCAGGCGCGTCATGCAATGTTTCACGCCGGCCTGGTGCCCCACGAACTGCATTCGGTGGCGGAGCGCGCCGAGAACGAGGGCAGCCCGCTGGGCGCCACGCCCAAGGTGTTCAAGGACCGCGTCGAGTGGCTGGCCGACGACAACGAGGTCGAGATCCCGATGGACAAGCCCAAGGCCAAGGTCATCTGCGCCATGTCCTCGATCGAGATCATGAAGTATCCCGAGTCGATCGTTGCCACCGCCAGGATCCTGAACCATCTCAAGCTCGACTGGACCTTCCGCTCCGACGGCTACGAGGCCACCAACTTCGGTCTGCTGTCCGGAAACCTGCAGTGGCAGAAGGACATGAGCATGAAGCTCATCAATGCCGCCATTTCTGCCGGCGCCGAACTGCTGATCCTGCCGGAATGCGGCCACGCCTACGGCGCGATGCGCTGGCAGGGCGCCAACATCTACGGCAAGGAACTGCCCTTCAAGGTGCGCCACATCTCCGAATTCCTCGGCGAGCACATCAAGAGCGGCAAGCTCAAGGTCAAGCCCATCGGCAAGTCGGTCACCTTCCACGATCCCTGCCAGGTCTCGCGTCGCGGTGGCGCGACCCACGCGCCGCGGGATGCGCTGGCCGGCATGGGGGTGGAGCTGAGGGAGATGTCGTCCGAGGGTGGGATGAACTGGTGCTGCGGCGGCGGCGGCGGGGTGGTGACCATCCACCGGGCCGACGCGACGCGCTACAAGTCGTTCCAGATCAAGATGAAGCAGGTGGAGGACACAGGCGCCGAAATGCTGGTGTCGAGCTGCTCCAACTGCCGGCTGACCTTCGACGACAGCCAGGCACACTTCCACTGGGACAAGAAACTGCACAGCTTGCTCGAGCTGGTCGCTGACAATCTGGTAGAGGCTTAAACATGGCACAGACCGTAGTCGTTGATCCCATCACCCGCATCGAAGGCCACCTGCGCATAGAGGCCGAGACCGACGATGCCGGCGTCATCACCCGCGCGTCCAGCTCGGGAACCATGGTGCGCGGCATCGAGATCATCCTGCGCGGCCGCGATCCGCGGGACGCCTGGGCCTTCGCCCAGCGCATCTGCGGCGTGTGCACCCTGGTGCACGGCATGGCATCGATCCGCTCCGTCGAGAGCGCACTCAAGTACGAGATCCCGCCCAACGCCCAGATCATCCGTAACCTGATGATCGCGGCGCAGCACGTCCATGACCACGTGATGCACTTCTACCACCTGCACGCGCTCGACTGGGTGGACGTGGTCTCGTCGCTGAAGGCCGATCCGAAGGCAACTTCGGAGCTGGCGCAGAGCATCTCCAAGTACGCCAAGTCCTCGCCCGGCTACTTCGCCGACGTGCAGAAGCGCATCAAGAACTTCGTGGAAGCTGGCCAGCTCGGCATTTTCGCCAACGGCTACTGGGGTCATCCGGCCTACAAGCTGCCGCCCGAGGCGAACCTGATGGCGGTGGCGCACTACCTGGAGGCCCTGACCTGGCAGCGCGACGTGGTCAAGCTGCATGCCATCTTCGGCGGCAAGAACCCGCACCCGAACTTCTTGGTGGGCGGTGTTCCCTGCGCCATCAGCGTGCACTCCGACTCGGCGCAGAACCCCAGCGGCGCGCGCGGCGGAGACTCCGCCACCTCGCTCAACGTCGTCGGCCTGCAGACGGTGCAGAACGTGATCCGCCAGATGCAGGAGTTCGTGGATCAGGTCTATGTGCCCGACACACTGGCCATCGCCGGCTTCTACAAGGACTGGGGTGCCCAGGGCGAAGGCCTCGGCAACTTCATGTGCTACGGCGATCTGCCGTCCAAGCAGATGTGGGACACGGACAGTTTCGCCATTCCGGCGGGCGTGATCCTGAACCGCGACCTGACCAAGGTACTCGACGTCGACCTCAACGCCGAGGACCAAGTGCAGGAGTTCATCGCCCACTCCTGGTACGAGTATGCCGGCGGCAAGGACACGGGCCTGCATCCCTACGCCGGCGAGACCAAGTTCAACTACACGGGTCCCAAGCCGCCCTACAAGAACCTGGAACTGGAAAAGGACTACTCCTGGCTCAAGGCTCCGCGCTGGAAGGGCAAGGCGGTCGAAGTCGGGCCGCTGGCACGCCTGCTGGTGATGTACGCCAAGGGCCACAAGCAGGCCAAGGAACTGGTGGACTTCACCCTCAAGACGCTGGATGTGCCGGTGCAGGCGCTGTACTCCACGCTGGGCCGCACCGCCGCGCGTACGTTGAACTGCAAACTTTACGTGGATGCCATGCAGGGCATGTACGACCAGCTCATTGCAAACATCAAGGCCGGCGATCTCAAGACCTTCAACGAGAAGCTGTGGGATCCGAGCACCTGGCCGAAGCAGGCCAGGGGCGCCGGCTTCATGGAGGCGCCGCGCGGCGCGCTGGGCCACTGGATCGTCATCGAGGACGGCAAGATCGCCAACTACCAGGCGGTGGTGCCGAGCACCTGGAACGCCGGTCCGCGCGATCCGCAGGGCCAGCAGGGCGCCTACGAGGCGGCGCTGAAGGGTCACAAGCTGCACGATCCCAAGCAGCCGATCGAGATCCTGCGCACCATCCACAGCTATGACCCGTGCATCGCCTGCGCGGTGCACGTCACCGATCCGGAAGGCGACGAGCTGGTGAAGGTGAAGGTCGTCTGATTCGCCGCCCTCCGGCGGCTGACTTTCGAGAGGCGCCCGCGGGCGCCTCTCGGCTTTTGTTGCGAAGCGGATGCTCCCGCCTAAGCGAAACCGTCATGGTTCGTCCCCGTACTTGATGCTTCTTTGAGCGCTCCGCATCTGCAACTTCGGTGCAGGAGCGGGTGAAGAGCGCCGGGGCGGCGGGCATCCTGGTTGCCCATTCGGCGGCGGCAGCGGCCAGCGCCGAACGCGTGCTGGTTCTGGGCCGGGACGGGTTGCGGGAGGCGGGCTCTTGAGGCTGACTTATTCTAACGGCATCGGGGCGGGCGAGATGGGAAAGGCTGAGATCCGTGGCCGATCGCCGGCGGTCATTCTCGCCTCATCGGTCCCCAACACCCGGTCGAGTTCCTCGACGCCCAGTTTCGCTGCCAGATCGCCCAGCAGGACTGCGCCCTCAACCCCTTCGACCGCTTGGCGCTGGAACATCAGCCTGACTCAATCTATGAGCATTCCCTGACCCGATCATACGCGTTGCCTTACCATGTAAGCCGTACTACACTGGTGCTCGTCATCACAGTCGGGAGCCGCCATGACCACGTTGCTGGTCTCGTCGAAAGGTCAGATCGTCATACCGGCCGCCGTGCGGCGCCGGCTCGGCATGGGTGCCGGTGCCAGAGTGGAGATCATGGAAGAGTCCGACGGACTGAAGCTGCGGGTGGTACGTTCCGTCGCGCCGGCCGACCTCACCGGACTCGCCGGCATGGTCAAGGCGCGGGCACGGGGAATCCCGCGCAGCCTTCAGGACTTCGATCCGGCGTCTCTCTTGAATCGTCCTCGGCAGGCCAAGGGATGAGATCCCTCGACACGAACGTCCTCGCGCGCTTCTTCATCGACGATCCGGACGACCCGCAGGCCGCCGCGCAGCGGCCTGCCGCCGTCGCAGCGATGTCGCAAAGATGCTTCGTTGCGGTGACCGTGCTGCTGGAATTCGAATGGGTGATGCGCGGTTTCTACGGCCTGTCGCCGCGCGACACCGGCCGGATCCTGCGGGCGCTCACCGGCATCGAACACATCACCATAGAGGACCGCGACGCCGTCCTGATGGCGCTCGATGCCTTCGACGAAGGCCTGGACTTCGCCGATGCTCTGCACCTCGCACGCAGCGCCCGTGCGTCGGCGTTCGCGAGCTTCGACCGCCGGCTGGCAACGCGCGCGAAGCGGCTGGACCTTGCGCCCGCGGTGGAACTGCTGGGGTGACTGCTTCGGGTTCGGCTGCGGGTTCGATGCGCAGCCGGACCGGCGCCGCGGTTCGGCGCCAGTTGCCGGTCCGGGTTGTAGAGCCTCCGCCGCCGGGCTAGTATGTGTATCCGGCTCAGTACGGATACACATCATGCGCACCAACATCGTGATCGACGACAAGCTCATGGCCGACGCACTTCGGGCGACCGGCCTCAAGACCAAGCGCGAAGCCGTCGAACTCGGCCTGCGCACCTTGCTCAGGCTGCAAAGGCAGGCGGAGCTTCGCAAGCTCAGAGCCAAGGTGGCGTGGGAGGGCGACCTCGACGCCATGAGGCGCGACAAGTGATCCTGGTGGATTCCAGCGTCTGGGTCGATTACTTCCGGGGTGCGGCCACGCCGCAGGCCGACACTCTGGACGGGCTTCTCGGCCGCGAGGCGCTGGCGATCGGTGACCTCATACTGCTGGAAGTCCTTCAGGGATTCCCGACCGAACGGCAGTTCAACGAGGCAATGCGCCTGCTCGGTGCCCTCGACCTCATCGTCCTCGGCGGGCAGGATGTCGCCATCGAGGCGGCCCGGAACTTCAGAAAGCTCCGCGCCCTGGGCTTCACCCCCCGCAAGACCATCGATACCCTGATCGCAACTCGCTGCATCATGAGCGGATTGGAATTGCTGCACAACGACCGGGACTTCGATGCCTTCGAGCAGCATCTCGGATTGCGTGCCGTTCCTTGCGGGGGTTAGAAAAGGGGAAGTAATCTTGGTCCTCGTTTTTCCGCATACTGACCTCGCGATTCGATCCTGGTGCGCTCGATGAGGTTGGGATCGATGTAGCGGTTGCTTGCCATGTGTCCTCCTACGGATGACTCGAAAGACCAGTACCAATAGCCGGCAACCAGCGCGGGTATCGCGGCGAATCCGTTGGCGCGGCCGCCGTCCTACCGCGGCTGACTTCACAGCGGGCTTGGGAGTAACTCTCGCGCCACCCTGACCGGACTTGAGCAATGCCTGCGGCGTCCGGCGTAAGCGTCGGGAGTTAATTGAGGGCACAAGGCGTTTCCGCTATCATGCCGCTTTCCCGAGGCCCCCTGGTTCATGACCAAGTACGTTTTCGTCACGGGCGGTGTCGTGTCCTCGCTGGGCAAGGGCATCGCCGCCGCGTCGCTCGGCGCCATCCTCGAATCCCGCTCCATCCGCGTCACCCACCTCAAGCTCGACCCCTACATCAACGTCGATCCGGGGACGATGAGTCCGTTCCAGCACGGCGAGGTGTTTGTGACCGAGGACGGGGCGGAGACCGACCTCGACCTGGGGCACTACGAGCGCTTCACCCGGGCGCGCATGGGCAAGCGCAACAACTTCACCACCGGCCAGATCTACGAGAGCGTCATCAAGAAGGAGCGCCGCGGCGAGTACCTCGGCCGCACGGTGCAGGTGATTCCCCACATCACCGACGAGATCAAGCTCTACGTGAAGCGCGGCGCCGAAGGCGCCGATGTCGCCATCGTCGAGGTTGGCGGGACGGTGGGCGACATCGAGTCGCTACCCTTCCTCGAAGCGATCCGCCAGATGGGCATCGAAGAGGGCAAGCGCAACACCTGTTTCATCCACCTGACACTGCTGCCCTGGATCGCCACCGCGGGTGAACTAAAGACCAAACCGACCCAGCACTCGGTGAAGGAGCTGCGGGGCATCGGCATCCAGCCCGATGTGCTGCTGTGCCGCGCCGAGCACCCGGTGCCGGAGGACGAGCGGCGCAAGATCGCGCTGTTCACCAACGTCGCGCCTGAGGCGGTGATCTCGCTTGAGGATTCCGACAGCATCTACAAGATCCCGGCGCTGCTGCACGACCAGATGCTGGACGAGATCGTCTGCCACAAGCTCGACATCCTGGCGCGCGCCGCCGACCTGTCGGGCTGGAAGAAACTGATCGACGCGCTGGAGCATCCGGAGCACAGCGTCAACGTCGCCTTCGTCGGCAAGTACGTGGACCTCACCGAGTCCTACAAATCGCTGTCCGAGTCGTTGGTGCACGCGGGCATCCACACCCGCTGCAAGGTGAACATTCACTACATCGACTCAGAGGCGATCGAAAAGGACTGTGTCGCGGGCTGCGCCATGCTCGATGGCATGGACGCGATCCTGGTGCCGGGCGGATTCGGCAAACGCGGCGTCGAGGGCAAGATTGCCGCGATCCGCCATGCGCGGGAGAACCGCGTGCCCTATCTGGGAATCTGCCTCGGCATGCAACTGGCAATCATCGAATTCGCGCGCAACGTGGCGGGGCTGGCGGGCGCCCACAGCACCGAATTCGATCCTGACACGCCGCACCCTGTGGTCGCGCTGATCACCGAATGGACCGACCGCACCGGCCGCATCGAGCGGCGAGATGCCAACACCGATCTCGGCGGCACCATGCGTCTCGGTGGTCAGACTTGCGCGCTGGGGGCTGACACGCTGGTGCGCCGTATCTATGGTGCGGAACGCATCGTCGAACGCCATCGTCATCGCTACGAAGTGAACAACGCTTACATCACCGCGCTGGAAGCCGCGGGCATGCACATCTCCGGCAAGTCGGCGGAGGGACGGGAACTGTGCGAGATGATCGAGCTACCGGATCATCCGTGGTTCGTCGGCTGCCAGTTCCATCCGGAGTTCACCTCCAACCCGCGCAACGGCCATCCGCTGTTCATCGCCTTCGTTCGCGCCGCGCTGGCGCATCAGGCGGTGGCCCGTGCCACCGCCCAGGCTGTCGCCGTTTAGGCCGCCTGCGAATGAAGCTCTGCGGATTCGAAGTCGGCATCGACCGGCCGTTCTTTCTCATCGCGGGTCCCTGCGTCATCGAATCGCGGGACATGGCACTGCAAACCGCCGCCGAGCTGAAGGCGATCTGTGCCGAACTCGATATCCCCTTCATCTACAAGTCGTCCTTCGACAAGGCCAACCGCAGCTCCAGCAAGTCCTTCCGCGGTCTCGGCATGGAGCAAGGGCTGGACATCCTGGCGCAGGTGCGGCGCGACATCGGCGTGCCGGTGCTGACCGACGTGCACACCGAGGACGAGGTGGCGGCGGTGGCGGCGGTGGTGGACATGTTGCAGACGCCGGCCTTCCTCTGCCGCCAGACCGACTTCATCATGGCCTGCGCCGCCAGCGGCAAGCCGGTGAACATCAAGAAGGGGCAGTTCCTGGCGCCCGGCGACATGAAGCACGTGGTGGCCAAGGCGAAGGAGGCCAATGGAGGCCGGGATACGATACTGGTGTGCGAGCGCGGCGCGTCCTTCGGTTACAACAACCTGGTGTCGGACATGCGCAGCCTCGCCATCATGCGCGAGACCGGCTGCCCGGTGGTCTTCGATGCCACCCACTCGGTGCAGCTTCCGGGCGGGCAGGGCACGGTGAGCGGCGGCCAGCGCGAGTTCGTACCGGTGCTGGCGCGGGCCGCGGTGGCGGTGGGGGTGGCGGGGCTGTTCATGGAGACCCATCCACAGCCGGAGCGGGCGCTGTCGGACGGACCCAACGCCTGGCCGCTGCCCAAGCTCAAGCGCCTGCTCGCCACCCTGAAGGACATCGATGCCCTGGTGAAGGGGCGGGGCTTCGACGAGATGCAGAACGCATGATCTCGCACCTCGTCCTGTTCAAGTTCAAGCCTGGCGTTGACCGCGAGGACGTGCGCGTGCTGGCGGTCGTGCAGGACATGGATGGGCTGCCGCTTGCGATTCCGGCGATCCGCGGCTGGGAACACGGCTTCAACATCACCGATGACGGCGGAGCCTGGGACTACGGCCTGCGTGCCCTGTTCGACAGCGAGGCCGATCTGCACGCCTACTTCGAGCATTCGGCCCATCTGCCGGTGCTTGCCCGGTGGGAGGAGGTCGCCGACCTGCTGTTCTGCGACTACGAGGTGTCATGAGCAAGGCGTATATCATCGCCCAGGCGAAGGTGCGCGACTTGGCGCTTTACGAGGACTACAAGCGGCTGGCGCAACTGGCGGTGGAGAAGTACGGCGGGCGCTACGTGGTGCGCGGCGGCGCGACGCATCTGCTGGAGGGGGATTGGCACCCGCCGCGGCTGGTGATTCTTGAATTCGACGGCGCGGATACGGCGCAGCGCTTCTACGACTCGCCGGAGTACCAGGCCGCCAGGAAAGTACGCCAGAACGCGGCGAGCATGAACATGCTGGTCGTCGAAGGGGTTTGATTCTGTTCTGGGAATATTCTTTGAACATCTGCTCGGGGACGAAAAATGAGTGCAATCGTTGATGTGGTGGCAAGGGAGATTCTGGACTCACGGGGCAATCCCACGGTAGAGGCGGACGTACTGCTCGAATCGGGCGTCATGGGCCGCGCGGCCGTGCCCTCGGGCGCGTCGACCGGTTCGCGGGAGGCGATCGAACTGCGCGACGGCGACACCCAGCGCTACGGCGGGAAGGGCGTGCTCCAGGCGGTGGAGAACGTGAATACCGAGATCTCGGAGGCCATCATCGGCCTCGATGCCGAGGAACAGGCCTTCGTCGACAAGACCCTGATCGAACTCGACGGCACGGAGAATAAGTCGCGCCTCGGCGCCAATGCCATCCTCGCCGTATCGATGGCGGTGGCCAAGGCCGCGGCGGAGGAGGCCGGGCTGCCGCTCTACCGCTATTTCGGCGGTTCCGGGCCAATGCAGATGCCGGTGCCGATGATGAACGTGATCAACGGCGGCGCCCACGCCAACAACGTGCTCGACATCCAGGAGTTCATGATCCTGCCGGTGGGCGTCCAGAGCTTCCGCGAGGCGCTGCGCTGCGGGGCCGAGGTATTCCAGGCGCTGAAGAAGCTGGTGGACAAGAAGGGTTATCCGACCACCGTCGGCGACGAAGGCGGCTTCGCACCCAACGTCGCGGGCAACGACGAGGCGATCCTGTTGATCCTCCAGGCGATCGAGAAGGCGGGCTACGAACCGGGGCAGGACGTTCTGCTGGGCCTCGACTGCGCCTCCTCCGAGTTCTACAAGGACGGCAAGTACCGTCTGGCATCGGAGAAGATGGAGCTGAGTTCCGGCCAGTTCGCCGACTACCTGGCCACGCTGGTGGACAAATACCCCATCATCAGCATCGAGGACGGCATGGCCGAGGGCGACTGGGCGGGCTGGAAGCAGCTCACCGACAAGCTCGGCAACCGGGTGCAGATCGTCGGCGACGACCTGTTCGTCACCAACACCAAGATCTTCCGCGAAGGCATCGCCCAGGGCGTGGCGAATTCGATCCTGATCAAGATCAACCAGATCGGCTCGCTCACCGAGACCTTCGCCGCGGTCGAGATGGCGAAGCGCTCGGGCTACACCTCGGTCATCTCCCACCGCTCGGGCGAAACCGAGGACTCGACCATCGCCGATATCGCGGTGGGGCTAAATGCGCTGCAGATCAAGACCGGCTCGCTCAGCCGCTCGGATCGCATCGCAAAGTACAACCAGTTGCTGCGCATCGAGGAGGATCTGGGCGACACCGCCTCCTATCCCGGCAAGGAGGCCTTCTTCAGCATTCGCCGCTGAAGCGGGCATGGGTCGTCGCTGGCCGGCAGTGGTGCTGCTGGCCCTGATTGTCCTCGTGCAATGGCCGCTCTGGTTCGGCAAGGGCGGCTGGCTGCGCGTGTGGGACGTGGACCGTCAGCTGGCAGCGCAGCGGGAAGTGAACCAGAAGCTGGAAACTCGCAATGCCGGTCTGGAGGCCGAGGTGAATGACCTCAAGACCGGCACCGAGGCGGCGGAGGAAAGAGCTCGTTACGAACTGGGCCTGATCCGCGCCGGCGAAATCTTCGTGCAGATTCCCCAGCGGCAGTAGTCGCGCTGACGCGCCTACTTCTTCGCGCTCGGCGTGCAATCCCGGTAGGTGGTGCGCCCATCCTCGTCGAGCGAAGCACTCATGCCCTTGGTCCGCAGGGTGACCTTGCCGTCGCTGTATCTCACACCCGAGGCCGCCGGCACCTGCGGCAAGAGATGGCTCCACCCGCCAGCCACCACCAGCGCCCGCTTGCCCTCCTGCTGGAAGGTAATGCCCAGTTCCTGCTTGTCGGCGCAGACATAGCGCAGGTAGCGGTCGAGGGGCGGGCGGTCGGGCGTGCGTCCCGGCAGGGCACAGGCGGCAGCGACCAGCGCGGCGGCTGTAGCAAGAGTCAGTCCCCGCAGGGCGGCTCGGCGTGGCGCGGCCGGCCTGATGTCAGCGCTTCGCAGCTCGATCTGGCCATTCACGTCCCCGCTTACGGTGCTCTCGCCGGCCTCGACGGGGCTAGCTGCTTCGGCCATCATGGTGGAGCGCACGAGCGGGACTAGCGGAGGCCGGCCGGCGCACTGGATCGACATAGGCGGGCAAGGGACAGTAGCAGGCAGGTCGTTCGCATCATGGATGCCGAGGCTCAGCGGTGTGGGTGAGGAGGTTCGCCAGTTTATGTCAGCGCGTATCGATTCGGGGCCCATCGGCGCGGCGCGGGCAACTGCCTCTAAAGCGGGATGTCCCCCGAGCCGTACACTGTGCCAGCCCGGAGTTTCCATGAACGATCCCAATCAACGCGCTTTTCGCTTTCTCCAACAGCTTGCCGCCGATCTTTCCAGCGGCGAGGTCGTCTTTCCGACTTTCATCGACGCGACGGTGAAGGTCCGGCTGGCCCTCAACAATCCGAAGACGGACGTGGACCGGCTGGCGCAGATCGTGAGCGCCGAGCCGCTGCTCTCGCTGAAACTGGTACGGCTGGCAAATTCGGCCGCGCTCAACCCGGGGGGCAAACGGGTCAGCGATGTCAAGACGGCTGTTCTGCGGGTCGGCTTCTCTGCGGTGCGCACCACCGCCGTGGCAGTAGCGATGGAGCAGCTCCTCGCTTCCAAGGAGCTGGAGTCCTCGTTCGAGACCGCCAAACGGGTCTGGGAGCATTGCGTTGACGTGGCGGCCCGCGCCTATGTCATCGCCCGCGCCATGACCCGCATCAATCCGGACGAAGCGCTGTTCACCGGCATGGTTCACGATGTCGGCCACTTCTACCTGCTGTCCCGGGCCAACAAGTACCCGGAACTGGCCCAGAACACCGAGGAGTTCGAGTTCGTCATGCGCGAGTGGCATGGCGAGATCGGGCATGCGGTTCTCAACGCCTTGGGTTTGGCCGAAGACCTGGCCGAGGCCGTGGCGCATCACGACCAGACCGCCTTCAATGTCCCACCCAAGGACGTCGCCGGTGTCCTGCTGCTGGCCAATGTGGCCAGCCGATGTCCCAATCCCCTGGAACCCGCCACGGCCGAACAGACCGAGTGGCTGGCGTCAGGAGAGCTGGGGCTGATCGATCTGATGGCCAGCGCCGAGCCCGAGATCCAGTCCCTGATTTCCGCTCTCAAGGGCTGAACGCGGCCAGCCAGCCCTCGAAGCGCCGCAACGCCAAAGTCAGCGCCGACACGGCAGCGGGGCTGAGATCCCGACCCAATTCGAACTCGTGGCCACGGATCGCCAGCACCTCGGTCGGCGGCGGCGCGTCCCCCGTCACATCCACGTAGGCCTGCAGGACTGCCGCGGGCGACAACTCGTGGCTGGAGAAGCTGGCATCGCGGGCCGGCCGGACCGCTTCGAGAACGAAGGGCGGCGGGCAAGAAGCGCTGGCATCGACGAACAGCACCGCGCGCCGCCCGACGAGGTCCAGCGCGTGCTCCACCTGCAACTGGAAGTCCGTCAGGAACTCGATCTCCGGCGCGCGGGCCGCAACGGCCGGCAGCGCGGCGGCGCGGTCCGCGAACAGCGGGCCGAGGGCGTCGTCGCCGCGGCTGGGATTGCCGTAGGCGAAGACCAGCAGCGGGGCGACCGGCGATTCCCGATTCAGCACGCGCCCGAAGCGTTGCGCGCGATGCGGTCGATCTGCGTCCCCTCGGCGTCGATCAGTTCCAACTCCAGCGGCATGCGACCCAGCGCGTGGGTGGCGCAGGACAGGCAGGGGTCGAAGCAGCGGATCGCCACCTCGATGTGGTTGAGTAGCCCTTCCGTGAGCTGGCGGCCGTCGAGGTACTTCTTCGCCACCTCGCGGATCGCCTCGTTCATCGCCTGGTTGTTGTGGGTGGTGGACACGATCAGGTTGGCCCGCACGATCTGGTCGTCCTCGTTCACCCGGTAATGGTGGATCAGGGTGCCGCGCGGGGCCTCGATCATGCCGACGCCCCGCTCCTGGCGTTCGCCAACGGTGAACAGCTCGTCGCCGCAGATGTCGTCGTCGTGGAGCAGCTCCTTGATGCCCTCCGCCGAGTGCAGCATTTCGATCATGCGCGCCCAGTGGTAACCCAGGGTCGCGCCGGCGGCGCTGCCGTTGTCATAGGAGAGGAAGTCCTGGCGCTCCTTGTCGGCGAGCGGCGTGGGAATGAAGTCACAGTTGTTGACACGCGCCAGCGGCCCGACCCGGTACCAGCCCTTTTCGGGACCGAGGGAGCGGATGAAGGGGAACTTCATGTACGACCAGGGTTTCACTTCCTCCAGCAGGTATTCCCAGTAGCTGTTGTAGTCGACATGGTCGAACAGGGTGTTGCCATCGGCATCACGGGCGCGCAAGCCGCCGTGGTAGAGGTCCATCGCGCCGTCGGGGCGGATCAGGCCCAGGCTGGCGGAGCGGAAGCGGCCGAAGTCGTTGTAGAAGGCGAGATTCTCGTCGAACAGGCGTTTCACCAGGCGCACCGCGTCGCGGCTCCAGGCGATCATCTGGTAGACGTCCTTGAGCAGCGCGGCGCGCTCTTCCTTGGTCAGCGACTTGTTCACGCCGCCGGGAATCGAGCCGGTGCCATGCACCCGCTTGCCGGCCGTCATGCGGATCACCTCCTGGCCGTACTTGCGCAGCAGCACCCCCTGCTTGGCGATGTCGGGATTGGACTGGATCACGCCGACAATGTTGCGCTTGGCCACCTCGCTGTCGAATCCGAACAGCAGGTCCGGCGAACACAGGTGGAAGAAGTGCAGGGCGTGGGACTGAAGCATCTGGCCGAAGTGCATCAGCCGGCGGATCTTGTCCGCGGTCGGCGGCAGCTTCTTCGCGCCGACGATCTGGTCCAGCGCCTTGGAGGCGGCGAGGTGGTGGCTCACCGGGCAGATGCCGCACAGCCGCTGCACCATGACCGGCACTTCCCAGTAGGGGCGGCCCTGGATGAATTTCTCGAAGCCGCGGAACTCGACGATGTGCAGGCGCACCTGATGCACCCGGTTGTCCTCGTCGAGCAGCAGCGTCACCTTGCCGTGCCCCTCGACGCGGGACACCGGATCGATCGCCACGCGGCGCAGGCCCTTGGGATGGGCGGCAGTCTCCAGTTCGAAACTCATGCTTGGACCCCCTAATCGTAATGCATCAGACCGTGGCCCAGCCGCGGCGTGCGGCCAGCCAGCAGGTCGGTGAGAAACTTCCAGATCGCATCGCCCGAGGGCGGGCAGCCGGGGATGAAGTAGTCCACCTTCACCACCTCGTGCAGCGGATGCACCTGGTCCAGCGGCAGCGGCAGTTCCGGATCGTTGGGGATGCTTCCGTTCACCAGCCCCGGTTCGGTCATGTAGACCTCCTGCAGGCAATCCCGCAGGTCGAGATGGTTGCGTTGGGCAGGCAGTCCCCCGGTGACGGCGCAGGCGCCGATTGCCACGAGGATCTTGCAGTTCTTGCGGAACTCGCGCAGGACGTGGACGTTCTCCGCATTGCAGATGCCGCCCTCGATGATGCCGATGTCACAGGGGCCGCAATGCTTGATGTCGGTGAGCGGGGAACGGTCGAACTCGATGTGGTCCAGCAATTCGAGTATCCGCTCGTCGATATCGAGAAAGGACATGTGGCAGCCGAAACACCCCGCCAGCGACGTGGTGGCGACTTTCAGCTTTCTGGGCGCGGTCTCAGCCATGGTGGCTCCCCGGAATACGCGGCGCGTCTTCCAGCGCCTGGGCGCTGATCGGCCGCTCGTCGTAGCGGCGCTTGCCTATGGGCACCGCGAAGCCCTTGCGCTTGGGCAGGATCACGCCCACCGGGCACACCTGCGTGGCCTTGTCGCCCAGGGCGAGGTCGGTGTCGGCAAGGCGGCCCGACTCGGCATTCACGATCAGGTGCTTCTTGATGCCGCGGCCCGAGAGCGCGAACACGTTCTTGCGGTCCACCTCGGCGCTGGCGCGTATGCACAGCTCGCACAGGATGCAGCGGTTGAAGTCGAGGAGGATCTCGCGGTGGCTGGCATCGACCGGCCGGCTCGGAAACAGGTGGGCGAAGCGCGGGCTCATGACACCCAGATCGTAGGCCACCGCCTGGAGCATGCAGTTGCCGCTCTTTTCGCAGGAGGGACAGAAGTGGTTGCCCTCGACGAACAACATCTGAACCAGGGTACGCCGGTGCTCGTTGAGGTCCGGCGTGTTGCTCTCCACCTCCAGACCCGGACTGGCGGGGAAGGTGCAGGAGGCGGCGGTGCGCCCGCCGACCTTCACAGTGCACACCTTGCAACTGCCGTGCGGCTTGAACTCCGGGTGGTAGCACAGGTGGGGAATGTAGCGGCCGGCGGTCAGCGCCGCCTGCATTACTGTCTGTCCCGGCTTGAAGGGGACCTCCTCGCCGTCGAGGGAGAAGGTCTGCTGCGGATTTGCAGTCTGCATGGTGCTCAAGCCTCCGCTTTGAGGTGGGCGCCGGCGTCGTCGCGGCCGGTCATCTGGCGTGCCGCCGCGAGCGCGCCGTCGAGGTCGAAGGCCGGCTCGAATTCCAGCGACGTCAACCGCCGCTCGTAGGTCGGGCGGAACTTCTTCAGCGTGTCGAACAAGGGATTGCATGCGGTGTGGCCGAGCCCGCAATGGCTGCTGGCCTGGAGCAGGCGGGCCAACTGGAAGATCTCGTTGATGTCGTACTGGGTGCCGTGGCCGGCGTGGAGCTTGTCCATCACGTTCTTCAGCACGGTGGTGCCGACGCGGCAGGGGGTGCAGAAGCCGCAGCTCTCGTGGGCGAAGAAGTGGCTGAAGTTGCGCGCCACGTCGAACATGTCGCGCTTGCGGTTGAACACCATGAAGGAGCCGGCGGTCGGCACGTCCTCGAAAGCGATGCGGCGGCCGAACTCGGTGTCGTCGAGGCACACGCCCGACGGACCGCTGACCTGGACCGCCTGGGTGTCGGCGGCGCCGCAATCCTCCAGCACGTCCTGGATCGATACGCCGAAGGGATATTCGTAGATGCCCGGCCGGGCAACGTCGCCGGACACCGACAGCAGCTTGGTGCCCGCCGACTTGGGCGTGCCGAAGTTGCGGTACCAATCGCCGCCGTGGATCGCGATCAGCGCCGCGGCGCAGAAGGTCTCGACGTTGTTCACCGTGGTCGGCTGCTGCAGGTAGCCGTGGGTGACGGGGTAGGGCGGGCGGTTGCGCGGCACACCGCGCTTGCCTTCGAGGGACTCGATCAGCGCCGATTCCTCGCCGCAGATGTAGGCGCCGGCGCCGACGTGGATCTCGATGTCGAAATCGAAGCCTGGCTGGCCGAAGATGCCGCGCCCCAGCAGATAGGCGGTGCGCCGCCGCTCCAGCACCTCGTTGAGCGGATCGAGCAGGTAGCGATATTCGCCCCGCAGGTAGAGGAAGCCCTTGGCCGCGCCGATCACGTAGGCGCAGATGGTCATGCCCTCGAACACCAGATCGGCATAACGCGACAGCAGCACCCGGTCCTTGAAGGTGCCCGGCTCGCCCTCGTCGGCGTTGCACACCACGTAGCGCATCTGCCCGAGCGCGCTGCGACAGGCCTCCCACTTCAGGCCGGTGGTGAAGCCGGCGCCGCCGCGGCCGCGCAGGTTGGAGCGCTTGATCTCGTCCAGCGTCGCCAGCGGCCCCTGGGGCGCGGCGACCACCGCCTCGCGCCAGGAACGCTCGTTGGAGGCGATCTCCACAGCGCCGCGGGGCCCCCGCGCCATGGCGGCGCGGATCGCGTCGCCGGGCTGGATCGCGCTGTCCAGCAGCACGTCCTTGCGGCGGACGTTGTCGGCGATCTGGAACATCTCCGCCGGCCATTCGGTCACCGGCCTCTGGGTATGGATCAGGTCGATGATCTGGTCGATACGTTCCTGGTTGATGCGCGGGATCGCCCAGCCGTTCACCAGCAGGCCCGGACCCTGGTCGCACAGGCCGGTGCAGGAGGTGGTGTCCACGCTCACCAGGCCGTCTTCCGACACCTTGCCTTTCTCGACCCACAGCTTCTGGCACATATGGTCCAGCAGCTTTGGGCTGCCCTGCATGCGGTCGGTGATGTTGTCGGAGAACAGCACGCGGTAGCTACCGGTGGTGCCGGTGCAGAAGAAGCTGTAGAAGCCCGCCACGCCCTCCACTCGCGCGCGCGGCACGCCGAGCCGGCGGGCGAGGTAGCTGATGGCGGGCACCGTGATGCAGCCTCTTACTTCCTGCGTCTCCCGCAGTATCTGCACCAGAAGCGTGGGATCGTTCCGATGGCGATCAAGCACCGGGTCGAGGTAGTCGCCCGGGTTGGTGTCGGTTTGCATGCTGGCCCGCTCCTTGGTTGGGATGCAGCAGAATGTGGAATGGTAGCCGGGGATGGCGGCTGCCCGGTCACTTCTTGTTTTGAGGCAGATATTGTATGCCAGCGCGCCTTACGCCCCGTCGGCAAATGATCCGAGTGCGGCGCGGGTTCGATCCGACAATAAGCGGGGCTATTGGATCGCTTTTGTTTTCTTATGACTGCAACCGATTTCCGCTATCATGTTGCAGCACAGCATCGAACCACGAAGGGAGGCGTCAGTGCCAGCAGTTCCTCACCGGCCGCGGCTCGCGGTCCATAAGTTCAGCTCCTGCGACGGCTGCCAACTGGCGCTGCTCAATCTCGGCGACGGCCTACTCCAACTCGCCGAGCAGGTTGACATCCGGCACTTCGTCGAGATGGGGCCGGTGGACGAGGGCGCCGAGGTCAACATCTCCCTGGTCGAAGGCAGCATCTCGACCCCGGAGGAAGCGCAGCGCATCCGCGCCGTGCGTGCCCACAGCAAGTACCTCATTGCCCTCGGCGCCTGCGCCACCTCGGGCGGCATCCAGGCGCTGCGCAATCTGCACGACGCCGCCGAATGGACGCGCTCGGTGTATGCCAGTCCCGAGCACATCAGCATTCTCGACAAGGTGACGCCGCTCTCGGCCCACGTGAAGGTGGACCTGGAACTGTGGGGCTGCCCGGTCAACGGCCACCAAGTGCTGGCGGCGATGCGCGCGCTGCTGTTCGGCGTCACCCCGCCGGTCAATCGCGACAAGCTGTGCGGCGAGTGCAAGCGCATCGGTGTGGTGTGCGTGATGGTGGCCCGTGGCGTGCCGTGCATGGGCCCGGTGACCCAGACCGGCTGCGGTGTGCTGTGTCCGAAGCACGGCCGCGACTGCTACGCCTGTTACGGCCCGGCGGAGAACGCCAACTCGGCGTCCCTGGCGCAACGCCTGCGCGCCAACGGACTGGACGAGGCCAACGTCAGGCGCCGCTTCCAGTCGATCAACAACGCCGCGCCGGCCTTCGCCACCGTCGCCTCGGCGCTCCACGGAGACTGAATTCATGGACGAGGAACGCCACATCCCGATCCATGTGCCGGTGCTCGCCCGCGTCGAGGGCGAAGGCGCGCTCGACCTCTCGCTGCGCGAGGGCAAGCTGGAACATGTGCGGCTCAAGATCTTCGAACCGCCGCGCTACTTCGAGAAGCTGCTGGAAGGCCGCCACTACAGCGAGGTGCCGGACATCGTTGCGCGCATCTGCGGCATCTGCCCGGTGGCCTACCAGATGAGCGCCGTGCATGCGCTGGAATCGATCTTCGGCACCGACCCCGGACCCTGGGTGCGCGAGATGCGGCGCCTGCTCTACTGCGGCGAGTGGCTGGAAAGCCACGGCCTGCACATCCATTTGCTGGCCGCACCCGACTTTCTTGGCTACCCCAATGCCGTCGCCATGGCGCACGAGTATCGCGACGAGCTGCGCCGCGGCCTGCACCTGCAGCATCTGGGAAACGACATCATCCGTCTGCTGGGCGGACGTTCGGTGCACCCGGTAGGTACCGCCGTCGGCGGCTTCTACCGTGCGCCCTCGGCGGCGGAGGTGTCCAAGCTGCGCAGCCGGCTGCACGACGCGCTGCCGCTGGCGGAGGAACTGGTGCAGTGGACCGCGTCCCTGGCGCTGCCCCACTCGGCCCAGGAATTCACCTGCGTGTCGGTGCGCCACGCCAACGAATATCCCCTCAACGACGGCACGATCGCCGGCAGCGACGGGCTATCGCTGCCGATTTCCGCCTACGAGGAACTGTTCCAGGAGAGCCACGTCGCCCACTCGACGGCGCTCTATTCCCACTACCGCAACCGGCCCTACCTGGTGGGACCGCTGGCGCGGCTCAACCTCAACCTCGATCGCCTGCCGCCGGCGGTGCGGCGCAATCTGGAACGGACCGGCGTGCCTTTCCCGAGCCACAACATGTTCCACAGCGTCGTGGCGCGGGCGGTGGAGATGCACTTCGCGCTGGTCGAGGCGCTGCGCGTCATAGACGACTACCGCCTGCCGGACGTGTCCCGGGTCGAGGTCGTGCCGCGGGCCGGCGTCGGCTACGGCTGCACCGAGGCGCCCCGCGGCATGCTGTGGCAGCGCTGGGAAACCAACGAGCGCGGCGAGATCGTGAGCTGTCGCATCGTGCCGCCCACCAGCCAGAACCAGGCGCGCATGGAGGACGACCTGCGCCACTGGGTAGAGACCCTGGGCGTGGACACACCCGAAGACACGCTGCGCCAGCGCTGCGAGACGGTGCTGCGCAACTATGATCCATGCATTTCCTGCGCCACCCACTTTCTGAAGTTGAAGGTGCATCGTGATTGAGACCGCAAGTTGCGCTGTCGGCTCCCTCCCGCGCGAGCGGGGGAGGGCAGGGGTGGGGGCACTCGGCGGCAACTCCATGTCATGCAAGCTGCGCGTCATCGCCGTCGGCTCCCCCTTCGGCGCCGACCGCATCGCCTGGGATGTCGTCGAAGCGATGGGCCCGCTGCCCGATGGCATCGAGGCGGTGTGCTGCGTGAGCCCCCTGAGCGAACTGCCCGCGCTGCTGCGCAGCGCCGAGACGGTGCTGCTGGTGGACGCTATGCTCGGCGTGCCGCCGGGGACGGTGCTGCGCCGCTCCCGTGACGATCTCAAGACCCGGGAGCGCGAGGTGTCGAGCCACGGTCTTTCCGTGGACCTCGCCCTCGATCTGGCGGCTGCCCTGGGCGAACTGCCGGCGCGGCTGGAGATCATCGGCCTGGGCATCGGCAGCGCGGCCGAGCAGGGGAAAGTCAGTCTCCAGGGAGCGGCGAATCGCTATGCCAGCGCCCTGCGGGACGAGATCGAGCGCCCGTCGCCGCTGCTCGCGGGGCGCGGCGCCATCGCAAACGAGGAGGCAAGCGCGTGAGCGAACAATTCCTGCGCCGCGAGGACATGCAGCGGCTGATCGACGTGCTGCGGCGCGAGTTCCACCAGGTGATCGGTCCCCGCGTCCGCGACGGCGCCATTGTCTTCGACGACATCGAGAAGGCTTCCCAGTTGCCGATCGGATACCGCGACGAGCAGGCGCCGGGCCGCTACCGCCTCAGTCAGGACGCCGGCCAGCGCTGCTTCGCCTGGGCCAACGGTCCCCAGGCGCTAAAGCCGCTGACTTTCGCGCCGCGGGACACGATCTGGCGCGCCCAGCGCAACGACAAGGGCGAGATGCGCTTCACCGAGACCCTGCCGCAGGCGCAGCCGACGGCGGTAATCGGCGTGCGTGGCTGCGACTTGGCGGCCCTCACGCTGCAGGACCAGCATTTCGCCTACGGGGAGTACCCCGACCACTACTACAACGCGCGGCGCCGGGCACTGTTCATCGTCGCCCTCGATTGCGCCCGGCCCGCCGCCACCTGCTTCTGTCATTCGACGGGCGACGGACCTACCGCCACCGCTGCCTTCGACATCGCCCTCACCGAACTGGACGACGGCTACCTGGTGCGCGCCAAGAGCGAGCGCGGCCAGTCGATCATGGAGGCGCTGCCGCTGGAGTCCGCAACCGAGGCCCAGACCCAGACCGCCGCAGCGCAAGCGCTGTCAGCAGTCGCGGCCCAGACGCGCAAGCTGCCGTCGCGGGAACTGAAGGAGGCGCTGATGGCGCGGCTCGACCATCCGCGCTGGAAGGACGTCGCGCAGCGCTGCCTGTCCTGCGCCAACTGCACCTCGGTCTGCCCCACCTGCTTCTGCCACAGCGAGGGTGATGCCCCTGACATGAGCGGCCAGAGCGTCGAGCACTACCGCCAGTGGGATTCCTGCTTCACCGAGGGCCACAGCTACATCCACGGCTGGGTGGTGCGGGACAAGACACGGCTGCGCTATCGCCAGTGGCTGGTGCACAAGCTCGGCACCTGGCACGAGCAGTACAGCCGCAGCGGCTGCGTCGGCTGCGGGCGCTGCATCAGTTGGTGCCCGGCGGCCATCGACATCACCGAGGAAGTCCACGCCCTGCTCGCGGAGAGCCAAGATGCGCAGCCATAGCCTGACCCAGGCCCAGCCCAATGCCTACCTCCCGCACGAGGTGGAGATCGTGCGCCGGGTGCAGGAGTCGAAGACCATTTTCACCCTCTACCTGCGCTTCACCGACCCGCTGGTGCATGCCAACTACACCTACGATCCCGGCCAGTTCAACATGCTGTATCTCTATGGCGTGGGCGAGGTGGCGATCTCCATCGTCTCCGACCCGGAGCACGAGGATCTGCTGGTGCACACCATCAACCGTGTCGGGCGCGTCACCCGCGGCCTGTTCGAACTCAAGGAAGGCCAGCGCCTCGGCATCCGCGGCCCCTTCGGCCGCGGCTGGCCGCTGCGCGAGGCCGAAGGCCAGGACATCGTCATCGTCTCCGGCGGCCTCGGCTGCGCGCCAGTGGTATCGGTGATCAACCACATGATCCGCCGCCGCGAGCGCTTCGGCCACTTCACCATCGTGCAGAAGGTCAAGCGCGTCGACGAATTCATCTGGCCGGAGCGCTACGAGCGCTGGAAGAATCTGCCCGACACCACCGTGCTGGTCGCCTCCACCGAAGGCTCGGCCAACTGGCGCTGGCAGGTGAGCGGCAAGATCAAGGTGCTCGACGACGTCGTCGTGCGCTCGGAGCGCACCGTCGCCATGCTGTGCGGCCCCGGCGGCTTCATGGGTTCGGCCGCCCAGCACCTGGCGCGCAAGGGCGTGCCGGAATCGTCGATCTACCTCAGCACCGAGCGCAACATGCAATGCGCCGTCGGCCACTGCGGCCACTGCCAGTTCGGCGCCACCTTCATCTGCAAGGAAGGCCCGATCTACCCCTATCCGGCGATCAAGCACCTGCTGGACGTGGAGGGGTTCTAAGGCTTACGCATCGGTGCGCATGGCGCACCCCACGGCCAGTTCAACCGCAACCCGTAGGGTGCGCCATGCGCACCGATCCATCCGATTTGAATCGCCAGACCGCGGACAGTCACCGCCGACAGGTCGATCCTTCTTCAATTCCTCAACAACGTCCTTGCCGACTCGAAGCGCTTGTCGAAGTAGCGGTCCGACAGGTTCGCGAGTTCGATCTTGCCGTTGCGGCTGGGGGCGTGCACGAAGCGGTCTTCACCGACGTAGATTCCGACGTGGGAGTAGGGTTTGTTACGGGTGTTGAAGAACACCAGATCGCCTTCCTGAAGCGCGTCGCGCGCGATCGGGCGCGCCAGCCGGGCGATGGCGGCGGCATTGTGGGGCAGGCGCGTGCCGGTGACCTGCTGGTAGAGATAGGCCACCATGCCGCTGCAATCGAGTCCCGCATCCGGGTTCTTGCCGCCGAAGCGGTAGCCGACGCCGATCAGGTTGAAGGCGTACATCACCACTTCGCGCCCCTTGTCCCGGTCGCCCACCACCAGCGGTTCCTTGGGTGGCTGAATGGTTTCCCGCTGCGTGGCGCAGGCGGCCAGCAGCAGGGCGCAGGCGATGCCCAGCAACCAGGCACGGAGCAGAGAATTCCGGCCTTGCGGGTTCATGCTTCGAGCCAGAAGGTCACCGGGCCGTGGTTCACCAGTTCGACGAACATCTCGGCGCCGAAGCGGCCGGTGGCGACCGATGCGTGACGGGCGCGGACGCGGGAAACCAGATCCTCGAACAGGGCGGTCGCAAGCTGCGGCGGGGCGGCGCTGGAGAAACTCGGGCGCGCGCCCTTCTTCGTGTCCGCGGCGAGGGTGAACTGGGGCACCAGCAGCAGCCCGCCCTCCACGTCGGCAAGCGAGCGGTTCATGCGGCCCTCGTCGTCCTCGAAGACGCGGTAGCCGGTGAGGCGCTCCGCCAGTCGCTCGGCGTTCTTCGGGCCGTCTTCGGGCACGACGCCGATCAAAGCGAGGATGCCGCGCCCGATGGCGCCGACGATCTCGCCGTCGACGGTGACGCTGGCATGGGTTACGCGCTGGATCAGGGCGATCATCGGTCGAACGAGGCGGGCCGGAACGGGCTGCGGCAAGTCTAGCGGCATGCCGTCCAAGATCAAGGGGTTTGCCCACAAGCACGACGCGCACTGCTAGAGTTCCGCCCCAAAGTCAGCCACTGTGGACCGCCATGGATCTCAAGAACGCCGCCAATAAACCCGCCCTGCGCAAGACCGCCCTGTGGGTGGCCGGCATCGTGGTCGGCATCGGCATCCTTGGCTTCCTGCTCGCGCCGCCGCTGGTGAAGCACTTCGCGCAGAAGATCCTCTCCGACGTCCTGCACCGCCCGGTGACGATTGAGGCGGTGAGCATCAATCCCTACGCTATGACGGCGGCGGTGCGCGGCTTCCAGGTCAAGGAGCCGGACGGCAGCGCCGACGCCCTGCGCTTCGACGAACTGTTCGTCAATCTCCAGGCCGAGTCGCTGTTTCGCGGCGGATTCGTGCTGCGCGAGATCCGGCTCGCCAGCCCCTACCTGCGCCTGGTGCGCAACGACGACGGCCGCTACAACGTGAGCGACCTGATCGAGGAGTTCCTTGCCAGGCCGAAATCGGAGGGGGAGACCCATTTCTCCCTCAACAACATCCGGGTCACCGGCGGGCGCGTCGAGTTCGACGACCGGCCGCTGAAGCAGCGCCACGAGGTGAGCGAGATCGACGTCGGCGTGCCCTTCGTCTCCAACCTGCCATCCCATGTGGATATAGAGGTGCAGCCAGCATTCAGTGCGAAGGTGGACGGCACAGCCCTGTCGCTCGGGGGCGAGGCGAAGCCCTTCAGGCAGACGCGGGAAGCGACGGTGGACCTGAAGCTGGATCAACTCGACCTGACGAAGTACGTCGCTTACTCGCCGGTGCCGCTGCCCTTCAAGCTGCCGGGGGGCAAGCTTGACACGCGGCTGCACGCCATCTTCGTTCAGCCGCCGGACGGAAAACCCAGCCTGAACGTGACCGGCGACGTGGCCCTCAAGGGTTTCGTGCTTACCGACAAGGCCGATGCGCCGGTACTCGCCGTGCCGCTGCTGGCGGTGGCGGTGGACGCCGTCGATGTGTTCGGCGGCAAGGCCGCGGTGCGCAGCGTACTGATCGACAAGCCGGAACTGCAGGTACGCAGGGCGAAGGACGGGCACCTGACCCTGCTGGACCTCATCCCCAGACCGGCGCCTTCGGCAGATGCCGGCCCAGCGCCCGCCACGCAGCCGCCTGCGGCAGCGAAGGAAGCCACTGCACCGCCGTTCCGATTCACGGTCGGTGAGATCAGGCTGAGCGAGGGCCGCATCGGCTTCACCGACGAGGCGGTGGCGCCGGCCTTCGCGACCCGCGTCGAGCCGCTCAACGTGCTGGTGCGGAACCTGGGCAACGAAGCGGGGCAGGCAGCCAGCGTCGAACTCGATCTCAAGGGCGGCAACGGCGAGCAGATCACGCAACAGGCCAGCGTCACCCTTTCGCCGCTGGCCGCCAGGGGCAAGGTGGAGATCACCGGCGTCCAGCCCGGGGTCTATCTGCCCTATTACGCCGGCATGGTCCTGTTCAAGCCGGTGTCGGGGACGCTGGGCCTGAGCACCGGCTTCGACGTCGCCCTCGGCGAAGGGGAACCGAAAGTGCTGCTGGAGGACATCGCCGTCCGCATTGCCGACCTGCGGCTGCGGCAGGATGGCGAGAAGGACGATTTCTATCGTCTTGCCGAAGCGCGAATCGGCGGAGGCAAACTCGATCTGGGCCAGCGCACGCTGACCATCGGCGAGGTGGCGGTGCGCGACTCGGCGATGCGGGTGCGCCGCGAGCGCGGCGGCGAACTGAGCCTGACGCGACTGTTTCCGCTGGCGACGGCTTCGGTACGCGCGGCACAGGAAGCCGCCGCGGCGCGCAAGAGCAGCCCGGAGACACCCTGGGTGGTGAGCATAGGCACGCTGGCAATGGACGGCCACGACATACTGTTCGAGGACCGCACGCCGCCTGAACCGGCCCGGGTTTCGATCACCGGCATGAAGGTCCGCGTCGAGAACCTCGGCACCCAGAAAGGCGCGCAGCCGCGCTTCGCCATCGAGGCACGCATCAACAAGCGTGGCAGCGTCAAGCTGGCAGGCTCAGCCGTGCTCGAACCGCTCGCAGCGAAGACCTCGATCGATGTCAAAGGAATCGAGATCCTGCCCTTCCAGCCCTATTTCGCGGACAAGGTAAACATCACCCTGACCGGCGGCGCAGTGACGGCGCGGGGCAATCTCAGCTTCGAGCAGCCCAAGGAAGGACCGCCGAAGCTGAGCTATCGGGGCAATGCGGGAGTCAGCGGCCTGCACACGGTGGACAAGGCGAACTCCGCCGATTTCCTGGTGTGGAAGTCGCTGTTCATAGATGGCATCGACCTGGCCAGCGTGCAGCCGCTCAAGCTCGACATCCGCGAGGTTTCCCTGAGCGACTTCTACGCGCGGCTGATCCTCAACGCAGACGGCCGCCTCAACGCGCAGCAGGTGGCGCGTGCGCCCGACGAGGCCGGCAAGGCCGCCCCGCCGCAATCGGTGACCGAGCCCAGCCCGGCCGCACCGAAGGCGGAGGCCGCCGCCCAGCCCGCGGCCGGGAGTCAGCCGCCGGCGAGCGCCACGGCGACGCCGCCGGACTACAAGATCACGGTGCGGAAGGTGAGCCTGCAGGGCGGCAACGTGAATTTCAGCGACTTTTTCATCAAACCCAATTACACCGCCGACATGAAGGCGCTGGGCGGCAGCATCGCCGGGCTGTCGTCAGATCTCGGAACGACCGCCGACGTGGAGCTGCGCGGCAAGGTGAGCGATGCGCCGCTGGAGATACTGGGCAAGGTCAATCCGCTCTCGGGCAGCCTGTTCGTCGATCTCAAGGCGGGGGTCACCGGCATGGAACTGCCCCAGTTCTCGCCCTATTCGGGCAAGTACGCCGGCTACGCCATCGAGAAGGGCAAGCTGACGGTGAATGTCGCCTACAAGGTGGAGAACCGCAAGCTGGAGGCGCAGAACAACGTGTTCCTCGACCAGCTCACCTTCGGCGAGAAGGTGGAAAGCCCGGACGCCACCAAGCTGCCGGTAATGCTGGCCGTGTCCTTGCTCAAGAACAGCCGCGGCGAGATCGATATCCGCCTGCCCATCGGCGGATCCCTCGACGACCCCCAGTTCAGCGTCGGCAGCGTGATCATTCAGGTGCTGGTGAATCTGATCGTCAAGGCGGTGACCGCACCTTTCGCGCTGCTCGGCTCGCTGTTCGGCGGCGGCGAAGAACTGGCCTATGCGGAGTTCGACCCGGGTCGCGCCGTCATCGCGGTGCCCGTGGAGAAAAAGCTGGAGACCCTGGCCAAGGCGCTCAACGATCGTCCCGGACTGAAGCTGGAGATCACCGGCGCTGTCGACCCGCAGCAGGACCGCGAGGGACTCAAGCAGGCTGCGCTGGAGCGCAAGGTCAAGGCGCAGAAGCACTCCGAAACGGTGAAGAAAGGCGAGGAGGCGGCCTCGGTCGAGGACGTGAGCGTGGGCAAGGATGAGTATGCGAAGTACCTGGAGCGCGCCTACAAACAGGAGAAGTTCCCCAAGCCGCGCAACGCCATCGGCCTGGCCAAGGATCTGCCGCCGGAGGAGATGGAGAAACTGATGCTGGCCAACGCCGAGGTGACCGAGGACGACCTGCGCCAGCTCGCCAACCGCCGCGCCCAGTCGGTTAAGGACCACCTCGTGGAAAAGGGCAAGGTGCCGCAGGAACGGGTGTTCCTCCTCGCCCCCAAGCTCGGTGGCGAGCCGCCCAAGGACAAGGGCCCCGCGACCCGGGTGGATTTTTCCTTGAAGTAGGTCGGGCGCGGCGAACCCGACCCGACTCCGGGGCCGGCCTGCGGCCTCGATCCGACGAAGGCAAAGGGACGTCGCGTTGATGTCCGCGTCAGGGTGTCGCCCGCACCGGAACCAGGCGCCCCGGCGCCGGCCACACCCCGCGCTCCAGGGCGCGGCTGCCTTCGAACAGCACCCAGCTCTGGGAACCGTAGTGGGGCAGGGGGCGCTGCAGGGCGCGGAGCGAGTCGGCGTCGCGGGCAGAGACGACCGCCAGGGGTGGGCCAGCCTCCCGCTGCACGGTCCATGCGTGGGCGCTGCCGCGGCCGGCGAGGGCGGCCGGGCGGGGCGGCAGACCGGCCGCGGCGAGCAGGGCGTCGACGTCGCCATGCAGCCCGGCGATCAGGATCGGATCGCCGCCTTGAGCGAGTTCGGTCCGCGCGACGTGTTTCGGGGCGACCTCGAACAGGCGCTGCGCAAGTTCCGCCGCGGCGTCCTTTACCGGCTGACTTTCCGCCGCCTGGACCAGCCGCGGCGACTTGGCGATCACCCACTGGCGCAGGATGGGCGGCAACTGTTCCCGCTCCAGCACCCGCCAGACGCGTAGTTCGGGGTCCAGGCGCAGGCCCTGGGCTCTGGCCGGGAGATCGAGGTTCAGGGTTTCGCTTGCCTTCGAAACCTCGACGATCCGGGTTTCCGAGCGTTCCCCGTAGGCAATCTCCATCGGCAGCCGCAGGGCATAGGGCGTCCCGCTCTGCTCGATGGTGACGGCCAGGCGCGGCTTGCCCTCGAAAGTCAGTGCCTGCGCATCGGCGATGCGGGCTTGCGGCCCGCCGGCGCGCGCCAGCCACTGCTCGAAGAATGCGCCCAGGGGCCGCCCCGACGCTTTTTCGAAGGCGGCACGCAGATCGTCCCAGCCCGCGACGCGAAACCGCTGCTGCTCCCAGAAGGCACGGATGCCGCGGCGGAAGGCCTCCTCGCCGACAAGGTCGCGCAGCATCACGAACAGCATCGCCGCCTTGCCGTAGCCTACCGCCGCCGCGGCGCCGTGGGTGCGGGAGCGGAACGCGACGAGCGGGCTGTGACCGTCCGCTGGCACCGCGGCGAAGTCGCGCAGCCAGCCGAGGCGCATCTCCCGCGCGGCGGTGGCGGATTCGTCCGCCTTGTAGGCATAGTCCGCCATGAAGGTAGTGAGCCCCTCCGACCAGTTGCCCTTGGCATAGTCGGGGTAGACGCCGTTGCCCCACCAGTTGTGCAGCACTTCGTGGCCCAGCGAGGTCTTGCGGATGAAGGGCAGCTTCAGCACCTCGGCGCCGAGGTAGGTCAGGGTCGGCATGCCGAAGCCGGTGGGCAGGGGGCTCGCCACCACCGAGAATTCGGTGAAGGGATAGGCGCCGATCTCCGCGGCGTAGCGTTCGAGGTAGCGCGCGCTGTCGTCCAGGTAGCCTTCGGCCAGTCCTGGCATGGCGTCGAGGTCGGCGAAGAAGTAGGTGCGCAGCCGGATCGGCTCGGTGCCGGCGCGGGGCAGGGTCTTCTCGCGCACGAGCCAGGGGCCGGCCATGAGGTCGATGCCGTCGGCGGGATGGGGGAACTCGAAACTCGCCCGGTAGCGGCCTTCCTTGTCGTCGGGCAGGGTTTCGGAGGTGAGCCGGCCCGCCACCAGCGCCCGCTGGTCGCGCGGAACTGAGAGCTTCACCCGGTAGCGGAACAGCCCTGCGGGCTGGGGATACCAGGCGGCGCCGGAGGGCAGAAAGCTCCCGGCGGCGGAAGCCATGGGCGGCAGGCCCCCCAGGACGCCGCGGTGATCGAGCTTGGGATCCAGCGCCGGCAGGGTGCCGCGGTAGTCGATGCGCAGCCTGGACGCGCCTGCGGCGGGCAGGGCGATGCGCCACTCCCGCAGCGCGCCCGAGCGGCCGGCCGCGGCGAAAGTCAGTGCCCGGCCATCGGTACTGGCGGCGGTCGGTGTCAGGGATTCGTGGAGCGCGAAGCGAAACTCGCGGTCCGTCGGCGCGAGTTCGGCGCGGGCAACGAGCATGCGGGTTGCGGGATCGAGGTTGACGTCCAGCTCCAGCCAGGGGGCGTCGGCCCGCGCGGCGCCGTGGACGAGCAGGGCGAGGAGGGCGAGCCAGCGCAGCAGGAGGGAGAGGGCCTGGGGCAGGGTCGCGTGCCGAAGCGCGCTGCGGCGAATCACCCGGCCAGCCCCGAAATTGCCAGCGTCATCCACCCCATGCGCCCCAAGGCTCATGGTTTGAGCGGGAACTTGACCACCATGTCCAGCGTGTCGTCGCCGCGGGCGATCTTCATCGGCAGCCAGGTGCCGGCGGGCTGGACGCGTACCGCGGCGATCACCGGCGCGACCTTCTTCGCCGGCGTGCCCGCCACCTCCTGAATGCGGTCGCCCGCCTTGAGGCCAGTGCGCTCGGCGAGGCTGCCGGCGGTGACTTCGGATATGCGTACGCCGCCGTCCTTCTCCTCCAGCAGCACGCCCAGGCGCGGCGGATCGGGCTTGACGACGACACTGGCCGGCAGGGCGAACACGGCGTCGGCGAAACCGGGGCGGATCTCGCCGCAGTCGTCACCCAGTTCCACGGGGAGCAGGGTGCCGATGTCCTTGATCCCCAGCGCCCGCAACTGGTGCGGCACGCCGTGGCCGTGGCGGATGTGGCCGCTGCCCATGACGCCCACCACCAGCGGTTTGCTGGCGCCGGAAGCCGCGCGCGCCAGCAACTCGGCCATGGCCCGGTCCCAGGTGGTCTGGGACTCGACGAAGTAGCGGAACGCGCTGTCCGTCTTCGCCGCCTTGGCGTCCTCCTTGCCTTTCATCTTGATGTGCTGGCGGTAGATGTCGAACAGGAAGTCGCGGTAGGCCTCGGGCGGCGCGGCGGCCTTGCCCACCCCTTCCCGGTCGGCCTCCGGCACCGCATCCCAGCCCTTCTCGACGATCGCCTTGTTGAGCTTATCGTTGACGTTGAGCGCGAGCATGGGAATGCGGTTGATGCGGGCGAACTGAAACAGGGGCAGATAGAGCTCAGCCGGCATGTTCCAGACCTTGTCCCACTCGCTCTGCTCCAGGAACTGCTTGACCGTGAGATCGCCCGATATCCACTTGTCCAGCGCCGGCTGCAGGCGCCGCGGGAACATTTCGAAGCCGATGGCCATCATCGGCCGCTGGGCGTGCAGCGCTGCCAGGGTCTGCAACTGCCAGCGGTGATGGTCGGCGGAGTCGTGCTGCTCGCCCAGCAGCACCACCTGGCGCTTCACCATGTCCGCCAGGATCGCCGGCGCGGCAGCGCGCCGCGGTCCGTCTGCCTCGGGGACGGACCAGGTGGACGCAGTGAGGCAGATGGGCGGGGACTTGCCGCCGCCATGGCCCTCGTGGGCAAAGCCGGCCGCGGTGGTCAGGAGCAGGGGCAGCAGGACGATCAGGCGCAGGCGTGTCTTCATGGGTGTAGCGGCGGCGTGGGTAACCGCGGTCAGAGTACGGTTTCCGCAGCGAGTTCCAGCGGCGTTCAGCGCCACATGGCGCGCATCTGGGCCGCCAGGTCCACCGCCGCCTGCCTGGACTGCTCGCCGGCCTGCGTCATCGCCGGCGCCGGGGGCCAAGCGACGTGCTCGAAACGGTCGAGCAGCGCATCGGGAATGAAGCGGCTGCGCACGGCATGGACGTAGCGGTCGCCCAACGCCGGCTGCTGGCTGACGTAGAAGCGCTGCGGCAGCAGGATGTCGAGATGATCCCGGGCGCGGGTCATCGCGACGTAGAGCAGGCGCCGCTCCTCTTCGATCTCCGCAGGGCTTCCGGTGGCGAGGTCGGAGGGGAGGCAGCCATCCACCGCGTTGAGCAGGCTGACCGCCGTCCATTCCTGCCCTTTGGCCGAATGGATGGTGGACAGGATCAGGTAGTCCTCGTCGCGCAGCGGCACGCCGGCCTCGTCGCTGGCGGCGGCCGGTGGGTCGAGGGTGAGCTCGGTGAGGAAACGCTCCCGTCCGGCATAGGTGGCGGCGATCGCCAGCAACTGACTCACGTCGGCGCGGCGCACCGCGGCGTCGTCGAAGAGGCGGTCCATCTCGCCCTGGTACCAGTCGCACAGCCGCTCGAAGGCGGCGGGCCAGGGCGCGGCGTCGGAGGCGACGGTCTCGATGCGCTCGGCGAAGGCTTGCCACGCAAGAGTCAGTGCCTGGGGGACGGGTCTTTCGCTCAGCAGGGCCTGCGGCGTCGAGGCGGCGACCTCGTCCAGGAGGCGCGCGGCGATCTTCGGCCCGACGCCGGCCAGCAGTTGCAGGGCGCGGAAGCCTGACACCCGGTCGCGCCGGTTCTGCGCCCAGCGCAGCAGCGCCAGCAGATCCTTGACGTGGGCCGCTTCGAGGAAACGCAGCCCGCCGAACTTGACGAAGGGAATGCGCCGACGCGTCAGCTCGATCTCCAGCGCGGCGCTGTGGTGGGCGGTGCGGAACAGCACCGCCTGCTGTTTGAGCCGGATGCCTTCCTCGCGCCGGGCGAGCACCTGGTCGGCAGCGTACTGCGCCTGATCCGCCTCGTCGCGCAGCGAAACCAGCCGCGGCTTCTGCGACGAGACGCGCTCCGACCACAGGCGCTTGGCATAGCGCTCCGGCGCCAGGGCGATCACGGCGTTGGCGGCGTCGAGTATGGGCTGGGTCGAGCGGTAGTTGCGCTCCAGCGTCACTCGCGCCGCGGGCGGATCGAAGTGGCCGGGGAAGTCGAGGATATTGCGCACCGTGGCGCCGCGGAAACCGTAGATCGCCTGGGCGTCGTCGCCCACCACCGTCAGGCCGCGGCCGTCGGGCTTCATCGCCAACAGGATGGCGGCCTGCAGGCGGTTGGTGTCCTGGTACTCGTCCACCAGCACGTGGGCGAAGCGGTCGCCGATATCCAGCGCCAGGTCCGGCACCGCCATCATCTGTGCCCAGTAGAGCAGCAGGTCGTCGTAGTCCAGCACCGCCTGCTTCTGCTTGGCCTCGACGTAGCCGAGGAACAGCGCCTTGAGCTGGACCTCCCACTCGCCGCACCAGGGAAAGTTCGCGCGCAGCACCGTGGCGAGATCGCCGCGGGTATTGACCACCGACGAGTAGATGGCGAGGCAGGTCGCCTTCTGCGGAAAGCGCTTCGCGGTGGAAGACAGGGCCAGTTCGTGGCGCACCAGGTTCATCAGGTCGGCGGAATCCTCGCGGTCGTGGATGGTGAATCCCGGATCGAGGCCGATACGCTCCGCATGCTCGCGCAGCAGCCGCGCGCCTATGCCGTGGAAGGTGCCTGACCAGATCAGTTCCGCAGCCCGTGCCGACGCGGCAGCATGGGCGGCGACGATGCGCGCCACCCGCCGCGTCATCGCCTCGGCGGCGCGGCGCGAGAAGGTGAGCAGCAGGATGGATTCCGGCCGCGCGCCGCACGCGACGAGATGGGCGACCCGGTGCGCCAGCGTGTTGGTCTTGCCCGAGCCCGCGCCGGCAATCACCAGCAGAGGCGGTCCCGGGAGGCTGACATTCGCGTCCACGCCGAACTCGACCGCAGCGCGCTGGGCGTCGTTGAGGTGGGAGAGGGGGGCGGGTGTCATTGCTGCCGTCTCAACCCTCATGTACTGCCGTTCCCCGTACCGATGGTGTCAAGAATGCTTTGGGCATCAGACCTGCGAGACTCGGACCAGAACAAGGTTCGGGCCAGTGAAGCAGCGTCGGCTGGACCGCAGAGCTTCCCGACGATACGTCTGGCAAGCGCTTGCCGCAGCAACGTCGCAAGTGCCGCTGGACTTTCGGCCTCCGCCACGATCTTCATGCTGCCGTTTTCGGAATCGAGATCGACCAGCTTGCTGGACCACAGCAGGTGCAGGATGCGTTTCGCCTGTGCCGGCGCAGCTTCGAATCCGTGGGCAGCCAGTCTGGTCGCCAGGGACTCCCTGAAGTCCTCCCGCGATGGCAGAAACCGACCGGCGCCCACCAATTTGAAAGTTTCCTCGATGGCTGCCTCCCAAAGCCCTGGCTCGGGGACTTGAATGCCCTGCTGTCGCAGGATCTCGCCGAAATCGGCTCCGTTGGCGGGGTTGGGACAAGTGCCGGCATTGGCTGTCTTGGCTCCATTGAGCGAGACCAGGTAGTCCGGTTGCGCGGCCTTGACGCTGACGACCTTGTTTGCACCAAGCAAGAACTCGGTGAAGGTCTTGAAGCCGAGGTCCGATTCGTCGAAGGCCGGATCGAGTCGCAGCATCATGGTCTTGACCAAGGCGCGCTTGACGGGGGCGCCCGCGCTCTGACCCAGAAGCTGGTTCATGGCTCTGCGCAACAGGTCGTGGGCGGCCTTGAGTGCCTGCTGTTCCTTGTCGGCAGGGGCCTCGGGAGCAGGAAGTGCGGGGGCTCGCGGCACGGCTGCCGGCAGCGGCTCCTGCGTCGCCACCTTGGCTTGCAGACTCGCGTAGAACTTGAACTCGTTGCAGGAGGCGATCCAGTAGCGGTTCGTGGTCTGCTGTACGCCGATCCCTACGACCCGATGTCCCCGTTCGCGGACGCGCTGCGCGATGGCGATGTAGTCGCTGTCGCCCCCGACAACCAGAACCGTATCGATCTGCGGATGGCGGCCGATGTCCTCGATCACGTCGGTGGCCAGGCGGATGTCCGCGCCGTTCTTGCCATGGGAGCCGCGCGGGTAGAGCTGGACCAGATCGATGGCATGAGTCTGCAAGTCCGCGCCATAACCGACGAATTGCGTCCAGTTGGCATAGGCGCGATTGATGTTGATATTCCCCAGGGAAGCCGCGTATTCCATGATCGGGGCGATATTCACCAGCCTGGGTTGCTTCTCGAAGCGGTTGTCCCGGTACCAGTCCCTCCCCAGTTGTAGGCCGGCGAGCGAGGCGTGAATGTTCTCGAAGTCCCAGTAGATGGCGACGTTGGCCATGATCAGCGCTTTCTGGAAAAGGTCGCCGAACTCATGCCGGCGGATGGGCGGGCCAGGCGCTGAATCGCTGGCCGGACCTGCCGGAAGGCACAAGCCGCCGAGGGCTCATAGCGTCTCGACCCGCAATCCCGGCACGCGCCGGAATCCCGGATCGTTCGTGAGGAACACAGCATCGCGGTCGAGGACAAGGCAGCTCGCCGCCTGCAATGCGTCGGGGGTGCGCAGGCCGGTGCGGGCGCGGATGCGGGCCGCGCCCTCGATGACATCGGCGTCGAGTTCCACGATGCTCAGGTCGGGTGCGGCGAAAAACTCGTCGTAGCGTGCGAGCTGGGTGGCGTCGCCGTCGCGCAGCGGCTTGACGCGGCATTCGAGCAGCGAGAGTCGCGACGCGGCGATGGACATCTCGCCGTGCTGGCCGCGTGCCTTGGTGAGCCACTGCACGAGCCGTTCGTTCCAGGGAAAGATTTCCTCGATGCGGTAGATGATCACGCAGGCGTCGAGGAACAGCTTCAAGGCCGGTCCCAGGCGTCGCGTTCGACTTTGACCTGGGCGTCGATTTCCTCCCGAGTGCGCGTGCCCTTCGAGGCGGGTGCCAGGAGAATCTCCCAGGCGGTCCGACCCGCCTCGGCACCTCTGCGCCGCGACAGGCGCTCGTATTCGGCCTCGCTCAGCACCACGCAGACAGGGTGGTTGTTTTTGAGGATGTGCACTGGCCCCTGGCCGAGCAGTTCCTCTATGGCTGCGACGCCGCGACGCTTGATTTCACGGGCTGACAGGGTTCTCATCGATTAACCGTCCAGCATGAATGGTACCGATCATGGTACCAGAGCGCAGGGTGGAAGGGGCGCGAAGGCGCATTCCGTCGTTGTTTGGACGGCGCGGAAACGGCGTATAGCGCGCCTGCGGCGCACATCCGCCCTACGGCCCCCGGACACTCGATTGGGGATCGAACTCCGCCAATTCCACCTTCGATGCCGGCTTCCAGCCCTTCTTGCGGTGTTCGGCGACGACGGTGGTGAAGATGCCGCCGCGCACGAAGAAGCGGGCGGTCAGGCGCATGAAGCGCGGCTTGGTGGCGCCGGCGAGATCGTCGAGGATGCGGTTGGTGACGGCCTCGTGGAAGGCGCCTTCGTTGCGGTAGGACCAGACGTAGAGCTTGAGGCTCTTCAGTTCGATGCAGCTCTTGTCGGGGATGTAGTCCAGCACCAGGGTGGAGAAGTCCGGCTGGCCAGTCTTGGGGCACAGGCAGGTGAATTCCGGGATCTCCATGTGGATCCGGTAATCCCGCTGTGGAGCCGGGTTGGGGAAGGTTTCGAGGCTGCGGGAGGGCTGGCTGGGCATCGGCGGAGGGCCAAAATTCAAAGCTGGTATTATACGGCCCCCATACGGGTCGCCCGGCCGGCACGCCCAGCGTTACGGTGACCCGTTCCGCGTACCGCTCTCCCAGCGGTATTAATTACATATCAGTTGTTTACCGGACGAACCTAACCTACTTTCCGACGTGCGCCTGACCAAGCTGAAACTCGCCGGATTCAAGTCCTTCGTCGAACCGACCACCGTGCTGATGCCGGGCCAACTGGTCGGGGTGGTGGGGCCGAACGGCTGCGGCAAGTCCAACATCATCGACGCGGTGCGCTGGGTGCTGGGCGAATCCAAGGCGGCGGCGCTGCGCGGCGAATCGATGCAGGACGTGATCTTCAACGGCTCCACCGGGCGCAAACCGGTGGGCCGGGCGAGCGTCGAGCTGGTGTTCGACAACGCCCAGGGGCGGGCTGTCGGCCAGTGGTCGCAGTACGCGGAGATCGCGGTAAAGCGGGTGCTGGATCGCAGCGGCGACTCGAATTACTACATCAACAACCTACACGTACGGCGCCGGGACATCATCGACCTGTTCCTCGGTACCGGCCTGGGCCCCCGCGCCTACGCGATCATCGAGCAGGGCATGATCTCCCGCATCATCGAGGCCAAGCCCGAGGATCTGCGGCTGTTCCTCGAAGAGGCGGCGGGGGTCACCAAGTACAAGGAGCGGCGCCGCGAGACCGAGAGCCGCCTGTCCGACGCAGGGGAGAACCTGGCGCGGGTGGAGGACATCCGCAACGAGCTGGGGAACCAGATCGGCCACCTGCAGGGCCAGGCCGAGGTGGCGCAGCGCTACCACGCCCTCCAGGCCGAACTGGCGCAGCGCCAGAACCTGCTGTGGCTGCTGAAGCGCAACGAGGCCCGCAACGAGGCCGAGCGCACGGCGCGGGAGGTCGAGCGCGTCACCAACAAGCTGGAGGCCGAGACCGCCAGTCTGCGGGAACTCGAACGGCTGACCGAGGCGGCGCGCAGCGAGCATTACGCGGCGAGCGATGCGCTGCACGCCGCGCAGAACGAAATGTTCGCCGCCAACGCCGAGGTAGCGCGGCTGGAGAGCGAACTCCAGCACCTGAGGGACGCGCGCCAGAAACTCGACGCGCGCCTGTCGCAGCTCGATGCCGAGGAGGAACACTGGCAGAGCCAGCTCGAAACCCTGGAGGCGGATCAGGCGCGCTGGCAGGACCTGCTGGAAAACGCCCGCAGCCGGTTGCTCCAGTCCCAGGCGCGGCATGCCGCCGCGGCGGAGAACCTGCCCCAGGCGGAGCAGGCGCTAGGGCAGGCCGAGGCCGCCGCCAGCGCTGTACGGCGCGAGCTGGGCGAGGCCGACCAGCAACTGCGGGTCGAGGAAACCCATCGCGCCAGCGCACTGCGGGCGCTGGAGGCGCTGGCGCAACGCCGCGCGCGGCTGGAGCAGGAGCGGGGCAGCCTGGTCGCGCCGGACATCCGCGGCCTGGAGCGCTTCCAGGCGACGCTTGACGGCTTGAAGGAGGATCTGGGCGAACAGCAGGCGGAAGTCGCCGCCCTCCAGGCACTGACTCCCGAGCGCGAGCAGGCCCAGCGTTCCGCCGTCGAGCGCGAGCGCCAGGCGCAGAAGCGCCTGACCGAGGTGCGCGCCCGGCGCGACGCCCTGCGCCAGCTGCAGAGCCGGGTGCAGCAGACCGGCAAGCTCGGCGACTGGCTCAAGCGCCACGACCTGGACAGCCTGGAGCCGCTGTGGCGCGCCATCGACGTCGAACCCGGCTGGGAGATGGCGCTGGAGGCGGTGCTGCGGGAACGCCTGGGCGCGGTGCTGCTGGATGAGGAGGGCCGCGCGGCGGCGCTGCTGGCCGACCCGGCGCCCGTGAATGTGGCAGTGGCGCTCAACGGCCTGCCTGCCGCCGTGCAGGAAACCCGTGCCGGACCGGGCGAGGCGCTGATCGGCCGCATCCGCTGCCGCGACGCGCGCTGGCAGGCCATGCTCGCGACGTGGCTGGCTGGCGTCCATGTGAGCGAGGACGTGGCGTCAACCCTGGGCCGGCGCGGCGAACTGGCGGCCGGCGAATGCTGGGTCGGACGCAGCGGGATGATCGTTTCGCGCCACGGCGTGAGCTTCTACGTCGCCGACGAGCGCACGCACGGCGTGCTGGAGCGCCAGCGCGAGATTGGCGAGCTGGAAGCCCGGATGGCGGCGTTGGAAGAGGAAGTCGCCGCCGCGCACGAAGCAGTGCAGGCGGCGGAGGAAGTGCTGGCTGGCGGCCGCGAGGCCTTGGCCGCCGCAAGGCGCACTGCCCAGGATCTGCAGCAGAAGCTGCACAGCGTCCAGGTGGAGGCGCTCAAGCTCTATCAGGCGCGGCAGCGCTACGAAGAGCGAGTCGCCCAGATCGAGCGCGACACGGCCGAGATCGCCCGCAGCGAGGAAGCCGAGCGCGACCATCAGGTGCGGGCGGAAGCTGAAATCGACCGCCAGCGGGAACTGTCCCAGGCGCTGCGCGCCCGTCTCGACGGCGCACTGGAGGCGCAGCGTGGGTGCGATGCGCGCTTGCGCGAGGCGCGGGCCGCCGAGGCGAATCTGGCCCGAGAGGAGCAGGAGGCGCAGTTCTCCCAGCGCGAATGCGGTGCCAAGCTGGAGGAGATCGCCCGCACCCGCGAGCTTGCCATCGCCCAGCTCGCGCGCATAGCGGACGAGTCCGGCCAGGCTCAGGCGGAGCGCTCCGGCATAGATGAGCAACAGCTCGACGCCCAGTTGCAGGAACTCCTTGAGCGGCGCCGGGAGCGGGAGGAGCGCCTCGCGCGCGCGCGCCAGGGGCTGGAGGAGATCGCCGCCCAACTGCGCCGTCACGAAGAAGAGCGCCTGCGCACCGAGCAGGGCCTCGCTCCGCTGCGCGAGCGCATCGGCGACGTCAAGCTCAAGCAGCAGGCCGCCCGGCTCAACGAGGAGCAGTTCGCGGCGCGTCTGGCGGAAGCCAACGCCGACGAGGAAGCGCTGGCGCCGCTGCTCACACGCGAGGTCAAGGAATCGACGCTCCAGGCGGATCTCGCACGCCTGAATCAGGAGATTGCCGACCTCGGTGCGGTGAACCTTGCCGCCCTGGAGGAACTGACATCTGCACAGGAACGCAAGAGCTATCTCGATGCCCAGTCGGCGGATCTGAACGAGGCCATCGGCACGCTGGAGGACGCCATCCGCCGCATCGACCGCGAAACCCGCGAGCAACTGCGCGGCACCTATGACGAAGTCAACAAGCACTTCGGCACCTTGTTCCCCGAGCTGTTCGGCGGCGGCGAGGCGCGGCTGGTGCTGACCGGCGAGGAGATCCTCGACGCCGGCGTGCAGGTGATCGCCCAGCCGCCGGGCAAGAAGAACACATCCATCCACCTGCTTTCCGGCGGCGAGAAGGCGCTCACCGCCATTTCCCTGGTGTTCGCCTTCTTCCAGCTCAATCCGGCGCCCTTCTGCCTGCTGGACGAGGTGGACGCGCCGCTGGACGACACCAACACCGAGCGCTTCTGCGAAATGGTCAGGCGCATGTCGCAGCAGACCCAGTTCCTCTACATCAGCCACAACCGCATCACCATGGAGATGGCGAAGCAACTCATCGGCGTCACCATGCAGGAGCAGGGCGTGTCCCACGTGGTGGAGGTGGACATGGAACAGGCGCTGCGCATGCGCGACGAGGTGGCGGCGTGATTTCGGTTTGCATGGCCTCCATCGCCCAGCGTCCCCTCCCGCTCCCTCCCCCGCTGGCGGGGGGCTGTGGGGGCAGGCGCAGGCGGATTTGACCCAACGGCACCTCGGCGCCAGACCCGGATCAGCACTAGAAGGCAAGACATGGCCATCAGCGACTTCCAGCTTTCGATCATCGCCCTCGGCGCAGCCGGCGTTGCCGGCGTGTTCGCCTACAACAAGTGGCAGGAACGCAAGTACCGCCAGCAGACGGAACGGGCCTTCCGCAGCGATCATCCCGACGTCTTGCTGCAGCCCAAGACCGAGCCGGTGATCTCTACGGCCGGTGCTGCTGCCGACGGCGAGGATCGTGTCGAGCCGGTAGTGGTGCCGGCTGCGTCGCCACCTCCCGAGCCGCTCGAATCCGTCCTCGAGGACGCGACGCCGCCGCCCGAGCCGACGGTGCCGCTGGTGCATCCGGCGGCGGACTGCGTGCTGCGGCTGGAGGCGGCGGAACCGATCGCGGCGAACCAGATCGGGCAGGCGTCGGCCGAACTGCTGCAGGGCGTGGACAAGCCGCTGCGCTGGCTCGCGTGGCACGACGGCCGCAAGGTGTGGCAGCAGATCCAGGCCCACAGCGCGCTCAGCAGCCGACAGTGGCGCGTCGCCCTGCAACTCGCCGACCGTCGCGGTGCGCTGACCCAGCCCGAGATCGACGCCTTCCTGCGCGGCGTGCAGCAGCTTGCCGACCGGCTGATGGTGGTGGTCGAATTCCCCGACCGCGCGCGCATTTCCACTCGCGCCCAGGAGCTGGATGCCTTCTGCGCCGGCGTCGATGTGCAGATCGGCATCCACATCGTGTCCAATGACCCCGGCGGTTTCGTAGGCACCAAGCTGCGCGGCATCGCCGAAGCCACCGGCATGCAACTCGACGACGACGGCCGGTTTCACGCCCGCGACGACGCCGGGCACGAGCTGTACACGCTGGGCAATCTGGAGCCGGCGCTGTTCGCCGCCGACGCCATGGCAGGGCTGACCACGCATGGCCTGACCCTGAGTCTGGACGTGCCCTGCGTCATGAGCGGCGGCGCCGCCTTCGGCGCCATGGTGACCGCGGCGCGGCAACTGGCGGCGGGCCTCAACGGCACGGTGGTGGACGACAACCGCCAGCCGCTGGCGCAGAAATCCCTGGACGTGATCCGCGCCAAGATCGTCGAGTTCCAGGATCTGATGTCCCAGCACGGAATTCCTGCCGGCACGGCAACCGCGCTGCGTCTGTTTTCCTGATGAGTCAGGCGGTCGCGCAGCGCATCGCGCAATTGCGGCAGGACATTGCCCGCCACAACCACGCCTACTACGTCCTCGACGCGCCGACCATTCCCGACGCGGAGTACGACCGGCTGCTGCGGGAACTGGAGCAGTTGGAGACGCAGCATCCGGAACTGATCACTTCCGATTCGCCTACCCAGCGCGTGGGGGCGGCGCCGTTGGCGGCCTTCGGTTCGGTCAGCCATGCGGTGCCCATGCTCTCGCTGGCCAACGCCTTCGACGATGGCGAAGTGGGGGCTTTCGACCGACGCTGCCGCGAGGGGCTGGACCTCCAGGTGGTCGAATATGCCGTCGAGCCGAAGTTCGACGGACTCGCCGTCAGCCTCGTTTATCAGGAGGGCAGGCTTGCCCGGGGCGCGACCCGCGGCGATGGCTACAGCGGCGAGGACGTGAGCGCCAATCTGCGCACCCTGCACAGCATTCCCCTCAGGCTGCTGGCGGACGCGCCGCCGCTGCTCGAAGTGCGCGGCGAGGTGATCCTCTACCGGCGGGACTTCGAACGCCTGAACGCGCAGCAGCGCGCCGCCGGCGAGAAGGAATTCGTCAATCCGCGCAACGCGGCGGCGGGCAGCCTGCGCCAACTCGACCCGCGCATCACCGCGAAGCGCCCGCTGCGCTTCCTTGCCTATGCGGTGGCACGCAGCGAGGGCATCGCCGCCGAGACTCACGCCGCGCTGCTGGATCGGCTGGCGCGCTGGGGGTTTCCGGTGGCGCCTGAGCGGCGCGTGGTGCGCGGCATGGCCGGCCTGCTCGATTACTACCGCGAAATCGGCGTCCGGCGCCCGAACCTGCCCTACGACATCGATGGCGTGGTCTACAAGGTCAACAGCCTGGCGCAGCAGGCGCAACTCGGCTTCGTCTCCCGCGCGCCGCGCTTCGCGCTGGCGCACAAGTTCCCGGCGGAGGAGGCGCTGACGCGGGTGCTGGCGATCGACGTGCAGGTCGGGCGCACCGGCGCCGTTACCCCGGTGGCACGGCTGGAGCCGGTGTTCGTCGGCGGCGCGACGGTGACCAACGCCACGTTGCACAACGAGGACGAGGTTCGCCGCAAGGACGTGCGCATCGGCGACGCGGTGATCGTACGCCGCGCCGGCGACGTGATTCCCGAGGTCGTCGCGGTGGTCATCGAGCGGCGCAGCGGCGCTGAGCAGGAATTCGTCATGCCGTCCCACTGCCCGGTGTGTGGCTCGGCGGTGGTGCGCGGCGAGGACGAGGCGGTGGCGCGCTGCTCGGGCGGCCTGTTCTGCCCGGCGCAGCGCAAGCAGGCGTTGTGGCACTTTGCCAGTCGCCACGCCATGGACATCGACGGGCTGGGCGAGAAGCTGGTGGATCAGGTGGTGGACGGCGGCATCGTGCACACGCCGGCCGACCTCTACAAGCTCGGCCTGCTCACTCTCGCGGCGCTCGAACGGATGGGCGAGAAGTCGGCGGCCAACCTGGTCGCCGCCATCGAAAAGAGCAAGACCACGACGCTGGCACGCTTCGTCTATGCCCTGGGCATCCGCAACGTCGGCGAAGCCACCGCGAAGGATCTGGCACGCCACTTCGGCAGCCTGGATGCGCTGCTGGCGGCGGACGAAGAACGCCTGCGCGAGGTGCCAGACGTCGGGCCGGTCGTGGCGGAGTCCATCGCGCAGTTCCTGGCAGAGCCGCATAATCGCGAGGTCGTCGAGCAGTTGCGCGCCGCCGGTGTCCATTGGCCCGAGCACGCGCCAACCGCGGCAGCGGCGAGCGCCGCCAGGGGCAAGGCCTTCGTGCTCACCGGCGCTTTGCCGACGCTGACTCGCGACGGGGCGACGGCGCTGATCGAGGCGGCAGGCGGCAAGGTGAGCGGCTCGGTGTCGCGCAAGACGGATTACGTTGTGGCCGGTGCCGATGCCGGCTCGAAGCTGACGAAGGCGCAGGAACTGGGTGTCCGCATCCTCGACGAGGACGGGCTGCGGGAAATGCTGAAAAGCGCGGAGGAGTTGAAATGAAAAAAATCACCAAGGCGGTGTTCCCGGTGGCGGGGCTGGGCACGCGCTTTCTGCCGGCGACCAAGGCGAGCCCGAAGGAGATGATGTCTATCGTCGACAAGCCGCTGATCCAGTACGCGGTGGAGGAGGCGCGGGCGGCGGGGATCACCGACATGGTGTTCATCACCGGCCGCACTAAACGTTCGATTGAAGACCACTTCGACAAGGCCTACGAAATGGAGGCCGAACTGGAGGCGCGGGGCAAGCACGAACTGCTCAAGATCGCCCGGGATACCGCGCCCAGCGACATCAACTGCATCTACATCCGCCAGTCGGAGCCCCTCGGGCTCGGTCACGCCGTGCTGTGTGCCGCGGCGGTGGTGGGCGACGAACCCTTCGCGGTGCTGCTGGCGGACGACCTGATCGACGGTGATCCGCCGGTGCTGAAGCAGATGGCGGACGTCTATAACTACTACCGTTGTTCGGTGCTGGGCACGATGGAGGTGCCGCGGGAGCAGACCCGGCAGTACGGCATCGTCAGCACCGAAGGGGAAGCCATGGGCGACGTGCAGCGTATCAAGGGCATCGTGGAAAAGCCGGCGCCGGACAAGGCACCTTCCACCCAGGCGGTGGTCGGGCGCTATATCCTCACGCCGCACATCTTCGACCATCTGCGCCGCGTGACCCCGGGCGCGGGAGGCGAGATCCAGCTCACCGACGCCATTTCCTCCCTGCTGACGGAGGAGGCCGTGCTGGCCTACCGCTTTAAGGGCACGCGCTACGACTGCGGCTCCAAGCTGGGCTACCTCCAGGCGACCATCGCCTTGGGCCGCAAGCACCCCGAGGTGGGGCGGGAGTTCACCGAGTACCTGGCCAGCCTGAATCTCGGCGCCGTCTGATGCGGCTCGGACTGTTAACCTAGGTCACAAAGTCCAACCGGAGGATAAGAATAGACTTATCGACTTTTTTGAAACCCGCGACTAGGAGTCAAGCATGGCTGACAAGCTGATGATCATCATGGTGAATACCGACCCGAAGAACGGTCCGGAACTGGGCGCCCCTTTCTTCCAGGCGACCGTGGCTGCGGCGATGGAGTACGAGGTCGAGGTGATCCTCACCGCCGGCGCCGGTGCCCTGGCAATCAAGGGCGTGGCCGAGAAGCTGTACGTCAAGGAAGGCTCGCCCAAGAACGTCTATGAGTTCATCAAGGACGCCCACGAGGCCGGCGTGAAGTTCAAGGTATGCACCCCGACCCTCGACCTGTGGGGCGAGAACCTGATTCCCGAGGTGGAGGAGACCGTGGGCGGCGCCTACGTCATCTCCCAGGTCATGGACGACGACGTCGTCACCCTCACCTACTGAGCAGACCCGGCGCCGGATGCTGACAGCCGCGGAAGCCCGGCGCACCCTGGAATCGGCGGAGCTGATCGTCTCCGCCGATGCCGTTTCTGCGGCGGTGCGGCGCGTTGCCGACGAGATCAGCGCCCACCTGAGCGAAGTGCACCCCCTGGTTCTGTCGGTGATGGGCGGCGCAGTTGTCTTTACCGGCAGCGTCCTGCCCCTGCTGCGCTTTCCCCTGGAGTTCGACTACCTGCACGTCACCCGCTACGGCGACGCCACCTCCGGCGGAGAACTGCGCTGGATCGCGGCACCACGGGAGTCCATCGCCGGGCGCACTGTGCTGGTGCTGGACGACATCCTGGATGAGGGCATCACGCTGTCGGCAATCCGCCAGCGCATGCTGGACAACGGCGCGGCCGCCTGTTTCACGGCCGTGTTCGCCGACAAGGAAATCGGTCGGCCCAAGCCAATCAGCGCCGATTTCGTCGGCCTGCGCCTGCCGAACCGCTACGTGTTCGGCTTCGGCATGGACGTGAAGGGGGCGTGGCGCAATCTGCCGGAGATCTACGCGCTGCGCGAAGGCGCATAGGGGACTGCCCGCCACGGAGAACCGCCGGCTCGCTCAGCACGTAGGGTTCGCCGTGCGCACCGATCCGGCCCTATGAATGGTGCGCACAGCGCGCCCTACGGCGGGTCCTCGGAACACGCAGGGGCGTGAGCGCATACCGGGTGCGCTCAGGCCGCCGCGTCGCTGCGCGCCGCGCGCTTCCTTTCGTGCTCCTTCAGGAAGCGCTTGCGCAGGCGGATCGACCTGGGGGTGATCTCCACCAGTTCATCGTCGGCGATGAATTCGATGGCGGATTCGAGGGTGAGCTGGATCGGCGGCACCAGGCGCACCGCTTCGTCGGTTCCGGACGCGCGCACGTTGGTCAGCTGCTTGCCCTTGATCGGGTTCACCACCAAGTCGTTGTCGCGGCTGTGGACGCCGATGATCATGCCCTCGTAGAGCGGGTCGCCGGGGGAGACGAACATCCGGCCGCGGTCCTGCAGCTTCCATAACGCATAGGCGACGGCGTCGCCCTGCTCGGCGGAGATGAGCACGCCGTTGCGCCGCTCCGCGACGTCGGGCTTTACCGGGCCGTAGTCGTCGAAGACGTGGCTCTTGATGCCGGTGCCGCGGGTGAGGTTGAGAAATTCGCCCTGGAAGCCGATCAAGCCCCGCGCCGGGATGCGGTATTCAAGGCGCACCCGGCCCTTGCCGTCGGGCTGCATGTCCTGCAGGTCGCCGCGCCGTTCGCCCAGCGCCTGCATCACCGCACCCTGGTGGGTCTCCTCGACATCCACCGTGAGGAATTCGAAGGGCTCGCACTTGACGCCGTCGATCTCCTTCATCACCACACGCGGCTTGGACACCGCCAGTTCGTAGCCCTCGCGGCGCATGTTCTCCAGCAGGATGGTCAGATGCAGTTCGCCGCGGCCGGAGACCAGAAAGACGTCGGCATCGGCAGTCTCCTCGACCCGCATCGCGACGTTGCTCATCAGCTCGCGCTGCAGCCGGTCGCGCAACTGGCGGCTGGTCACGAACTTGCCTTCGCGGCCGGCATAGGGCGAGGTATTGACCTGGAAGTTCATGGTCAGGGTCGGCTCGTCCACAGTCAGCAGCGGCAGGGCGCTGGGCTGCACCAGGTCGCACAAGGTGACGCCGATGCCAACTTCCTCGACACCGTTGATGAGCACGATGTCGCCGGCCTCGGCCTCGTCGGTCAGGATGCGCTCCAGGCCCTCGAACACCAGTACCTGATTGACGCGCGCCTTGACCGGCGTCGGGTCGTCGGGGCCTTTCATCACCAGCACGTCCTGCAGCGGCCGGATGCGCCCGTGCGTTATGCGACCGATGCCGATTCGGCCAACGAAGCTGGAGTAATCGAGGGAGGAGATCTGCAGTTGCAGCGGCCCCGTGGGATCCACCGTGGGCGGCGGGACGTGGGTCAGGATGGCTTCGAACAGTGGGCGCATATCGGTGCCCGGCTGGCCTGCGTCGAGCATGGCATAGCCGTTCAGCGCCGAGGCATAGACCACGGGAAAATCGAGTTGCTCCTCGGTGGCGCCGAGCTTGTCGAACAGATCGAAGGTGTGGTTCACCACCCAGTCCGGACGCGAGCCGGGGCGGTCGATCTTGTTCACCACCACGATGGGCTTGAGGCCCTGGGCCAGGGCCTTGCGCGTGACGAAGCGGGTCTGGGGCATCGGCCCTTCCACCGCATCCACCAGCAGCAGCACGCCGTCCACCATCGACAGCACACGTTCCACCTCGCCGCCGAAGTCGGCGTGACCGGGGGTGTCCACGATGTTGATGTGGGTGCCCTCGTAGTTGATGGCGCAGTTCTTGGCGAGGATGGTGATGCCGCGCTCCTTCTCCAGGTCGTTGGAGTCCATCACACGTTCCTGGATGTGCTGATAGGCGGCAAAGGTGCCGGACTGCTTCAGCAACTGGTCGACGAGGGTGGTCTTGCCATGGTCGACGTGGGCGATGATGGCGATGTTGCGCAGGGGGCGGGACATGGGGAGGCGAGTCGGGAGAAAAGCCGCGCATATTAGCACGCGCCGATGTCGCGCCCTGTTTCGGCTAGAATCGCCGGCTTTCCCAGCCCAGGATCCAATCGATGCTCGCGATCATCGGCGGCAGCGGTCTGACGCAGCTTGCCAGCCTCGACGTCTCCCGCCGCGAGGTGGTGCGCACACCCTATGGCGAGCCCTCGGGAACGCTGATGTTCGGGCGCCTGGGGGATCGGCCGGTGGTGTTCATCGCGCGCCACGGCTACGGCCACACCATTCCGCCGCACCGGGTGAACTACCGCGCCAACATCTGGGCGCTGAAGTCAGTCGGTGCGGACCGGGTGATTTCGGTGGCTTCGGTGGGCGGAATCCGAGCCGATCTGGGCCCCGGAAAGTTGGTCATTCCCCATCAGATCATCGACTACACCTGGGGCCGCAAGACCACCTTCCACGAGGGCATGGATCAGCCCGTGGTGCACATCGACTTCACCGAGCCCTACGATGTCCCGTTGCGCCAGCAGGTTCTGGAGGCGGCGCTGGCGGCGGGTGAGGCGATCGCCGATCGCGCGGTGTATGCCGCGACGCAGGGGCCGCGTCTGGAAACGGCCGCGGAGATCGACCGCCTGGAGCGCGACGGCGCCGACATCGTCGGCATGACCGGCATGCCCGAGGCGGCCCTCGCGCGCGAGGCGGAACTGCCCTACGCCGCGATCGCCGTCGTGGCGAACTACGCCGCCGGCCGCGCCGACAGCGCCCATGCCATTCACTTCGAGTCGATCGAGGCGGTGCTGCACGAATCGATGAAACGCGTGCGCCGCATCATCGAACAACTGTGCGGAGCCCACGCGTGATCCGGGAAGTGCTGAGGATGGGCGACCCGCGCCTGCTGCGGCGCTCGCAGCCGGTGGCGCATTACGGCACGCCTGACCTGCGGGCGCTGGTGGCCGACATGCAGGACACCATGGCCGCGCTCTCCGGTGCGGGGCTTGCCGCGCCCCAGATCGGCGTCGACCTGCGCGTGGTGATCTTCGGCTTCGACGCCAATCCGCGCTATCCCGAAGCGGCACCGATCCCCTTCACGGTGCTGGTCAACCCCGAGCTGACGCCACTTTCCGGAGAAGAGGAGGAGGGCTGGGAAGGCTGCCTCTCGGTGCCCGGCCTGCGCGGCTGGGTGCCGCGCCTGCGGCACCTGCGCTACCGTGGCTTCGACCTCGACGGCAATCCCATCGACCGCACGGTGGATGGATTCCACGCCCGCGTCGTGCAGCACGAATGCGATCACCTGGATGGGATTCTCTACCCGATGCGCATGCGCGACATGACGCGCTTAGGCTTCACCGACGTGCTGTTTCTCGATTCCGCCGCGACGCCGGAGGAGTAGCGGCGCCATGGCAGGCGCCTAAAGGCTCGCAGGCGATTGCCGATAGGGCGAGGATGGAAAATGCCCTGCGCACCGAGAATGCGGCACTGCGCCAGCAACTCGATGATTTACTTGCAGAAGCGCGCCGCAATGAGGAAAAGCTTCGCCGCTTCGATCAGATCGAGCGGCGACTGATCGGTACCCGGTCCCTCGGCGAGGCGGTCCGCCTCATCCTCGACCACTATCGCGAGGCATTCGAGCTGGATGCCGTCTCGCTGTCCCTCGTCGATCCGGACTACGAAATTGCCCGCATACTCGAGTCCGATTCCCAGGCCGCCGGCGCCCTCGATGGGCTCGATCTGCTGGCGTTGACGGCGCCGATCGAGCGGCTGCACCAGGGCAGCATGGAACCCGCCTTGCACAGGATCGAACCGGGTAGCCAAGGCTCGCTGTTTCCCGGTTCGGCCGAAATTGCCTCGGTGGCGCTGCTGCCGCTGATCAGCCGCGGCCAATTGATCGGCAGCTTGAGCCTGGGCAGCCGGGCACCGGAGCGATTCAGCCCCGGAAGCGGCACCGACTTTCTATCGAGGCTCGCCGCGATCGTCGCGGTGTGTCTGGACAGTGCGGTGAATCACGAGCGCATCAGGCTGATGGGCCTGACCGACCCCCTCACCGGCCTCAACAACCGTCGCTATTTCGAAAGCCGCTGCGAGGAGGAAATCATTGCGGCGCGCCGTCACGGCCAGCCTCTGGCCTGCCTGTTCCTCGACATCGACCGCTTCAAGCGCATCAACGACAGCTTCGGCCACCCGGCGGGCGACGACGTGCTGCGTCGGGTCGGCCAGCTCGCCCGCGCCGGCTTGCGTGGCAGCGACGTGCTGGCGCGCTTCGGTGGCGAGGAGTTCGTTGCACTGCTGCCCCAGACCGGCCTGCGCCATGCCTTCGACATCGCCGAGCGAATCCGCTCGGCCGTTGCGGCCTGGCCCTTCGAAGTCGGCGCCGGCGCACCGCTGCCGGTCACTGTCTCGATAGGCATCGCGCAACTGCCGGCTGCGGCGGCGGGACAGGGGACCGAGTCCCTGGCAGCGGATCTCGTTACCGCCGCCGACCGCGCGCTCTACCGCGCCAAGCAGACAGGACGCAATCGCGTCGTGAGCCATGCCAGTGCCATGCCCTCGCGCAGTTGGGTGGGCGTTTGTCAGGAGGCGCTGCGGGGCGCCGCTGCCAAGTACGGCTTGCGCCGGGCGAGGCCCGTCCGTTCGCTGCTGCGTGCGCCGGGGTCAGCCGCCGGCATACGCCAGCGGTAGCACTCCCTGGAGCGAGGCCGCGGCACTCGGCTCCGGAGCGAGTGCAGTCAGACCGCTCACCCGCACCCCCAGCAGGCGCAGCCTGCGATCCAGCGGCACCCGTCGCAGGCACTCGGCGGCTGCCTCTCGTATGACTCGTGGATCGTCGCTGGATGTGGCCAGACTGTAGTCGCGGGTCACCGTTCGGAAGTCCTCGTAGCGCAGCTTGATGCCTATGGTGCGCCCGCGGTAACCCTTGCGCTTCAGGTCGTCGGAAACGCGCCGGCATAGCGCCGTGAATAGCTCCGACAGGGCGGCACGGTCGTGGCGCGGATGCAGATCGCGCTCGAAGGTGGTCTCGCGACTGACTGATTTCGGCTCCGACCGCGTCACCAGCGGACGGTCATCCACGCCTTGCGCGGCCTGGTGCAGCCAGATCCCGTAATTCGGGCCAAAGTGCGACTGGAGCAGGTGGGCATCGGCCCCCGCCAGTTCGCCGATCGTCGTGATTCCCAGTTTGGCGAGGCGCGCGCTTGCCTTGGGCCCGATGCCGTTGATCTTGCGTACCGGCAGCGGCCACACTCGATGCTGCAGATTGGCGTGATCGAGCAGGGTGAGGCCGTCGGGCTTTTCGAGGTCCGATGCGATCTTGGCCAGCAGCTTGTTGGGGCTGACGCCGATCGAGCACGATAGGCCGGTCGCACCGCGCACCGCATCCTTGATCCGCTGCGCCAGATTCCGCGTCTCACCCTCGACTTCGGTCAGGTCGATGTAGATTTCGTCGATGCCGCGATCCTCGATGCACGGAGCGATTTCGGCGACTGCCGCCTTGAACAGGCGGGAGCAGCGGCTGTATTCCGGGAAGTCCGCAGGCAGCAGGATCGCGCCGGGCGCCAGCGCCCCCGCCTTCATCAGGCCCATCGCGGAATGCACTCCCAGTCCTCGCGCCTCGTAGCTTGCGGTGGTGGCGACCCCACGGCCGCGGTAATCGCGCAGGCAGGGGAAGTCCTCCGGTCGCAAGGGCGGGGGATCGGTCAGCCGGCCCCGACCGCCCACTACCAGCGGCAAGCCCCTGAGTTGGGGATAACGCAGGAGCTCCACGGACGCGTAGAAGGCGTCCATGTCGAGGTGGGCGATGCGCCTTTCCATGAGGCGAATGGTAGCGCGGCCCCAATCAGGTACACCGAAAGTCAGCCGCCGGAAGGCGCCTCGTACCAGCCTTTGGTGGCATTGACTGCCCTCACCACCAGCAGCATCACCGGCACCTCGATCAGCACGCCCACCACGGTGGCGAGCGCCGCCCCGGACTCGAAGCCGAACAGGCTGATGGCGGCGGCCACCGCCAGTTCGAAAAAGTTCGACGCGCCGATCAATGCCGAGGGGCAGGCCACGTTGTGCTTCTCGCCCACCTTGCGATTGAGCCAGTAGGCCAGCGAAGAATTGAAGAACACCTGCACCAGGATCGGCACCGCCAGCATGGCGATGACCAGCGGCTGCTTGAGGATGGCCTCGCCCTGGAAGGCGAACAGCAGCACCAGCGTCACCAGCAGCGCCGCGATGGACAACGGTCCCATCTTCGCCAGCGCCGCCTGGAAGTGAGCTTCGCCCTTGGCCAGCAGCGACCTGCGCCAGAGCTGGGCGAGGATCACGGGGATCACGATGTACAGGACCACCGATGTGAACAGCGTGCCCCAGGGCACCGTAATCGCCGAGATGCCCAGCAGCAGCCCGACGATGGGCGCGAAGGCGAAGATCATGATGGTGTCGTTGAGCGCCACCTGCGACAGCGTGAAGTAGGGGTCGCCGTTCGAGAGCCGGCTCCAGACGAAGACCATGGCGGTACAAGGCGCGGCGGCGAGCAGGATCAGGCCCGCCACATAGCTGTCGAGTTGCTGCGCCGGCAGGTAGGGCGCGAACACCTGGCGGATGAAGATCCAGGCCAGCAGCGCCATGGAGAAGGGCTTGACCGCCCAGTTGATGAACAGGGTGACGCCGATCCCCTTCCAGTGGCCACGTACTTGGTGCAGCGCACCGAAATCGATCTTCAGCAGCATGGGGATGATCATCACCCAGATCAGCAGGCCGACCGGGATGTTCACCTGCGCCACTTCCATGCGCCCCACCGCCCGGAAGAAACCGGGCAGGATCTGCCCAAGGACGATGCCGGTGACGATGCACAGCGCCACCCAGACCGTGAGGTAGCGCTCGAACACGCTCAGCGGCGCGCCGGCCGCCTGTTTGGCGGCGACTTCGCATTGCGCGCTCATGGCGCTTCCCGGCTCTTCCCGATCTCTTCCAGGCGCCGCAGCAGCGTCAGGCGGTCGAGCTTGTCCATCGGCAGGCTGACGAAAATCGAGATGCGGTGCTGAAGCTGGCTCCAGGCGGTGAAGAAAGCCTTGCGTTTGGCCTCGTCGGTGCCCTCCACTGCCGCTGGGTCTGGCACGCCCCAGTGGGCGCTCATCGGCTTGCCGGGCCAGATTGGGCAGACCTCGCCGGCAGCGTTGTCACAGACGGTGAACACGAAATCGAGTTTGGGTGCCTCGGGCGCAGCGAACTCGTCCCAACTCTTGCTGCGCAGATCCTCGGTGGGCAGGCGGTTCTTCTGCAGCAACTCGATGGCGTAGGGATTGACCCTGCCTGCCGGGTGGCTGCCGGCGGAGAATGCCTTGAAGCGGCCCCGGCCCATGGCGTTGAGCGTGGCCTCCGCCAGGATGCTGCGCGCCGAATTGCCGGTGCACAGGAACAGCACGTTGAAGATGCGATCGGACATCAGGAATTCTCCTCGGTGGCGCAGACTTTCTGGCGGCGCCGGGTGGTTGACTGGGCAGCGGCCGTTCGCGGCAGGCACTGCCCGCCCTGGCAGCAGTTGTCGGTGAGATAGGCGATCAGTTCGTCCATCGTGGCGTACTCGGCGGCGTAGTAGATGAAGCGTCCTTCCTGCCGACCCCTGATCAGGCCGACACGGCTCAGGTGCGCGAGGTGGAAGGACAGGGTGGCCGGGGCAATCCCCAAGCGCTCTCCGATCAGACCGGCATTGACGCCCTCGGGGCCGGCCTGGACCAGCAGGCGAAAGATCGCGAGACGGGTTTCGTGGCCGAGGGCGGCGAGGCGAACGGCAGTGGCGCTCAATTCCATGTTTTGAGTATTGTCGAAACAATATCCGGCGTCAATCTCGCTGCCGATCTTGGTGCCGATTCCCCGTCGCCAGGCGGCACGCCGGTGGCTATACTCCGGCCGGCGACGCTTGGCGGGAAACCAAATGATCCGGCAACGCAGACGAACAGCGACCCACAAGCAATCCATGACTCCACAGCGGTGACCGAAGCAATGACAACCGGCGGCGAGGGCAGGGCATCCGCGCTTGCCTGCCCATCGTGTCAGTCGGCAATGACCCGCCACCGGTTACCGCGCAAGGTGATGGGCGAGGTCGAACTCGACCTCTGCTTCCACTGCCAGGGCATCTGGTTCGACGAGTTCGAAAGCCTCCAGATCTCGCCCGGCGGGGTGGTGGAACTGTTTCGCTTGATCCACGAACACCGCGACGATGCGCGCACGGCCCTGGCCGACGAGATGTGCTGCCCGCGCTGCGGCGAGGGGCTGCTTCACGGCCTGGACCGGGTGAAGGGCGGCACCTTCAATTACCACCATTGCCTGCAGCGGCACGGGCGCTTCACGACTTTTGCCCAGTTGATGATCGAAAAGGGCTTCGTCCGTCAGCTCACCGGATCCGAGATCGCCGCCCTCAAGGTGCGCATCGAGGTTGTTCGCTGCGCAAGCTGCGGCGCGCCGGTGGAAATCCGGACCGAGGCCGCGTGCGGCCATTGCCGATCGCCGCTGGCGATCCTCGACCCCGAAGCCGTGGAGAAAGCCCTAGCCGGCTACCGGCAGGCCGAGATTCGCAGCCAGACCCTCGATCCCCAGGGTCTCGCCGATGCCATCCTCATGAGCGAGCGCGACCGCAACCGGCGGCAGCGCGAGCGTGGCGCGGCCGCCGGTCCGGACATCGGCGACCTGATTGTTTCCGGGGTCGAGATCGTCTGGAGGCTGCTGCGCTAGGGGATCGCGCCGCAAGCGCCAAGCGGCGCGAACGAGCGATTCGCGAATCTTCGCCAATGAGACAGACTTACTCCGGCGTGGCAGCCTACATCACGAAAGACGGCTCCGAGATCAGGGAACTGATACACCCGTCAGTCCATGGGAATCAGGCCCAGAGCCTCGCGGAGGCCACCATTCCCCCCGGCGGCAAGACCCTCCTGCACCGCCACCATGTCACCGAGGAGCTGTACCACGTCACTGCCGGCGAAGGCCTGATGACCCTTGGGGACGAGCGCTTCGCCGTCCATCCCGGTGACACCGTTTGCATTCCGCCTGGAACGCCGCACTGCGTCGAGTCTGTCGGTCCGGGTCCACTGCGTCTGCTCTGCTGCTGCGCGCCTGCCTACGATCATGCCGACACGGAGTTGCTCGATCGTGCAAACCGCTAAGTGAATGGTCGAGTCGGGTGGGCGAGAGCCGCTGCTGCGCCGCGGCCAGCCCGGCTCGATTCACGCCCAATGGTCGCGGTCTGCGATGCCGAGTTCCGGCAGTTGCACTTCGACGCCGAGAGCCCGGGCCGCTGCGGTCGGGCCCTCGTACCAGATGACGGCGAATGGAACATTCTCGGGTGTCATTGAACCGCGGTCGGCTACGAATCACCTTCGGATGTTACGCCGCCCCAGTCCGGCATACCGGCACGGGGAGCCCCCAGGACTGCCCGGAGTTCGCGTGCCCTGCAGCGGGTGGTGACAGACTTTGCCGCGGACGTCCCCTTTGCCCAGGCGATGGACAAGCTGGTCGAGCACTATGGCGTCCTGCTCAGCGAGAGCGTGATTCGGCGCATCACGCTCGGACACGCCGAGAAGATGTTCGAAACCGCCGAGCGGTTGGAGACTTGGCCAGAGGAGCCTGGAGAGGAGTGGGTCGTCGCGGAGATGGATGGCGGTATGGTTCCGATCATGGAGCCAGATGCCGCCCAGAGCGACCAACGCAAGGGAAAGAGCCTGCTATGGAAAGAGGCCAAGATCGCCCTGGCCCACCCCCAGGGCAGCCGAACCCTGGCCTACGGTGGCACGCTGCAAGGCGATGCGCAGCAGGCTGGACAGCTCCTCTTCGACTGCGCGCGAAGGGCGGGTTTTGGTTCCAACAGCCAACTCCATGCGGTCGGAGACGGGGCGAGCTGGATTGCCGGTCAAGTGGACGCTCAGTTTGGCGCAGGCGGTCGATAGTATAGTTGACTGATTTGATCGGGTAGGGTAACTTTCGCCTGTCCCAAGGGGGAGTAGCTCTCCGCCGCGGCGTCGTCAATACGAAGCCCATCGTATGGAAATGGGCTTCCGGCGCCCGGGCAGCATCCGAACACCGATGCCGCGAGCCAGACCTTTGCCGCGAAGGCTCAGGTCCCATGTCGGAACACCGAACGGCCCTTCGTCCTCGCTGGACAAAGGGCCGTCGCTCTTTCGGGCGACGGCAATCGGTGAATGTTGCATGGAGAGCAGGCATGGAAAGCATCGGAACGTGGTGGATGTGGGCGGGATTCTTCGCCATCGTACTGGTCATGCTGGCCATCGACCTGTTCGCGGTCGGCGGCGGCAAGCAGCATCGCGTGTCGTTCAGGGAAGCGGCCACTTGGTCGGGTGTGTGGGTGGGGGCGTCGCTGGCTTTCGCCGGGGTGCTTTGGTGGTACCTGGACGGCGCCGCCGGCCGCGAAATCGCCAACAGCAAGGCGCTGGAGTTCATCACCGGCTACCTGATCGAGAAATCACTCGCCGTTAACAACGTCTTTGTCTGGCTGATGTTGTTCTCGTTCTTCGCCGTGCCCCTCGAACTGCAGAAGCGCGTGTTGATCTACGGCGTCATTGGCGCCATCGTCATGCGCACGGTGATGATTTTCGCCGGCGCCTGGCTGATCGCCCAGTTCCACTGGATCCTCTACGTCTTCGGCGCCTTCCTGCTGCTCACGGGCATCAAGATGTGGTGGTTCGCCGAGGAGAAGCCGGATCTCGAAAACAACCGAGTCGTGAAGTGGCTGCGCGGCCACATGAAGATCACCACCGACCTGCACGGCGAGCGCTTCTTCGTGCTCAAGGAGGAGGCGGGGAGGGTGGTGCGCTACGCGACGCCGCTCTTCCTCGTGCTGGTGCTGGTGGAAATCTCGGACCTGATCTTCGCCGTCGATTCGATCCCGGCCATTTTCGCCATCACCACCGACCCCTTCATAGTTCTGACCTCCAACGTCTTCGCCATCCTCGGCTTGCGCGCGATGTACTTCCTGCTGGCCGGGGTTGCGGACCGCTTCTCGTTGCTCAAGTACGGCCTGGCGCTGGTGTTGATGTTCATCGGCGGCAAGATGATGCTGATCGACCTCTACAAGATTCCGGTGGGCGTTTCCCTGGCTGTGGTGGCCGTGATCATCGGCGTTTCGGTGTGGCTGTCCCTGCGCAAGCAGGCGGACCTCAGCGTGGAGAAGCCGACGTAGATCCTTCAGTGGACATAATAAGGATTATGCGTACTAGGCGGCACTGCAGGCCCCAGCTTTTGGCCGCTTGACTTCGAGGCCCGGGGCGGAAACCAAAATTGCCCGGTCGGGACTAATCCGCTAAGCTCGCGCGTTTGCCGATTTCCAGCCCCATGAGCGTCACCCTCAAGACTCCCGACGAAATCGCGAAGATGCGCGTCGCCGGCCGGCTGGCCGGTGAAGTCCTGGACTACATCGCGGATTTCGTGCGGTCCGGGATCAGTACGGAAGAACTGGACAAGCTCTGCCACGACTACATGGTAGATGTGCAGGGTTCGATTCCTGCGCCGCTCAACTATGCGCCCCCCGGCTACAAGCCGTATCCCAAGTCGATCTGCGCCTCGATCAATCATCAGGTCTGCCACGGGATCCCCAGCGAGAAGCGGCTGAAGAAAGGCGACATAGTCAATCTCGACATCACCGTCATCAAGGACGGCTACCACGGCGACACCAGCCGCATGTTCGTGGTGGGCGGTGAGGCCTCCATTCTCGCCAAGCGCCTGTGCACGGTGACCCACGAGTGCCTGTGGCTGGGCATTGCACAGGTGAAGCCGGGCGCGCATCTTGGAGACGTTGGCCACGCTATCCAGAAGCACGCCGAAAAGCATGGATTCTCGGTGGTTCGCGAGTTCTGCGGCCACGGCATCGGACGCAAGTTTCATGAGGAGCCTCAGGTCCTGCACTATGGAAAGGCCGGTTCCGGCATTGACCTGGTGCCGGGCATGACCTTCACCATCGAGCCGATGATCAATGCTGGCAGGTCCGCCATCTCCGAGCTTCCCGATGGCTGGACAATCATCACCAAGGATCGCAGCCTGTCCGCCCAGTGGGAGCACACAATCCTGGTGACCGACACCGGTTGCGATGTACTGACTTTGTCCGCCGGAAGCCCGCCGCGGCCCGCCGCGTTCTCCTGAGCTGATGGCGTCGGCAGCGCCCCAACCCACCGACGCCAGAAGCCTGATCGGCGAGCTGCGCGGCAGGCTGCAGGAGGCGTCGTCCGGACTGCGAGCGGCGTACCTGGCAAGCGGCAATGCGGCCGCTATGCTTCGCGGACGTTCACGTCTGGTCGACGGAACCCTGCGCGAGATGTGGAATCGGCTCGGCATGCCCGCCAGCGTGTCCCTGGTGGCGGTCGGCGGCTATGGTCGCGCCGAACTCTACCCCCATTCCGACGTGGATCTGCTGCTCCTGGTGCCGGAGAGTATGGGGGCCACGATGCAGGCGCAGCTGGAACAGTTCATTGGCCTGTCCTGGGACATCGGACTCGACATCGGGCACGCGGTACGCACTGGGCAGGAGTGCCTGGTCGAGGCGGAACGCGACATCACGATTCAGTCCAGTTTGCTGGAGGCCCGCCACCTGGCGGGTGGGCGGCGGCAGTTCAACGATTTTTTCGTCGAGCTCAAGGAGCGTGTCGATCCAGCGGCCTTCTTCAATGCCAAGCGACTGGAGCAGGAAGAGCGCTATGCACGCTACAACGACACTGCCTATGCCCTGGAGCCCAACTGCAAGGAGAGCCCGGGTGGCCTGAGGGATCTGCACAACGTGCTGTGGATCTGCCGCGCGGCCGGAATCGCCAGCACCTGGAACGAGCTGGCACGCCGCGGGCTCGTCACCCGCAGTGAGGCGGCGCACCTCACGCGGATCGAGAACTTCCTGCGCAATCTTCGCGTGCGGCTTCATCTGCTGGCAGGACGCCGGGAAGACCGCCTCATCTTCGACCACCAGGAAGCCCTGGCGCAGAGTTGCGGCTGCGCGGCCACTGCCGCGCGCCGAGCAAGCGAAGTTCTGATGCAGCGCTACTACCGCAACGCGAAGGCGGTGACCCAGCTCAACACCATTCTGTTACAGAACCTCGGCGCGCTGCTGCTGATGGGACCGGAGCAGGAGGCGCAGATCATCAACGAGCGCTTCCAGATCGAGCGGGAACTGCTGGACGTGCGCAGCGAGGATGTATTCGAGCGGCACCCCCCTGCAATACTGGAGAGCTTCCTGTTGCTGCAGCGGCATCCCGAACTTGGCGGCATGAGCGCGCGCACCCTGCGCGCCCTGTGGCGCGCGCGCCCGCGCATCGATGCCGAGTTCCGGCGGAACCCGCACAACCGGGCGACCTTTCTCGACCTGTTCCGCCAACCGCGGGGCCTGATCCACGAAGTCCGCCGCATGAACCAGTGGGGCATCCTGGGGCGCTACCTGCCGGCTTTCAGCCGCATCGTCGGCCAGATGCAGCACGACCTGTTTCACGTCTACACGGTGGACCAGCACATTCTGCAAGTGGTAAGGAATCTGCGGCGCTTCAACATGCCCGAGTTCGCCCACGAGTACCCGCTTTGCAGCCGGCTGATCACCGCCTTCGAACGCCCCTGGGTGCTTTACATCGCTGCCCTCTTCCATGACATTGCCAAGGGGCGCGGCGGCGACCATTCCCAGCTTGGAAAGCGCGACGCGCTGCGCTTCTGCCGCGATCATGCGCTGTCCGACGAGGACAGCGACCTGGTGGTCTTCCTCGTCGAGCACCACCTGAGTTTTTCCGCGGTGGCGCAAAAGCAGGACCTGTCCGACCCCGAAGTCATCCGCCGCGTGGCGGTGCTCGTCGGCAACGAGCGTCGCCTCATCGCCCTCTACCTCCTGACCCACGCCGACATCCGCGGCACCAGTCCCAAGGTGTGGAATGCGTGGAAGGGCAAGTTGCTGGAGGATCTGTTTCTCGCCACGCAGCAGCTGCTGCAGGGTGCCACGCCCCACCAGGCCCTGGGGCTCGACCGTCGCCAGCAGGAGGCCGACCGCCTGTTGCGCTACTACGGCCTGCGTCCGGACGTGGAGGCGGCGCTGTGGCTCCAGCTCGACACAGCGTACTTCATGCGCCATGACGCGGAGGAAATCGCCTGGCATGCACGCCACCTCTACCACCGGCCGCAGAGCGCGGAGCCGGTGGTCAAGGCGCGCCTGAGTCCGATTGGCGAGGGACTGCAGGTGATGGTGTATGTGCCCGACCAGCCCGAGCTTTTCGTTCGCCTGTGCGGTTTCTTCGCCCGGCTCGGCTACAGCATCGCCGACGCCAAGATCCACACGACGCGCCACGGCTACGCGCTGGACAGCTTCGTGCTGCTCGATCCGATGAACAACCTGAACTACCGCGACACGATCGGTCTGATCGAGCACGACCTGGTCGAACGCCTGCGGACCTACGCCCCGCCGGACCAGCCGGGCAGCGGACGGCTGTCGCGTCAGGTGAAGCATTTCCCCATATCGCCGGAGGTCAACATTCGCCCCGACGAGCGGGGCAACCACCATGTCATGTCGATCAAGGCTGCCGACCGCACCGGCCTGCTGTTCTCGGTGGCACAGGTGCTTGCCCGCCACCAGATAGACGTCTATGCGGCAAAGATCGCAACGCTGGGCGAGCGGGTGGAGGACACCTTTCTGCTCAGTGGCCGCGAGCTGGCCAAGACCTCGACGCTGCTGCGCCTGGAGCAGGAACTCCTGGACGTGCTTACGGTGTAGCGCCAGCGGCACACCCCGCCGGGCCTTGGTTCCGGCGGCGCGTGGGTGGCAGGGGCAATCGGGCTACTTGGCGGCCGGAAGATTTCCGACGAAGGCGTTTTCCACCAGTGGGCTCGCATCGACCTGCGGAACGTGGCAACTCGTGCACTGGTAGCGGTTCATCGACACCACCTGCTTGCCGCCCTCCTTCACCAGGTGGCTGTCGCCGATCTTGGGCGCGTTCTTCTCCTTGGCCTTCTCCAGGCTGTGGCACGACAGGCACTGGTTCTCTTCGAGGGTGATCTCGTCGAAGTTGTTCATGGCGTGGGGCACCAGCGGCGGTTGCTCCTTGAAGGTGCGCTCGATCGGCTTCTGGAGCCCCGGCTTCTTGCCGAGATAGGTCTTTTCGGCAAAGGCCACCTCGGCCGACGCCGCGTCGGCGCCGCGCATCGATTTCGGCGCGTCGGTCGCACCCGCCTGCTGCCCCTGGCTCACTCCTGCCCAGGCCAGCAGCATCACCCCAAACAACGCCGGAATCGCACGTTTCATGATCAACTCCCGTTCACGATTTGACATGTCGAACCCTCCCCTAGCCCGCTGAAGCCGAAGACCCGGCGGCCGCCACGCTGGCCGGCTTGCCGTACCGTAATCCGAACTCGAATACATCCTTGGAACATACGTCGATGCAGCGCCCGCAGTTGGTGCAGTTCGGCGACAGGATGAGCGGGGTCGCACCCTGTGCCGCGCCCTTGAGCGCGGGCCGTATGACCTGATGCTCTGGGCATACGGCGAAGCAGTCCATGCAGTCGTTGCACTGCTCGCGGCGCACGGCGCTGACACGCAGCGGACTCCTCATGGCGAGCGCGCTGTAGAACGCCCCCACCGGGCACAGATGGCCGCACCAGCCCCGGCTCATGACGAAAAAGGTCGAGCAGAAAGACCGCCAGGGCGATCGTCCACGCCGCGCCCATGCCGAAGATGATTCCCCGGTGCAGCATCGACACCGGGTTGATCAACTCCCAGGCCAGCGTTCCCGTCGTCAGCGCCAACACCAGGGTCATGGCTAGAACCCAGTAGCGCGCCTGGCGCGAGACGTGCGCGCCACCCTTGATGCCCAGCCGCGCCCGCAACCAGGCCGCGGCGTCGGTCACCATATTGACCGGACACACCCAGGCGCAGTACGCGCGCCCGCCAACGAGGACGTAGAAGATCGGTACGATGGCGGCGCCGATCAGCGCCAGCTTCTCCGGCACATGGCCCGCCAGCAGCGATTGCAGCAGCACGTAGGGGTCGGCCAGCGGCAGGACATCCAAGGTATAGCTGTAGTTCAGGTTGCCCTTGACGATCCACAGTCCGAACCACGGCCCCACCATGAACAGCAGCAGGATGCCGATCTGGGTCGCGCGGCGCAGCAGCAGCCACTTGTGCGCCCCGAGCCAACCCTTGGCGGCGACCGCTTCCGCGCCAGCTTTCAGTTGGGTGGTCATCGCGGCATGTCGTCCGACAAGGGCTTCAATCCGCCAAGCGGTTGGCTGCCCGGATCGAAGTGCCCCGGCAACTGGGTGCCTTCCGGCATGCGGTCCGGCAGGTCGATCAGGCCCTTGTCTTCCACCAGCGACTTGCCGGCTTTGGCTTTTTCTTCCCAGCCGATGCGGTAGTGCTGGCCGAGTTCGCCCTTCGCCATCTGGATGGGATAGACCTTGATCGCCGCCACCTCCAGCACGCAGGCCTTCTCGCACTTGCCGCAGCCTGTGCATTGATCGGAGTGCACCACCGGCTCGAACACGGTGTGCTTGCCGGTGCGCTCGTTGTGCCGCAGTTCCAGCGTGATCGCCTTGTCGATCAGCGGGCAGACGCGATAGCAGACGTCGCAGCGCAGCCCGAGGAAGTTGAGGCAGGTTTCCTTGTCCACCAGCACCGCGAGGCCCATCTTCGACTTGGTGATGTCGATGAGCTTGTGGTCGAGCGCGCCCGTCGGACAGGCCTTCACGCAGGGAATGTCCTCGCACATCTCGCAGGGCCCGGTGCGCGCCACGAAGTAGGGCGAGCCGGTGGCCACCGCGTGCTCCGGCTTGGCCAGGAACAGGATGTCGTAGGGGCAGTCGCGCACGCACATGCCGCAGCGGATGCAGGCGCCGAGAAAGTCGGCTTCGGCGCCGGCGCCGGGTGGGCGGATCGCCGCCGGCGGCAGCGCCCTCGCCTGCTTGGCGTAGAGACCCACGCCCAAGCCCAGCAGCCCGACGCCGCAGGCCATGCGCGCCGCATCGGCCAGGAACTGCCGCCGCGCGCTGCCTTTGCTCCGATTCTCGCCGTTCATGCGTGCCTCGCCGACGCCGGCGGCGGCCATTCGCCGCCTTCCAGCGCCTGACTTTAGCCCCTTGAGCCTTGACTACTCCGCACTACACCTTCACCACCTTGCACGCGCACTTCTTGAAGTCGGTCTCTTTCGAGATCGGGCAGGTGGCATCGAGGGTGAGCTTGTTCACCAGCCGGTGCTCGTCGAAGAAGGGCACGAACACCAATCCCTGCGGCGGCTTGTTGCGGCCGCGGGTCTCGACCTTGGTGACGATCTCGCCGCGGCGCGAGGCCACCTTGACGTTGTCGCCGCGCTGCAGCCCCCGCTTCTTGGCGTCCTCCGGGTGCATGTAGATCCACGCATCCGGCATGGCGCGGTAGAGCTCGGGCACACGCCGCGTCATCGTGCCGGTATGCCAGTGCTCCAGCACGCGGCCGGTGCACAGCCACAGGTCGAACTCGTTGTCCGGCTCCTCGGCCGCCTTCTGGTAAGGCAGCGCGAAGATGATCGCCTTGCCGTCGGGATGGCCGTAGAACTTGACCCCCTCGCCTTTCTTGACGTAGGGGTCGTAGCCTTCACGGAAGCGCCACAGCGTTTCCTTGTTGTCCACCACCGGCCAGCGCAGACCCCGCGCCTTGTGGTAGGTGTCGAAGGAGGCCAGGTCGTGGGCCTTGCCACGGCCGAAGGCCGCGTACTCCTCGAACAGACCCTTCTGCAGGTAGTAGCCCAGCTCCTTCGATTCCTCGTTCTCGAAGCCCTTGTACATGTCCTTGGCCGGGAACTTGTTTACCTCGCCGTTGGCATAGAGCACATCGTAAAGGGTCTTGCCCTTGTACTCGGGTGCCTTCTCCAGCAGCTCCGGTGGCCACACCTCCTCCATCTTGAAGCGCTTGGAGAATTCGACGTACTGCCAGAGATCGGACCTGGACTCACCCGACGCCTTCACCTGCTGGCGCCAGAACTGGGTGCGGCGCTCGGCGTTGCCGAAGGCGCCCTCCTTCTCCATCCACATCGCGCAGGGCAGGATCAGGTCGGCGGCAAGAGCCGTGACCGTCGGATAGACGTCCGACACCACGACGAAGTTGGCCGGATTGCGGAAGCCGGGATAGGTCTCCTGGTTCATGTTCGGACCGGCCTGCATGTTGTTGGTGGTGGTGGTCCAGTAGAAGTTGAGCTTGCCGTCCTTCAGCGCCCGGCTCTGCGCCACCGCGTGCAGGCCGATCCAGTCGGGAATCGTGCCGGCGGGAAGCTTCCAGATCTTCTCGGTCATCTCGCGGTGCTTGGGATTCATCACCACCATGTCCGCCGGCAGGCGGTGCGAGAAAGTCCCAACCTCCCGCGCCGTGCCGCAGGCCGAGGGCTGGCCGGTCAGAGAGAACGGCCCGTTGCCCGGCTCGGAGATCTTGCCCAGCAGCAGGTGCGACGTTGTAGATCATGTTGTTCACCCAGGTGCCGCGGGTATGCTGATTGAAACCCATGGTCCAGTACGACACCACCTTGGTCTTGGGATCGGCGTAGGTCTTGGCCAGAGCCTCCAGCTTGTCCTTGGGCACGCCAGACAGTTGGGCCGTGTAGTCGAGGGTGTATTCCGACACGAACTTCTTGAACTCGTCGAAGCTCATGTCAGCGGAATTGTTCGGGTTGCCCTTGGGCTTGCCTTCGGCATCGGGGTAGCCGTTGTTGTTCGCCACCTGCTCCAGCGGGTGGTTCGGCCGCAGCCCGTAGCCGATGTCGGTGACGCCGCGCTTGAAGTTCACATGCTTGGCGACGAAATCCTGATTCACCGCATTGTTCTGGATGATGTGGTTGCAGATGTAGTTCAGGATCGCCAGGTCGGTCTGCGGCTTGAAGATCAGCTCGGCGTCCGCCAGTTCGCAGGAGCGGTGGGTGAAGGTGGACAGCACGTGCAGCTTGACGTGCTTTGCGGTGAGGCGCCGGTCGGTCAGGCGCGACCACAGGATCGGGTGCATCTCCGCCATGTTGGCACCCCACAGCACGAACGCGTCGGCGTGCTCCAGATCGTCGTAGCAGCCCATCGGTTCGTCGATGCCGAAGGTGCGCATGAAGCCTGCCACCGCGCTGGCCATGCAGTGGCGCGCGTTGGGGTCGAGATTGTTGGAGCGGAACCCGGCCTTGAACAACTTGACCGCCGCATAGCCTTCCCAGATGGTCCACTGGCCCGAGCCAAACATGCCGATCGCCTTGGGACCGCCGGCCTTGAGGGCGGCCTTGCACTTCTCCTCCATGATGTCGAAGGCCTGCTTCCAGGTGACGGGCTTGAAGTCGCCGTTCTTGTCGAACTTGCCGTCCTTCATGCGTAGCAGCGGCTGGGTGAGGCGGTCCTTGCCGTACATGATCTTGGACAGGAAGTAGCCCTTGATGCAGTTCAGGCCCTTGTTCACCGGCGCGTCCGGATCACCCTGGGTCGCCACCACGCGGCCGTCCTTGACGCCCACCAGCACGCCGCAGCCGGTGCCGCAGTAGCGGCACACGCCCTTGTCCCAGCGGATGCCGGGGTCTGCCGCGCCCTGAGCCAGCACTTGGCCGCCCGGCACGCTGATACCCGCCGCCGTCGTCGCCGCCGCAACCGCGTTCGCCTTGATGAAATCACGTCGATTCAGTGTCATTGCCGCGCCTCCCCGGTTACCAAGCTGTTGTCGCAATACTCATAGACCAGCGAAATTGCCATCACCCCGTCCACCTCGTGCAGCCGGGTTATCGAATCCTCGACCTTGTAATCCTCGCCGTCCTCCACCGTCACGATCAGCCGCCCATCGCCGCTGTCGCCGTGAATCTCCACGCCGGGAATTGCCCGCACCTGGCTGCGGACGCTCTCCAGACGCTCTGGCTTGGTGCGCAGGATCATGCTGGATATTTCCATCTCTTCCTTCCCTCCCTCAGGCCGGCACAGACGCCGGCATGGACTGCAGTTCGATGGCACCCGACGGGCATACGCCGAAACAGGCGCCGCAACCGTTGCATCGTTCGACGGCAAGCCTCGGGTAGGCGACCCCGCCCAGTGCAGGCGTGAGTCGGATCGCGGCCGATCGCGCAGGCATCCGAACAACTGCCGCACACCACACCCCGCCGCGCAATGACATGCCTCGCCGACCACGGCGCGCAATTCCCAGGCGTGCGCGGCTGCGTCATGGCGCAGCGCGCCGCTGCCGCATGCCTTGGCGCAATCCGCGCAAAACGTGCATTCGCCGCGGGAGAAATCGATTTCGGGGAAGCCCCCCGATCCGCGGATGATGAGGCCCGCCCTGCAGGCCTTGACGCAGTCGCCGCAGCGATTGCAGGCGGCGGTGAAGTCGGGCTCGGAGAGCGTCCAGGGCGGGCGAATCGGCAGCCTCCGACCGAGGCGGTCGCCCCGGAGGAATTGCCTGCGCGAAACGGTCATGGCCAACCTGTCGCCCCCCAAAAAGGTGCGGCAAAGCTAGTCTTCCACCTGGGTCGTGTCCTTGATTTATCTCAATCGTGCCCTGGGACTTCCCCGGCGAATTGCCGTCCTCGGCAGCAAGACGTCGGCGCCGGCCGCGACTAAGGAACAGCGTCACATCCGACCCGGTACTTCCTCGGTACGATGGGTGGGATGCCGTACTCGGCGGACGAGGTCTCCGTCATGGAACAAAGAACAAACACCATCTCGTTCGCCTGCAAGCTTCTCGGTAGTCGCGTCCGCGTCCGGCTGGACCACCTCGTCGAGACCTCCGACACCGATTCCCACCCCGGCCACGTTCGCGTGTCGGCGCGCATGACTTCCTGCTCGGGAAATGCCGCCTGCGGCTGGCGCCACGCCCGCTTCGAAGCCTGCCCCTTCCGCTGCGCCGCAGGAATCTGACGCTCCGCCGAGCCCTTTCCAGACGGTGGCGCGGGTCCGGCTCCCGCCATCTCGCGTCTCTGTTACCCTGCTTTCAGACGATTCCGGGACGCGACCACGCGATGCTTCCGGCCTACGCGGAACTCCACTGCCTGTCCAACTTCAGCTTCCTGCGCGGGGCCTCGCATCCCGAGGAACTGGTCGAGCGCGCGGCGGCGGCCGGCTATGTCGCCCTGGCGCTGACCGACGAATGCTCGCTGGCGGGAGTTGTCCGCGCCCATCTCGCGGCGAAGGAGGCGGGGCTCAAGCTGATCGTGGGGGCCGAGATCCGCCTCGCCGGCGGGCCCGCTCTGGTTCTGCTGGCCTGCAGCCGGACGGGCTACGGCAATCTCGCGGCGCTGATCACTCGCGGCCGGCGTGCCGCGGCCAAGGGCAGCTACCGCCTCACCCGCGCCGACCTCGAACGCGGGCTGGAAGACTGCCTCGCGCTGCTGATTCCCGCGCCGTCATCCGCGCCGGAGCCGCCGCCCGACGATCTGCTGTGGTTGAAGGCGCGATTCGCCGGTCGCTGCTGGCTGACTATCGAACTGCAACGCGGCGCCGACGATGCGGCACGCCTCGGGCGCCTGCTCGCGCTGGCTGCGCGCTGCGGCGTCCCGGCGGTGGCGGCCGGCGACGTACACATGCACGTGCGTGCCCGGCGCCGCCTGCAGGACGTGCTCACCGCGGTACGGCTCAAGACCCCGGTGCATTCTGCCGGCGGCGCACTCTTCCCCAACAGCGAGCGCCACCTGCGTTCCCGCGCGGTGCTGGCGGGCCTCTACCCTGGCTCATTGATGAGTCAGTCGCTGGAGATCGCCTCGCGCTGCGAGTTCAGCCTCGACGAGCTGCGCTACGAATACCCCGAGGAGTTGGTGCCGGCCGGTGCGACGCCCTCCTCCCATCTGCAGCGCCTGGTCGAGGCGGGTCTGGCGCGGCGCTATCCGGCCGGCGTGCCCGAACCCGTGTGCAAGCTGGCCGGGCACGAGCTCGCCCTGATCGCCGAGCTGCGCTACGAACCCTACTTCCTCACCGTCGAGGACATCGTCGCCTTCGCCCGTCGCCGCGGCATCCTGTGCCAGGGGCGGGGCTCGGCGGCGAACTCGGTGGTGTGCTATGCACTGGGGATCACCGAGGTCGATCCGGCGCGCATGTCCATGCTGTTCGAGCGCTTCATCTCCAGGGAGCGTAACGAACCGCCGGACATCGACGTCGACTTCGAGCACGAGCGGCGCGAAGAGGTGATCCAGTACATCTACGCCAAGTACGGCCGCGACCGCGCCGCACTGGCCGCCGCCGTCATCACCTACCGCCCCCGCTCGGCGCTGCGCGACGTGGGCAAGGCGCTGGGCTTCGATGCCGACCGCCTGGAGCGCCTGACCCGCAGCCTCGCTTGGTGGGACGGTAGCGCTGTGCTGCCGGAGCGGCTGCGGGAGATGGGCTTCGACCCGGGCGAGCCACGGGTCAAGAAGCTGCTGGAACTCGCCACCCAGCTCATCGGCTTTCCGCGCCATCTGTCGCAGCACGTGGGCGGCTTCGTCATCTCCCGCGGGCCGCTTTCCGAGCTGGTGCCGGTGGAGAACGCCGCAATGGCGAACCGCACCTTGATCCAGTGGGACAAGGACGACCTCGACGCTCTGGGGCTACTCAAGGTGGATGTGCTGGCCTTGGGCATGCTCACGGCGATCCGCCGCACGCTGGATCTCGTTGCGCACTTGCAAGGTAAGCCGATCGGCCTCGCCGACATCCCGGCGGAAGACCCGGCGGTCTATGAGATGGTCGGCCGTGCCGACACGGTGGGCGTGTTCCAGATCGAGTCCCGCGCCCAGATGAGCATGCTGCCGCGGCTCAAGCCGAAGAACTTTTACGACCTGGTGATCGAAGTGGCGATCGTGCGTCCCGGCCCGATCCAGGGGCGCATGGTCCATCCCTACCTGCGCAACCGCAAACTGCCTCCGGAGAGCATCCCCTACCCGTCCGACGAACTGCGCAGCGTTCTGGAACGTACCCTGGGGGTGCCGATCTTCCAGGAACAGGTGATGCAGATCGCCATGGTCGCCGCCGGTTTTTCCGCCGGCGAGGCCGACCGCCTGCGCCGCGCCATGGCGGCCTGGCGGCGCAAGGGCGGGCTGGAGCCGTTCCACGACAAGCTCGTCGGCGGCATGCTGGCGCGCGGTTACGGCCCCGAGTTCGCCGAGGCGATCTTCCAGCAGATCTGCGGCTTCGGCGAATACGGCTTCCCCGAATCCCATGCCGCCAGCTTCGCGCTGCTGGTCTATGCCGCGGCATGGCTCAAATGCCACCACCCGGCAGCCTTCCTCTGCGGCCTGCTCGACAGCCAGCCCATGGGCTTCTACGCGCCCTCGCAACTGATCCAGGACGCGCGGCGGCATGGCGTGGAGGTGTTGCCGGCGGACGTGACGGTGAGTGAGTGGGATTGCTGCCTTGCGGCAAGGATTCAGGACTCAGGATTCAGGATTCAGGGAGAGGCCCGCTCACCCAACTGCTCGCTGAATCCTGAATCCCTGATCCTAGATCCTGCCGTACGCCTTGGTCTGCGCCTGATCAACGGCATCGGCGAAGATGCGGCTTCGCGCATCGTCGCCGCCCGGGCCGCGGGGCCCTTCTCTGACGTCGACGATCTCGCCGCTCGCGCCCGGCTCGACCACGCCGAACTCAAGGCGCTGGCGGCGGGAGGGGCTCTGGCCTCGCTGTCCGGCCATCGCCGCCAGGCTTACTGGCAGGCCGCCGGCGCGCAGCCCCTGAGCGGCATGCTCGAAGACGCGACCATCGCCGAAATCCCCGTGCTCCTCCCCGCCCCGACCGAGGGCGAGGACCTCGCCGCCGACTTCCGCGCCCTCGGCTTCACCCTTGGCCGCCATCCGCTGACGCTGCTGCGACAACGGCTTGCCCGGCTGCGTTTCGTCACCGCCGAGGAACTCAACCGTTTACCGGATCGCAAGCTCGCCCGCGCCGCCGGGCTGGTCACCTGCCGCCAGCGCCCCGGCACCGCCAGCGGCGTGGTGTTCGTCACCCTGGAGGACGAGACCGGCGTTGCCAACGTCATTGTCCATGCCGACCTCGTGGAGCGCCAGCGCCGGGAACTGATAGGCGCCCGGCTGCTGGGCGTCTATGGCCAGTTGCAGCGCGAGGGCGAGGTGGTGCACCTGGTCGCCAAGCGGCTGGTCGACCATTCCGATCTGCTCGGCAGCCTGGTCGCCCGCAGCCGCGATTTCCACTGAGGCTGCGAATAAATCTACTGCGGAGCAAGCCGCCAACGCCGATCGAGTGCCGCAACGAGGCGAATCGCCCCTGCCCGAGCCCACTCCACCGCAGGATCGCTCGCCTATGCGCTCAACGCGAGGATCGAAATTCTCTCGGACTCTAAGGCACGCCGCAGTCCCCGGCAGTTCCTCAGGCCTCGCTGCCCGTGATCAGTACTGCCCTGAAGTCGTTCACGTTGGTCATCGTCGGTCCGGTCACCACCGAGGCCCCAAGCGCTTCGAAAAAACCATGCCCATCGTTGTTGGCCAGGCTCTCCAGGGGCCGCAGGCCCTGAGCCCAGGCGCGGGGCAGGGTGTCGGGGCCGATGCAGGCGCCGGCGATCTCCTCCTGCCCATCGACGCCGTCGGTGTCGGCCATCAGGGCGTGGATGTTGGCGTGGCCTCCGGTAACCGCCGTGAACGAAAGCAGGCACTCGACGTTGCGACCGCCACGGCCTTTTCCGCGCACGGTGACCGTGGTTTCACCGCCCGACAGCAGCACGCAGGGCGGCGCAAAGGGCTGACCGCGACGGGCGGTCTGCAGCGCCATGCCGGCCAGTACCTTGCCGACGTCGCGCGCCTCGCCCTCCAGCGCGTCACCCAGGATGTAGGGCGTGCAGCCTGCTTGGCTGGCGACTGCCGCAGCCGCCTCCAAAGCCATCTGTGGTGTGGCCACCATGCGCGTTTCGGCTCTGGCCAGGCGCTGGTCACCGGGTTTGATCGACTCGCCATGGCCACTTTGCAGCACTTGCAGCACCGGCGCCGGCAGATCGATGCCGTAGCGCCGCACTATGGCCAGGGCGTCGTCACAGGTGGTGGGGTCGGCTACGGTGGGGCCCGAGGCGATGTCGATGGGGTTGTCACCCGGCACGTCCGACAACAGCAGCGTGACGACACGCGCCGGATGGCAGGCGGCGGCCAAGCGGCCACCCTTGATCGCCGACAGGTGTCGCCGCACGGTGTTCATCTCGCCTATGGTGGCGCCGCTGGTCAGCAGTGCGCGGTTCACGGCCTGCTCGTGTTCCAGCGTCAAGCCGGGGAGGGGCAAAGGCAGCAGCGCGGATCCGCCGCCCGAAATCAGGCACAGCACGATGTCCTCCGCGCTCAAGCCTTGCACCAACTTCATCAGCCGCTGCGTCGCCTGCATTCCGGCGGCGTCAGGCACCGGATGAGAAGCTTCTGCGATCTCGATGTGCTGGCAAGGCACCGCGTAGCCATAGCGCGTCACCACGAGGCCCGACAGCGGGCCGCTCCAATGGTCTTCCACCGCGCGCGCCATTGCGGCAGAGGCTTTGCCCGCGCCTATGACCACCAGCCGCCCGCCCCCCAGTTCGGTCGCTGTGGGCAGGTGCGGCGGTAGGCAGCGGGCGGGCTGCGCCGACGCCACGGCAGCGTCGAACATCTGTCGCAACAGCGCCGAGGGCGTGACCTCAGGGTGGGGGCGATCGGCGTGGGAAGGCAGCATGGCGCGTCAGACGGAGGGGCCGATGAAAGCCGGAAGTATTCTTAACCGGCAGCCCAATCGCAGATGTCCCTTCATCTGTGGGATGCCGGTTGTGATTCTCCTACTTCTTCGCAATCGCCGTTAGTTCGACTCTCGCAGCCTTGGCCAATGCCGAAACACCGACTGCGGCCCGACTTGGATAGGCGGACAGACCTTCAAAATACGAGCCATAAACCTTCTCAAGAGTCCCGAGTTTGTCTCCGGGACTGACCTCATGAGGCCAACCGGAACATCTCTACGTTACCGGGGTCTTGCCTTTCGACGATGAATTTCGCGAGGAAATTGCATTGGACGGCATTCAAGAGAAATTCGGGCAGGCTCTGGCGTAACGCATAGGCGACAACGAACTCAGATGGAGGGATGCCTGGGCGAATAGTTCGCAGCCAAGAGCCGAAGGAGTTCCAGACGGGCTTGGGAAAGGCGACTGCCAGGTACTGAAGCAATCCCTGACAGACGACGCCGGCCTGGATGAACACATGATAGGCGTGGATCTTGCGCTTGATGGCGTTGCGGTAGTCGAGCGACTCGCGATGAAGATGTTGATTACCGTTGCGGCGGCGAAGCGGCTTCATGTCTTGCATCCAGAAATGGTAGGCGAACGCACCGATCAGACGTACAGCCTGTTTGAAGCTGTGTTCGATCTTGAAGCGCAGCCCGTAGAGGCGAATGATCTCGATGGGGCTCAAGGAGGTGTCCGTGCACATCAATAGGCAGGAGCCTCGGGAAGGATGAATGACTGCCACGAAGCGCACCAACCGGCCGGCCGGACGCCACAGTAAATCGCTGACCCGATACTGGATCGTGACGTTGTGCTCGCCGTAGACGGGGCTCGCGGCCGATTGCATGGACTGCGGGTCGTTCAGCACGGATTTGAGCTTGAGCTTGGTGCCGTAGAGCCGGGGCCGGCCTCTTTTGCGCGGGCCCGGCTGCAAGTACGGAGCATAGGCGACTGCATTGGATTTCACCCGGGTGACCAGGTGGTTGTTCTGATCGAGCAAACCGTTGACGATTTTGCGCGCCGCGTAGTACGCGTCGGCGACGAAGTAGAACGGATCCTGGATCGCGATGATCCCGAGCAGCGCGAGCATTTTGTCAAGCAGGGTGCGCCGATCGCGATTGGACCACACCAGACCTTCGTGGATGCGCACCGCCAGCGGTAGAGCGAAGACACTCTGAGCGGCCTGTACCAGCACGCTCACAGCCTGCAACGAATGCCCCATGATGTATTCCGGTTTGGTGTTCGATTCTGACTGTTGATGCAGCAGCTTCACGCCGGGCATCTTCTTGCCGCACTTGGGTGCCTTGATGCCGTCGCCGACCAGGACGCGCCGGCCGTTGATGCGCAGCGGCTCAGGCAACAGCCAACTGTGTCCACAGCGCCGAGCGCCGATCGAGCTGCACGGCGCTGCTATGAAAGCTATCGAGCAGCTTGTTGTAGAAGCGAGGCGTTAGCTTCAGCGCCCGCACGATGCTGGTCACCCCCAGCAGCTCGGTGCGCACCGTCAAGCCTGCCACGGCCGTGGCGAACCACATGAAGCTGCGCAGGCGCGAGAACGCCGGGCGCAGCAACCGAATTGCGTCCCACCAGGCAATCCACAGCGACATCGCCTCCTCCCATCAAAGAGTTCACAGTATAGTATAGCATTGGTATGCTATCCTAATGACAGCAAAGCGACTCGCGCGGGTGCGATTCAAACTGATGTGGCGTAGGCTACCAACCCTACCCGGAGCCGATCCGCCATCTGAGGATACGCCGATGCCGCGAGTGCTGAATGATGAAGAGCTGCTGGAAAGACTGCATGCCAATCCAGAGGTACGGGAGCGTCTGGAAGGGATGTTGCTGGCGATTGCGGACGAGAAAGGGGAGCTTGGGGATGCCGACGCGGCGGAGATGCGCCTGATCGACGAGATGCGGCGAATGGGGCATGCTTCGCTGAGCGCCTGGGCGCAGCGCAAGGCAGCCCGCGAAACTGAAAGTCGGCAAGGTGCCGCGGGGATTTGGCGGGAAGGTAAAAAAAACTCTGCTGGCATACCACGTTCGGAGACGTAAGTGTGGAAGAGGTGCAGCTGCGCTCCGGCAAGCAGCGCATTCGCCCCTTTGTCGAGGGTGCAAAGGTTCATCACCGAGGCGTCTCGCGTGCCCTGCAGCGGGTGGTGACAGACTTTGCCGCGGACGTCCCCTTTGCCCAGGCGATGGACAAGCTGGTCGAGCACTATGGCGTCCTGCTCAGCGAGAGCGTGATTCGGCGCATCACGCTCGGACACGCCGAGAAGATGTTCGAAACCGCCGAGCGGTTGGAGACTTGGCCAGAGGAGCCTGGAGAGGAGTGGGTCGTCGCGGAGATGGATGGCGGTATGGTTCCGATCATGGAGCCAGATGCCGCCCAGAGCGACCAACGCAAGGGAAAGAGCCTGCTATGGAAAGAGGCCAAGATCGCCCTGGCCCACCCCCAGGGCAGCCGAACCCTGGCCTACGGTGGCACGCTGCAAGGCGATGCGCAGCAGGCTGGACGGCTCCTCTTCGACTGCGCGCGAAGGGCGGGTTTTGGTTCCAACAGCCAACTCCATGCGGTCGGAGACGGGGCGAGCTGGATTGCCGGTCAAGTGGACGCTCAGTTTGGCGCAGGCGGTCGATATCTGGTGGATTTCTGGCATGTCTGCGACTACCTCGGGGCCGCGGCCAAGCTCATCGCCCCGACCGAGACAGAGGCCAAGGCGTGGATGGAGGAGCAAAAAGACCGGCTCAAGAGCGGTCGGCCCCAGGCGGTTTTGGACACCCTCCACCCGCATCGTGAGGCCCTCCAAGTCGAGGATGCGCAGGCCCCCGTTCGCGTCTGCCATCGCTACCTCAGTCAGCGTATGGATCAGCTCCACTACCACGACGCCCTGCG
>CAVOKN010000005.1:0-85447 GCA_963696505.1 uncultured beta proteobacterium | reverse complement strand
TGCCGCCCCATGGCACCGGCCATAAGGGCTTCGATTGGAGATGGTTGGCGCCACCAATTCGTCACAACTTGCAGATAAGAGAAATCCGCAAATTGCCATTCAGGATGTTGCCTGCGGCAGTTGCTTTTTCCGTGTTCATGATCGCAGAGCCGCGGGAGCGGTGACGCCCAACGAATAAGGTTAGATCGTGCTCGCGAAGCGGGCCACGATCTGAACCGTTTGTTGGACGAGCCCGGCCCGAGAGCCGGGGTGGCGCCCCCGTAGAAAATATCTATCTGACGATTATCCCGGATGAGAACCCGGTCGGGCATGCCGGGGCGACGGGCAAATCATTCTCCTGGCTGCCGGCGAGCTTTACGCCGCATGCGCACCAGTCCCGCGCCTGGAATCGGTTGGCTGGCGAGGAGGCGCGCTCCACACTGGTGGCCACCGGCACCGGCTCGGGCAAGACCGAGTGTTTCCTGTACCCGATCATCGAGCATTGCCGAGAACAGCGTGCGCTGGGGCACCGAGGCATCAAGGCCATCATCCTCTACCCGATGAAGGCGCTGGCGACCGACCAGGCCAAGCGCATGGCCAAGGAAATCCTGTCCCGCCCCGGGCTCTCCGACATTCGGGCCGGGCTGTATGTCGGCGATGCCCCCGAAGAAACCTCGGACTGCGTGAAGCAGTTGCCCGATGAGAGTTTCACGCTGATCACCGACCGGGCGGAGATGCGCAAGCAGCCGCCCGACATCCTTCTCACCAACTACAAGATGCTCGACTTCATGCTCATCCGCGCGGATGACGCCGGGCTCTGGGCACACAACCGCCCCGACACCCTGCGCTATCTGGTGGTCAATGAACTGCACACCTTCGACGGGGCACAGGGCACGGATCTGTCGTGCCTCATCCGGCGCGTCAAGGCGACAGCCGCTTCCCCTGATCAGCGTGCCGGCCTAAGGCCTAAGCACTTATCGTTCCCTCCCGCTCCAGAACGCCTGCATCGCCCGGTGGCGGCGCTTCGCCTCGGCGGTCACGTAGAGCGTGGTGGTGGCAAGGCAGGCGTGCCCGAGGTTGTTCTGCACCACCTCGATCGGGGTGCCGCTTGCCACCCATCATCAGCGCATCGACTGATCGACGCGTTCCCTCAGTTCTTTGCCAGCTTTGAAGTGCGTCGCGTATTTGCCGGGAACTAGAACCTTTTCTCCGCTTTTGGGATTGCGCCCTATGCGTGGCGGGCGGTGGTTCAAACTGAAACTGCCAAAGCCACGGATTTCGACCCGACCCCCTTGTGTCAATGAATGCCCGATGGCATCGAGAATCTCGTTGACCGCGATGGCGGCGTCCTGCGCCGTCAGACCGCGCAAGCGGGAGGCAAGGGCGGCGATCAGATCAGAGCGCGTCATGGCACGGATTTTACCTCTTACGATGCGCTGGGCATGCTTGATTTGCAATCGTACGCCTCGCCTTCACCATGGCCATTGAGCATGCGCAGGCGCTCACAACTGCACCGAGAAAGAGATCTCAGCGACCTCGATTAGCCGGCGCTCGGCAAAACGGCGCCGATCCTTCCATCCAGCGGGCGGTCCCGCATCCACACCGCCTCGGTCCTGTCCGAACCTGCGGTTCGCGCGAGCGTCTATCGCGAAGCCTTCCTTGCGTCCGGCGGCGGCGTGCGGCAATCGCCCGCTAACCGGCGGCTACTCCGCGAACCCCAGCAGGCCCCACCAGTCACTGGCCGCGTGGAGCACCCGCACGATGGACACACCGTCAGGACGTGGCTGGTAGAACACCAGGTGACTATCGAAATCCTTCACCCGCCACTTGCGCATGCCCGCCAGGTAGGGATGCTTGAGCGTCAGCGGCGCGCCCATCATGGGTTGCCGTGCCAAGTCGGCGAAGCTGGCTTCGGCGCTGCTCAGGAAGCGTTCGGCAACGTCCAGTCCGGCGTTTTCCGCCAGATAGACGAAGTGTTCCACCAGGTCACGTCGGGCCGCTTCGCGCTTGGTGACACGCGACATCAGCGCGGTTTCTTTCGCGCTTCGAGTCTCGCCAAGGCTTCCTTGCGTATGGTGCGCCAATCCGCCGGTGTCAGCTCACTCTCGCTGCCGTTCAGCCCTTCCAGGAGCTTTGCTTCGAGCTGTTCTTCGGCTTTGCGCTTCTCGTCGGCACGGATGAGTTCGCGCACATACTCGCTGGCGCTGCTGTAGCGCCCCGTCGAAATCTGGCCGTCCACAAACTGCTTGAGCGGATCAGGCAGCGAAATGTTCATGCTTTGCATGTGGCACCTCCTTTCCACTTCACAGTGCCACAAATGGCATGAAATGGCAAGAATTGCCATGTAATGGCTTACATTCCGCACATCGCCGATCGCATTTCTGCGCAATTTCCGCCGGGGTGGCGGAACTCAGCGGGTGCGAGGAAGCTCGGCGTCGATGAGTTGCTCGGTCTCGGTCTCCCAGTCACGCAGTAGCTGTTGCGCGTAGCGGTGGTTGTCGATCCCGGAAACCGTGTATCCAGCTGGGTTCTCTAAGGACACAGGCGGGTACACGATATGGGAGCAGCCATCCCGGTAGGGATTATGGGGTATCAGGGGCAGGTTATCGAGCGGGTTGAGCACGACGCAGAGTGCGCAACCGTGCGCATTTCTTGCCGGCGTGATCGGCGGGTCAAACCGATTGCTGCTGGGATAGGGCGATGCGGGAGCGTTCATCGGCTCAAGCGGCGCTGGATCAGCGACCTGCCACTGTTTGGTCAGGCATGCCAGGTCGAGATTGAGTATGCCGAGGTGTTCATCAGTCCCTCGGTGGTGCGGGTGGAACTGCTGCCGTTTGTCGAGCCCACGACGCGGGTTACCAAACGCTACGCACTGCTGATTTCGGGCCTTTGCCGCCACATGCCGATTTCGGCGGTGGCTCGGCACACGGGGCTGCGCTGGGCCACGATCAAGTCGATCGACAAGGCGTATCTTGCGCACACGATCAAGCCGGTGTCGCCGCAGACGCTGGAAGGCATTCGCTATCTCGGTGTTGACGAGGTGGCGCGCGCCAAGGGACAGGACTACCTGACGTTGGTCTACGATCTGTCGCCCGGCGCGAACTGCGGGCGGATTCTGTGGATCAAGGAGGGGCGCGATAGCGCGGTGCTGTGTGAGTTTCTCGATGCCCTGAGCGAGCAATGCGCCGCTGGCATCGAGGCTGTGGCGATGGACATGGGGGCCGCCTACATCGCCGCCACAAAGGCGAGCTTGCCCAGCGCTGTCATCGTCTTCGACCGCTTTCACATCATGCAGATGTTCTCGACGGTGATTCGCGATTGTCGCCGTGCCGAGTTCAAGGCCGCCAAGACCTTGGGCGACCTGAGTGGGCAGGAGGCGATCAAGGGCAGCCTCTACCTGCTGCTGTCCAATCGCGACAAGCTCAAGGAGAGCGATCAGGGCCGGCTCGACACGTTGCTCGCGCAGAACGAGCCCCTCAACAAGCTCTACACGCTGAAGGAGCAATTGCAGCGCCTGTGGCATCAGCCAGGTTCGACGGCCGAGATGGCTGCACGCCTGGACGACTGGTGTGGCATGGCGCAGGCCGCAAAGATCACCGGCCTGTCGAAGTTCGTCAAGACCTTGCAATCCCACCGCACCGGTATCTGCAATTGGGCCGATCACCCGATCAGCACTGCCCGTCTGGAGGCCGGCAACGTCAGTATTGCTCTGCTGCGCCGACGCGCCAGAGGCTTCCGCGACACCGAGTACTTGAAGCTCAAAATCTATCAAACCAACACTCCGGACGCCCCTTCCATGCTCTTCTCACACTTATCCACGAAGAGCACCGTATGAAAGCGGCGAAGAGCCATTTTTTCGGCGATGCTGGTTTTTCCGTCCGAGAATCCTTTGAGGATGCCGACGGCGAAGCGACGCAGTCGGGAGACGTTGGTCGGGCCGTGTCCGGTGGAGATGCGCGAGCGGTCTTCGTGGAAATTCCAGTCGATGAGGTAGTGGCAGCTATTCTCGATGACCCAGTGTCCGCGATTGGTGGCGAGGACGTGCGCTGGATCGGCCTGCTCGGGAGTGTGACTGGTGATGCCAAGGGCGTGCTCGATGGTGATCTGGCCGGTCTTCTTGTGCAGCACTTCGCGCTCGATCATGAAGGCCTGGCCGACATGAGGGAAATCAAGATAGGCGTTGAGCGCCGTGCTGCACCAGATGCGACGGGTTTCAATCCGGCCGTGATCGGGTGGTGAAACCTGCTCATAGTCGGGTGTTGCGCGCTTGTGGAACAGCAACGCGATGTCTTTGTGCAGTCCAGGCTGATTGCCTTTGACGGTGAAATGGTAATGCGCCTGACGTTCGAGCAGGTAGCTCGCCAAGCTGCGTTGCGTCAGAAGGGCATCGGCGCTAATCGTTTTGCGGGTGATGTCGATGGCGTCAAGCACGGCGGTAAACATCCCGATTTCATTGGTCTGCTTGCTCTCGTCCTTGCCTGCTACGGGTAGGGTGCCGACTTTTTTTGGGTGTAGCACTGAGCCGTTTCGTGCCCGACGACGCTCATGATGTGGGTTTGCCGTCCCTGTTCGTCGATGGCGTTGCACATGGTCTTGCCGTCGATGGCAAGGCTTTGGTCTGATTGCCCGAAATCGGCGTTCCAGCGTTGCAGGGCGCGGTCAAGAGCTTCGGGATCGACGCGCACAAGCACATCGCGAATGATGCTTTCACTGGGGACCAGGCGCTGCCGGTTCTCAATGCGACAGCCGAAGCGCTCGCGTGCTTTGCGGCCCAGATCTTTGGCCCAGCCTGCAATGGCCTTGTAGCCGTCCATTCCGCACAAGGTTGCGCCAGCGGCGATGGCAAGCACGACATGCAGCGGATGTCGCCGGCCTTGAGCGCGGCGAGGATCGGGGATGTCCTTGAAGTAGGTCGGCAAGGCGCACATGTGTTCGGCAGCCAGCATCATCTTGGGCGACTCCAGGCGGTAGTGAGGTTGCAGGATGGGACGGGACAGTTCGGACTGTGCGTGCTCATGCAAGGCGCGAACGAAGATCAGTTTGGGTGAGCCCTCGCGCGCGCTGTAGCCACCGGGAATGCGGCGGCTACCTTGGGTCTGGCCAAGACAGATCCAGTTGGCTGCGCGGTAAACCGTGCCGCGATAGCGTGTCGTATCGACAAAGGTTTCGAGCAGGAGCAAGGGCTGGTCGAAATATGTCCGCCAGTCGCTGCCGATCCGACGTTCGCACAAGGCGAGCACTTTGGAACCCAGGTTCGGGCAATGCCAGTCAGGCAGGATCAGAAAACGGCTGTTGTTGGCGATCAGCTTGAGACGACCGTATTGGTGCCGGAAATCCCAACCAATCCAGCGATCTCGATCCGCGCATTTCAACGCTGACGCCGAGAAACTCAGCAGCGCCACCCATTCCTGCTCGTACGTGGCTACATACCAAAGCGTGTGCCCTATCTTCGCCAAGTCGCCCAGATAGTGGTGCCGCTGCATCAGTTCCCGGTAGCGCAACTCCTCGCTCGCGCTGACCGGACGAACGCATATTTGCTTCAGATCGATCCGCATTCACCCTTCTTACTCCGGCAAATGCGGTTTGTCCAGCCCCCGGCGTTAACTACATGATCTTCTGTTGGATTGCTGGAAGGGGAAATTCACCCTGACCACGGAGGTTCGGCTATTGCGCTGGGATCAGGTCAGAGAGGAAGGCATCTACTTCAAGCCAACTAAGACGGAGGCGAGCAGCGGTGCCAAGGTATTGGTGCCGATGACCAAGGCCCTGCACAAAGTGCTGGAACATGCCAGGCAACTCGGGTCGGTCAAAGGGCTATATGTCATACATACCCTGCAAGCCAAACCCTATACTACCCACGGGGTGGGTACTGCCTGGGAGCGGGCCTGCGAGCGAGCCGGAGTGGAGAACGCCACCCTTAAAGATATCCGCGCTAAGGCGCTGACCGACGCCAAACGGTTAGGCTACAGCATGGAACAGATCATGGTCGGCGCCGCACACACGGACGCGGACACTACCAGTGGCTACATCAAGCGCCGTGAAACGCCAGTATCCGAAGTCAGGCTGGACCTTCCCAAACGGACTGACGGCGACTGAATATTAGAACAAAGTTCTAATAACGATATTAGAACGCGTCACGCCGGACAGACTAACAGATTGTTTTAATTGGTCGGGGCGAGAAGATTCGAACTTCCGACCCCCTGCACCCCATGCAGGTGCGCTACCAGGCTGCGCTACGCCCCGACTCTTGAGATTATAACAGAAGTGATCGAGTGTCCCGGCGGCACCGGTTCAGGCCTGCAGGATTTCGAGGATGGCCGCGAGTTCGGCACGCAGCTTCTGTGCATCCTGCGGCGCACTTGCCTCCGGCTCCGCGGACGAGGTGCCGCGGGGGTCGAAGTCTTCGAGCCGGTTGCGCGCGCCGCTGATGGTGAAACCCTCGCGATAGAGCAGTTCCCGGATGCGACGCACCAGGAGCACTTCGTGATGCTGGTAGTAGCGCCGGTTCCCGCGCCGCTTCACCGGCTTGAGCTGGGTGAATTCCTGCTCCCAGTAGCGCAGAACGTGAGGCCTGACCCCGCACAGTTCGCTCACCTCACCGATGGTGAAGTAGCGCTTGGCCGGAATTGGCGGCAGCAGTTCGTCCTTGTCGCTGCTACTGTTCGCTGCTGACATGGGTCAGGGATTCGACGGCGGCCTTGAGCTTCTGACTGGCGTGGAAGGTGACGACGCGCCGTGCCGTGATGGGAATCTCTTCGCCGGTCTTGGGATTGCGACCCGGACGCTGCGGCTTGTCGCGCAACTGGAAGTTTCCGAACCCGGAGAGCTTGACGCTGTCGCCCCGTTCCAGCGCGGTGCGGATTTCCTCGAAGAACGCCTCCACCATGTCCTTCGCTTCGCGCTTGTTGAGACCCACCTTCTCGAACAGGAGGTCGGCCAGTTCGGCCTTTGTCAGCGTCATGTTCTTTACCTGTCACCCACGCAACCTGGCACCGAAGGCAAGGGCAGCGGCCTGCACCAGTTCGGCAAGCGCCGCATCGACCTCGGCGTCCGCCAGAGTCTTTTCAGTATCTTGCATAACTACCCGAAACGCAAGGCTTTTTTGGTCCGCCGGGACGCCCTTCCCGGTGTACAGATCGAACAGACAGATCTCCTGGACTATGCCGGAAGCGTGGCTGCGCAGCGCCTCCAGGAGGGCCTCGGCGCCAACCGCATGGGGTACAACCAGGGCGAGGTCGCGGACCACCGGCGGGAAGCGTGAAACTTCCGCGTACGCGGGAAGGGCGCATTCCAGAAAGGGATCAAGCTCCACTTCGAACACCACCGGTGCCGAGCCAAGCTCGTAGCGCTGCACCCACTGCGGATTCAATTCGCCCAGGTAACCGATTGCCCTATCGCCCAGCCACAGCCGGGCACACCGTCCCGGATGCAGTGCCGGATGAATAGCGGGCTCATAGCGCGCTGTTGTCGGCGCCAGCAAGGCGTCCAGGTCCGCCTTCGCATCGAAGAAATCCGCCGCCCGCGAAGTCAGCCCCCATTGCTCGGCGGCTGCAGTTCCCGCTGCCAGCGCGGCGATCCGCAGCGGCTGGCGGAAACCGGGAACGAGATCCTGCGCATCTCCCTTCAGGAAGCAGCGCCCCACCTCGAACACGCGAACCCGATCGACGCGGCGACTGCGGTTGGTGGCCACGTTCGCCACCAATCCGCCGATCAGGCTGGAGCGCATCACCCCCATCTGGCTGGCGATGGGGTTGGCGAGCACCACGGGTGCGGCGTTGTCGCAGAAGTCCGTCTCCCAGCGGGCATCGACGAAGGCGTAATTGATCACCTCCTGATAGTCCCGCGCCGCCAGCAGGCGCTTCAAGCGCGCAGCGTCGCGCCGCTCCTCGGGTAGCGGCAGCATGGCAAGCCCCGCCTGGGGCACATGGGCCGGGATGTTGTCATAGCCGTGCAGTCGCGCCAGTTCCTCGATCAGGTCTTCTTCGATCGTGAGGTCGAAACGGTGGGTCGGCGGCGTTACGACGAAGCCTTCGCCATCGCGGCGGAAGGCGAGCCCGAGCCCACCCAGCAGGCGCCCGATTTGCGCCGCGTCCAGTTCGATACCCAGCACCTTGGCCGCACGAGCACTGCGCAGCCGGATCGGTTCCCGCGCAGGAAGCTTCAGCACCTGGTCGTCGATCGGGCCAGCCTCGCCGCCGCAGATATCCAGGATCAACTGGCTGACGCGCTCCACGCCTTCCAGCGTGTCGGCGAAGTTGACGCCGCGCTCGAAGCGGTGGCCGGCCTCGCTGGTGAAGCCGTAGCGCCGCGCCCGGCCCTGGATCGCCTCCGGCCACCAGAACGCGGCCTCGACGTAGACGCTGTCGGTCTGGACACCCACCGCGGTGGCCTCGCCGCCCATGATGCCGGCAAGGCTTTCGACACCTGTTGCCCCGGTAATGACGCCGACATCGGGTGCGAGTTCGATGGTCTGGCCGTTGAGCAGCAGCAGGGTTTCGCCGGCGCGCGCCCAGCGCACTTCCAGGCCGCCGCCGACCTTGGCGAGATCGAACACGTGGTTGGGACGGTTCATCTCCAGCATCACGTAATTCGAGATGTCCACCAGCGCCGAGAGGCTGCGCTGGCCGGAATGCTCCAGCCGCTGCTTCATCCACTCGGGCGTCGCGGCCGCCGGGTTGACGCCGCGGATGACGCGTCCGGAGAAGCGGCCGCACAGTTCCGGCGCATCGACCCGTACCGGCAACCGGTCATTGATGGTGACGGGGACCGCGGCCACCGGCGGACGAGTCAATGGCGCGCCGGTCAGGGCTGACACCTCGCGCGCAATGCCCAGCAGTCCGAGGCAGTCGCTGCGGTTGGGCGTGAGCTTGAGGGTGAAGCGCTTGTCGTCGAGGCCGAGGTAGGGCCGCAGCTCCGCACCAACCGGGGCATCCGCGGCGAGCGCCATCAGCCCGGAGTGGTCTTCGGACAGGCCCAGTTCCCGCGCCGAGCACAGCATGCCGCGCGACTCGACGCCGCGCACCTTGGCCGCCGCAAGAGTCAGTCCCGGGAGAGCGGCTCCGACCAGGGCGCAGGGCACCTTCATGCCGACGGCAACATTGGGCGCGCCGCAGACGATGGGCAGCGGCTCGCCCTGCCCCGCGTCCACCTGGCACAGGCGCAGCTTGTCGGCGTTGGGGTGCTTGTCCACGCTCAGCACCTCGGCCACGACGACGCCGGAAAACGGCGGAGCGACGGCTTCCAGAGCCTCCACCTCCAGCCCCGCCATGGTCAGCAGATGGGCCAGCTCGCCGCTGGCGAGCGGCGGATCGCACAGACTACGCAGCCAACTTTCCGGGAATTGCATGCTTATCTGAATTGACTGAGGAAACGCAGGTCGCCATCGAAGAACAGGCGCAGATCGTTGACACCGTAGCGCAGCATGGTGAGGCGGTCGGGCCCCATGCCAAAAGCGAAGCCGGTGTACTTCTCGCTGTCGATCCCGACGTGCTTGAGTACATTGGGGTGGACCATGCCGCTGCCGGCGATCTCCAGCCAGCCGGTGTGGCTGCACACGCGGCAACCGCGGGGCTGGCCACCCTCGTCGCAGAACACGCAGCCCATGTCCACTTCTGCGGACGGCTCGGTGAAGGGGAAGAACGAGGGCCGGAAGCGCACCCGCAGATCGTCCTTCTCGAAGAAGCGGCGCAGGAAGTCGGTCAGCACGCCCTTCAGGTCGGCGAAGCTCACGTTCTCGTCCACCCACAGCCCTTCGACCTGATGGAACATCGGCGAATGCGTGGCGTCGGAGTCGACGCGATAGACGCGGCCCGGCGCAATCACCTTCACCGGCGCATGGTGCGCCTGCATGTAGCGCACCTGTATCGGGCTGGTGTGGGTGCGCAGCAGCAGACCCGGCGCGTTCTCGATGTAGAAGGTGTCGTGCATCGAGCGTGCGGGGTGGTTCTCAGGCGTGTTGAGCGCAGTGAAGTTGTGGAAGTCAGTCTCGATCTCCGGGCCGTCCGCGACGTCGAAGCCAATCGAGCGGAACAGCTCCTCGATGCGCAGCAGGGTGCGGGTCACCGGATGCAGGCCGCCCACTCCGAGACCGCGCCCCGGCAGAGTCACGTCCAGCGCCTCGGCGGCGAGTTGCGCTTCCAGCCGGGCGCGCTTCAATGCGCCGCGCCGCGCCTCCAGCGCACCCTCGATGGCGTCCTTGGCGGCGTTGATCGCGGCGCCGGCGGCCTTGCGCTGCTCGGGGGGCAGCTTGCCCAAGCCCTTGAGCAGATCGGTGAGCGACCCGCCCTTGCCCAGATAGCGCGCCTTCGCCTGCTCGAGTTGCGCAGGATCGGCTATGGTGCCGAACTCGGCGGTCGCCCGCGCGACCAGTTGTTCTAGGTTTTCCATGGTCAGGGGAAAAAAAGGAGGCCATGCCTCCTCTTTCCACGGCGACCCGCCTCAGACGCCGAGTCCAGCCTTGGCCTGGTCGGCGATCTTGGCGAACGCTGGCTTGTCCATCACGGCCAGATCGGCAAGCACCTTGCGGTCCACTTCGACGGCGGCCTTCTTCAAGCCGTGCATCAGCGTGCTGTAGGTCAGGCCGAGTTCGCGCGCCGCGGCGTTGATGCGGGCGATCCACAGGGCGCGGAACTGGCGCTTGCGCTGGCGGCGATCGCGGTAGGCGTACTGCCCCGCCTTCATCACCGCCTCCTTGGCGATGCGATAGACGGTGCTGCGGCGGCCGCGGTAACCCTTGGCCTGGTCCAGGACCTTCTTGTGACGGGCGCGCGCCGTCACACCACGTTTGACTCGGGGCATCTAGATCTCTCCTCAGGCATACGGCAGCATGGCGCGCACCGAACGGATGTCGGTGGCATGGATCTCAGCGCTGCCGCGCAACTGGCGGATGCGCTTGCTGGTCTTCTTGGTGAGGATGTGACGCTTGAACGCCTGCGAGCGCTTGATGCTGCCGCTAGCGCGCACCTTGAAGCGCTTGGCGGCCCCGCTCTTGGTCTTCATCTTGGGCATTTCCGACTACTCCTTTATGTCATGGCTTCAGGTGGCTCCCTGCAGTCTTGGGAGCGCTTGCCTACCCTCGCCACTAGTTGAACGCCAGCGCGCATCGCTGCACCTGGCACCGCCGGCACGCCATCGGCATGCCGCAAAAAACTCAGACCTTCACCTGCTTCTTGATCGGGGCCAGCACCATGATGAGCTGGCGCCCCTCCATCTTCGGAAACTGCTCCACCGTTCCGTAAGGCTCCAGATCGGCCTTCACCCGCTCCAGCAGCCGAATCCCGAACTCCTGGTGCGCCATTTCGCGGCCGCGGAAGCGCAGCGTGATCTTGGTCTTGTCACCCTCCTGAAGGAACTTGATCAAGTTGCGTAGCTTGATCTGGTAATCGCCCTCGTCGGTGCCGGGCCGGAACTTGATCTCCTTGACCTGGATCTGCTTCTGCTTGAGCTTGGCCTCGTGGGCTTTCTTCGCCTCGTAGTACTTGAACTTGCCGAAGTCCATCAGGCGGCATACCGGCGGCGTTGCCGTCGGCGCGATCTCCACCAGATCGACACCAGCCTCCTCGGCCATTCCCAACGCCTGCTGTATCGGCACGATGCCGACCTGTTCGCCGTCTTCCCCGATCAAGCGGATCTCGGGGGAAGTTATCTCGTTGTTGACGCGCTGCGCCTTGTTCTGAGCGATGGTTCAAGCCTCCGGAAAAACGAAAAAACGCTGCCTTCTGCGGTGCTCACGCGCCTCGCTGTTCGCGCTCGCTACGCAGGCGATCGACCAAGGCTTCGAGGGACATTTGCCCGAGGTCGTGACCGCCCCGGGCCCGCACGGCAACCAGCTCCGCCGCCTTTTCCTTGTCGCCGACGACGATCTGGTATGGCAGCTTCTGCATGCTATGTTCGCGTATTTTATAGTTAATTTTTTCGTTCCGCAAATCCGTTTCGACTCGGAATCCGGCTTGCTGCAGCTTTTCCGCCACGGCAAGAGCGTAGTCAGCCTGTCCCTCGGAGATGTTCATCACCACTGCCTGCACCGGTGCCAGCCAGAGCGGAAAGGCGCCTGCATGGTGCTCGATCAGGATGCCGATGAACCGCTCCATCGAGCCCAGGATCGCCCGGTGCAGCATGACCGGCGTGCGGCGGCTGTTGTCCTCCGCTACGTACTCGGCACCGAGGCGGTCCGGCAGCGAGAAGTCGAGTTGCAGCGTGCCGCACTGCCAGACGCGATTGAGGCAGTCCTTGAGCGAGAACTCGATCTTCGGGCCGTAGAAGGCCCCCTCGCCTGGCTGAAGGTCGTAGGTCAATCCTTTGGCGTCGAGCGCCTGGGCAAGCGATGCCTCGGCGCGATCCCAGACCTCGTCGGCGCCGATGCGCTTCGCCGGCCGCGTGGACAGCTTCACCAGGATGTCGGTGAAGCCAAAGTCAGCGTACACGCCCCGCAGCAGATCGATGAAGGCGGAGGATTCGGAGAGGATCTGCTCTTCGCTGCAGAAGATGTGGGCGTCGTCCTGCACGAAACCGCGCACCCGCATCAGGCCGTGAAGCGAACCCGAGGGCTCGTTGCGGTGGCAGGAGCCAAACTCCGCGATGCGCAGCGGCAGGTCTCGGTAGCTCTTGATGCCCTGGTTGAAGATCTGGATGTGGCCGGGGCAGTTCATCGGCTTGACCGCGTACTCGCGCTCCTCGGCGCGCGTCGTGAACATGTTTTCGGCATACATCTGCCAGTGCCCGGAGCGCTCCCACAGGCTGCGATCCATGACCTGGGGCGTTTTCACCTCCTGGTAGCCGTGCTGGCGGATGACGCGGCGCATGTACTGCTCGATCTCCTGCCAGACGACCCAGCCCTTCGCGTGCCAGAACACCATGCCGGGCGATTCTTCCTGGAGGTGGAACAGGTCGAGCTGGCGCGCCAGCCGCCGATGGTCGCGCTTTTCCGCCTCCTCAAGCATGCGGAGGTAGGCATCCTGCTCTTCCCTGGCGGCCCAGGCGGTGCCGTAAATCCGCTGGAGCATCTCGTTCTTCGAGTCGCCGCGCCAGTAGGCGCCGGCCACCTTCATCAGCTTGAACACCTTCAGCCGGCCGGTGGCGGGCACGTGGGGGCCGCGGCAGAGGTCGATGAAATCGCCTTCGCGGTAGAGCGACACGTCCTCCGCTGCCGGAATCGAGGCGATGATCTCGGCCTTGTAATGCTCGCCCATGCCCTTGAAGAACTCGACCGCCTTGTCGCGCTGCCACACTTCCCGCGTCACCGGGAAGTCCTTCTTCGCCAGTTCTTGCATGCGCTGCTCGATCTTCGCCAGGTCCTCGGGCGTGAAGGGCCGCTGGTAGGAGAAGTCATAGTAGAAGCCGTTGTCGATCACCGGCCCGATGGTCACCTGGGCGTCGGGGAACAATTCCTTCACCGCATAGGCCAGCAGGTGAGCCGTCGAGTGGCGCAGGATCTCCAGCCCGCGGACATCCTTGGCCGTGACGATGGCGAGTTTCGCGTCCTGCTCGATGCGAAACGAGGTGTCCACCAAGCGGCCGTCCACCTCGGCGGCGAGCGCCGCCTTGGCCAGGCCGGGGCCGATGGCGCCTGCCACATCGGCCACCGTGACCGGGCGATCGAAAGACTTCTGCGAACCATCGGGAAGCGTTACGACAACAGACATGGCGGACTTCCTGGCAAAAAAAAGTGCGGTCGGGCCGCACTTTTCGTTCAATCGTGGGGGCTCAATGATGCCGGATGAGAGTGGGGCAAGTTCGGAACATGACCGGGTTCTCGGCCGCAAGAATCATCGATGCCGAATTCTCCCACGAGGCCCGCTCCGGCTCAAGCCGCAGCGGAGATGCCCTCCCGCACCCGTGCCCGCTCGCGACGGCGCCACACCCGCACCGCCGGCAGCACCGAGGCCCCGAGCAGCAGCGCCATCAGCAGCAGCGGCCACAGCAGCGGACGGTTCCATTCGCTGCGCAGGGTCGCGCGCAATGGCGTGTCGACACGCTGGTACTTGAGCGTGTTGTTGCCCACCTTGGTCGGCTTGCGGTTGAACAACCATTGATGGTGCAGCGAATAGTCCTTGGGATGGAAGCCCCACACCCAGGGCGCGTCGTGGCGCAGGATCTCGACCATGCGGTCGATGATGCGCTGGCGCTCGGGGCCGTTGTCCATCGCCTTCATCGTCTCGAACAGCCGGTCGAACTCGGCATTGACGTAATTCGCCGCGTTCTCGCCCTGGGCCTTGACCTTGCCCTGGGGACCGTAGAGCAGGAAGAAGAAGTTCTCCGGATCCGGATAGTCGGCATTCCAGCCCCAGTAGAAAATCTGGGTATTGCCCTTGCGCACCTTTTCCTGGAAGCGGTTGTAGTCGGTGCTGCGCACCACGAGTTGTACGTCGATCTTCTGGAACTGCTTGACCAGCCAGTCGACCCGGGACTTGGCGCCGACGCCGGTGGCGGTGGAATCCAGGTTGATCACCAGCGGATCGCCGGTCTTCGCATCGCGCCCGGCCGGATACCCCGCTTCCGCCAGCAGACGCTTCGCCACCTCGACGCCCTTGCGGCGCGGGGCGCCATCCACCCAGTCGTACATCTCGGCATTCAGGCCCTCGCGCCCCTCGCGGTAGCCGAAGATGCCCGGAGGCAGTGGGCTCTGGGCTGCGATGCCACGACCGTTCTGGAAAATGGAGATGAACTCCTCCTGGTCGACGGCGATCGAGATCGCCTGGCGCAGCTTGCGTCCGCGCTCCGCCGCCTCGCCGCCGGCAGCGCCCCCAACCACTGGATCGAGCCAATTGAAGCCCATGTAGAACGTCGAGGTGGACACCGAGGTAAGAAGCTTGATGCCCTGGGCGCGCATCTCGTCGGTGAGGGTGATGTCGCCCGAGCCGGCGATCTGAACGGCCTGGTCGAAGCTGTCCGAAGAAATGCCAGAGGCATCATAGTAACCCTGCAGGAACTTGTTCCAGTAGGGGATCTGCTCCTTCTCGCGGGTGAACACCACCTTGTCGATGAAGGGCAGCGGCTTGCCGCAATCGGCCAGCAGGCCATCGCCACGATCCCCGGGCTCGCCCTCGCAGGGATAGGTCTCGCCGCGGAAGTTGGGATTGCGCTCCAGCACCATGCGCGCGTTGGGATTGTTCTCGGTCAGCATGTAGGGACCGGTGCCGATCGGGTACCAATCGAGCGTGAGATTCTTGCCGTCCGCCATGCCGGGCTGGCTGTGGAACTTGTCCGCCTCCCAGGGCATGGGCGCGAAGAAGGGCATGGTGAGCCAATAGACGAACTGCGGATATTTGCCCTTGAGCCGCACGCGGTAGGTGTGGCGGTCCACCACCTCGACGCCGGGCAGGGAAAACTGCCGCAGGTCGATCCAGGCGTCGCGCTGGTCCTCGGCCAGGCTGTCGTGGTGCTTGTGCAGGGCCTCGCCCAACTCCTTCAGCCCCACTACGTACTCGCTCATCAACTGGAAGATGGGTGAATGCAGCCGCGGATGGGCAAGGCGCTTGATCTGATAGACGTAATCCTCGGCGCTGAGCTCGCGCGTGCCGCGCTCGGGGAAATCGGCAAGCGTGTAGATCCCGTCGAGCTGCCCTGGAGTGAGCCCGTGGTAGCGGTGGCTGCCGTCGCTGCTCGTCGCCAGCGCCGGGTGGGGAGCGTAGCGGATTCCCGGCTTGATGCGGATTTCATAGACCGAGTAGGCGATGCGCGCCGCGTCGGCATCGTCCGGCAGGCGGGTGCCGTCTGCATTGAGGTACGCCGCCTTCGGCACCTCGACGGCGGTGGCCGGTATCACCTGATACGGGCGCTTGAGATAGTGATACTGCAGCGGCGGCTCATACACCTGCGCCGTGAAAGTGATCTCGTCCTCGCTGTAGGACTGCACCGGATCGAGGTGCTTGGGGCGGTCGACGAAGGCGGTGTACAGGATGTTGCGGCCGCGATCCTGCGCCGGGTAGGGGTCGTTCCACACCTCGCCGCAACCCGCCGGCAGCAATGCCGCCAGAAGAATCAACGCCAGCCCTCGCGTGCCCGAAATCATGGGCGGAGTTTAGCGGATGCGCGCCCCGCGCGGGCCGCCTGCACCGGGAACGGCTATAATCCGCCGGTCATTCCGAGGCAAAACGCGAGGTAACAGCGACATGGGCTTTCTTGCCGGAAAGAAGATTCTCATCACCGGACTGCTGAGCAACCGCTCCATCGCCTACGGCGTGGCCGGCGCCGCTCACCGGGAAGGCGCAGAACTCGCCTTCACCTATCAGAACGAGCGCTTCCTCGACCGCGTCGGCGAGATGGCTGCCGAGTTCGGCAGCAAGCTGGTTTTTCCCTGCGACGTGGCGAACGATAACGAGATCGACGCGGTGTTCGAGGGCTTGGCCAAACACTGGGACGGCCTCGACGGCCTCGTTCATTCCATTGCCTACGCACCGCGCGAGGCCTTGGCCGGCGACTTCCTCGAAGCGCTTTCCCGCGAGGCCTTCCGCATTTCACAGGACATCAGCGCCTACAGCTTTCCGGCCCTTGCCAAGGCAGCGCTGCCCATGATGCAGGGGCGCGAGGGGTCGCTGGTCACCCTGACCTACCTCGGCGCGGTGCGCACCATGCCCAACTACAATGTCATGGGCATGGCCAAGGCCAGCCTCGAAGCGGCGGTGCGCTACATGGCGGTGAGCCTGGGCCCCAAGGGAATCCGCGTCAATGCGGTTTCCGCAGGGCCGATCAGGACGCTTGCCGCGGCCGGCATTGGCAACTTCGGCAAGCTCCTCTCCTACAACGAGCGCCACTCGCCGCTGCGGCGCAACGTCACCATCGAGGAAGTGGGCAACGCCTGCGCCTTCCTGCTATCGGGCCTGGCGAGCGGCATGACCGGCGAAGTGATGTACGTGGACGGCGGATTCAACACCACTGCCCTGGGCAACGCCGACGCCGCCTGAGCGCCGCCTGAGCGCTTATGAAGCTTGAGCGGCGCCCGCTGAATTCGCCGCTTACTTCCCTTCCAGCATCGACCGGTTGATCTTGACCGGGTAGCGCGTCCTCAGCGCGGCAAGGTAGGCTGCGAAATCCTCCTCGCCGTAGAGCCGCGCGAGCTGTGCACGCAAGGCTGCGGGCCGGGTATCGCCGGCGGAGGCTTCCGGCAGCTTGACCGCGCTGAGCTTGTAGAGCGCAAAACCGCCATCGGCCTGCTTGGCCCCCGTGTAGGCGGGCAGCTTTTCGGGAGAGAGTCGGAACACCGCCCGAACGGCTTCTGCCGGCATCCCCGGAGAACCCGCCCGGCTCACGCTTTTAACCGGGCCCCAGCCAAGTTCGGCGGCCTCGCCCTTGAGCAGGCGGCCGAGCTTTTCCTCGCCATCCTTCTGAGCCAGCCTGGCCGCCTCGTCGCGCACCAGCCGCTTCTCGACTTCCGCCCGAACCGCATCGAGCGGCTGCAATTGCGCCGGCTTGTGCTCCAGGACCCGCGCCGCGACCAGCGTGTTGGCGGCAGTCTCGACCGCCTCGGTGTTGCGCTTGTTCTTCACCGCATCGTCGGAAAACAGGGCTGCGATCAAACGCTCGTTGCCCAGTTCGCCGCCGGCGGCCGGAGCACCCTTGGTGAGCCAGTTGCTCTGGCGCACGCTCAGCTTGAACTTTTCCGCGGCAGGCTGAAGCGAATCGGGCTGCTCATAGACGATGTTGTTGAACTGCTCCGCGACCTCGGCGAAGCGCCTCGCCGCACCCTGCTGTTTCAGCTCGGTCCGGATCTCCTCCTTCGCCTCGTCCAGGGAACGCAGCTTCTCCGCCTTGAAGCCCGTCACCTTGATGACGTGGAATCCGAAGTCGGAGCGGACCACTTCGCTGATCTCGTTCTCCTTGAGCGCGAATGCCGCGTCCTCGAAGGGCTTGACCATCATGCCGCGGCCGAAGAAGCCGAGATCCCCGCCATTGGCCGCCGACCCCGGATCGCCGGAGTTTTCCTTCGCCAGCTTCGCGAACTCCCCCGGCGCCAGCTTCACCTGTTTGAGCAGGCTGTCGATCTTCGCCCTGGCGGCCTTGACCTCGTCGTCCTTGGCATCCTTTGCCACGGCGACCAGGATGTGGCTCGCGCGGCGCTCCTCGGACTGCCGATATTGATCCTGATGGCTGTCGTACCAGCGCTTGATCTCGTCCTCGGTCACCGTCACCGAATCGATCAGGGCATCGGGGTTCAGCACCAGATACTCGGCACGCACCTGTTCGGGGATTTCGAAACGCGCGCGGTTGGCCTCGTAATATTTCTGCGCGGCGTCGGCATCGAGCTTCACCGCGCCGACGAACTGATCCGGCTTGACGACGAACTCCGCGATGTCGCGACTTTCCCTCTGCAACGCCGCCCAGCGATCGACCCCGGACTGGGGAATGAACGCTCCCGCAGCAAGCGGGAGTGCAAGCTGCTGCATGGCCAGTTGCTGGCGCATGCGCGCTTCGAAACCCGGGAGCGACAGATTCTGGCTGCGCACCACGGCCTCGTAGCGTTCCTTCGAGAACTTGCCGTTGTCCTGAAAGGCAGGGACACTGGAGATGAACTGACGCAGTTGCTGGTCGCCCACCACCACGCGATCATCATAGGCCTGGTGGGACAGCAGGCGCTGCGTGATCAAGGAATCTATCAGCGCCTGGCGTGCCTCAGGGGTATCGAGCATCGCCGGGTTGAACTGGCCGCTGAGGGCTTCCCGCAGCCTGTCCTGCTGCTCCCGCAAAGCCTCCTGGAATTCCTGCGGCGATATCTTGATGTCGCCGACCTGGGCTACGCTGTCGGCGCCGCCCGAGCTGCGCGTGTACCAGTTCACCCCCCAGAGCGCGAAGGGAATCGTGATCAGGATCAAGAAGACCTGAACGATCCGCTTGTTGTTGCGTACCGCATCGAACATGGTTGCACCGCTTGCCTGATAAGAGCTAATCGAAATGGAAAAAAGGCGAACTCTCGTTCGCCTTTTTCGGTAGCTGGCGGAGTGGACGGGACTCGAACCCGCGACCCCCGGCGTGACAGGCCGGTATTCTAACCAACTGAACTACCACTCCTCGTTCGTTTTACCGCCCCCGTAGGGTTACGGTCTGGTGGGTGCTGACGGGTTCGAACCGCCGACATTCGCCTTGTAAGGGCGACGCTCTACCAACTGAGCTAAGCACCCGCTATCGCCGCGCCTGCGAGCCGGCGAAAGCGCGCTAGTTTACTGCATCCTTGAGCGCTTTTCCAGGGCGAAACTTCGGCACCTTGGCGGCCCTGATCTTGATCGCGGCGCCGGTGCGCGGATTGCGCCCGCCGCGGGCTGCGCGCTTGCCAACGTAGAAGGTGCCGAAACCGACCAGCGTCACCATGCCCCCCTTCTTCAACGACGTCTTCACTGCACCGATCGCAGCATCCAGGGCGCGGGACGCAGCCGCCTTGGAGATGTCGGCCTGCTTCGCGATCTGGTCGATGAGTTCAGATTTGTTCAGCTTAAGCCCCCCCTCGTTCTTGCGATATTTGACGAATGCAGAAGACAGCAAGACGCGCTTTATAGCAAGCCGCAAATCCTTATGTCAAGCGGCTTTGCGCCCCGCTTTGAGCCCGATTCGACGATTCCGCAGCGGCGCCGCCGCAATCGGCATGCTGCCCCGCCCGAGGGCGGCGCAGCATGTTCCGATCGGGGCAGAAAAGTCAGTGGGTGATGACCGCCGATGCTGCCTGGCCGTCGGCCACCGCAGCCACGCCCTCGGCAGGCGGAACCGGCACTGCATCGACAATCGGCTCGGGCTTGCGCTCCAGCGCGAGTTCAAGAACCTTGTCGATCCACTTGACGGGCACGATCTCGAGCTGGTTCTTGATGTTGTCGGGGATGTCCACCAGATCCTTGACATTCTCCTCGGGAATCAGCGCGATCCGGATGCCGCCGCGATGCGCCGCCAGCAGCTTCTCCTTGAGGCCGCCGATGGGCAGCACCTCGCCGCGCAGCGTGATCTCGCCCGTCATGGCGACGTCGGCGCGCACCGGAATTCCCGACAGCATGGAAACCAGCGCTGTGGTGATCGCGATGCCGGCGCTCGGTCCGTCCTTGGGCGTGGCGCCCTCGGGCAGATGGATGTGGATGTCGCTCTTCTGGTAGAAATCGTCGGCGATGCCGAACTGCCGTGCGCGTTTGCGCACCACGGTCAGCGCCGCCTGTATCGACTCCTGCATCACCTCGCCGAGCTTGCCGGTGGTCATGGTCTTGCCCTTGCCGGGCAGCACCACAGCCTCGATGGTGAGCAGTTCGCCGCCGACCTCAGTCCATGCCAAGCCGGTGACCTGGCCCACCTGGTTCTCCTTCTCGGCGATGCCGAAGGTATAGCGGCGCACGCCCAGGAACTTGTCGAGGTTCCTGGCGTTCACCACCAGCTTGTTCTTGCGCTTGCCCAGCACCATCGACTTGACGACCTTGCGGCAGACCTTGGAGATCTCGCGCTCCAGGCCGCGCACGCCGGCCTCACGGGTGTAGTAGCGCACCATGTCGCGCAGCGCGTCCTCGGTGATCGAGAGTTCCTCGCGCTTCAGACCGTTGTTCTTGACCTGCTTGGGCGCCAGGTAGCGCTGCGCGATGTTGACCTTCTCGTCCTCGGTATAGCCGGATAGCCGGATCACTTCCATGCGATCCAGCAGCGCCGCAGGAATGTTGAGAGTGTTGGCGGTGGCCACGAACATGACGTCGGAAAGATCGTACTCGACCTCGACGTAATGATCGACGAAGGTGCTGTTCTGTTCCGGGTCGAGCACCTCGAGCAGCGCGGAGGACGGGTCGCCGCGGAAATCCATGCCCATCTTGTCCACTTCGTCGAGCAGGAACAGCGGATTCTTCACCGCCACCTTGGTCATGTTCTGCAGAATCTTGCCCGGCATGGAACCGATGTAGGTGCGGCGGTGGCCGCGGATCTCGGCCTCATCGCGCACGCCGCCCACCGACATGCGCACGAACTTGCGGTTGGTGGCGCGGGCGATGGACTGGCCGAGCGAAGTCTTGCCCACGCCGGGCGGCCCCACCAGGCAGAGAATCGGCGCCTTGAGTTTGTCCACGCGCTGCTGCACGGCAAGGTACTCAAGGATGCGTTCCTTGACCTTGTCCAGACCGTAGTGATCCTTCTCCAGCACCTTCTCCGCGGTAGAAAGATCCTTGCTGATGCGACTCCGCTTCTTCCACGGCAGCCCGAGCAGGGTCTCGATGTAGTTGCGCACCACCGTCGCCTCGGCAGACATGGGCGACATCAGCCGCAGCTTCTTGAGCTCAGCCATGGCCTTGACCTGGGCCTCCTTGCTCATTCCGGCGGCCTTGATCTTCTTGTCCATCTCGTCGAGGTCGGCCCCTTCCTCACCCTCGCCGAGCTCCTTTTGGATCGCCTTGACCTGCTCGTTCAGGTAGTACTCGCGCTGGCTCTTCTCCATCTGGCGCTTGACGCGGCCGCGGATGCGCTTCTCCACCTGCAGGATGTCGAGTTCGGATTCGAGCTGGGTGAGCAGCTTTTCCAGCCGCTCCGAGACGTCGAAGAGTTCGAGGATCTGCTGCTTCTGCTCCAGCTTGAGCGGCAGGTGCGCGGCGATGGTATCCGCCAGGCGACCCGGCTCGTCGATCCCCGAGAGCGACGTGAGAATCTCCGGCGGGATCTTCTTGTTGAGTTTCACGTACTGGTCGAACTGGGCGACGATGGCGCGGCGCATCGCCTCGACCTCGTGGCTCGCGGCCTCGCCCGACGGGAAAGGTCGCACCGAGGCCACGAACACGTGCTTGAGGTCATCGACCCGATCGATGGTGGCGCGCTGGGTTCCTTCCACGAGCACCTTGACCGTCCCGTCCGGCAGCTTGAGCATCTGCAGGATGCTCGCCACGCAGCCGATCGAATACAGATCGTCGGCGGTGGGCTCGTCCTTGGCCGCGGACTTCTGCGCCACCAGCAGGATGCTCTTGCCCGCCTCCATGGCGTTTTCCAGCGCCTTGATCGACTTGGGCCGCCCGACGAAGAGCGGGATGACCATGTGGGGGAACACAACCACGTCTCGCAGGGGCAGCAGCGGGAGCTCGATTCGCTCCGCGGGGAGGTCAAGCGCGCTTGACATAAGGATATTCCTTTAGAGTGGGACGTCGACCCCATATGGGGGCCGCAGACCCGGGTTCAAGCCGCTTAAGCCGCCGGAGAAGCGCGGCGCTAGTTCGACCCGGCCACTTTCGGCTGGTCGGCGTAGATGAGGATGGGCTTGGATCCGCCCTCTATCATGCCCTCGTCAACGACCACCTTAGTGACATTCTCCAGATTGGGAAGTTCATACATGGTGTCGAGCAGGGACGCTTCGAGGATAGAGCGCAGGCCGCGGGCGCCGGTCTTGCGCTTGAGCGCCTTGCGGGCGATGGACTGCTGGGCCGCCGGACGCACTTCGAGTTCCACGCCCTCCATCGCGAACAGTTTCTGGTACTGCTTGATCAGGGCGTTTTTCGGTTCGACGAGGATCTCGATCAGGGCCGACTCCTCCAGTTCCTGCAGGGTCGCCACCACCGGGAGCCGGCCGACGAACTCGGGAATCAGGCCGTACTTGATCAGGTCTTCGGGCTCGACCAGGCGCAGCGTCTCGGTGACGTTCTTGGTGTCGCGGCTCTTCACTTCCGCGCCAAAGCCGATGCCCGCCTTCTCGGTACGGCCGCGAATGATCCTGTCCAGGCCGTCGAAGGCGCCGCCGCACACGAACAGGATGTTGGTGGTGTCCACCTGGACGAAATCCTGGTTCGGATGTTTGCGCCCGCCCTGGGGCGGAACCGAGGCGACCGTGCCCTCGATCAGCTTGAGCAGCGCCTGCTGCACACCCTCCCCCGAAACGTCGCGGGTGATGGAGGGGTTATCCGACTTGCGCGAGATCTTGTCGATCTCGTCGATGTACACGATGCCCTGCTGCGCCTTCTCGACCTCGTAGTCGCACTTCTGCAGCAGCTTCTGGATGATGTTCTCGACATCCTCGCCGACGTAGCCCGCTTCCGTCAGCGTCGTCGCGTCGGCCATGACGAAGGGCACGTTGAGCAACCGCGCCAGCGTCTGCGCCAGCAGGGTCTTGCCCGAGCCGGTGGGGCCGATCAGCAGGATGTTGCTCTTGGCCAGTTCCACGTCGTCGTTCTTGGCCAGGTGCTTCAAGCGCTTGTAGTGGTTGTAGACCGCCACCGAGAGGATGCGCTTGGCCGGATCCTGGCCAATCACGTACTGGTCGAGGATGGCGCAGATCTCTTTGGGCGTCGGCAGGTCGCCCTTGTTGCCACGGACCGACTGCTCGCTGGAGATCTCGTCGCGAATAATGTCGTTGCAGAGTTCGATGCACTCGTCGCAGATGAAGACGGACGGCCCGGCGATGAGCTTGCGCACCTCGTGCTGACTCTTGCCGCAGAACGAGCAGTACAGCAGCTTCTCGTTGCCAGGCTTCTTGTCCGACATGATGCCGCTCTCCCCGCTTGGATCAGGCCGCGGCGTCGGCGCGATTGCTCAGCACCTTGTCCACCAGCCCGTACTCGACAGCCGCGTCACCGGAGAAGAAGAAGTCCCGGTCGGTGTCCTTCTCGATACGTTCCACCGGCTGGCCGGTGTGCCTGGCCAGCAGATCGTTGAGCCGGGCGCGCAGGAACAGGATCTCCTTGGCGTGGATCTCGATGTCCGAGGCCTGGCCCTGGAAACCGCCCATCGGCTGGTGAATCATGACGCGAGAATTGGGCAGGCAGAAGCGCTTGCCCTTGGCGCCAGCGGTCAGCAGGAAGGCCCCCATGCTCGCCGCCTGGCCCACGCAGAGCGTGCTGACGTCCGGCTTGATGAACTGCATCGTGTCATAGATCGCCAGCCCCGCGGAAACCGAGCCACCCGGCGAATTGATGTAGAAAAAGATGTCCTTGTCGGGATTCTCCGACTCCAGGAACAGCAACTGGGCCACGATCAGGTTGGCGGTGACGTCATTCACGGGCCCGACCAGAAACACCACCCGCTCGCGCAGCAGCCGCGAATAGATGTCGTAGGCGCGTTCACCGCGCCCGCTCTGCTCGATGACCATGGGAATCAGGCCGAGGCCCTGCGGTTCCCATTGGCTTTCCTGCTGGATGCCGGCGTAGGGTTTCATGGTGTGGGGAATCATGCCGCAGTTCCCATCAACTCGTCAAAGGCGACCTGCTTATCGACCGTCCTGGCATTCTCCAGCATCCAGTTCACCACGTTGTCCTCGATTACCAGCGCCTCGGCCTGCGCCAGTTGCTGCGGCTGGGAGTAGTACCAGCGCACCACCTCGGCCGGATCCTCGTAGCTCTCGGCCAGTTCCTGCACCAGGCTGCGCACCTGCTCGGGGCGCGCCTGCAGACCCTTGGCCTTGACCAGCTCCGCCATGACCAGCCCGAGTTTCACGCGCCGCGACGCCTGCTCGCTGAACCAGGCCACGTCGATCGGCATCTGCTTGGCGTCGATGCCCCGGTTCTGCATGTCCTGCCGTGCGTTGTTCGCGAGTTGCTGGGATTCCGCCTCGATCAAGGCATGGGGCACCTCGATCGGGTGCGCTTCCAGCAGCGCGTTCATCACCTGGTCCTTGAGCCGCGCCTGGACGCGCTTCTTCACTTCGCGTTCGAGATTTGCCGTCACCTCCGAACGCATGCGATCGACATCGCCGTCCCTGATCCCCAGCGCGCGGGCAAAGTCGGCATCCACCGCCGGTAACTGCGGCTCCTCTACGTGCTTCACCGCCACCTCGAAACGCGCCGTCTTGCCCGCCACATCCTTGCCGTGGTAGTTCTCGGGGAAGTTCAGATCGAAGGACAGCCCCGCACCCTGGGCCGCGCCGCGCAACTGCGACTCGAAATCCGGCAGCATCGCGCCCTGGCCGATGACCACCGGGAAGTCGGTGGCGTGGCCGCCATGGAACACCTCGCCGTCGATGCGGCCGGTGAAATCGATCACCACCCGGTCGCCGTCCTGGGCCGCACGATCCACGGCACGAAAGGTGGTGCGCTGCTTGCGCAACACGTCGATCGTCTTGTCAACTTCGCCAACGCCCACCGTCAGAACGGGCCGCTCGACCTCCCGCGACGAAACGTCGGCCAACACGATCTCCGGGTACACCTCGAACACCGCGCTGAACTCCAGCCGGGACTCGTCGCCGCCCCCCTTGGGCTCGATGCGCGGATAGCCCGCCACCCGCAGGTTCTGGCTGCGCACCGTGTCGCCGAAAACCCGCTCCACCGCCGCGCCTATGGCCTCCGAGCGCGCCTGGGGGCCGTACTGCTGGGTGATGATCTTGAAGGGCACCTTGCCGGGCCGGAATCCCGGCATCTTCACCGTGCGCAACAGCCGCTTCAGCCGCTGCTCCACGTCCTTGTCGATGTCGGCAAGCGGCACCGCCATGTCGAGGCGGCGCTCAAGGGACGATGTCGCGGTCGAATTATCCTGATTGGTCTGCATTGAACTTCCTTGAATGGATCGAGGGTGGGCAGCGCGGGGCATACCGGGGCGGCGTGGTGCGAAGGGCGGGACTTGAACCCGCATGCCTCGCGGCGCTGGAACCTAAATCCAGTGCGTCTGCCAATTCCGCCACCTTCGCGCGCCAGTCATTCTAGCCGATTCGGCTCTATACTGTCAGTGGCTTCCGGGCGCCGCCCCGGCTATCCCGAACGCATGGGCGCGGCACCGTTCAAGATGTCCGTCGACCACTACGAAAACTTCCCCGTCGCCTCCCTCGCCCTGCCCGCGCGGCTGCGCCCGGCGGTGGTGGCGATCTACCGCTTCGCGCGCACGGCCGACGACGTCGCCGACGAGGGCGATGCCGCGCCGCAGCAGCGCATCGAGCAACTCGACGCCCTGCGCGACGAGCTCGACCGAATATTCGGCGGTCGCCAGCCACTGACTTTGATCGGCACGGAACTGGGACGGACGGTGGAGCGCCACCGCCTGCCGCCCAAGCCCTTCTACGACCTGCTCGACGCCTTCACCCAGGACGTGACCCGGACGCGCTACGCCGACTACGCGCAACTGCTGGATTACTGCCGGCGCTCGGCCAATCCGGTGGGCCGCCTGCTGCTCTACCTCTACGACGCCGCCGGCAGCGACAACCTCGCCCGCTCCGACGCCATCTGTACCGCGCTGCAACTCACCAACTTCTGGCAGGACGTCGCCGTCGACTGGCGCAAGGGCCGCGTCTATCTTCCCCAGGACGAGTTGGCGCGCTTCGGCGTCGCCGAGTCGCAGATCGCCGAGGCGCGCTGCGAAGCCGGGTGGCGCGCCCTGATGCAGTTCCAGATCGACCGCAGCCGCGCCCTGATGCTGAGCGGAGCGCCGCTGGGCCGGGCGCTGCCGGGGCGCATCGGCCTGGAATTGCGCCTCACCATCGCCGGCGGACTGCGCATCCTGGAGAAGATCGAGCGCGCGGATGGCGACGTGTTCCGTCATCGGCCCAGGCTCGGCGGCCTCGACTGGCCCCTGCTGCTGTGGCGCGCGCTGCGCCCATGAACGCCGTGAGCCCCGACGAGTACTGCCAGCAGAAGGCTGCCCAGAGTGGCTCCAGCTTCTACTACAGCTTCCTGTTCCTGCCGCCCGAGCGGCGCCGCGCCATCACCGCCCTCTACGCCTTCTGCCGCGAGGTGGACGACGCGGTGGACGAATGCGCCGACCCCCACCTGGCCCAGACCAAGCTCGCCTGGTGGCGCGACGAGATCCGCCGCAGCTTCTCCGGCGAGCCCCAGCACCCGGTGGCCGTGGCCCTGGCGCCGGTGGTGCGCCGCTTCGACCTGCCCGCCGAGCATTTCCAGGAGATCATCGACGGCATGGAAATGGACCTGCAGCAGAACCGCTACCTCGACTTCAAGGCGCTGCAGCTCTACTGCTACCGGGTAGCGAGCGTGGTCGGGCTGATGGCCGCCGAGATCTTCGGCTATGGCGACCGGCGCACCCTCAGGTACGCCCACGACCTCGGGCTCGCTTTCCAGCTCACCAACATCGTCCGCGACGTGGGCGAAGACGCCCGCCGTGGGCGCATCTACCTGCCGCTGGACGAGCTGCGCCGCTTCGAGGTAAAGCCGGCCGAGATCCTCGAAGCCAGGCACAGCGAGCGCTTCCGTCGCCTGATGGAATTCCAGATCGAGCGCGCCGACGGCATGTACGCGCAGGCCCTGGCCGCGCTGCCGGCGGCGGACCGCAAGTCGCAGCGCGCCGGCCTCGTCATGGCGGCGATCTACCGCAGCCTGTTGGGCGAGATCCGCCGCGACGGCTGCCGCGTGCTGCAGCAACGCATCGCGCTGACGCCCCTGCGCAAGCTGTGGCTGGCCTGGATCACCTGGCTGCGGGGCTGATTTGACGCTGGCATCGATGCGCGTGGCGGTGGTGGGCGCCGGCTATGCGGGACTCGCTGCCGCGGTCGAGTTGGTCACCCGAGGCATCCCGGTCACCGTGTTCGAAGCGGGCCGCAACCTCGGCGGACGCGCGCGGCGCGTCGAGATCGACGGGCTGCCCTTGGACAACGGCCAGCACATCCTCTCCGGCGCCTACCGCGAAACCCTGCGCCTGCTGAAGCTGGTGGGCGTCGCCCCGGAACAGGCGCTGCTGCGCTTGCCGCTGACCCTGCTCTACCCCGGCAAACTGCGGCTCGCGGCGCCACGCTTGCCAGCGCCGCTGCATCTCGCCTGGGCGCTGGCCCGGGCCCGGGGCGCAACGACGGCGGAAAAACTGGGCGCGATGCAGTTCATGAATTGCCTCAAGGCCGTTCGCTACGAACTGCACCGCGACCTCGCCGTCGCCGAACTCCTCGATGACCATGGTCAGTCGGGTAGCTTGCGCCGGCTGGTGTGGGAACCGCTGTGCGTCGCGGCGCTCAACACGCCGGCGGAACGGGCCTCGGCGCGGGTGTTCCTCAATGTCCTGCGCGATACCCTGGGCGCCCGGCGCGCGGCAAGCGACTTGCTGCTGCCGAAGGTCAACCTGTCGCGCCTGTTTCCGGAGGCGGCGGCCGAGTTCGTTCGCCGCCACGGCGGCGAGGTTCTCAGCGGCATTCGCATCGGGACCGTAAGCCGCTGCGCCGCTGGCTTCGAACTGGAAAACGCGCCCGGCGGCTCCTATTCCAATGTCGTACTGGCGGTCGCCCCCCAGCACCTCCACCCCTTGCTGGAAGCGCTGCGGGAACTGGCGGAAATCCGCGCCACCGTCGCCGCCTTCGCCTACGAGCCGACCCTCACCTGCTACCTCGCCTATGACGCATCGGTGACGCTGCAAGCCCCCATGCTCGGCATGGACGACGGACTCACGCAATGGCTGTTCGACCGCGGCCGCTGTGGCGGCCCGCCGGGCCTGCTGGCGGCCGTGATCAGCGCCCGCGGCCGCCACCTGGAACTGGACCACGAGGCGCTTGCGGCGAAAGTCAGTGCCGAGACAGCGGCTCTCCTGGGCCGATCCGTCACGCCTCGATGGACCCGGGTGATAGCGGAAAAGCGCGCCACCTTCGCCTGCACGCCGGACCTCCTCCGCCCGCCCTGCGACACGCCGCTGCCGGGGCTCTACCTGGCCGGGGACTACGTCGCGTCGGACTATCCGGCGACGATAGAGGCGGCGGTCAGGAGCGGCGTGCGCTGTGCGGAGCTGATCGCCAAGAAAATTGGTCTCTGAGCCGGATCGTCGGCTGATCTCGCCTCGCGCACCTGCCGATCAGGCCACCGCCAACGCCGCTCCGCTATCCTCCACCAGGCGCCCGCCGTTGAGCTTGAGTACCCGCGGGCAGCGTCGCGCTATGGCTTCGTCATGGGTCACGAGCAGCAGCGTGGTGCCGCGCTCGCGGTTCATGTCGAACATCAGGTCGATGATGGCGGCGCCGGTAGCACCGTCGAGGTTGCCGGTGGGTTCGTCCGCCAGCAGCAGCCGCGGCCCCATGGCGAAGGCGCGCGCCAGCGCCACCCGCTGCTGCTCGCCGCCGGAGAGATGTTTCGGGTAGTGGCCCATGCGATGGCCGAGGCCGACCCGCTCCACCATGCGCATGGCATCGTCGCGGGCGGAGCGCCGGCTGGCGAGTTCCAGCGGCAGCATCACGTTTTCCAGGGCGTTGAGCGCGGGCAGGAGCTGGAAGGACTGGAACACGAAGCCGAGCAGCCGGCCGCGCAGCGCGGCACGGCCATCCTCGTCCACAGCGAAAAGATCCTCGCCGTCGAGGCGCACCGTGCCGCGGGTCGGAACGTCCAGGCCCGCCAGCAGTCCGAGCAGCGTGGACTTGCCCGAGCCCGAAGCCCCAACCACTGCCACCGCCTCGCCCGGCATCACGCGGAACGCGAGTTGGTGCAGAATCACCAGTTGTTCGTCACCGCTCGTCACTTCCTTGCCGAGATCGATGGCCTCGATCATTGGAAGGGCGGAGTCAGGATCCATGTCGCGCTGCATTGCTTTCCTTTTCCTGTTGTTGATGTCGGCCGGCGCTGCCGCGGGCCAGACCCTGCTGGTTTTCGGCGACAGCCTGTCGGCCGGCTATGGCCTCAAGAACGGTGAGGCCTGGCCGGTGCTGCTTGCCGAACGCTTGCGCCGCAGCCACCCACAGTATTCTGTCGTCAATGCCAGCATCAGCGGCGAGACTTCTGCCGGCGGCCGCACCCGGCTGCCTTCCGCCCTGCGCCAGCACAGTCCCCAGCTCGTGGTCCTCGCGCTGGGCGCCAACGACGGACTGCGCGGCCTGCCGGTCGAGGCGCTGAAGGACAATCTCAGGGCGATGATCGCCGCGGCCAGTTCCTCGAAAGCCAAGGTGCTGCTGGTCGGCATGGAAATGCCGCCCAACTATGGCCCCGACTACACCGGAAAGTTCCGTGCGGCATTTGCCGAGGTGGCGCGCGCCGAGAGGCTCGCCTTCGTGCCCTTCCTGCTGGCGGGATTCGCCGACAAGCGCGAACTGTTTCTCGCCGACACCATCCACCCCACGGCGGAAGCCCAGCCGCTCATCGTGGACAACCTCTGGCCGGCCCTCAAGCCCCTGATCGGGAAATGACCTAACGCGGAAAAGGGGCCAAGGGTGGAAAAGGCCCGCAGGACCGCCTTCCGCCATTCCGCGGGCACCGGTGAAACGGCGGATTGCGCGCCTGCAGTGCTCATCCGCCCTGCGCGATCACAGAACCCTGATGCGCGCCGCGCCAGTCGTCAATTCGCCGATCACCTTCGCCTCGGCGAAGCCGTCCTTCCTGAACTCCGCCAGCACCTGATCCACCACGTCGGGTTCGCAGGCCACCAGCAGGCCCCCGCTGGTCTGCGGGTCGCTGAGGAGCTTCTGCTGCCACTCCTGGGCGTCAGGGGGCAGGTCCACATCCTTGCCGTAACCGTTCCAGTTGCGTGTGGACGCGCCGGTGGACACGCCGCCCTTGACGAACTCCACCGCCTCCGCGATGACGGGCAGATCGCCGAAGCGCACCGTCGCGCCGACCTTGGAGCCGCGGCAGACCTCCAGCAGGTGGCCGGCCAGGCCGAAGCCGGTGACGTCGGTCAGCGCATGCACGCCGTCCATTTCCGACAGGCGTGCGCCCGGCGTGTTGAGCTTGGTGGTGTGCTCGATCATCTGGTGGTAGCCGTCATCCGACAGAGCGCCCTTCTTCAATGCCGCCGAGAGGATGCCCACGCCCAGCGGCTTGCCCAGCACCAGCACGTCGCCGGCGCGCGCCTCGCTGTTGCGCTTGACCTTGTCCGGATGCACCAGGCCCAAGGCAACGAGGCCGTAGATCGGCTCCAGGACGTCGATGGAATGGCCGCCGGCAATCGGAATCCCGGCCGCGGCACACACCGCCTCGCCGCCCGCCAGGATCTGGCCGATCACCTCCAGCGGCAGTTTGTCCAGGGGCATGCCCACCACCGCCAGCGCCATGATCGGCCGGCCGCCCATGGCGTAGATGTCCGAGATGGCATTGGTGGCGGCAATGCGGCCGAAGTCGTAGGGATCGTCCACGATCGGCGTGAAGAAGTCGGTGGTAGCCACCAGCGCCTGATGATCGTTGAGCTTGTAGACCGCGGCATCGTCGGCGGTCTCGGTGCCCACCATCAGTTCCTTCGGGAACGCATGGTTCGGTGTCTTGGCGAGGATTTCACTCAGCACCGCGGGGGCGATTTTGCAGCCGCAACCGCCGCCATGGGAGAATTGAGTCAGTTTGATTGCTTGATCGTTCATAGCCGTGACAGCCAGAGAGTCCAGACAGGGGGCGGCCAAGCTAGCACAGACGGCCGAATTTGACGAGATCATCGACGTGCGCTCGCCCGCCGAGTTCGCCGACGATCACGTGCCCGGCGCCATCAACTGCCCTGTGCTCGACAACGAGGAGCGGGCGCGCATCGGCACGCTTTACAAGCAGGACTCGCCCTTCGCCGCCAAGAAGGCCGGCGCGGTGCTGGTGCTGCGCCACATCGCCGCGCACATCGAGGCGCGCTTCATTGAGCGCCCGCGGGAGTGGCGGCCGCTGGTCTATTGCTGGCGCGGCGGCAAGCGCAGCGGCGGCTTCACCCACGTGCTGCGCCAGATCGGCTGGGACGCCCACGCGCTGGAAGGCGGCTACAAGAGCTATCGCCGCCACGTCGTCGCGGAATTGCAGACCCGGCCCCGCAGCTTCGACTACCGCGTCGTCTGCGGGGCCACCGGCAGCGGCAAGAGCCGCGTGCTCCAGGCCCTGGCGGCGCTGGGCGGCCAGGTGCTGGACCTGGAAGAACTGGCGGCGCACAAGGGCTCGGTGCTGGGCGACCTGCCGGACGCGCCCCAGCCCTCGCAGAAGATGTTCGAGTCCAGGCTCTACGCCGCCCTGACCGAACTGGATGCTGGGCGGCCGGTGTTCGTCGAGGCGGAAAGCCGCAAGATCGGCATGCTCCAGGTGCCCGAGGGCCTGATCGAAACCATGCGCGCCAGTCCCTGCCTGAAGATCGAAGCCACGCTGAGCGCCCGGGTGCGCTTCCTGATCGGCGACTACGACTACTTCCTCGCCGACCCGGCGCGGCTCAAGGCGCGTATCGACTGCCTGCGCGGCCTGCAAAGCGTCGAAACGATGGAGCGCTGGAAAAGCATGACCGACGCGGGCGCCTGGGCAGAACTGGTGGAGGAACTGCTGGCGCAGCACTACGACCCGCTCTACTACCGCTCCCAGGACCGCAACTACGTCCATTACCCGGAAGCGCCCGCCTACGCCACCGAGGATCTGTCGCCGCCGGCGGTCAAACGTCTGGCCCAGGCCATCCTGGCAGGCTGACGCCGCCCGCGTCGGCCGTCTGGACGGCGCACAGGCGCTGCACCACGGCTGACTTTGGCGCGGCCGTCTCGCCCTGCTCGAAGGCAATCACCACCAGCATCCCCTCGACGACCCGCAGCAGCTCGCCGGGCTGCAGCAGGAAGTCGGGATTCGACGGCCGGCCGAAGCGCTCGTTGCCGATCATGAAGGTTTCATAGATCAGCACGCCCTCCGGGCGCAACGAGGCGATCAGCAGCGGCAGCAGCGGCCGGTGCAGGTAGTTCGCCACGACGATGGCATCCCAGTTCCGCCCCGGATAGGGCCAGGGCGCGTCCTCCAGGTCGGCGACAAGCGGCCGGACGCCCACGACGCCCGCCAGCCCGTTGATGCACCCGGCATCGCGGTCGACGGCGTCCACAACGTGACCCCGAGCGGCAAGCCAGCGCGCATGACGGCCGGCGCCACAGGCGAGGTCCAGCACCTCGCCACCGGAGCGGATCAGCGCCGCGAAGCGCCGCACCCAGTCGGAGGGCTCCTGGGGATGGGCATGGCCGGGTTGCATCGGGAATCCATCGAAAGCAAAGAGGCAGCTATTGTCCCGCCACCTTCGGGCTACGGCCAGAGCGGGGCTGCACTTGCATCGTTGGTACAGAAATCTGTATCATATGTCCATGAAGACCACCCTGGATCTCAACGATCAACTGCTCGCCGATGCAAAGGCGCTTGCGGCCCAGCAACGTACCAGCCTGACGCGCTTGATTGAGGAAGGGCTGCAGCTGCGACTTCGCGCGAAGGCCGCTTCCGCGAAGAAGGGGCGGGTTCGCTTGCCGGTATTCAAGGGCCGCGGCGGTCTGGTGACAGGTGTTGACCCGCTGAGCAACAAGGCCTTGCTCGATGCCCTAGGCGATGACGCCTGATGTCAACGTGCTGGTCGCTGCTTCGCGCACCGATCATCCACATCATGCCGTGGCGCGCGCTTGGATCGAAGAGGCGGTCAACGCATCCGGGGCGGGCGCGGCGTTCACGCTGATGCCGATGGTGCTGGCCAGCTTTCTGCGGCTGGTCACCAGCCCAAAGATCTTCCAGATGCCTACGCCGATCGAAGATGCCGTGGCGCTCGTCAACGCGCTGTTGGCGTCGCCCGGCGTGCAATTAGCGCCATTGGGCCCGGAGTGGTCGAAACTGCGCCAGCTCTGTCTCGACAGGCAACTGGGTGGCAACGATGTCCCGGATGCCTGGCTATCAGCGGCCGTAGCTCAACGGGGCGAGCACCTGGTCAGCTTCGATCGAGACTTCAGGAAGCTGCTGGCGCGCAACCAGTTTACGCTGCTCGCCCCCACGTAGGAGTCGGCGGCGACCGCTCACGCTGATCGTCGTCATGGCTCGGGCTGCCCACAACCGTCCTGCATCGCGAAAGGCCTGCCCCAGGGGTTTGATGTTCTGCTGGCCGCACTGATGCGAGGCCACGCTGGTGTGATGATGGAACTCGCGTGGCGTGCGCGGACCTCTTCAGTGGCCACTTGGTCCGCGTGCTTCCTGACTGGGAGTTCAGTCCGGCACCGCCGCACCTGGTGACGGCCTGCAGGCTCATGCCAATGCGAGTGCGCCTGTTTGCCGAGATGTGGACGGGCGGTCCGGCAGGCAGCGCACCCGGCTCCGGAGGCGAGGGTTTGGCGGCCGGCTGGCAGGGCGCGCGCTGAATGTCGGCTGCTGGGCAATCATTTCTGGATGTACTACAGCGGCTCGGGGTCGGGTCCGAACGGCATTCTCGGGGCAAACCGTCCTTCTCGTTGCCAGCACAGCTCAATGACCGGTGCCGACTACACCGCGGTCGCAGCGCGCGCGAGGCCCGATGGCTCCTACGGCCGATCAGGCGTCCCATAGAGGGTGAAGTCCTCAGACGGCTCGACCCAAATCAGCAGCCATGGCGGCTACCGGCACCGCTCCGGAATACCGGCACACATGCCGGCAGGCCATCGTGCCCCCTTGGGCACGGAGCCATTCGATGTCGGCATCGAATCCCGTGGCTGGCGCGCGCTGCCACGTCAAGCTTGTGCCAGCAGTGGTTGCCATAGGGGTGATTCCAGTCGCTGTTCCAGTCGCCCTTTCACTCGGCGTACTGCAGCATCGCGCATTCCACCCGCTCGTCATTGAACGACTCCTTTGGGAAGAACTGCAGGTCGAAGGCCGCGTTGTAGATGACCACCCGGCAGTCCCGAACCGCGTCGGCAACCATGGGCAGCAGCGCTCCGAGTGTCGGCGCTTGTGCGACCATCGCCGGCGAAATGCCGTGGATATTTCGTGCGTCGGCCTGAGTCGTGGTCCGGATGCTGGTCGCAGGCAATGAAGCGGAAGGCTTGCGAGTCGTAGGTGGCTCGCCCGATCTTGCAGCTCGAACGCGTGCCGGTAGCGTAGCCGTAGATCAACAGCGACAGCAGCAGTGCCGGGTGTCAAGCGGCGCTACATCGACCGGCGCAGGCTCGCTACGGTTCCGACAGGTCCGGGCCTTCCGCCACATCCACCGCGTAGCGCGCCTGGTGCGCTTGCGGTAACCCGTCCTGCACTGAGGGCGGCAGCAGATAGTCGGTCGCGCGCGCTATCGGTCGGAAACGGATCGTGCGCTCAGGCTCCAGGGACGATGCCCGATTTGCCGGGCTGATGAATCCGACAGGCTGTCAAGCGGCCCGCGCCGGGAGGCCCTCTTAAGGGATGTGCCGGCCGTCGTGCAGGCGCTTGTCATGCGCAGACTCAGGGGACGCTTCCCGTTCATGACTTCGGAAACGCGGCCGCTGGGGCCGATGAACGCCTCCAGGTCTCGGGGCGTCAGCCCCTGCTGCGCCATGCGGAACTTGATGGCCTCGATCGGATCGGCCGGGCCGATCGGGTAATGCTTGTTCTCATAGGCCTCTTATCAAGGCCACGAGAACTTCCATCTCGTCCGCCTCCGGCGTGCCCGCTTGCGCCTGGAATACCGCTTGGAGACGGCGCAGCACAGCCCGCAGGTCGTCGTCGTTACGGATCGCCCTAGTATTCGTTCACGGTCTCCACGTCTATTCGGTTGTACCGGGCATGGGTTCCGATGAACTTCACCCACACGGTCCAACCCCCGGTACTGGACCACCACGACCAGACGGTACTTGTTGCCACCGATGTTGAACACAACCCGGCTGTTGCCGCAGATGCTGGCGTTCCGGTAGGGAACCTGTCCTCGGCGCCGAAGATACTCGATGGTCAGCCAGCTTGCCCGATCGATCGGATTGTCCAGCGTCGGCGCCATCCCCCGGCCACCTAATCCAGGTCAATTTTGGTTTCGGCTTCAACTGTTAGGCTTTGCCCCTTCCAACCCCGGATGCTCTTGATTAGCAAGAATGCTCAGCCCTCAGGCACCGTCGCTTGCCCCCTCACCCCAGCTCTCTCCCACGAGGGGAGAGGGAGCCAGGCCCCTCCCCCTCGATGGGGGAGGGGTTGGGGAGAGGGTGAGTGCTGAGCTTCATTGTCAATCAGAACCCCGGACGCGCCCCCACAAAACAATGCCCCAGCGCCTGCCTCTCTCCGGCGACGACGCGGTTGCGGTGTCGCACCCCGCCGAGATCAGCGAACACCTGCCCGGCGACCTCGCGATCTGGATCTTCATCCTGGCCGAGTTGCTGGTTTTCGGCGTGTTCTTCACCGCCTACGCCTTCACGCGCCTCAACAACATCGAGCTGTTTGACACCTACCAGCGCACCCTGGACCGCCAGGCAGGGATGGTGAACACCCTGTTGCTGATCACCGGCAGCTTCTTCGTCGCCCGAGCGGTGGCCGCGGCGCGGGCCGATGCCTCGCGCATTGCCGCACGCTGGCTCGCCTGGGCGTTGGCGGTGGGCGCCGGCTTCCTGGTGGTCAAGGCGGCCGAGTATGCGGACAAGTTCTCCGCCGGCATCAACCTGTCCACCAACAGCTTCTACATGTTCTACATCTCGCTGACCTTCTTCCACTTCATGCACGTCATACTCGGCATGGTGATCCTGGCGGCACTGATGGTGAACGCGCGCCGCGGCCGCTACGGCCCGGCCAACATGAACGGCATGGAGAGCGGCGCGAGCTACTGGCACATGGTCGATCTGGTGTGGATCGTGCTGTTCCCCCTGGTGTATCTGCTGCGATGAGCACCGTTTCCAAGACCTGCTCCGGCGCCGGCGAAGTGCGGCGCTACAACATCGCCTTCGCCATCCTGGCGGTAGCCACCGTGGCGATGTGGGCGGCGGGCGAGTTCGCCGGCGGCGGCAGCGCCGCGGCCATCGGCCTGCTCGTCATCTCGCTGGTCAAGGGCCGACTGGTGATCGACGACTTCATGGGACTGCGCTGCGTGCGCCTGAAGTGGCGGCTGCTCGTGCTAGGCTGGCTGGTGCTGGTGCTGGCGCTGATCGCGCTGGCCTATTGGATGGGATTGAGATGAGGCTGCCCCCACGCTCACTTCGTTCGCTGCCCCCCGAGGGGGCGTCAGTGCCCTTGGGGCGGCCCGGCGGGCACTGATGTGATGGAAATGCAGACTCCCGCGGCGGTGCTACTGCCCTTCTACCAGCCGGCGGGCAACGAGGTCGAGGTGTTCGAGCGCGCCTGGCGCAACCGCCTGCCGCTGCTGATCAAGGGCCCCACCGGCTGTGGCAAGACGCGTTTCGTCTCCTTCATGGCGGCGAAGCTGGGGCTGCCGCTGCACACCGTCGCCTGCCACGACGATCTCACCGCCGCCGACCTCGTCGGGCGGCATTTGATCGGCGAGGGCGAGACCTTCTGGAGCGACGGCCCGCTCACGCGCGCGGTGCGCGAGGGCGGCATCTGCTACCTGGACGAGATCGTCGAGGCGCGCAAGGACACGACGGTGGTGCTGCATCCGCTCGCCGATGACCGCCGCATACTGCCGATCGACCGCACCGGCGAGCAGCTCGCCGCCCCGCCTGGCTTCATGCTGGTGATCTCTTACAACCCGGGCTACCAGAACTTCCTCAAGGGCCTCAAGCCCTCGACGCGCCAGCGCTTCGTCGCGCTGCGCTTCGACTTTCCCGAAGCGGCGCGGGAGGAGGCGATCCTGATCGGCGAGACCGGCATCGACGCGATGAATGCCAAACGCCTGGTGTCGATCGCCCGCTCCTTCCGCGCGCTGAAGGACGTGGACCTGGAGGAAGTCGCCAGCACGCGCCTGCTGGTCTATGCCGCGACCCTGGTGCGCGACGGCATGGACCCGCTGGAAGCCTGCCGCGTGTCGCTGGTGGAAACGCTGTCGGACGATCCCGAAATCAACGCCGCGCTGCTGGAAGTGGTCAATGCCACCTTTGGCGGATAGAGGCGGCCTGCGCGCGGCCCCCGAAGGCCAGGACCTGGCGGTCGCCGCCGAGGCGCTGTTCCTCGTCAACCTGATGCTGGCTCCCGGCCTCGCCTTCCTCGGCATCCTCTGGCTGTGGCTCAAGCGCCGCAAGAACGCGCCGCCGCTCGCCCGCTGCCACATCGAGCAGACCTTCGAGGCCAGCATCTGGGCCGGCATGCTGCTCGTCATTGCCAATGTCGCGGTCATCGGCCTGGGCGGATTCCAGTCGGTGTGGACCTGGGTCATCGTCATCCTGTGGTTCACCTGCGTGCATTCGACGCTGATCCTGCTCGGCGTGTGGGGACTGGTGAAGGCGATGGGCGGCAAGGAATTCGTCTATCCCCTGGTGGGAAGACGTTGTGAGTGAAATCGCAAAGGCCGCGGTCGTGCCGGGCTATCGCAAATTCATAGCCATCGCCGCGATAGCAGCGGACAAGACCGCCTCGGGTAGAGCCACGCCCCGCACCCAGCGCCGTCGCCTGCTGTGGCAGATGGGCTTTTTCATCCTGTTCGTGTTCGCACCGGTGTTCGACCTGCTGCGCTACGACCTGACGCTGGGCCACGCCTATTTCCTCGGCATGCCCTGGACCATAGGCCTGGACGACTTCCTGGCGGGGAAAGTCAGTCCCGGCGAGGCGGCGCTCAATCTCGTCCTGCGTGTTTTCGTGCCCATCCTCGCCGCCGGCGGCGCGCTGATCTACGCCGCCTGGCGCTGGGGGCGGCTCTACTGCGGCTGGCTCTGCCCCCACTTCTCGGTGGTGGAGACCATCAACCGCGTGATGCGCCGTGCCAGCGGCAAGCACAGCATCTGGGACCGCAAGCCCGGCCCCATGGCCGCCGCGCTGCTGGGCGAGCACCGCCTGCTGGAGCCCGACGGCAGATCCACCCGCGTTGACGCCCGCTGGTGGTTCGTCGTCGTCCCCATGGCGGCGTTCTTCGCCTTCGTCTGGGCGGTGGTGCTGCTGACCTATCTGCTCCCGCCCTTCGAGGTCTACGGGCACCTGTTCTCGCTTTCGCCGACCCGCAACGAGGCGCTGTTCATCGGCGCCGGCACCGCGGCGCTGAGCATCGAGTTCCTGTTCGCGCGCCATCTGTTCTGCCGCTACGCCTGCGCCGTCGGCCTGTTCCAGAGCCTCGCCTGGATGGGCAACCGCGGCGGCATGGTGGTCGGCTTCGCGCGCAAGCGCGCCGCCGACTGCGCGAGCTGCCATTCCGCCTGCGACCACGCCTGCCCGATGCGCCTCAAACCGCGCAACATCAAGCAGTTCATGTTCACCTGCACCCAGTGCGGCCAGTGCATCTCGGCCTGCAACACGGTGCAGCGTGCCAATCCGTCCGGCAGCCTGCTGCGCTGGGTCGAAGGCGAGGCGGCGAAGCGCAACGAGGCCGCGGTCAGCCTCACCGGAAAGCGCGAGCCGTAAGGGGCAGATCGCCGCCCCCCAGCGACTGACTTTCAGCGCGTACCCGAAATGGAAGAGTTCGTCGGCGGCCTTTGGCACCGGGTTATTACCCGCGCCGCGCAGCGCGACCATCCCGAGGCTGCGGTGGATCTGGCGCAGATCGAGAAGACGGCCGGTGTGCTGTTCCGCGCCTTCGGCGGCGAGCCGGGGCTGCGCGTGGCGGCGGCGACCGAGACGCGTCACGGCGCGCGGCGGCGCCTGCTCCAGCGCATCGCGGGGAGCGACGAGCGCACCGCCCACACAACGCGCGACGAGCAGACCCTGCAACTGCCGCCGCGCATCGCCTGCTTTCCGCAAGCAAGCCGCAACCGCGACCTTTACCTCTGGCTGATCGCGCTCGCCGCCGCCGACCGCGACTCGGACCTGCCCTGGATAGAGCGCAACCAGGCCGCGACCCTGGCCGCGCTGGAACGCTTCCCCGGTTTCGCGCCGCGCTACCGCCGCCTGGTCGAGGCCGAACTTGCCGTCCGCATTGCGCCCGGCAAGCTGCCCGTCATGGAAGCAGAGGTGGAACAGGCGATACGGCAGGCGCTGACCCATCCCGGTAGCATCGATCGCCTGCCGCCGCTGCCGCGCAAGGGCCGCCCGCCCCAGCCGGTGCCGCTGTGGCTCTATCCGAACTTCAGGGCGCTGGACCTCGCCCAGCGTCGAGCCGCCGAACAGGCCCTGACCGAGCAGCAGCAACCGGATGGCGCGACGCAGCCCGGGAGCCGCAAGCGGCTCAAGGCACGGCGCACCGATGCGCAACAGGACAAGGGCGGCTTCCTGATGCTGTTTCGCGCCGAGAGCCTGTTCTCCTGGGCCGAGTTCATCAAGGTGAACCGCCCCCAGGACGACGATCCCGATCCCGAGGCCGGCCGCCGCGCCGAGGACATGGACGAACTCGCCGTCAGCGACGGCAGCACCACGGCATCGCGCGTCAAGTTCGACCTCGACCTGCCCTCCGCCGCCCAGGACGACCTGCCCCTGGGCGAGGGCATCCTGCTGCCGGAATGGGACTTCCGCCGCCGCCTCCTGCGGCCTGACTACTGCCGCGTGCAGCCGCTGGTGGCGCGGGAGGCCACGCCCTGCCCGCTGCCCGCCCACCTGCGCAAGCCGGCGCAGAAGCTGCGCTGGCAGTTCTCCGCGCTGCAGCCGGTGCGGCGCTGGATGAAGAGCCAGCCCGACGGCCAGGAGCTGGATCTCGACGCCTGTGTGCGCGCCCATGCCGACCGCATCGCCGGCAGCCACGGCCGCGAAGCCGGCACCTATCTCGCGCAACTGCCCGCCGAGCGCGACCTCGCCTGCCTGGTGCTGGCGGACCTCTCCCTGTCAACCGACGCCTGGGTCGGCAACCATGCCCGCGTCATCGACGTGATCAAGGACACGCTGACGCTGTTCGCCGAGGCGCTCACCGCCACCGGCGACGCGCTGGCGCTGTACGGTTTCTCGTCCTTGAAGCGCAACAACGTGCGCGTGCACCAGATAAAGGGCTTCGCCGAGAAGTACGACGGCGCCATCCGCAGCCGCATCGCCGCGATCAAGCCCGGCTACTACACCCGGCTCGGCGCCGCCATCCGCCATGCCACGCGGCTGCTGGAGAAACAGCCCTCCCAGGTGCGCCTGCTGCTGATCCTCACCGACGGCAAGCCCAACGACACCGACCACTACGAGGGCCGCTACGGCATCGAGGACACCCGCGTGGCCGTGATCGAAGCGCGGGAGCGCGGGCTGCGGCCGTTCTGCGTCACCATAGACCGCGAGGGCGAGGCCTACCTGCCCCACCTCTTCGGCCCCGCCGGCTTCACCGTCATCCGCAAGCCGGAGGAACTGCCGGCGCGGCTGCCGCAGCTCTACGCGCAGCTCACCCACCGGTGAACGGTGCGCATGGCGCACCCTCCAACCATGCCAACGTAGGGTGCGCCATGCGCACCGATCCAGCTTTCACAATCATGAATGCGCCCGCGCCAGCCCGCGCCGCACCACCGCGCTGACGCCATCGACGACGATCACCAGCAGCAGCATGGCGAGAATCACCGTGCATGCCTCACCCTGGCGGAACAGGGACAGCTCGAAGTAGAGCATCTGCCCCAGGCCGCCGGCGCCGACGAAGCCGAGGATCGCCGCCATGCGGATATTCATCTCCCAGCGATAGAGGCTGTAGGCAACCAGTTGCGGCAGGATCGAAGGCAGGGTGCCGTAGATGAAGGCCAGCGCCGGCGTGGCGCCCGCGTCCACCAGCGCCCCGGCGGGTTCCGGCGGCGCGTTCTCCAGCGTCTCGGCAAACAGCCGTCCGAGCACGCCGGAAGTGTGCAGCGCCAGCGCCAGCGTTCCGGCGAAGGGGCCGAGACCCGCCGCCAGCACCATCAGCGCGGCCCACACCAGTTCCGGCACCGAGCGCAGCACGTTGAGGAGGAAGCGCGTGCCATTGCGCAGCGCCAGCCCGTAGCGGCCCGACGCCGGCAATGCCAGAAACATCGCGGCGGCCGCCGCCAGCAGCGTGCCGATGGCCGAGATCGCCAGCGTCTCCAGCGCGCCCTTGGCGACCTTGGCGAGATAGGCGGCTGAGAGCTCGGGCGGAAAGAAGGACAGGAAGAAGCGCAGCATGTCCGCGCCCGCTTCCGCGGTAAACAGCCGGTCCAGGCCCAGGGAAAGATAGGCGAAGCTGGCGACGATCACCACCGCCACGCCGAGCAGCGTGAGGGTGCAGGTGAGGCAGAACTTGGCCGCCTCGCCGGCGTCGTCCAGCCTTGCCGAAGGATCACATCCCCTGGCCATCACGCAAGCTGCTTGCGCAGCGCGGCGCTGATGGCGTCCGCCAGCAGCACCAGCAGCAGGAAGGTGAGCAGGATGGTGGCGGCCTCGCCGCCGTTGAGCATCTTCATCGACTGGTCCATCAACTGGCCCAGCCCTCCGGCGCCGACGAAGCCCATCACCACCGAGGCGCGGATCGCGCACTCCCAGCGGTAGATGGTGTAGGAGACGAGTTCCTGCGCGGCGCCGGGGATCAGGCCATATGCCAAAGCCATCACGCGACCGCTGCCCGATTCCAGCAGCGCGCGGGCCGGCCGCGTGTCGCCGGACTCCAGGATTTCCGCATAGACCTTGCCGAGCATGCCGCCGTAGGTGATGGCGAGCGCCAGCACCCCCGCCGCGGCGCCCAGGCCCAGGGCGCGCACGAAGACCAGCGCCCATACCAGTTCCGGTATGCCTCGCAGCAGCAGCAAGGCGACGCGCACCAGCGCCCGCCCCGATTCGCCGCGCCAGCGCCCGGGGCCGGGTCCGATGCGCGACACCGACAGGCTGTGGGTCATCGCCATGCCCAGCGGCACGGCGATCAGCATTGCCAGCGTGATGCCGGCGGTGGCCATGGCCAGCGTCTCCAGCGTCGCCTTGACCACCATGCCGAGAAACTCCGCCGACACATCGGGGGGCAGGAAACCCTGAAGGAAGTGGCCCATCACCTTGAGGTTCTGGGCATCGAACAATCCCGCCGGATTGAACTGGGCGAGCTGCAGCAGCGGCCACAGCAGGATCAGCGCGCCGGCGAGCAGCGTCACGCGGCGCAGCGCGTGGGGGTCGCGGAGGATGGCGATGTCGCTCACCAGCACTGGGCGCGCCGCGGCGACGCGGCATCGCTGACCCCGGGCTCGGGCAGCAGCAGTGGCTCCCGGTCCTGGGTCGGGATCACGCTGCTTTCCGAGGAATAGAGATCGCGCAGCAGGGCGTCATCGACTTTCACCGGCGGCAGGTCGAACTGGATCTCGCCGGCCTTGAGGCCGACGATGCGCGGGAACCAGCGCAGCGCGAGATCGACGGCATGCAGGCTCGCCACCAGCGTCACGCCGCGGGCGGTTGCCTCCTGGCTGAGTTGCGAGACGGTGAGATCGGCGAGCGCCGGGTCCATTGCGGAAACCGGCTCGTCCGCGAGGATCATTTCCGGCGCCTGATACAGCACCCGCGCCACGCCTACGCGCTGGAGCTGGCCGCCGGAGAGGCGGTCGCAGCGCTCGAACAGCCGGTCGGCGAGGTCGAGCCGCGCCAGTTGCGCCCGCGCCCCCGCCATGTCGGCGGGATACCACAGCGAGAGCAGCGACTTCCACCATGGCCAGGTGCCGAGGCGCCCGGCGAGGATGGCGGTGACGGTGCGCTGGCGCGGCGGCAGCGGCGGCGCCTGATGGACCACGCCGATACGGCTGCGCAAGCGGCGCAGCTCGCGCCCTGCGAGCTGCCAGGGGTTTGCGCCGAGCACGCTGATACGCCCTTCGGTGGGCCGCAGCGAAGTTGCGAGCAGGCGCAGCAGAGAAGTCTTGCCCGCGCCCGAGGGACCGATCACGGCGATGCGCTCGCCGGCCTGTGCCTCCAGGGTCAGGCGGTTCAGCGCGCGATGGCCGTTGGCGTGGGCGAGCCCTGCAGCCTGGAGATGGAAGCTCATGACGTTGACGATTTCATGAGGTGGATGCGCGCCGCTGGCGCCTCATCCACCTTTGTCGGTGTGGCGGAAGGCGGCCCGATGGGCCTGTTCCGCCCTACTTCAGAAGCCCCGCGGCCTTGGCTGCCGCCTCGATGCCGGCGTAATTGTCGGCCTTGGTCGGGATGAAGCGGCCGGCGCGCTGCAGCGCCATCAGCTCTTTGTGCTCGGGGTTGTTGGGGTCGAGCTTGAGGAAGGCGTCGGTGAGCTTCTTCACCAGCACCGGATCTAAGTCGCCGCGCACCGTCCAGTTGTAGTCGAAGTACGGCGGGGTGGTGGCGAAGACCTTCACCTTGGCCGGGTCAACCTTCTTCTGCTCGACCAGTTTGTCCCACACCGAGGCGTTGAGCACGCCGGCATCGGCCTTGCCCGCCGCGACGAAGGCCGCCGTGGCGTCGTGGGCGCCGGAGAAGGCGACGTTCTTGAAATCCTTGTCCGGGTCCAGCCCCGCCTGCATCAGGAAGTGGCGCGGCATGAGGTGGCCGGAGGTGGAGGAGGGCGAGCCGAAGGCGAAGTTGCGACCCTTGAGGTCGGCGAAGGACTTGATCATGTCGTCGGCGGTAATGAACTTGCTGGTGAACACCGCGTCCTCCTCGCGCTGGACGATGGGGATGGCGGTGCCGTTGGTGCGTATCTTCGTCTGGACGAAGGTGAAGCCGCCGAGCCAGGCCATGTCGATTTTCTTCGTCGCCAGCGACTCCACGACGGCGGCATAGTCGGTGACCGGCGTGAATTCCACTTTCATGCCCGTCTCGCGCTCCAGATACTTGCCGAGCGGGGCAAACTTGCGCTGCAACTCCGTTGGGGCTTCGTCGGGAATCGCGGAAACCTTCAGCACGCCCTGGGCGTGGGCGGCCTGGCCCAGGCCCAGCATTGCGGCAAGAACCAGGGCACTGCGGGCGATCAGTCGCGGCAACGGATACATGGCTTCTCCTCAAGAAATTAATGTGGGGCGGCCAACTCACTGCTCCCCGGACACTGACTTGCTGCGGCCTTCAGGCCGCGACCTTGCGGCACTCCTTCAGGCAGGCGGCGCAGGCATCGGCACAGGCCTTGCACTGGGCGTGCTTCTTCTCGTGCTTGCGGCATTCCTTCTCGCAGTCCTCGCAGATCTGACCCGCCAGCGCCGCCATCTTCGGCAGGTACTTCGATTCCTGGGAACCGAGGCGCACCAGCGCGTCGCATGCCGCAAGCATCTGGTTCACCGACTTGGCGCAGGCGGCGAGTTCCTTGTCGCCGGTGGCAAGCAGATCCAGGCAATGGTTGATGCACTCCCCGCCGACGTGCAGGCACTCGGCCGCACTGGCCGTCAGCGGGCGATACTTGCCACCGCCGTGATGGTGATGATCGTGTTCCCCGGCGGCGCTCGCGCCGCCCGCCACGGCAACCGCCGCCACAGCGAGGCTTACTCCCAGTGCTTCCCGTCTGTCCATCGAATTCCTCCTGTCGCGCCGCAAGCCGGCGCGACGATCATAGTCGATAAGGCAAACGATTGCGGTAACTACTCGCCCCCCAGCAGCCCCTCCTGATACCGGCGCAGCCAATTTCCGGAATTCGCGCTGCCGGAATTCGTGCTTGACAACATAGCGTCGAGCGCCTAGAGTTGGTCCGAGACCTTCACCGGGCCCCCTGCGATGGGCAGCTACTTCGGCTCCAAGGCGACCTCGGGCTTGTGCCAGCCGATCATTGCCCTGATGCCCCCCCACGACACCTACATCGAGACCCACCTGGGCGGCGGGGCGATCATGCAGCGCAAGGCGCCGGCGCTGCGCAACATCGGCATCGATCTGAATGAGCGGGCGCTGGAGCGCTTGCAGTGCGACTACCCGGTGGAGAGGGTCCACGGCTGTGCCCACCGCTTTCTGGCGGCGTTCCCGTTCACCGGCCGGGAGCTGGTCTACAGCGACCCGCCCTACCTGCACCAGACCCGCAGCTCGGGGCGGCGCTATCGCTTCGAGTACACCGAGCAGGACCATCGCGAGCTCCTGGCGCTGCTCAAGGGCCTGCCCTGTGCGGTGATCCTGTCCGGCTACCCCTCGGCCCTCTACGACGCAGAGCTCGGCGATTGGCAGCACCTGGCGCTGCAGGTCATGAACCAGGCCGGCGTGCGCACCGAGAAGCTGTGGCTGAACTTCATCCCGGACCGGGTGCACTGGGCACGCTTCGCCGGCAAGAATTTCACCGATCGGCAGCGTATCAAGCGCAAGGCCGAGAGCTGGGCGCGACGCTACCGGGCCATGCCGGCGCCCGAGCGCCTGGCGGTGCTGGCCGCGCTCATGGCCGTCGAGGCCACCTGACGCGGTGGCCAGCGTCAACACGGTTTCTCTGCGCACTGAGTTCGAAGGACTCAAGGGCCAGTTCGAGGCGCTGTGCGCCAGGGGCCGGATCTCGGCCGAGGGCCGCGCCCTCATCCAGGCCCTGCTGATGCTATTCGAGCTGCTGATGGCGGTGTTCATGGAAAAGAGCACGCCGAAGAACAGCCGCAACGCCAGTGTGCCCCCCTCGCGCACCCCCAAGGACGATGACACCGCCTCCCGGCCCGGCAGCCAGTCCAACGGCCCAGAGCCGCCCCTGGAGCGCGCCCGCCACACCCGCACGGTGGAGACCGTCGCCATCGCCCCCGTCACCACCTGTGCCCGCTGTGGCACCGATCTGACCGACACGCCCTGTCAGGCACACGAGCGGCGCACCCGCATCGACATCGTCTTCGAGAAGGTGGTGAGCCACGTTAACGCCGAGCTCAAGTCCTGCCCCCGCTGCCAGGCGCTCACCCAAGGCCGCTTCCCGGCGGATCTGTCCGGCCCGCTGCAGTACGGTACCGGAATCAAGGCCTTCGTCCTGCACCTGCTGATCGCCCAGATGGTGGCACTGAAGCGGGTGCAGCACACGCTGGCCACCCTCATCGAGCAGATCGTGTCCGAAGCGACCCTGCTCAAGTGGGTCCTGCAGCTGCATCACGCCCTGGCCGAGTGGGAGCGCACCGCCATCGACCAGCTCCTCGCCCAGCCCACCCTGCACGTGGATGAGACTTCCCTGCGGGTCGAGCGCAAGAACCACTGGGTCCACGTTTGCTCGGGCGGGGACATCACCCTGAAATTCCTTCACCCCAAGCGCGGACTGGAAGCCATCACGGCGATCAACATCATCCCCCGCTATGGAGGCAGCCTCATCCACGACTGCTGGGCCTCCTACCTGTCCTACACCCACTGCGGCCATGGCCTGTGTGGCGCCCACCTGCTGCGCGAGCTCACCTTCGTCATCGAGTCCAACGGCTACCCGTGGGCGAAGAACCTTAAGCGCCTGCTGAAGCAGACGCGTACCAAGGTGGCTGAACGCGAGAGCAAGCATCTGACCGAGGTGGAGTACAAGCGCCTGCGCAAGCGCTACCGCACCATCCTCGCCCAGGGCGCCAAGCAGCTCCCGCCGCTACCCCCGCGCAACAAGGGCAGCCGCGGCCGGGTGGCGAAATCCGACGCCCATAACCTCTGGCAGCGATTCAAGGACTATGAGGATGCTGTCCTGCTCTTTGCCAAGCTCCCCCACGTGCCGTTCACCAACAACCGCGCCGAGCGCGACCTGCGCATGAGCAAGGTCAAGCAGAAGGTCTCTGGCTGCTTCCGTACCCGTGAATATGCCGAGGCCTACTGCCGCATCTCCAGCTACCTCCAGACCATGGCCCACCGCGGCTATAACCCCCTCGTCGCCATCCAGATGGCCCTCTCCGGACAGATCTACGCGCAGGGGCGCGAGTAGTTACCGATTGCGAACGATTGTCATTGCCATGACAGTTTCAAGGGTATGGCCCGCGGAACCGGCCCTGGAATCGCGCGCATGTTGATCTGCCGCAATGCAGCGACGGGCCTGCGGCATAGAGTTGCGACAGCGGTTTCCCCCTATAAGTTGTTGCACTTGCTCAGGGGGTGGAGGGCGGCTCCGGTCGCCCTCCTCTTTAATGCGGAACGGTTAACCTGGCGCAAACCGCATCGCGACACCCGGCCTAAGATGCCGCCGGTCGATCGGTTTCCCGCGGTGCGGAGGGGCACGGAGGGCGACGACGAGCCGATCGACTCACCGAATTCAAAGCACGTGCTCAGGGAAGGAAGGGCGGCTACGGCCGCCCTTCTAATTTCAGCGGGCGGTTGCGAACGCCCGGACCACGGCCAGCGCGAACAGCGCTACGCCGAGGCCGGACACCGCCGCACCCCAGGGCTCGCCGAAAACCACCAGACTTCCACCCACCACCATCAGCAGCGCGCGCGCCGCTCCGGCCCATCCCAGGCGCATGCGCAGCGCATCGTGCCAGGGCGTTCTCGGTCCAGGACGCAGCCACACCGGCAGCAGTTGCGACGCGGCGCCGCTCACCAGCGGCAACAGGAAGGCGAGCACGAAGCCGGCGATCGCCGCCCGGCCTTCGACCAACCCGATGGCATGGGCGATGCCGAGGGCCACCAACACCGTCAATCCGACCGCCGCCACCACAAGCGAGGGCGCGGCACCGTGCCGGCGCAGGATTGCGCAACGGAAGTTGACGCTCCATGCGTGCAGCATGCGAAGCAGAGGCCACAGGAAGAACAAGGCGCCCGCCACCGCCAGCGGCGCGTACCAGGCGGCGCCCGCCGCGATCAGCAGGGCTCCGCCCACCGCCGGGGAAAGATCAATACGCAGGCGCGCCGCCGCTCGGGGATCGGGTTGCCCCGCGGCGGTGGGAAGCAGTACCTGCAAGGTACCAATGGCGGTGAGCCCGACGAAGCCCAGCGTGTTGAGGTGCAGGTGGAAGAGCCGCAGGGCATGGGCCTGCCGCGGCAGCCACGGGATGGCGAGTGCCGCCGCCAATGCGAAAGTCAGGCACAGGCAGGCGGCGAGATACCAATACACGCCCGGATGGGGGCTGCCCAAGGCTGCGCGGCCGCGCCGCACGATCCACGCCGCCTGGCTCGCCGCGGCAGCCAGGCCGAGAATCGCCGCTGTCTGGACACTGACTTCGTACCAGCCCGGCACGGTGAAGCCGGCCAGCACCAGGCCGCCCGCCGCCAGTGCCAGCAGCGGCACGGCGCGCATCGCCGCGGCCGGCGCGCCGCTGCGGGTGAGCACCGGAACGAAGTGCCCCATCGCTCCCAGGATCAGCGGCATCACGCCGAGCGCAAAGGCGAGGTGCGCCCAGGCGGCGGGCGCCGCCACCGGCAGCCCCGACAGCAGCGCCGCACCCGCGAGGGCCGCCAGCGCCACTGTCAGCAGCAGGGGGAGCATCGGCTGGAAGAGTCAGCGCTTGACGAAGTCGATGACGATCTCCCCGGGCTCGCGCCGCCGGTACTCGACGGACACGCCTTCGCCGTAGCGGGCTGCCAACTGTTCCAGCAGCGGCAGGGGATCGTGGTCGTTGAAGAAGCGCATTGTCTCGCCGGCGCTCAGCGCGTCCAGCGCGCCGAAGATGGCGGCGTGGCGGAAGCGCTTGGCAATGCCGCGGGCATCGAAGGGATAGATCGCCTCGGGGGAGAGGTGCAGGTGGGGGATGGACATCGCTGGACTCCAGGGGGTTAAAAGTGCCGCATTCTCGGCGCGCGCGCCGCCGCCGACCTTGACTCAGATCACCCGCCGGCCCCCTGCTCCCTCCCCGCCCGCAGGGGAGGCTTGGGGTGGGGGCACGAGCGGGTGTAAGTTTGACCCTGAGCAACCGAGCACGACCATGTCAGCCGAAGTCATCCTCATCCCCGCCAATCGCGCGCAGATCGCCGCCGTGGCGCGTCGCACCCGCGTGCTGGTGCAGAGCCGCGCCCTGGTCTCGGCGGGGGCGGTACTGGTGCCGCTGCCGGGCTTCGACATCGCCACCGACGTCGGACTGCTGATCCGCCTGATCACGCGCATCAACCGCGAGTTCGGCCTCACACCGGAGCAGATCGACAAGCTCGACGCCCGCACCCGCGTGCTGCTCTACCGGTCGGTGGTCGGCGCCGGCGCCACCATGATCGGCAAGCTCGTCACCAGCGAGCTGGTGCTGCGCGCCTTGCAGAACGTCGGCGCCCGAGTCGGCGCCAAGCAGGCGGCGAAGTATCTGCCGGTCGCCGGCCAGGCGCTGTCGGCGGCGTTGAGCTACAGCGCCATGTGGTACGTCGGCGAGCGCCACATCCGCGAATGCATGGACGTGGCCGAGAGCGTGCTCGAACTGGGCCCCTGGCTCGAAGCGGAGCGTCTCGATTGAGCCGGTGCGCTGCTATGAACGCACTGCGCGCGATCCTACTGCTGCTCGGCCTGCTGGCGGCCTTCGCCGCGCGGCCGGCCGAGCCCGCCGAGGATGCCTTCTGGTTCGGCAGCGCCGCCGACGGCAGCCCGGTGGTGCGCCTGCATTTTTTCTGGAGCCGCCGCTGTCCCCACTGCGGCGAGGCCCATCCCTTCGTCGAAGCGCTGCCGCGGCGGCTGCCCTGGGTCGCAGTCGAAAGCCACGAACTCGATGGGGACGAAGCCGAGGTGGATCTCTTCATCGCAGCGGCGCGCGAACTCGGTGAGGAGGCCAACGCCGTACCCGCCTTCGTCTTCTGCCGGCGCATACAAACCGGCTACCACCGGGACGACACCACCGGCACGGCGCTGGTCGCGGCGCTGGAGGAATGCCGCGGCGAACGCATGGCCGCGGGCACGGCAGCGCCGGGGAAAAGTCAGTCGCCGGCGAGCGGCGCATCGCTGCCCATGCTGGGCAGCGTCGATCTCGAAGCCTGGTCGCTGCCCGCCCTCACCCTCGTCGTGGCGACGGTAGACGCCTTCAACCCCTGCGCCTTCTTCGTGCTGCTGTTCCTGCTCAGCGTGCTGGTGCATGCCCGCAGCCGTGCCCGCATGCTGGTCATCGGCGGCGTGTTCGTGCTGTTTTCGGGGCTGGTGTACTTCGCCTTCATGGCGGCCTGGCTCAACGTCTTTCTGCTGGCGGGAGAACTGCGCGCCGCCACCGTCGCCGCCGGCCTGCTGGCCCTGATCGCCGGCACGCTCAACACCAAGGACTTCTTCCGCCTGCACCAGGGACCGAGCCTGTCTATCCCCGACGCCGCCAGGCCCGGCCTGTTCCGCCGCATGCGCGAGGTCGCCGGCGCCGGCAGCCTCGCGCCCATGCTCGCCGGAACCGTATTGCTTGCGCTGGTCGCCAATTCCTACGAGCTGCTGTGCACCGCCGGCTTCCCCATGATCTACACCCGGGCGCTGACCCTGCACCATGTCGAGGGCATGGGCTACTACGGCTGGCTCGCCCTCTACAACCTGATCTACGTCTTGCCGCTGGCGCTGATCGTCCTCGCCTTCACCCGCACCCTCGGCGCCCGCAAGCTCAGCGAGTTCGAAGGCCGGGTGCTCAAGCTCGTCTCCGGCTACATGATGCTGGGATTGGGCGCGCTGCTGCTCCTCGCGCCGCAGTGGCTGGCGAACGCGACGGCGTCGATCGCCGTGCTGGCCGGGGCCCTCGCGGCGGCAGCGATCACGGTGAAGCTCGCGCCGAAGCCGTAGGGTGCGCTGTGCGCACCGTGCTCGAATCGGTGCGCACCGCGCACCGATTCGCTCAAGCCACGTAGCACAGTATGGCGACGTAGTGCGCCGCGCTGCCGCCGAGCACGAACAGATGCCAGATGCCGTGCCAGTGGGTGAAGCGTTCGTCGTAGTGATAGAACACGATGCCGGCGGTGTAGATCACGCCGCCCGCCGCGAGCCAGGCGAAACCGGCCGGGGACAGGGCTTCGATCAGGGGCACGATGGCGACCAGGGCGACCCAACCCATCAGCACGTAGATCGCCAGCGACAGTTTGCGGGTACGATGGCCGAGAATCACTTCCTGCAGCATGCCGACGGCCGCCAGCCCCCACACGATGCCGAACAGCGACCAGCCCCAGGGGCCGCGCAGCGTGACCAGGGTAAAGGGGGTGTAGCTGGCGGCGATCAGCAGGTAGATGGCGTTGTGGTCGAGCTTCTGGAACAGGCGCTTCGCCCGGCCGCGGGTGCTGTGGTAGAGAGTGGAGAAGCCGTAGAGCAGCACCAAGCCTGTGCCGTAGATGGCGAAGCTGACGATTTTCCAGACATCTCCCTGGAGGGCGCCGAGCACGATGAGGACCACGGCGCCGGCGACAGCGAGCAGTGTGCCGATCAGGTGGCTGTAGCCGTTGAATCTTTCCCCGTAGTACATGGCTCGCTGTCGCAGGAGTTGAAAGGGCGAGTGTAATGCCTTGGGCGACGTTCGATTGGTGAGCGGCACCCAGCGGAACACGTAGGTCAGGCTGCGAAGCTGCCTGACATCTACCTCCGGGTTGTCAGGGAGCGCTTCGCGCACCCTGACCTACGAAATTTTCCCGGCGCTCACCCTCTCCCCTGCCCCTCTCCCATCGAGGGAGAGGGGAAGATCTCAGCGCGTCGTCAGCCGCCGGTAGATATCCGCCACCTTGTAGGGCAGCCTCGCCACCTCGTCCACCACTGTGTAGTGTGCCGCGCCGTAGAGGTGGGGAAGGTAGTCGCGGGCTTCCTTGTCGATGGTGATGCAGAAAGGGTGGATGCCGCTGCGCGCCGCTTCCTGCAGCGCCTTGCGCGTGTCCTCGATGCCGTACTTGCCGCGGTAACCGTCGTGGTAGTCGTCGGGTTTGCCGTCGGACAGCGTGATGAGCAACTTGGTGCGCGCCTCCACGTCATTGAGCAGCTTGCTGAGGTGGCGGATGGCGAAGCCCATACGCGTGTAATCCTGGGGGCGGATGCCGGAGATGCGCGCCTTGACAGCGTCGCCATAGGGCTCGTCGATGCGCTTGATGCGGTAGAGCTCGCAGCGCTTGCGCGTCATGCCCGAGAAGCCGTAGATGGCGTAGCGATCGCCCAGGGTCTCCAGCGCCTCGCACAGCAGCAGCAGGGATTCGCGCTCGGCGTCGTTGATCCAGCCCTTGGTGGAACCGCTCATGTCCACCATGAAGGCCACGGCGATGTTGCGCTCGGCGCGGTGCAGGCGGGTGAACAGCCGGTCGCTCATCTCGCGCCCGCTGCGGGCGTCGGCCAGCGACTCGACCAGGGCGTCGAAGTCCACATTGTCCCCCTCGACCTGGCGCTTGAGCAGGCGGTCCTGGTCGCGCATCGCCTCGAAGCTGCGCCGCAGATGGCGAATCAGCCCACCGTAGCGCTGCATCGTCGCAGCGATGAAGTCGTCATGGACCGGCGGCACGTCCTTCTCGCGCATCACGCACCAGTTCTTGCGGTAGTGCTGGCGGCCGTAGTCCCATTCGGGATAGAAGGCGGCGCCCTCCTCGTGGTAGCTGCCCTGCCACACCAGGTCCGGGTCGCGCCCCTGCTCGGCGTAGAGTGCCGGGTCGTATTCGCCGTCTCCGGCCGGCACCAGGTATTCCGGCGGAATTTCGCCGAAGTCGAGGCGGATCGAGGTGACGAGCTGGCGCACGTCTTCCGGCGGCGCCACCGGAACGTCGTCGAGGATCAGCTCGAAGCCCTCGCCGAGGCGCTCGCCATCGGCTGACTCTTCGAGGCGGAAGGGCCGCGCCGGGTCCTGTTGTGCCGTCGAGCCTGGGGCCAGTTCCTCCTTCTGGCGCGCAAGATCCTCGGCGAGTTTCCGCAGTTTCACCCGCAGCAGGATCTTCTCCCTGGCCATGCGCGCGGCGACGCACTCGGCGACAGTGCCGGGCCGCAACTCGCCCTGGTAGCACAGCGGCTCGGCCGACGGGCCAGCGTACAAATCGGCAAGGGCGGCCAGCGTGTCCTGCACCGTCGCCTCCGTACGAGCAAGGCGGCTTGCCGCCTCCGCCCACTGCGCAGGCGCAGCCGAATCGCCGGCCAGCGCCTTGAGCCGCGCCATCTCCCGCGCCAGTCCGGGCAGTTCGCGGGCGATGCAGGCTTCGAGCCGCAGGGTCTCCAGGGCATGGAACTGGCCCAAGGCGCGGCGCGGATCGCCGTAGCGGCCGAGGGCCTCGGTGAGGTCAACGCGGAAGGTGCCGAAGCGCGTCTGCGCCCACTGCATCGCCACTATGGCTTTGCACAGCGCGAAGTTGTCCTCGATGCGCTCGAAGCGCGCCATCACTGCCGGCAGGAAAAGCGTCTGCGAATCGGTGTAGATGCCGTCGCCCTGCTCCAGCTTGAGGTGGCGGCCGGAGAGGCCGCGCACGAAAGTCAGCAGGATGCCTTTGACATCGTCGAGCAGGACGCCGGCGGCCCGTTCATGGCGCATCTGGACAAAGTTCTCGACCCGGTCCACCACCTCGATCGCGGCGCGCAGCCCGACGCGGTCGTAGGCGTCCATCGCCGCCAGCGCCCAGGCCTCGATGACGCGGGTATCCATGCGCGCCAGCAGGTCGGGCGCACGGGCGGCGAAGCGGTAGCCGATTTCGATGCTGGTGGTGGCGATGCGCCGCGCCCAATTGAGCACGAAGTCCTGCTCGGCGCGGGGCAGCCGTGCGATGCGCTCGGCCAGCGGCGGGATGCGACGGAAGCTGAACTCGACCTCGAACCAGTCGTCGAGCAGGCGCTCGATGGCGTCGGCCGCGAGCTGGGCCGCGTCGCTCATCAGAACAGGGAGGAGGACAGTTCCTGGATTGCGGCCAGGGTCTCGGGCTCGTCGGTGACGGCCTGGGCGATGGCGCTGCGGCAGGCAACCACGGGCTCGACGCCGGAGGCGATGAGCTTGCCGGCATGGACCAGCAGGCGCGTGCTGGCGCCCTCGTCCAGGCCCGAGCCCTTCAGATTGCGCGTCATGTGGGCGAACTTGACCAGGCGCTCCGCCACGTCGAGCGCCACGCCCGATTCGGTGGCGACGATGCGCGCCTCCAGTTCGGCCTTCGGATAGTCGAACTCCAGCGCGACGAAGCGCTGGCGCGTGCTCTGCTTCAGTTCCTTGAGCACGCTCTGGTAGCCCGGGTTGTAGGAGATGACGAGCATGAAGTCGTCCGGCGCCCGCACCAGTTCGCCGCGCTTCTCGATCGGCAGGATGCGGCGCGAATCGGCCAGGGGATGGATCACCACCATGGTGTCCTTGCGCGCCTCGACAATCTCGTCCAGATAGCAGATGGCGCCGGCGCGCACCGCGGCGGCGAGCGGCCCGTCCATCCACACCGTCTGGTCGGCGACAATGAGGTAGCGCCCCACCAGGTCGGAAGCAGTGAGGTCGTCGTGGCAGGCCACCGTCACCAGCGGGCGCGCGAGGCGCCACGCCATGTGCTCGACGAAGCGCGTCTTGCCGCAGCCGGTGGGGCCCTTGAGCAGCACCGGCAGACGGTTGCGGTAGGCCGCCTCGAACAGCGCATCCTCGCTGCCGACGGGCTGGTAGTAGGGCTCGTGCTCGATGCGGTCGAGCTGGGGGGAGATGGTCTGGACGTCGATGGATTTCATGTCTATGGAAGGGTGCGCACGGCGCACCCTACGCCCCCGCGGGCGGGGGAGGGTTCACCGTGAAGCCGGCCACACCGTAGCCGGACAGCCCCTCCCCCCGCTTGCGGGGGAGGGTTGGGGTGGGGGCACGCGGCAAGCGCTCAATCCGTGCCGTCGTACATGCCGTCCTCGTCGCGCATCAGGCGCTCGGCGGCTTCGCGTTCGAGCTGGCGCCGGCGCTCCTTGACGCGGGTCAGGCGCTGCTCGGCGGTTTCCTTGCGCAGTGGGATGCTCTCCTCGCCGAACAGCACCTGGCGCAGGAAGCGGAAACCGAACAGCATCATCTGTTCGTCGTCACCGTGGATCTTCGCCTTCTCTTCGTCGGTGAGTTCGAACAGGTCGTTGAAGGAATCGCTCTTGACGAATTCGGCGAAGCGGTCGACGTCGTAGCAGGCCATGAAGAAGAGCTGCAGGCTGCGCTTCGAAGGCGCGCCTATGGTGGGGCCGGAGGATTTCTTCTTCAGCACCAGTTGGCGCCAGCCGCGCGCCAACTCGTCGTACACGTTGACGCCCTGCTCCTTGCGGTAGTCGTCGATGGTGATGGGTCGCGGCTCGTTGTGGCCCAGGCAGTGCGGTTCCTGGACCAGGGCGTAGGAGTCGCTGTCGGTGGATTCGCCCTGCTTGCGCATGGAAAGCAACGCCACCGGATAGTAGCGGCACGCGGTGGGCCGATCGCTGTAGACGTCGCAGCCTTCATCCACCATGAACTGGCAGGCGCTGCCGCCTTCCACCGGTTTGAGCTTGACGCCCGCGATGCCGTCCTTCTCCATCTCGTAGGGTAAGGTGAATTGCGCCAGGAATTCGGTGGAGGTGAGACCGAGGCGCTTCTTGAGCCTGAGGATGTCGAAGGGCGTGAGCGAGATGTCGATGTTGCTGCAGCACTTGTTCCAGCAGGCTATGCCCTTGCGGCAGCGAAACTGGATCTCCTTGCCGCCGTCCATCATCTGCGGCGCAACGGGGCTCTGGGGGAAGGGGATATCGGACTCGGACATGGCTCATACCTCGAAGTACGCAGCGACAAGGGACCATTGAACCACGAAGCGGGCACGAAAATGCGCGGCACGAAAACTCGCGACGCTGAAAGTCAGCCGCCGCGGTACGGCAGAGAACGCCCGGAATGCTGTCGTGGTTATTCGATCCCGAAAACAAACCGGGCGTCCCTGCATGGGACGCCCGGCGGGTACTACTTCAGTGCAGGCGACTTAGTGCGCAGCCGCCTTGAACAGCTTGGACTTGTCGACCAGATCCACGTGCTTGCGCTTGAAGCAGGTCCACTGCTTGCTGGACTTGTCATAGACCGAGTTGACGAAGCACTTCCAGTTCTTCTCGTCGACGAAGTTCTTGTCCATCCGGTAGTAGAAGCCGGGGTAGCGGCTCTCTTCGCGGAACTGGATGTGCTTCATGTGAGCTTCGGCGGTCAGGACGCGATGGTAGTTTTCCCAGGCGCGCAGCAGTTCGTGCAGATCCTTGGCACGCATCTTCTGGGCGTCTTCCTTCAGCATCTCGAGCTTCTCTTCCGCCACCTTGAGCATGTGCTCGTTGGTGGTGTAGTAGGTCGCGACACCGGCCACATACTCGTCCATGATCTTCTGCAGACGGAACTGCAGCATCTTGGGCGTGATGTAGTGCGGGTTGACGTCGATCGCGGTGGTGTAGTCCTTGTGCTCCAGGAAGGTACGCACCGGCTTGTAGATCTCCTCGGCCAGGACGGCGGGATCGGCGTCCAGCTCGGGTTTCCAGTCCTTGTTGTCGAGGGCGAACTTGACCATGGACTTGGCGCACATGCGGCCTTCGGCGTGGGAACCGGAGGAGAACTTGTGGCCGGAGGCGCCCACGCCGTCGCCGGCGGTGAACAGACCCTTGATCGTGGTCATCGAACGGTAGCCCCAGTTCCAGCCCTTCGGCAGGTGGGCCGGCACGTCGTACTCTTCGGTGGTCGGCGCACCCAGGTCTTCGGGACCCGACACCCAGATGCCGCAGCAGCCGGAGTGGGAACCCAGCAGGTAGGGCTCGGTGGGCATCAGCTCGGAGTTCTTCTTCTCCGGCTCGACGTTCTCACCAACCCAGATGCCGCACTGGCCGACGCACATGTCGAGGAAGTCTTCCCAGGCTTCCGCTTCCAGGTGCTTCACTTCCCGCGGGCTCAGGGTTTCGCGCAGCTTGGCCAGCGCGGTCACCGTGTCCATGTAGATCGGGCCGCGGCCTTCCTTCATCTCCTTGAGCATGAGGTGGTTGCGCAGGCAGGAGGCGGGAACGGCGGCCTGACCGTAGGGAGGATAGTCGTTCAGCAGTTCCTTGTTCTTGACCATGTACACTTCGCCGACGGCGTTGGTGGCCTGGGCCTTGAACAGCAGGAACCACGCACCGACCGGGCCGTAACCGTCCTTGAAGCGGGCGGGAACGAAACGGTTTTCCATCATGGTCAGTTCGGCGCCGGCTTCGGCGGCCATGGCGTAGGTCGAGCCGGCGTTCCACACCGGGTACCAGGCGCGGCCCGTGCCCTCGCCTACCGAGCGGGGACGGAAGATGTTTACACAGCCGCCGGCGGCGAGCAGGATGGCCTTGGCCTTGAACACGAAGATCTTGTTGTCGCGGGTCGAGAAGCCGACCGCGCCGGCGATGCGGGACGGGTCGTTCTTGTCATTGACCAGCTTGACGATGAACACGCGCTCCAGAATGCGGTCCAGGCCCAACGCCTTCTTGGCAGCTTCGGCGACGATCCACTTGTAGGATTCGCCGTTGATCATGATCTGCCACTTGCCGGAGCGCACCGGCTTGCCACCGTCCTTGAGTGCGGGCAGACCCTTGGAGCCGTCGTGGCGCTCGCCGTTCTCGTCGGTTTTCCAAATGGGCAGGCCCCACTCCTCGAACAGGTGCACCGACTCGTCAACGTGGCGGCCCAGGTCGTAGGCCAGGTCGTCGCGGGTGATGCCCATCAGGTCGTTGGAGACCATGCGGGCGTAATCGGCGGGATCCTGCTCGGTGCCGATGTAAGTGTTGATCGCGGACAGGCCCTGGGCCACGGCGCCGGAGCGGTCCATGGCGGCCTTGTCCACCAGCTTGATCTTGAGGTCGGTGCCGGTCTCGGCCTTGACGGCCTCGGCCCAGCGCATGATTTCGTAAGCGGCGCCGCAGCACGCCATGCCGCCACCGATCAGGAGGACGTCCACCTCTTCCTGAACAATTTCCGGATTGCCGAATGTTCCTTGAGCCATATTCGTATCACCTGAATGCGTTAATCAATCGGTTCGCTTTGCCTGGCGCTTACTTCACGCGGATCAGCTCGTCGGGCTTGCCGGCACGGTAGCCATTCTGCGGCGTGAAGAAGCCGTTCTTGGTGATATCGGCCAGCTTCGGCATGGGCTTGCCGCCGTAGGGATCGATCGAACCCTCGGAGGTCGTGCGGATGGGAAACTTGAAGCGCTTCAGGGTGCCGTTGCGGAACTTGATGGTCCACATGATCGAGTCGGAACCGCGCAGCGGCTGCACCGAGCCGCCCAGGGGAACGATGTCGGCGTAATGGCGGACCTCGATCGCCTGCTGCGGGCAGATCTTGACGCAGGAGTAGCATTCCCAGCACTGCTCCGGCTCCTGGTTGAAGGCCTTCATGGCATGGCCGGTTTCGGAGCCGTCCTTGTCGAGCTTCATCAGGTCGTGGGGGCAGATGTACATGCAAGCGGTCTTGTCCTGACCCTTGCAGCCATCGCATTTATCGGTACGTACAAATGTTGGCATGGGGCTTCCTCCATCTCTAGAAAAATGCCGGCACGAGTCGTGCCGGCGTGCGGTGAATCGTTGCTACGTTTGTTCAGGCGGCCGAATGACCCTTGAGCTCGACCTTGACGTTCTGCTCGGCGCTGAGGCCGGCATAATACTTCTGAAGCACCTTCGCGACCTCGGGGCGGCTGAACTCGACCGGCAGTTCCTGACCCTCGGAGAGCATCGAGCGCACCTTGGTGCCCGAGAGCAGGATGCGATCGTCCTTGGTATGCGGGCAGGTACGTTGCGAGCACATGCCGCCGCACTTGTTGCACCAGAAGGTCCAGTCGATGTTCATGTTGACCGTTTCGAGCGAGCCCTTCGGGATGTGGTCGAAGATCTTCTGCGCGTCGAAGGGGCCGTAGTAGTCGCCGACGCCAGCATGGTCGCGGCCGACGATCAGGTGCGAGCAGCCGTAGTTCTGGCGGAACAGGGCGTGCAGCAGGGCCTCGCGCGGGCCGGCGTAGCGCATGTCGAGCGGATAGCCGGCCTGGATCACGGTCTTCGGCGCAAAATAATTCTGGACCAGCACGCCGATCGCCTCGGAACGGACCTCGGCGGGAATGTCGCCCGGCTTCAGGTTGCCCAGCAGCGAGTGAACCAGCACGCCGTCCATGGTCTCGATGGCGATCTTGGCCAGGTACTCGTGCGAGCGGTGCATCGGGTTGCGCGTCTGGAACGCGGCGACGCGCGTCCAGCCGAGTTCCTGGAACTTGGCCCGGGTCTGGGCCGGCGTCATGAACTGCTCACCATACTTCTCGGAAAAGCCGCCGGTGGACAGCACCTTGATCGGGCCGGCGAGGTTGATGTCGCCCTGCTCCATCACCATCTTGACGCCGGGGTGATCGAGATCGGTGGTCTTGAACACCATGGCGCACTCGTGCGCCTTGTCGATGGCATACTTCTCGGTCACCAGCATGGTGGCCAGGATGGCGCCGTCCTCGGGGTTGACCAGGGCGATGTCGGCGCCGGTCTTGATCGCGTCGGCGCTTGCCTTGTCGGTGGACAGGGTGATCGGGATCGGCCAGAACAGGCCGCTGGCCATCTTCATCCCGTCGCACACGCCCTGCCAGTCGGTGTGGGTCATGAAGCCGTCCAGCGGCGTGAAGCCGCCGATGCCCAGCATGATGATGTCGCCCTTCTCGCGCGAGCTGACGCGCAGTTTGGGCAGCCCGGCGGCCCGGGCTTGTTCGGCCTTGAGTTCCTCGCCTTGCAGCAGCAGCGGCATCAGATCGCCGCCACCGTGGGGATTCACCAGCGCCATCTAGTCGTCTCCTCCCTGATTCCTGCCGTTGTCCGTAAAAAAGCCCGGCGAAGTTATCACGGCAGAGGGGTGGCCATAATCGTTTTCTTTTATTGTGAAATCAGGCAGGCCGATTTTTGCGCCCAGACGAGGCTCCGCCGGGGAGTCGCCCCGCCGGCCGGATTCAGAACTTGCGCTCGGATTTCGCTTCCTCGGCCTGCCGCCGCTTGAGTTCGCGCAGCCGGGCATCGACCGCGGACTGCTCGTAGAAGTCGCCGTCGCCGGCCTTCTGGGCGAACTGCAATTGCTCGATGGCCGCCAGCAACTGGCCCTGCACGGCATAGGCCTCGGCCTGGCAGCGGTGCTGCTGGAGACGCTTGCCCAACGCAGCATAGGCCTTGGCCTGGAGCGTCCACAGGCGGCTGTCCCCCGGGCGGTCACGCAGGGCGGCATCCGCCGCCTGCTGCGCTTCGGCCGCGCGGCCGGCAGCGATCAGGGTGTCGATGGCGCCGTAGCGCAGTGCTGCATCCGCCGGGTAGCGGGCGCGCGCATCCGCATAGACCTTCAGTGCTCCAGCGGTGTCGCCTTCGACCAACCGGATGTCCGCCGCCAGGGTCTCGAACATGGGCGAACCGGTCTTCAACTTGCGCAGTTCCCCCAGTTCCCGCTGCGCCGCCCCCCCGTCCCGGGCACGCACATAGGCCCGCGCAAGGCCGTAGCGGCCGGCCGCCAGCGACGCGTACCTGCGCTCCTGGATCTGGCCCTCGAACTCGGCGACGGCGTCGCGCGGCGAGCCCAGTTCGCTACGCAGCTTGGCGCGAACCAGCTGGAAAACCAGGGAATCGGCAACCTGCCGTGCCGCACGGGACGCCGCCCGGTTCTCCATGTCGGCGATGCGCTCGGTCGTCAACGGATGGGTGCGCAGGTAGGCAGGGGCATTGTTCTCGTAGAGGCGGCCAAACTGCTGCAGGCGCTCGAAGAACGAGGTCATGCCCTGTAGGTCCAGGCCCGAACTGTCCAGGATCTGCATGCCGATGCGGTCGGCCTCGCGCTCGAACTCGCGCGTGTAATTGAGCTGGGTCTGCACGCCGACTGCCGCACCGGTGGCCAGCGCCGCCTCGCTCATCTGCGGATTCGAGCGTGCGGCGAGTATCGCCACCACCAGCGCCGCCAGGGACGCAAGGGTCGCCTGGCCCTGCTTGCCCACCATGCGGGCAATGTGGCGCTGCGTCACGTGGGCAATTTCGTGGGACACCACCCCGGCCAGTTCCGACTCGCTCTGCGCGGCGAGAATCAGTCCGGTGTGGACGCCGATGTAACCGCCCGGCAAGGCAAAGGCGTTGAGGGTCGCATCGCGCACGGCGAAGAACTCGAAGTCCTGCCGCATGTCGCCGGCGTTGGCGGAGAGCCGGCGGCCCAACTCGTCGAGGTAGGTGAGGACTTCCGCGTCCTCGACATAGGCGGTGTCCCGCCGGATGTCGCGCATGATCGATTCGCCGATGCGGCGTTCGTTCTGCGGCGAAAGGTCACTCGCCGACGACTCGCCGAGGTCCGGCAGTCCCTCTGCCCGGACAGTCAACGCGAGCACCAAGAGGCCGGCAAGCACTGCTCTCCACTTCATGGCGATATGGTAACCTCATTCGAAAGTCGCACCCTCCGCGCTCCCCGGTACCGCACTCCCCCGGAAGCATTGACCCCGGGGCAATTCGGCAGCCGAAGCGACCAGCCCCGAACCGTCAGACCGCATGAGCCTGAAGCCCCTATTGCTCATCGACGATTCCCCCGAGGACGTTCAGCTCATGCTACATGCGCTGCGCGGCGTTACTGCCCGCCGAGCATGTGGCCGCCTGTCAGTGCGGCGATGGACGGCGGCGCCAGCAGGTACATCGGGAAGTCCCTCGACCACGCGAAGCTGGACGCCTCGATTCTCCGGCTGGCGAGATGCTGGCGGGAGCTGAGCATCGCGCCGCCACCGTGAGTCGAACTGGCGGCGTGCGAAGGGCAGTTGGCTCCATTATTGGCCCCGACCGAAGCACGCAAGCAATTGCCACACCCCCGTCCGCCAGCAGGCGCACCTTTGGAGATCCGCAACGTCCATGAGTTCCCCGTTTACCCATTTCGACGACCAGGGGCAGGCCCACATGGTGGATGTGGGCGCCAAGCCGGAAACCGCGCGCATCGCCCGGGCTACAGGCACCATCCGCATGCGTCCGGAGACCCTGGCGCTGATCGAGTCCGGCAGCGCCGCCAAGGGCGACGTCCTGGGCGTGGCACGCATCGCGGCGATCCAGGGCGCCAAGCGCACGTCGGAACTGATCCCCCTGTGCCATCCGATCCCCCTGACGCGCATCGGCGTCGAGTTCGCCGTTGACCGCGCCGCCAGTGCCATAGCCTGCGAAGTCACGGCGCAGACCGTCGGACGCACCGGAGTCGAGATGGAGGCGCTCACCGCCGTGAGTGCGGCGCTCCTCACGATCTACGACATGTGCAAGGCCATGGACCGGGGCATGCGCCTCGAAGGCATCCGCCTGCTGGAAAAGGCCGGTGGCAAGTCCGGTCGCTGGACGGCGGAATCGGGGTCGGGATCGCCGCCTTGAACTCCTCCGCCAAGCTAGTGGTTTACCCCTACCAATCAAGCGGTTTGCCCGCAAAGCGCGCTATGATGCGCAGGCGGTTTTCGGGCCCGCAATTTTTGACTGACCAAGAGGAGCTATAACTATGGATCTACTCAGGAGAACCCTGCTTAAGGGAGCCGGGGCAAGCAGTGCGCTCGCAGCGGCAGTGGCGGCTGGGGTACTGAAGCCGACGCAGGTCTGGGCGGCCGAATGGAACAAGGCAGCGTTCGACGCCAAGGATCTGGACGGAGCCCTCAAGGGCTTGGGGGCTTCGGGCGCGGCCGAAAGCAAGGACGTCACGATCAAGGCGCCGGACATCGCCGAGAACGGTGCCGTGGTGCCGATCGAAGTCGCGAGCACCGTGCCGAACACACAGCAGATCTCCGTATTCATCGACAAGAACCCCCTTCCCCTCGCTGCATCCTTTGACCTCGCCAACGGTGCCCAGCCCTCGGTGGCGGTGCGCTTGAAGATGGGCCAGACCTCCAACATCCGGGTCGTGGCCAAGGCGGACGGCAAGTTCTACAGCGCCACCAAGGAAGTCAAGGTCACCGTCGGCGGCTGCGGCGGCTGAACGGCACTCCAGATCACAGATCACTCAGAGGAAGACACTCATGGCAGATCCGATGAAAATCCGCGCCACGATGCAGGGCGACGCCGCGGACGTGCGCGTGTTGGTCAACCACCCCATGGAAACCGGCCAGCGCAAGGATGCGAAGACCGGCGAACTGGTGCCGGCCCACTTTATCCAGAGCCTCGTCGCCAAGGTGGGCGACAAGACCGTCGTCGATGCGCAGATCGGCGGTTCGGTCTCGCGCAACCCGGTGTTCGGTTTCAAGGTCAAGGGCGCCAAGGCCGGCGACAAGGTGGTCATCACCTGGAAGGACAACAAGGGCGAGACCCGCACCGACGAAACCACGATCGGTTGAACCCGGCGCAGGGCATTCCATGAATCGGGGGCGTCGGCCGAGCGCCCCCGATTCGCTTAGTCGGAGGACAGACATGAAGACCAAGCTGTCGAAAGCGGCGCTGGCACTGCTGGCGTTGACGTTTGCGTGCGCGGCCCTGGCACAGGGCGCCGCGGAACCCAAGGATTCCACCACCGCAGAAATCGAGAAGTACCGGGCGATGCTGGCCGAAGACAACCCGGCGGAACTCTACGAGGCCAAGGGCGAGGAGATCTGGAAGAAGCCGGCCGGGCCCAAGAACGCCTCGCTGGAGAAGTGTGATCTCGGTCTGGGCGCCGGCGTGGTCAAGGGCGCCTACGCCCAGACGCCGCGCTACTTCGACGACGTGAAGAAGGTCCAGGATCTCGAATCGCGCCTGGTCCATTGCATGGTGACGCTGCAAGGAATGAAAGCAGAGGATCTCACCAAGGCCCCCTTCGACACCGACGACCGCAAGACCGACCTTAATGCGCTGGTGGCCTATGTGGTCGGCGCCTCCAAGGGCATGGCCATCGATCCGCCGCAGAAACATCCCCAGGAAAAGGAGATGGTGGAGATCGGCAAGCGCCTCTTCTTCTACCGCGCCGGCCCCTACGATTTCTCCTGCGCCACCTGCCACTCGGAGAACGGGCGCCGCATCCGCCTTCAGGATCTGCCCAATCTGACCACCCACATCGGCTCGCAGCGCGCCTACGGCAGCTGGCCCGCCTACCGCATCTCCGAAGGCTTGTTCCGGTCGATGCAGTGGCGCATCAACGACTGCTTCCGGCAGCAACGCTTCCCCGAGCCCCAGTTCGGTTCCGACTCGGTAACCGCATTGCTGAGCTTCCTGGCCTCTAACGCCGCCGGCGGCAAGTACCAGGGCCCCGGGTTCAAACGCTGAGGAGGATCGACGATGAACAGCAAATCCGCATTTCCCCTGTGCCTGCTCGGCGGGCTGATATTGGGCGCCAACTGCGCCGTCGCCGCGGACAACGCCGCGCTGGACAAGAAGGCGATCGAAGTCATCAAGCGCGATTTCAAGGAAAAGGGCATCGCCAAGCTGGACCGGCTCAATCTCGACGCTGTCCAGGCGGCCTGCATCAAGTACTCGGACAAGCCGCCCCATGAAGGCGCGGACGGTCTGGACGTGCTCGAAAAGGGACAGATGGATGCCATCAAGTGGCCAGCCGACGGCAAGTATCTGGGCGACTGGAAGAAGGGCGAGGTGCTGGCGCAGAGCGGTCGCGGCATGACCTGGCGCGACAAGCCGGACGATCCCAACGGCGGCAACTGCTACAACTGTCATCAGATCAAGCCGTCCGAGCTTGCCTTCGGCACCATCGGTCCGAGCCTGCTCCAGTACGGCAAGGTTCGCGGCAACACGCCGGAGACACAGAAGTACACCTACGGCAAGATCTACAACGCCAAGGCCTACAACCTGTGCTCCAACATGCCGCGCTTCGGCCATTTCAGCGTGCTCACCGAGGAGCAGATCAAGGACCTGGTGGCCCTGCTGCTGGATCCGGAATCGCCGGTCAATAAGAAATAGGATGGAGGATCGAGGATTGAGGATCGAGCAACCCCGCTCTCTCCCTCGATCCTCGATCCTCGTTCCTCGATCCTGAGAAACCCCCATGTCAATGAATCGCCGCGAATTCCTTCAGGTCCTCGCCGCGGCTTCCGCCGCCGGCTTCGCCCTGGACAGCCCTTCCCTGCTTGCCGCCGAGGGCGGCGACAAGCTCTATGAGTTGCCCCGCTTCGGCAACGTGCATTTCCTGCACTTCACGGATTGCCACGCCCAGTTGCTGCCGATCCATTTCCGCGAGCCGCACGTAAACATCGGAATCGGCGAGGCCAAGGGCAAGGTGCCGCACCTGGTGGGCGAGCATCTGCTCAAGGCCTTCGACATCAAACCGAAGTCGGTCGAGGCCCACGCCTTCACCTATCTGGACTTCGAACAGGCATCGAAAACCTACGGCAAGGTCGGCGGCTTCGTCCACCTCACCACGCTGGTGAAGAAGCTGCGCGCAGGCCGCCCCGGTGCGCTGCTGCTGGACGGCGGCGACACCTGGCAGGGCTCCGGCACCGCACTGTGGACCAAGGGTCAGGACATGGTGGACGCCTGCAAGCTGCTGGGCGTGGACATGATGGCCCCGCACTGGGAATTCACCCTCGGCCACGAGCGGGTGAAAGAGATCATCGACAAGGATTTCAAAGGCAAGATCGAATTCCTCGCCCAGAACGTCAAGACGACCGACTTCGGCGACCCGGTGTTCAAACCCTACGCCATGCGCGAAATGAACGGAGTGAAGGTGGCAGTGGTTGGCCAGGCCTTCCCCTATACACCTATCGCCAACCCGCGCTACATGGTTCCCGACTGGACCTTCGGCATCCAGGACGAGGAGATGCAGAAGGCGGTGAACAAGGCGCGCGGTGAGGGTGCCCAGGTGGTGGTGGTGCTGTCGCACAACGGCATGGACGTGGACCTCAAGATGGCGGGCCGCGTCACCGGCATCGACGCCATCCTCGGTGGCCACACCCACGACGGCGTTCCCGCGCCGACGGTGGTCAAGAACGCCGGCGGCCAGACCCTGGTATTCAATTCGGGTTCCAACGGCAAGTTCCTGTCGGTGCTCGACTTCGAGGTCAAGGGCGGCAAGATCCAGGGCTTCCGCTACAAGCTGCTGCCGGTGTTCTCCAACCTGCTGGCGGCGGACAAGGACATGAGCGGCCTGGTCGAGAAGGTGCGCGCGCCCTACAAGTCCAAGCTGGAGGAAAAACTCGCCGTGAGCGAGGGGCTGCTCTACCGTCGCGGCAACTTCAACGGCTCCTGGGACCAGTTGATCCTCGACGCCATGCTGGAAGTGAAGGGCGCCCAGATCGCCTTCTCGCCGGGCTTCCGCTGGGGCACCAGCATCCTGCCTGGGCAGGCGATCACCATGGAACTGCTGCTCGACCAGACCGCCATCACCTACCCCTACTCGACCCTCACCGACATGACGGGCGAGACGATCAAGACCATCCTCGAAGACGTCTGCGACAACCTGTTCAATCCCGACCCCTATTACCAGCAGGGCGGCGACATGGTGCGCGTGGGCGGGCTGGCCTACACCTGCGACCCGAACGCGAAGATCGGCAGCCGCATCCAGGACATGCGCCTGGACGGCAAGCCGATCGACCCGGCCAGGACCTACAAGGTGGCGGGCTGGGCGCCAGTGGCCGAAGGCGCCAGCGGCGAGCCGATCTGGGACGTGGTGGCGAAGTGGCTGCGCGACAAGAAAACCGTCACGCCGCGCAAGCTCAACCTGCCCAAACTGGTGGGGGTGGAAGGCAACCCCGGCATCGCCTAGCGAAAGTCAGTCACTGGGGACCGGCGGCATCCGCCGGCCCCGTCGGTTCTTCATCCGCGGACTCGGCTGCCGGAGCAGGCACAGCAGCATCTGTCGTGTCCTGCCCCGCCTTCGTCGCCTCCTCGCCCCGCTCCGGGGCGGCGCCGAACAGCATCTCCCTGGCATGAGCGAGCTCGCGCAGCATTTCCGGCGGAATCGGGTCGGGAGCGCCATAGTCGTCGATGTAGACGTCCAGCCCGTCCATGACGTTGAACTCGGGCGAGTGGAACAGCCTCTTCAGCGCCGCGCGCTTCACCGATTCCTCCACCTTGTCCTGAAGGAAGGCGGAGAAATCCGAGGCGAAGTCCAGAGACTCCAGCGGCGGCAAGGGCTGGGCCGGTTGCGCGGCTTCGGCTGGCGCGGGCGCCGCCGGGCCCGCCTGCGCGGTTTCCCGCTTCAGCCGCGCCCAGCGCGCGAGGAAGGCTTCGCGTTCGCTCATGTCTTCGTCCCTTCGTGCCGGCTCGAACTGGACGCGTAGCGCCCGCTCTTGCGCTTCTCCGGCGGGCGGTAGTGGTGCTGCGCGAACGCCAGCACCCAGTCGCGGATCTCCGCCGGCATCGGCACGCCATCCACCTGCTCGCCGGCATCCATCAGGCCGGCGGCGGCGCCATAGCTCGCGGTGACCAGCACCGGCCGCGGCAGGGCGTCTTCCTCCCGCCGCCACATCACGAACACCCGCGGCTCGGGGGCGGTGACGTTGAGCAGGTAGTTTTCGGCCTCGTCGCGCAGCAGTTCGAGCCTCAGGCCGGCGTGCAGCCACTGCTGCGAGCTTTCGTCGGCACGGATGCAGCGCGCCGCCCCCGCGTCCGCACCCCGTGCAGGGACCACGCCCATGGCTTCCCACTGCTCGGAAACCCACTTGTTCGCCACCACCCGCCGCTCCATAATCACGGCCAATTCCAGAGCGTCGCGCTGGGTTATTTCGTGGAGGGGTTCTTGAGTCGGCATAAGGTAGGGGAACGCCGCTGCGGGCAGGATGTCTTGTCCTGATACTAGCGGAGCGCATCCGGCCATGCAAAACGCCGTTCCCGAAAGGGTCATCCAGCTCATCGATCGCCGCCTCGCACCAGTCCGCACGCACGGCGCGCGCACGGCGGTGACGCCCGGGGCGCCGGTCGCCGACCGAATCGGCCGCCACGTGCGCGACTTGCGCATCTCGGTCACCGACCGCTGCAATTTCCGCTGCGTCTACTGCATGCCGAAGACGGTGTTCGGGCGCGACTATCCCTTCCTGCCGCGCGCCGACCTGCTCAGCTTCGAGGAGATCGCGCGCGTCGCGCGCGCCTTCGTCGATCACGGCGTCACCAAGATCCGCTTCACCGGCGGCGAGCCGCTGCTGCGTCGGAACATCGAGCGACTGATCGAGATGCTGGCGCCCCTGGGTGCGGAACTGACCCTCACCACCAACGGCTCGCTGCTCACGAAGAAGGCGCGCAGCCTGCGCAACGCCGGTCTCCAGCGACTGACTGTCAGCCTCGACGCCCTCGACGACCGGACCTTCCAGACGATGAACGACGTCGAGTTCCCCGTCGCCAAGGTGCTGGAAGGCATAGACGCCGCCCATGCCGCCGGCCTGGGGCCAATCAAGATCAATGCTGTTGTCAAGCGCAGCCAGAACCTCGGCTCCGTCCTGCCGCTGGCGCGCCACTTCCGCGGCAGCGGCCACATCGTGCGCTTCATCGAGTACATGGACGTGGGCGCCACCAACGGCTGGGTGATGGACGAGGTGGTGCCCTCGGCGGAAGTGGTCTCGTTGATAGCCCGCGAACTGCCGCTGGAACCGATAGACGCTAATTACCCGGGCGAAGTGGCCGAGCGCTGGCGCTATCGCGATGGCGCGGGCGAGATCGGCGTCATCTCCTCCGTGACCCAGGCCTTCTGCCGCACCTGCACCCGCATCCGCCTGTCGACGGAAGGCAAGCTCTACACCTGCCTCTTCGCCAACGCCGGCCACGACCTGCGGTCGCTCCTGCGCGGCGGCGCGAGCGACGATGAACTCGCCGCGCAAATTGCCACCATCTGGCACGGGCGCGAAGACCGCTACTCCGAGATTCGCAGCGCCGCCACCGCGGCGCTGCGCAAGATCGAGATGTCCTACATCGGCGGCTGATGCCGAGGTCATCGACCTTGCCCCGTCCGCTCCTCACCGACTGCGCCCGCCCCGCCACCATCACCATCGCGGCGGTGAATGAGTTGGGCGAGACGGTGCCCACCCAGATAGCCGGCGAACACCCGCTGACTCTCTATGTCGACAAGCGCGAAGTCGTCACCCTGATGACCCTCGGCCAGGCGCCGGAGGCGCTGGCCATCGGCTATCTGCGCAACCAGCGGCTGGTCCCCAGCCTGGACGACATCGCCGCGGTGCAGGTGGACTGGGACACCGACGCCGTGGCGGTGACCACCCGCGCCGGCATCGAAGGTCTGGAGGAGCGCATGGGCAAACGCACCGTGACCACCGGCTGCGGCCAGGGCACGGTGTTCGGCGACCTGATGGAGACGCTGGACGAAGTGCGGCTGCCCGAGGAGGCGCGGCTCGCCGAGGACACGCTGCACGCCCTGCTGGACGCGGTGCGCCGCCACGAATCCATCTACAAGCAGGCCGGTGCGGTGCACGGCTGCGCCCTGGCCACCAACGGTCTCGGTGCCGCCGATATCCTCTACTTCGTCGAAGACGTCGGCCGCCACAACGCGGTGGACGCCATCGCCGGCCACATGTGGCTGGACGAAGTCGATGGCGCCGACAAGATCTTCTACACCACGGGGCGGCTCACCTCGGAGATGGTGATCAAGGCGGCGCAGATGGGCATCCCCTTCCTCGTCTCGCGCTCGGGCTTGACCCAGATGGGTTACGACATCGCGCAGCGCGTCGGCATCACCATGATCGGGCGCTCCCAGGGCAAGCACTACCTTCTGTTCACCGGCGGCCACCGTTTCGTGCGCAGCGCACCCGCCGCGCACGCCGCCGCGGCATGACAGATCCATCGGTGACGGGCCTCGTGCTGGCGGGCGGCAAGGGCCGGCGCATGGGCGGCGTGGACAAGGGCCTGGTGTCTCTGCACGGGCGCCCGCTGGTGCAACACGTGATCGAACGCCTGCGACCCCAGGTGGCGACGCTGCTGATCAACGCCAACCAGAACACCGAACGCTACGCCGCCTTCGGCCATCCGGTGGTGGCCGACGATGTTGCCGGATTCGCCGGGCCCCTGGCGGGGCTCCAGGCCGGGCTGGCGCGGGCACAAACGCCGCTGCTAGTGACCGCGCCCTGCGACTCGCCCTTCCTGCCGCTTGACTTGGTGCAGCGCCTGCTGACCGGCCTCGAAGCCGCGCAGGCACAGCTCGCCGTTGCCCGCACCGGCGACCAGCCCCATCCGGTGTTCGCCCTGTGCCGGCGCGAAGTGCTGGCCGGGCTCACCGCCTTCCTCGCCGCCGGCGGGCGCAAAATCGACGCCTGGTACGCCGCCCTGAAAGTCGTGGAAGTGCCCTTCGACGACTGCGCAGACGCTTTCTCGAACATCAACACCCTCGAAGAACTGAACGCCTTCGGCAGCCCAAGCCCATGACCTCCATCCTCCAGGCAGTAAGCTGCCTAGCCGACTACGACCCCGATGCCCTGCCGGTAGCGCAGGCGAAAACGCTGACCCGCAACTTGGTGGAACCGGTGCGCGGCACGCAGCGCCTGTTCGTGCGCGAGGCCCTGGGCCGGGTGCTGGCGCAGGACGTGATCTCCCCCATAGACGTGCCGGCCCACGACAACTCGGCGATGGACGGCTATGCGCTGCGCGCCGCCGATCTCGCGCCCGAGGGCGAGACCCGCCTGACCGTCGCCGGCAGCGCGCTCGCCGGCCAACCCTACAACAGACTCGTCGGGCCGGGCGAATGCGTGCGCATCATGACCGGCGCCGTGGTGCCCGCCGGCACCGATACCATCGTCATCCAGGAGGTGGTGCGCCGCGAGGACGGCGTGGTGCTTGTGCCCGCGGGCCAGAAGCAGGGTCAGAACCTGCGCCGCGCCGGCGAGGACCTGCGTGCCGGCCAGCCGGCACTGACTTCCGGCAGGATCATCCGCCCCGCGGAACTGGGCCTGCTGGCTTCTCTGGGCGTCGGCGAGGTCAGCGTGCTGCGCCGGCTGCGGGTCGCGCTGTTCTCCACCGGCGACGAACTGATTTCCATCGGCACCCAGCCGAAGGAAGGCGAGATCTTCGACAGCAACCGCTACACCCTCTACGGCATGCTCACGCGGTTGGGCTGCGAGGTGCTTGACATGGGCGTGGTGCGCGACGACCCGGCGGCGCTGGAGGCCGCATTGCGCATGGCATCGGAGCAGGCCGACGCGGTGATCACCAGCGGCGGCGTGTCGGTGGGCGAGGCGGACTTCATCCGCGGCCTGATGGCGCGTCTGGGGGAAGTGCTGTTCTGGAAGATCGCCATGAAGCCGGGCCGCCCCATGGCCTTCGGCCGCATCGGAAAGGCCATGCTGTTCGGCCTGCCGGGCAACCCGGTGGCGGTGATGGTCACCTTCTACCAGTTCGTGCGCGATGCGCTGCTGCGCATGATGGGCGCCGACCCGGTCCCTGAAGTGCCGCTGCTGCGGGTGCCCTGCGACAGCCGGCTGAAGAAAAATCCTGGCCGCACCGAGTTCCAGCGCGGCATGCTCTACGCGGCCGACGGCGGCTGGCGCGTGCGCGTCACGGGTGCCCAGGGTTCCGGCATCCTGCGCTCGATGGCCGACGCCAACTGTTTCATCGTGCTGGAGCACGAGCGCGGCAGCATCGAGCCGGGGGACATGGTTTCCGTGCAGTTGATGGAAGGCCTGGTCTGAAGGGCCGTGTAGGGTACGCCGCGCGCACCACGTCGGCCGTAAAGGTGCGCGCGGCGCAGCCTACACCCCGGTCGGCGCAGACGAAGGGTCGAATTTTCGATGCATGAGGACACTTCGGGGTAGCACGCGCAAGCGACCCAAGCCCCGATTCCAGCCAGGGAGAGAAAAATGAATCTGGAAAAGGTCATCTTCGGCTTCTTCATCATTCTCGCCGCCACGCTCAACTTCGGCTTCTTCGTCGGCGACATCGACAATCCCGCGCACCACGACGTCTATGAGCTGTTCGCCGCCATCGCGGTGAACCTCGTCGCGACGGTGCTCAAGTTCGGCGACCGCACCCAGATCGGCGCCATCCACCTCGCCACCAGCCTGGTGGCCGACCTGCAACTGATCGCCGCCGCCTGCGTCTGGGCCTACGGCCTCTATGTGCTGGGGCAGATCGCTCCCTCCACCATGGCGAGCATCGTTTCGCTCGCCGGCGGGGCAATGCTCGCCAATCTCATCTCGGTCATCATCCTCATCGCCGAAACCGTGATGATGCGGCGATGAACGCCATCTTCATCGTCCTGCGGCGCATGCGCGCGCCGCTGATCGTGCTGATCGCGATCTATGCTATATCGATACTTGGTCTGACGCTGATCCCCGGCGTCGATGCCAGCGGCAAGCCCTGGCGCATGGGCTTCTTTCACGCTTTCTACTTCATGAGCTACACCGCGACCACCATCGGTTTCGGCGAAATCCCCTACGCCTTCACCGACGCCCAGCGGCTGTGGGTCATCATCTCCATCTACCTCACCGTGATCGGCTGGGCCTATGCCATCGGCAGTCTGCTCTCCCTGATCCAGGACCGCGGCTTCCAGCAGGCGATTGACGTCCAGCGCTTCGGCCGAGCCGTGCGCCGGCTGCGCGAGCCGTTCTACCTGATCTGCGGCTATGGCGAAACCGGCCAGCTACTGGCGCGATCCCTGGACCGCCTGGGCATCCGCTTCGTGGTGCTGGACAAGGACCAGCAGCGCATCCAGGCACTGGAACTCCAGGACTTCCATGCCGATGCGGCGAGCATGACGGCCGATGCCCGCGAACCCAAGAAGCTGCTGACCGCGGGCCTCACCCACCGCATGTGCCGCGGCGTGATGGCGCTCACCAACGACGAGAACGCCAACCTCGCAGTAGCCATCTCCGCGCGGCTGCTCAAACCCGATCTGCCCGCGATCTGCCGTGTGCATACACCCGAGGTGGCGGCCAACATGGCCTCCTTCGGCACCCAGTACATCATCGATTCCTTCGAGAAATTCGGCGAATACCTGGCACTGGCGATCCGCTCGCCCGGCTCCTACCAACTCCTCGAATGGCTGACCGGCGTCCCCGGCACCGAGCTCGTGCCTCAGCGGGAACCGCCCCACGGCCGCTGGATCCTCTGCGGCTACGGTCGCTTCGGCCATGCGGTGGCGCGCAACATCGTGCGCGAGGGGCTGACCCTCACCGTCATCGACCCGAGGGTCGAGGCGGACCCGGCGCACCGCATCCTGCGCGGCACGGGAACCGAGGCGCCGACGCTGCGCGAAGCGGGCGTCATGGACGCGGCGGGAATCATCGCCGGCAGCGACGACGACGTGAACAACCTCTCGATCGTCATGACGGCGCGGGATCTGAACCCCGATCTCTTCGTCGTGCTGCGGCAGAACCTCCAGTCCAACCGTCCGCTGTTCGGCGCCTTCCGCGCCGATTTCGTCATGGTGCCGAGCGAGATCATCGCCCACGAGTGCCTGGCGCTGCTCACCACGCCGCTGCTGTCGCGCTTCCTCGATATCGTGAAGAGACGCGACGATGCCTGGGCGGACGCGCTGGTGGCGCGCATGGAGGCCAGCTTCGGCAAGAAAGTTCCGGCAATCTGGGACGTGACCCTCGACTTCGCGGGTGCCCCCGCCCTGCACCGGCTCCTGGTGAGCGGGCGTCAGCCAAGCCTTGTCACGCTGCTGCGCGACCCGTCGCAGCGCGAAGTGCGCCTACCCTGCGAGGTCCTGATGCTGGTGCGTCGGGGCGAGGTGATCGAGCTGCCCCCGGACGACCTGCCACTGGAGGCAGGCGACTGCCTGCTCTGCGCCGGACAGTCCCGGGCGCGCCAGCTTCAAGCGCTGAGCCTGGGCAACGCCAAGGCGCTGGACTACGTGCTGACCGGCCGCAGCGTGCCCGACGGCTGGGTGTGGCGCCGCTTTGGCGTGGCGGACGGAAAGTCAGCCCCGTGAGCGCCCCCAGGGCCGGGCTACGCCCAGCCCGCCCCCCGAGGGGGTCGAGGAAACTTGGGGCGGCCCGGCGTTTCCTTGCGAGCGGCTACTGGACGATGCGCCCGCCCTCGCCGATGACGGCGAAGTCCACGAAGTTGGAGGCCGGGCGGCCCGGCACCGAATAGTCGAGAGCGAAGTCCCCCAGGTCCACCCGGCGCATGCGCTGCAGCGCCTGCATCACGCCCTCCCGAGTCGGGCGCTCTGCCTGACGCAGCGCCTGCACCAGCAGCTTGGCGGCGACGAAACCTTCTATGGAACGGGCCGACAGTCCGTCGATCTGGCCCGCCTTGGCCTTGAGCGATTCGTACTCCCGGATCAGCGGCAGCGTCGAACGGTAGGGCATGACGCGGGAGAAGGCAAAGCCGCGTGCCGTGTCGGCGCCGATGCGCGTGGTCAGTGCCTGGATGTCGATCGGCGAAACGCCGTAGATCATGCTGGTGCCGCCCTGGGCCTTGAACTGCTTGAAGAACTCCGACGCCGGGACCGTCACCGCGGCCAGAACCACCACCTGGGGCGAGGCCTTCAGCATGGCAGCGACCGCCGCTTCGACCTTGACCGTGTTGCGTTCGTAGGGGGCTTTGGCGGTGATCGTGGCACCGTGCTTCTGGGCCGCCGCCTCGATGCCCGCCAGCACGTCCTTGCCGTAGCCGTCGTCCTGATACACGACGCCGATGCGGTTGATGCCGACCGTGCCGAGTTCGTAGAGCAGACGCGAGGCTTCGTCGTGGTAGCTCGCCTTGGTGGTGAAGAACTCCGGCACCTTGGGGATGGAACTGGCGCCCGACACCGGCCCCAGCATCGGCACCTTGGCCTTGGCCAGCGCGCCGTCCTTGGCCAGCGCGTCCAGGTTGGCCGTACCGACCGTGAGCAGGAAGGCCACGGGCTGATCCTCGGCGATGGCGGCCTTCACGTTACGCACCGTCTCTTCGGGTTTTCCAGCGTCGTCGCGGGTGAGCAGCTTGATGCGGCTGCCCTTGACACCGCCGGCGGCGTTGAAGTGGTCGATATAGAGCTTGGCGCCGGCGTGCATCGCCTTGCCGGTCACCGCCTGCGAGCCTGAGAAGGTGGATACCTGGGAGACCACGATGTCCTCGCCGCGCGCCGGAAGCAGCGCCAGCGCCAAACCCAATCCCAGCGCAATCCCCACGACCGCCCCGCACCTGTCGCGCATTTGAAGTCCCCTGAAGAACACCTTCCCCCGGCGTCACCTGCGATTATCGGTCAAGGTAGCGGCGTGCTAAGTCGGAGAAACCCTGGCAATCACGGCCTATTCTCGATTTCATCGATCCGGGCCTCCTCGATGCGCTGGAAGTGGGCGCTGATCTTGCGCCCGCTCACCTGCACCTCCTGCACGTCCTGGTTCGCCTGGTCGATATGCCGCGCCAAGTTCGCCATGCGCTCGTCGAAGCGGGCAAAGTCCTTGGCGAGCTTGCCCAGGGCATCCTTGATGAGGTGGATCTGCTTGCGGGTTTCCACGTCCTTGAGCACCGCGCGGGCGGTGTTGAGCACCGCCATCAGCGTGGTGGGCGAGACGATCCACACCCTTCTCGTCTGAGCATAGGCCACCAGCTCGGGGTGGTAGGCGTGAATCTCGGCGAACACCGCCTCCGCCGGTACGAACATCACCGCTCCGTCGGAGGTCACGTCGGGGATCAGATACTTGCGGGCGATGTCGTTGACGTGGCGCTTGACGTCGGCGCGCAGGGCAAGCTGCGCCTGGCGCCGATCGGCCTCGCCCAGCGCCGGATCGAACATACGCTGATAGTTCTCCAGCGGAAACTTGGAGTCCACCGCCACCAGCCCGGTGGGCGCCGGCAGACGCAGCACGCAGTCGACGCGACTGCCGTTGGGCAGGGTGTATTGGAAATCGAAGCCGCCCGGCGGCAGCATGTTGCGCACCAGTCCTTCCAGTTGCACCTCGCCGAAGGCGCCGCGGGAGCGCTTGTCTCCCAGCAGCTCCTGCAGGCTCACCACGTTCTGCGTCAGGCCGTCGATCTTCTTCTGCGCCTCGTCGATGGTGGCCAGCCGCGCCATGACGCTGGCAAAGGTCTCGTTGGTCTTGCGGAAGCCGTCGTCCAGGCGCTGGTTGACGTGGCCGGTGATCGCCTCCAGCCGCTCGCCCACCACCCGGGTCAGCGATTCGATACCGGCGGCAAGCTGGGTGGCCGACTGGGCGATGCCCGTTTGCAGCAGCTCGCGGTCGGCCCGCGCCTGTCCCGCCAAGGTCTGCAGCGTCTGCCCCAGCAAGTCCTGGCGCAGCGCGTGCATCGCGTCGCGCGCGGCACCCAGCTCCCCCGCAACAAGCTGGCGCAGCCGCTCTGCCGCGCCGCCGCCGTGGTCCATGATGCGATCGCCCTGCCGGACGAGGGCGTGGTGCAGGTCGATCAGCATCGCCCTGTGCTGCTCGGCGAGCTGGGCTTCGCTGCGCGCCGCGGTCCCCGCCAGGGCCAGCCTTCCCCAGACGAACATCGCCAGCACCGCGACAAAAGTCAGTCCCGAGAGGACGGCTATCAGTGCGAGAAACTGGTGATCCGCGAGCGCAGGCACGAACGGCGATCAGGCCAGCGCCCGCAGGCTTTGCAGCGCTGGCGTCCTCAGGCTGCGGCGCGTGCCGAGGTAGCCGGCAAGGGTGACGCCCGCCACCCCCAGCGCGAGCCCGGCCAGCGGCGTGAGCAGGCTGGGCGTGTAGGGGAGGTCGAACACGAAGCGCGCCAGCGCCCAGCCGATCGCCACTGCCCCGGTGCCGGCGAGCAGCCCCGCCACCGCGCCGAGCGCGGCGAACTCCGCCAGCAGCGCCGAGCGCAACTGCGCATTGCGCGCGCCCAGGGTGCGCATCACCGCCAGTTCGTAGGCGCGTTCGTCATGGGTCGATTCCAGCGCCGCGAAAAGCACCACCACCCCCGCCAGCAGCGCGAACAGGAACACGAACTGCACCGCCGCGGCGAGCTGGTCCATCACGCTCTGCACCTGCCGCAGCACCGCCGCGACGTCGATCAGTGTCAGGTTCGGGAAGGCGGCGACCAGCTCGTTGGCAAACTCGGCGCGCGCCTGGGGCAGGTGAAAGCTGGTGATGAAGCTGGTCGGCAAATCGTCCAGCACCCCCGGCGGCGCGATGACGAAGAAATTGACGCGCATCGAATCCCAGTCCAGCTTGCGCAGGCTGCCCACACGCGCCTCGACGCGCTGGCCGGCAACCTCGAAGGCGAGCAGGTCGTCCATCTTGAGCCCCAGGGTCTGGGCGAGGCCCAGCTCCACCGAGAACTGCGGCGCCTCTCGCGCGCCGAACCAGCGCCCGGCGACGACCGAGTTTCCCGGCGGCAACTGGCTCATGTAAGAAAGGTTGAATTCCCGCTCGACCAGGCGCTGGGCGCGGCCGTCGGTGTAGCCCTCCGGGCTCACCGCCTTGCCGTTCACCGCCACCAGCCGCCCGCGCACCATGGGCATCAGCTCCGGCGGCGGCAGGCCTTGCTTGACGAAGGTTTCGCTGAAGGCCTCGCGCTGGTCGGGCTGCAGGTTGATGACGAAGCGGTTGGGCGCATCCGGCGGGGCGGCGCTGCGCCAGTTGGCGAGCAGCTCGCCGCGCGTCAGGGTGAGCAGCAGCAGCGAGGTGATGCCTATCCCCAGCGCCACCGACTGCACCAGGCTGCTGCCCAGGCGCCGCCGCAGCGAGGCAATGCCGTGGCGCCAACCCGCGCCACCGGCGTGGCGCACCCGCCCGGCGCCGGCCAGCGCGAGCCGCGCTCCCAAGGCATAGACGGCGAAGGCGGCGGCGAAGCCGCCCAGCACCGCGGAGCCCAGCTTGAGATCCGCCGCCATCCAGAACATCAGCGCCGCCAGAGTGCCGAGTCCCAGCGCATAGGTTGCGACCGTCATCGGCTCGGCGCCGCCGAACTCGCGCCGCATCACCCGCAGCGTCGGCACGTTGGCGAGCCGCGCCACCTGGGGCGCAACGAAGCCCGCCAGCAGCGCCAGGCCGACGCCGAAGCCGTAGGCCAGCGGCCAGGCCGACGGCGCCGGCAGGCGGCCGTTGAGCAGCCCCGCGAGCAGTCCCTCGATAATCATCTGGGTGGCATAGCCGAGCAAACAGCCCAGGACCGATGCCGCCAGACCGAAAATCAGGAACTCCACGAAGTACAGGCGCGAGATGCGCGCCTGCCCCGCCCCCAGGCAGCGCATCACCGCGCAGCCGTCGATGTGGCGCTGCATGAAGCGCCGCGCCCCCAGGCCTACCGCCACCGCGGCCAGAACCACCGCCAGCAGTGCCGCCAGGCGCAGGAACTTCTGCGCCCGGTCGAGCCCGGCGCGCACCTCGGGCCGGGCGTTGCTGATGTCCTCCAGCGACTGCCCGCGTTCGAGCCGCGGCTTCACCCAGTCCCGGAAGGCCGCCACCGCCTTCGGCTCGCCGGCGACATGCAGTCGATAGACAACCCGGCTGCCGACCTGGATCAGCCCGGTGGCGGGCAGGTCGTCGGCATGCATCATCAAGCGCGGCAGCAGGCTGAAGAAGTTCGCGCCCCGGTCCGACTCGAAGGTCAGCACTGCGGAGAGCTTGAGCCGCGCGCTGCCCAGGCCGATCTCGTCGCCAACTTTCGCGCCCAGCCCCGAGGTCAGCCGCTCGTCGAGCCACACCTCGCCGCGTGCCGGAACGTCCCGCACTTCCCGATCCGGCTGGTTGAGGCCGGGGGCCGTGCGCAGCGCCCCGCGCAGCGGATGCCCCAGCTGCACCGCCTTCACCCCGGCGAGCTGCGCCCCCGCCGCCCCGCTCGCCATGCTGGTGAAGCTCCAACTGTTGAGCGCCGCGAGCCCCCGCTCCCGCGCCGCCTGCGCCAATTCCGGCGCGAAAGGGCGATCCGCCGCCAGCAGCAGATCGCCGCCCAGAAGCTGATTGGCCTCCCGGTCCAGCATCTGCGACAGGCGGTCGGTGAAGAAGCTGACGCTGGTCACGCTCGCCACCGCGATGATCATGGCGATGCCCAGCAGGCGCAGTTCCCCGGCCCGCAGGTCGCGCAACAGCATGCGCCAGGCGAAGGTCATGGCATGCCCCCCTCCGAGCCCGGACCGACAAGCGCGCAGCACGCCGCGGCACAAATACCCAGGGAATCAGCCTTCATGGCGGCAACTCAGTTCCGACGATTGATCGAGCATTGCTGGACCGCTGGAAACCACGTTAGTTCTGCCCCTCGGCATACCGGCAGGACATCATGGACCGGGCATGCAATCGCACCACTTCGGAAGACTTCCAGACCAAGGTAGTGGTTCGACTTGCGCCGGCACGCCCGAACGGATGCCGTCGGTGGCGCGATGAACCGCTGTTCGGGATTGGTCCGGGTCGTATCTGCCCGGAACGGGCGAAGAGGGAAATGGGGTGGACGATGGGACTCGAACCCACGACAACCGGAATCACAATCCTGCAAAACCGTCGAAAAGCATAGGAGTATCAAGCGATTACATTGTCCTGTCCGGTGGATAAAGACGCCACTGGGTAGGGGTAGCGTAAACCGGCGGTGCACGATTCTCCCACATGATTTCAGGGATGGATGGAGCAGGCGGGCACGGCCCGCCCTACGGCGCAGGGTGCCCCCACATCAAACTGACCGCACGGCGAAGCGCTCCCACATCGCCGTGCACGACGGCCCAGATCGCGCCATAGATGCCGATCGCCGGCAGCCCGAAACGCCAGATCAGCTTCAGCACCGCGGCAATGGCGTTGAAAATTTTGGCGATGGTGCCACCGGCCTTGATGATCGCGTGCAGGCCATCGACCGCTTCCATCAGGGGCTCTGCTTTCACCAGGTGGTCCTGGATTTCCGCGCCGATCTGGCCTACCTGAATCCGCAGTTCCGCGATGATCTTGCCGTGCGATTCCTGGATCGCGTGCGTCTCCGCGACCAGCTCCGCGATGTCCTGCGCTTGCGTGGGCGTCAGGGTGATGCGGTCATCGTCGCGGCGGATCACCTCGCGCGCATTGCTGCCGCGCCACACCCAGCGGCGACCATCCCAGTGGTGAGCATCCGTCGGACGCTGCGGCAGGGTCTCGTCAGCCGGGCTTTCGGCCTCGAACGTATCGTAGAACGTGCCGTCAACCCGCATGTAGGTGTGCATTACGGTCTTCGGGCAAGCAGTTCGCTTTTCACCGCGCTGCCCGAGGTGCTGCCGAACCAGTAGGCGACGATGCCGCCCAGCGCGCTGATGACCAGCGCAGTGACCAGGGCTGCAGCCATTTCCGGCGCCGGGCTGCCGGTGAACAAGTAAAGGCCGCCGATGGTGTAGGCGCCGGTGACCACGAGGAGGGTGAGCAGCTCGTGGAAGCGCACGCCGAGGCGCGGCAGCGGCGGTAGCGGGGCATTGGCGTCGCGCGCGGCGGCGATGCCGCCGGCGACTTCCTCCAGCTCATACCAGCGTTCGCGCAGTGCCTGGCGGGCGCTGAGCACCGCGATCGGGTCGGTGGCGATACGTTCCCGGCCACGTCCTGCGCGTTGTGCGCACCGGTGGCTTCCTGGACGATCCGCACGGCGGTTTCCGCCGCCTTGAGGTTGCGCTCGGCGACTTCGGAGCCGCTGCCGAACAGACGCGCGAGCTCGGGCAGGCCGACGAAAAGGGATGGCGGCAGTGGGTCAAGGAACTGGAACGTGAAACGTGACTGGGAACTGATCCGGACGATTCTCGTGCGCATCGAGGACGCGCCAGACACGGCCGGCAGGTATTTTGCCGACCGGTTTTCGCAGTGGCCGGCCGAGGAGGTGAATTACCACCTGTGGCTGCTCATTCAGTCCGGGCTGGTCACCGGCAAGTGCAATGGCGACGAACCCAGAACCGGCTTCGTCTGTTACGGCGCGGCGCTCACCTGGGCCGGGCACGAATTCCTTGCGGCGGTGCGCTCGGACACGGCTTGGCAGCGCATCAGAACGCTGCTTTCCGAGCGGGCGCTCGATACCTCCTTCGAGGCGATCGTGGCAATGGCGCGGCACCTGCTGGCGGGGTGAGGCATGAAAACCGCTGGACGACTAGACCCAGCCGTCGGGCCGCCCGTCGGGCAGGCTCTCCGCCAGGAACGCCGCCACGACCCAGCCGACCCCCGTCCAGCCGAGGAACGCATTGATGAGGAACACCGCGGCAAAACCGAAATTGCGCTGCTTCCTGGCCACCGCCGAGTACAGCGTGGGCAAGAAGTACAGCCCCAACATCAACGCCGCCGCCAGCACGCCCAGCCAATTCGCTCATCGTAACCTCGTGAGGCGATTCTAGACCATGGCCACCAACCTCACCGAAATCCGCATCGTCGGTCGTGACGAATTTGGCGCCGCCGCGCGGTCGGTGCAGACCAGCCTGGGCATCCTCACCACCGCCGTCGGCCGCCTGCAAAGCGTCTTCGGCACGTTTACCGTCGCTGCGTTGCGCTTCAACCAGGCAATGCAGGTGATCCAGACCGCCGCCGCCGGCTTCCAGCGCTTCAAGCAGGTAACCATCGACAGCGCCGAGGCCATGGGGCGGCTGGCCCAGCAGACCGGCATCAGCGTCGAAGCCCTGTCGGCGCTGAAGTTCGCTGCCGAAATCTCCGACAACAGCATCGAAGCCCTCACCACCGGCCTGAAGAACCTGTCCGGGCAGATGTTCGCGGCGCGCGCCGGATCGAAAGAAGTGGCGGCCCTGTTCGCCGAACTCGACATCGATGCCGGTGCGCCGCTGCAGGACGTACTGCTTGGCCTGGCCGAGCGCTTCGCGGCGCTGCCCGACTCCGCCACCAAGGCTGCCCTGGCGGTCAAGCTGTTCGGCCGCTCCGGCCTCGAACTGATCCCCTTTCTCAACCAGGGCCGCGATGGCATTGCCCGGCTGATGCAAGAGGCACAGCGTCTTGGCCTGGTGGTCACCGCCCAGACCGCCGCCGCGGCCGACGAAATCAACGACAACCTCGCCCGGCTCCAGGCCAACGCGCGCGGACTGGCGCAGCAGTTCGGCGCCCAGCTCACCCCGGTCCTGCTCGATGCCACCAATGCCCTGCTCGAAGCCAAGACTCAGGCCGGGGGTCTCGACGAAAGCGTGCGCGGCCTGGTTACCAACCGCGCCAGCCGAGCTGCCCGCGCGGATCGTGTGGCGGCTGAAGGCGGCGCCGTGACGCTACGCCACCCGCACCTCGATACGCCGCCCCAGGGCGCGCGCGGCCGCCTCGATCTGATCGAAGCGCGAGGCATGGTGCAGATCGAACAGCCGATCCACCTGCGGCAGATGCCAGCCCAGACGGCGCGCCAGATCGGTTTTGCGCAAGCCCTGCTCGGTCATCGCCCGATAGACCCCCAGCTTGGCGCACTCCAGCGCGCTCGGGCGCACCGTCGGGCGCCCTTCGGCGGCGGACGGCAGCGGCAGCGGCTGGCGCGCATCGACGTAGAACGACAGCGCGGTTTCCAGCGCATCCACCGCCTGCAACAGCGCCTCGTCTTCATCCGCGCCGAAGGTGATGGCCTCGGGCACATCGGGGAAGCTGACCAGCACGGCGCCATCATCGGGGGTCAGGATCACTGGGTAGTCGAACATGCGGCCTCCTTACTTCAATCCAAGCTGGCGTTTGATGGCGGCTTCCAGCCCCCTGCCCAATTCGGCGCTGCCGTGCATCGGCAGCGTGGACTGACGGCCGTTCAGGAACACTTTCAGATGCGAGCCTTTGCCCGGCGCGAAAGTCGCGCCCTGTTGCTCCAGCCACTTCTTCATCTGCTTCGAGTTCACGGAGCAAATACTAAACACTTCTGTTGTGTTTGTCAAGAGACAAACACAACAGGAATGTTGCGTGCAGCGTCTAACAGGATCGAGCGATGGACGAAATCAGCGAAGGGTTAGCCGGCCCCTACGAAAACCGGCACAACCTTGGAGTGCAAGACATGAGGATGATGAGAGAAGCCATTGATGGCGTACGGGATTTCCGGGCGATGATGGACAAGATTGAGGCCGCTGCGGCGCAGCAGCAAGACATGCTGCGGATGCAGTCGGCCATGCAAGGCACGCCCGACGAGCGCCACTAAAGCGGGCTGTCGGACCGCCAGCCCGGCGAGAACCGCGCTCGCGCACCGCTCCCGCCTGAAGCGCGAGCGCCGCGAGGCCAAGACGCGCCAGGTGTTAGCGTGACGCCCAGCGTTCGGTTAAGCCTGGAACTGCAAGACATTGCCGCGCGCCTGCAGGCGATGCTGGAACTGGCGGCCGGCCAGCCCTGCATGTTTGTGCTGGTGTGCCAGGCTGATGACAACGTAGCGCAGTACGTGAGCAACGGCGCCCGCAAGGACGGGCGCGAGCTGATTGAGGGCTTGCTGGCGCGGTGGAAGGCCGGCCGCGCGGACATCCCCGCGCACTACAACCCGGACCTTCACACGCCGAAGGCCAGCTAACTGTCTGCGCGTCATAACGAGGCGTGACCACGCCGCGCCGCCGATGCCCACCCTCGACCTAGACACCGCCGCTGCCCTGCTGCACCTGCACCCGCACACGCTGGAAGCGATGGCGCGCGCGGGCGATGTACCGGCCGCCAAGCCGGGGCGGCGCTGGGTGTTCATCGAGGCCGATTTGCTAGACTGGCTGCGCGGCAAATACCACAACAGGGAGGAGGCGGCATGCCGCTCTACCGCCGTGGCACGATCTGGTGGTGCGAGTGGCAGATCGGCGGCCGACGCACTCGCGAAAGCACTGGCACAACCGACCGCCAGGCGGCGCAGGAATACCACGACCGCCGCCGTGCTGAACTTTGGCGCACCACCAAGCTCGGCGAACGCCCGCTAATCACCTGGGACGCCGCCGCGCTCGACTGGTGGCAATCCCACGCCCAGCACAAGCGCAGCGCCGACGACGACCGCCTGCGGCTGCGCTGGGTCACCCAGCACCTCACCGGCCGCGCGCTGGAAAGCATCACCACCGCCCTGCTCGGCGCCATCCGCGACCGCCACCCAGCCAGCCCCAGCACCCGCAACCGCCACCTGGCCGTCATCAGCGCCGTGCTCCACCACGCCCGCCGGCGCGACTGGCTCGCTTCGGTGCCGGCGATCCCCTACACCCGCGAGCCCGCCGGCCGTATCGACTGGCTCACCCCCGCCGAGGCCTGCGCCCTGTGCCGCGAGCTGCCGCTGCACATCGGCCTCATGGCCGCCTTCAGCCTCGCCACCGGCGTGCGGCGCCACAACTGCACCCACCTGCAGTGGTCTCAGCTCGACGCCGCGCGGCGCATCGCCTGGGTGCATTCCGACCAGGCCAAGGCCGGCAAGCCGCTCGGCATCCCGCTCAACGGCGCGGCGCTGGCCATCATCGACATGCAGCGCGGCGCCCACCTGCGCTGGGTTTTCCCATGGCGCGGCGCGGCGCTCACCAATCCGGCCCAGGTGGCGTGGCAGGCAACCTGCGCGCGCATCGGACGGCCAGGCTTCCTGTGGCACGGGCTGCGCCACACCTGGGCAAGCTGGCACGTGCAGAACGGCACGCCGCTGGAGGTGCTGCAGAAGTTGGGCGGCTGGGCCAGCTACGCGATGGTGCTGCGCTACGCCCACCTGGCGCCGGGCTACGTCGCGCCCTACGCCGATGCGCTGCCGTGGGGACAGGCGGCTACCCACGATTTTGCCACACGGCCCGACAGCGACGCCGCGAGAGGCAGCGCGGGAAACGCCGTGAAATCAGTGGGGTGGACGATGGGACTCGAACCCACGACAACCGGAATCACAATCCGCGGCGTAACCCTCACCTATCCCATTGATCTATCGCAGTTCCCCCTTCGGCCCGTGGAGAATATTTTGCTCCGCTTACCCTCGAATCTCCCCCGCAGGGTTACCTTTCGATCCCGAATATTCTCCATCCCGGAAGGCTCCCGCCTGACCCCGTCGACTGCTAGTCTCCGGACCCATCCTAGGGTGTGTTGACATTCAGGCCAGCCATATGACAGATGCAGCCAGAGCGATGAAGGCGGAGAAGCGTTCGCTGAGTTTGTCGTAGCGGGTGGCGACACGGCGGAACTGCTTGATGCGGCAGAAGAAGCGTTCGATCAGATTGCGGCTCTTGTAACGATGTTCATCGAGAGGGCGTCGCACCAGACGATGGCTACGCGAAGGAATGACCGCCTGGATGGCGTTGCCGTCGAGGTGATCGAGGATGGCGTCGGTGTCGTAGGCCTTGTCGGCACCAAGCCAGTCTGGATCGATGCCCTGCAGCAGCGGGATCGCTTCGGGGCTGTCGCCGGCTTGGCCGCCGGTCAGTCGAAATCGCGCCGGGCAGCCCAGGCCCTCGACCAGGGCGTGAATCTTGGTGCTCAGTCCGCCGCGGGATCGCCCGAGCGCCTGATCGCCGTTTCTTTGGGCGCACCCGCGGCATGTTGATGGGCACGAACAATGGTGCTGTCGATGAACACCTCTTCGAAGTCCGCATCCTGAGCCAGTTCGGCGAAGACATGATGCCACACACCGCGCCGCGACCATCGCGCAAAGCGTTGATAGACGCTGTTCCAGGCGCCGAATTCGGTGGGCAGATCGCGCCACGGACTGCCCGTACGCGCCAGCCACAGCACCGCTTCGACGAACATACGATTGTCCGCCGCACTGCGCGGATCACCGGCCTTGCCCGGCAACAGCGCAGCTATCCGATCAAACTGATCGTCGCGCAACCACAGACGCACCATCCTGACCCCGTCGAAAAGTC
>CAVOKN010000004.1:0-17144 GCA_963696505.1 uncultured beta proteobacterium | reverse complement strand
TTGTGAGGTGTGGCGTGGCGGAATGCCACTGCCATTATACCCGGGCCGCTGCGCCGGTCTACCGGCTCAGCCCTGGGTAAGTGCCCGCTTCTGGCGCTCGACGAATTCGAGGGTGGAATCGATGCCGCGCAGTGCCAGGATGGTCGAGCGCACCGCCGCTTCGAGGAGCACGGCGAGGTTGCGTCCCGCAGCCACCGGGATGATGACGCGGCGAACGCTGACGCCGAGGATCTCTTGCGTCTCGGCATCCAGCGGCAGGCGCGCGGCCTCCATGCCGTCGGCAGTCCGGCGCTGCAGATGGACCACCAGTTTCAGCTTCATCTTCCGCCGGCATGCGGTTTCCCCGAACACGGTGCGGATGTTGAGCACGCCCAGGCCACGCACTTCGAGGAAATCCTTGAGCATCTCCGGACAGCGGCCCTCGAGCATGTCCGGCCCCACGCGCAGGATCTCGACGATGTCGTCCGCCACCAGGCCGTGGCCGCGGCTGATCAGTTCCAGCGCCAGTTCGCTCTTGCCGACACCGGATTCGCCGGTGATCAGCACGCCCATCCCCAGCACGTCCATCAGCACTCCATGGAGCGAGACCCGCTCCGCGAGGTGGCGTGCAAGATAGATGCGCAGCGCGTCGATCACGCCTGAACTGGGGCAGGACGTGGTCAGCAGCGGAATGTCGCGGGCGGCGCAGGCGTCACGGATGCCGTCGAGAACCGCGCAGCCGTCGGCCACGATCACCGCTGGCGGCTGCGCGGAGACAATCTCCGCAAGCAGATGTTCCACTTTTGACGTCGGCTGACTGTCTGCCCAGGCGATCTCCGCCAGGCCGAGAATCTGGATCCGTTCCGGGTGAATCAGGTTGAGGTAGCCGACCAAGTCCGCCGGCGTGGCGTCGGCCCGGGTCATTCGGATCTGGGCGTCGCGGGAACCCGCGACCCAGGTCAGGCTCAGTCGCTCCCTGTTGTGCTCAAACAGCTGCGCGACGCTCGCCTGCTGCATGCGGCTCCCAGTTGGAGAACAGGCTGAAGACGGATTCCGTATCGGGCGCGCCGATCAGGCTGTCGCGAAATGACTTGTCGCTGAACATCTGCGCCAGTTCGGAGAGGATCTGCAGGTGGTGCTCGGTGGCCTGCTCCGGTACGAGCAGCACGAAGAGCAGGGTGACCGGTTTGCCGTCAGGTGCGTCGAACTGGACCGGCGTGCTGAGGCGGATGAAGGCGCCGACGGCCTCCTTGATGCCCTTGATCCGGCCGTGGGGGATCGCGACGCCCTGGCCGAGCCCGGTCGAGCCGAGCTTTTCCCTGGCGAAGAGGCTGTCGAAGACCTGGCTTCGCGCGATGTGCTGATGATTCTCGAACAGCAGGCCGGCATGCTCGAACACGCGCTTCTTGCTGCTCGCATCGAGCGCGATCACGATGTTCGAAGGGGCCAGAAGCTTGGAGACGAGGTTCATCGTTCGGTCGCACCGCAGCGGGACTTATGGCCTTGCTGCGGACGGAAAAAAGGAGGGTTGGATGCGGTCGGTTGTTGCATTCCCTGAATCGCGCGGATTATACGCCGCGCTACCGGGGCTGCAACAACCGCTCCGGAAGTCTATTCGGCGGCCTGGCGCTTCAGCGTGTCGCGGTTGTGATCGCCGGATTTTTCCTTGTATTTCAAGACCTGGCGGTCGAGCTTGTCGGCCAGGCTGTCGATTGCGGCGTACAGGTCGCTGTCGATGGCCTCCACGAAGATGTCCTTGCCGCGCACGTGGACGGTGACCTCGGCCTTCTGATTGAGCTTTTCCACCGAGAGGATCACGTTCACGCTGGTCACGTTGTCGAAATGGCGGATGACGCGGTCTAGTTTGCCGCCGACATAGTCGCGCAGGGCCGGCGTGATTTCCAGGTGATGTCCGGTGATGTTCAGGTTCATGCTCGCTCCTCTCTGAGCTAGATCGACTTGCGTAGATTGACCGGCGGGATGCTGAGCGCTTCGCGGTATTTCGCGATGGTGCGGCGCGCTACGACGATACCCTGCTGGCCGAGGATTTCGGCGATTTTCGAGTCCGACAGCGGCCGCTGTCCATCCTCCGCGCCCACCAGTTGCTTTATGAGCGCGCGGATGGCAGTGGCCGAACAAGCCCCGCCGGTCTCGGTCGCCACGTGACTGCCGAAAAAGTATTTCAACTCGAATATACCCCGCGGGGTCGCCATGAACTTCTGGGTCGTGACCCGCGAGATGGTGGATTCATGCAGGCCGAGCTGCTCGGCGATCTCGCGCAGCGTCAGCGGTCGCATCGCCACCTCGCCGTAGTCGAAGAACTGGCGCTGCCGGTCGACGATCGCCTGGGATACCCGCAGTATGGTGTCGAAGCGCTGCTGCACGTTCTTGATCAGCCACTTCGCTTCCTGCAACTGGCCCGAGAGCCCGGTGGCACCGCTGTTGCCGCGCTGACCCTGCAGGATTTCCGCATAGAGGCGGTTGATGCGCAGCCGCGGCATGGCGTCGCGATTGAGGCTGCATGCCCAGCCGCCGCGAGTCTTTCGGACCACGACGTCGGGGATAATGTAGCGCGTATCCACCTGCGCGTACTCGGCGGCAGGCCGCGGATTGAGCGCCATGATAAGGGCATGGGCATTGCGCAGCGCATCGTCGCTGCATTGAAGCTGCTTCTTGATGCGCACGAAGTCCCGCGCCGCGAGTTGGTCGAGGCAGCGCTCGACGATCGCCAGCGCCAGGTCGCGCACTGGCGATTGCGGCTGACTTTTCAATTGCAGCGCCAGGCACTCCCGCGGATTGCGTGCGCCGACGCCCGTGGGATCGAGGTGCTGGAGATGCTTCAGGGCGATCTGAAGGTCGTCGAGATCGATGTCCAACTCGGCCGGCAGCATTTCCGCCAGTTCTTCCAGGCTCTGAGTCAGGTAGCCGTCGTCGTCCAGCGCCTCGATCAGGAAGCGCACCAGTGACCGGTCGCGCAGGCTCAGCGGCGTGAGCGCCAGTTGGGAATCCAGGTAATCGCGCAGCGAAGTGCTTGCTGCCTGGATGTCCGCGTAGTCGTTGTCGTCGTCGTCGCCGCGCGGCTGCTGCGGGCCACCTTCGTTTGCCCAGTCGGTGGCGCTCTGAGTTTCGCTGGCCTGGGTTTCGGCCTGCTCGCCGCCGGGCTGCGCCGCCTCTGCACCGCTGGTCTGCTGCATGGCGTCGCTGGACGGCCCATAAGCCGGCGCTTCGGTTTCCGGTTCATCCCTCTCCAGCAGGGGATTGTCCTGGAGGAACTTGTCGATCTCCTGGTTCATCTCCAGCGTCGATAGTTGCAGCAGCCGGATCGACTGCTGCAACTGCGGCGTCAGCGCCAGATGCTGGGAGAGCCGGAGTTGAAGCGTCTGCTTCATGGGAGGGGATCAGTTCGCGTGAGGCCGGCGGGGCGAAGGGCAGGAGGGGTCAAAGCCGAAAATGCTCGCCAAGATAGACCTTGCGTACGCTCTCATTGTAAACGATCTCGCTCGGGCGCCCGGCCGCGAGCACCTCCCCTTCGTTGATGATGTAGGCCCGATCGCAGATGCCCAGGGTTTCGCGCACGCTGTGGTCCGTGATCAGCACACCGATGCCGCGCTCCTTCAGGAAGCGAACGATTTTCTGGATGTCCAACACCGCAATCGGGTCGACGCCGGCAAAGGGTTCGTCCAGCAGGATCAGCCGCGGGCTTGTGGCCAGGGCGCGCGCGATCTCGACGCGACGCCGTTCTCCGCCCGACAAGGACACGGCGCTATTGTCGCGCAGGTGCGATATGTGAAGCTCGTGTAACAGTTCCTCCAGCCGCGACGAAATCTCCCTCTCGCCGAGGGGCTGCAGTTCCAGAATGGCACGCACGTTCTCGGCCACTGTGAGTTTGCGGAATACCGAGTTCTCCTGGGGCAGGTAGGAAAGCCCCAGTCGGGCGCGCCGGTGGATCGGTTGATGGGTGAGCACCGCGTCGTCGAGACGGATCTCGCCGCCGTCCACCGGTATCAGGCCGACGATCATGTAGAAGCAGGTGGTCTTGCCGGCGCCGTTTGGTCCGAGCAGGCCTACCACCTCTCCCGAGGCCACTTCGAAGGACACATCCTTGACGACGGTGCGGGACTTGAAGCGCTTCTTCAGACCGGTGACGCGCAGCAGGCTCATTGTTCTTCTTCTTGATGCTTAAGCAGGCTCTTGAAGGTATCGGTGGAGAAGCCGCGGGACTGGAGAAAGCGCAACTGCTTGGCGTATTCCCGGGCGTCCGCCGGCGCCGTTTCGAACTTTCTGCGCCATACCTCCCGCGCCCGCTCCAATTCGTCCTGCGCCGGCGTCGCGAGGGCTTCGTCGATCAGTGCCGTCGCCACGCCCCGGGTGCGAAGCTCGTGGCGCAGGCGCGAGCTGCCAAATCGCGATGCTTTAGACGCCAGGTAGGACTCGGCAAAGCGGGCGTCGGACAGTAGACCGCTGGCCTCCAGTTGATCGAGCAGCGCCGAGACTTCCTCGGCGTTGTCCGATTCGGTCAGCCGGCGCTGCAACTCGGCTCGCGTGTGTTCTCTGCGCGTCAGCAGGCGCAAGGCCTGGCCGCGCAGATCCTCGCTCACGCCGTGACTGCCGGTTCCATCGGCCGAAGGCCGACGGCGGCCCGGATGCGGTTCTCGATCTCGCGCGCCTGGTCCGGGTGGTCCCTGAGGTACTCGCGGGCGTTGTCCTTGCCCTGGCCGATCTTCTCGCCGTTGTAGGCGTACCAGGCGCCGGATTTCTCGACGATGCGGTGGACCACGCCCAGCTCGATGATCTCGCCCTGGCGCGAAATGCCCTCGCCGTAGAGGATGTCGAACTCCGCCTGCTTGAAAGGTGGCGCCACCTTGTTCTTCACCACCTTGACCTTCGTTTCGGAGCCGATCACTTCCTCGCCCTTCTTGATCGAGCCGGTGCGGCGGATATCCAGGCGCACCGAGGCGTAGAACTTGAGGGCGTTGCCGCCAGTGGTGGTCTCCGGATTGCCGAACATGACGCCGATCTTCATGCGGATCTGGTTGATGAAGATCACCAAAGTGTTGGTGCGCTTGATGTTGGCGGTGAGCTTGCGCAACGCCTGGCTCATCAGCCGCGCCTGCAGGCCGGGCAGTTGATCGCCCATCTCGCCCTCGATCTCGGCCCTGGGCACCAGCGCGGCCACCGAGTCGATCACCACCACGTCGATGCCGCCGGAGCGCACCAGCATGTCGGCGATCTCCAGCGCCTGTTCGCCGGTGTCGGGCTGGGAAATCAGCAGATCCTGGACATTGACGCCGAGTTTCTGCGCGTACTGGGGATCGAGGGCGTGCTCGGCGTCGATGAAGGCGGCGGAACCGCCCAGCTTCTGCATCTCGGCCACCACCTGGAGCGTGAGCGTGGTCTTGCCGGAAGACTCAGGCCCGTAGATCTCCACCACCCGGCCGCGGGGCAGACCGCCGATACCGAGCGCGATGTCCAGGCCCAGGGAGCCGGTCGAAACCGAATCGATGTCCTGCGCCACCTCGGCGGCGCCGAGCCGCATGATCGAACCCTTGCCGAACTGCTTTTCGATCTGGGCCAGGGCGGCGCTCAGGGCTTTGCTCTTGTTGTCGTCCATCGGAAATCCTCTCGTTTGCGTCAATCGATTATGGCACAGAAATTGCGGCGGGCTGCTTCGCCGCACCAAAGTCAGTCCCCGCAGGACGGCGGACAGAGCCCGAATGTAAGCGCCCGCTTACTGGAAGTGCGCCAGCACCAGGAGCTGTTCGAGCGCGTCGCGGACGGACTGGCGGCGTACCTGCTCGCGGTTGCCGTCGAAGTGCCGGGTCGTGGACCCGGCGTGAGCCTCCCGGACCGCCCACGCGAAGCACACCGTCCCGGCAGGCCTCTGGGGCGATCCGCCCCCCGGCCCGGCGATGCCGGTGACCGCCAGCGTGACCTGGGCGCGGCTGCGGGCCAACGCTCCGGCAGCCATTTCCCTTGCCGTTTCCTCGCTCACTGCCCCGTGACGCTCCAGGGTTTCGGCAGTCACCCCGAGCAGGTCTTCCTTTGCGGTGTTGGAGTAGGTTACCCAGCCCCGGTCGAACCATTGCGAACTTCCCGCCACCGAGGTCACCGTCTGGGCGATCCAGCCGCCGGTGCAGGACTCGGCCAGCGCCAGCATCCAGCCGCGCCGCTTGAGGGCGGCACCGACGCGCACGGCCAGCCGATCGAGTTCGTCCATCAACCGAGCAAGCGCACCAGCAGCGCGATGCCGAGTATGGAGTAGCCCGCCGCCACCACGTCGTCCAGCATCACCCCGAGCCCGTTCTTCATGCCCGCGTCGATGCGGTTGGCGGGGTAGGGCTTGACGATGTCGAAGAACCGGAACAGCAGGAAGGCAAACCCCTGCCAAACCAGGCCGGGCGGGGTGAACATCAGCACCAGCCAGAAGGGAACGATCTCGTCCCAGACGATGGAACCGTGGTCCGCCACGCCGAGGTCACGGCCGGTGCGGTGGCAGGCCAGCACCCCCAGCGCGAAGCAAAGCGCGAGAAAGACCAGGAAAGCACCGTCCGAAAACTGCGGCTTGATCACCAGGTAGGACATCCAGGCGAACAGCGTGCCTACCGTTCCCGGCGCCCAGGGCGACAGCCCGCTGCCGAAGCCGCAGGCGATCAGGTGGGAGGGGTGGGCGAAGAGGAACTTGCCGTCGGGTGCTGGCATGTCGCTCATCCAAAATGATCGAAACCCGGTGGTGGGAGGCGGACGGCGTTGCCAGCGCCATCGACCAGGCGGATCTCCCCTGCGGGCCCGCCGCCGATCTCGCCGATGGCGGTCAGGGCAAGCCCCAGGCGCCGGCCCAGAGCGGCGATGGCGGCGTCGCTTTCCGGCGCGGCGGTGAAAGTCAGTTCGTAGTCGTCGCCGCCTCCGAGCAGGCAGGCATGCCCCAGATCCAGACGCGGCGCCGCTTCCAGAGCTGCCCGAGGCAGCGCCTCCAGTTCCAGAATGGCGCTCACGGCCGAACGTTCCAGGACATGGCCCAGATCCGCCAGCAAGCCGTCGGAAACGTCGATCACGGCATGGGCCAGGGGACGCAGCGCCTGGCCCAGTTCGATCCGTGGCTCGGGTCGGTGCAAGGCGGCCGAACAGCGTTCGCGCCATTGCAGCGCCAGTTCGCCGCGACCCTGGAGTTGCGCCAGGCCCAGCGCGGCAAGACCCGGGGCGCCGGAAACCCAGATCGTATCGCCGGGCCGCGCGCCGGCGCGCGTCAGCGCCTGACCGGCCGGGACTTCGCCCAGCACGGTGGGGGCGAGGTTGAGCGGTCCGCGGGTAGTATCGCCGCCTATCACGTCCACGCCGAAACGCTGGGCGAGGCCAAAGAAGCCGCGGCAGAAGGCGGCGATCCAGTCCTCGTCTGCGCTCGGCAGTGCCGCCGCCAGCAGCGCCCAGCGCGGCTCGGCACCCATTGCCGCGAGGTCCGAAAGATTTACCGCCAAGGCCTTCCAGCCCAGGCTTTCCGGGTCGGTGCCGGGAAGGAAATGGGTGTCCGCCACCAGCATGTCGGTGCTGATCACCACCTCCATGCCCGGCCGCGGCGCGATCACCGCGCCGTCGTCGCCCACACCGAGCACGGTGTGGCTCACCCCGTGGGTGAAGTGGCGGCGGATCAGTTCGAATTCGGAGGGCATGGACCCAGGGACGCCTTGCCGGCCAAAAGTCAGCCGCTGCGAGACGGCGATTTCGCAGCTTCGTGCGGCCGCAACTGGGCCGCCACCTTGTCCAGCACGCCATTCACGTAGCGGTGGCCTTCGGTGCCGCCGTAGCTCTTGGCGAGTTCGATCGCCTCGTTGAGCACCACGCGGTAGGGGGTCTGGATCTCGTGGGCGAGTTCGAAGGTGCCCAGCAGCAGGATGCCGCATTCCACCGGCGAAAGCGCTTCGAACTTGCGGTCGAGGTGGGGCGAGATCATCTCGCGCAGGGCGTCCCGTTCGCGCATCGCGCCGCGCAGCAGGCGCGAGAACAGCTCCCGGTCGGCCTTGTCGAAGCCCTTCACCTCGCCCATGTGGGCCTCTATGGCGGCGGCGTCGTTGCCGCTCACCTGCCACTGGTACAGCCCCTGGAGCGCGAATTCCCGCGCCCGGTGGCGGGCCGAACTCATCCGCGGGCCGCCCGCACCTGGCGCAGCAGGTTGGCCATTTCGACCGCGCACTGCGCCGCCTCGGCACCTTTCTGCTGCATACGCGCCAGCGCCTGATCGTCGTTCTCGGTGGTGAGCACGGCGTTGGCAATGGGGATGCCGGTCTGCAACTGCACGTCGGTGATGCCCCGCGCCGACTCGTTGGACACGATCTCGAAGTGGTAGGTCTCGCCGCGCACGACGGCACCGAGGGCGACCAGCGCATCGAAATGGCCGCTCTGGGCCAGGTGCTGGAGCGCCAGGGGCAGTTCCAGTGCCCCCGGCACGCTCGCCAGCAGCACGTTCTCGTCCTTGACGCCGAGGCGCTTCAGTTCCGCAGTGCAGGCGCCGAGCAGGCCCTCGCCCACGTCCTGGTTGAAGCGGCTCATCACCAGCCCGACGCGCAGCGCGGCGCCGGCGAGCAGGGGTTCGAGTTCCTGAATGTTGTCGTAGCGTGCCATGGTGTCTGGGAGTCAGGTCTTGGCTTCCGGGGCGAGGTAGCCGGTCACTTCGAGGCCGAAGCCGGTCATGCTAGGCATGCGGCGCGGGTTGGCGAGCAGGCGCATCTTGCCGACGCCGAGGTCGCGCAGGATCTGCGCACCGATGCCATAGAGCCGCGGATCCCATTTCGCCCCGGGGCGCGCCTGGGGCCGCTCGTCGCCCAGCGCGGCGAGCAGGTCGGCGCCACTCTCGGGGCGGCGCAGCAGCACGATCACGCCCGCACCCTGGGCGGCGATGACGCGCATCGCCTCGTCCACGCTGAAGGTGTGGCGGCGGCTGCCGCAGTCGAGGAAGTCCACCACCGAGATCGGCTCGTGCACCCGCACCAGCGTCTCCTGGTCGGGCCGGATGTCGCCGCGCGCCAGGGCAAGGTGTACCTCGCCGCTGGTCTGGTCGCGGTAGGCGCAGAGCCGGAACTCGCCGTGGGCGCAGGTGACTTCCTTGTCGGCGACGCGCTCCACCAGTCGCTCCGAGGCGGCGCGGTAGTGGATCAGGTCGGCGATGGCGCCGATCTTGAGGCCATGGATCTGGGCGAACTCGATCAGGTCCGGCAGCCGCGCCATGGTGCCGTCGTCCTTGAGGATCTCGCAGATCACCGCCGCCGGCTCCAGCCCCGCCAGGCCGGCGAGGTCGCAGCCCGCCTCGGTGTGGCCGGCGCGCACCAGCACGCCGCCGGTCTGGGCCATCAGCGGGAATATGTGGCCGGGCTGCACGATGTCGTCGGGCTTGGCATTGCGCGCTGCTGCCGCCTGCACGGTGCGCGAGCGGTCCTGCGCCGAGATGCCGGTGGTCACGCCCTCCGCCGCTTCGATCGAGGTGGTGAAGGCGGTGCCGTGGGGCGATCGGTTGTCGCGCACCATGAGCTGCAGGCCGAGCTGGCGGCAGCGCGCCTCGGTGAGCGTCAGGCAGATCAGGCCGCGGCCGTGCTTGGCCATGAAGTTGATCGCTTCCGGGGTGATGTGCTCGGCGGCGATCACCAGATCGCCTTCGTTCTCCCGGTCCTCCTCGTCCACCAGCACCACCATGCGGCCTGCACGCATGTCGGCGACGATGTCCTTGATCGGTGACAGGGCGGTCATGCTGCGGTCTCCAACTGTGCGCTGAGCATGCGCTCGACGTAGCGTGCGATCAGGTCCACTTCCAGATTCACCTTCGCCCCGGCGTGCAGACGCTTCAGCGTGGTGGCCGCTATGGTGTGGGGAATGAGGTTGATGGAAAAGTCAGTCCCCGCGACCCGGTTCGTCGTCAGGCTCACGCCGTCCACCGTGATCGAGCCCTTGCGCGCGATGTACTTCGCCAGGCTCGCGGGCGTACGTACCACCAGTTCGTGGCTCTCGCCGACGGGTGCGAACCTGAGCACCTCGCCCACGCCGTCCACGTGCCCGCTCACCAGATGGCCACCGAGCCGGTCGGCCAGTCGCAGCGCCTTCTCCAGATTGACGTCGCCGGTCGCGTCGAGGCCTACGGTGCAGTCCAGGGTTTCGCGCGAGACATCCACCGAGAAGTGATTGTCCTTGCATGCGATGGCGGTGAGACAAACGCCGCTGACGGCGATGCTGTCGCCGATGGCGACGTCATCGAGGCCGAGGCTGCCGGCCTCGATGGTTAATCTCACGCCTGTCTCGGCGTTGTCGATACGGGCGATGCGGCCGACGGCCGCGATGATTCCGGAGAACATGGGGGCGTGATGCAGGCAAAGCGCGATTCTAGGCGATTTCGTCGCGCACCGCGCCGGGCGCCGGCCTGCCTCAATTCGGCACGACGCGCTCCAGCGTCTGGAGGAACTTGTCCGCCGCCTGATAGCCGACCACCCTCAGCCCCGGTATTTCGGCGCCGCCGCGCTCGAAGAAGATGATCCCTGGCGGGCCGAACAGACCGAAGCGCTTGAGCAGCGCCTTGTCCGCCTCGCTGTTGGCGGTGACGTCGGCCTGGAGCAGCAGCATGCGGCCCATGCGCTGGGCCACCCGTTCGTCGGTGAAGGTGAACTTCTCCATCTCCTTGCACGAGATGCACCAGTCGGCATAGAAGTCGAGCATCACCGGCTGGGTGGCCGCCTTGAGGCGCGCATCGAGTTCCTCCACCGACTTCACCCGCTCCATGCGCACGTGGCCCTCGGGGGCCGCCACCGCGCCGCGCAGAACAGCCAGGGGCTGGAGCGGATCGCGCGATCCGGCCAGCGCGCCGATCAGCAGCGCGCTGCCCACCAGCAATGCCACCACGCCGGCGCCCTTCCAGAAGCGCTGCCAGCCGTGGGCGTTGGGCGGCAGCGGGTCCAGGGCATGCACGAACATCGCGGCGAAGATCAGCAGCGCCGCCCAGGCCAGCATGGCGACGATGCCGGGCACCACCGGCGACACGATGTAGATCGCCACCGCCAGCAACATGACGCCGAAGAACTTCTTTACCGCCTCCATCCACGGTCCGGCCTTGGGCAGGAAGCTGCGTGCCGATACGCCCACCGCCAGCAGCGGCACGCCCATGCCCAGCGCCATGACGAAGAGCGCTACGCCACCCAGCAGCGCGTCGCCGGTCTGGGCGATGTAGAGCAGCGCGCCGGCCAGCGGCGCGGCCACACAGGGACCGACGATGATCGCCGACACTGCGCCCATCACCGTCACGCCCAGCAGCGAGCCACCCTGCTGGCGGTTGGCGCCCTCCGCAAGCCGACTTTGCAGGAAGGCCGGCATCTGCAGTTCGTAGAAGCCGAACATCGACAGCGACAGGCCGACGAAAACCAGCCCGAAGGCGCCCAGCACCCAGGGATTCTGGAGCGCGCTCGACAGCAGCGTTCCCGACAGGCCCGCGGCGACACCCGCCAGCGCGTAAGTGACCGCCATGCCGAGCACATAGGCGAGCGACAGTCCGAAGGCGTGGCGGCGGGTGATGTTGTGGCCGTGGCCGACGATGATGCCCGACAGGATGGGGATCATCGGGAAGACGCAGGGTGTCAGCGCCAGCAGCAATCCGGCGCCGAAGAAGGTGGTGAGGACGATCCAGAAGCTCGCGTTCTTGAGCAGGCCGGCGAGCTGCGAGGATTCGTCAAGGGGGGCGCTCTGCGCGGCCGCCGGGTTTGCAGCAGACGTCGCCGGCGCGGCCTTGAGTAGATCCGCGACGCCGCCTTCGGGCGGAGAGGACAAGGCCGCCAGTACGACCGTCGCGCTCTGCGGCTGGGGTGGGTAGCACACGCCGATGTCGGCGCAGCCCTGGGAGGTGACCGTCAGCTTGAACGCCCCCGCCTCCTGGCCCGCCGCCAGCGGCAGCCTGATGGCAATGGCATCGCGGAAGGTTTCCACCTCACCGAAGAACTCGTCGTGCTTGACCTTACCGGCCGGGAACTGGGCGGTGCCGAACTTGACCGCGGGAGCGTCGGCGGCGAACTTGAACTTGTCCTTGTAGAGGTAGTAGCCCTCGGCGATGTCGAAGCGCACTTCGACCGTCTGCGGATCCAGCGCGCGAGCGGAGAATTTGAAGGCCTTCTCGGGCTCAAGCAGTTCCTGGGCGAGCGCCGGCAGCGCGGTCAGCAAGCAAAGGGCGATCAGCAGTTTCTTCAGCATCGGGATAGCAGTTCAGCGGGGAAGGGGCGCGGTATCGGCGGCAACCCAGGCGAGATACTCGGGCAGGCCGCGCTCGATGGAGACCGCGACGATCTCGGGAAGTTCGTAGGGGTGTGCGGCGCGGATCGCAGCTTCGAGCGCGGCGTAGCGCTCGGCCGTGGTCTTGATCAGCACCGGCACTTCGGCGGCCGATTCCAGCGTGCCCTGCCAGCGATACACCGAGCGGCAGGGCGACAGAATGTTGACGCAGGCGGCAAGCCGCCCTTCGACGAGCTTGCGCGCCAGAGCCTCGGCGCTGGTGCTGTCAGGCAGGTTGGTGATGACGAGCAGAGTCTGCATACCGCAATTCTAGCGGCTTCGGCCCTCGCGGCAGCCCGTAGGGTGCGCCGTGCGCACCAATTCGGGCGCACGCGACGGGCCGGTGTGCATGGCGCACCCTACTTCAGGAGCCTCCGTCGCGCCAGGACCAGGGCGAGGTGGAATCCCGCTGCCGCATAGGCGAACAGCACCGCGAGGTGCAGCGCAACGTCGGCGGGAACCTGCCCCAGCAGCAGCGGCCGCATCAGTTGGACGGCATGTGAAAGAGGCAGCACCTGGGCCACCGCCTGGAACGCTGCCGGCAGTTGCTCGGCGGGGAAGAACACCCCCGAGATCAGCGCTGCCGGTGTGACGAAGAGGGTGAAGTAGTACATGAAGAAGTCATAGCTCGGCGCGAGCGCGGTCATCACCAGCCCCAGCGCACCGAAGGCCAGTCCGATGACGAACACCAGCGGCACCGCCCACAGCGCGAGCCAGCCCTGGGTCAGCCCCATGGCCCAGATCACCAGCAGGATCGCCACGCCCGAAAGGAAGCTCTTGGAGGCAGCCCACACCAGTTCCGCCAGCACTACGTCGTCGAGCGCCACCGGGGCGTTGAGGATGGCGTCCCAGGTGCGCTGCACGTGCATGCGCGAGAAGCCCGAGTACATGGTTTCGAACGACGCCGAATTCATGGTGGAGAAGCACACCGTCCCCGCGGCGAGAAAGGCGATGTAGGACACGCCGCCCACCTGAGGCAGCAGCGCCCCGAGGCCGTAGCCCAGGCCCAGCATGTAGATCATCGGGTCCGCCAGATTGCCCAGCACCGAAGGGATGGCGAGCTTGCGCCATACCAGCAGGTTGCGCCGCCACACCGGCACGAAGCGCAGGCTGGGGCGGGGCGGAACGAGCAGGGCACGAGCGAGGCCGGTCATGGCGCCCAGGAAGTGGCGGGAAGGCTCCGCATTATCCCACCGCGGGATGGACCAGCGGCGGCCAATTCCCTGCAATGTTTATGGGAACATAAAAAGTTCTTGACATTTGTCCAGGACAAAACTAAAGTCCGTTTAACCGACAAATTTGATCGGGATTAGGCCGGTAAGGCCGTAATCAAAGCAACTCAAACTTTTCAGGAGATACGCCATGTACACGCCAGACATTGTCAAGCTTGCCGAGGAACTCAACATCGAAGTGCTGGAGTCGCAGGTCGAAGGCAGCCGCCTGCACTGGATCATCAACAACCCCGTGACCGAAGGCATCGACGAAGGCTGAACCCCCTCCTTCCCACTCCCCACCCCAAACTTATCAGGAGACACGCCATGTACACGCCGGACATCGTCAAGCTTGCCGAGGAACTCAACATCGAGGTGCTGGAGTCGCAGGTTGAAGGCAGCCGCTTGCACTGGATCATCAACAACCCCGTGACCGAGGGCATCGACGAAGGCTGAACCCCCTCCTTCCCTCCCCCCGGAAGGACACAGGGCGCTTCGGCGCCCTTTTTTGTTGTGGACAAAAAATTACGCCGGCGGCCCCGGGTCCAGTTCGATGTAGAACGGGGAGGCTTCCGCCTCACGGCCGGTCGCGGCGCTTTCCGCCCTTCGCAGCACCGCCTCCACCAGCGCGGCGCGGATCGTCGGGCGGTCCACGGTCTGCGGATAGAGTCGGTGCTGGCTCTGCACCACCAGAGCCTGCTGTCGGGCGCAGCTTTCCAGCCGGCCGCGGACCTCGCGTCCGAGGTCGGGCAGTACCAGCAGCCACGCCGCCTGCCAGGCGTGGAAGTCCTCGATCAGCCGCGCATGGGCCTCGTCGTGGGCCTGGGCCGACAGGCACAGTTCGGGGAAGGCTTCCCGCCCCAGCCTGCGCAGAGTCAGTCCCTGCGAGCCGCCGCCCACGACCAGCATTCCCCTGCCCGAACCGTCGGCCTCCCGCAGGAACCACTGGGCACGCGCCGGGTCGCCGGCGCGGCCGTTGATATAGGCCGCAAGATAATCGGCGCAGTTGCTTTCAGCCCCGTGCACGGCCGCGCTGTGAAAGCGCGACTGCGCCGCCAGCCCGATCCGCCAGTGCGGCCACGCACTGCCCGGCAGCTCGCGCTCGTCGATCGCCGTATGGAGCAGGGCTAGCGGCCTGTCCTCGGAGTCGAGCAGCCACAGCTCGTAACTGTCGCGGAAGACAAAGGGCACGCGTTGGTGCCACAGGCGCAGATGCTCGTAGACCACCGCGCCCATCTCCTCCATGCGCCGGAAGTCGGCGGAGGGGTAGAGCGGGCCACGCTTCAGCCCCTCGGCAGCGGACCAGCGGCCGTAGCGCAGGTCGCTGATCTGCGCGCCGCACACGCCGTCCAGCCCCTCCAGGAGCTGGTCGTTGGCGACATAGATGTCCCAGTGCAGGCCGTCGGTGGTCACTGCCTCGGCGGCCCGATAGCGGATGACGTGCATCGCGCCGCGGAAGGGGTTCAGCAGGCGCTGGGCGTAGCATTCGACCTGCGCTTCGATCACTTGGCGATTCCGATCACTCCGCAGGTCAGGGTGCGCGCAGCGCTCCCTGACCCTCTGCCGCCGAACAATGTCAGGTGGCTGCGCAACCCGACCTACGTCCTGCGTCCTCTAATCGCGCAACTCGCGCCCGGTGAGCTTGAGGAACACGTCCTCCAGATTCGCCGGCCGGTGCAGGTAGCGCAGCCCCGGCTGCTCGTCCAGGTGCTGCAGCAGCGCCCGCGCGTCGTCCACGTAGCAGAACACCGTCTCTCCGGTCACCTCGAAACGCCGCGCGAGCCGTGCAGCGTGTTCCCTCGCCCATCCCGCCGCGTCCTCGCCATACACCTCCACCACCTGGGGCTCGATGTGCGCGGCAATCAGCTCTCGCGGCGAACCCTGGACGATGATGCGACCGCGGTCCATGATCGCGAGGCGATGGCACAGCCGCTCCGCCTCGTCCATGAAGTGAGTGGTCAGCAGCACCGTCTTGCCTTGGGCCAGCAGGCGCTTGAGACGTTCCCAGATCAGGTGCCGCGCCTGCGGGTCGAGGCCGGTGGTGGGTTCGTCCAGCACCAGCAGTTGCGGGTCATTCACCAGCGCGCGGGCCAGCGTCAGGCGCCGCTTCATGCCACCCGACAGCGTCGCGATGCGCGAATCTGCGCGGGATTCCAGCCCCGCGAATTCGAGCAGGCTGGGGATGCGGGCGCGGATCGCCGCGTCCTTCAGCCCGAAGTAGCGGCCATAGATCAGGAGGTTCTCGGTGGCCGTGAAGTCCGGGTCAAGGTTGTCGATCTGCGGCACGATGCCGACCTGCTGGCGCGCCTGCCGCGCCCGACCCGGTACGTCGAGGCCCGTCAGGCTGATGCTGCCGGCATCGGCGCGGGTGAGCCCCAGCACCGCGCGCAGCGTCGTCGTCTTGCCGGCGCCGTTGGGCCCCAGCAGGCCGAAGCATTCTCCCGCCCGCAGGCGAAAGCCAATCCCCGCCACCACTTCGAGTTCGCCATAGCGCTTGCGCAGTCCCTCGACTACCAGCGGCGAGGCATCGATACCGGGAATCACGACGCGCGCGCTCCCGTCGTCACGCGTGCCAGCAACGCTTGATGATGTCGCGGATCAGGTGCAGCCGGCGATGGAAGAAATGATCCGCCCCCGGCACCACGATCACCGGCAGGTCCTGCGGCCGCGCCCAGTCCATGACGTTGGCCAACAGCACCGTCTCGTCCACCTCGCCGTGGATGACGATGCTGTCCGCCGCAACGGCTTCCGTGGCGTAGCTGCGCCCGCCCACCACCAGGCCGGCGGCGGTGCCCACGAGTATCAACCGGCGCGGCGGCCTTCCCGCATCGGCGAGCAGTTTGGCAACCCGCGTCTGTATGCAGGCGCCGAAGGAAAAGCCCGCCAGCACCACCGGCAGATCTCCAAAGCGCTCGCGGGCGTACTCCAGCACCGCCATCATGTCGTCGGTTTCGCCCTTGCCGTGGTCATGCAAGCCGGTGCTCTTGCCGACGCCGCGGAAGTTAGGCCGCAGGCTGGCGTAATGCAGGTCGCGCAGCGTCTTGGCCAGCGTCTGCACCACCTTGTTGTCCAGGGTGCCGCCGAACAGTGGATGGGGATGACAGATCAGCGCGATGCCGTGCGCGTACTCCGGCAGGTCGATGGCGGTCTCGATTGCCCCCGCCGGTCCGTCCAGCAGCAGGCGTTCGGAGAGGTGGTGGGCCATCAGATGCGCAGCCGCTCGACGATGCGGCCATGCATCAGGTGCTCGTCCACGATCTCGTCGATATCGCTCTCGTCCACGTAGGTGTACCAGACGCCCTCGGGATAGACGGCGATCACCGGCCCCTCGTCGCAGCGGTCCATGCAGCCGGCCGAATTGACGCGCACGCCGCCCGCTCCCTTGAGATCGAGCTCCTTGACGCGGTCCTTGGCATAGTCGCGCAGCGCCTGCGCGCCATGGTTGTTGCAGCAGGTGGCGCCGGGTTCCCGCTGATTGCAGCAGAAGAACACGTGGTACTTGTAGTAGCTCATGGGAAGTCTCCGGAGGGGCTTGGCGGATTATAGCCAGGGGCTGCGGCTTGCCGACCCTTCAGTGCCGTCGCGGCCGCAGGATCCTGGCGTCCCCTGCCGCCATACGAGTACGGCGGGCCGATTGGGGCTTTCCGGTACAATCCTGCCCTTATCGTA
>CAVOKN010000003.1:0-56310 GCA_963696505.1 uncultured beta proteobacterium | reverse complement strand
ATGGGCGCTGACTATCTGCTGGCGGTCAAGGGCAACCAGCCCACCCTGCACCAAGCGCTGGAAGGTGCTTTCGTCGGCCACTGGGACAAGGTCCACAACGCGGTGCAGACCGGTCACGGGCGTCACGTGTTCCAGATCTACCGCACCCTGCCCAATACCGGCGAGGTCGACACCGACGTCTGGGCCGACTGCGCGATGCTCGGGCGGGTCGATTCGGTACGAGTCGTCGGGGGCAAGGCCTCGCCCGTGGAAACGCGCTACTACATCAGCTCGCGCACCCTGAGCACGGCGGATTTCGCCGCGGCGGTGCGCGATCACTGGGTCATCGAGAACCGTCTTCACTGGAGCCTCGATGTGATCTTCGGTGAGGACGCCCGGCGTCTGACCGAGAACAACGCCCCGCAGAACTTCTCGCTGCTCACCAAGATGCATTGAATCTGCTGCGCCAGCAGCCGCCCGAGGGCAAGAAGAAGAGCCTGCGCCTGCGGCGCAACCGCATCGGTTGGGATGACGATGGGCGCATGGCGTTGCTGGGGCTCTCGCCATTATGTATTCGAGTGCGATCACCCTGGGGGTAGGCCCCGGCACGTCCCGGCTGCTGCCCGCCGCCCACGACCGCTGCTGGGAGTGCCACAATGCCGCGGTTGAGGCGTTCACCGGCCTACTGGCGCGCTGACTACCGGCATGCCGCTTTTTGGGCCTGTTTGGTACGTTATTGCGCAGCGGCCACAAGGCCAGAGTTCAATACTGCCGGGCTTTTCCAGCGGGTTCAGTTTGCCAAGTTAGGGAGCAGGCGCCAAGTTCGGGCGCGAACCCGCGCCATAAATTGACAGTTGGGCACCTATATGAATTCGTAAGACGCTAACGAGAGATCACCGGCGATCAAACGATGAAACCAACATACTTCGATCTTACTGTCCACGATGTCCTCAGGCGCGCGCCTTTTTCGAAAAGGTTCTGGGTTGGCGTTTCGAGAGATTTTCGATGCCCTACGAGTACTACCGAATCCAGGCTGGTCCCGAGAGCGAACCCGGGATTGATGGTGGCATTGGTGCCGTCAAGGATGCGCTCACTGACGGCGGCAATCCACTAACCCAGATTACCGTGCCGGTAGGGAACCTAGAGGAGGTACTTGCTCGCGTCAAAGCAAGCGGCGGGACAATCGTAGAACAGAGAATTCCCATTCCGGGAATCGGTTGGTATGCCACCTGTGCTGAGCCGGGTGGCCTTCGTTTTGGTGTCATCGAAGCAGATCCAAGTGCAAAATGAAGACGGTGCCCAACAATGCGCTGCAGCCGACGCCCCTGACAACGCGCCGCGTTGTCAGGGGTTCGCCCGCTGCGCGGGCCGCGGCCGAGCGCAGGCGTTAGACGCCTGATACCGCACTCCGGAACATGCAGCTCGTTTGGCCGTCCGTAGAGCACTTGGCGAGCTATATCGCGGCATTGCGGCTTGGCTGGTCTGCCGACAGCTCGCGTGGCGCCGATGCCGCGACCGAGGAACTCCAGCGAATTCAATCCGACCCGAACGCATTTCTATCTGGCATGGTTGACCGCGAAGCAAAAGGGAAGCCCATCAAGTTGCCGGACGGTTCGTTTGTCGAGCGCCTTCCTGGCATTCGCCGGTGGCTGTGGGACGGTGAGTTCTGCGGTGTCATTGGGCTACGGTGGCAACCGGGAACTGAGGCGCTACCGCCCCATTGTTTGGGCCACATTGGCTACTCCGTAGTACCGGCGAAGCGAAACCTCGGCTTCGCCACAAAGGCTCTGGGCGAAACACTGCCACTAGCCAAGGCGGAGGGTCTCCGCTACGTAGAAGTGACCATCGATCCGGAGAACATTGCCTCACAGCGGGTTATCTTGGCCAATGGCGGGGTACTGCACGAACGGTTCACAAAGCCGGTTCAGTTCGGCAATGCACCTGGCCTACGCTATCGCATCTATATCGCATGAGTCCGGCGTCTAACCCTTCGCTCCACCTGACGTTCGCCAGCCGGCGGCGCCGTCCGTCGCCCGCAGGTGGGCTCAAACGTTAAACCTCAGCCCTATGCGCGTACGCCCTCTCGTTTTCCTGGTTATGCTGAGTCCGGCATGTGCCAATGCCCAGGTTGGATACGCACATGGCAGTGATCATTGCTACTACTTCGCCGCCCCTTTTGGCTGGACCATGGACAACAGTAGTGGTTCTTCGGACGGCATTCCCATGGTTTTCTATCCCTCCAACACGACTTGGGCATCTGCGCCAGTTGGCATTTATACGCGTCCGGGCGTCGGCAAACCCGGAGTCGAAGCCGATGCCATGCGCATCGAACAACAAGTCGCTCAGGTCGTGGCTATGTATCGGTCGGCGGGCGAGACTCTGACGGCAACTAGAGTTCAGTCCCTCACGTCGCGCGCAGGTGCAAAAGGGGAATTGTGGTCGTTTTCTGGCTATAGGAATGGAGGAACCGAGTTCGCCGCCTATTTCCCGGCGCGGCAAACGGTCAATTACTTCGTCCTGCAACTGCCCAATGGTGAAGCTCTCGCCCCTGCGGAAGGGGCGTTACTGGAGCTTGCGAACTCCTATCGCGAAGGTAACGACTACAAGCCTTGCACTGGAACATCTCAATGTTCTGGTACCAACTGAGGTCTAACCCTACGGTCGAGGCGCGGCTTCGCCGCTGGGACGCCGTGCCGGCAATGCCGGCCGGTCGCTCCTTACCTTCACGTTATGCAGCACGAACCCGCCCATGAGGCTTTACGGTTGAACGCCATGTCAAACGTAGTTTTTGCTCAGGGACGACCTTTCTACGAAATGGTGACGTCCTTTCTTGCCGCTACGATCGGCCTTGGACCACTGTTCGAGAAGAACAATCCACTGGCGCTCGACAAGAGCACGGTGGCTTGGTATAGCGGAAAAGTAACGCCCAACATCGCTATTGACATGGGGCAAGTTCATGCCCAGTGCGTGTCCGGCGCACTCACGGCGGACACTGCGGTTAAGTCCCTTTGCTGCATGCTGCTAAATACGGCGTACTCGGTTGCCGAACCCCACAACGACCAGTCCCCCGAATTTGAGATCTTTCGCCACTTACGACACGCAGCGTCGCACGGAAATACATTCAACTTCCGGGACAGAGAACCAAAAAGACCGGCGAAATGGGGAACGCTTGTGCTCGACCACCCGCACAAGGGAACTACCAATCCCCTGTTTGGGGTTGAGTGTATCGGCACGACAATCTCCCCCGCGGATGCCCTGGCTTTGCTCCATGAAATCGAGCAACGTCTTCTATAACTTCACATATGAACGCGCTGCATAACGACTAAGGTTAGATCGTGCTCGCCGAGCGAGCCACGATCTGGACCGTTTGTTGGACGAGCTTGCTTCAGGGACGGCGCGTGTCTTGGCGCGCGTTCTGGTAGGGATGGGGCTGGATACTCCGGCGCTGGATGCCCAGGACGGGGAAATCGGACGGACTGGGCTGCGGGCGGAGAAGAATCCCGCGCCGCCTTGGTGCGGCGCCGAAACAGGTCGCTGCCGAACTGTGGTGTTGCCCTGTGCCTCCGGTCCGTACAACCGTTGAGTGGGACTGCATGCCGTCTTCCCGAATCGGAAGGTGGCGCGCAGTTGCGATTTGATCCAGAATATGCTCTAGGACTAACCGATAGGGGACAGCGGTGTTGCAAGTCACACAAGCGCAGTTGATGTCGCGCATCGCAACGGAAGATGGCTTCGCACAGTGGTTCGCCACCAAGTTCATGGAGGAGAACCTGCCGGAGTTCCACGCAGCGTTTCCCCGCGAGAAGCGGGTCGCAGCCGCCGTCCGGGCACGCCGCATAGCGACGCATCTCGGGTTCACTGATCCGTATAGCCACGCGCACTTCGCCGCCCTAATGTGGCGGGTGGCTGCGAACTTTTTCACGTTCCCCGGGTACCGGCAGATCGCGTTAGACCATGCAGCCGATGGCCCGTCCCGCATCGACCGCTTCTACACCAAGGTAACGCCGGACCAGGCCGCCGAGGCAATCATGAAGGGGCAGGACTGGCTGCTGTTCGCCAGCCCGTTCGACGACGAGGAGGGTCCATGACCTCCCAACTGGAGTCAAATACCTCGCAGGCAGATTTTCGTAAGGCCAAGGACGATCTCGATGCGCTGGAGTTGACCTACGCGGAACTAGCCGCCGACGGTGCGCTGGCCGCCGCGGGTTGGGCGCCGCCGCCCTGGGGGACGGCCGCCGACTTGGTGAGCCTCGGCAAGTCGCTCTTCAAGCGGGATTTTGGCGGTGCGGTGTTCGACGCCATCGGCCTGATCCCGATAGCGGGCGATGCTGCCAAGGCAGGTAAGCTCGGCAAACGCGGCAAGCAGATCGAGGCGGCCATCGATGTGGCCAAGGCGAAGGTCACTCGTCACCTGGCCAACGCCATCAACGGCCGGCGGGCCGCTGCGAAGAAGTACTGGAATGACATCGTCACCGAGGGCCGGAAGAAATTCGACAAGGCCATCGCGAACTGCTCCACCCAAGAGTGCAAAGATAAGGCCGCATCGCTGATTGGCAAGCACTATGAGAAGACGCCGGTCGGAGGCCCGGGCAAGGGCGCGTGGGTCGATGGCCACCGCGGCGACGGGATCTACAAGCCCGATCCCGATTCCGATCTCGGGCAGGAACTGGCCGACTTCAGCAGCAACAAGAAGCTGAACCCGAGCGGCAAGAAGATCGACGGCATCCCCTACAAGGATGGATTTCCGGACTTCGGTGACGTCGTGGTTCCGGCAGGCGCGGGGAAGAAGGCCGAGGTGGAGATCATCCAGGCGGGCAACCACACCACGGACTACGCTGCGGCCGACGAAGCGCTGAAGGCGGCTACGGGCAAGACCAAGGCGGAGCTCGAAAAGGCGCTCGGATCACCGCTCACTTGGCACCACAAGGAAGACGGCGTGACCATGCAACTCGTGCCCGAATACGTGCACGGCGGCTCTAATGGCTCCGGCCACGCCGGCGGGGCTTCGCTGACCAGCAAGGAGGAGTTCTGATGCCAAGAATGTTCGAGCATGTCTATCGCCCCTTCCAGTCAGGCGCGCTCGCCGATGCCGCAGCGGTAGCGTCGCTCGAAACCGCTGCGGGTGGGCGACTTCCGGAGGACTATCGCTCCTTCCTGCTGAAGTGCAATGGCGGCAGCCTGCGACCCTTCGCTTTCGATCTGCAGGTGCCGCACTCGGACTTCCTGGAGAGCGTGCACGCCCTCAACTACCTGTACGAGCTCAGGGAGATCAATAGGCGCAGCCAGTTCGGCATCGAACCGGCGCTGAGGAACATCCCGCTGGGACGGATCGCCATCGGAACGACTGATAGCGAGCTGGCGATCACGCTCAACATCAGCGCGGACCGTCATGGCCAGATCGAGGCTTGGGTGCGGGACACCTTCAACATCTGGGGCGAAGGGGGCAATACCACCATCGTTTATGTCGCACCTTCGTTCACGGCGTTCCTGGACCTGCTGCACGATTCCGCCGAGGTGTACTCGTCCTTCTGGGCGAGTTTCGGCCGCGAAGGCGAGGTCGCGCGGAAAGTCCAGCTGCCCTGAGTGGGGTAGCGATCGCGATGCTATGAAACACTCTCCGCTGTCGGCTGGTCCGTTCTACGGAACCTTCATAGAGAACTGGCCACCGCCTGTATGTGCATTGTCCATGCCACATTTGGCCTTTGCGCTGCCGGACGCGGACGGCAAACTTATTGCAGCAAGCGAAGGGAGGTTCGCCAGCGTCGAACCAGGCCGGTTTTCGGACAAGCTCGTCCACTGGCTGCAAACGACGCTGGAAGCCTTCGATGATGGGGTGTTCCTGCGCTTGGGTGGACGCAGCTTCGTAACCGCCGACCGTCCCCCACAGCGGGTGCGAAGCGTAGGGGGGGCGCTAAGCCTGCTGGGCGCCCCCGGTGACCGCGCCGCACGCATGGCACGCCGATGTTGACTGGCCGGCAGACCGGTGTGGCTCTTTGCCCGCCAGTGGCGGCAGATCGAACCCGATCAGGAGTTCAGGCTCGTGCTACAGAGTCGCACCCTCGCTGCTGCCAGCCAGTACCATCATCGCCAGGTGTATCCTGACCTATTAGTGCGCGCCGATGCTGTCGCTGCTCGTGTGAATGACATGGCCCAGGTGCTCAAGGCCGCGGTACACCTTGCCGATGTCGTGGCCGATGTATGGATTCCCCACGCGACGGGCGCACGCGCGGAACTGATCGAGCTCAATCCGTTACTATCGCTCACCGGTCGTGCCTTGCTCGCGGGCGAGGTGAGCGGCCCGCATCCGCATGCGCTCCACCTGCTCGGTGTAGACGGCAACGTGATCCACTGTCCCCTGGCAAAGCTCTAAGCACGGATCCATGATTGCAGCGCATACCTAACGCAACGGTTTACACGGTCCAGGCAGGTTCCACCCAGCGAGAAATCGCTTCAGCGGCTGCTGTTGATCCCACTGCAGATTTCCTGATCTCGGCGGAAACTGGGCTTGCACTTTTTACACCAAAGCGAAGATCATTTTGGCGCCGGTCTCAGGGTGTTGGAATTCTTGTTGCGTGATTTCCTCTAGCAGGGCGGCAATGGCTTTGTCATGAGCCGGGTTGGCCATTCGGTGGATCCGGATGGTCAGGGTTTTGGCAACATCGTCCGGCGCGATGTCTGCGGATGAAACGAAGAGTTCGCGGATCAGCGCGCGAGCTTCGTCCTCTTTCGTCAGATGCTGTTTCAATAGACCGACCAGGGCTGTCTCTGCACGATAAGCGATCATTTTCACGGTGTCCGACAGCATCTTGTTCAGCGGCAATAACTGTGTGGGCCGCTCGGCCTGCGGCAGGCTGCTGATCGGTACTTTCTTGGGTGTCGTCTTGCGCTGCTCACGCAGTTGCGCCAGTTGCGCCTGATGCACCTGAATCGCTTCGGTCGCCTCGGCCTTTTTCTGCACGTCGGCACCGTTGGCGAGACCTAGTTTTGCCCATTCCGCCTGGAGCTTGCGTTCGATGGAGCGTGCGCTTGCGATCTTTTTCTCCAGCGCTCGCCGTGCCGGATTGACGACCACGACGGTGCCAGGAAGGCTTTCTGCGCCATGCTCGATAAGTCCATCGATATCATAATGTTGCATCATGTAGGCGAAAAAGTTTTCCTGGCACCACCGGGAGAACATTCGCCCGCCAATCACCATGCTGCCCAGATGCCTGGCGCTGGTGATGACGGCAGTTTGATGCCCCGTTGGCGCCAGCCGCCGCACTTCGCTCACCGGCAGCGAATCTTTGCCGCTGCTGAGCAGGGTTTCGCGCAGGGCGAGTTTCATGCGCGCGCTGCCGCCGCCCGGAATGGGCACCTCCTGCTCGGCAAATTCAGCTTCAGGCCAGGCATCCTTGACGTTCTTGCGATAGGTGATGGCGCCAATACGGTGTTTCCACAGCGCCGAGAACAGACTGTGCGTTGCGCCTTCGCGGTCGAAGACGATGACAAAGCGATGCAGTTGCGGATCGGCACTGAGTTCGTCACGGCTGGGTTGCTGGGGAACACTGTTCAGCAGTTCCGGCACGATGTCCTTGAGCAGGGTGTCCGCCAGACCTTCGGTGACGGCCTTGGAGACCACGAAGAAGGGCCGCCCCACGGCATCGTTAACCCAGTAGTCGGACGTGCCGCGCAAGCACAATTTCTGGCGCGAGACGTAGCGGCGCGGCAGGTTCGCCTCAGCCCCGTGATAGACACGGATGTGGGCATCGACATACAGATACCCGGCTTCCTCGGGGTCACTTGCCATCCAGCTTTTACTCAGTTCCTTCATCCAGGCACCCGGATTCCCCGTGCTCGCCATCAGGCTGATCTTTTCTCGCAAGGTGCGTACTTCCGGGACGCGATCAATGCCGATGACTTTGCCGAATTCGCCCGGCGGGATGTGGCGCAGCCCTTCGGGCCGACGAATCCGTCCCAGGGCCATGAAGCCAAGGGTCAGCAGAATGTGCAAGGCGCTATAGAATCCTTTCGGCAGCCTCAGGTGGCGTCCCAGTCCGCTCAGCAAGCCATTGGCGCACAGCGCCGGCAGCCCGGCGAGCACGCCGGCCATCTGCACGTCCTGGCCCGGCTCGAATCGCGTGGTCGCACATTGCGACAGACCCACCGCTGCGGCAATCCTGTCGTCAGCGCGCGTGCAGGCCACGCCCATGCCCAGCGCCGCCTGTGCGTCGTCGCGGCTGCGTTCGGACTTGGTGCTGCCGGCAGACTCGCCGCCTTCGGGCTCGGCGCACTCAGCTGCCTTGGGCAACTCCGGTATCGCCTGGCGTTTGAGCGCCTTGCGCAGCGTGGATTCATTGATGCCCACTTGCCTGGCCACCACGGAAGGCCGAAGCCCCTCGGACAGAAGCTTGGCGCACTGCGCGCTGAGCTGCGCGCTCATGACCGACGGCTTGGCAACAGGCGGATTGCGAAAGAACGAGGCCGACCCCGCCTTGCGATACTGGGCGGTCCAGTTCATTAACGTGCGATGAGGCAAGAGCAAGGGCGGGCCTTGGAGATCAACAGCCCGCACGTGGCCGTTCTCCATCAAGCTGGCCAACACAAAGCGCCGGCTCTTGATGTCAGCTTTTGGGTGTGAGAAGTAGTTGTCCCCGCCAACGAAATAGATCACCTGGCCGTCTCGTTCGAGAATGCTCAGGGACTGGCCAATTCGTTGCGCACCATCGGGGAAACCGGGAATGAGCGATTGTCTGAACATGGCGGGCTCGCGGGAAAACGCAGGCACCAACCATACACCCAGACAGAGATCAAATGGCCAATACAAGTGCTAAATCAAATTCCTGAAATCGCCTGTGCTTGTGTTCCTAGATCAGGAAGTCTGCAGTGGCAGGATGCCACGAGGGGCTGCTCCTGGCCGTTATGAACAGCTATCCATAACGGCTATGAGTTGGCACGCACCGCTTCGACAAAGCCGCCGAACAGCCGACCGCATACGAATCTGTTGGTGACGGATCTGGACATCCGAGTGTCACGGCAATCGCACACATAGACGTCATGAGTCAGAAGCCGGTTTCATTGGGGAAGCTTGATTCCGAGGAGGGCCGCGCGATAGTTTGGGCGACGGTCGGCGAGTTTGCGGCGGCGACGTAAGCTGATGGTCGGATGAAGCGTATCCGTGCGCAAAGCCGAGAGGGCGAACTTGCGGATGGCCGAGAGGTTGCGGGCGGCGTGGCCTTTGCGCACGCGGCAGTCGTCTTCGCGGAAGGTCACATCAAGCACCCAGTGCATGGCTTCAACGCCCCAGTGATCTCGCGCTGCGCCAGCGAACTGCTCGACCGTTTTCACCCCGGCGCTGACGATAAAGTAGCGCCGCTCCACGCTCACCTTGCCCTTGATCTGCTGTTCGGACTCGATCATGCCAACGCCGGCAAGCTTCTTCCAGTCCTCGCGCATGGGCTTGTCCATCCACGACACATCGGGGACGAAGAGCGCCCGGCGCGTTTCGATCCGGCCATGATTTTTCTCGATCGTGGTGAGTTTTTGTACTTCGATGTTGCGCCAGTCAAACGCCGTGGCGGTATCGAAGAACTCAACGACAGCCTGCGACAGATTCTTCTGGTTGTCCTTTACCGCCAAGACGTAATCACCGCCTTGCGCGACGATCTTCTGGGCAACGTCGGTTTGGCAGCCCAGAGCGTCCAGGGTGACGATGCAACCCTTGAGCACCAGCGTATCGAGCAGCGCTTTGATTGCGGCCAAGTAACTACTCGCGCCCCTGCGCGTAGATCTGGCCGGAGAGGGCCATCTGGATGGCGACGAGGGGGTTATAGCCGCGGTGGGCCATGGTCTGGAGGTAGCTGGAGATGCGGCAGTAGGCCTCGGCATATTCACGGGTACGGAAGCAGCCGGAGACCTTCTGCTTGACCTTGCTCATGCGCAGGTCGCGCTCGGCGCGGTTGTTGGTGAACGGCACGTGGGGGAGCTTGGCAAAGAGCAGGACAGCATCCTCATAGTCCTTGAATCGCTGCCAGAGGTTATGGGCGTCGGATTTCGCCACCCGGCCGCGGCTGCCCTTGTTGCGCGGGGGTAGCGGCGGGAGCTGCTTGGCGCCCTGGGCGAGGATGGTGCGGTAGCGCTTGCGCAGGCGCTTGTACTCCACCTCGGTCAGATGCTTGCTCTCGCGTTCAGCCACCTTGGTACGCGTCTGCTTCAGCAGGCGCTTAAGGTTCTTCGCCCACGGGTAGCCGTTGGACTCGATGACGAAGGTGAGCTCGCGCAACAGGTGGGCGCCACACAGGCCATGGCCGCAGTGGGTGTAGGACAGGTAGGAGGCCCAGCAGTCGTGGATGAGGCTGCCTCCATAGCGGGGGATGATGTTGATCGCCGTGATGGCTTCCAGTCCGCGCTTGGGGTGAAGGAATTTCAGGGTGATGTCCCCGCCCGAGCAAACGTGGACCCAGTGGTTCTTGCGCTCGACCCGCAGGGAAGTCTCATCCACGTGCAGGGTGGGCTGGGCGAGGAGCTGGTCGATGGCGGTGCGCTCCCACTCGGCCAGGGCGTGATGCAGCTGCAGGACCCACTTGAGCAGGGTCGCTTCGGACACGATCTGCTCGATGAGGGTGGCCAGCGTGTGCTGCACCCGCTTCAGTGCCACCATCTGGGCGATCAGCAGGTGCAGGACGAAGGCCTTGATTCCGGTACCGTACTGCAGCGGGCCGGACAGATCCGCCGGGAAGCGGCCTTGGGTGAGCGCCTGGCAGCGGGGGCAGGACTTGAGCTCGGCGTTGACGTGGCTCACCACCTTCTCGAAGACGATGTCGATGCGGGTGCGCCGCTCGTGTGCCTGACAGGGCGTGTCGGTCAGATCGGTGCCACAGCGGGCACAGGTGGTGACGGGGGCGATGGCGACGGTCTCCACCGTGCGGGTGTGGCGGGCGCGCTCCAGGGGCGGCTCTGGGCCGTTGGACTGGCTGCCGGGCCGGGAGGCGGTGTCATCGTCCTTGGGGGTGCGCGAGGGGGGCACACTGGCGTTGCGGCTGTTCTTCGGCGTGCTCTTTTCCATGAACACCGCCATCAGCAGCTCGAATAGCATCAGCAGGGCCTGGATGAGGGCGCGGCCCTCGGCCGAGATCCGGCCCCTGGCGCACAGCGCCTCGAACTGGCCCTTGAGTCCTTCGAACTCAGTGCGCAGAGAAACCGTGTTGACGCTGGCCACCGCGTCAGGTGGCCTCGACGGCCATGAGCGCGGCCAGCACCGCCAGGCGCTCGGGCGCCGGCATGGCCCGGTAGCGTCGCGCCCAGCTCTCGGCCTTGCGCTTGATACGCTGCCGATCGGTGAAATTCTTGCCGGCGAAGCGTGCCCAGTGCACCCGGTCCGGGATGAAGTTCAGCCACAGCTTCTCGGTGCGCACGCCGGCCTGGTTCATGACCTGCAGCTCCAGGTGCTGCCAATCGCCGAGCTCTGCGTCGTAGAGGGCCGAGGGGTAGCCGGACAGGATCACCGCACAGGGCAGGCCCTTGAGCAGCGCCAGGAGCTCGCGATGGTCCTGCTCGGTGTACTCGAAGCGATAACGCCGCCCCGAGCTGCGGGTCTGGTGCAGGTAGGGCGGGTCGCTGTAGACCAGCTCCCGGCCGGTGAACGGGAACGCCGCCAGAAAGCGGTGGGCACAGCCGTTGACCCTCTCCACGGGGTAGTCGCACTGCAAGCGCTCCAGCGCCCGCTCATTCAGATCGATGCCGATGTTGCGCAGCGCCGGCGCCTTGCGCTGCATGATCGCCCCGCCGCCCAGGTGGGTCTCGATGTAGGTGTCGTGGGGGGGCATCAGGGCAATGATCGGCTGGCACAAGCCCGAGGTCGCCTTGGAGCCGAAGTAGCTGCCCATCGCAGGGGGCCCGGTGAAGGTCTCGGACCAACTCTAGGCGCTCGACGCTATGTTGTCAAGCACGAATTCCGGCAGCGCGAATTCCGGAAATTGGCTGCGCCGGTATCAGGAGGGGCTGCTGGGGGGCGAGTAGTTACGCGGCCAATTCATTGCCCTTGCCCGCACTGCCTTCCTGCCCCAGCGATACGCCCAGCGCGCTGGCGTAGGCACTGACCATGTGCAGCGCCGTATTCGCTCCGTCCTTCGAGCCGCGCACCGTCTTGCCGTCGAACGCCACAACGCCTTGGGCCACGCCAACGATGCTGGCAACCCACTGGCGAAAACAACGCTCGAACACCGCTGCGTCCAGAACGCGAAACACCTCGCCAAACGTGTCATGCGAAGGCGTCCCTTTCTTCAGTGTGAGGAAGCTCTTCAACCATTCTTCCTCGCCTTCGCACCAGTCGGCGACATCGACCCAACTGTCCGCACCGCACAGCACGGCACAAATCGCCATCACGATCATTTCCTTCAGATCGTAGCGCTGTGCCGGCCCTCTGCGGTGATCCTCTACCTGTGCAAACGCCTCCAGCAACGTCATCTGCGTCTCCCGAGAAATATCGAGAGTAGATGCCATTCCGGCACTGTACACAAGCCCCCGTCATATCCTATTGACTGTAAACGAATTTTTACATGGGTTTACGACGATTGCGTAAGCGATTGCCGTGATCCGAGTGTCAGCAGTTCGATTCCGCCCTCGTCGCTACCTGATACCAAGGCCCTGTTCGTCCTATGACCGGCGCGGTGTGTTCTCTTGGTGGGGTGGGGTTGCGGCGGGCTACGGCTAGGCGGTGGAAGCGGGTGGACAGAATGGGCCACCTGCGCTTACGCAGACTTGTGGCCCTCATAGAAAACCTGTCCGGCCCAATCACGGTAGTTTGAAGTGGAAACGTGATCGCAAGCATCACAGCACCAGGCGCTGCTACGAACTCGCTCGCTCTTCAGGAAGACCCACTCAAGCAGGCGCCTCGCCAACGATTTTCGAACAGGAACCTCTGGTGCAACAAACATTCGCTTAATGGACTCTCTGAAACATGCCTCGGTGAAAGACAGCTCTGCCAACTTATTGATATCGTCGATCTTGTTCTTGAGTAACGCGTCACGAACACTGTCTGCCGCTGCCACATTATCTACAGAGTGCTTGGCCATAAACTCAAGTAGCCCGGTATCAGTTCTGTTATCAAGGCTATCCTGCGTAAATAAAACCGCAAGAGACTGCTTGCCATCACGTCCAGCCCGACCGAACTCCTGCAGATAGTCCTCTACCGACGCAGGGTGTTGCCAATGAACAACTAGCCGAACGTCTGGGATATCCAAACCCATTCCAAAAGCGTTGGTGCATATGATCGTATTCAGTGGCGGATGAAGACGTCCTTGAAAGCGTCCGAAAAGTTGTTCTCGCGTGTTGGCATCCAACTTGCTATGAAAGAACGGGGTGCTGCGTCCGACCTTCGCAAGTCGCACCGAAATCATCTCGCCAATCTTCTTTGTTGGCACGAAGATCATTGAGCGTCCGTGTGGTACCAAGGCAATGAGATCGTCTATGATCCGAAATCTTTCATTCTCAATAGAAGTTCGCAGTCTTAATAATGCAATATTAGGCCGATCTATGTCAGTCGTAACCACCTCAGCATCTGGAATCCCGAGCGAATCGAGAATCCGCTTTTGTGTCTCTAGCGTAGCCGTCGCAGTAAAGGCGAGGATAGGCGGATCTTTCCAGTTTCGTCTAACTGCGCTAAGTTGGCCATAGCTAGGTCGGAAGTCTCTTCCCCATTTATCAACGCAATGAGCTTCGTCAACAACGAAATAGCTGAGCTCTATCGAACGGATCTTCTCAACGTCTCCCGGTTTCACGAGACTCGGATCGAATCTCTCCGGCGCGACATATAGAAACTTGAGGGCCCGCTGTTTGAGCAAGTCATAGCGGACAGCCTTTTCATCAGTCCCAAGGTCGCTGTTGATGAAGGTCGCAGGGACTTGCTTTTTCTGGAGGCTACTAACTTGATCAGCCATTAAGGCTTTGAGAGGAGCGACGACTACTGTTGTTCCGTGGGTAAGTAGCGCTGGAACCTGGAAGCAAAGCGTCTTTCCCGACCCTGTTGGACTCACCATCAACACAGACTGGCGCTTCAGCGCTGCAAGTACGACCTCCAACTGGCGACCCCGGAATTCGCGCACTCCGAGAACTGCCAATGCAGCTCTTAGATTTCCCGCCTCTGCCGGGAACTCCCCAACCTTATCAAGCCACAAGGCCAGCTTCAGCGCCCACCGGCGCAAGAAGCCTTGTGAAAGTATGGCCTGCTGGTTCGGGTGAACAGCTCCATGACATCCATCGCACAGCGTGATCAAGTTGCTCGGCTCGTCTGATCCACCAAGGCTCCTTGGAACAACGTGATGAACATCCGCATCCCCCTTCGCGCATAGCTCTTGGCATCGCTGACATCGGTGCTGGTCTCTCGCCAGGACTATCTTCCGTGCGCTCAACCATTCGCCCTGTTCCTCACTGCTGCGCGCTGGCGTCATCAGGCAGCCCCCGGAATTTTGTTCGTCGCCATACGCAAGTGTGAAATGTGGCTGGTCTTGTCCATCGTCCGCACCTTCGGCCTGGTCGCCCTACAGAAACTTCAGGCCAGATACTAGCCGACACCATCGATTTTCGTCGAACGACAAGTGCCGGCGACATGCAATGTCGGTCTTGCACCTGTTACCAGCCATCAGAGCGATTACGGATCGACCGTCTGTTGAGGGGCGCCAGTTGCCGGTGGCATGATGGGGAGCTGACGTTCGATGCCGCGTTGGCCCCAAGGTCGGTTGACTGCCGGATACCTGCCGCTCGCTCGACGTCGTCCTGTGACCGGTTTGGCCGAACCAGCGACCTCGACGGAGGCCTGGCGACAGGCAAGTGAGGAGTCCTGAGCCGTCACTCATATGGCATGATCAAGCTGCCGTGGGTGGATCTGCCGTTCAGAATCCCGGCGATGACGCCAGCTTGTCGGCCTTAAGTGGAGCTCCACATAAGGCCGATCCGCTGACGGTTGGCTCGGTCCGGGGAAGATCGGCTGCCGAGGGGCCAGCAGCCGGTCGGAGCGAGCGGTACTGTCGATAGCGCTCTCCCTCGCTGAGCCGACTCGGGTCGGGCAACCGCCGATGCACCCAGATCGGCCGGAGGGACCACTCATTTTCGGGGATGAGCTTGCCCCGTATTCGGCGCAACCCAGGGCTCCCGGTTCACTCCGTGCCCTTGAACCCGCGCTCGATCAGCTCGGCCAGGAAGTCGGCAAACGGGACGATGTTCTGGCCGACGCTCGCCTCTTCGAGTGCAGCCAAGTACGTGGCGCGCTGTTCGACCGGAACCACGGTCCACGGATAACCGCCGGACGCCAGCATCAAGTTCATGAGAAAGCGCCCGATGCGGCCGTTGCCGTCCATGTAGGGGTGGATGTACACGAACACGAAGTGCCCGAGCACCACGCGCACGGCGGGCTCGGATTCCTCCCGCAACAATTCGAAGAATGCAGGCATCAGGTCGCGCACGGCGTCGCGATTGGGCGGGACGTGCATCGAGCGGCGGATATAGACCTGTCCGTTGCGATATCCGGCCAGATCGGCCGGTCGCAGCAGGCCGATCGTCACGCTCGGGGCGAACATCTCCCGATACCACAAGCGATGATCGTCATCGGCCACCGCACCGGGACTCTCGCCGCGCAGCACCTTTTTCAGGCTGATCCGCACGGCCTGGAATGCCTGCCAGTACCCGCGCGCCGCCAGTGCATTGCGCTGGTTCCGGTCGTCCTCCTTTCGGTCCGGATTCCAGTTTCCGGCACGGACCCGCTCGATCAGATCGCGGCTCACCTGATAGCCTTCGATCGAAAGCGAGTGATAGGCGTCAGTGACATACACGCCTTCGACGTGTTTCAGGTAGGCCCCTGTGTTCTCGGGGCAATCCCGTTGCCTTTGGAAAGCGGGCGATCACGGGTTCGCGCATTTCCTGCCACATCAGCCGGATGCGATTGACGTAAGGGGAGGTCGCGCGCGCGCTGAAGGTGAGTGGCGGGGGCGATTCAAAAGGATCGTTCTCGCGCACGTCGTAACCGGCCGCGCGCATGGTCTCGACGATCTCCGCAGCCAGGCGATCGCGGCCGATGTTGCGGAAAGCTCCGGCGAGGCGTCCGGCAATCGTGCTGTGACCGCTCTCCAGCAGGCGCGGGAGAATGTCGGACGCATCGCGCACCGTCGCCAGAACAGCGCGCGCGTCGGTCGGGTTCCGGGTATAGAACGCGGGCGCACAAGCCACAAGCGCGGCCGGGAGCGCGAACAGGCGCAACCCGTTCAGTTCCGTGACATCGTCCTCCTGTGGCACGCTCGCGCGGACATCCAGGAGCGAAGTCCCATGCGGGAAGGGGGTGACGTTGTTGCGGGCCTTCCCTTGTACGCGCACCAGAAGCTGGCGCGGGACGGTGCGGTTGCCGGCGTGGAGCAACAGCGATTGCTCGGGGGACAGGCACCAGTCCTTGCCAAAGCGCTCCTTCAGATAGGTCGCGCAGAAGTCCCAGTACACGGCGTACCAGGCCGTGCTTTCCCCGGCGATCTCGTTAGGACGGGCCGGGATGTACCAGCCCTTCATCACTTCCTGCAGGAAGCCGCCCTTGATCAGCCTCTCGCGGTGGGTACGGGTCAGGTCCGCCGAGCGGATCGCGCCCATGCCCCGATCCTGAAGCGCTTGCAACACCTCAAGGGATTGAGCCAGTTTCTCGGAAGGGGTTGCCATGGGGCGCGGGTTTCCCGTCACTGGTGATGCAGTCGCTACGTTCGCCTTTTGTGTTTTATCACGATTCGCTTATTGCGTCGTGCACTAACTCGTGTATCGTGCTGATGCGTCCTTTCGTCATCGTCGCGCAATCGGTCGGCTTCGCCGGGCAGTCGGTAGCGCTGGTATCCATCTTCATCGCCTCGGGCGACCGGTTCCGCAAGGATGGATTCCCGCCGTCCCCGTTCCTGTCCTGTCATCTCGGGAGGATCAGAACAGGGGAACGAAGATGACGACAGCAAAGAAACCGAAAGCAGACGACAAACGGCCAGTCAGGGATCGACCTTCATTCGCTCGATCACACGCCTGAATAGGCGCTCTTCGGGGTCAGCTTTGGACAGATCGCGGATGGCATGGTCGAGCCACGCGTTGTAGTCGGCAACGCTGCGCGGGGAAACGTGTTCCTGCACCAGCCCATCGAGAAAGGCGCTCTCCTCCCGGGTGAGGCGTATGCGCTGTCCGTCCCTGATCATGGCCCAAAGTCTAGCCCCGGCATGAGTGGAGCAAGCCGGGGCGGCAACCCCGATGTCGAAAGAACCCCGATTTAGCCTTCTCTCCGGGTTAACAGGATCCAGCACCGCAGCGATCATCTGCCTATGCACTTCACGTTCGCAAACGCGTTCCAAGGACGGCGACAGACATGGCTGATGAGCATCCAGTACGGCACCGCTAGCCCGACGAGGCTGGCTTACATGGCAGTCCGGTCTCGCCTGGACAATCGCCCTCCACCCCGGAAGGCCGCGCCCGGCCTGGGTTTCCAATGGCCCTTGCATCGCGCCACGTGACGACATAGATTCCTGGCAGATTCTCAACGCTTCGAATCGCAGTATTCAGCAGGATCTTGGAAGGTAGCTGACAGACCTGACCGCTGCGGCGGTGAAGCCAGCCCTGGACAGCGCAGCGCGCTAAGCCCTGCAAGCGCGTACAGCCGCAAGGCTGGGGCATTGATGAGGTGTAACAGGCCGTGCTCGCAACGGTGCCCTGTGAAGAGCCCGCCCCACGCCGGCGGTGCAGGTGATGTTAGCGGCTGTGGAAATCCGAAAGAATCTGACGGGAGATTTTGGCGGAACCGGGAGGTTGAAGGGTTGAGGGGGAAGAACCCAAGCGACGAGGGGCCTGCGAAGGCCCCTCGTCGTTTGTGGTGTGATGAGTGGGAAGGGTCAGAAAGGCGGATCCTCGAAGGGCAGGCTCAGGCTGGCGGAATCCTCGGGGGGAAGGCGCTGCTCGTGCAGCAATTCCAGCAACTGCAGCTGATAGTGCTGCCAGATCTGCTCGCGCAGATCGTCGAGCAATTCGAACACCGCCAGGGCCTGCTCGGGCGACCAGTGCGCGGGGAGGAGGAAGGGGATTCCCTGGCGCAGGCCGGAAGGAAGCTCAGGCGACTTCATGACTTGCGCCCGGCGGATTTCGCTTTGCGCCGCTGCGCACTGCGCTGTTCGGCGCGCTCCTGTGCCTCCTTCAGGCGATAGGAGGTGCCCTCGATGGCGATGATTTCAGCATGGTGCAGCAGCCGATCGACCATGGACACCACGCAGGCGGCGTTGGGGAAGACCTCGGGCCATTCGGCGAACGGCCGGTTCGAAGTGATTACGGTGCTGGCCGATTCGTAACGGCGGTTGATCAGCTCGAACAGCAGATCGGCGTGGCGGTTGGAATAGGACAGGTAGCCGACCCGTGTCTCCAAGGCCAAGGATCTCGTCCCGGCGCAGCTCGATCGGGTGAGTGACCTAAGGAGTCGAGAAATAATAACTTGAACAATTATAGCCGGACATGCGGATTTCGAGGCGACAATCGGTAGTTCCATTCGCCATGAAACTCGTCGCGTTCTATCGCGAGAGTGGCGAGTTCCTCGTCCGTTACCTTGATGCCCTTTGCGTAGGTGTTTTCGTCAATGCCTGCCTTGATGCGCAAGCCCTCGCGGGTGGTTGTGCTGCCGATCAGATTCACCACGACTTGCCGGCTGATCAACGGTCGCCCTCGCCAATTGGCGGTGATGTGGCAGAACATGCGGTGCTCGATCTTGTTCCACTTGCTGGTGCCGGGCGGGAAATGACAAACCTGGACCGGCAGTTCCAGTTGGTCGGCGAATTTCTGCAATTCCCTTCGCCACAGTCGGACCCGGTGACCATTGCTGCCACCACAGTCAGCGGTGATCAACAGCCGACGGGCACACGGATAGCTCGCCTCGCCCATTTCGCGCCACCAGCGCCGAATGCTCTCCACCGCGAACTCGGCGGTGTCGTGATCAATGCCGACGTTGACCCAGCCGGCATTGGCGGTCAGATCATAAACGCCATAGGGAGCGACCTTGCCCAATTCAGGATCGAGCAAGTCATGGACCCTGACTTCCTCGGGCGAGCCCTTGGGTTGCCACTCCTTGCCGGCATTCTTGAAATCACCGATCAATTCCTTCTTCTTGGTGTTGACGGAAATGACCGGGTCGCCGGCGGCCTGGTATTCAGCTACGGTCCTGGCAATGTGGGCAAACTGCGCATCCCGATCTTCATGCTGCCCGCCCTCCCGCGTCTTCCGGGTGGACTGAAGGCTGTATTCCATCTGGGTCAGAAGATCGCAGACTGTGCGCTGGCTGACTTCGTGCCCCAGTCGTTGCAGTTCTTCAGCCAAACGGTAGGTGCTCTTGCAGGTCCAACGCAGCGGCGACATCGGGTCGCCGCGCGATGTCGGCTCGACGAGTGCGTCCAGATCTTGCAACAGATTGGCATCCTTGGCCGTCAGCTTCTTTGTCCACCGCCCGTCGCGCGAACGCGTGGCCGTGCCTCGCTCTTCCCCGCAGGTGCCGAAGCCGCCGCCTTCAGTTCGGCAAGGCCCGTGTGAATCGTCGTCCGCGACATGCCGATCGCCTTGGCTACGGCACTGACACCCCCACGTCCGAGACTACGCGCCTCCGTCGCCGCCCACATGCGCAAGGTTGCTTCGTCCAGCCGCCCGGACAGCGCTTGGAATTTCGCCTCGATCATCGCCAGGTCACCCATGGCTTCATCATAGCGAATAACTCTTATTGTTCAAGTTATATTTGCTTAACGCCTAAGCTGCCGCTACGCGCTGCGCCTGCAGGCGGCTTTTGGCCTGCGCCTGGAAGAGTCCCAGAAGATCCGGATCGCCTGGGCCGACCGCGGCGACCGGCTGGTGCTCAAGGATTCCTGGACCAAGGGCGGGCGCGAGCGCGAGATTCCGATCCTCACCGCCGAGCAGCGGGCCCTGGTGGACGAAATCAAGGCCTTCGCCGGCCAGGGGAGCCTGATCCCGGCGGACATGAGCTACAAGCAGCAGCGCAACCGCTTCAAGAGCCAGTGCCGCGCCGCCGGCATCCACGGGGTCCATGGCCACCGCCACCAGTATGCCCAGCGGCGTTACCGGGAGAAAACCGGTTGGGAGTGCCCGTGCTGCGGCGGGCCGAATCCAAGGAGCTGACGCCGCGCAGAAGGCGCTGGATCGGGAGGTGCGGCTCCTGATCTCCCGCGAGATGGGGCATGGGCGCGAGCAGGTGGTGGTGTATCTCGGCCGGTAACGTCGAAATGATTTGCAGGAGGGGCGATGGAACTCAGGACTTTGACGCTGGAGGAGGCTGCCATCTTCCTCAAGCTGCACCCGGAGGAGGTGCGGCGCCGGGCCAAGTGCGGCGCGCTGCCGGGAGCGAAGACCGGCAAGCGCTGGGTGTTTCTCAACGCCGATCTTGCCGAGTATGTGCGCTCGCACTATGCTCAACCTCGGCAAGCGTTGCGAGTGGCTCCTGGAAAGGAGATTGAAACATGCCACTCTATAAACGCAGAGGTACGTGGTGGATCGATGTCACCACGCCCGCCGGCGAGCGCATTAGACGCTCTGCTGGCACTGCCGAGCGCAGCCAGGCGCAGGAACTGCACGACAAGTTGAAGACGGAGTCGTGGCGGGTCCATCGTCTGGGCGAGAAACCAAGCCATACATGGGACGAGGCGGGCTACAAGTTTCTGATCGAGACACAGCACAAGGCGACGCACGACCAGGACGAAGGCAAGCTGCGCTGGTTGCAGCAATACCTGCGTGGCAAGCCGCTGGCGCAGATCGACCGGGAGTTGATTGCCCGCATTGGGCAGATCAAAGCCCAGGCTGCCAGTCCCGCCACGGCGAACCGTCACCTCGCGTTGATCCGAACGATTCTGCGCAAGGCGGCGCTGGAGTGGGAATGGATCGACAAGGTGCCGAAGATCCGGCTCTACAAGGAAGCGAAGCGGCGCGTGCGCTGGCTCAAGCCGGCGGAAGTGCAGCAGCTTCTGGCCGAGCTGCCGCCGCACCAGCGCGATCTGGTGATCTTCGCGCTGTCGACGGGCCTGCGCCAGTTCAACGTGGTGAAGCTGGAGTGGTCCCAGGTCGATATGGCGCGGGGTGTGGCTTGGATTCATCCGGACCAGGCGAAGGCGCGCCGCGCGATCCATGTGCCGCTCAATTCGTCGGCAATGGCGGTGCTCGCGCGGCAGGTCGGCAAACACCCGACGCGGGTGTTTACGTATCGTGGGCGGCCGGTTGCCTGGGCCAACACCCGGCAATGGCGGCAAGCTTTGCAGCGGGCCGGGATCGAGGACTTTCGGTGGCACGATCTGCGGCACACTTGGGCCAGTTGGCTGGCCCAGGCGGGAACGCCGCTGAACGTGCTCCAGGAGCTCGGTGGCTGGGAGTCGGAATCGATGGTGCGGCGCTATGCGCACCTGGCGCCGGCCCAATTGATCGAGTACTCGGAAAAGGTCGCGGGAATGCTTGGCGGCACAAATACGGCACAGTCAGAAACGAAAAAGGGCTAGCACGCATGCTAACCCTTTGATGTTTGGTAGGCCGTGCTGGGCTCGAACCAGCGACCAACGGATTAAAAGTCCGCTGCTCTACCAACTGAGCTAACGACCCGAAGGGCGCGAATTATAGAGCCCCGTCACAGGGCAGTCAAACCGCATCCGTGCTGTTGCGGCGTTGCTCAGAGGTCTCCGGTGGAGGCCGCCTTGATCATGTCGTTCATGATGTCGATGATCTCCTTGGCGCGGTTGCGCAGCTTTTCCGGAACCGGCGGCGCGCCCTTGCCGGCGTCGAGCCAGGACATGTCCATCATCATCGAAACGATCCAGATCTTCTTGCTCTGGTCTTCGAGGATCGCGACGCGGCAGGGCAGGAAGGCGGCGAAGTCCAGGCTCACGTCGATGAACTCGCGGGCGGTCAGCGCATCGCAGAAGCTGAAGATCTCGGCGCGCAGGGCGGGCTTGCCGGTCTGGGCCTCGATCTCCTTGGACAGCGGGCTGTGACCGACGAACTTGAAGTTGCGCGTATTGGCGCGCAGTTTGAGCGATTCCACCGCGTCGTCGAAGCTGACTCCTTGCTTCACCGGCACCTTGAGGATCTTGACCTTGAGTTCCTTAGCCGCGCCGACGTCCATGCCGGCGGCAGGTCTTGCGGGAACCTTGGCGTCGGCTGCGCCCGCAGGAAGCGGAGCCGCTGCGGCGAGGGATAGCGCGGCAATGCCGAAGGCGAGCCTGAGGGTTCTTTGGACCATGTTCATCATCTTCTTCTCCATCGGTGAGGGTTGTACGGGCTGCGGCGAATTCTAATGACTTGGCGCACCGCCGACACGGCCGGCTGTGCGCTGGACACGGATCAGGCACGAGCGTAGCGCGTCGGGTCGTCGGCGGCGGCGGCCGCGAAGCCTGCCCGGCGCAGCCGGCAGGCGTCGCAAGCGCCGCAGGCGCGGCCGTCGGCGTCGGCCTGGTAGCAGGAGACGGTCATCGCGTAATCGACGCCGAGCGCGAGGCCGCGCCGGATGATCTCGGCCTTCGAGAGGCGGATCAGCGGCGCATGGATCTGCAGCCGGGCGCCTTCCACGCCGGCTTTGGTGGCGAGGTTGGCCATGGTTTCGAAGGCCTGGATGAACTCGGGACGGCAGTCAGGGTAGCCGGAGTAATCCACCGCATTCACGCCGATGTAGATGTCCCGCGCCTGCAGCGTTTCCGCCCACGCCAGCGCGAGCGCCAGCATCACGGTGTTGCGCGCGGGGACGTAGGTGACCGGTATTCCCGGCTGCAAGCCTTCGGTCGGGACCGCGATGTCGGCGTCGGTGAGGGCGGAGCCGCCGAACTGGGCGAGGTCTACATTCACGATCCGGTGCTCGCGTGCGCTCAGGGCAGCGGCGACGCGCTCTGCCGCCTCCAGTTCGGCGCCGTGGCGCTGGCCGTAGGCGACGGACAGCGCGTAGGGGGCGAAGCCCTCGGCGCGGCAGATCGCCAGCGTGGTGGCGGAATCCAGGCCGCCCGAGAGGAGCACGATCGCGCGTGGCTCGGGATTCGTCATTACGTTTCAGTGCCCCGGCGCGTCGCCCCAGAGGATCTTGTGGAGCTGGATCTGCATGCGCACCGGCAGCCTGTCGCGCAGTATCCATTCGGCAAGTTCGCGCGCGGCGAGCCGTCCGTGCACCGGCGACAGCAGCACGCCGCAGCGCCGGGCGAGGTCATGCTGAACGATCTGCTCGCGTGCCCACCGGTAGTCGGCCTCGTCGGCCAATACCAGCTTGATTTCGTCGCTTGGCTTGAGGTGGTCGAGATTGGCGAGGCGGTTCTTGCGCTCCTCGCCCGATCCCGGCGCCTTGAGGTCCAAGACGACGGCAACGCGGCGATCCACTGCGGCGATGTCCACGGCACCGGAGGTTTCCATCGAGACGTCGTAGCCCGCGTCGCACAGCGCCGCGAGCAGCGGCAGGCAGCCCTTCTGCGCCAGGGGTTCGCCGCCGGTAACACAGACCTGGGGCGTGCCGTGGGGTGCGACCCGCGACAGGATCTGGTCGAGCGTCAGGTTCTCGCCGCCGTGAAAGGCGTAGGTGGTGTCGCACCAGACGCAGCGCAGCGGGCAGCCGGTGAGCCGGACGAAGACCGTCGGCAGGCCGGCACGGCTGGCCTCGCCCTGAAGCGAATGGAATATCTCGCTGACGCGCAGCAGTACCGGCTGCGCCGCCGCGGCGCTCACTTCTTGAGACGTTTGAGGCGGTCCCTGGCGAGTTCGGCCGCGGCGCTGGACGGGTACTTGGCGACGATGGCCTCCAGCGTAATGCGCGCGTTCTTGGTGTCCCCCGTGTCCTGCTGGACGTTGGCCATGCCGAGCATGGCGTCGGGCGACTTGGGGTCGTTCGGCCAGGTCGCCGAGACCTTGTGGAACAGATCCGTCGCGCGCCGGTAGTCCTTCTGCTGGTAGAGCGCGTTGCCGAGCCAGTAATGGGCGTTCGCCTGGAACTGACTGTTGGGATAGGCCTTGATGAAGTTCTCGAAGGCCGGCGCCGCATCCTTGTACTTGCCGGCCTTGAACAGGTTGAGCGCCGCCTCGTAGTCGCGGGTCTCGGCCTGGGGATCGGGCTTGGGCGCCTCGGCGGCCTTGTCGGGCTTCGGTTCGACGGCGGATTGCTCCAGCTTGCGCAGGCGGGTGTCGAGATCGACGTAGAAGTCCTTCTGACGCTTCTGCAACTGGTCCAGGTCGTGGGTCAGCACCTCGATCTGGCCGCGCAGCTTGGCGATCTCCTGCCGCAGCGTCTCGATCTGGTTGCCGAGTTCGATCTGGCCGCGCTGTGCCGCTTCGAGCTTTTCGAGGCGGGCATTGGCTTCGCGCTTCAGTTGCTCGATGCGTGTGCGCGCCTCCTCGTCGTCGAACACGCCGGCCTGCGCCGGCAGCGTGACCATGGCCAGTTCGGCGGCCAGGGCGGCGGCGAGCAGAATGAACTTCACGCGCATGTCAGAACTCGCCGGAATAGAGCATGTCGCCGCGGCGGTTCTCGGCCCATGCCGCCTCGTCGCGGCCGGCGTTCTTCGGTTTTTCCTCGCCGAGGCTGACCGATTCGATCTGCTCGTCCTTGGCGCCGAGCAGCAGCAGAGTCTTCTTCACCGCGTCCGCCCGCTTCTGGCCGAGCGCGAGGTTGTACTCCCGGCTGCCGCGCTCGTCGGTGTTGCCCTGGATCAGCATCTTCATCTTCGGCTTCGACACCAGGAAGCGGGCATGGGCCTCCACCAGCGGCTTGAACTCGTCCTTGACCACGAAATTGTCAAAGTCGAAATAGACGCTGCGCTTCGACAGTATGTTGTTCGGATCGCGCAGCTCGGCGGGAAGGGTCTCGTCGATCTTCTGCGGCGTCACAGTGGTGACCGGCGGGGTTTCCACCGGCTGGGCGCCGCCCGGCCCTCTATCCTCGACCTGGGCGCCGGGCTGGGTGGTCGGGGTGGAACTGCAGCCGGCAACCAATGCGGCGCTCAGGCCGATGATGGCTGCGTAAAAAAAGTTGCGCATCGTGGTTCTCTCCGTCGTGAGTCGATCTATTTGAGGAAGGGGCCCCAGGCCGGTTCACGCACGTCTCCGGCCTGAACCGAAAGGCGCTGCTTGACCCGGCCGTCGCTGGATACCGCGGCGAGCACCCCGCGTCCGCCGACCTCCGAGGCGTAAAGGAGCATGCGGCCGTTGGGTGCGAAGCTGGGGGACTCGTCCTTGCTGGAATCCGTGAGGATCTGGGTCTGCCTGGTCGCCAGGTCCATGGTGGTGAGCTGGAAGCGCCCGCCGTTGCGCGACACGTAGGCCAGCGTCTTGCCGTCCGGCGACAGCCGCGGCGTCACGTTGTAGCTGCCCTCGAAGGTGAAGCGCTCGGCGGCGCCGCCGCCGGCGGCGATGCGGTAGATCTGCGGGCTGCCGCCGCGGTCCGAGGTGAAATAGATATGCCGGCCGTCGGGCGAGAAATAAGGCTCGGTGTCGATGCCCGAGGACTGGGCAAGCCTCGCGACGCCGCTGCCGTCGGCATTGACCATGTAGAGCTGCGAGCCGCCGTCCTTGGTCAGTACGACGGCCAGTTTGCGCCCGTCGGGCGACCAGGTCGGCGCCGAGTTGCTGCCCTTGAAGTTGGCCACCACCTGGCGCTGGCCGGTGGCAAGCGAATGCACGTACACGATCGGCTTCTTGGCCTCGAAAGACACGTACGCCAGCCGGCTGCCGTCGGGCGACCAGGCGGGCGAGATGATCGGCTCGCGCGAGGCCAGCGCCGTCTGCGCGTTCATTCCGTCGGCATCGGCGACCTGCAGCTCGTAGCGGCTGGCGCTCTTCACCACGTAGGCGACGCGGGTCGAGAAGATGCCGCGCTCGCCGAGCAGCTTCTCGTAAACGAAATCGGCGATGCGGTGCGCGGTCGCCCGCGACTGGTTGGGCGAGAACACGAAGGCCAGGCCGCCGAGCGCGGCCCCCTTGACCGTGTCATGGAGGCGGAAGCGCACTTCGTAGCGCCCGCCCGCCGACGACGCGACGCTGCCGACCACCAGCGCATCGGCGCCACGGCCCTTCCAGTCGCCGAAATTGACGCCGGCGGTCTCACCCATAGCCGTGGGCGCGTCGATCAGCTTGAACAGGCCGCTGCGTTCCAGGTCGGCGCGGACCACGGAAGTCAGTCCCTGGGGAACGGCGGCTTCGCCTTCGAAGGCGGCGATGGCGACCGGTATGCGATTGGCACCGGCGCCGGTGATCTCGATCGCGAGCTGCGCCCGCGCGCCGAACGCGGCCAGCAGCAGGACAATGACAAGAAGATGGCGGAGAAAGGTCATCGAGGAGGGGTCTGGCGTGAAGGCCGCGAATTATACCTGAGGGAAATCTTCACACTCCGCTGTCGGGCTTGGACTACTCATCCTTGAGCGCCCATTCGAGGATCAGCTCGCGCTCGAAGGCGGACGGGTCGTCGGGTTTGGGCAGGGGGCTGGACTTGTAGATCGCCCTTTCGATTGCCGCATCGAGCGCGGGGGTCCCCGTGGACTTGCGCATTTTCACCGACAGCACCGAGCCGTCCGGCAGCAATGACAAGAGGAAGGTCGCCTTCGGGTTGCCCACCACGCCGGGCGGTTCGACGATGTTGCCGCGGATCTTCTGGCCGATCCGGTCGGACCAGGCGGCCTTGGATCTGGCTGCGCCGGCGGCAGCCCTGTCGGCGGCGAGTGCGGCGGACTGGCGCTCGGCCTCGTGCTGCATGCGCTGTTGCTTGAGTTGCTCCGTCTCGCGCTTCAGCTGATCGGCGACAAGCTGGCGGCGCATGTCGGGCTCGGGCTTGGGCTGAGGCTTGGGGGTTTCCTTGGGCGGCTCTTTGGGCGCAGGCTTCGGCTTTTCCTTGTCCTTGAGCGCGATGTCGGGCTTGGGCGGTGGCGCCGGTTTGGGCTCAGGCTTGGGTTCCACCTTCGGCTCCAGCTTGGGTTCACACCTTAGGCTGCGGCTTGGGAGTCGGCTCGGCTGGCGGGGGCGCCGGGCGCACCGCCGCGGACGACGCAGCGGGGGCGCGATACAAATCCACCTCCACCGCCTCCGGTGCCCGGTTCTGCCAGCGGACGCCGAACACCAGCAGCACCACCAGCGCCAGATGCACGAAGGCGGCGAGGGCTATCGACGCCCATTTGCCGGGATCGCGCCGTTCCTCCAGGTACTGCGCCGGCGTCATTTACCGGGCTGCACCAGCAGGCCGATGCGGCTGACCTGCTGGCGCTGCAATTGGTCCATCACCTGCATCACCAGTTCATAGCGCACGCTCTTGGCGGCGGCGATCAGCACCGGTTGTTGCGGATTGCGTGCCTGGGCTTCGCGCAGGCGGCGGCCCAGCTCCTCGCGCGAGACGGTGATCTCGGGGCCGCCCGCGGCGCGGTCGCGCAGCGCAAGCTCGCCGTCGCTGCGGATGATCACTTCCAGCGGATCGGCCGGCGGCTGCGCCGCCTTGCCGACGCTGGGGATGTCCACCGAGCCGGTCTGGATCATCGGCGCGGTGACCATGAATATGACGAGCAGCACGAGCATGACGTCGATGTAGGGCACGACGTTGATCTGGTTCATCAGCCGGCGCTGGCGCATGGCTAGCGCACCTGCCGCTGCAGGATGTTGGAGAACTCCTCCATGAAGCTCTCGAACTTCACGGCGATGCGATCGACATCGTGGGCGAAGCGGTTGTAGGCCACCACCGCCGGGATCGCCGCGAACAGGCCGATGGCCGTGGCCACCAGCGCCTCGGCGATGCCCGGGGCGACGTGGGCCAGCGTTGCCGAGCTGACGTTCGACAGGCCGCGGAAGGCGTTCATGATGCCCCACACCGTGCCGAACAGTCCGATATAGGGGCTCACCGATCCGACCGAGGCGAGGAAAGCGAGGTGGGCTTCGAGGTGGTCCTGCTCGCGCTGGTAGGTGGCGCGCATGGCGCGGCGCACGCCGTCGATGATCGCCGCCGGGTCGAGGCTGGCGCGCTGCTGCATCAGTTTGGTGAACTCGCGGTAGCCAGCCTCGAAGATGCGCTCCAGGCTGCCCGCGCTGTGGCGGTCGTTGGCGGCACTCTGGTACAGGGAATTGAGGTCGCCCCCGCTCCAGAAATCGCGCTCGAACTGCTCGGTGCGGGCACGGGCGTCGCGCAGCGTGAACCACTTGCGGAAGATCCAGTACCAGGACATGACGGACAGCGCCAGCAGCAGCGCCATCACCAGCTTCACCGGCAGGCTGGCGCCGCTCACCAGGGCAAGGATCGAAAGATCCTGGACGACGTTCATAGAAGGCTCTCGAATCTGGTTCGGATGTCGTTGGGGATTGCCGCGGCCCTGAGCCGGCCGGCATCGATGCAGGCCACGCGCACCGTGGCGGCGAACAGAACCTCGCCGCCGCGCTCGGCACGCTGCGCGAACACCACCTGGGCGCGGCCCGCCGTGTCGAGTTCCGACACGATGTCCAGCCGGTCGTCGAGCCGCGCCGGCTTCAGGTATTCGGCGCTGAGCGATCGGACCGCAAAGGCGAGGCCCCGTTCCTGCGCCAGCACCGCCTGGTCGAAACCCAGCGCCCGCAGCCACTCGGTTCGCGCGCGCTCGATGTAGCGCAGATAGTTCGCGTAGTAAACGACCCCCGCTGCGTCCGTGTCCTCGTAATAGACGCGGACCGGCAGAACGAAGCGCTGTCGCGCGTGATGAGGCTTGGTCATCTCCCCGCATTCTACCCGAGTCGTCAGGACTGACTTTCCGGCGCCGGTCCGCGGGTGCGCCGCTCGGCCGAGGAAGGGCCGGCTTCCCGCTCGCCGCCCGTAGGACGCGCCATGCGCGCCGATCCAACAACCGGTGCGGGGTTGCCCGCCGCTACTGTCCGGGAAAAAGTTCGCTGGTATCTCCCGCGCGCGGCACCGCCAGGCCGAAGTGGCGATAGATCGCCGCGGTGGCCATGCGGCCGCGCGGCGTGCGCTGGAGATAGCCCTGCTGGATCAGGAAGGGTTCGAGCACGTCCTCGATGGTGTCGCGCGCTTCGCCGATGGCGGCGGCGAGGTTGTCCACGCCCACCGGCCCGCCGCCGAACTTGTCGATTACGGCGCTCAGCAGCTTGCGGTCCATGATGTCGAGGCCCAGGGCGTCGACATCGAGCATGGTGAGCGCGGCGTCCGCCACTTCGCGCGTGATGTCGCCGCCGGCCTTGATCTCGGCATAGTCGCGCACGCGCCGCAACAGGCGGTTGGCGATGCGCGGCGTGCCGCGCGCGCGACGCGCGATCTCCAGGGCACCCTCGGGCGCGGTCAAGACGTTGAGCAGTTGCGCCGAGCGCGCGACGATGCGCGTCAGTTCCTCCGGCGTGTAGAACTCGAGCCGCGCGACGATGCCGAAACGATCGCGCAGCGGGTTGGTCAGCATGCCGGCGCGGGTGGTGGCGCCCACCAGGGTGAAGGGCGGCAGGTCGAGCTTGACCGAGCGTGCGGCCGGCCCTTCGCCGATCATGATGTCGATCTGGAAATCCTCCAGCGCGGGGTAGAGGATTTCCTCCACCACCGGCGACAGGCGGTGGATCTCGTCGATGAACAGGACGTCGTTGGGCTCCAGGTTGGTCAGGATCGCCGCCAGATCGCCAGCGCGCTCCAGCACCGGTCCGGAGGTGTGGCGCAGATTGACCCCCATCTCGATGGGCGACGATGTGCGCCAGCGTGGTCTTGCCCAGACCCGGCGGGCCGAACAGCAGCACGTGGTCGAGGGATTCCTTGCGTCTGCGGGCGGCGGCGATGAAGATCGAAAGCTGCTCGCGGATCTTCTGCTGGCCGACGTACTCGTCGAGGCGCTTGGGCCGCAGCGCACGCTCGACGACATCCTCCTGCGGACTGGCGGAGGCGGGGGAGATGAGGCGGTCGGTTTCGATCATGACAGCAGTATTGCCGATACGTAGCTCATACCTTCGACAGCAGCTTCAGCGCCTGCCGTATGCCGTCCGAAACCGAAACGTCCGCCGGCAACTGCTTGAGCGCCGCCTGGGCTTCCTTGTCGCTGTAGCCCAGGGCCAGCAGCGCGTTCAGGATGTCGCCGCCCCGGCTTTCCGCCTGCGCCTGGGCCGGAGAGAGGGACACGGTCTTGGGCAGCTTGTCGCGCAATTCCAGCAGCAGGCGTTCGGCGGTCTTCTTGCCGATGCCGGGGATCTTGGTGAGACGTCCCGCCTCCTGCGCCGCCACCGCCTGCGCCAGATCGTTCACCGAGAGGCCCGACAGCAGCGACAGCGCGGTGCGGGCGCCGATACCGGTGATCTTGAGCAGTTGCCGGAAGGCGGCGCGCTCGCCCTCGGTGGCGAAACCGAAGAGCAGATGGGCGTCCTCCCGTACCGCGAGGTGGGTGTAGAGACTCACGCGCTTTCACCCGCCGCCGGCAGGTTGTAGAAGGTGCTCATCGGCACGTCGATCTCGTAGCCCACGCCCTGCACGTCCAGCGTGATCTGGGGCGGGTTCTTGTCGAGCAGGATGCCGGTTAAGCGGCCGATCATGTCGGTTGAGTGGGCTTCACTTGCACTCCTGCGCCGCCTTTTGCATGCGGGCGATCAGCGCCGGGCCTTCGTCCCGGCTCTTGAGCGCGATGCGTACCTCGTGGCCGCCGCCGAGGTTGCCGCCGCCATAGTAGATGCGCACTTCGTCGGCACTCAGGTCGATGTACTGGACGATGCCGAGGTTGAGCAGTTTGCGCGTGCCACCGCTGGCGGGGACTTCGAACAGGCAGAAGGCGCTCGACGCAGGCTTTGCGGCGAGGGCTTCGCCTGCCGCAGGGGCGGGTTCCCCGGCGGACTGGCCGTGGGCGCAGGCGGAAATCAGCAGTGCCGCGAAAGTCAGTTTCCAGACACCGGCGCGCTGCGGCGCCAGGCTTCGATCGTGGCTCATACCAGCCTCCCACGGTGCACCCGAAAACCGCTGGTGGCGATCGCCCCCAGCCCCTGTCCGCCATGCGCGTGGCAGATGGCGCAGGCGAGCGCATCGGCGGCGTCCGGGCTGGGGTCGCCGGGCAGGGCGAGCAGGCGCCTGACCATGTGCTGCACCTGGTCCTTGGCCGCCTTTCCGTGGCCGACCACCGCCTGCTTGATCTGCAGCGCGGTGTACTCCGCCACCGGCAGGCTGCGCGCCACGGCGGCGCAGATCGCCGCGCCCCGCGCCTGGCCGAGCAGCAGCGTCGATTGCGGATTGACGTTCACGAACACCTTCTCCACTGCCACCTGCTGCGGCCGGAACTCGCCGATGATCTCGCCCAGCCCTTCCAGGATGGTCTTGAGGCGGCCCGGCAACTCGCCCACAGGCACGCGCACGCAGCCGCTGGACACATAACTCAAGCGGTTGCCGACCCGGTCGATCACGCCGTAGCCGGTGACGCGCAGCCCCGGGTCGATGCCGAGGATGCGGATCGCGGCTTCCGTCACCGGTAGGGCGCTCAGTCCAGCGTGACCGCGGTGCCCGACACGCACACCATCATCATGCCGTTGTCCGCGCCCAGCACTTCGTAGTCGAAGTCGATGCCGACCACGGCGTTGGCACCGAGGTCGTCGGCGGCTTCCTCCATGTCGCCGAGCGCATCCTTGCGCGCGCCGGCAAGGGCGTTTTCGTAGGCACCGGAACGTCCGCCGACGACGTTGCGGATCGAAGCCAGCCAGTCGCGGAACATGTTGGCGCCGATGATGGCCTCGCCGGTCACCACGCCGTGGTACTTGGCGATGCGATGGCCTTCGATGGTGGGGGTGGTGCTCATGAGCATGGCAGATTCCTGCTATCAAGAAAGTGCGCAAATATGCGCACGGTTCTTTTCCTGCCCCGACGTGTCTTGCTGACCACATTCGTATTTGACAGGCGTGACTTTCCCGGCTGTCTCTGGAACCATTCCAGAGGCAGCGCCGCCGTTGCCGGACGGACTCGCCACGGGTAGGGCAGTTGCGGTTGCCAGCCGTTCGAGGTTGCGTGCCGCGTTGAGATCGCGGTCATGGTGTGTGCCGCACTGCGCACACGTCCATTCCCGGTCGCGCAAGGCCAACGCCTCGTTTTTCCAGCCACAGACCGAACACAAGCGGCTGCTCGGATACCAGCGATCAGCAATGACCAGCCGGGTGCCGTAACGTTCAGCCTTGTATTCGAGCTTCAAGTGAAACATCCCAAAGCCCACGTCGCTGATGGCGCGGGCGAGTTTATCGTTCGCCAGCATGCCCTTGACGTTCAAATCCTCGATCACCACCGCTTGGTTTTTGCGGCAGAGCCGGATCGTGAGCTTGTGGGTGAAATCCGCTCGGACATTGGCAACGCGGGCGTGCAGCCTTGCCAATGTCGCAGCAGACTTCTTGCGATTGTTCGAAGCAGGAAGTTTCGTGCCTTTGGGCAGATTGGCCTTGGGTACAAACCCGGCCTTGACCTTCGCCGCTTCCACTTTGCGGCTCAGACGCCGTCCACGAATCTTCAGCCGGCGCAACGCCGCCTTGAGCGGTTTGGGTGCCTCAATGGCCTCGCCGCTGGACAGCGTGGCTGCGGCCTTGATGCCCAGATCGACGCCTTCAATCGCATTGCCATTGCGTTGTCGGTAAAACACGGCATCGGGCACCTCGACCTGGATGGCAACGAACCCGCGCTCGGCAGTGCGCGATACCGTTGCCCCGAGAATCTTTGCCTTGAAACGCAGCGCCTCACGCATCGACACATCGCCAATCTTGGGCAAGCGGATGGTTTTCCCATCTACTTTGAACTTGTCGTTGGCGACGTAAAAGCTGTCCAGACACCGCCCCTTCTTCTTGAAGGTCGGCGGATACGCCAACTTCACGCCCTGCTGGCGCAGACTGCGGCGCAGGTGTTTGCAATCAGGGGCGATACGCGCTCCTGCCTCGATGTCGGCAAAGAACCGTTTCCATGCACGAGCCAGATGCTCGAATGGTTGGGCGTGGCTGTCGCGGTGCATATCCTTGAGCCAAGGGAACAATTGGTATTTGACCGCGTTGAATTGTTTTTTGAGCGCCATCGCGTTGGGCTTTTGGCCCGCCGCGTATTGCTTGTTCCACTCATCCAGCGCCCAGTTCCACACCTTGCGCGCCGTGCCGCAGGCGCGGGCGAAGTAGTTCCCCTGTTCTTGCGTTGGACAAAGTGCGATCTTGTGGGTCAGTTGCATCGCCGGGCCTGTTCGATGGCCATTTGCGCCACACCCGCCGCAAGAATCTCGCGGGCACGCATGACCGATGCTGCCTGCGGTGCGTCAGGCCATACATCGCGATACCCCCAGAACGATGCGGCGGCGTACATATCCTCCACGCGAACCTTGCCGGGTTGCAGTGGCGCAAGCTTTGCTTCGCACTCAATCCCGTCCAGCCGGGAATGACATAAGTAATAATCGGCCTGATGAACCTTGCTCTTACGTAACGTCACAAAGCGCCCGCATCCACCGTGGCAATAGATAGTCACTTTCTCAGCTTGGCTCATTGTTCGCATCCTTCTTCAATGCCTCGTCCAGCTTTTTTCGGTAGTTCCTCAGACCGTATAACCGGGACGAAAAGCAATCCACGATGGTCATCAAGTCCTGCACCATTTCCTGCTCGGGAGAAAGACGTTCTTGATTGAGCACTAGCAGTTCGCAGCCATTGATTTTGGCAAAGTGCTCGAACCACTCGAAGCCGAACCGGGTCAGCCGATCCCTGTGCGCCAGAATCAGTGTCTTGACTTCGCGTCGGCCAATATCTTCCATCAGCGCCAGAAACCGCTTGCGCTTGAAGTTCAGCCCGCCGCCCACTTCCTCGACAAACTCGACGTTGGCAAGACCTTTGGCCACCACGAATTCCTCCAGCACTTTGCGCTGATTCGCCAAATCCGGTTCTTGCGCGGCACTGGAGACGCGGCAGTACGCCACCAGCCGGATCGGCGTATTCACCGACTGGCGCAGGCCGATGAATTCGCGAATCTGCGCTTCGGTATACAGGCGCCGATTGCTGTCGGTGCGCGCCACAGCAGTGAGCCGCCCCTCGCGCTCCCAGCGCTGCAAGGTCTTGACCGAGACGCCCAGCAGCTTCGCCGCCTTGCCTGTGCTCATGGTGTTTTCCATGAGCCAATAGTACATTATTGCGCATTATGTGTAATGGTAGAGTCAGCCTCCGTGGAAGCCGACGATTCTACCCGAGCCCAGTGACACTCAATTTCTGCGCGCCAGCCACACCCCGAATACCGCCACCGCCATGCCGGCGATCGCCGCCGGCCCAAGGGTTTCGCCGAACACCGCCCAGGCGATCAGCGCCGTGGTCGGGGGCGTGAGATAGAACAGGCTCGCCACCTTTACCGCCGAACCCTGGCGGATCAGCAGGTTCAGCAGGCTGATCGCGCCCACCGAGAGCACCAGCACCAGCCAGCCGAGGGCAAAGACGAACTGCGGCGTCCAGTCGATGCGGAAATCCTCGAAAGTCAGCGCCACGGGAGCGGTGATCAGGGCGGCGGCAGCAAACTGCACCACCGACCCGGTACGCAGATCGAAGTGGGGGCAGAAGCGCTTCTGGTACAGGGTGCCTGCCGTCATGCCGAGCAGCGCGGCGATGGCGGGAAGCCAGGTCACGCCGGGGACGCCGCTCCCCAGGTTCTGACTTTCGCCCACCACCAGCGCCACGCCTCCCAGCCCCAGCACCAGGCCGAGCCACTGGCGCGGCAGCACGCTCTCCCGCAGCAGCCAGCCTGCGCCGGCAGCGGTAAGCAGCGGCTGCATGCCCACCACCAGCGCCGTGATGCCGGCCGGCAGGCCGTGGCGGATGGCGACGAACACGCCGCCCAGATACACCCCATGCACCAGCATGCCGCTCACCGCAATGTGCAGCACATGGCGCTGCTCCCGCGGCCAGGGCGCGCGGGTGGCGACGGCGAGCGCCGTCATCAGCGTGATCACCAGGGCATAGCGGACCAGCAGGAAGCTCAGCGGCTCGGCGTGGGGCAGCCCGAACTTGGCGCCGATGAAGCCGGTGCTCCACAGAAAGACGAAGAGCAGCGGCATCAGGGCCTGCATGGAAGGGTAGGGTGCGCTGCGCGCACCATTCGGTCGATCGGGTACGCCCAGCGCACCCGGTTCGCCTACTCCTCTATCGAGGCGGTGGTATAGACGTCCTGCACGTCGTCCAAGTCTTCGATGGCGTCGAGCAACTTCTGCATCTTCGCCGCCTCGTCGCCCTTGAGCACCGCCTCGTTGAGCGGCTTCATCGTCACTTCGGCGAGTTCGGGCTTGAGGCCGGCCTTGGTCAGGCCGTTCTTCACCGCTTCGTAATCCCCCGGGGCGCAGATCACTTCCACCGAGCCGTCCTCGTTGCTGACCACGTCCTCGGCGCCGGCCTCCAGCGCCGCGTCCATCACCTTGTCTTCGCTGGTGCCCGGTGCGAACAGGAACTGGCCGCAGTGCTTGAACATGAAGGCCACCGAGCCGTCGGTGCCGAGGTTGCCGCCGTGCTTGGCGAAGGCGTGGCGCACTTCGGCGACGGTGCGGGTGCGGTTGTCGGTGAGGCAGTCCACCATCACCGCCGCCCCGCCGATGCCGTAGCCCTCGTAGCGGATCTCTTCGTAATTGACGCCTTCCAGCTCGCCCGTGCCCTTTTTGATGGCGCGGTCGATGTTGTCCGCAGGCATGTTCACCGCCTTGGCCTTTTCCACCGCAAGCCGCAGCCGCGGGTTGAAGCCCGCATCGCCGCCGCCCATCTTCGCCGCAACGGTGATCTCCTTCGCTAGCCGCGAGAAGACCTTGCCGCGCTTTTCGTCCTGGCGACCCTTGCGATGCTGGATATTCGCCCACTTGGAATGACCGGCCATTTTTTCCTCGAAACCTGCTTTAGAATCAACTCGAAATTATACCTGCCCCGGAGTGCTGCCCATGGCCGATCCCCTCTACGTCGCCAAGTCCGGCGACCAGTTCCAAGCGCTGCTGCCCCAGATGGCGAACCGCCACGGGCTCATCACCGGCGCCACCGGTACCGGCAAGACGGTGACGCTGCAATCCCTCGCGGAGCGTTTCTCCTACATCGGCGTGCCGGTCTTCATGGCGGACGTGAAGGGCGATCTCTCCGGCATGGGGGCGGCGGGAACGGTCTCGCCCAAGTTCCAGCAGCGCCTCGATCTGCTGGGGCTCGCCGACTTCACGCCCTATGCGAGTCCGGTGGTGTTCTGGGACGTGTTTGGCGAGGGCGGCCATCCGGTGCGCGCCACGGTGTCGGACATGGGGCCGCTGCTGCTTGCGCGCCTGCTGGGGCTCAACGAAACCCAGGCCGGGGTGCTGACGCTGGTGTTCAAGATCGCCGATGACAATGGCCTGCTGTTGCTCGACCTGAAAGACCTGCGGGCGATGGTGCAGTACGTCGGCGACAACGCGAAGCAATTCACCACCGACTACGGCAATGTCGCCACCGCCTCCATCGGCGCGATCCAGCGCGGCCTGCTGGCGATCGAGGAGCAGGGGGGCGACAAGTTCTTCGGCGAGCCGATGCTGGACATCGGCGACCTGATGCAGGCCGACGCCCACGGCCGCGGCGTGATCAACATCCTGTCCGCCGAGAAGCTCTACAACTCGCCCAAGCTCTATTCCACCTTCCTGTTGTGGCTGCTGGCGGAGCTGTTCGAGCAGTTGCCGGAAGTGGGCGATGTGGAGAAGCCGAAGATGGTGTTCTTCTTCGACGAGGCCCACCTGCTGTTCAACGATGCGCCGCAGGCGCTGCTGGAGAAGATCGAGCAGGTGGTGCGGCTGATCCGCTCCAAGGGCGTGGGCGTGTATTTCGTGACGCAGAATCCGCTGGACGTGCCGGACACGGTGCTGGCGCAGTTGGGCAACCGCGTGCAGCACGCGCTGCGCGCCTTCACGCCGCGCGATCAGAAGGCGGTGAAGACGGCAGCCGAAACCATGCGCGCCAACCCCAAGTTCAACGCCGCCGAGGCGATCATGGAATTGGGCACCGGCGAGGCGCTGGTGTCCTTCCTCGACGAGAAGGGGCGGCCCAGCATCGTCGAGCGCACCTTTGTTCTGCCGCCGGCTTCGCGCCTCGGCCCGCTGACGGCGCAGGAACGCGGCGAGTTGATCCGCGGCTCGGCGCTGTACGGGCGCTACGAGGAAGTGGTGGACCGAGAATCGGCCTACGAGAAATTGAGGGGCCGCGCCGCAGAAGCGTCCGAGGCGGCGGGCGCGCCGGAGGTCAAGAAGGAAGAGGGTGGCGGCATTTTCGGCGGAGCGGTCGGCGAGATCCTGTTTGGCAGCACCGGGCCGCGCGGCGGCAGGCGCGACGGCGTCGTGCAGAGCGCAGCCAAGAGTGCCGCCCGCAGCGTCGCCTCGGGGTTGGGGCGGGAGATCGTGCGCGGCGTGCTGGGGTCGATCTTCGGCGGGCGCAAGCGCTGAGTCCGCCGACTGGTGCGCGCGGCGCACGGTACGGGATATGGCGGAAAGCAGAAAGGCCGGCTCGACCCCTGAGGGAAGCGCCGGCCTGCGGGGACTGACTCTTCCTACTTGCCCTGAAGGATTTTCACCACGGCCGCTTGCTTGCGGCCTTCCGCGATCTGTAGTGCGGTCTTGCCGTCGGCGTCCTTGGCGTCCGTGCGCGCACCCTTGTCGAGCAGCGCCTTCACTACCTTGTCATGGCCGGCTTCGGCCGCGTCCATCAGCGGCGTGCTGCCGGCACGGTCGGTGATGTTGGGGTCGGCCCCGGCTGCCAGCAGGGCCTGAACCGCGGCGGCATGCCCCTTGGCAGCGGCGAAGTGCAGCGCCGTGTCGCCGTTCTTGTCCTTCAGGTTGGCGTCGGCGCCCTTGGCGGCAATCTGCTTGATGGCATCGGCATGGCCCTTCTCGGCGGCCTTGATCAGCGCCGTTTCACCCTTGCGGTTGGGCTGGTTGGGGTGGGCGTCGTGCTTGAGCAGCACGGCGATCACCTTGGCGTGGCCCTTTTCGGCGGCGCCGTGCAGGGCGGTGTCACCATAGCGATCGGTGGCGTTGGGGTCGGCGTGGAAGTCGAGCAGTTGCGCGACGATGACGTCGTAGCCGAGGCGCGCCGAGATCATCAGCGCGTCCCAGCCGGCGCGGGTCCGGTCATGGACGTTGGCGCCCAGTTCCACCAGCATGGCCGAGATGTCGGCGTGGCCGTTCTCCGCCGCGAAAGTCAGTGCCGTGCAGCCGGCGACGGTGCGGGCATTGACATTGGCACCCTTGGACAGCAGCACCGTGGCGCTCTTCGAGCCGCCGCTTTCCACCGCGCGCATCAGTGCGGTCTTGCCGAACTCGTTGGCCGATTCGACATTGGCCCCTTTGGCCAGCAGCTTGCGAACGTCTTCGACATCGTTGACGGTCGCGGCTTCGCGCAACTGGCGGTTGAGGTCTTCCTGCAGCGCGCTGTCTGCCGCAGGTACGGCATTGGCTGCGAGCAGCGCCCACAGCATCACGAGGATAGTTCGAATTTTCATCGCTTGAGCTTTCTGTTGACGAGGGTGGCGGTGGCCATCATCCCTGCGGGCCGTCCTTCTTCGGTTCCGCCGCGGCGCCGGTCGGCTTGTCCGCCTCCTTGGGCGCCTCCGTGGCCGATTGCCCCTCTGCCGGCGGCTGGGCGGCTGCCGGTTGCTCGGAAGCGGCAGCTTCCGCCGGCTTGTCTGCGGCGGGCTTTTCTTCCGCGGCCGGCATCGCCGCTTCGTCCTTGCCCTCTTCGGCAGCGTCCTTGGGCAGTTGGTGGCCGATGCCCTTGTGGCAGTCGATGCAGCTCTGGCCGCGGTCGTCGGCGTTCTGGTGCTTGCGGCGGGCAAACTTGTCCTGCTCGCTGAAGTCCATGTGGGCGAACGAGTGGCAGGACTTGCACTCACGCGAGCCGCTGGCCTTCATCTTGGCCCACACGGCTTCGGCCATCTGCAGCCGGCGCGCCTCGTACTTCTCCGGCGTGTCGATGGTGCCCATGATCTCGTGGTAGACGTCCTTGGCGGCCATCACCTTGGCGATCATCTTTTCCTTGAATTCCTTTGGCACGTGGCAGTCGGCGCAGCCGGCATGCACGCCGGAAACGCTCTTCCAGTGCAGCTTCTCCTGCAGTTCGTTCAGGTTGGTCTGCATCGAGTGACACGAGGTGCAGAACTCGGTGCGGTTGGTGTATTCGAGCCCCCAGTTGAAGGCTCCGGCGAAGGCTATGCCGGCGGCGAAGATGGCCAGCACACCCAGAATCCCGACGGTCCAGGTTCGGGACTTCTTGTTCGGCTCGTTCTGCATTGCTCAGTTCTCCAGTTCGACTTTGGGAGCGCGCGCATGCGGCGCACGTCGGTCCTGTGCTGATCGGGCTATTGCGTCTTGCCGGCGTCCTGCGGCGCGATCTTCGGCACGTGAGTGAAATCCGGCGGGAAGTCCGGATTGCGCCAGTTGGGCGGTGCCGTGATTTCCTTGGGCGGACGCAGCCGCGACGTGTAATCGACCACGGCGACGATGTCGCGGTCGGTGAAGCCCTTGATCTGCTTGACCATGGTCTGGTCCGCGTTGCGGCGCTGGCCGTTCTTGATCCAGTAGAACTGGCGCAGCAGGTATTCGTAATGCTGGCCCTGGATGCGCGGCTGGAATTCCTTGTTCTTGCCCTCGCCGCTGGCGCCGTGGCACTTCTTGCAGTGTTCCTTGTAGAGCTTCTCGCCGTGGGCCAGATCGGCACCCGGACCGACGCTGTTGTAGGGGCTCATCGGCAGCTTGGCGATGTAGGCGGCGACGTCCGCGATGTTCTGCGTTCCGCCCAGGGTCGACACCTGGGCGAAGGGATACATGGTCGGGTTGTCGCGGTTGCCCTGGCGGATGTCGGTGAGCTGCTTGATGGTCACGTTCGGGTGCTGGCTGGAGATCTGAGGATAGCGCCCGTGCTGCATGCCCCAGCCCATGGGCGTATGGCAGATCGCACAGGCTTCGTACACGCGGCGGCCGTTGGCGAGATTGGGTTTGAGGGACATGGCTTCCTCGACCTCCTCGTCCCAGGCGAGGGCCGGCGTGGCAAGGCCGAGCAGGGCACACAGCAACGGGGGAGCCGCTCTGCGGATAATGCGTTTCATGGTTCGAGATCCATCAGGGAACAAGAAAGCGGGGCCCGCAAGCCCCGCTTTTCCTTCAACAACGATTCAAGGCATCACGCGAAGATGTCGGCGGTGATGTTCTTGAACCAGCTATGGGCGTACATCACCTCGCGCTTGCGCATTTCCGGCGTGGCGTCGGCTGGCGACAGACCGCCCGAGCCCTTGACTTGGGCCAGCTTGCCACCCTCCAGCTTGTAAACGCCCGCCACCGAGATGCCCCAGCCCGTCCCGACAATGGAGTAGCAGGTGTTGGTGTAGGCCGGCGTTGCTGCCTTGCCGCCCGCCAGCGCCGCTACCACCGCAGCCGCACAGACCTTGGCCTGGGAGTTGGCGGAATAGCCCGACTTGGGCATGGGGGCGGCGATGCAGGCGTCGCCGATGACATGCACGCCCTTCTGCAGCGTGGATTCGAAGGTGGCGTGATCCACCGGGCACCAGCCCTTGTCGTCGATCAGGCCGCTCGCTTTGGCCACGGCACCCGCCTGTTGCGCCGGGATGATGTTGGCCACGGCGCACTTGTGGGCCGACTGCAGTTCGCCCGCGAACACCGTCATGCTGCCCGCATCGACCTTGGCAACCTTGCCTTCCTTGGAGAAGGGCACCCACTCGATCATGTCGCCATAGAGGGTGCTCCACGCCTTGGTGAACAGGGCCTGCTTGGCGAAAGTGTCCTTGGCGTCGAGGATCAGCACCTTGGACTTGGGCTTCTTGGCCTTCAGGTAATTGGCAATCAGGCTGGCGCGCTCGTAGGGTCCGGGCGGGCAGCGGAAGGGATCGGCGGGCGGGGCGATCACCACCACGCCGCCGTCCTTCATCGACTCCAGTTGCTTGCGCAGCAGCGCGGTCTGGGGACCGGCCTTCCAGGCATGGGGCATCTTCTCGGCCACCGCCTCGCTGTAGCCGGCGATGGAGTCGTACTTGAGGTTGACGCCGGGAGAGACGATGCAGCGGTCAAACTCGATCACCGAGCCATCGTCCAGGGTGACCTTCTTGGCCGTTGCGTCGACCCCCTTGGCGGACTTCTGCACCACCTTGACGCCGCGCTTGGTGAGGGCGCCGTAGCCGAACTTGAGCGAGTCGAGGGTACGGTCGCCGTTGAGCACCTCGTTGCTCATGAAGCACGTGTAGTAATTGGCGTTGGGTTCGACGAGGGTGACTTCGATCGAGGGATCGTAGATCTTCAAGTACTTGGCAGCGGTGGCTCCGCCGACACCACCGCCCACGACGACGACGCGCTTGGCTGCGGCACGCCCGATAAGCGGGACGGCGCCGAAGCTCAGCGCCGAGGCATAGGCGCCCAGCTTGATGAAATCGCGACGATTGACTGACATGTTGTGTGTTCTCCCTTATTTCTGGCTGGCGTAGAAGTGCATCAGGGCTTTCGATTCCCTTTCGGGTCGGCTTCCTGAACGCGCTTGACCTCGGCCGCCATCTTCTTGGCCATCTCGCGCTTGCCGGAAGTGAAGTCCTCCATCGAGTACACCAGGTAGGGCAGCCACTGGCCTGCCAGCACGCCCGAACCGTCGGCGTCCTTGCGGCCGTTGTCCTCATGGCACTTGACGCAGCGCTCCTTGTGCAGGGCGGCGCCAGCCTTGACCAGTGCCGGGTCCGTCTGCTGCGGGAAGCGGACGAACTTCTGCTTGACGAAATAGTCCGCCATCAGCTTGAGTTCGGCCTCCGTGTAGCCCTTGGCGATGCGGTCCATCACCGTGGTCGGCCGGGTGCCCTCCTGATACGCCTTCATGTAGTCCATGAAGGTTTCGGTGGCCATGCCGGCGATGGTCGGCGTCGCCGGACCCAGGCTGGACCCCGCCGGACCGTGGCAGCCGTAGCAGGTGCTACCGAGCATTGCCCCCGCGTCGGGCGGAGCTGCCATGAGGGTGCCGGTGAACGTAAGTCCGCCTGCCGTGAGCAGTGCGGCGCACATCAACTTCAGTCTCATTCTTGATGCCTCCTCTAGTTGCCAGTGATTACGCCCGTTGCGAATCCGGCGCGCCAGCGGTTCCGCCGCGACGCAAAAATCGAAACAGGAATTCTTGATCTCTTCGAATACGCAGTCCGGCGCTGGTTGGTCTTCGAATGTATTGATTTTCTTATCAATTCTGACATCTTTCAAGAGGCTTATAGCATGGCTCGCGCGAGCGGGTCAAACCCTTTGCGAGCAGTTGTTCGAGAGTGTCATGGCGAAGTGAAACCGTGGCGTTGCCACCTTCTTGGGGCGGTTCGGCAGAGAAGCCCATTCGGTACATAATCCGGCCGATGTCCAAAGCGAATGCCGCCGCTGCGATGAACCAGGACGACCCGGCCGAACGCCACGCCGAGCGCATCACAGCCGAACAGGTCGGTCTGCTGCTGGAGAACTTCCGGCGTCAGTTTGCGGCGCTGCTGATCATTGCGCCGGTGGTAGTCGCCGTGATGTGGGACCAGCATTCCCGGCCGCAGTTGCTGCTCTGGGGTACCGTTTACCTGGCCAGCGTGTTCGAGCGGCGCTGGTTCGCCAAGCGCTATCAGCGCGCATCGCCTGCGCCGGCAGAGGCCCGCGCCTGGGGGCTGCGCTTCGCTGCGCGCACGGCGCTGGGGGGAATGCTGATCGGCTCGTGCGGCGTGTGGATGTTCACGCCCGATTCGATTGCGCACCAGACCTTTCTGTTCGCCTTCCTGTTCGTCGCTTCCGCCGGCGCCCCGCTGTTCTACGCCCATTTTCTCCCGGTCCTCTATGCCTATCTGCCCTGGGTCATGCTGCCGCTGGCCTTTCGCATCCTCCTCACGGGAACCGATTCATCTTATTGGGGCGCGTTGGCGCTGACGGTTTACACCGTCGTTCTGCTCCAGTCGGGGCGCGACTATTCGGCCGCAACCCGACGCAACTTCGCGCTGCGCTTCGAGAACCAGGCGCTGGTGCTGGAACTGACGGAGAAGAAGGACGAGGCGGAGCGCGCCAACCGCGCCAAGTCCCAGTTTCTCGCCGCCGCGAGCCACGATCTGCGCCAACCCCTGCAGGCCCTGTCGCTGCTCACCGGCACCCTCAAGCTGCGTACTGCGCCGGGGGCGGAACGCGAGCTTGCCGAGCGTATCGGTGCGTCGGTGGAGGCCCTCGACGGCCTGTTCAATGCGCTGCTCGACATATCCAAACTCGATGCGACAGTCATCCGTCCCGAACGCGCTCCGGTATCGCTGGACGGCTTGTTTGCCCGCATCGAGAGCGATTCGGCGCCGATGGCGGAGGCCAAGGGGCTGCGGCTGCGGCTGCGCCGCAGCGGACTGTGGGTGACAGCGATCCCGTCCTGCTGCGCCGCATCCTGCAGAATCTAGTGGCCAACGCGATCCGCTACACGGCCGCCGGCAGCGTATGGGTCGGGGTGCGCCGGCGTGGCGCCCTGGCGCGGATCGAGGTGCGGGACTCCGGCGCAGGAATCGCCAGTGAGCATCTCGACCGGATCTTCGAGGAGTTCTATCAGGTCGGCAACCGCGAGCGCGACCGGCGCAAGGGCCTGGGCCTGGGGCTGGCCATCGTGCGCCGCCTCGCCACCCTGCTCGGCCATGCCTTGGAGGTGCGATCCTCGCCCGGCCGGGGTTCGGTTTTTGCGGTGAGCGCACCACTGGCGGCAACGTCCGTAGGCGCAGACCGGGCGGGCGCCGTGGTGCCCTGAAGTGATCGTGACGGACTACCGCCGGTGCGGTGACCGCAATGGTGTCGAGGCGGGTCGCCGTGTGACTGCGTATCTGGGACAGCGGATTGCGGTGGTCGTGATGAGCAGCGACACTGTGGCGGAGTCGCTGCGAGACGCCGAGGATGCGGGCTGCGTCCTCCTGCACAAGCCCGTCCGCCCGGACCGGCTGCATCATCTGCTGCGGACGTTGACGCCAGTTGACAACCAGGAGCGCCAGCCATGAGACCCGTTGTCCCGCGCCCAGAGTTCGCCAGCGACAATACCGCCGGAATCTGTCCCGAGGCGCTCGATGCCATTATCGCCGCCAATACCGGCCGAATGGCGTCCTACGGCGACGACGAACTCACGCGCCGCGCCTGCGATCGTATCCGCGCGTTGTTCGAGACCGATTGCGAGGTGTTCTTCGTGTTCAACGGCACGGCGGCCAACTCGCTGGCGCTGGCCACGCTGTGCCAGTCCTACCACGGCATCGTCTGCCACGAACTGGCCCACGTGGAAACCGACGAATGCGGCGCCCCGGAGTTCTTCTCCAACGGCACCAAGCTGCTGCCGGTGCCTGGCGAGAAGGGCAAGATCACTCCCGCTGTCCTGGAGTCAGTGGCCACGAAGCGGCGAGATCTGCACTTCCCCAAGCCCAAGGCGGTGACGATCTCCCAGTCCACCGAACTGGGCACGGTTTATGGGGTCGAGGAGTTGTGGGCGCTGGGCGAGGCCGCCCGGCGGCTCGGGTTGCGGCTGCACATGGACGGCGCGCGCTTTGCCAATGCGCTGGCGAGCCTCGGCGTGGCGCCGGCGGACCTCACCTGGCGCGCCGGCGTTGACGTGCTGTCGCTGGGCGGCACCAAGCTCGGCATGCCGGTGGGCGAGGCGGTGGTGTTCTTCGACCGCGACCTGGCCGCCGACTTTCCCTGGCGCTGCAAACAGGCGGGGCAGCTCGCTTCCAAAATGCGTTTCCTCGCCGCGCCCTGGTTAGGCATGCTGGAAAGCGGCGCCTGGCTGCGCCATGCCGCTCACGCCAATGCAATGGCAAGTCGGCTTGGCGAGGGTCTGGCGAGGCTGCCGGGGGTGAGGCTGATGCAACCGGTGCAGGCGAACGCCGTGTTTGCCGCGCTGCCCGAGCGCGCACTCGCCGCGCTGCGCGCCGCCGGCTGGATGTTCTACACCTTCATCGGCGTCGGCGGGGCACGCTTCGTCTGCGCCTGGGACACCAGCGAGGCGCAGGTGGACGAACTGCTGGCCGACGTGGCCGCGGCGCTCAGTCGCTGAGCAACAGCGGCAGCATGGGCAGGTCGGTGATGCCGATGTCGATGTTGCACTGGGTCAGCAGGGTGGACACCTGGCCGCGGTGGTGTGTCTGGTGGTTGAACATCTGCGCCACGAAGACCCAGCGCGGGTGGGTGCGGGTCACGCCGTAGAGCGTGCTCTTCCAGGTCATCGATTCGCGCAACCAGTCTTCGGTGACGCCGGCGGCCCAGTCCGCGATCTCCCGGTCGTGTGCGACGCGGGCTTGGCGCAGCGCGCCGAAGTCCTGGTGCAGCCATTCGCGGATAGCCGGCGTCGGGTAACTCTTGCCGTTGAAGCGTCCTAGCCAGATGCGGTCGCCCCACAGGATATGGTTCAACGTGCCATGGATGGAGTCGAAGTAAGCGCCGCGGTGGCGTTTGCGTTCGTCGTCGGAAAGGCGGGTGCAGGCGTCGAACAGCTTGTCGTTCATCCAGCGGTTGTATTCGGCCATCAACTGGGGATAGTTGCCTTGAAACATGATGGAAGCTCCCGAATGGGGCGCGCCAGCGCGAGTGCCGCCTATCTTACGCCCGCCGGTGGCGCTTGCGCCGGGCAGGTCAGAGGCTGATCTGGCGTCCGAGTTCGACGGTTCGGTCCGGCGGCAGGCCGAAATACTCGGCAGCGGTCTGGCTGTTCTTCTGCATCCAGCGAAACAGGCCGCGGCGCCAGCTGAAGAGCGTGCGCTGGCTGGAAGGGGCGAGAGTCGTGCGGCCGAGGAAGAAGGTTGTGTCCGGCAGGTCGAAATGCAGGCCCTGGCGCCCCAGCAGCTTCAGCCCGGCAATGACATCCGGCTGTTCGCGGAAGCCGTAGCGAAGCGTCGCCTGGTAGGCCGCGCCGTGCTCCAGCACGTTCAACTCGGCGCGCTCGTCTTCGGGCACTCGCGGCACGTCCTGGTCCTCGACGCGCAGGAACACGACACGCTCGTGGATCACCTTGTTGTGCTTCAGATTGTGCAGCAGGGTTCCGGGAATCGAGTTGCGCTCGGCGGAGAGGAACACCGCGGTGCCAGGAACGCGGTGCACGCCGCCCAGCAGCGTCGAGTAGGCATCGATATCGACGCGCCTGCGTGATTCCCGGTACTGGATCAGTTCGGCGCCACGGCGCCAGGTGGTGAGTAGAGTGAACAGGCCCGCCGCCACCAGCAGGGGGAACCATCCTCCCTGCCCAATCTTGACACTGTTGCTGAAGAAGAAAACCAGTTCGACGCTGCCTATCGCCGCCAGAAGCGCCAGCAGCAGGGGCGTCCAGCGACGCCGCAGCGTCGCCGCGACCACGGCGAGCAGCGCCGTTGCCAGTACCATCGTGGCCGAGACGGCAATGCCATAGGCGGCGGCGAGCGCGCTAGAGGAACCGAAGGCCAGCACCAGCCCGAGTGTCAGGACGAGCAACAGCCAATTGACCGGCGCCACGTAGATCTGCCCCTGTTCGGTGTCCGAGGTGTGCTGCACCCGCAGGCGCGGGAAGTAGCCGAGGCGGGTGGCCTGCTGCGCCACCGAAAAGGCGCCCGAGATCGTGGCCTGGGATGCAATGACCGTGGCCGCGGTGGCGAGAACCACCAGGACCGGCAGCAGCCCATGGGGGGCGAGAAAGTAGAAGGGGTGCTCCACCGCTTCCGGTCGGCGCAGGATCAGGGCCCCCTGGCCGAAATAGTTCAGCATCAGTGCCGGGAACACCAGCCCGAACCAGGCGATCCGGATCGGCTGCGCCCCGAAGTGCCCCATGTCGGCGTACAGCGCTTCGCCCCCGGTCAGGGCCAGGAACACCGACCCGAGGGCCACGAAAGTCAGTATCGGATGAGCGGCGGCAAATCCCAGGGCATGAACGGGATTGAGCGCTGCGAGAACCTGCGGCGTCTGGAGGATGCTCCAGGCGCCGAGCGCTCCCAGCGCAAGGAACCAGACGATGGTGATGGGGCCGAACAGGGCGCCCATGCCTGCCGTGCCGCGCTTCTGGGCCGCGAACAGGCCGACCAGCACGGCTATGGTCACCGGGATCACCGCGCCGTCGAAGGCCGGCGTGGCCACGGACATGCCTTCCACCGCGGACAACACCGAGATCGCCGGCGTGATGATGGCGTCGCCGAAGAAGAACGAGGCGCCGAGTACCGCTGCGGTTCCGGCCGACCACCGCAGCCGCGGATGTCGGCGCAGCAGGCGCCAGGCCAGCGCCAGCAGGGCGAGGATCCCGCCTTCGCCGCGGTTGTCGAAGCGCAGCGCGATCAGCACGTACTTCAGCGAAACGACCAGCGTGACCGCCCAGAAGATGAGGGACAGCACTGCCAGGACGTTGGGCTCGGCGATCGCAAGGCCGCGTTCAGGCGCGAAGACTTCCTTGAAGGCGTAGAGCGGACTTGTGCCGATGTCGCCGAAGACGACGCCGAGGGCGCCCAGGACCAGGGTCCGGGTCGGTGTGCTGCGGTGGGTCTGGAGTCGCGTCATGGGTGAGCAAGGCAGCGCTATCTCAGGCCCGACGGCACGCCGATGCCGCCGGATGAGTTTCCGAGTGTGCGGGCTGTGCGGCAGGGGCGCTTCGCGCAAGAGTCAAATCGGCGTCGTCAAGGAAGACGGCGCGGTGATTTGGACCGACGTGAGTGCCTTGCCCGTCTCCCAGGGCGATTGGTGGTAGTTGTCGCCACAAGCGACGTAACTCCGCTGAAAGAAGCCGAGGATGCCCTTCTGCGAGCCAACCTTGGGCTGGAGAAACGGGTGGAGGAGCGAACGGCCTCGCTGGTCGAAGCCAACCGGCGGCTGCGGAAAGAGATCATGGACCGGCAGGCGGCAGAAAAAGAGCTTCGCGCCAGCGAGGAAAGGCTGGAGCTGCGTGTGGCCGAGCGCACGCGCGAGCTGGCCACGCTCCTGGAAATCTCGAATGCCGTCGCACTCTCGAAAGAGCTGGAGCCTCGTTGGGCCAAATCCTGGACCTCCTGGGCGAGGTGGTGCGCTACGATGGTGCCACGGCCTACCGGCTGGAACATGACGTCTTGACAGGCCTGTTGCACCGGGGGCCTGTGCCGGTAGACGAGGTGCGGCGGCTGCGCCTGCCGGTGCACCGTCCCTCGCTGGCCCATGACCTGCTCGCCACGCAGGCTCCAGTCTCTATCCCCGACATCCGCGCCGATACCCCGGCCGCCGGCGCCGTGCGCCAGGCCGTCGGCGACGCATTCGAGGCCCACTTTGGCTACGTCCGCTCCTGGCTGGGCATCCCATTGGCGGTGAAGGGTGTGGTGGTCGGCCTGCTCACCCTCCAGCGAGGCGAGCCGGGAGGCTTTGACGATCGCGAAATCCGGCTGGCCCAGGCCTTTGCCGGCCAGATGGCAGTGGGCGTGGAGAACGCGCGGCTGTATGCGCAGGCGCAGGAGCTGGCCGTCATGGAAGAACGACAGCGCCTGGCGCGGGACCTGCACGATGCCGTCACCCAAACCCTCTTTTCGGCCAGCCTGGCGGCCGAGGTCCTGCCCCGCCTATGGAAGAAGGATCCCGACAGGGGCATGGAGTGCCTGGACGAGGTGCGCGGGCTGACGCGGGGAGCGCTGGCCGAGATGCGTACCCTTCTGCTTGAGCTTCGGCCCTCGGTCCTCGTCGACACGGAACCGGCTGCGCTGCTCCGGCAGTTGGCCGAAGCCGCCGGCAGCCGCGCGCGCATCCCCGTGCTCGTCGACGCCGCGCCTCACTGCGCGCTTCCGGCGGACGTGCAGATCGCCCTCTACCGGATCGCCCAGGAGGCGCTCAACAACATCGCCAAGCACGCCGAGGCGCACCGGGCCGAGATCACGCTGCGCTGCCCGGAGCAAGGGCCCTGCGGCGCCGTTGAGCTATCGGTCGTCGACGACGGCCGCGGCTTTGACCCCCTCAGCCGCCCGCCTGGGAAGGCGGCCATGGGGCTGGGCATCATGCGCGAGCGCGCCGAGGAAGCGGGCGGCGCCTTCGAGTGTGTCAGCGCTCCGGGGAAGGGCACGCGCATCACCTTCACCTGGCCCGCGCCGGCCGCCGAGTGACGGCCCTTCTGGAGGAGGGTAGTATGATCGACCAGCCGATTCGCGTTCTGATCGCCGACGACCACGCCCTGGTCCGCACCGGGCTCAAGCTCTTCCTAAGCGCGTTCGATGACCTCGTCCTGGTGGGTGAAGCAGGCAGCGGGGAAGAGGCCGTCCGGCAGTGCGCTCACGCCGAGGCCGACGTCGTGCTGATGGACCTGATGATGCCCGGCATGGGCGGGGTCACCGCGACCCAGGCCATCCTGCAGGTCTCCCCGCGCACACGCGTCATCGCCCTGACCAACTACCAGGATGTCGAGATCGTGCAGCAGGCCCTGCGCGCCGGGGCAACCGGCTATCTCCTGAAGAATGTAACGGCCGGCGAGCTTGGGGATGCCATCCGCGCAGCCCACGCCGGTCGCTCCACCCTGGCGCCCGAGGCCACACATTCGCTGATCGAAGCAGCGTGTCGCCCGGATGAGCCCACTCAGGCACAGGTCCGCCTGACTTCACGCGAGCTGGAGGTCCTGGCCTGGATGGTCAGGGGGCTGAGCAACGCCCAGATTGCCGCGCAGCTCGTCGTCAGCCCCCAGACAGTCAAGTTCCACGTCAGCAACATCCTCTCGAAGCTGGGCTGCGCCACCCGCACGGAGGCGGTCGCGCTCGCCCTCGGCCGGGGATTGGTGCCCTTTGAGGCGGGCACCTCATCCGGTCCTGGCTCCTGATTCTCGGCCGTACCACACCCCCCGTAAAGTGGCATAGTGGCACAGTAGACCCGCGTCCGATTGGCAGGGGCGGGTTTCAAACCCGCTCTTTCACACCACGGCCCAAGAGGCTCCCGCCCCCACGCGCCCCGGTCCGCGCAAGAAACTCCCCGATCGGGTAGGTACCTTCCCCCCAGGCTGCCGGTGCGCGTGGGGATTCCGCGTGGTATCATTGATGGTAGGCGGGCGGCCCATCGGCCGCTGCCACGGGGCTTTCTGGGGAGGAAGACAGGTGCACTCAGCAGCACAGTGCAATACGGAAGAGTGCCGGCGCATCCGGGTCCTGGTGGTGGACGAGCACCAGGCGGTGCGTCATGCGATCGCGACTGTGGTCTCCACCCTCGACGACATGGAGCTGGCAGGCGAGGCCTCCAGCGCCGAAGAAGCTCTCTGCCTCGGCACCTGCGCCACGCCTCCGGACGTCGCCCTCCTGGCGACGACGGTGAACGGCCAGTCCGGGGCCGAAGCCTGCCGCACCCTCCACCGCCGGTGGCCCTCGGTCCGTGTGATCGGGATGAGCACCTTCCAGGAGGAGGAGCGGGTGCAGGCTGTGCTGGATGCCGGCGCAGTGGGCTATCTTCTCAAGAACGTTTCGGCAGACAAGTTGGCGGGCGCCATTCGCCTTGCCTATGCGTGGCAGGAGCCGGGTGGATTGCCCTGATCCGCTGGGAGGGCGTGCCGGTTAGGCACATAGAAGGAGGTGCATGCGACATCCAAGACTGATCCAGAAGCAGCAACCCAGACTTGCCGTTCAAATGTACGACTGAGTCAATCATAAGGAGAAATGCGATGCGAAACAAAACCCTCGAACGATTGCTCGTGATCTTGATCCTCCTGTCGCTTGTGCTGACCGGAGGTGGCCCGCTCAGCGTGCTTGCGCAGGACGAAGGGCGCGGCGCCGAGCTGGACTACTACGCTCAGAAGGCAGCCCGATCGCGAGAAAAGATTGAGAATCGGGTCACCCAGGCGGAGCGGGAGGCCGCAGCCGCGCGCTCCGCAGCGCAGGGCTTTGTGCTGCCGACGCAGGCCACCGAGATGCTGCCCAGCGCCGCGCCGCACTACTTCAGCCACCCCAACTACGCCAACAGCCCGCTGCGCGTACCCACGACGGCCGGATACTGCTCGGTCACGACGACCACGCCCTGCTCCTACAACACCGAGTGTCCGGCAGGCGAAGTATGCGTCGGTGCGGCTTTCTCCGGCGGAATCCGCAAGTTCGTGGACAAGCTGCCGTGGGCCAAGTCGGTGGACCCGGCCAGCACGGACCTGCCGCTCGCATCCAAGACCGTCATGCCTGACCTCTCGGAGTACTACGAGATCGGCCTGATCCAGTACCGCCAGATCTTGCACTCCGACCTGGCAGGCCCGACGGGCAAGGGTTCGCTGCTGCGCGGCTACGTGCAGCTCACGGCCTGCGCCAATCCGGGCGCCGTTCCCCTCTTCAACGAGATGTTGGATGGCACATCGGTCGCCACGGGCTTCTGCGGCGTGACCGCGCCCACTTACCTGGGGCCGGCCATCATCGCGACGAAGGACGTGCCTGTGCGCATCCTGTTCCGCAACCTGCTGCCGGCCGGTGCGGGCGGCAACCTGTTCATCCCGACCGATGTTTCGGTGATGGGCGCAGGCATGGGACCTGACCTCCATGGCATGCCCGAGGTCGATCCTCAGCACCCCACCTGTGAGGCGGTCCCCAAGCCCGTCGGCTGCTTCACCGAGAACCGCGCCGACCTGCACCTGCACGGTGGCCTCACGCCCTGGATCAGCGACGGTACGCCGCACCAGTGGATCACCCCGGCGACGGAGCAGCTGCCGTATCCTGACGCCGACCTCGTGGCCCTGGGCCAGAAGAACAAGGGCTTGAGTGTCGCCTACGTGCCCGACATGTGGTACCTTCCGAACGGCAACTACGTGCCAGGCTGCTTCGGCCAAACCACCTGCCCTTCGCAGCCGACCGCGACCAACAACCCCGGCCTCGGAGCACAGACCTACTACTACACCAACCAGCAGAGCGCCCGGTTGCTCTTCTACCACGACCACGCGTGGGGTATCACCCGCCTCAACGTGTATGCCGGAGAGGCTGCTCCCTACGTGATCACGGACGGCGTCGAGGCGACTCTGATCGGCGACGGTGGAGCCCTGAATCCTCTCGGCGTCGGGATCCCGCTGGTCATCCAGGACAAGACCTTCGTGCCCGACACTGCGCAGCTTGCCGTGTCGGACAACACCTGGGATGCCACCCGCTGGGGCGGCGTCGGCAACCTGTGGCTGCCGCACGTCTACTCCCCCGCACAGAATCCGGGCGACGCCTCGGGCGTCAACCAGTTCGGCCGCTGGGCCTACGGTCCCTGGTTCTGGCCGCCCACGCAGGACATTGCCTATCCTCCGATCGTCAATGCCTAGTACGACCCGACTGCAATCCCGACAATCCCCCAGGCACGTGGTGCGAGCCACTCATGATGCCCGGCACGCCCTACAACTCGATGGGCATGGAGGCCTTCCACGATACCCCGCTGGTCAACGGCAAGGCCTATCCCACCGTCAGCTGGCCCCGGGGGAGTACCGCTTCCGCATCCTGAACGCGGCCAGCGACCGCTTCCTCAACCTGTACCTCTACCAGGCCGACCCGCTGCGCCGACCGAAGTGCAGCTCAACCCGGCCGAGGTGGCTGCCGCACTTCAGGACTCGACCATCTTCCCGACCCCGGTGGCGGGCACCGAGGGCCCGGCCTGGGTCCAGATCGGCACCGAGGGCGGCTTCCTGCCGGCGCCGGCGGTCGTCCCGAACCAGTTCATCACGTGGGTGACCGACCCGACGGTGTTCAACGCAGGCAATGTGGACCTGCACTCGCTGCTTCTCGGCCCGGCTGAGCGGGCGGACGTGGTGGTCGACCTCTCGCCCTTCGCGGGCAGGACCCTGATCCTCTACAACGACGCCCCGGCGGCCTTCCCGGCGCGCGACCCGCGCTACGATTACTACACCGGCAACGGGGACTACCGCGACACCGGCGGCGCGTCTCCGACGCTCCCCGGCTACGGCCCGAACATCCGCACCATCATGCAGATCAAGGTGACGGGCACTCAGACCACTCCGGTCCCCAACTACGTCAACCCGGGCCGGCTGGCCGCACTCCAGGCGGCGTTCGCGCACCAGGCAACAACTCTGGCGTGTTCGAGTCTGGGCAGCACCCGATCATCGTCGGGCAGGGCGCGTACAACTCGGCCTACGGCACCAGCTTTCCGACCAACGGCCCGATGAACGGCACGGCCCAGATCTACGACTTCTCGCTGACCTTCAACACGCTGCCGCAGGTGCCGGGTGATCCCCTGGGCACCATCACGATGGACTTTAGCACGAAGGCAATCCAGGACGAGATGGGCGAAGCGTTCGACCGCGACTATGGCCGCATGAGCGGCAACCTGGGCCTCGAGGTGCCACTCGTCGGAGGACCGCTTCAGAACCTGATCCTGTACCCGTACGTGAACCCGGCCAGTGAGCTGATCGACGCGACCAATCTGCCAAGGGCGATGTCGACGTCACTCCGATCGCCGTTGCCACGGACGGGTCGCAGATCTGGAAATCACGCACAACGGCGTCGACACCCACCCGATCCACTTCCACCTCTTCGACGTGCAGATGCTCAACCGGGTCGGCTGGGACGGGATCATCCGCAAGCCGGACCCCACCGAGCTCGGCTGGAAGGATACCGTCCGCATCAGCCCGCTGGAGGACACCATCGTGGCCCTGCGGCCGGTCATCCCTGTGACGCCGTTCGATGCCGCGATACCGGCCAGCATGCGCCCGCTCAACCCGGCGATGCCGACGGGCTCGACGATCATGTTCACCAACATGGACAAGGACGGCGAATCCAACCGTGCCATCGTCAACGAGTGGACGAACTTTGGCTGGGAGTACGTCTGGCACTGCCATATCCTGAGCCACGAAGAGATGGACATGATGCGGCCCATCTCCGTGTCCGTGCCGCCCGTCGCACCGGTCATCACGGGCGCGGTCTACTCCGGCACGCCGAGCCCGCGGATCACCGTGAGCTGGGCAGACAATTCCAGGAATGGACCGGCTTTACGCTGCGCCGGGCCGTGTCGTCGCTCGGACCCTGGACCACCGTAGCCAACAACCTGGCGCCCAACACCACTAGCTACGTTGACATTCTCGGTACCGCCCGGCGGCCCCTTTACTACCAGGTCTTTGCGACCAACACGGTGGGCTACTCGTTCACCCCGGGCTACTCCACCCTGGCGACCTCGGCGGGCTCCAACATGTTCCTGGTCGGCACGCTTCCGGCCCTGCCTCCGTCACCCCCGTCCCTTCTCACCGCCGTCCCCGAAACAGGTCCGAGAGTGCGCCTGACCTGGAGGGACAACGCCACCAATGAGGCTTCCTTCGTCGTGGAGCGGAGACTCACCGGTGGCGTCTGGGCCTTCCTGGCCGAGGTCGCGTTCAAGAACGGGTCCGGCACCAACGTGACCTACCTGGACCTGACCGTCGAGCCCGGCAAGACTTACGAGTACCACGTGGCCGCCATCAATGCGAGGGCGTGGTCGGCCTGGTCGAACACGGCAGTCGCCGCGATCCCCGGCGCCCCGGCCGCTCCTTCGAGCGTGCAGGTAACCGCCGCGCGGTATGGCGGGAACTCCGACCGGATCACCATGACCTGGGTAGACAATGCCACGAACGAAACCGGTTTCACCATCCAGCGTGCGACCAACTCGACCTTCACTCAGAACTTGGTGACGTTCAATGCTGCGGCTAACGCCACTACCTACACCACGGGTCCTGTAGCGCGCTTCACGCCCTTCTACTTGAGGATCCAGGCGAAGAACGGCTCGGGCGTGTCCGCCTGGGTGAATGCCGCGCCATTCCCCATCACCACGCCATAGTTCAGATGTCCCCATCGGGAGAGGGAGCAATCCCTCTCCCGATGTTGCGCGAACGAAAACGCACGTGGTACAATGTGCCCGCGATGAATGGGCATGAAACCCTACCGGGGAGGGAGCGCAAGCTCCCTCCCTCGATGGCCCAGGAGGCCCAATGCTCTCTAGAGTCTTTCGAACGGCGGCGTTCCTGCTGCTGGCGCTTTCCATCCTGTCGTGCGGAGCGCAGGATCCCACGCCGCAGAAGACCATCCCGACGGCTCCGCCACAACTGGACGCCGGCACTCCGGCACCCTCCGCCGTCGTCATCTACAGCCAGCCGCCGAAGCCCAGCGGCGTGCTGATCCCGTCAGCCTGGCGCGAGCCCGAGGGCAGCACCACCGACCGGACGGTCTGGGAGAACGTCGGCTTCGAGAATGCCCAGACGATCAGCGAAGTGCGCTGGCGCGGCGGCTACGACCCGGCCAAGGCCGGCTCCGGTGGTCCGGTGGACGACTTTACCGTCGGCATCTACGGTTCGATCCCTGCCGGCTCCGAGCCGGACCTGGCCGTCGCTCCCCTTGTCCATTACAGGGTAGGGGGGAACGCCGGCGAGACCCCGGCCGATCTGCTCGGCGGCGTGCAGACGTACAAGTACACATTTGAGCTGCCGGTGCCTTTCGAGGCAGCGCCCGCCACGACGTACTGGATCCAGATCGAGGCGTTCCAGACCGGCAATCCAGATTGGGGTCTCCTGGCCGGGTCGGGCACGCTGGGGGATGGGCGCCATTTCCGCGGAACGGCGGATGGGTACTTCTATCAGCTCGTCCTCGAAGACGTGGCTCTCGAGCTGCTGGCGCCCGTCAAGGACGGCGCGCTGCCTGTCGCGGAGGTGGCTGCCTCGCTGGAGGACATCGCCGCGATGCTGGCCAATCTGCCGCCGGCCGAAGAGGTGCCTGTCAGCGCGGAGGGCATCCAGGAGGTGGTGTTGGTCGTCTCGCGCAGCGGTTACACGCCGATCCACTTCGCCGTCAAGGCCGGCATCCCGGTCCGCCTGACCTTCCGCCAGCTCGGCTACGTCCCCGGCGGCAATGAGCTATTCGTCCGCTGGGGCGCGGGCAAGGAGACGTACATGATCCTGTCCTCGCCCAGCGACAAGAAGGTTCTGGATTTCACGCCGGACGAGCCGGGCGAATACAGGTTCAGCTGTCCTCATGATTGGTACGAAGGTGTCATGACCGTGCGGGAGTGACCGCCGGAAATATACTACATGTGGAGGGAGAATTGACCGAGGTTCTGGGCATAGTGATGATCTTCTTGGCGTTGGTGTTGGCGATTGCACCGATCTTTACCGATTGCCAGTCGCAGGGCAAGTCGCTGACGACGGCCGAGGGCAAGACCGTGGCCATGAAGTGCCACTGGACGGGCGTCGCCGAAATCGCGGCAGCCGTCCCCCTGGGCCTCGCCGGCATCTTTGCCCTGATCGGCCGGCGCAGGGAAACCAAGCGCTTCGCCGCCATCGTGGGCGCGGTGGCGGGCGTGTTGGCGATCCTGTTCGCCACCTCGCTGATCGGGACGTGCATGTCCGCCTCGATGTACTGCAATGTAATGATGAAACCCATTATTCTCGCCGCGGGCATCCTGGCGATTGTGGTCAGTGTCGCCCTCTTCTTTGCCGCCCGCGAGACGGTGTCCCCAGCTGGTGGTATGAGCCTTCTTGCAACTTGCCTGGAAGAAC
>CAVOKN010000002.1:0-34814 GCA_963696505.1 uncultured beta proteobacterium | reverse complement strand
CGAGCCGCAGCCGATCGGCACATACACCGCGTCAAGCTCGCCCACGGCGCGGAACAGTTCCAGCGCATAGCTCGCCACGCCGGCCACGAGTTCGCGGCGAAAGGGGCCGATCAGATCGAGGCCCTCGCGCGCCGCGATCTCCGCGGCATGGACGCGTGCGGCATCGAAGTCGCGGCCGTGCTCGATCAGCTCGGCGCCCCAGGCGGCCATCGCGGCGTTCTTGGCGGGGCTGTTGCCCTGCGGGACCACGATCACAGTGCGCAGGCCGTGGCGGCGCGCCGCCCAGGCAAGGCTCTGCCCATGGTTGCCGCGGGTGGCGCTGACGATGCCGGAGAGCTCCGGGCGTTCGCGCCTGAGCCGGTCGAGCAGCACCAGGCCACCGCGAAGCTTGAAGGCGCCGGTCGGGGTGTGGTTCTCGTGCTTGACCCAGACCTCGGCGCCGACACGCTTGCACAGCAGCGGCCAGGCGAACTGGGGCGTGGGTTGCAGGACGGAGTGGACCAGGGCCGCGGCGCTTTCGAGTTGTTCGAGGTCGAGCATGGCGTTTCCGGGTGTGAGGCTGGGGCAGCTGAGTACTACGGATCAGGCTCGAACCGCTTCGCCCGCCACCATGCGCCAGTCATCGACCACGCTGAGCTTCGCCACCCGCGGCCGCGGCCTGCGGGAGATCGGCCGCGAAGTCAGTGAATGGGTGACGGCGAGCGCGATCCGCCACGGACTGCTGACGCTGTTCGTGCGCCACACCTCGGCCAGCCTGCTGATCCAGGAGAACGCCGATCCGGGCGTTCAGCGAGACCTGGAGCGCTTTTTCGCGCGCCTGGTGCGCGACGGCGATCCGCTGTTCGAACACGACCAGGAGGGCGACGACGACATGCCGGCCCACGTGCGCGCGGCGCTGACCCAGACCCAGCTTTCGATCCCGGTGCTGGGCGGGGCGCCAGCGCTGGGCACCTGGCAGGGGATCTACCTTTACGAGCACCGCACCGCGCCGCACCGGCGCGAGGTGGTGCTTCACTTGATCGGGGAATAGCGATGTGCCAGTTGCTCGGCATGAACTGCAACGTGCCGACGGACATCTGCTTTTCCTTCACCGGCTTCCAGGCGCGCGGCGGACGCACCGACGTGCACCGCGACGGCTGGGGCATTGCGTTCTTCGAGGGCGTGGGCTGCCGCGTGTTTCTCGACGCCCAGGCGACCATCGATTCGCCGCTGGCGCGGCTGGTGCGGGAATACCCGATCCGCTCCAAGAACGTGATCGCCCACATCCGCAAGGCGACCCAGGGCCGCATCGCACTGGAAAACACCCACCCTTTCCAGCGCGAGTTGTGGGGCCGCTACTGGATCTTCGCCCACAACGGCAACCTGAAGGATTTCGCGCCGCCGCTGGAGGGCCCCTTCCTGCCGGTGGGCGACACCGACTCGGAGCGCGCCTTCTGCTGGCTGCTGCAGCGGCTGCGCAGCCGCTTTCCCGATGGCATGCCGGGCGACGAGGCGCTGGTCGCCGTGCTGCGGGAGCTGACTTTGGAGATCGCCGCCCACGGCGAATTCAACTACCTGCTTTCGAATGGCGAGTTCCTGCTGGCCCACGCGGCGACGCGGCTCGCCTACGTGCTGCGCCGAGCGCCGTTTTCGGTGGCGCACCTGAAGGACGAGGACGTGGCGGTGGACTTCAGCGAGCTGACGACCCCGGACGACCGGGTGGCGGTGATCGTCACCACGCCGCTCACCGACAACGAAACCTGGACGCCCATTCCCGCCGGCACGCTGGTCCTGTTCCGCGAGGGCGAGCCGAGGCACATCATCGTGCTTTGAGGCGCGGGGCGCGGGCGTAGAATCGCGCGGTCAGTTGGCGGCTGGACGCAGGAGCGACCGGCCCCAAGGGGACGGCGATCGCCGGAGGCAAGGGATGGTGGATCAGACGCTGAATTGCGAGCTGTGCCGGGAAGCGGGCGGCGAAATCGTGTGGCAGGACGATCTGTGCCGCGTGCTGCGGGTGCGCGATGCCGACTATCCGGGGTTCTGCCGCGTGGTATGGCAGCGCCATGTCCAGGAGATGAGCGACCTGCCCGGGGTCAACCGGCGCCACCTGATGTCGGTGGTTTGCGCCGTGGAAGCCGCGCTGCGCAGCCTGCTCAGGCCGGACAAGATCAACCTGGCGAGCCTGGGCAACATGGTGCCGCACCTTCATTGGCATATCATTCCGCGCTGGCACGACGACCGCCATTTTCCGCAGCCCATCTGGGCTTCGCCGCAGCGCCCGGCGAGCACGCCGCGGGCCGACGCCCGCGACGCCGCGCTCCACGATGCAATCGTCCAGGCGCTGGCCGAGGAACACGGGGGGGAACTATGATCGGAGGATTTTCTCTGCCACCGCTGGGAGGCGCCGAGCCGCCGGCATTCGCCACGGCCGGGGCCTGTCGCGAATGGCTCAACGGCCTGCCGCTGGCCAATCCGGTGCAGGCGCAGGCCCAGCTTGCGACGCAGATCGACCGGCTCAACCGCTTCGCCCTGGGCGTTGGCGAGCGGCTGCGCGTGATGGAGTTGCTGCGCGAATCGGCGGCCTTCGTGCAGACCGAATGCGCGAAGAAATTCGCGGCGCGGCCGCTGCCCATGGCCGCCGGCGAGCAGGCCGGGTTCGAGGCCAACTGCCGGCTCTGGCAATCCCTGTGCGTCGGCTACCAGCGCTGCATAGAAGGCTGCCTCGAAGGTGAGCCGGAGGTGTTGTCGGAGGGCGCCTTGGTGGTCCAGCGCGCGCTGTGGGCGCTGGCCGGCGAACAGGCCGACATCTACCGCGCCTGGCAGGAGATGCAGCCGGGGTTCTGGCGCAGACTGCATGCGATCTTCGCCGTGGGCGAGCAGCTCGGCGCCGACCAGCAGCCGGTGCGCGATCTTCTGCTGGAAACGCGCAGCACCACGGTTCATGCCAACTACATTGCCTGCCTGCTGCTGCATGCGGCAAGCCCCTACGAGCTGCCAGCGCGCCAGTTTGCCCAGGTGCAGCGCTGGCTGGCGCGCTGGAGCGGCAAGGTTGTCCTGTCCAAGACCGAGCCGCAGGCGTTCAAGCTGCCGCCGCTGGTGGTGGATGTGGCGGGCGAGCATCCGGGAAATCAGCGGCCGGAGCCTGGCGGCAATCCGCGCTGGCTCGACCTCGACGGCCTGGCCCACAGCCTGAAGAAACGCATCGTTTCGCTGCAGAAAGGCGCGACCGGGGCGTCCCTGGGCCTGGGCGAGGACTGCGTCCAGCCGGCCTGCGAGCTGCTGCTCAAGCACGTGCTGGACCGCTGCTGCCGCGGCGGCATTGCCCGCGCCCACGTGCGCAACAGCGCCGAAGACGCCAGTTGCCGGCTGGTTTCGGGCATGGAGGCGATCCATTTCCAACTGTCGGGCAAGGCATTCCAGCAGCCCGCATCGGCGGACGACCTTTCCAAGCGCCAGCACGACGAGATCGCGCTGTTCGGCCAGACGGCCAAGCGCTTCGACGATCAGTACGTGCGCAAGCCGGAGTTGCAGCTCGAACAGTGGCGGATCGTCGATGAAAGCGCCGGCGGTTTGCGCCTGTCGCGGCAAGCAGTGCAGGCAGGACAGCGCATCGCCGCCGGCCAGTTGCTCGCCCTGCAACCGCCGGGAAGCGCCAGCCTGCGGCTGGGCTGCGTGCGCTGGATGACCCAACTGCCGAGCGGCGAATTGCAGATGGGAGTGCGCATGATGCCCGGCGCGCCGCAGGCCATTGCGGTATGTGCCACGGGCCTGCAAAGCGTGGTGGGGCCGCGCTGCCGGCCGGGGTTCCGGCTGCCGGCCGTCGAGGCGCTGCAATGTCCCGCCAGCGTGGTGTTTCCGACGGCGGCATTCCGCGTCGATCGCATCGTCGAGATCCTGGCCGAGCATCCGGTCCAGATCAAGATCAAGCGCATCGTCGAGCACGGCGTCGATTTCGAGCGCGCGGAATACGAAGCACCGTGAATCGGGACGAGCCCCGCACCGACTTTAGCGACGCCGCTCAGTGCCTGGCGCTGATCGGCACGCTGCCGCTGACCAAGCTGAATCAGGTCCATGAGACCCTGAAGTTGATGATCGGCGGCATGCAGGCCACGCCGCCGGCGCCGCTCGATTACCTGGACGTGCTGGAAATGGCGCGCCCCTCGCTCGACTTCGTTCAGGAGGAAACCGCCGGCCGCTATGCCCAGACGGCGCTGCCGCCGGGCAGCGTGGAAGACGAGACCCTGCGCCGGGTGGTGACGCTGTGGCAGGCGATGGCGCGCAGCTATGCGCAGGTGGCCCAGCTCGGTGGCGACGACGAATCGGTGCAGAGCCGGCTGGCGCTGATCTGCCAGCGCTGCATCCACTACACTTCCCGCGCGATCAGGGAATACTTCCGCGCGCGGCGCGAGCTTCCCAAAGGCCTGTGGAGCGAGCTGCACGGTTACTACTCCACGGCGGAGGAATGGGAGATCGCCGAGATCGAGGTCGGCGACCCGCTTAATCCCCACCAGCAGCGCCAGAGTTGCAGCCAGGCCTACGCGGCGGCGCTGTTGCTGGACCTCGGCAGCCCCTACAGCCGAAGCCCGCGGGAGTTCGTCTGGCTGTGCCGGTGGAGCGAGCGCTTCGCCGCGCTGGCCGCCATCCGGCCGGTGGATGCCGCGAGCAGCGAGCGTGACTATGCCGTCGACCTGCTCAAGGACCGCGGCCTGGTGCCTCTGGAAATTGCCGGCCGCGGCGAGAGCATGCGCCGGCTGGTGACCGGCGAGCTATCCAAGGAGATGCATCGCCTGGTGGGCGAGATCAAACGGGGCAGGCCGTGGTCGGAGCTCGGGCTCGGCGAGGACTGTAGCGAGCCGGCCTGCTCGCGCCTGCTGGTGAGCCTCTACCGGCCCTGGTGCCTGGCGGCCAGCCCACGCCGCTTCCAGCGCCGTCCGACGGGAGGCGGCGCCCAGCTTTGCTACGGCTTCGAGGCGATCCACTTCTACGTCGGCGGCGAGGAATTCACGCAGCCTGAGCATGTCCGCGTCTATTCCCGGGGCGAGGTCGATTCCATCATGACCTTCCGCTACCAGGTGGACCCGACCCAGCAGCTCCATGTGCGCGCGGCGCAGATCGGCTACACGATCGAGAACTGGGCGGTGGCCGACGAATCGGTGGGCGGCTTCCGGCTGCTGCGCTTCGGCACCGGTGTGCGGATCGAGCACGGCCAACTGCTGGGTCTGCGGCCGCCCGACGGCGAGCGCTTCCTGCTGTGCCAGGTAAGCTGGCTGATGTATCTCGCCTCCGGCGCGCTGATGGTGGGCGTGTATGTTCTGCCGGGATCGGCGCAGCCGGTCGCGGCACGGCAGACCGGCCTCGGATTCACCCATTCCGACCGCTACGAGCGGGCTTTTCTGATGCCGGCGATGCCTGCCCTGAAGCAGGTGCCGACGCTGGTTCTGCCCAGGGGCTGGTTCCAGCCGGGGCGGGTGGTGGAGATCTACACCGACCGCCGCATCGAACTGCAACTCAACGAGCTGCTGAACCACGGCACCGACTTCGACCGGGTCAGCTACTCCCAGCTCGCGACGTCTCCCTGATCTGCCGCACGCGCCGCGCCGGCAGGTTCACCGTGAAGCAGCTCCCGCGGCCCGGTTCGCTGGCGATCTCCAGGTTCGCCTGGTGCCGCGTCAGGATGTGCTTGACGATGGCCAGCCCCAGCCCGGTGCCGCCGGATTCCCGCGAGCGCCCGCGATCGACGCGGTAGAAGCGCTCGGTGAGCCGCGATATGTGGTGGGCCTCGATGCCGATGCCGGTGTCGCGGACCGAGAAACGGCCGCTGCCGTCGCGTTCCATGCTCCAGACGATACTCACGGTGCCGCCGGACGGGGTATAGCGCACGGCGTTGCTGGCGAGGTTGGTGAAGGCGCTGCGCAGTTCCCGCGCGCTGCCCAGCAGCAGCGCCGGCGGGCCGGGATCGACCACGATCTGGTGCCGCCCGGCCGACAGCGCCTCCGCGTCCCGCACCACATCGGCAGTCACCGCCTGCACGGCGACTTCCTCGTCGAAAGGCAGCGGCGTGCCCGTTTCCAGCTCCGACAGCGTCAACAGGTCGTTGACCAGCCGCTGCATGCGCTTGGTCTGCTCCTCGGTGAGCGCGAGGTAGCGGTCGGTCTCCTCGGGGCTCAGGTCATGAAGATGGTTGACCAGGGTCTCGACAAAGCCGTGCACCACGGTGAGCGGCGTCTTCAACTCGTGCGAGACGTTGGCGACGAAGTCGCGCCGCATACGTTCCAGCCGATCGAGATGGGTGACGTCGCGCGAGACGATCAGCTTCTGGGCGTCGCCGAAGGGGATCACCTGGACCGAGTAGGCCCGGCCGCCGTCCCACGCCGGGTGGATCACCAGCGGCTCGGCATAGACGCCGGCGTCGAGGAAGGCGACGAAGGCGGGCTGGCGTACCAGGTTGGTGATCGGAACGCCGATGTCGTCCCGCGACTTGAGTCCGAACTGGCGTTCGGCCGCGGCGTTGAGCCACTCGATGGCATTGAGGCGGTTGAGGATGATCACGCCGTCGAGCATGGCGTGGGCGGCGTCCAGCAGCCGCTCCAGGGCCACCGAGAGCTCCTGGCGCTGCCCCTGGGCCGCCCGGGCGCGGAGCGACAGCGCGGCGAAAACCCAGCCCCAGGCGCCCGAGCCATAGGGAACCGGCGTGCCGATGGCTTGGTTTGCCCAGCGGTGAAGATTGGCGAGATTGCTCAGGTGGCGCAGCAGCGCCAGAAGCAGGCCGGCGGCAAGCAGCGCCCAGCCCCAGGCGGCTCCGCCGAGGACGGCGGCGATCAGGGAAAGCAGGGTCAGGACCGCGCCGTAGAGGGCGGCGCCGGCCCAGATTCGTTTCACTCTTCGATGACGGCTGGGAGGGGGGCGGCGATTATCGCACGGCGTCGGTGCCCGCCGGCAGCATGCCCGGCGGCTCCGCGGAAAGCCGGTAGCCGCTGCCGCGCACGGTCTGGATCAGCCTGTCGTGGCCGCTGACCTCCAGCGCGGCGCGCAGGCGCCGGATGTGCACGTCCACGGTGCGCTCTTCGACGAAGACATGGTCGCCCCAGACGTGGTCGAGCAACTGGGTGCGGCTGTGGACCCGCTCGGAGTGGGTCATCAGGAAGTGCAGCAGGCGGAACTCCGTCGGCCCGAGACTCACCGGCATGGAACCCGCGCTGACCCGATGGGTGGCCGGGTCGAGGCGCAGCCCGCCGATCTCGACCACGTCCTCGGTGGTCTGGGGCGAGCGGCGGCGCAGCACGGCCTTGATTCGCGCCACCAGTTCCCGCGGCGAAAAGGGCTTGGTGATGTAGTCGTCGGCGCCGGCTTCGAGCCCCAGCACCTTGTCCTGCTCCTGGCCGCGCGCGGTAAGCATGATCAGCGGCACGGTGCGGGTGCGCTCCTCGGCCCGCAGGCGCCGGGCGAAATCCAGGCCGGAGGTTCCAGGGAGCATCCAGTCGAGCAGGATCAGGTCGGGAAGCGCGTCGCGCACCAGGCGCTGAGCGGACTCGGCGTCGCCGGCGCGCAGGACGTGGTGGCCCGCGCGGGTGAGGTTGGCGGCGATCAGTTCCTGGATCGCCGGTTCGTCTTCCACCAGAAGAATGTTCGCTGGCATGGGCTGTCTAAAACCGGCCTGAACCGGCATGGCGTTGCGGGATCGTGCAGCAGTTTATTGCGGTTGAATGACGTTTTGATTACAGGCCCGGCGTCCTTCCGCCCGGTCGTTCTGAGTTAAACTCGGCGACCTTGCGCCGGAGCCCGCGCCCGGCGTTGCCGAAAGTCAGCGTCTGGAGGACGGCGAGCACCAGCGCGGCGGGTTTGCCCTCACCCCCCAGCCCCACTCCCCGAGGGCGCGGGGAGCTTCGCGAGCCGCCTTGCGGCGGCTGACTTTGAATGGACAGGAGCCTCCCATGGCAGGTCTTGACAAGAATACCCCCATACCCACCGAGATCAAGCTGCACCAGAAGTCGCGCCTGATGGAAATCAGTTTCTCGGACGGCCGGCACTTCAGCCTGAGCTACGAGTTCCTCCGCGTCTATTCGCCTTCCGCGGAGGTGCGGGGTCACGGCCCGGGTCAGGAGGTTCTGCAGGTTGGCAAGAAGGATGTGGAGATCAAGCACATCGAGCCGGTCGGCGCCTACGCGGTGCAGCCGGTATTCTCCGACGGCCACGACACTGGCATCTACTCCTGGGACTACCTCTACCGCCTGGGCGAAAATCAGGAGCAGTTGTGGGGCGAGTACCTGCAACGCATGGAGGCGGCGGGCGCCAGCCGCGAAGCCGGCCTGGTTCCGGTGCGCAGCGGCCCTCAGGCCGGCTGCAGCCGTCCCTGATCTTCGCGGATAGAAAGCTGGTTTGTGAATGAGAGAGCAGAAGACCCATTTCGGCTTTGAGCAGGTGGCCGAGGGCGAGAAGGCGCAGCGCGTCGCCCAGGTGTTTTCCTCGGTGGCGAGCCGCTACGACCTGATGAACGACCTGATGTCGCTGGGACTGCACCGGCTGTGGAAGGTATTCACCGTCGAGACCGCCGCGGTGAGGCCGGGCGAGCGGGTGCTGGACGTCGCCGGCGGCACCGGCGACCTCGCCAAGGCCTTCGCCAGGCGCGTCGGGCCCACCGGCGAGGTGTGGCTCACCGACATCAACGGCGCCATGCTGGGCGTCGGCCGCGACCGCCTCGCCGATGCTGGGAGGCTGATCCCGGTGGCGCAGTGCGATGCCGAGAAACTGCCCTTCCCGGACAATCATTTCGATTGCGTCACCGTCGCCTTCGGGCTGCGCAACATGACTCACAAGGATCGTGCGCTGGCCGAAATGCGCCGCGTGCTGCGCCCCGGCGGCCGGCTGCTGGTGCTGGAATTCTCGCGGGTGTGGAAGCCGCTTTCACCGGCCTACGACTTCTATTCCTTCAAGGTGCTACCCTGGCTGGGCCAGCGCGTCGCCAACGACGCCGACTCCTACCGCTATCTGGCGGAGTCGATCCGCGTGCATCCCGACCAGGACACCCTCAAGGGATTAATGGAACTGGCAGGCCTGGAACGCGTCGAATTCTTCAATCTGAGCGCAGGGGTGGTTGCCCTGCATCGCGGCTACAAGTTCTGATCGACAAAGGAGAAGAGGAGAGACATGAAACAGTTACTGATGCTCGTGCTGGCGCTGTTCATCACCACCGGGCTCGGCATCGCCGACGCCGAAGCCAAACGCCTAGGCGGCGGCAAATCCATGGGCATGCAGCGCAATGTCACCCCGACCACTCCCGCGGCACCGACGCAGGCCGTGCCGGCGCGACCCGGTGCGACACCGGCTGCCGCGCCGGCAGCCAGCGGCATGAGCCGCTGGCTGGGTCCGATCGCGGGCCTCGCCGCCGGGCTGGGTCTGGCGGCGCTCGCCTCGCATCTCGGTCTGGGCGAGGAGTTCGCCACCTTCCTGATGCTGGCACTGCTGGCGGTCGGGGCGATCTTCCTGTTCCGCATGCTGCGCCGTCCCAAAGCCCAGCCTGCCGGGCTTCAGTACGCGGGCAGCGGTCTGGGCGGCGGACGGCCCACCGCACCGCAGCCGATGATGCCGGCCAGCGGTAGCCCCGCTGTTGCCGCGGCCACCGCGGCTACCGCGGCGAACTTCGCGTCGGTGCCAGCCGGTTTCGACGTCGATGGCTTCCTGCGCAATGCCAAAGTCAACTTCCTGCGCCTGCAGGCGGCCAACGACTCGGGCAACATCGAGGACATCCGCGAGTTCACCACGCCCGAGATGTTCGCGGAACTGAGGCTCGACATCCAGGACCGCGGCGCGGACAAGCAGCAGACCGACGTCGTGACACTGGAAGCGGCGTTGCTGGACGTCAGCGAGGAAGCGGACCGCTATCTGGCCAGCGTGCGCTTCCACGGCAGCATCCGCGAGGGCGAGGGGGCAACGACGGAGAACTTCGACGAGGTCTGGCACCTTGCCAAGCCGACCAAAGGCGGCGGTTGGGTGATCGCGGGCATTCAGCAGACAGCCTGACGGCCGCGCTTTGCTAGAATTCGGGGGCCTTACCGGCAAGGCTCCCGATTCTTTTCAATGATCGAACAGGCGGTCATCCTCGCTCTGAACCATCTGCTGCGCGACGCACAATGGGCGCGTGAGCGGCTGGCGCCGCTGGCCGGCAAGACGGCGCGCATGCGCATGCCGCCCTTGTCCATCGAGTTCGCCATCGCTCAGGACGGTACGCTGGCCGTAGCCGCCAGCGCCCAGCCGGATGTCGTGATCGACCTGCCTGCCCACGCCCCGTTCCAGTTCCTGGGCGGAATGGACACCCTGCTGCGCCAGGCGCGGGTCAGCGGTTCGGCGGAGTTGGCGGACACGCTCGGTTTCGTCCTGCGTAACCTGCACTGGGATTTCGAGGAGGATCTCAGCCGGGTGATCGGCGACATAGCGGCCCACCGCGTTGCGCAAGGCGTTCGCGGCCTGGCTTCGTGGCAGGCCACAGCGGTGCGGCGGGCTTCGGAAAATGTTGCGGAATACCTGCGCGAAGAAAACGGCAGTTTGAAAGGGAAGGCCGCGGTAAGCGGCTTTGCGACCGCCGTCGATGCACTGCGCGACGACCTCGCGCGGCTGGAGAAGCGCATCGAGCGGATCGAGCTTCGCGCCAAACAGTTCTAGTCGTCTGAAAGGGAGAACCCCATGTTGAAGAAGTCCCTGATCGCGGCCGCTCTCGGCCTGTTGGTGCAACCGGTGTTTGGCCAGGATGCGGCGACCCTGGCGGAAACCAAGAAGGTCGCTATGCAACTGGTGCAGACCCTGGGCGCCGCCGTCCAGGAAGAGATGAAGAAGGGTCCGGAGAGCACCATCAGCGTATGCAAGGATCTCGCCCCGACGAAGACCGGCGAGCTGTCCCGCACCACCGGCTGGCGAATCACCCGGGTGACCCTCAAAGTCCGAAATCCTCTGCTCGGCATGCCCGACGCCTGGGAGACGACCGCACTCGCCGATTTCGACAAGCGTGCGGCAGCGGGCGAAGATCCGGCGACGCTGGAAAAGTCAGAGACCGTGAAGGAGGGCGACCGCCAGTACCTGCGCTACATCAAGGCGCTGCCGATCCAGGCTGCATGCCTGAACTGTCACGGCACGGACGAGAAGATCGCGCCTGAGGTGAAGGCGCGGCTGAAGAACGACTTCCCCCACGACAAGGCGGTAGGCTACACGCCGGGCCAGGTCCGCGGCGGCCTGAGCGTCAAGCGGCCGCTATGACGCCACTACCGTAGTCCCTTGACAGCGCAATCGTGACAAATTCGGCGAAGACGTGCAGGGACGCCGGGCTTGGAGGATTTGCAAGGGGGCTCGCCCACTTGTTCGTCCTCCGGGGATATACAAGGGGAGTCTCCCCTTGTTCGTACATGGCAGGTTTTTCGGCCGGACCGAAGCTGGACACCTCTTTGGTTCCGGCTCGGCCGGCATAGGTCGGATCAGGCCCGCGCAGCGGGCTGCATCGGACGCCGCATGTCGGATGCGCTTCGCTTGATCGGAACTACGGAATCCGCATAAGCGAGAAAGGCAGCCTCGGCTGCCTTTCAGTTTCTCGCTGCCCCCGCTTTATCCGCGGCGCTTGCGCAGCTTCTGAATCGCCTGAAGCTGGGCGATGGCCGAGGCGAGTTCCGCTTCAGCCTTGGCGTACTCCATTTCCGTGCTGCGGTTGCGCAGCGATTCCTCGGCCTGCTTCTTCGCCTCGATGGCCTTGGCCTCGTCGAGGTCGTGGCCGCGGATCGCGGTGTCGGCAAGCACGGTAATGCAGTTGGGCTGCACTTCGAGCACGCCGCCGGCGACGAAGATCAGCTCCTCGTCGGCGCGATCCGGAAGCTTGAGGCGCACGGTACCAGCTCTGATGCGTGTCATGAGCTGGGTGTGGTTGGGCAGGATGCCCAGCTCACCGGTCTCGCCCGGCAGCACCACGAATTCGGCCAGCCCGGAGAAGATCGACTCCTCCGCGCTGACGACATCGACATGTATGGTCATTGCCATTTTTTGCGAACCTCGTGATGAGTTAGGGCTTAGGAGTCACTGGAGGACGGCAGTCGGCGCTTCCTCACTCCTGACTCCTGACCCCTTGGCGCCTTACTGAATCGTCTTGGCCTTCTCGATTGCTTCTTCGATGGTGCCGACCATGTAGAAGGCCTGCTCGGGCAGTTGGTCGCACTCGCCGTTGACGATCATCTTGAAACCGCGGATGGTTTCCTTCAGCGTCACGTACTTGCCGGGACTACCGGTGAACACCTCCGCGACGGTGAAGGGCTGCGACAGGAAGCGCTGGATCTTGCGCGCGCGGGCCACCACCAGCTTGTCCTCGGGCGAGAGTTCGTCCATGCCCAGGATGGCGATGATGTCGCGCAGTTCCTTGTAGCGCTGCAGGGTGGCCTGCACCGCGCGGGTAGTGGAGTAGTGCTCCTCGCCGACCACGTTGGGATCGATCTGGCGGCTGGTCGAGTCCAGCGGATCGACCGACGGATAGATGCCCAGCGAGGCGATGTCCCGGGACAGCACAACCGTGGCGTCGAGGTGACCGAAGGTGGTGGCGGGCGAGGGGTCGGTCAGGTCGTCCGCCGGCACGTACACCGCCTGGATCGAGGTGATCGAGCCGACCTTGGTGGAGGTGATGCGTTCCTGCAGGCGGCCCATTTCCTCGGCCAGGGTGGGCTGGTAGCCCACGGCGGAAGGCATCCGGCCGAGCAGCGCCGACACTTCCGTTCCGGCCAGCGTGTAGCGGTAGATGTTGTCGACGAAGAACAGAACGTCCCGCCCCTCGTTGCGGAACGACTCGGCGATCGTCAGGCCGGTCAGCGCAACCCGCAGGCGGTTGCCGGGTGGCTCGTTCATCTGGCCGTACACCATCGCCACCTTCGACTTCGACAGGTCGTCCTTGTTGACGACGCCGGCTTCGATCATCTCGTGGTAAAAGTCGTTGCCCTCGCGAGTGCGCTCACCCACGCCGGCGAATACCGACTGGCCCGAGTGCGCGGTCGCGATGTTGTTGATCAGCTCCATCATGGTGACTGTCTTGCCAACGCCGGCACCGCCGAACAGGCCGACTTTGCCACCCTTGGCGAAGGGGCAGATCAGATCGATGACCTTGATGCCAGTCTCGAGCAGCTCGGTGGAGGGCGAGAGCTCGTCGAACTTGGGCGCCGCCTGGTGGATGGAGCGGCGCTCCTCGGTGTCGACGGGGCCTCTTTCGTCGATGGGGCGGCCCAGCACGTCCAGGATGCGGCCCAGGGTCTTGGAGCCGACGGGCACCGAGATCGGCGCACGGGTGTTGTTCACCATCATGCCGCGGCGCAGCCCGTCGGACGAACCGAGCGCAATGGTGCGCACGATGCCGTCTCCGAGCTGCTGCTGGACTTCCAGCGTCAACCCGATTTCATCCATCACCAGGGCGTCGTACACCCTGGGCATGTCCTCGCGCTTGAAGGCCACGTCCACCACCGCGCCGATGCACTGAACGATCTCACCTTGACTCATCGCTTGACTCATCGCCGTTTCCTCAAATCCGATATCGATTCGTTATACAGCAGCCGCGCCTCGACGATCCGGTCTCGCCATTACGTACGCTGCACTCACGTCAGTCGCGCCCGATCTTCCCGCCGTCGCGGCTACACCGCCGCCGCACCACCGACGATCTCGGAGATCTCTTTCGTGATCGCCGCCTGGCGCGTCTTGTTGTAGATCATTTGCAGCTCGTCGATGACATTGCCGGCGTTGTCGGTGGCCGACTTCATCGCCACCATGCGCGCGCTCTGCTCCGAGGCCATGTTCTCGGCCACCGCCTGGTAGATCAGGGCCTCGACGTAACGCACCAGCAGTTCGTCAATGACCTGCTTGGCATCCGGCTCGTAGATGTAATCCCAGGCATGCTTGCCCGCATCGAGCAATTCCTCGCGCTTGAGCGGCAGCAACTGCTCAAGCACCGGTTCCTGCTTCATCGTGTTGATGAAACGGGTGTAGCCCAGCAGCACCTCGTCCACCTCGCCTGCCTCGTAGGCGTCAAGCATCACCTTCACCGGGCCGATCAGCTTGTCCAGGTGGGGCGTATCGCCGAGTGCGATGACGTGGGAAACCACCTTTGCGCCCAGGCGCTGCATGAAGCCCAGCCCCCTGCTGCCGACGCAGGTGACACGGACGTCATCGACGCCGCCAGCCTGCAGCTCCTTCATGCGATGAACCGCCATGCGAAGGATGTTGGTGTTGAGGCCACCGCACAGCCCCTTGTCCGCGGTCACCAGAATGACGCCGACCCGCTTGAGCGGCTCGCGGCGCAACAGGAACGAATGGTGATACTCGGTGTTGGCGCGGGCCAGATTGCCGATGATGGCGCGCAGCTTCTCGCCGTAAGGGCGGGCAGCACGCATGCGCTCCTGTGCACGGCGCATCTTGGAGGCTGCCACCATCTCCATGGCCTTGGTGATCTTCTGCGTGCTCTTGACGCTCTTGATCTTGGTCCGGATTTCCTTGCCGCCAGCCATTGGCGTCGCCTCCCGTCAGGCCCAGTTCTTCTTGAAGTCTTCGATCGCCGCCGCCAGAGCCTTTTCGCCGTCGGCGTCCAGATCCTTGGTGGTTTCGATCTTGTTCAGAAGGTCACCGTAGCGATTCTTGATATGGGAATGCAGGGCCGCCTCGAAGGCCAGTGCCCGCTTGACGTCGACGTCGTCGAGGTAGCCGCGGTTGACCGCGAACAGCGTCACCGCCATCTCCGCCACCTGCATCGGCGCGTACTGGGGCTGCTTCATGAGTTCCGTGACCATGCGCCCGCGCTCGAGCTGCTTGCGGGTGGCTTCGTCGAGATCGGACGCGAACTGGGCGAACGCCGCCAGTTCGCGATACTGGGCCAGCGCCAAGCGCACGCCGCCGCCGAGCTTCTTGATTGCCTTGGTCTGAGCCGCACCGCCCACCCGCGACACCGAGATGCCGGCGTTGATGGCCGGACGTATGCCGGAGTTGAACAGGTCAGTTTCGAGGAAGATCTGGCCGTCGGTGATCGAAATCACGTTGGTTGGAACGAAGGCGGTCACGTCGCCGGCCTGGGTCTCGATCACCGGCAGAGCGGTGAGCGAACCGGTCTTGCCCTTGACCTCGCCCTTGGTGAACTTCTCGACGTACTCCTCATTCACCCGCGCGGCGCGCTCCAGCAGGCGCGAGTGGAGGTAGAACACGTCGCCGGGATAGGCTTCGCGGCCCGGCGGACGGCGCAACAGCAGGGAGATCTGGCGGTATGCCCAGGCCTGCTTGGTCAGGTCGTCGTATATGATTAGGGCATCCTGGCCGCGGTCGCGGAAGTACTCGCCCATGGTACAGCCGGAGTAGGGCGCGATGTACTGCATGGCGGCGGATTCCGCGGCGGTAGCCGCGACGACGATGGTATTGGCCATCGCGCCGTGTTCTTCGAGCTTGCGCACCACGTTCATGACCGACGACGCCTTCTGGCCGATGGCGACGTAGATGCAGATCAGGTCCTTGCCCTTCTGGTTGATGATGGTGTCGATCGCCACCGCGGTCTTGCCGGTCTGGCGGTCGCCGATGATCAGCTCGCGCTGGCCGCGGCCGATGGGCACCATGGAGTCGATCGCCTTGAGGCCGGTCTGCACCGGCTGGCCCACCGATTTGCGCGCGATCACACCCGGCGCGACCTTTTCGATGACGTCGGTCTGCTTGGCGTTGATCGGTCCCTTGCCGTCGATCGGCTGACCCAAAGCGTTCATCACGCGGCCAATCAGCTCGGGACCGATCGGTACTTCGAGAATGCGGCCGGTGCACTTGACGGTGTCGCCTTCGGTGATGTGCTCGTATTCACCCAGAATGACCACGCCGACCGAGTCGCGCTCCAGGTTCATCGCCAGGCCAAACGTATTGCGCGGGAATTCCAGCATTTCGCCCTGCATCGCGTCGGCCAGGCCGTGGACGCGGCAGATGCCGTCGGTCACCGACACCACGGTTCCCTGGGTGCGCATTTCCGTGCCCACACCCAGGCTTTGAATCCTGCTCTTGAGAAGTTCGCTGATTTCCGATGGGTTCAGTTGCATGATCTCTCCTTGCGCTTTCGGGGCGCGGGCTAGCTCTTGAGCGCGACCGCCATGGCGGCGAGCCGGGCACGGACCGATCCGTCGATCACCTGATCGCCGACCACCACCTGCACACCACCGATCAGTTCGGGATCGACGGCGACGCTGGCTTCGATGCGGCGCTGGAACTTGCGTTCCAGGTCTGCGACCAGGGCAGATTTCTGGGTGTCGTCGATGGGGTAGGCCGACACGATGCTGGCTTCCAGCACGCCCTCACGCTCGTGCTTGAGCACCTCGAACTGCTCCCGGATCTGGGGCAGCACGGCGAGGCGACCGTTTTCCGTCAGTACCTGCACCAGGTTGCGCCCTTCCTTGTCCAGCCCCTTGGCGGTGCTCAGGAACAGGTCGGCGAGTTGGCCGCGGGTGATGTTGGGATTGGCGATGCAGACCTGCATGTCGGCGTTTCCCGCCACCTGCGCCAGGGTTTCCAGCATTCTCGACCAGGCTGCCAGGCTACCGCCCTGATCCGCAAGCTTGAACACCGCTTCGGCGTAAGGGCGGGCGATGGTTGAGGTTTCGGCCATGGGGTTCGCCGTTAAAGTTCCTGACGCAACTGGGCAAGCAGCTCGACGTGCGCCTTGGAATCGACTTCGCGCCGCAGGATCTTGCTGGCGCCAGCCACCGCCAGTTCGGCCACGCGCTCACGAAGGTGCTCCTTGGCGCGCATCACCTCCTGGTCGATGTCCGCCTTGGCGCCGGCGACGATGCGAGCCGCCTCGACTTTGGCCGCTTCCTTGGCCTCGTCGACGATCTGCTGAGCGCGCTTCTCGGCTTGGCCGACTATGTCGTTAGACTTTTCCTTCCCGTCGCGGATCACCTCTGCGGAACGTCGGGCCGCCAGTTCGAGATCGTGCTTGCCGCGCTCGGCTGCCGCCAGACCCTCGGCGATCTGCTTCTGGCGATCCTGCATGGCCTTCTGCAGCGGCGGCCAGACGAACTTCATCGTGATCCATATGAAGACGGCGAACCATATCGCCTGGCCGAACAACGTCGCGTTGATACTCACGCTAGCCTCCTATAGAGCTGCGCGCCCGGAGCAAACGGCCGGGAAGCGGCAGCGGTCCTGGATTGCGGGCTGCAATCAGCCCCCCTTGATCATCGCGATGAAGGGATTCGCGAACAGGAGATAGAGCGCGATACCGACGCCGATCATGGTCACGGCGTCGAGCAGGCCGGCGACGATGAACATCTTCACCTGCAGGGTGGGGATCATTTCCGGCTGGCGTGCCGAGCCTTCCAGGAAGCGGCCGCCGAGGATACCGAAGCCGATGGCGGTACCAAGCGCGCCGGCACCGATCAGGATGGCCACCGCGATCGAAACATTACCGAGGAGGTGCGACAGAGCAGCTTCCATTTTTTCTCCTTAACGTGAGGACAAGTGATACGAGCGAATCAGTGATGTTCCGATGCCAAGCTCATGTAGACGACGGTGAGCATCATGAACACGAAGGCCTGCAGGGTGATGATCAGGATGTGGAACAGGGCCCAGGGCAGCGCCAGGGGAAGCTGCCAGACGCCGAGCAGCGCGATCAGGATGAACACCATCTCGCCGGCATACATGTTGCCGAACAGACGCAGCGCCAGCGAGATCGGCCTGGCGATGTCCTCGATCAGCCTGAACAACAGGTTCAGCGGAGCCAGCCAAGGCCCGAAGGGAACCGTGAATATTTCCTTCAGAAGGCCGCCTACGCCTTTGAACTTGATGTTGTACCAGTACATCATGAAGAACACGCTGATGGACATGCCAAAGGTCAGGTTCGGGTCGGTGGTGGGAACCACCTTGAGATAGACGTGATGCGGATCGGCACCGAAAATGCCGGCGCCGACGAGTTGGGCAATCTGGGGCAGGAAATCGACCGGGATCAGGTCCATGGCGTTCATGATGAACACCCAGCAGAAGATGGTGATGGCGAGCGGCGTGACCAGCTCGCTCTTGGCGTGGAAAGTGTCCCGCACCTGGGAATCGATGAGGGTGACGACCATTTCGACGAAGTTCTGCCAGCCCTGCGGGACGCCGCTGGTGGCCTTCCTCGCCACCGAGGCCATGCCGAGAAAGACCAGCAGGCCGAGCAGACCGGAGACGAGCAGGGTATCGAGGTGGAAGGTCCAGAAGCCGTGACCGACGTGAAGATTGGTCAGGTGGTGAACGATGTATTCGGAGGTGGTCTGGGTGCCGGCTGCCATTTCCCGTCCTATTCTCAAGACATCACCAAGGCCACCCAGTACATCGCCAGGGTGGCGAAATACGCCACGAACAAAGACAGCGCCGACACCTCCCTGAACATAATGAAGATCAGGGCGAACATCACCGCCGTGACTGCGAATTTGTAGAACTCGGCCCGGTACTGCGCGCGCAGCAGATTTTGCGGATCTGCACCGCCGACGGCACTCATCTTGTGCGCGTAGATCCAGGCCGGAATGAATCCGATTGCGCCGCCAAGCATCGCCGAAATCGCCGCTGCCTCACCCTTCCACCAGTTCAACAGCAGAGCGACCACGAGGGTAACGCCCACTTGCAGCACTATCACGCGCCTGGCGTTACGGTGCATGGAACCGGTGCCGCATGACGACGCTTTGACTTGCCTATCGGGAAACTTTATGAGTATATCGTCCGAGCTAAATGAGGTCAATAAAATGGTGCAGTGCAAAATGAACTTTGGTCGGCCACCCGTATCGGCAGCGCCCGATGGGTCGCGACGGGGACCGAACGAGCAATGAGCAGTCAGTACTCACTCATGCGGAAACGCCGGTTCCTGCCGCTGTTCGGTACCCAGTTCCTGGGCGCGCTGAACGACAACGTGTTCAAGAATGCGCTGGTGATCGTGCTGACCTACCACGCCGGCGCCATCACGACGATGGCGCCGGCCGTGCTGGTGAATCTCGCGGCAGGGCTGTTCATCCTGCCCTTTTTCTTCTTTTCCGCCACCGCCGGCCAGTTGGCGGACAAGTTCGAGAAATCGCGCCTGATTCGCCTGACCAAACTGCTGGAGGTCTTGGTTGTGGCCGTAGGCGCGGCCGGCTTTGCGCTGAACAGCCTCCCGGTGCTGCTCGCCGCCCTGTTCCTGATGGGAACCCAGTCGGCGCTGTTTGGCCCGCTGAAGTACGCGATCCTGCCCCAGCATCTGCGCGAGGAGGAATTGGTCGGGGGCAACGCCCTGGTCGAAGCCGGCACCTTCCTTGCCATTCTGCTCGGCACAATCGCCGGCGGCCTGCTGGCGAGCGGCGGCACCCAGGGCACGACCTGGATCTCGACCGTGGCACTGGCCCTGGCGCTGCTGGGCTACGCCGCAAGCCGCTTCATCCCCGCCGCCGCGGCAGCGGACCCGCACTTGCGCATCGACCCCAACCCGCTCACCGAAACCTGGCGCAACCTCAAACTCACCCAGCGCAACCGCACGGTCTTCCTCTCCATCCTCGGCATTTCCTGGTACTGGCTCTACGGTTCGGTGTTCCTGTCGCAGTTCCCGATCTATGCCAAGGACGTGCTGGGCGGCAGCGAGCACGTGGTGACGCTGCTGCTGGCGGTGTTTTCCATCGGCATCGGGCTCGGCTCGCTGCTATGCGAGCGGCTGTCGGGACACAAGGTCGAGATCGGTCTGGTGCCCTTCGGCTCGATCGGACTGACGCTGTTCGCGGTGGACCTCGCCTTCGCCAGCCCCGCAGCGGCTGCCAGCGCGGCGCCACTGGACATCGCCGCCTTCCTCGGCCAGCCCCACGCCTGGCGGGTGGTGTTCGACCTGGCGATGATCGGACTGTTCGGCGGCTTCTACATCGTGCCGCTCTACGCCCTGGTGCAGACGCGTTCCGAGCCGGCGCACCGCTCGCGCATCATCGCCGGCAACAACATCCTCAATGCGCTCTTCATGGTGGTCGCGTCGCTCGCGTCGATGGCGCTGCTGGAGGCCGGGCTCAGCATCCCCCAGTTGTTTCTGGTGGTCGGCGTGTGCAATGCGGCGGTGGCGCTCTACATCTACCGCCTGGTGCCGGAGTTCCTGATGCGCTTCATCGTCTGGCTGCTGATCCACTCGGTCTACCGCCTCGACAAGCAGGGCCTGGAGAACATCCCCGAGGAGGGTGCGGCGGTCGTCGCCTGCAACCACGTCAGCTTCGTCGATGCACTGGTCATCATGGCGGCGTGCCGAAGGCCTATCCGCTTCGTCATGGACCACGGCATTTTCCGCATCCCGGTGCTCAGCTTCGTGTTCCGCGAAGGCCGCGCCATCCCCATCGCCCCGGCGCGGGAGAATCCGAAACTGCTGGAGCGCGCCTACGACGAGATCGCCGCGGCCCTGGCGGCGGGCGACCTGGTGGGCATCTTCCCCGAAGGGCGGATAACCGACAACGGAGACCTGAATGCCTTCCGCAGCGGCATCCGCAGGATCGTCGATCGCACGCCGGTACCTGTGGTGCCCATGGCCCTGCGCGGACTGTGGGGCAGCTTCTTTTCGCGCATGGGTGGGGCCGCCATGACCCGCCCGCTGCGGCGCGGCCTGTTCAGCCGCATCGCGCTGGCGGTTGCCCCGGCCATGCCGCCCGCGGCGGTGACCCCGGAAGCCCTCCAGGCGGTCGTCGCGGGGCTGCGCGGCGAGTGGCGCTGATCGCCTCGCCTGCGTCCGGCAGGCCCGAAACTCAGTCCCTGGCGAGCGCCAGTTCGTCCGATTGACCGGCTTGGAGTAGAATCCAGAATCATGCGCGACCTCCCCGGAACCATCCTTCTGCTTGCCCTCGTCGGCCTCGCCGCTTGGCTGCTCGATCTGCACCACGTCCTGAGCGGCGAACGCTACCTGTATCCGGTGGTGTGCGAGATGGCCCAGGCCCGAAGCTGCACCCCCAAGCCGGCTTCCGAGATCGGCTACAAGCTCTCGGACGATGGCCGTAGCGTGACGTTGTGGAGCAAGAGCGTGCTGCTGACGCGCCTCGACGGCTGCACCGTGCGCGATGCCCGCAACTGGTCGTGCACGCACATCGAGATGCGCGACGGAGAACTGACCAGCGGCGCCCAGTTTCTCGCCGGTTTCACCTCCCGTTCCGACGCCTACCCGCTGCTGTTCGTGCAGAAATGGCGCTGGTGGAGCGCAAAGCTCGGCGCTGACACCCTCGAAAAGCCCACCTACTGGCCCTGAGCGCCCGCTCCAGCGGCTTATTCGGGTATCTACCCTCATCCTTCCGGATGAGGGCAGATACGACCAACGCATGATTCTCCTCCGCCACAGCGCGGGCATACTTGCCTAGTGCCGGACGGCTCCCCGTCGGTACGGCACGATCTCCCGGTGGCGACTCCCAGCGCGACCAGGCCCCTGCTGGCGCGGGTCATCCGACCGCGCCAATTTTTTTCTTGCCGCACCGTGCTTCCGGGGCACAGCTGATGTTTGAGAACTCGTTGCATTGCGCTTCGATCGGTACTACCGTAGCCGCTCCCGGCTGGGAGCCGCCCGCCGCCAGAGCTGTCGATTGCATGAAAATCCTGATCGTCGACGATCACCCCCTGATTCGCGAGGGGCTCGCCAACGTGCTGCGGGAGCTGGACAACGACCTGGCGGTGATCGAAGCCGAGAACGCCGCCGAGGCGCTGGCCGCGGTCGCCCGCGAAGATGCGATCTCCCTCATCCTGCTCGACCTGGTGCTGCCAGGCGTCGACGGCCTGAGCCTGCTGACGCAGGTGCGGGAGGCGCGACCGGAGGTGCCCGTGGTGGTGCTGTCGGGCAACGACAATCCCCAGATCGTGCGCCAGGCCATAGACAGCGGCGCAATGGGCTTCATCTCCAAGCGCTCCGCCACGCCGGTGCTGGTCAGCGCCCTGAAGCTGGTACTGTCCGGCGCCGTGTACATACCACCCCAGGCGCTGGCCGCGGAAGCCCCGGCGGCCTCGCCGATCTGGACCCTCGAGCATTCCTTGGCCGGCCGCAGCCCCACCCTGGCCGACCTGGGCCTCACCGGGCGCCAGGTGGATGTCCTCACGCACTTGGTCCAGGGCAAACCCAACAAGGTGATCTGCCGCGACCTGGGTCTGGCGGAAGGCACGGTCAAGACCCACATCACGGCGATCCTGCGCGCCCTCAATGTTTCCAGCCGGACTCAGGCGCTGTTCGCGCTAAGCAAGATGGGCGTCCAGTTGCCTTTTGCCTTCCGGCCCCGCCCCACCGCGCGGGGCGAGGCAGCCGCGGAAGACGAAGGGCGCTGAGCGCGCCGGCTACCCCGGGCCGACGCCCAGCAGTTCCTGCAGTGCGTGGTGCAGAGTCTCGGCGGGAACGGGCTTGTTCAATAGCCGCAGCCCACTGCCCCTGACCCTCTGCAGCACCTCCTCGGCGGTCTCGCCGGAAATGATGATTCCCGGAATGTCGCGACGGCCACTCGCCTGGAGCTCGCGCACCAGGCTGACGCCGTCTGCGTCAGGCAAACGGTAGTCCGACAAGAAGGCATCGACGCGGTCGGCGCGGGCCATCACCTGGCGCGCCTGCGCCGCGCTGGAAGCAGTGAGCACCCGGGCACCAACCTGGGACAGGAAGGCGACCAGGGATTCGAGCACGTCCGGATCGTCGTCCACCGCCAGGATGCACAGCCCGCCGAAGTCCGAAACGCCGCCGGCCGGTGCCGATGCATCTCGCTCCACGTGGCGCGGCGCTTGTCCGCGCTTGACCAGCACCGAGAATACCGTGCCCTTGCCGACCACCGAACGCAGGCCGATGGGATGATCGAGCAGGCGGCTCAGGCGTTCGACGATGGCGAGTCCCAGCCCCAGGCCCTTGTCGCGGCTGCTCTGCGAATTGCCGAGCTGAACGAACTCCCGAAAGATCTCCGCGCGCTTCTCCTCGGGAATGCCGCTGCCGCTGTCCCACACCTCGAAGCGCAGGGAATTGCCGGCCCGCCGGCAACCCACCACCACCCCGCCGCGGGTGGTGTAGCGCAGCGCGTTTGAAACGAGATTGGACAGCACCCGCTCAAGCAGAAGCGGATCGCTCAGGCACCACGCCGAACAGGGCACCAGGCGCAAAGTCAGTCCCGATTCGGCGGCGGTCGCGGCGAAGCTGTCGCCCAAGCTGCCGAGCAGGAGGCTGGCCGGAAACAGTTCGACGCGGGGCGTCACCGCGCCGGAGTCGAGGCGCGAGATGTCCAGCAGGCCGTCGAGAACCGCTTCGAGCCCCGCATGGGCGCGCTCGATGCGCGACACCAGGCGCTGGGTGTCCTCGTCCTTCGACCGCAGCCGCAGCGCGCTGACGAATAGTCCGGCGGCCTGGATCGGTTGCCGCAGGTCATGGCTCGCGGCGGCGAGGAACTGGGTCTTGGTGCGGTTCGCCTGCTCGGCCAGATCCTTCTGCCGATGCAGCTCGGCCGTGGCCGCGGCAACGCGCTTCTCCAGGTCGCGCTGGCCTTCTTCGAGGGAGGCCGCCATATCGTTGATGCCGGCCTCGAGGATCTTGAGCACACCGCCGGCCTCGACGTCGGATCTCACTCCCAGATTGCCCCCCTTGATCGTGCCGACGGTCCGCGAGAGTTCGAGTACCGGGCGCGCAACATCGTTTCCGAGCCGCCGCGCCAGCCAGATCGCCACCCCAAGGCCGACCAGGGTGATGGCGGTGGCAGCCAGGATCAGTTCGGTCTTGCGCAACGCCAGAGGTTCCAGGGACATGAACACCACGACGCTACCGATCGTCGAACTATCGGCCCCGTCGCCGTTTCTGCCGCCCAGATCCCGCGCCGCGTCGGGCAGGCGGCCCACCGGCACCACGAACACCAGGCCTTCGGGAGGGCTCTCCCGCATCTCCAGCTTCTCGCCGGGCCTGGGATCCCGCAGCAGGTGCTCGTGCAGCCTGCCACTCTGGGCGATCACCGCCCCGGATCGATCGAAGATGGCCACGCCGTTGACACCGCTGTCCTTGACCGCGTTGTCCGCGAGCTGACGCAGGAACGCCTTGTTGCCGGAGAACATTCCGTACTCGCTCGCCGGTGCGAGCTGCCGCGCGATCGCCGCGCCGTGTTCCTGGAGTTCGCGTTCCAGGGCAGAGATCCGCACGTAGGAGAAGAAGATCGCCATCGCCATCGCGATCAGGGCGGCGGGAACCACCGCCGCAAACATCACCTGGCTGCTGATGTCCCAGCGCTTCACGGCTGGTGATCCACGGCCGCAAGCCGCTCTTCCAGGATGGCCGCGTCCGCCAGGTGGATGTCGAGGGAGCGGGCGACGCTTGGATTCGTCCCTACGGTGAAGGCACGCGGAGACTGGCGCGGCGGCAGGTTGCCGATGTAGAAGATCGTGCTGTCCGGCACGGCAAGTACGACTTCCGCGGCAGCGGAAATCCGGCGCAAGTCGAAGTAGGGCAATCCGGGCGCAGGAGCATTCGCCGCAGGGGCAGCGCAGGGCAGTGCCAGCACCAGGGCGAGCAACAAGGACGGGGGCCTGGACATGAGCTTGGTCACGACGATCATCTCTTGGGCTTTGAGTCGCACAGCATACGTCCGCCGGCGCAGGCTTGCAGACTATACGTTCGGCCGTCGGTGGCGTCGCCCCCGTGTCGTGCTGACCTTCTATCACGCTGGACACGCGAAGTTTTTTTCGCTACTCTTGCCGCATGCATGTAGCGCAGCGGGAGTTCACCGACGAGATCCTCGATCGCATCGTGCAGACGGTTCGCGATACAGCAGACCTGACGCGGTGTGCTCTGTCCAGACTGGTGTGCGAGTGGGTGAATTGGAAGGATGCCGCGGGGCGCGCGAAGGCGTCGAGTTGTCGAGCCTTGCTGGTCAAGCTCGAACGACGTGGCTTGATCGAGTTGCCACCGGCGCGGCCGGTGAGCTTCGAAGCGGGTGAGCCGGCGGCAGCCACTGTCGAACAGCAGTGGCCGCAGTTGAAGACGACGCTGCAGCGGCTGGGCGGCATCGAGTTGGTGGTGGTCAACGGCAACCGTGGGCACTCGCGGGTATGGCGAGCGATGATGAAGGCGCACCACCCGCTGGGAGACGGGCCGTTGTGCGGGGCGCAACTGCGCTACCTGATCCGCAGCGACCAAGGATGGCTTGGGGGGCTGAGCTTCAGCTCGGCGGCCTGGCGACTCGGCGTGCGCGACGAATGGATTGGCTGGAGCGATGCGACGCGGGCCGCGCGCTTGCCCAAGATTGTGTTGAACAGCCGGTTTCTGATCTTGCCCGAGATAGCGACATAATCATCACCTTCCTACGTTATTGAAAATCAAGGCTGTTTTGATTCGGGTTCGCTGTTAGCGGAGCGTGCGGACCAAGCCTCAGTGCCTGTTGAACGGCCGCGCACTCCAGATCGTTGCGGCAGATGCTCCAGGGCGCGCCGACACAGGGTTGCTGTGCCGAGAGTACCTTGCGCTGAATTAGGCGCAGTACGCTCATCGGGCTTACCTGCAGCAGCTTCGCGGCTTCGTCCAAGTTGACTTCTCCTCGTTCAGCCCGCTCGCCGTCTCGATACACGGCGATGCCGTTATCCTTGCGGAATACACGCACACGCGCCACGCTCCAGGTATGAGCTTTGGCTGTAAGCTTGCCCATGCGGTTGAGCAGGGCAGCGATGCTTCCATCGGGAAGCAAGCGTGCCAGCGCACGGATCAGTTCAGTGGTATCGGCATCGGTTACGAAGCGATGATAACCGCTGCGGTTCTTGCGCACCACCAGCGCGGTGTGATCACCGCCATGCCAGTGTAGTTGCAGATGCAGTTGATCGGCTTCTACGCGCACGACGATCTCTTTAATCACGGTGCGCAAGATGCGTTTGCGCGTCTCGGCGCTGGCGGCGGGGTGGTTCCAGGCTTTAGCCAAGTCACCTCCGAGCGCGAGGAGTCGCTCGCGCTCCGGTTCGCTTAAGCGCTGTGGGGTAGCGCGCAGCAGTACCGCGAGCTTGTCTTCCAACTGTGCGACGGCTGCCAGACGCTCGTTCCAACGCCGTTCCAATTCCGCGGCGACCAATCGGTTGAGGGGGTTGACCGCGTCGTACTGACGTCTTGCCAAAGAGGCTTCGTAGCGGGCCTGTTCGAGCGCCAGTTCCACTTGCCGGTGTGCGTCATCGCCTGCCCGCTCTCGCGTTTCAATGGCCTGCAATGCCGCCTCGATCCCTAATGGCTGCAACTGCCGCAATAGCTCTTCAGTAACGGCCTCATCGACTCGAAACGCTCCGAACGAGATACAAGCGGCGCTTGCCTGGGTGATTCTCGTTCCAACGCACGCATAGCGACCGACGCTGCCTCTGTTGCCGCCGTACGCTACCCCCAACTTGCGCCCACAATGACCACAGCGCAGCAGGCCAGCCAGTAGCGCCTCGCCGCGGCGGATTGAGCCTCGAACCTGTTCGCCTAGCATGTTGGTATTGTGCGCGATGATGCGCTGATTATGCTCGAAAGCCTCCCAGGAGATGTAGCCTGGGTGATGCTCGCGCAGCAGAACCTGCCAGTGCTCTTGTTCGCGCTGGCGCTGCCGTACGATCCGCTTGCGCCCCGCTTCCAATTTAACCTGCGAGGCGGTGCGGCCAAAGCTATAGGCCCCCGCGTAGATGGGGTTGGTCAGAACGTTGCGCAGCGTGTTATAGACCGGCAGCTTCCACTCCAGCGTACGTCCTTGCGCACTGTAGTGCGCGAACGGCACGGCGATGGCTTCTTGTCGAAACCAGAGCAACACCTGGCGTATGCTACCCAATTCCGCGAACTTGCGAAACGTCAGTTCGAGCGCTTCGCGCACCCGGGTGTCGGGATCCTTGTCAATGCCGTTGTGCTCATTGCGTACATAGCCCACGGCGAGTCGAGTGTAGAGATCACCGCGAGCGGCCTTGAGCTTGATGGCCTCTTGCGAGCGCTGGCGAAAGGCTGACAGCTCCATCTCCGCCAGAGTGCTCTTCACGCCGAGCAGCAAGCGGTCATTGGTGTGGCGCGGTTCGTAGACCCCATACTCGTCGATCAATAGACTGCCCACGATGGCGCAGAACTCCATGAGCGTATGCCATTCGCGTCCATTACGTGCGAGGCGCGAGATTTCGAGGGACAGGACCGCGCCCACGCCGCCTTCACAGACGGCGCTGAGCAGCCGCTCGAATCCCGGGCGCGCGGTGCCTGAACCGGAGCGCCCAAGATCGTCGTCGATCACGACGACGTTGGTCCAACCGAGTTGCTTGGCGTGCTCCTCGAGCGCGTATTGGCGACGGCGGCTTTCGTGATTGTTGCGCACTTGATCTGGCGTGGACTGTCGGATGTAGACATAGGCTGCGCGTGCGAGATGTTCAGGCGTGATCTTGCTCATGATTGGCCTTCTTCCGAAGTGATCGGTTGGGACTGCTGCGCTGGCACCACTTCCAGCAGCAATGCGCACAGCAAGCTCACGAGTTCTGTGCGCACCGCTCGAGGTGCTGATAGCGGCGTGTTGGTTGGTGCGTTGAATAAATCGGATTGCCTTGAGCGTACGGGTCGTGTCATCGCTTCTCCTTGTGCTGATGCACCGCAAAAGAGAAACAATAGGGCCAACGTGGCCTACCACACGCAAAGCCAGCGCCAAGACGCGTAGCACTTTGCCGTAGGTCCGAATCGACGGTGGAGCGGATTGCGTGCCCGTGACGAAATCGTGCCTTGTACTTGATGCCAAACGCTGTGTGAAGCACTTGCGAGCGCGCGCCACTTCTATGCACGCCGTGAGCTTGCTCATGCCGCATCTCCATCACGGCATGTGCTGGCGATTGCCGCATCGTTTAGAACCGACAGGGCGACATCAAGGAGGCGGCGCAGGTCGTTTAGAGATTCCTGTGAGAAGCGCGGCGGCTCACGAATATCGAGCTGCGCTGCCGGCGGTTCGATCATCCAGGTCGGAATCTTTCTGAGCGTTCCGTCTGGAAAGACGACGGTGGCAACCGCCTCACCGCGATAGGTTTCGCGCCGCCGCAGCGCGACTACTGCCCCGTAATGCGGATGAAAGCGGTAGTAAATCTGAACTTCATTGTCCTGATAGTGGGCACTATGTGACCCACTCGCCTAGCGTGCAGGTGGCGCACCTGGCGTCGCATGTGCTGGGTCTGGCCACGCGCCGCTTGGCTGGCGATTGGCAACAGCGCTACGGCGATAAGCCCGTCTTGGTGGAGACGTTCGTCAACAGCAGCCTGTACCGGGGGACATGCTATCGCGCGGCCAACTGGATCGAGCTGGGGCTGACCGAAGGACGAGGGCGGCAGGATAGCGCGCGGCAGGAGCAAGTCGCGCGCAAGCACGTGTTGGTCTATCCGCTGCAACGCAATTGGCGCAGGATCCTGAGCGCGCCGCTGGAGTTGCCGCGCCTGCTGCCCACGAGGCGTAAGCGGCCAGCGGCAGACTGGGCCGAGGAGGAATTCGGCCGCTGTCGGCTCAGCCCACGGCTGACCGAGCGGCTGATGACGATGGCGCGTGATTTTTGGGCCCGTCCGATGGCCCGCATTCCCGAAGCCTGCCAGAGCGTGAGCAAGATGCAAGCCGCCTACCGGTTCCTGGCCAACGACGATGTCGAGTTCGAAACCTTGCTGCAGCCGCACTATGCTGCCACCGAAGGGCGCATCGGCGCCGTGGCGCAGGGTTCGGTCGTACTGGTGCCGCAAGACACCACCAGCGTGAACTACAGCGGCCTCGAGGCTACCGACGGGCTGGGGCCGATCGGCACCACGGTGGACGGGGCGCAGGGCTTGCATCTGCACAGCAGCCTGGCGATGACGGTGCAAGGCGTGCCGCTGGGGTTTATCGACGCGCAGTGTTGGGCACGCGACCCGCAGGCGTTCGGCAAGAAGGCCAAGCGCCACGCCTTGCCGATCCAAGACAAGGAGAGCTGGCGCTGGATCAAGAGCTATCAGGCGCTGGCGGCGGTGCAAAAGCGCAACCCCCACGTCCAATTGGTCAGCATGGGGGACCGGGAAGCCGACATCTACGAGCTCTTCGAAGAAGCGCTGTGCGAGCCGGGCGGCCCCAAGCTGCTCGTGCGCGCCATGCACGACCGCAAGGTGCAGGACGAACAGCAGCGACTGTTCGAGACGATCCGGGCCAAGCCGATCGCCGGCTATCAGCCGATCGAACTGCCGCGTCAGAGGAATCGTCCGGCGCGCGTGGCCAAACTCGCGATCCGCTTTGCTACGGTAAGCCTGTGCCCGCCGAGGTCCAAGCCCGAACTGCGGCCTCTCGAAGTGCAGATGGTGCTCGCGCAGGAGGTGGACGCGCCCGTTGGGGCCGAGCCCATCGAATGGGCGCTGCTCACGACCGCGGCGGTGGTCGGCTTCGAGCAGGCTTGCGAGAAGGTGGCCTGGTACACCCAGCGCTGGGGGATCGAGGTGTTTCATCGCACCTTGAAGAGCGGCTGCCGGATCGAAGATCGACAGCTCGGCCACGGCGATCGGCTCCAGGCGTGCCTGGCCATCGACATGGTGATTGCGTGGCGCATCCACCATATGACCAAGCTCGGGCGAGAGGTGCCGGATCTGCCGGCCGAGGTGTTTTTCGATCACGACGAGTGTCAGGTGCTGATTGCCTACGAAACGAAGAACAGGAAGTGGCCGCCGCACGCCCCCGCCCCGAGCTTGCGTGAAGCCATACGCATGACCGCCAAGCTTGGCGGGTTCCTCGGGCGCAAGTCCGATGGCGAACCCGGCACCGAGACCTTGTGGCGCGGTCTGCTGCGATTGGATGGCATGACCGAGGGCTGGCGCTTGGCCAGCGGCCCTTGAGCAGGCGCTGCACAGCGCACGGCTGAAAGGCCGACGAGCCCAGACACGACAGGGCGCGCACTCGATCGATCGCTTGCGCGATCTCGCCGGTTCGCGAGCCGGTGGGGCGAGGCATAGCCTTCGCCTTGCGGATCACGACCGTGCCGCCGCTGACCATCGGCAGCAAAGCATGCCGCCGCGAGAATCACCACGGCCGACTCAGGCTGCAACCAAACTCCGGGCATGTGCTGCTCCGGGCGATTGCCCACGACTTGAGTGAGTCTCGCCGCACTCACACCAAGTCGGCCAGACTGAATCCACGTGGCCAGCGTGCGCAAAGGTCAGACGCGGGGGAGGGAGCGTCAGTCCGCAGCCAGGCTCAGTCCGGCGGGCAACTCCTCGCCGAAGAGCTGGTTGCGCTCGGCCGTGGTGACTTCGCAGCGGCTGCGCAGGCAACGCAGTTGCTCCTCGCTGGCGCCGGAGCGCTTCAGCTTGTCGATCACCCGACCGCGTAATGCATCCTGGATGTCCAGGCTGCGTTCGCCGGTCATGCGGCAGGCGGCGCAGAACACCGGCACCAGGGCCTGGAGGCCGAGTTTGCGCCAGTCCAGGGGCTCGGTGCGCCCGAAGGCTTCCTCGACCGCCGCTGCCGGAAGCACCGTCTCGGAGGCGGTATAAAGCGGCAGCCGCCCCAGCAGCCGGCCCAATGTCCAATAGGTATGGACTGCTGCCCGGCCTTGCCCTTGAGGATGAGGTCGAGCAATCGTTCGGCGAGTTCCGCGCGCTCGGCCAGCGGCACCCGCTCCAGGGTGCCGAGCAGCCGCGTGCCCTCGACGAACTCGGCGGGAGAGCGCTGCAACTGGGGCAGGGCGTCCGCCCAGAGCGCCTCCTGCTGCTCGGCGAGCAGCCCGCCGGCGGTGCGGCGCCACATCATCCACCAGTTGGACTGGGCGCTTTTCTCTTTGCGGTGGGCCAGCCCCAGGCCGAAGCATTCCCACAGTTGCACCATACGCCAGGGGTCGAGTTCGCTGCCGTAGCCCGGCCGCAGCACGAAGCCGGCGAGGTAGAGCCAGGCATTCTCGTGATCGAGCGAGCGGTTGCGGCGCGTGATGCCGGGATACAGCGCTGGCCACAGCGCCCGCAGCAGGGGGACGCTCCACCGGCTGCGGTCCTGGCCCAGCAGGCGCTCAAGGTCCCGCCCCAGGGACTTGACGTTGTCCTTGGGGCCGAGCGCCTGCTTCTTGCCGTAGTAAAGCTCGATGCGCTGGGCAGCCGCCACCGCCGCCTCCGGCGCCACACCCAGGTTGTCTCGGCGTACCTCGGGCGCGGCCTCGCCTTCGATGACCGGCTTGCGCAGGTTGAATTCGAGCTGCCAGCGTTTGTCGCGCTTGGCGCTGTGCAGCGCGAGCTGCAGCAGCCCAAGTTCGGTGAGCGCCGCTTCGAGACGCACCGAGATGCCCAGTTCAGCCGCCTTGCGCGCACTGAAGCCCTCGTCGTCCAGCACCAGCGCGGTGTGCAGCGGCGGCAGCGGATGGAAAGCGCCTGCCGTCAGCGGCACGAGATCGCCGGGCTGGTCCTCGGGCCGGCGGTGGGAGGTGTAGGTGGTGAAGCGCACCGGGCGGTTCACCAGCAGGTTGAAGGACGGCGATGCGAGTTCGATGCGCCGGCCTTCCCCGAAGCCCTGGGGCAGCACGCATACCAGGTCCGGCGCCGCGCCGGCCTTGTCCTGCTGCAGTTCCAGATAGACGCTGCGCGGATAGCCGCCGCGGATGCGGCCGGCGCGCTGTCGAGCAGCGCACCGAACCGGGCGGCACCCTGGGCGATGGCGAGGCTCATGTCGGCCAGCGCGAGCAGGGCGGGGCGGCGTCCCTGCCAGGACTCGATCAGCGCGAGCAGCCGCTCCTGCAGAAAGCCGGGCGTAGGCTGCCGCCGGCGAACAGCACCCCGTCCACAGCCTGGCCGTCGAGGAAGGCGGCGAGGTGGCGGCTGATGGCGGATCGGCGGCGTAGGGCAGGCCCAGTTCGCGCAGCCCGCCGGCGCGCACACGGGCGCTCCCCCGCTGCGGTGAGGGGGAAGAAGCCGTCCAGCACCATGCGGCGCACTTCGGTGCCGCTCACGGTGGCGCTCAGGGCGGACGCGAAGAGGCTGGCCCCGGCACCGGGCACGGAAACATGGAACACCTCGCCGGACTCGCCTTCGCCCGACAGGATGCGCTCCTTGAGCAGCCGCGCCTGGGGCACCAGATGGGCCCACTGGCGGCGCGAAAGCCGATCCTCGCCCAGCGGTTCGAGGCGGTCCTCCAGCAGGTGGGCGAGCGCGAGGTCGATGTTGTCGCCGCCCAGCAGCAGGTGGTCGCTGGCGGCGATGCGCTCGATCCGCGGCAGTTCTTGCGGCGATGCGCACCGGCGCGATGCGGAACAGGCTGAAGTCGCTGGTGCCGCCGCCGATGTCGCACACCAGCACGGTCTGCGCCTGCGCAAGGCCCGGCAGAGCCTGGAGAGCGCGCGCCGGGGGGCTGGCCGGGGCCGTCGAGCCAGGCATAGAACGCGGCCTGGGGCTCCTCCAGCAGCCGCACGGCCGGGTAGCCGGCCAGTTCCGCCGCCTTGCGCGTGAGCGTCTGGGCGCCCTCGTCAAAGGAGGCCGGCACGGTGACGACGACACGTTGGCGCTCGAAGGCGGCGTCGGGGTCGTCGTGGTCGAAGTCGTGGTCCCAGGCCTCCTTGAGGTAGGCGAGGAAGGCGGCGCTGGCCTCCACCGGCGAGAGGCGGTCGGCGGCGGGACTCTCGTCGGTGGCGAAAGGCAGGATGCGCGCCTCGCGGTCGATGCCGGCATGGGCGAGCCAGGACTTGGCGGAATGGATGACCCGCCCGGGCAGCGTGTTCATCTGCTCGCGCGCGAACATGCCGACGGCGAAGGCAGGTTGTCCTCGTCGCCGGCGGCGAACGGGTCGAAGCGCTGCGCCGCGGCCTCGGTCTCGGTGGCGAAGTAGAAGAAGGAGGGGAGCAGGGGTTGCGCGCCCCGTGTCCAGCGCCGTCATTTGAGGAACCTCCAGCACCCCCACCCGTAGCGGCTTCGCCCGCAGGTCGACCTAGGCGAGCGCGCAGTTGGTGGTGCCGAGGTCGATGCCGATGGCGTAGCGGGGGGCCGTCATGCCGGAACATCAGCGATGCACCTCTGCGCGGTGCCTCAATCCTTCGCGCGCAGGTTGAATTCGAGCTTCCAGCGCCGGTCCGACTTGGTGTGCTGCATCCACAGCTCCAGGGTGCCGACCTCGGTGACCAGCGGATGCAGGCTCACCGGCACCACCTGGCCGGCCTCGCCTTCACCGGCGGAAGGGTCAGCGTCAGGCTGGCCAGTTCGTCCAGCGATCTGGCGGCGTTGGCACCACGTCGCCGACCCGGTCGCCGGCGCGGATCTCGGAGCTGAAGAAGCGGAACTCCACCGCCTCGCCGGTGACCAGGCCGAACTCGCGGCCCGCCAGCTCAAGCTCGGTGCCTTCCTCGGTGCCCTGGGGCACGATGCAGATGCCCTTCACCGGCGGGACGTAGCCCGGCACCGCGGGCCGGGCTTTCCATGCCCAGGTAGTAGGAGCGCGAGGTGCCGGCGCGGATCCGGATGCCCTTGCCGGAAGCCTGCACCGCGCCGTAGTAGGCGGCGCCGCGCGAGACCGCGATGTCCAGCCCGGCGCTTTTCAGCTCCTTGAGTGGCGTCCCGCCCAGCCACGCCGAGCAGGTCCATGACCCGGCGGCGAAATGCCGGCCTCGAACACGCCTCCATTGAACAGCACCGCGGTCGGCTTGAGGATCGCTCGCGCTCGACGTCGGCGCGGGCCGATCAGCGCGCAGCGCTTCGTCCGACTTCACGTTCTCCAGGCGGCGCGAGGAAGCGCGCCAGATGCCTGGACAGGGCCGGCTCGGTGGCGTAGTCCAGGCCGTATTCCTGCAGGCCGACCGACTTGCGCGGCGCCGGCAGCTCGTCCGCGCGGGTAGGGGGAAATAGCCTTCCAGGAGCTGCGCCACGGTTCCTCGCGGCCGAGCGTGGTGGCGATCGTCTTGGCGAACAGGCTGGCGCCGCGCGAGGGCACGGCGATCGGGACCTCGTCCAACGACGCGTCGCCGAGCAGCTTCTCCTTGGCCATGCGCGCGGCATGGACCAGGGCGAGGAACTGCCACGCGTCGATCTCGTGGCCCTCGTCCTCCAGCTGCCCTGCAGCGCGTAGGCGAGCGCCAGGTCCATGTTGTCGCCGCCGAGCAGGATGTGTTCGCCCACGGCAATGCGGTGCAGTTCCAGGGGCTTCGACAGGCCGTCCGGGGCCTCGGCCACGGCGATGAGGCTGAAGTCGGCGGTGCCGCCGCCCACGTCGCACACCAGGATCAGGTCGCCGGCGCGACCTGCTCGGTCCAGTGGCCGGCGCCGGTCCGGCCTCGGAATGCGCGATCCAGGCGTAGAACGCGGCCTGGGGCTCCTCGAGCAGGGTGACGCTGCCCAGGCCGGCGGCCGCGGCGGCCTCGTGGGTCAGCGTGCGCGCCACCTTGTCGAACGAGGCGGGCACGGTGAGCACCACCTGGCAGTGGTCCAGGCTGCGGAGGCGTCGCGGGCGGCCAGATGCTGCTTGCAGGCCCGGCGCATGTGTTCGAGGTACCGGCGCGAGGCCTCGAAGGGAGACACCTTGCCCTCGGCCAGTTCGGACTTCCAGGGCAGGATGGGCGCGTAGCGGTCGACGTGCGGATTGCACAGCCAGGACTTGGCCGAGGCGACCAGCCGGTCCGGCACCAGCGCGCCCTGCTCGCGGGCGTAGGCGCCGACCACCGGGCCGTCCGCGCCCGCGGGCCCAGGGCAGGGCCAGGCTGCCCGGGGCGCATTCGCCCGGCGCGGGGATGTACAGGGCCGAGGGCAGCAGCGGCTTCTCGCCGACCACCCCCGGGGAGAGGATCTGGGTGATGTCGATGCCTTCGGCATGACCGCCGACCTTGCAGATGGACAGGCTGGAATTGGACGTGCCGAGGTCGATGCCAGGCTGAATTTCTTCGTCATGATGATGACTTTGACGTTATAGGGCCCGGCCGGCGACTTTGCGGCGCGGG
>CAVOKN010000001.1:0-168305 GCA_963696505.1 uncultured beta proteobacterium | reverse complement strand
TACACCAAATGTGCTGCAGCACATTTGGTGTATTTAGGTCGGTAGTGTCGCAATGATTCGCAGGAGGGGCGATGGAAATCAAGACTCTGACGCTGGAGGAGGCTGCCATCTTCCTCAAGCTCCACCCGGAAGAAGTGCGCCGCCGCGCCAAGCGCGGTTCACTGCCGGGAGCGAAGACGGGAAAGCGCTGGGTGTTTCTCAACGCCGATCTTGCCGAGTATGTGCGCTCGCTCTATGCTCAACCTCGGCAAGCGTTGCGAGTGGCTCCGGGAAAGGAGATTGAAACATGCCACTCTATAAACGCAGAGGTACGTGGTGGATCGATGTCACCACGCCCGCCGGCGAGCGCATTAGACGCTCTGCTGGCACTGCCGACCGCAGCCAGGCGCAGGAACTACACGACAAGTTGAAGACGGAGTCGTGGCGGGTCCATCGTCTGGGCGAGAAACCGAGCCATACATGGGACGAGGCGGGCTACAAGTTTCTGATCGAGACCCAGCACAAGGCGACGCACGACCAAGACGAAGGCAAGCTGCGCTGGTTGCAGCAATACCTGCGTGGCAAGCCGCTGGCGCAGATCGACCGGGAGTTGATTGCCCGCATCGGGCAGATCAAAGCCCAGGCTGCCAGTCCCGCCACGGCGAACCGTCACCTCGCGTTGATCCGAACGATTCTGCGCAAGGCGGCGCTGGAGTGGGAATGGATCGACAAGGTGCCGAAGATCCGGCTCTACAAGGAAGCGAAGCGGCGCGTGCGCTGGCTCAAGCCGGCGGAAGTGCAGCAGCTTCTGGCCGAGCTGCCGCCGCACCAGCGCGATCTGGTGATCTTCGCGCTGTCGACGGGCCTGCGCCAGTCCAACGTGGTGAAGCTGGAGTGGTCCCAGGTCGATATGGCGCGGGGTGTGGCTTGGATTCATCCGGACCAGGCGAAGGCGCGGCGCGCGATCCATGTGCCGCTCAATTCGTCGGCAATGGCGGTGCTCGCGCGGCAGGTCGGCAAACACCCGACGCGGGTGTTTACGTATCGAGGGCGGCCGATTGCCTGGGCCAACACCCGGCAGTGGCGGCAAGCCCTGCAGCGGGCCGGGATCGAGGACTTCCGGTGGCACGATCTGAGGCACACCTGGGCGAGCTGGTTGGCGCAGGCGGGAACGCCGCTGAACGTCCTGCAGGAGCTCGGCGGTTGGGAGTCGGAATCGATGGTACGGCGCTATGCGCATCTGGCGCCGGCCCAGTTGGTCGAGCACTCGGAAAAGGTCGCGGGAATGCTCGGCGGCACAAATACGGCACAGGGCAAACCCACTTCGCATGAAGAGTAGCCTAAGCCGTTGAATTTGGTGGGCCGTGTTGGACTCGAACCAACGACCAAGGGATTATGAGTCCCCTGCTCTAACCAACTGAGCTAACGGCCCCCGGGGGGTGAAGCGGGCGAACGCCCGCGCGGGGCGCAGTTTAGCAGACGCCGCGCCGCTTTCCCGTGCGGTGCCCTCCCGGACGCGGCGCTACAATGGCAACAGCAAGGTCTCCGGTTCTGCCAGTGATTCCCGATTCTGAACGCCACCGCATCCGCCGCTTCGTACAGCAGGGCTTGGGCTGCGGCTGTCCGGACGAGGTGTTCGAGCGCATCGATGTGGGGCGGGATCACGCCGGAGCGGCTCTGCAACTGGCGATCGGCGAGCGTCTGCTGATCCGCGTGCATGTGCTCGACGGGACGGACGATCTACTGCGGTATCTGCCGTCGTGCATAGCCGAGGGTGTGCGGGAGCGGGCGGCGCTGGGTTTGAAGCGCCTGCGGCTGGTCCTGGCTGCGGGCAATCCGGAGGCTGTGGAGGCGCCGGCGCGCGGGGTGTTCGAGCGCGCGGTGGCTGGTCTCGGCGACGTCCACCTCCATGTGCGCGGCCTCGCTTCGCTGCGTGAGGCACTGGGCGAGGAGCTGCTGCCGCACGCGGCAGCCGCGGAACGGAGGATTTCCCGATGATGACGATCACATCGACTGACTTCGCGCACGGGGGCATCGTACCGCGTCGCCATACTTGTGATGGTGACGATCTGTCGCCGACGCTGGCGTGGACCGGCGTGCCTTCCGCGGCGCGCAGCCTTGTCCTGATCGTGGACGATCCGGATGCTCCCGATCCGGCAGCGCCGAAGATGACCTGGGTTCATTGGGTGCTCTACAACTTGCCGTCTGACTCGACCGGGCTGGCCGAGGGGGTGGCGCCCTCCGCCTTGCCTGCGGGAACGCGCGAGGGGCTCAACGACTGGCAGCGCACCGGCTATGGCGGGCCCTGTCCGCCGATCGGACGCCATCGATACTTCCACAAGCTGTATGCGCTCGACACGGAGCTGCCCGAACTGGGACGCCCGACCAAGGCGATGCTGGAGCAGGCGATGCGCGGCCATGTCATCGCGCAGTGCGAGCTGGTGGGCACCTATCGGCGCTGAGGCAGTCATGCCCGCTGTCACGCTGCTGCCGGACTACGAGGGCGGCAGCCTGCCGAATCTGATGCGCTCCGTGGCCGATGCCTGCGGCGGGCCACGCCTGCCTTATGCACCGGCGCGGGATCTCCAGGGCGACGCGCTGGCCGATGCGAAAAGCATCGTCTTGCTGGTGGTGGACGGCCTGGGTCACGCACATGTCCTGCGGGGCGCGCGCGACGGCTTTCTGCGCCGCCACCTGAAGGGTGCCATGACGTCGGTGTTTCCGTCGACCACCGCTGCGGCGATACCGACCTTCCTTACCGGCCTTGCGCCGCAGCAGCACGGCCTCACCGGCTGGCATATGTACTTCGCCGAGATCGACCGCATCCTGGCTGTGCTACCGATGGCACCGCGGGGCGGTCCGGCACTCGACGTCCCCGCGGCATCGCTCGCGCAGCGCCTGTTCCTGAAGGGCTCGCTCGCTGCCGGCATGGGGCGGCGGGTCTTCAGCCTGAGCCCGGCGGAGATCTTTCGCTCGCCTTTCAATCGCCATCATTCGCAGGGTGCGATCGGTGCCGGCTTCGGCGGATTGGCCGAGATGCTCGAACGGCTGGCGGAACTTTCCTCGGGGCTGGAGCCGTCCTACGTGCACGCCTATTACCCGGCGCTGGATTCGACGGCTCATGCTTTCGGAATAGTCAGTCCCCAGGTGGCGGCGGTGTTGGTGGCGCTGGAGCAGGGGCTCGAAGCCCTGGCGCAGCGCCTGAAGGGCAGCGGCACGGTGTTGATCGTCACGGCGGACCACGGATTCATCGATGCGCCGGCGCGGCGCTTGATCGAACTGGAGAACCATCCCGAGCTGGGTGCGATGCTTGCGCGGCCGCTGTGCGGCGAGCGGCGCGTCGCGTACTGCTATGTCAGGCCGCAGAGGCGCGGCGATTTCGAGTGCTACGTCAGGGAGCGGCTGGGACACGCCGTCGATCTGCATGACAGCGGCGAACTGGTGGAGCGGGGCTGGTTCGGCCCGGGTGTGCCGCATCCGCAACTGCTTTCCCGCGTCGGCGACTACACCCTGGTGATGCGCGAAGACTGGACCATCAAGGACTGGCTGCCGGGCGAGAAGCGATATCGCCAGATTGGCGTGCACGGCGGCATCAGCGCCGCGGAGATGCAGATTCCGCTGATCGTTGCCCGGCTCTGAGGGCCTGGGCAACGGGGCTTGCGCCCTCAGGCGAAGCGCTTGGGTCCACCCTGCGGATGGCTCGGGTGCAGGGCATGCAGGAAATGGTGCAGGGCTTTCGACAGGGCGTGGGCGATGCGGCCGAAGCTTCGGCGCACTTCCTCGTCGTGGAGTTGCCGGGCCGACAGTTCGATGTTCACGAAATCCAGAGTCTTCATTGCTTCCCCCGATTGCTGATTGCCAAGGCCTACTGCCCACGTTTTCGGCAACTGTAATTCCATTCTTGAGGGCAGACAATCATCTGGTTTGGCACATCATTCGTGAAAAATATTCCATAATTGCGTGATGGATCGGTCAGGCCAGATGCTTGCGTTCGTACGTTCCGTGGAACTCGGCGGGTTCTCGGCGGCGGGGCGCGAACTGGGGCTGACGCCCTCGGCCTTGTCCAAGCTGGTCACCCGCCTGGAGGACCGGCTCGGCGTGCGGCTGCTCAACCGCTCGACCCGCAGCCTGTCCTTGACGCCGGAAGGCGAGGCTTTCTTCCGCCGCAGCCAGCAGATCCTGGCCGAGATGGAGGTGGCGGAAACCGAGATCACCCGCTTCCGCGACCGGCCGCGCGGACTCCTGCGCCTGCATACCGGAGTGGCCTTCGGGCTGCATCAACTGGCGCGCGCACTGCCCGGTTTCCTCGATCGCTATCCGGAGATCGAACTCGACCTGACGGTCACCGACCGCATCGTCGATCTGGTGGAAGAGGGCGCCGACATGGCGATCCGCATGGCGCCGCTGGCGGATTCCACCCTCCATGCCAGGCGCATTGGCGACCTGGAGCGGGTGATCTGCGCCGCGCCCGCCTACCTGAAGCGCCACGGCATCCCGCGTACGCCGGAAGATCTGGCGCATCACAACTGCATCTGGATCAGCACCCAGCCGGGCCTGCGGCGCTGGCCCTTCGACCTGCCGGGCGGCAGGCAGCGGCTGGTGGAGGTTTCGGGCAACGTGGTTGCCAACAACGCCGAAACCATGCTGCAACTGGCGGTGCTGGGGGTGGGGATCATCCGCCTGGTGGACGCGATCGTTGGCGAGGATCTGCGCCGGGGAACCCTGGTGCCGATCCTCACCGATACGCACCACGTGGAACCGGTACAGCTCTACGCGGTGTATCCCCACGGACGGATACGTTCGCCCAAGGTGGCGGCGATGGTGGAGTTCCTGATCGAGCGCTTCGGAGGCGCTCCCTGGCGACTGACTTCTGCGGCGAGCGGCTGAGCGCCGCCCGCGCTACGGCTCAGGTCAGGTCTCGGTGTCGAGGAAACTGCGCAGCTTCTCGGAGCGCGAGGGATGGCGCAGCTTGCGCAACGCCTTGGCCTCGATCTGGCGGATGCGCTCGCGGGTGACGTCGAATTGCTTGCCGACTTCCTCCAGCGTGTGGTCGGTGTTCATTTCGATGCCGAAGCGCATGCGCAGCACCTTCGCCTCCCGCGGCGTCAGGGTGTCCAGCACCTCCTTGGTCACATCGCGCAGCGAGGAATAGACCGCCGCGTCGTTGGGTGCGAGGGTGGCCGAATCCTCGATGAAGTCGCCGAGGTGGGAATCGTCGTCGTCGCCGATCGGCGTCTCCATCGAGATCGGCTCCTTGGAGATCTTGAGGATCTTGCGGATCTTCTCCTCGGGCATCTCCATCTTCGTCGCCAGCGTCTGCGGGTCCGGCTCCTGGCCGGTTTCCTGCAGGATCTGGCGCGAGATGCGGTTCATCTTGTTGATCGTCTCGATCATGTGCACCGGGATGCGGATGGTGCGTGCCTGGTCCGCGATGGAGCGCGTGATGGCCTGGCGGATCCACCACGTTGCATAGGTCGAGAACTTGTAGCCGCGGCGGTATTCGAACTTGTCCACCGCCTTCATCAGGCCGATGTTGCCTTCCTGGATCAGGTCGAGGAACTGCAGCCCCCGGTTGGTGTATTTCTTGGCGATGGAGATGACCAGGCGCAGGTTTGCCTCCGTCATTTCGCGCTTGGCGCGCCGCGCCTTGGCCTCGCCGGTGGACATCTGCTTGTTGATGTCCTTGAGATCCTTGAGCGCGATGCCGATGCGCGACTGCAGGTCGATCAGTTTCTGCTGCTCCTCGATCACCGCCGGCGCTGTGCGCATCAGTTGGCTGCTGTAGGGCTTGTTGGCGGCGATCTCGTGTTTCAGCCACTCCATGTTGGTCTCGTTGCCGGGAAAGACCTTGATGAAGTGCGGTCGCGGCATGTGCGCCTTGTTCACGCACAGATCCTGGATCTTGCGCTCGTGGTTGCGCACGTTCTCGACGCTGTGACGCACCGCGTCGCACAGGCGCTCGATGGTGCGCGCCGTGAAGCGGATGTTCATCAGATCGTCGGAGATCTGCTTCTGCGCCTTGAGGTAGGCCTTGTCCTGGGAGCCCTTTTTCTGCAGGGCGTTCAGCATTTTGGTGTAGTGGCCGCGCAGCGCGGTGAAACGCTCCAGGGCTTCGTTCTTCATTAGCAGCAGCGAGGCCGATATGGCGCCGCCTTCGCCGTCCTCGCCCTCGTCCTCCTCGATCGCCTCCACCTCCTCGGCCTCGGGCAGGGCGCCGATCTCCACCTTGGCGTCGGGGTCGATCAGGCCGTCGATCAGCTCGTCGATGCGCAGTTCGTCGCGGCCGACGCGCTCGGCGCATTCGAGGATCTCGGCGATCGTGGTGGGGCAGGCGGAGATCGCCTGGATCATGTGGCGCAGGCCGTCCTCGATGCGTTTGGCGATCTCGATCTCGCCTTCGCGGGTGAGCAGTTCCACCGAGCCCATTTCCCGCATATACATGCGCACCGGGTCGGTGGTGCGACCGAACTCGGAATCGACCGAGGACAGCGCCTGCTCGGCTTGCTCTTCCACGTCCTCGTCCGCCACCACGGCCGGCACCGCCTCGGTCATGAGCAGCGACTCCTCGGCGGGAGCCTCGTCATAGACCTGGATGCCCATGTCGTTGAAGGTGGAGATGATCGACTCGATCTGCTCCGCGTCCACCAGCTCGTCGGGCAGATGGTCGTTGATCTCGGCATAGGTCAGGAAGCCGCGCTCCTTGCCCAGGGCGATCAGGTTCTTGAGGCGGGTGCGGCGCTGGTCCTGGTCGGCAGGGGAGAGTGCCACGACCGCAGCGGCGAGCGCCTTCTCCTTGGCACGCTTGCCCGTGACCGGGCCGCGCTTGGCCACCGGTGCCGGGGCGGGCACAGGCGCGGCAGGTTCGGGTCTGGCCTTGGCCGCGAGCGGCGCCGCATCGGCCTTGGCCGCGCCAGGCGCTTCGGCAGCCCGTACGGCCGCCTTGGGCCTTGCCGCCGGTTCCTTGGCTACCTTGGCCTTGGCGTCTTTCTGGCTCTCCTTGGTTTTGTCCCTGCTGACCATGAATTGGCTTCCTCGCTAATATGGGGCGGCGGAAAAACCCGCTATCTTACTATAATCCCTTGGCCGGTCCCGGCTCCCGCAGACGCTGCTTGCTGGACAGAAGTTGCGCCAGCCGCTGGCGTTCTTCGGGGTTCAGGCCGCTCGATCCGGCCTTGGCACTCAGGGCGGCGATCTCCCGCGTCAGCCCGACACGCTGCAACTGCTCCAGTGCGTCGTTGAACACGGCCTCCATCGCCGATTCCTCGAAGTTCTCGGTTTCGAGTTCGATGGCGACCTCATCGAGCAGCGCCGAGTGCTCGCTGCCGCGGAAGAACTCGATGATCGTGGCGATGTTGCCTGCGGGTATCTCGCCGTGATCGACGGCATCGCACAGCGCCCTCAGGGCCGCGCCCTCGCCGTCGGAGGGAAGTTGTTCGAAGGGCAGGCCGGGTGCCCAGCCCGGCTTCTGCAGCACGATCTTGAGCAGCGTGCGGGCAATCGAGGGCGGCGCGCGGCGCGCGACGGCGCGCGTCACCGGTGCGGCGCGGACCAGGGGCCTGAGTTCGCACACCGATTCGATTTCCTGGCTCGTGGTGCGGGTGAGATCGGCCAGTGCCCGCGTCAGTTGCAGCCGCAGGATGGGTGCCTGGATCCGTGCAAGGAGCGGCTTGGCGTCGTGCAGGATGCGGCTGCGGCCTTCGACGCCGGCAGGGTTGCCGCGCGAGCGCAGATCCTGGAGCAGGAATTCGCTCAGCGGCGTGGCCTGGGCGGCAAGGCGGCGGAAAGCGTCGGCCCCCTGTTCCCGCACGAAGCTGTCCGGGTCGTGCTCGGCGGGGAGGAACAGGAAGCCCGCAGCCTTGTTCTCGGTCAGGTGTTCGATGCTGGCCTCCAGCGCGCGCCAGGCCGCCTTGCGCCCGGCAGTGTCGCCGTCGAAGCAGAACACCACCCGCGCTGCCCGCCGCAGCAACTTCTGCACGTGTGAACCGGTAGTTGCCGTGCCGAGGGTGGCGACCGCGTTGCCGATGCCGTGCTGGGCCAGCGCGACCACGTCCATGTAGCCCTCGACCACGATCACCGTGTCGTGGGCGCGGATCGCCTCGCGCGCCTGGGGCAGGCCGTAGAGTTCGTTGCCCTTCAGGAACAGCGGCGTCTCGGGCGAGTTCAGGTACTTGGGTTCGCCGGCGCCGAGCACCCGGCCGCCAAAGCCGACGACGTTGCCGCGGCCGTCCTGGATCGGAAACATGATGCGGTCGCGGAAGCGGTCGTAGCGGCGCCCCTGCTCGTGATCGATCACCAGGCCCGCTTCCGCCAGTTCCTCCGCCCGGTAGTCGGGAAAGACGTGTTCCAGGTTCTGCCAGCCCTCGGGGGCATAGCCGATGCCGAAGCGGGCGGCGATTTCCCCGGTCAGGCCGCGGGCCTTGAGGTAGTCGATGGCCTTGGGGCTCGCCTTCAACTGTTCGCGGTAATAGCGGGCGGCACGGGCGAGGATGTCGGTGAGGGATGCCGCCCTGTCCGGCTTCGGCCCGTGCCCCTCCGGCTTCTGATAGGGCACCTGCAGGCCGGCCGACGCCGCCAGTTCCTGCACCGCTTCGATGAAGCCCAGCCCGGCATATTCCATGACGAAGCCGATGGCGCTGCCGTGGGCGCCGCAGCCGAAGCAGTGGTAGAACTGCTTCGACTGGCTGACGGTGAAGGAGGGGGTCTTCTCGCTGTGGAAGGGGCAGCAGGCGCTGTAGTTCGCTCCAGACTTCCTGAGCTTCACGTAGCGCTCGACCACATCGACGATGTCAACGCGCGCCAGCAGATCCTGGATGAATGACTGGGGGATCACGAATCGGGTGTCGGGCGAGGGGGACTCAGTCCATTATAGGTAGGCATTCTGCGTAGGTCGGCCTAAGCCCGGAGCCGACATCCAACTACCGCTGTCGGCTCCCCTTCGCTTGAGCCTGCCTGTGAAACCGGCGAACCCCGGCATGGCCATCCACCGCCCCGCCGAAAGTCAGCTTCCGGAGAGCGCCTGTTTCACCTGGGCCGACACCTGCCCCATGTCGGCGCGGCCGGCGAGTTGCGGTTTGAGCAGGGCCATCGCCTTGCCCATGTCGGCCATGCCCCTGGCGCCGCTGGCGGCGATTGCCGCCGTCACCGCGGCTTCGACTTCCGCCGCCGACAGGGCCTGGGGCATGTAGGCGCTCAGCACCTCCACCTCGAATTTTTCGACGTCCGCCAGATCCTGGCGCTTCGCGGCCTCGAACTGCTGGATCGAGTCGCGGCGCTGCTTGAGCATCTTGTCGATCACGGCGAGGATGCCGGCATCGTCAAGTTCGATGCGCTCGTCCACCTCGCGCTGCTTGATGCCGGCCATGAGGAGCCGGATCGCCGACAGCCGTGGCGCGTGCTTCGCCCGCAGCGCGGACTTCATGTCTTCGTTGATTCGGGATTTGAGCGTCATGGCGTCACCCTTGCGGTTTCCCAAATGCAAACAGCCGGCGCCGCGATCGCGGCGCCGGCCTGTCCTTCTGAACTCCGGGGAAGTTCTAGTAGAGCTTGGGCGGGAGCGTCTGGCCGCGCAGGCGCTTGTGATGGCGCTTGACGGCTGCGGCGAGCTTGCGCTTGCGCTCCGAGGTGGGCTTTTCGTAGAACTCGCGCGAACGCAGTTCGGTCAGCACACCTGCTTTCTCGATGGTCCGCTTGAAGCGGCGGATCGCCACCTCGAAGGGCTCGTTTTCCTTGATTCGGATACCCGGCATTGCAGATTTTCCCTGGCGACTTGCGAAAGGGCGGCAGTCTAACCGTTTTTGTCGCTCGAACCAAGCGCTACTTGCCTTGCGGGCTTGCCGGGGTCGCGGCTGCCGCTGCCGCTACAATGCCGGCCCATGCTCGTCCTCGGCATCGAAACTTCCTGCGACGAGACCGGCGTCGCCCTCTATGATGCGGCGGCCGGTCTTCTCGGCCACGTGCTGCACTCCCAGGCTGACCTGCACCAGGCCTACGGCGGCGTGGTGCCGGAACTGGCTTCGCGCGACCATGTGCGGCGCCTGCTGCCGCTGATCCGCCGGCTCATGGCCGAAACCGGCGTCGAAGTCGGGCAACTCGACGCCATCGCCTATACGGCGGGGCCGGGGCTGGCGGGGGCGCTGCTGGTGGGGGCCAGCGTAGCTGAGGCCATGGCCTGCACCCTCGGCGTGCCGGCGCTGCCGGTGCATCACCTCGAAGGCCACCTGCTCTCGCCGCTCCTGTCGCGGGATCCGCCGCGTTTCCCCTTCGTCGCACTGCTGGTTTCCGGCGGCCATACGCAACTGATGCGCGTGACGGCCGTGGGCAACTATGAGCTGCTGGGCGAGTCGGTGGACGACGCGGCGGGCGAAGCCTTCGACAAGACCGCCAAGCTGCTCGATCTCGGCTACCCCGGCGGTCCGGCGGTGGCAAGCCTGGCCGCCGAGGGATGTGCCGGGCGGTACAAGCTGCCACGGCCGATGATCGCCAGCGCCGACCTCGACTTCAGCTTCAGCGGCCTCAAGACGGCGGTGCTCACCGCGGTGCGCGACCGCTGCCACGATGCGAGCGGGCGCGCCGACCTGGCAGCGGAGTTCCAGGAGGCGGTGGTCGACGTGCTGGTGGCCAAGGCCACCGCCGCGCTGGTCCGCTGCGGCCTGGATCAGCTCGTGGTGGCGGGCGGTGTCGGGGCGAACCGCAGGCTGAGGGAACGGCTCGACGCCGCGGCCACGAAGCAGGGTTTCCGCGTGTTCTACCCGGAATTCGAACTGTGCACCGACAACGGTGCCATGATCGCCTTCGCCGGTGCGCTGCGCCTCCAGGCCGTGCCTCGCGGTCGCGGCGACGGCGGCTTCACGGTGCGACCGCGCTGGCCGCTGGCGAGCCTTTCTCAGCCCTGAGCGGCCTTACGGCTTCCGATGCGCCGTTCTTCGCCGCGCCGCAGGCGGCGGATGTTGTCGGCATGGCGCATGACCAGCACCGCGGCCATGATCGCCGTGGCGGCGGACACGCTGCCGGCGCCACGGGTCGCGAGGAACAGCAGCGGCGCGCCGACCGCCGCCGCCAGCGCGGCGAGCGAGGAATAGCGGAAGATCGCCGCCACGGCGAGCCAGACGCCGAGGCACCCCAGCCCGACCCAGACATCGAGTCCCAGCAGGACTCCCGCCGCGGTGGCCACGCCCTTGCCGCCGCGGAAGCGCAGGAAGACCGGAAACACGTGCCCGAGAAATGCCGCCAGGCCGGTGAAAGCAGGCACCCAGTCCGCCGCGCCGAACTGTGCCCCGAAACGCGCCGCGAGCCACACCGCGAGCCAGCCCTTGAGTGCATCGCCCAGCAAGGTGAGGGCCGCGGCGAGCTTGTTGCCGCTACGCAGCACGTTGGTCGCGCCGGGGTTGCCCGAGCCGTAGCTGCGCGGGTCGGCCAGCCCGAATCCGCGGCTGACGATCACCGCGAAGGGCAGCGAGCCGAGGAGGTAGCCGAGAAGCAGGAATGCCGCGTTGGTCATAGGGATACGCAGAGGCTAGAATCGCCGCGATTCTAAGTTACATTGCACAATGGACTTCATCTTCATCGACGAACTGCGGGTCGAGGCACAGGTCGGCATCTATCCCCGGGAACAGGCCGGCACCCAGATGCTGGAGATCAACCTGACCTTCGGCGTTCCCGACGAGGCAGCGGCGCACGATGACATCGGCGACACCATCGACTATGCGGATGTCATCGACGGCATCCGTCGCGAACTGGCGCAGCGGCGCTTCAACCTGCTCGAGACGCTGGGCGAACACATCGTCAAGCTGCTGTTCGACGAGTTCGGCGCCCCCTGGGTGAAGCTCTCCATCGCCAAGGTGGGGGTGATGAAGGGGGTCAAGCGCGTGGGGGTGTTCATCGAGCGCGGCCGCGCGTGAGCGGCGTCACTCCAGCGCCACCTCGACGATCTTCGGCTCCAGCAGGCGCAGGATGTCGTGGGGATGCACACCGACCAGGAAGCCGCGGCGGCCGCCGTTGATGTAGATCAGCGGCAGGTCCAGGATCGACTTCTCCATGCACACCGGCAGCGACTTGCGGGTGCCGAAGGGCGAGGTGCCGCCCACCAGGTAGCCGGTGTGGCGCTGGGCGACTTCGGGCTTGCAGGCATCGACCTTCTTCACGCCGATCTGCCGCGCCAGCTCCTTGGCGGACACTTTGCGGTCGCCGTGCATCAGCACGATCAGCGGCCGACGCGTCTCGTCCTCCATCACCAGCGTCTTGACGACGGCATGTTCGTTGACGTTCAGCTCGCGCGCCGAGACGCGGGTGCCGCCGTGCTCCTCGTATTCGTAGAAGTGACTGGAGTGGGCGACGTGATGCTGGCGCAGGAACTTGGTGGCCGGGGTTTCGGGTGCGTGGTCGGGTCTCATGCTGCGGCGTTCGATGTGCCTCGATCGCGCAAGCGTAGCAGAGCGTCGGCTGCTCAGCCGCGCGGATGATGCCTGGCGTGCAACTGCTTGAGCCGTTCCCGCGCCACGTGGGTATAGACCTGGGTCGTCGAGATGTCGGCGTGGCCGAGAAGCAACTGCACGACCCTCAGGTCGGCGCCGTGGTTGATCAGGTGGGTGGCGAAGGCGTGGCGCAGCGTGTGCGGCGAGATGCGGGCCGGATCGATCCCGGCCTTGAGGGCATGGCGCTTGACCAGCGTCCAGAACATCTGCCGCGTCATGCCGCGGTCCCGGGCCGTGACGAACACTTCGTCGCAGACGGCTCCCTTGAGAAGCGCGGGCCGGGCTTCGCGGAGGTAGCGTTCGACCCAGCTTTGCGCCTCCTCGCCCAGGGGCACCAGTCGCTCCTTCGATCCCTTGCCGAACACCCGTACCACGCCGTCGTTCAGACTCAGTTCGAAACCCTTCAGCGCCACCAGTTCCGACACCCGCAGCCCGGTGGCATAGAGCAGCTCAAGCATCGCGCGATCGCGCAGGCCCAGGGGCGTGGCGGTGTCGGGCGCGGCCAGAAGCGTTTCCACCTGGGTCTCGGTGAGCGTCTTGGGGAACCTGGTCGTCGGCGTCGGCGGGTCGATGTGGAGCGTGGGGTCGGCGGCAATTCGGCCGTTCGCCAGCAGATGCCGGTAGAAGCGGCGCAGCGCCGAGATCAAGCGCCGCTGGCTGGCCGGCTTGGCGCGTGCGCTGAATTCGGCGAGATAGGCGGCGATGTCCGCCCGCGCGGCTCCGGCAAGGTCGCGCCTTCCGGATACAAGCCACGTTGCATAGAGGGAGAGATCGCTGCGATAGCTGGCAAGGGTGTTGCGCGACAGGCCGTGCTCCAGCCACAGCGTGTCGCAGAAGGCGTCCAGCAGGGCCGTCTCGCCGGCGGGAAGTGCGGGAGGCATCAGCCGAGCAGCGCCCCCTCGTGGCGCAGCAGCCAGCGCTTCACGTCCAGCAGGAAACCGTCGCGGGCATGGGCGAAGCCGCCCAGGCCGCCGTTGAAGCCGCGGCTTGCGGCGACGACGCGGTGGCACGGTATGACGACGGGGAAGAGGTTGGCGCCGCAGGCCTGGCCCACGGCGCGCGCTGCGGAACCGAGCTGGCGGGCAAGCTCACCGTAGCTTCGCGACTGACCGATGGGAATCGTGGCGATCTCCTGCCACACCCGACGCTGGAAGCTCGTTCCGCAAGCCGCGAGCGGAAGCTCGAAGGAAAAACCGGCGTCGGCGAGGTAGGCCCGCAGTTGTGCCGCCGCCTCGCGGGCCAGCGCGGTCCTCGGCACGAGCTCTGCACAGGTCGGCAGGTACTCGATCTCCTGGATCGCATCGTCGTTACAGCGCAGGCCGATCGCCCCGAAGGGCGCGGCGATGATAGCGTCGTAAGCGGCGCGAAAGGCACGCCCTTGGCCCGTGGAGTCGTTCATTGACTCATTGTCGCGAAGGCGCCGTCGCTGCGCAATGCCTGCGATGCGCGATTAACGCCGCGGAGATGGCCTGCGCAGCACCGCGGAGACGGCTAAACTGCGACATCGATGGCAGGGGAGGGCAGGCGATGAAAGAGCGTACGGGCTTGGCAACGAGGTTGCTGGCAGGGATGGCCTGCGCGGCGCTGCTGGCAGGGGCGCCGGCGTTTGCCGACAAGCCTTCGTGGGCAGGGGAAGGCGGCAAGCACGGCCACAAGGAAAAGCATGGCCAGAAGGGCGGGGGCGGGTCGGGCCAGGTGTACTTCGACGACCATCACCGCGTCATCATTCGCGATTACTACGCGGGTGAGTTCCGTTCCGGCCACTGTCCGCCGGGGCTTGCCAAGAAGAACAACGGCTGCCTGCCCCCTGGGCAGGCGAAGAAGTGGCGGATGGGCCAACCGCTGCCGCGGGAGGTCGTCTATTACGATCTCCCTCCTTCCCTGGTGGTTTCGCTTGGCACGCCGCCGCCGGGACACCGCTACGTGCGCGTGGCGGGGGACATCCTGCTGATCGCGATCGGCACCGCGTTGGTCGTCGATGCGCTCCAGGACTTGGCCGGCCTGTAAGCTGCCGACCACGGCGGGACGTTCACAAAAAGAACGGCGCCTGCGCGCCGTTCAGATGTTGCTGCCAATATTGGGAACTTGTTGTTAGACCTGCACCGGGCCTCTTCTAGTGTTTGGGAAGGCCAGTGAGCGTGTCCCGTTGCCCCGACTGTCGATTACCAATGGATTGTCCGGGTGATCTCTCCAGGCGCGCGTGAAGCAGGTCACGGGCAGGCAAATAGTCCGTCAGCCGCCCTTGCCGAGCAGCGCTTCCTTGAGGTCGGCCTGCGCAGGCTTTTCGCCCAGCCAGATACGCAGCAGCGCGCGGTAGAACTCGTCGCCCGGAATCGCCTTGCCCTTGGCCTGGCCATTGGCGGCGAGGCGAGTACCGGCATCGGGGGCGAAGTCGATGTCGATGCTCGTGCCGCTGGGCGCGGTATTCAGCGCCAGCAGCGTGGCCTTGAACTCGTCCAGTGCCGGCTTCAGCGCCGCGAGTTCGGCGTCGCTGTGGTTCTTGTTGATCTGCTCGACGAGGGCATCGACGAACTGCTGGGCCGAGAGGTCGCGCAGCGTGACGATGTGGATGCGCTTTGCGCCCTTGAGGGCGAGCACGGCGTCGGCTGCCGTCTTCTTCTCCGCCAGGTACAGGCCGACGGCATAGACCTTGAAGAACGCCTTGGTGCGCACGCCGGCGCCATTGAGGGCGAGTTCGGCGGCGCCGAGCTTGATGCGGTCTTCCAGTTTCACGCCGGCCACCTCGGTGGCAAGCGCCGGCAGCGAGAGCAGCAAGCCGGCCAGCAGCAGCGAACGCAGTCCTTTCATATTCGATCTCCTCGTGTTGTCCTCAGCCACGCACTTCGCCATTGCCCAGCACTATCCACTTCCGGCTGGTGAGCCCCTCCAGCCCGACCGGGCCGCGGGCGTGGAGTTTGTCGGTGGAAATGCCGATCTCGGCGCCCAGCCCGTACTCGAAGCCGTCAGCGAAGCGGGTCGATGCATTGACCATCACCGAGGCCGAATCCACCTCCCGCAGGAAGCGCAGCGCACGGCTGTAGTTTTCGGTGACGATGGCGTCGGTATGGGCCGAGGAATAGGTGTTGATGTGCGCTATCGCCTCGTCCAGCCCGGCCACCACCCGCACGGCAATGACGGGCGCCAGATACTCTTCGTACCAGTCCTGCTCGGTGGCGGGCTTGAGCCTGGATTCGGCGATGCCGGCGCCACGCAGCAGGGCAAGCGAGTCGGGGCAGCCGCGCAGCTCCACACCCTTCGCCACCAGCATGCTGCCGATCTGCGGCAGCATGGTGGGCGCGGCGGCCCGCGCCACCAGCAGCGACTCGGCCGTGTTGCAGGTTCCGTAGCGCTGTGTCTTGGCGTTCTCCACGATGCGCAGCGCCTTGGCCGGGTCGGCATCGTCGTCCACATAGACGTGGCAGTTGCCGTCCAGGTGCTTGATCACCGGAATGCGCGCATCCTTCGAGATGCGCTCGATCAGGCCCTTGCCGCCGCGCGGCACGATGACGTCCACGTAGCGCTGAAGGGTGATCAGCTCGCCGACCGCGGCGCGGTCGGTGGTCTCCACCACCTGCACCGCTGCCTCCGGCAGGCCGGCGGAACGCAGGCCCTCGTGCACCAGGCCGGCGAGCAGGCGATTGCAGCGTATCGCCTCGGAGCCGCCGCGCAGGATCGCCGCATTGCCGGCCTTGAGGCACAGTCCGGCGGCATCGACGGTCACGTTGGGGCGCGCCTCGTAGATGATGCCAATCACGCCCAAGGGAACGCGCATCCGGCCGACCTGTATGCCGCTGGGCCGGTACTTCATGTCGTCGATCTCGCCGATCGGGTCGGGCAGCGCCGCGATCTGTTCCAGCCCTTCCGCCATCGTTGCCACCGCCTTGTCGGTGAGCGCAAGGCGGTCGAGCATCGCCGCCTCCATGCCGGCGGAACGGGCGGCGTCCACGTCCTCGCGGTTGGCTGCCTTGATGTTTTCGGCATCGCGCCGGATGGCGCCGGCGATTGCCAGCAGCGCCGCGTTCTTCTGCGTCGTCGCTGCCCGCGCCACTAGGCGCGACGCCTCGCGCGCGCGGCGGCCGAGGTTCTGCATGTATTCCCTGATGTCGATCTGTTCCGCTTTCATTTCGCCAACCTTCTTCCCGTGATGCGCAGCGCGAGCTGGAGGAATTCGTCCCACACGTCCCCCGCCGTCAGTCCCTTGACCATGCGATCGATGCGAGCGGCATGGAGCAGGGCGGCGCGCAATCGTCCTGCTGGCAGCGTTGCCGCTGACGCCGGGCGCCCGCCCCAGCCGCTCCTCACGCCGCCCAGCGAGCGGATCTCGCTCGCCATCGACCACAGCACCAGCGGCGGCGCCACGCCCTCGGCCTTCAGGCCGTCCAGCAGGCGCGCGCAGCGCGCCGCATCGCCCGCCGCGAGTGCCGCACGCAGCTTCTCCACATCATAGCGTGCGACATTGAGCACCGCATCCTCCACCTGCTCGCGCGTCAGCGCCCCTGCCGGGTGGAGCAGGCCGAGCTTCTGGATCTCCTGGTGGGCGGCGAGCAGATTGCCCTCGACGTGGATGGCGATGAACTCCAGCGCCGCCTGGGGGGCGCTCTGTCCCTGCTTCGCCAGCCGCGCGGCGATCCATTCGGGCAGGCGGGGAAGCTCCGGCGCATTGGCCTCGACCATGACCCCCGCCTGCTGCAGGGTGGTGAACCAGGCGCTCTTGCGCGTCTGCCAGTCCAGTTGCGGCAGAATGATCAGCGTCACCACGCCCTGCGGCAGGCGGCCGCAGTAGCGGCCCAGGGCTTCGGTACCGGGGCGGCCAGGCTTGCCAGTGGGTAGGCGCAGGTCGATGAGCTTGTTGCCGCCGAAAAGCGACAGGTTGCCGGCGGCCAGGAACAGATGGTCCCAATTGAAATGGGCGGGGGCCACCAGCACTTCGCGCTCGGTGTAAGCCTGGGCACGGGCTGCCGCGCGGATTGCGTCGCCGGCCTCGGCCACCAGCAGCGGGTCGTCGCCATGGACGACATACAGCGCGGCGAGGGGCTTGGCGAGGTGGGCCGGGAGCTGGTCGGGACGCAGGTTCACGGCGTGAAGCCCGGATCGCGGGTCAACCCTCGACCCGGGAAGCCTCCATGCGCCGCATGATCTGCTGCACCAGGTCGTTCTGCATGTCGCGGTAGAGCAGCGCCTCCTCCTGCTCCTTGGCGAGAACGACGGAGTCGTTGAAGGTGTAGTCGCGGGTCAGCAGGATCTCGTTCTGCGGCAGGAAGTCGCGCCCCTTGCCGTCATGCACCTTGAAGGCGAAGCGGTAGCGCAGCTGGAACTCCCGCACGCGGCCGGCGGCGTTCAGGCTGAGGATGCTCTTTTCCCGCGACTCGGACACTATGCTCAACTGCGCCTGGGCCTCCTGGGGCGTGTTAACGACGCGGGTACTGCCGCTGGCGCGGATGCTGCGCTTGAGGGCGGCGCCAAGTTCCGAGTGATCCGGCGCGGCGACGTAAATGGTCTCGTAGGGCAGCGGCCGCGCTCCCCGCAGATGGAACCCGCAGCCGGCCAGTACGGTCAGCAACACCACCAAAGTCAGCTTCCGCATAGCGCCTGTCACGATCCTCAATCCTGAATCCTCAGGCAACGATATTCACCAGCCGCCCCGGCACCACCACCACCTTGCGCACGGTCTTGCCTTCCAGATACTTCGCCGCAATCTCGCACTCCACGGCCAGACGCTCGATGGTGGCCTGGTCGGCCTCGGTCGGCACCAGGATCTTGCCCCGCATCTTCCCGCCGATTTGAAGCACCAGTTCGATCTCGTCCTGCGCCAGGGCTTCGTCGAGAGGTTCGGGCCAGGCGGCGGCGAGGATGTCGTCGCCATAGCCCAGCTCGCGCCACAGCGTGTGGCAGGCATGGGGCGTCACCGGCGCCAGCAGCCGCAGCAGAATCGAGAAGCCCTCCTGCGCGACTGCGGCATGAGCCGCGGCGGCGTCCCGCGGCGCGCGCTCCAGCGCGTTCAGCATCTTCATCGCCGCCGAGGCGACGGTGTTGAACTGGTGGCGCTGCATGTCGTAGTTGGCCTGCTTGAGAACGCCATGGATTTCGCGCCGCACCGCCGCCAGCGCCGGTGGCAGGTTGGCCAGCGGCATCGGCTTCGAAGCGAGTTGCGGCTTCACCTCGGCGGCGAACTGCACGCCGTAGCTCCACAGCCGCTTGAGGAAACGGTGGCTGCCATCGACGCCGGACTCCGACCACTCCAGGGTCTGCTCCGGCGGCGAGGCGAACATCATGAAGAAGCGCGCAGTGTCGGCGCCGAACTGCTCGATCAGCGCCTGGGGATCGACGCCGTTGCGCTTGGACTTGGACATGGTGCCCACGCCGCCGTAGTCCACCGGCTGACTATCGGCCCGGCGATCGCGCGCCGACCACGCGACCGGCGGCATCGAATTTCAGCTCCACCTCCTCCGGCGCGAAGTAGCGGATGCCACCCTTGTCGGTGCGGCGCGAGAAGATGTGGTTGAGCACCATGCCCTGGGTCAGCAGGCGCGAGAAGGGCTCGTCGTAGAAGCTCAGACCGAGGTCGCGCATCACCTTGCTCCAGAAGCGCGAGTAGAGCAGGTGCAGGATGGCGTGCTCGATGCCGCCGATGTACTGGTCCACCGGCATCCAGTAGGCGAGGCGCGCGTCCACCATGGCGTTGGAATTGTCGGGGCAGCAGTAGCGCGCGTAGTACCAGGACGAATCGACGAAGGTGTCCATGGTGTCGGTTTCGCGCCGCGCCGGCTTGCCGCAGGCGGGACAGGTGCAGTTCACGAAATCGGCACGCTTGTTGAGCGGGTTGCCCGAACCGTCGGGCACGCAATCCTCGGGCAGCGCCACCGGCAACTGCTGGTCCGGCACCGGCACGTCGCCGCAATGCTCGCAGTGGATGATGGGGATCGGGCAGCCCCAGTAGCGCTGGCGCGAGATGCCCCAGTCGCGCAGCCGCCACTGCACCTGCTCGTCGCCCAGGCCCTTGGCCCGCAGGTCGGCGGCGATGGCGTGGATGGCATCTTCATAGCCCAGGCGATCGTACTTGCCGGAATTGACGCAGCGGCCGCTGGCCTTGTCCGCGTACCAGTCCTGCCAGGCGTCGAGGGAATAGTCCTTGCCCGGTACCTCGATCACCTGCTTGATGGGCAGGCCGTACTTCTTGGCGAAGGCGAAGTCCCGTTCGTCATGGGCCGGCACCGCCATCACCGCGCCCTCGCCGTAGCCCATCAGCACGTAGTTGCCGACCCACACTTCGATCTGCTCGCCGGTCAGGGGATGGGAGACGAAGATGCCGGTGGGCATGCCCTTCTTCTCCATCGTGGCGATGTCGGCTTCCATCACCGAGCCGCGCTTGCATTCGTCGACAAAGGCCGCCAGTTCGGGGTTGCGCGCCGCGGCGTGGGTCGCCAGCGGATGCTCGGCGGCCACGGCGCAGAAGGTCACGCCCATGATGGTGTCGGCGCGGGTGGTGAACACCCACAAGAGACCCGACCCGGTTTCCGCGCCGCAGGCGCGCTCGCCGCTTCCCTTTCCCTCTGGGAGAGGGATTGAGGGTGAGGGTTCGGTGCCAGCACGGCTCGCCGCCGGGCCCTTGCCCTCCGAGGCGCCTGCTGAACCCCCGCTCACCCCTGGCCCCTCTCCCTCAAGGGGAGAGGGGAACTTCGTGCCGCCGCCTTTGGCGGCGGGAAGTTGGTATGGGAAGGCGAACCTGACGCCGAAGCTCTTGCCGATCCAGTTGGCCTGCATCGTCCTGACCCGTTCCGGCCAGCCGGGAAGTTGGTCGAGGTCGGCGAGCAGTTCCTCGGCGTAGCGGGTGATCGCCAGGTAGTACATCGGGATTTCGCGTTTTTCCACCAGCGCGCCGGTGCGCCAGCCGCGGCCGTCGATCACCTGCTCGTTGGCGAGGACGGTCTGGTCCACCGGGTCCCAGTTCACCACGCCGGTCTTCTTGTAGGCCAGCCCCTTCTCCAGCATGCGCAGGAACAGCCACTGGTTCCACTTGTAATACTCGGGCTTGCAGGTGGCCAGTTCACGCTGCCAGTCGATGGCAAAGCCCAGCGACCGGAGCTGCTTCTTCATGTAGGCGATGTTGTCGTAGGTCCAGCGCGCCGGCGGCACCGCGTTCTGCATTGCGGCGTTCTCCGCCGGCAGGCCGAAGGCGTCCCAGCCCATGGGCTGGAGCACGTTGTAGCCGCGCATGCGGTGGTAGCGCGTGAGCACGTCGCCGATGGTGTAGTTGCGTACATGCCCCATGTGCAGCTTGCCCGAGGGGTAGGGGAACATCGACAGGCAGTAATACTTGGGGCGCGACGGATCTTCGACCGCCGAGAAGGAGGCGTGTTGGTCCCAGTAAGCCTGGGCCGCCGGCTCGATCGCGGCCGGGTGATATTTTTCCTGCATGGGAGGGGAAGGCGAAATCCGGAAAGCGGCGATTATAGCCGCCGCTGCTGCCGGCCAAGGCGGGATGACGGGGACCGCGGCGGGCCCGCGACCGCGTCGTGGCGCTACGGGCCGGGTTCTCGTTCCGGACGGGGCGAACGCCCCCTGGCTGCTAGGCGGGGCGCTGGCGGGCGGCGCGGGGCCAGGCCCATAGCTGGGTGGCGACCATCGCCAGTCCGTGGCCGGCGATCAGCGGCAGCAGTCCCAGCCGGCCCTGGATGCGGACCCAGGCCGAGATAGGCGGTCTGCAGCCACTGACTTCCGACTCCAGCAGTTCGAGGAAGCGCTCCATCGCAACTTTCCAGTACTCGGAGGTACCTACCCAACCGGTCTTGTCGGTGGCGTAGCGCAGCGCCGATGCCCAGAGTTCGCCGGCGCGGGCTTCGGTCACGCCGTGCTTGCGAGCCAGCCAGGGCAGGATCTTCGGGAACTTCATGTCGCTCTCCTTTCGGGGTAATGGTCCGGCGTTGCCACGTACCCATTCACTCTGCGGGCGAGCGGGCTATGCTGCGGTGCAGCAACGCCGGTGATCTGAACTGTACAGGGGTTCTGTTCCGAAACCTAGAAAAGTTTGAAAGGAAATATTGCAATGCAGCAAAATCCTGTCGATGCGATTCGACCGGGCCGCGGCAGAACTCGGGGCGATCGCGAAGCGCCCTTCCCTTGGATGCTCCGGGGTTAGGGGGTGCTCACCTCGGGGTGTTGCAGGTTTCCCACAGTGGGCGGGGCCTGCTCGTCCGGGAAGGCCCCTGGGGCTGCGGCTATAATGGCGCGCCCGCCCTATCCCGTCCCCGATGTCCGACCTCCTTCGCGGCCTGAACCCGCAGCAGCTCGCCGCCGTCACCCTGCCGCCGCAGCACGCCCTGATCCTGGCCGGCGCGGGCAGCGGCAAGACGCGGGTGCTCACCAGCCGCATCGCCTGGCTGATCCAGACCGGGCAGGTAGGGCTCCACGGCATCCTGGCGGTCACCTTCACCAACAAGGCGGCGAAGGAGATGCTGGCGCGGCTCACCGCGATGCTGCCGATCAACACCCGCGGCATGTGGATAGGCACCTTCCACGGCCTGTGCAACCGGCTGCTGCGGGCGCATCACCGCGACGCGGGGCTGCCGCAACTGTTCCAGATTCTGGACTCGGCTGACCAGCTTTCCGCCATCAAGCGGCTGCTGAAGAACCTCAACGTGGACGACGAGAAGTTTCCGCCGCGGGATCTCCAGCACTTCGTCAACGCCCAGAAGGAGTCGGGGCTGCGACCCCACGCGGTGGAGGCCTGGGACGACTACACGCGGCGCCGCGTCGAGCTCTATCAGGAGTACGAGAGCCAGTGCCAGCGCGAAGGCGTGGTGGATTTCGCCGAGCTGCTGCTGCGCAGCTACGAACTGCTGGAGCGCAACGAGCCGATCCGCCACCATTACCAGGGCCGCTTCCGCCACATCCTGGTGGATGAGTTCCAGGACACCAACCGGCTGCAGTATCGGTGGCTGAAGCTGCTGGCTGGGTTGGAGCCTGCCCCCTCGACGCCCTCACCCCCTACCCCTCTCCCGCAAGCGGGAGAGGGGAGCTTCGAGCGGGCCGGGCACCTGGTGCCCGGCCCGGCAACTGTGATGGCGGTCGGCGACGACGACCAGAGCATCTACGCCTTCCGCGGCGCCGAGGTCGGCAACATGCGTGACTTCGAGCGCGAGTTCCATGTCGAGAACGTCATCCGCCTGGAGCAGAACTACCGCTCCCAGGGCAACATCCTCGACGCCGCCAATGCCATCATCAAGCACAACGCGGCGCGGCTGGGCAAGAACCTGTGGACCGAGGCCGGCGCCGGCGAGCCGCTGCGGGTGTTCGAGGCCGCGAGCGACCTGGAAGAGGCGCGCTGGATCGTCGAGGAGATCCGGGCGCTGGTGGCCGATGGCCTGGCGCGCAGCCAGATCGCGCTGCTCTACCGCTCCAACGCCCAGTCGCGGGTGCTGGAGCACGCCCTGTTCTCCGCCGGCATGCCCTACCGCGTCTATGGCGGACTGCGCTTCTTCGAGCGCCAGGAGGTCAAGCACGCGCTCGCCTACCTGCGGCTGATCGCCAACCCCGACGACGACACCGCCTTTTCCCGCGTCGTCAATTTTCCGGCAAGGGGCATAGGCGCGCGCTCGCTGGAGCAGTTGCAGGACGCGGCGAGTCACGGTCGATGCAGCCTGCATTCGGCAGTCGCGCAACTCAGCGGCAAGGCGGGCACGTCCCTCGGGAGCTTCGTCGCGCTGGTCGCAAGGCTGAAGGCCGAGAGCGCAGGGCTGCCGCTTCCCGAGATGGTGGAACTGACTCTCGACCTGTCGGGCTTGCGCCAGCATTACTCTGCCTCCGGCAAGGAAGAGGACAAGGACAGGCTGGCCAACCTGGACGAGCTGGTCAATGCCGCCGTCAACTTCGTCGCCGAGGAGGAGGATGGGTCGCTCGCCAACTTCCTCTCCCACGCCTCGCTGGAGGCGGGCGAGCACCAGGCCGAGGAGGGCGCCGACGCGCTCCAGTTGATGACCGTGCACTCGGCCAAGGGTCTGGAGTTCGACGTGGTGTTCCTGAGTGGCCTGGAAGAAGGGCTGTTCCCCCACGAGAACAGCCTTAACGAGGCGCGCGGCCTGGAAGAGGAGCGGCGGCTGATGTATGTCGCCGTCACGCGGGCGCGGCAGCGGCTCTACCTTTCCTTCGCCCAGACCCGCATGCTCCACGGCCAGACGCGCTACAACCTGCAGTCGCGCTTCATCGACGAGATCCCGGCGAAGCTGCTCAAGTGGCTCACGCCGCGCGGGCGCATGCATGCCGCGGAACCGGCCTTTGGCCGCCGCTATTACGAGCCCGCTGTTGCCGCGCCGCCGCCGCCGCGGCGCCGCGGGGAGGTCGACGCAGGAGGTTTTCGCATCGGCCAGAACGTGTGCCACCCCAAGTTCGGCCAGGGCGTGATAGTCAGTGCCGAGGGATCGGGTAGCGACGCGCGGGTGCAGGTGAATTTCGGCCGCGAAGGCATGAAGTGGCTGGCGCTGGCCTATGCCAAACTCACGGCTGCCTGAGGGACGCATGACCACGCCACGTGCCCCCACCCCAGCCCCCCCCGCGTGCGGGGAAGGGAGAGGGAGGGGGCGAACGGTGGGCGCGATTGCGACATCGATTGCCTGACCGGAACGCGCAATCACCGAGCGACGACGCTTTTGGGTGCCACTCTCCATGGATGAATTTCTCCTCAGCTTCGTGCCCCTGTTCGTCGCCGTGGACGCGCTGGGCACGCTGCCGCTGTTCCTCGGCCTGACGCACAACCTGGCGCCGAAGGACATGCGGCGCATCGCCTGGCGCTCGGTGCTTGCCGCCGCGGTGATCGCCCTGGCCTTCGCTGCCGGCGGGCCGCCGCTGCTGGAACTGCTGGGCATCACGGTGGAGGACTTCATGATCGCCGGCGGTCTGCTGCTGCTGGCGCTGGCGGTGCGCGAACTGCTGACCGAGAAGGAACTGGCGCACCGCATCGACAGCGCCGGACTCGGTGTGGTTCCGCTCGGCGTGCCGCTGGTGGCGGGACCGGCGGTGTTCACCACCTCGATCCTGCTGGTCGATCAGTACGGGCTGATACTGGTGGCGCTGGCGATCGCCACCAACATGCTGATCGCCTGGCTGGTGTTCCGCTTTGCCCCCACCCTGCGGCGCATCCTCGGCACTTCGGGGGCGAGCATCGCCTCCAAGCTCGCCAACCTGTTCCTCGCCGCCATCGGCGTGATGATGATCCGGCGCGGCATCGAGGGCCTGTTCGCCGTCGCCGGCGAGGCGGTGTAGGGCGGGCCGTGCCCGCCGCCCTTGTCAGGCCACCCGCCTGCCCTTGGCTTTCCCGCTGGTCTTGCTATCCACCTGCGCCAGTTCGGCATGCAGGGCCACGAACTGCTCGGTGATCTTGTGGCCCGGCGCGTAGTGGATCATCGGCTTCGCCACCTCGTGGGACTCGCGGATCTTCACCGACGATGACAGATAGGTGGAAAGCACCGGCAGACCCTCGTCAACCAGCGCCTGGACGATCTTCTGCGGCAGGCTGGCGCGGGCCTGGAACTGGTTGACGATGATGCCTTCCACCGCCAGGCCCGGATTGTGGTCGGCGCGGATCTCGTCCACGCTTTCCAGCAGGGAGTACAGGGCGCGACGGGAGAAGTCGTCGCAGTCGAAGGGGATCAGGCAGGCGTCCGCCGCGATCAGTGCCGAGCGGGTGAAGAAGGAGAGCGCCGGCGGCGTGTCGATGTACACGAGGTCGTAGGCGTCCAGCTCGCGCAGGGCATCGCGCAGCTTGTAGATCTTGTAGCGCGATTCGAGCTTGGTGGCGAGTTCGTCCAGCGCCGGCGACGAGGCCAGCAGATCCAGATTCTCGAAGGGCGTGGCGTGTATGAACTCCTCGGTCTTCTTCGAAACCAGCCGGAAGTGCAGCACCTGGTCGAACATGTCGGCGATGGTGGGCTGCAGGTCGGCCGCGGCCGCTCCCAGCAGGTACTGGGTGGAATTGCCCTGGGGATCGAGGTCCACCACCAGGGTGCGCGCGCCCTGTGCCGCGGAGATGGCGGCCAGGTTGCAGGTGATGGTGGATTTTCCGACGCCGCCCTTCTGGTTGAACACGACTCTGCGCATGGCCGCCTCCGAATGGTTGCGCGATTGTCTCAAATGCCGTCGCGGGAGGGAATCTCGGTAGAATCCGGCATCCGCAAGAACGGGAGGTCGGGCGTGATCGAGAACAAGCTAAAGCGCGGCACGGCGTGGATCCTCGGAGCAATGTTGCTGATCGCGGTTTCCCCGGCCTCGGCCGCGGGTGGAGACGGTCCGGCGCTGCTCGGTATCCCGGTGGACTTCATCCTGTTCGGCCTGACGCTGCTCGGCGTTGCCCTGTTCCACCATTACACGCTGCAGGTGGCGCTCACCGGGTTGGCCACCATCACCCTCTACAAGCTCGTCGTCACCGGTTTCAAGACCGGCGACGGCTTGGCGGGGCTGGCCGCCCACATCGGCCACGAGTGGGTGCTGCTGGCCAACCTGCTCGGCCTGCTGCTGGGCTTCGCTTTGCTGTCGCGGCACTTCGAGGAAAGTCGTGTGCCGGAGGCGCTGCCGCGCTACCTGCCGGACGACTGGAAGGGCGGCTTCGTGCTGCTGGTGATGATCTTCGTGCTGTCGAGCTTCCTCGACAACATCGCCGCGGCGCTGATCGGCGGCACCATGGCGCGCATCGTGTTCCGCCACAAGGTGCATATCGGCTATCTCGCCGCCATCGTCGCTGCCTCCAATGCCGGCGGCTCGGGCAGCGTGGTGGGCGACACGACGACCACCATGATGTGGATCGACGGTGTGGCGCCGCTCAATGTGTTCCACGCCTATGCCGCGGCGTCGGTGGCGCTGGTGGTGTTCGGCATTCCCGCGGCGCGGCAGCAGCAGCGCTACTCCCCCATCGTCACGGACGCGCCGGTAGGCATTCATATCGACTGGACGCGGGTCGGCATCGTCGCCTTCATCCTGCTGCTCGCGATCGTCGCCAACGTCACGGTCAATCGTGAAGTTCCCGGAAGTCTCGGCGGCGATTCCCTTCCTTGGCATGGCGGTCTGGGTGGCACTGCTCGCCACGGCTGCCATCCGCAAGCCCGAATGGAGCCTGCTACCGGATGCCTTCAAGGGTGCAGTGTTCCTGCTGTCGCTGGTGACCTGCGCCTCGATGATGCCGGTGGAAAAGCTGCCCCTGGCTTCGTGGCAAACGGCGCTGGGGCTGGGTTTCGTCTCTGCGGTGTTCGACAACATTCCGCTCACCGCGCTGGCGCTCAAGCAGGGCGGCTACGACTGGGGCTTCCTCGCCTACGCGGTAGGCTTCGGTGGCTCGATGATCTGGTTCGGCTCTTCCGCCGGCGTGGCGGTTTCCAACCTTTTCCCCGAAGCCAAGTCCGCCGGCCGCTGGCTGCGCCACGGCTGGCACGTGGCGATTGCCTACGTGGTGGGCTTTTTCGTGATGCTGGCGCTTCTGGGCTGGCAGCCGCACGAGCCGCACAAGGGTCTGCCGGCGGGTGCGCCGGCGGCCGCGCAACCCGCGCATTGATCGATGACCTGCAAGTTTGCAGGCGAAACCGGTTTGGAGACACAGCCATGCTGAAAGCACTGCTTCCGGTGGATGGTTCGGAGAATGCGCTGCGCGCCGTGCGGCACCTGATCGCTCTGGTGCAGGGGCGCGAACCGATGGAGGTGTTCCTGCTCAACGTGCAGGAACCGATCGACGCCTGGGAGGTGCGGCGCTGCTTCAAGCCGGAGGAGATAGAGGCGATGCAGGAAGTGCAGGGCGGCGACGCGCTGAAGGCCGCGCGCGAGTTGCTGGAACAGGCCGGCGTGCCCTTCACCGCCGAAGTACTGATCGGCGACCTGGCCCCGAGCATCGCGGGCTACGCGAAGAGCATGGGCTGCGACAAGATCATCATGGGCACACGCGGCATGACCCCCCTGGCTAATCTGCTGATGGGCTCGGTGGCGACCAAGGTGATCCACCTCGCCGATGTGCCGGTCACCCTGGTGAAATAGTCGAGCCGCGGCTGGGTTGGCCATGGAGGCGGGCAGGGTCTTCGACGCCCACCTGCACATCATTGATCCGGCTTTTCCCCTGACGCCCAACCAGGGCTACCTGCCCGATCCCTTCACCGTCGATGACTACCTTAAACGAACCCGCCGACTCGGCGTGGCGGGGGGCGCGGTGGTGTCGGGTTCGTTCCAGGCCTTCGACCAGGGCTATCTCGTCGCGGCACTGAAGAGGCTCGGTCCGGGCTTCGTCGGCGTCACCCAGTTGCCGTCGAGTGCGAGCGACGCCGTGATCCTGCGGCTCGACGCGCTGGGGGTGCGGGGGTTGCGCTTCAACCTGCGGCGCGGCGGCTCCGAGTCCCTGGATCAGCTTCAGACCATGGCACGCCGGGTATTCGACCTCGCCGGCTGGCATATCGAACTTTATGCAGATGCGGTGGTGCTGGACGAGCTGGCCGCGACGCTGGAGGCACTGCAGGCAGTCAGCATAGATCACCTGGGGCTGAGCGGAGCCGGACTGCCGGCGCTGTTGCGCCTTGCGGAGCGTGGCGTGCGGGTCAAGGCCTGCGGCTTCGGGCGCGTCGATTTCCCGCTGGCCTACGCCCTGAGGGCCATCCATGCCGCGAATCCTGCAGCCCTGATGTTCGGCAGCGATCTGCCATCGACCCGTGCGCCGCGGCCTTTCCTGGATTCCGACATCGGCCTGATCGTCGATGCGCTCGGAGAAGAAGGGGCCCGCCGCGTCCTGTGGGACAACGCGCGGGCCTTCTATCGCGGCGCCGCTTGATTTGTGCGGCGCACCGCGCCTAGCATCGGGCGCAGACGGAACGCGGTGCCGCAGGCGGTGTCTGTGGAAATGCGCAGCCGCGAATACCTTCGAGAACAGGCCGCCACACATACAAACAACTGGAGGAGGCTGACTCTACCATTACAAATAATGCGCAATAATGTACTATTGGCTCATGGAAAACACCATGAGCACAGGCAAGGCGGCGAAGCTGCTGGGCGTCTCGGTCAAGACCTTGCAGCGCTGGGAGCGCGAGGGGCGGCTCACTGCTGTGGCGCGCACCGACAGCAATCGGCGCCTGTATACCGAAGCGCAGATTCGCGAATTCATCGGCCTGCGCCAGTCGGTGAATACGCCGATCCGGCGGGTGGCGTACTGCCGCGTCTCCAGTGCCGCGCAAAAACCGGATTTGGCGAATCAGCGCAAAGTGCTGGAGGAATTCGTGGTGGCCAAAGGTCTTGCCAACGTCGAGTTTGTCGAGGAAGTGGGCGGCGGGCTGAACTTCAAGCGCAAGCGGTTTCTGGCGCTGATGGAAGATATTGGCCGACGCGAAGTCAAGACACTGATTCTGGCGCACAGGGATCGGCTGACCCGGTTCGGCTTCGAGTGGTTCGAGCACTTTGCCAAAATCAATGGCTGCGAACTGCTAGTGCTCAATCAAGAACGTCTTTCTCCCGAGCAGGAAATGGTGCAGGACTTGATGACCATCGTGCATTGCTTTTCGTCCCGGTTATACGGTCTGAGGAACTACCGAAAAAAGCTGGACGAGGCATTGAAGAAGGATGCGAACAATGAGCCAAGCTGAGAAAGTGACTATCTATTGCCACGGTGGATGCGGGCGCTTTGTGACGTTACGTAAGAGCAAGGTTCATCAGGCCGATTATTACTTATGTCATTCCCGGCTGGACGGGATTGAGTGCGAAGCAAAGCTTGCGCCACTGCAACCCGGCAAGGTTCGCGTGGAGGATATGTACGCCGCCGCATCGTTCTGGGGGTATCGCGATGTATGGCCTGACGCACCGCAGGCAGCATCGGTCATGCGTGCCCGCGAGATTCTTGCGGCGGGTGTGGCGCAAATGGCCATCGAACAGGCCCGGCGATGCAACTGACCCACAAGATCGCACTTTGTCCAACGCAAGAACAGGGGAACTACTTCGCCCGCGCCTGCGGCACGGCGCGCAAGGTGTGGAACTGGGCGCTGGATGAGTGGAACAAGCAATACGCGGCGGGCCAAAAGCCCAACGCGATGGCGCTCAAAAAACAATTCAACGCGGTCAAATACCAATTGTTCCCTTGGCTCAAGGATATGCACCGCGACAGCCACGCCCAACCATTCGAGCATCTGGCTCGTGCATGGAAACGGTTCTTTGCCGACATCGAGGCAGGAGCGCGTATCGCCCCTGATTGCAAACACCTGCGCCGCAGTGTGCGCCAGCAGGGCGTGAAGTTGGCGTATCCGCCGACCTTCAAGAAGAAGGGGCGGTGTCTGGACAGCTTTTACGTCGCCAACGACAAGTTCAAAGTAGATGGGAAAACCATCCGCTTGCCCAAGATTGGCGATGTGTCGATGCGTGAGGCGCTGCGTTTCAAGGGAAAGATTCTCGGGGCAACGGTATCGCGCACTGCCGAGCGCGGGTTCGTTGCCATCCAGGTCGAGGTGCCCGATGCCGTGTTTTACCGACAACGCAATGGCAATGCGATTGAAGGCGTCGATCTGGGCATCAAGGCCGCAGCCACGCTGTCCAGCGGCGAGGCCATTGAGGCACCCAAACCGCTCAAGGCGGCGTTGCGCCGGCTGAAGATTCGTGGACGGCGTCTGAGCCGCAAAGTGGAAGCGGCGAAGGTCAAGGCCGGGTTTGTACCCAAGGCCAATCTGCCCAAAGGCACGAAACTTCCTGCTTCGAACAATCGCAAGAAGTCTGCTGCGACATTGGCAAGGCTGCACGCCCGCGTTGCCAATGTCCGAGCGGATTTCACCCACAAGCTCACGATCCGGCTCTGCCGCAAAAACCAAGCGGTGGTGATCGAGGATTTGAACGTCAAGGGCATGCTGGCGAACGATAAACTCGCCCGCGCCATCAGCGACGTGGGCTTTGGGATGTTCCGCTTGAAGCTCGAATACAAGGCTGAACGTTACGGCACCCGGCTGGTCATTGCTGATCGCTGGTATCCGAGCAGCCGCTTGTGTTCGGTCTGTGGCTGGAAAAACGAGGCGTTGGCCTTGCGCGACCGGGAATGGACGTGTGCGCAGTGCGGCACACACCATGACCGCGATCTCAACGCGGCACGCAACCTCGAACGGCTGGCAACCGCAACTGCCCTACCCGTGGCGAGTCCGTCCGGCAACGGCGGCGCTGCCTCTGGAATGGTTCCAGAGACAGCCGGGAAAGTCACGCCTGTCAAATACGAATGTGGTCAGCAAGACACGTCGGGGCAGGAAAAGAACCGTGCGCATATTTGCGCACTTTCTTGATAGCAGACACCCATGAGCGACACACCCATCGAAACGGATTCCCAAACCACCCCTTCCAGAGTCTCCCGTCGCAGGTTCCTCAGCGGCGCGGCGGCGGGCAGTGCCGCGGCGGCGAGCCTCGGCTTTCCGATGATTGCCCGCGCCCAGGCGCCGGTCAGCCTGCGCTGGCAGAGCACCTGGCCGGCGAAGGACATCTTCCACGAGTACGCGCTGGACTACGCCAAGAAGGTCAATGACATGTCCGGCGGCAGGCTCAAGATCGAGGTGCTGCCGGCGGGGGCGGTGGTGAAGGCCTTCGACCTGATGGATGCGGTGCACAAGGGCACCCTGGACGGTGGCCACGGGGTGTGCGCCTACTGGTACGGCAAGAATTCGGCCTTTTCCCTGTTCGGCACCGGCCCGGCGCTGGGCATGGACGCCAACATGGTGCTGGCATGGATGGAGTACGGCGGAGGCCAGGCACTGTACGACGAACTGGTGCAGAAGGTGCTGGCGCTGGACGTCCAGGGCTTCCTCTACGGGCCGATGCCGACCCAGCCCCTGGGCTGGTTCAAGAAGCCGGTGGCCAAGGCGGCGGACCTCAAGGGGCTCAAGTACCGCACCGTGGGGCTGTCCATCGACGTGTTCAAGGAGATGGGCGCCGCGGTGAACGCCCTGCCCGGCGCCGAGATCGTGCCGGCCCTGGACCGCGGCCTGCTGGACGCGGCGGAGTTCAACAACGCCTCCTCCGACCGCCTGCTCGGTTTCCCAGACGTGTCCAAGGTGTGCATGCTGCAGAGCTACCACCAGCCGAACGAGACCTTCGAGATCGTGTTCAACAAGAAGAAGTACGACTCGCTACCCGCGGAGCTCAAGGCCATCATGCGCTATGCCGCCCAGGCCGCCTCGGCCGACATGTCGTGGAAGGCGCTGGACCGCTACTCCCAGGATTACATCGACATGCGCGAGAAACAGGGCGTCAAGTTCTACAAGACGCCCAACGACGTGCTCCAGGAACAGCTCAAGGCGTGGAGCGCGGTGGCCGATCGCAAGAGCCAGGAGAATCCCTTCTTCGCCAAGGTGCTCGACTCGCAGAAGAAGTTCGCCCAGCGCGTGATCGGCTGGCAACTCGACACCGTGGTCGATCCGCGCATGGCCTACAACCACTGGTTCGCCAAGAAGTGACGTACTTACCCTCCCCCGCGTGCGGGGGAGGGCAGGGGTGGGGGCATACGGCCCACCCGACGGCTTGATTCGGGGGCGGCTCCCATGCAAAGGCTCCTGCTGTTCATCGACGAAATCAGTGCTTTTGTCGGCAAGGCCTTCGCCTGGCTGATCCTGGCGCTCACCTTCGGCATCACCTACGAGGTGTTGTCGCGCTATCTGTTCAACGCGCCCACCAGTTGGGCCTTCGATGCCAGCTACATGATGTACGGCACGCTGTTCATGATGGCCGGCGCCTACACCCTGTCGCGCAACGGCCATGTGCGGGGCGACGTGCTCTATGGCTTCTTCCCGCCGCGACTTCAGGCCGGCCTCGACCTGCTGCTCTACCTGCTGTTCTTCATCCCCGGAGTGGTGGCGCTGATCTGGGCCGGCACCAGCTTCGCCGACTATTCCTGGGGCATCGGGGAACACTCTTCGGTGAGTGCCGACGGACCGCCGCTCTATCCCTTCAAGACCGTCATCCCGATTGCCGGCGCGCTGCTGCTGCTTCAGGGGCTGGTGGAGATCGTGCGCTGTGCCCTGTGCCTGAAAAGCGGCGCCTGGCCCTCGCGCGATCGCGACGTGGAGGAGGTGGACGTGGACGAATTGAAGAAGATGGTCAATTTCGACGACCGGGAGATCGAACGGGCCGAGCGTGCCCTGATCGAGCGGGAGAAGGCGAAATGAAACGTGGCGTGTGGTTCGGCCTGTCGATCATGGCCATGGTGGTGCTCGTCGTGGCGCTGCTGATGCCGGCGCCGTCGCAGATGAGCGGCGGCCATCTGGGCCTGCTCATGCTGGCGCTGATCGTGGTCGCGATCATGCTCGGCTTTCCCACCGCCTTCACCCTGATGGGCATGGGCATGTTCTTCGGCTGGCTGGCCTTCGACTTCGACACGCAGAAGGTTCTCGATCTGATGGTGCAGCGCACTTTCCTGGTGATGACCAACGACGTGCTGATCTCCATCCCGCTGTTCGTCTTCATGGGCTACGTGGTGGAGCGTGCCAATATCATCGACAAGCTGTTCCGCAGCCTGCACCTGGCGCTGTCGGAAGTGCCGGGCTCGCTCGCAGTGGCCACCCTGATCACTTGCGCCGTCTTCGCCACCGCCACCGGCATCGTCGGCGCCGTGGTGACCCTGATGGGCCTGCTGGCGTTTCCGGCCATGCTGCGCCACGGCTATTCGGTGAAGCTGTCCGCCGGGGCGATCACCGCCGGCGGCTGCCTGGGCATCCTGATCCCGCCGTCGATCATGCTGATCGTCTATGGCGCCACCGCCGGGGTGTCGGTAGTGAAGCTCTATGCAGGTGCCTTCCTGCCGGGGCTGATGCTCACCGCGCTCTACATCGGCTATGTCATCGTCCTGGCGAAGCTGCGCCCCGACCTGGCGCCGCCGCTGGATGCCGAGGAGAAGCGGGTGCCGGCGCCGGCGTGGGCCGAGGCGCTCACCGATGGCGGGCGGCGCTCCATGCCGGTGGGGCTGCTGGCGGCAGCCATGGCGCCGCGACGGCATGCGGGCGCACCCCAGGTCGAGGTGTGGAAGCGCCTGATCGTCGCCGTCCTGCCTTCGCTGACGGTGGTGCTGGTGCTGGCGATGGCCTATTGGGGTTTCGCCCGCCAGGCCAGCCAGCTCGACGCCGAACCCGATCTGCCGGCTGGCATCGAGGCCTTGGGCACGGCGCCGCAGCCGCTGGGCGAAAGTCAGCCTTCGGCGTTCGGCGAGAGCCAGCCCCAGGCGCTCGGCGGTCTGGCCGAGCCGCCGGTGGCGGCCGAGGCACCGCCCCAGCCGCTAGGCGGTGAGCCTGTGCCGTCCGGGCAGGCCGGCGCGGACGCGGCCCCCCTGGAACTTGGGTCGGGGGCGGGCCGGCAGGCAGCGGCCGATGGACCGCGCGCCCTGGGCGTTGAAGAACCGCCGGCCGAGACCGCCGCGCCGCCGGCAGCCCCCGAGCACAGCGGCTGGCAGGCGCCGCTCGCCGTCATTGGCGTCGCGCTGGCGGCGGTGTTGCTGTGGTTCTACCGGCAACTGGACTGGAAGCGGCTGGAAGTCGGCTGGATGCTAATGACATCGTTCTTCCCGCTGACGATCCTGATCCTGGCGGTGCTGGGCACCATCGTCTTCGGCCTCGCCACGCCTTCCGAGGCGGCAGCCGTCGGCTCGCTGGGCGCGATCGTTCTGGCCTTGTCCTATCGCCAGCTCACCTGGGGACGGCTCAAGGAATCGGTGTTTCTCACCGCGCGCACCTCGGCCATGGTGTGCTGGCTGTTCGTCGGTTCCAGCATCTTCTCGGCGGCCTTCGCCCTGCTCGGCGGCCAGGCGCTGGTCGAGCAATGGGTCCTGTCGCTGAACCTCACGCCGCTCCAGTTCATGCTGCTCTCGCAGGCCATCATCTTCCTGCTCGGCTGGCCGCTGGAATGGACCGAGATCATCGTCATCTTCATGCCGATCTTCATTCCGCTGCTCGCCCATTTCGACATCGACCCCCTGTTCTTCGGCCTGCTGGTGGCGCTCAACCTCCAGACCGCCTTCCTTTCGCCGCCCGTGGCGATGGCGGCGTTCTACCTCAAGGGCGTGGCGCCGCCCCATGTGACGCTGAACCAGATCTTCGTCGGCATGCTGCCTTTCATGGCGCTGCAACTGGTGGCGCTGGCGCTGCTCTATGCCTTCCCCGGGATCGGGCTCTGGCTGCCGAACTACCTCTACAAGTAGGGTCCGCCATGGGTAGCGTCGGACGGTGAATGAACCGGTGCGCATGGCGCACCCTACCGGCCTGCGAAGGCTGCGCGAGGTGTGCCGGGCGGTCGATGTCGGCGCCGCCCTTGGGGTTTGAGCCGACCTGCGAAGGCCGCGCGAGGCGTGCTAGCATCGGCGCCCTGTCCAGCAATCTCTTGCCGCCATGACCCAGGACCATCGCCAGGAAAGCCTGGTTCTCACCGCCACCGGCGAAGACCGCGTGGGGCTGGTGGACCAGCTCACGCGCCGCATCGTTGATACCGGCTGCAACATCGAGGACAGCCGCATGGCGGTGCTCGGTGGCCAGTTCGCCCTGATCATGCTGCTCACCGGGCGCTGGGACGCGCTGGCCAAGCTCGAAAGTCAGCTTCCCGACATCGGCAAGCAGCTCGGCCTATTGGTGATCCACCAGCGCACGCGTAGCCGCGAGCGCGGTGCGCCGGTGGTGCCCTACTTCGTCGAGGCGATCTCGGTGGACCACCCGGGCATCGTCCAGGGCCTGTCGAGCTTCTTCGCCCAGCGCGGCATCAACATCGAGCAGCTCGACACCGACGCCTACCCGGCGCCGCATACCGGCACGGCGATGTTCTCGGTGCGCATGACGGTGGGCGTTCCGGCGGCGACCCACATCCCGACGCTGCGCTCCGACTTCCTCGACCACTGCGACGCGCTCAACCTCGACGCGACTTTCGAGCCGGCGCGCAACTGAGCAGGTGCGGGGCGGCATTCTCGCGATGCGGCGGTTCCTGATCGCGGCGGCGGCGCTGGCCATCGCCGGCTGTGCGCCGCTGCCGCAGCGGCCGGACATTCCGACCCGCTGGCAGGCTTCGCCCAACTTCAACGCGCGTCAGGCCGACCTGGTCGTTCTCCATCACACGGGCAGCGACAACGCAGAGCGGGCGCTGCGCGTGCTAGCCGATCCGCTGCTCAAGGTGAGCGCCCATTATCTGGTGGCCCGGGACGGCGTCATATTCCAGCTCGTGGACGAGCGCGCGCGGGCCTGGCATGCGGGCAAGGCGCGCTGGGGCGCGGTGTCGGACGTGAACTCCACCTCTCTGGGCATCGAGCTCGACAACAACGGCGACGAGCCCTTTCCTCCGGCGCAGATCGCCGCGCTGCTGGAACTGCTGGCGGACATCAAGCGCCGCCACGGCATGCCGGCGGCAAACTTCGTCGGCCACTCCGACGTGGCGCCGCGGCGCAAGGTGGACCCGAGCCGGCACTTCCCGTGGCGCGATCTGGCGGCTCGCGGCTTCGGCCTGTGGTGCGACCCGCCCCACGCGCCGCCGCCGCCGGGCTTCGATCCGGCACTCGCGCTGCATGCGATGGGCTACGACGTGAGCGATGTCGAGGCCGCCGTCGCCGCCTTCAAGCTGCACTACGTGCAGGACGACTCGCCGCCGCTGCTGAGCGACACCGACCTCGGCCTGCTCGGCTGCCTGGTGAGCCGCAAGGCGAACGGCGGCTAGCCGTTCGAAGCGGGATCCTGCGGCAGCGGTGGCTGCGGATGGCTCATGACGTAGAGCACCACGGCGCAGCTCGCCAGGAAAGCGACCCCCGCAATGGCGCTGGCCGAGAACACGTCGGCCGCGCCGCGGGTCAGGATCAGCCAGGCCGCAACGGCGACCATGATCGCCGCTCCCAGGACACTGACTATGGCCATGACGAAGGAAATCTGCTGACCAAGGTGGCGGCGGGACATGTCCGGGCTCCGGAATAGCTTGCGATCAACAGGGGCGGGCGCGTTTGCGCCCCGGCGTAGAATGGCGTGGTCCGGCAGCATGAGGCCGGCCAACTCCCGTTTCCTTGCGTGGAGACAAGAACATGGCGCGCGAGCCCGTCTTTCAGGTGCGCGGTGTCTCCAAGACCTACCGCATGGGCGAAGTCGAAGTGCATGCCCTGCGCGGCGTCGAACTCGACCTTTATGCCGCCGAACTGGTGGTGCTGCTGGGCGCCTCGGGCAGCGGCAAGTTCACCCTGCTCAACATTCTCGGCGGGCTCGACGTTCCCAGCGGCGGCCGCGTCCTCTACCTCGACCATGACCTCACCGCCGCTGACGACGACAGTCTGACCCGCTATCGCCGCGAGCACGTCGGCTTCGTGTTCCAGTTCTACAACCTGATCCCCAGTCTTACTGCCGTCGAGAACGTGGCGCTGGTGACCGAGATCGCCACCCATCCGATGTTGCCCCGCGAGGCCCTGGAACTGGTGGGCCTGGGCGAGCGCCTGCACCACTTTCCGGCGCAGCTTTCCGGCGGCGAGCAGCAACGCGTGGCGGTGGCCCGCGCGGTGGCCAAACGCCCCGACGTGCTGTTGTGCGACGAACCGACGGGGGCGCTCGACTATGCCAGCGGCAAAGTCGTGCTGGAGGTGCTGGAGCGGGTCAATCGCGAGTTGGGAACGCTCACCGTGGTGATCACCCACAACGCGGCCATTGCCGCCATGGCAGACCGCGTGATCCGCATCGGCAGCGGCGAGATCGTCGAGGTGCGGCAGAACGCGGCCAAGCTCTCGCCTGCGCAGCTGTCGTGGTGAGGCGCCGGTCATGCTGAGCGCGCTCGACCGCAAGCTGCTGCGCGACCTTTGGCATTTGCGCGGCCAGTTGATCGCCGTGGCGCTGGTGGTGATGTGCGGCATCGCGGTGTTTCTCACCATGCGCGGCATGTACGAGACGCTGGTGCGCGAGCGCGCCGCCTATTACGGCCAGTACCGCTTCGCCGATGTGTTCGCCCGCGTCAAGCGCGCGCCGGAAAGCGCCGCTGCGGCCGTCGCCCGGCTGCCCGGGGTACAGCAGGTGCAGACCGGCATCCTGTTGGAGGTGACGCTGGACGTTCCGGGCCTGGCCGAGCCCGCCACCGGACTGCTGCAATCGCTCCCCGAGCGCGGCGCGCCGCGGCTCAACGACCTGCACCTGCGCAGCGGGCGTTTGCCGGAGCCCGGCGCGCGCGATGAAGTGCTGGTGAACGAAGCCTTCGCCAAGGCCAACGGCCTCAAGCCCGGTGCGCGGCTGGCGGCGGTGATCAACGGCCGCTGGCAGCGCCTGCACGTGGTGGGCAGCGCCATCTCGCCGGAGTACATCTACGTGCTGCGGCCGGCCAGCGGCCTGCCCGACGACAAGCGCTACGGCATCCTGTGGATGGACCGGGAGGCCGTCGCCCATGCCTACGACATGGACGGCGCGTTCAACGCCCTCGATCTGACGCTCGCCCGGGGCGCCTCGGAGAAGGACGTGATCGACCGCCTCGACCGCCTGCTGGAACGCTACGGCTCGCTCGGCGCCTACGGCCGCGAGGATCACCTCTCCCACAAGGTGATCTCGGACGAGATCAACCAGGACAAGGTCTACGGCTTCGTCGTCTCGGGCATCTTCCTCAGCGTCGCGGCTTTCATCATCAACATCGTGCTTTCAAGGCTGGTGGCCACCCAGCGCGACCAGGTCGCGGTGCTGAAGGCCTTCGGCTACGGCAACCGGGCAGTCGGATGGCATTATCTCAAGCTTGCCCTGGCGGCGGTGGTACTCGGCGTGCTGCTGGCGCTGCCGCTGGCCGCCTGGCTCGGCGCCCACCTCGCGGACATCTATCGCGATTTCTTCCATTTCCCGCGTCTCGAATGGTCGCTCAGCTCGCTCGGGCTCACGCTGGCGCTCGCCATCAGCCTCGCCGCGGCGCTCGCCGGCGCCTGGGGCGCGGTGCGCCATGCGGTGCGCCTGCCGCCGGCCGAGGCGATGCGCCCGGAACCGCCGGCGCGCTTCAAGCCCACGCTCATCGAGCGCCTCGGCTTCCAGCGCTGGCTTTCCATCGTCGAGCGCATGATCGTGCGCAACCTCGAACGCCGGCCGTGGAAGGCGCTGCTTTCGATCACCGGCATTGCCCTTGCGGTTGCCATACTGGTGGCGGGGCGCTACGGCATCGACGCGCTGGACTACATCATCGACATCCAGTTCCGCATGGCGCAGCGCGAGGACGTGATGGTGGAGTTCGCCAATCCCCTTTCGGCGCATGCGCGCCACGCGCTGGCCCAGCTTCCCGGCGTCACCGCCGTCGAGCCCTTCCGCTACCTGCCGGTGAAGCTGCGGGTGGGCCATCGCACGCGCCGCACCGCAATCCTGGCGCTGCCGCCCGATGGCGATCTGCGCGCCATCATGGATCTGGGCTATCGGCGCATCCGTCCTCCCGAGGATGGGGTCGTGCTCTCGGCCAAGCTGGCCGAGAAGCTGGGCGTGACGGTGGGAGACAGCATCGGCGTCGAGGTGCTCGAAGGCAGGCGGCGCAAGGTGGAACTGCCGGTCGCCGGACTGGTGGACGATCTCATCGGCATCAGCGTCTACATGTCGCTTGCCGCTGTCCAGCGACTGACTTTGGAGGGGGGCGCGTTCTCCGGCGCCTTCCTCGCGGTGGACCCGGCGCGGCGCGGCGAGCTCTACGACACGTTGAAGCGCCTGCCGGCGGTGCGCGGCACCAGCGTCAAGGATGCGATGTTGGCCAACTTTCGCGACGTCCTCGCCCGCAGCCTGGCGGTGCAGACCATGATGAACATCCTCTTCGCCTGCGTCATTGCCTTCGGCGTGGTGTACAACTCGGTGCGCATAGCGCTCTCCGAACGGGGACACGAGCTCGCCTCGCTGCGGGTGCTCGGCTTCACCCAGCGCGAAGTGGCCGTGATGCTGCTCGGCGAGCAGGCGCTGCTGACGCTGGCGGCGATCCCCTTCGGCTTCGCCATCGGCTACGGCATCTGCGCCGCCGTGGCGGCGGCGGTGAACGCCACCCAGGAAACGCTGCGCCTGCCGCTGGTGCTGAGCGGCCAGACTTTTGCCTTCGCCTTCATCGTCGTCGCGCTCGCCGCGGCGGCCTCCGGCCTGCTGATCTGGGGACGGCTGCGGCGCCTCGACCTGGTGGCGGTGCTCAAGACACGGGAATGACAAATGAAAAGAACGTGGAAACGCCTGTTCTATGTCCTTGCCGCGCTGGCGGTGGCTGCTCTGCTGGCGCTGGCGCTGCGGCCGGAGCCGCTGGCGGTGGAAACCGCGGTCGTTCAATCCGGCAGCATCCAGGTCACCATCGACGAGGACGGCGAGACTCGCGCCCGCGATCGCTACGTCATCGCGGCGCCGGTGGCCGGGCGGGTGGCGCGAATCGATCTGCGGGACGGCGACGCGGTGAGTTCCGGCCAGGTGGTGGCGGAGTTGCGGCCGCTGCCGCTGTCGGCGCGCGAGCGCGAGGAGCAACTCGCGCGCATCGCCGGCGCCGAGGCGACGCTGCGCGAAACCGACGCCCGCGCCCACCTGGCCCAGGCCGACAACGTGCAGAAGCGGCGCGAGCGAGCGCGCGCGGACAACCTGGTGAAGCAGAAATTCGTGTCTCCGCAGGTGGCGGAGCAGGCCTGGGTGGCAGAGAGCAGCGCGGCCAACGAACTGCACGCGGCGCAGGCGCGGCTGCGGGCTGCCGAGGCCGACCTGCGGGCGGCCCGCGCAGCGCTGCTCGCCATCGACTCCGGGCGCAGCGGTGCGGCGGTCGAACTGCGTTCGCCGGTCGCCGGCCGCGTGCTGCGCATTCCCGAGCGCAGCGAGCGTGTGGTCCGCGCCGGCGAGGTGCTTGCAACCGTTGGCGATCCCACCGCGCTGGAAGTTGTGGCGGACGTTCTCTCCCAGGATGCGGTGCGCATACGCCCGGGCATGCCGGTGCTGATCGAGGGCTGGGGCGGCGACAAGACCCTTCAGGGCAGGGTGAGGCTGGTGGAGGCCTTCGCCTTCACCAAGGTGTCGGCTCTCGGCGTCGAGGAGCAGCGGGTGAACGTGGTGGCCGACATCGTCGATGCGCCTGCGGAACTGGGCGACGCCTACCGGGTGGAGGCGCGCTTCGTCGTCGCCAGCGCCGAACGAACGCTGACTTTGCCGGTGAGCACCCTGTTCCGCGACGGTGAGCGCTGGAGTGTGTTCGTGGTGGAAGACAATGCCGCGCGCCTGCGTCCGGTGAACCTTGGCCTGCGCAACGCCCGCGAGGCCGAGGTCCGCAGCGGCCTCAAAGCGGGCGAGGTGGTGGTTCGGCACCCGGCCAACACGCTCGATGACGGCGGGCGTGTCCGGGTCATGCCGGGGGCCGCGGATCGGGGGCTTCAATGAAGTTGCGCGCGGCACCGTGCCGCACGACGCGGGGATAGAATGCCCATGCGCACGTTCCGCTGTTCGTTTCACTGACGATAGGAGTTGCACCATGAGATTGATCCGCTACATTGCAGCCGGCTTCGCCATGCTGTCCCTGATGGCTGGCGGTGCGCTGGCCGAGACCGACAAGCCCGGCAAGCAGGCCGAGGTCCGCAAGGCGACGCAGGCCGCCCTGGAAAAGTTCTACAAGGCCAAGCCGGAACTCAAGGCCGCGGTCGCCAAGGCGCCGGGCTATGCGGTATTCACCACCTACGGGCTGAGCTTCGGGATAGGCGGAGCCGGCGGCAAGGGCCTGGCCCACGACGCCCGGGCGAAAAAAGACTTCTTCATGGACATGGCGCAGGCGAGCGCGGGCCTGCAGGCCGGCATCGCCCAGAACGAGACGCTGATCGTCTTCAAGGACGCCAAGGCGTTCGACCAGTTCATCGAGAAAGGCTGGGAGTACGCCGGCGGCGGGGCCGCGTCGGCGGGCGTGGCCGGCAAGTCTGTCGGCGCCGGTAGCGGCGAGGACGCCATCGGCGGCGCCTCCTACTACACGCTGACCAAGAACGGTCTGCAGGCCGGCGGCGCGGTGGCCGGCACCAAGTTCTGGAAGGACAAGGATCTCAATTAGCATGGGGCGGGAGGCAGCGCCGGGCTGCCTACCGCTGCTTGACCCGGGTGGCGATTCGCCGACGGCCCGGTGGCGCTAGCGCCTATCCACCTTGCGTTTTTCGCGATTCTTCCGGCGGCCGGGAGTTGACCGGGGATGCCGGAGTCTCAATACTTGGGTACCGGTGGGCCTTTCGCCTGAACCGGCATGCCGAGGCTGCCATGCGTCCTGCCCCACGAGTTTCCACACCCCGGTTGCTAACGCCGCTGCTCGTCGTCCTCGCCTGCCTGGCCGGCTGTGCGGCCGGCCCGGAGGTTCATACCGAAACCCGGCCGAACAGCGTTCTCGCCACGGCTCGCACCTATACGCTACAGCCGCCGGATGACTTCACCGAGCAGAAGGCGCTGCAGGACGCGGACTTGCGGTCGCGCATCGATGGGCTGATTCGTGCGCAGCTTGCGGCCAAGGGACTGCGCGAGGTCGACAAGGGCGCTGCGGCCGATCTGCTGGTTCGCTATGTGCTGAGCATGAGCAGCGAAGCGCTGTCGGCACCGCCGATCGGCCAGCCGTCGAGCACTTCCATCGGACTCGTTCGCGCGCCGGTGGTTGGCGAGGACAATCTGTCGCACGACGTCAATTCCCGGAACCTGAGGGAAGGCGTGATGGCGGTGGACGTGCTGGCGCCCCAATCTCGCGAGATCCTGTGGCGCGCCACGATCACGCAAGTGCTCGGCAGCGGGCGGGACAAGAACCTCGACAACGCCCAGGGCGCGCTGGAACGCGCTTTCCGCGACCTGCCGGTCGGTTCCCGCTGAGCGTTCGCAGGCGCGGCGATGCGCCAGGCGCTCGCGCTGGCCTGGGGCGAACGCATGGGCGAGGCTTGTCCGCCAATCGGGCTTCGCGGAACGGGGCTGGACTCGCGGGGGGGGGGCGAACCATCGCGGTCGTGGCGGCGCCTCGCGCCACGTCCGCGGGGAGTTGCCGCAACCCATCCGTCGTCGACATTTCAGCTTCCTTCAATTGCCGTCATGTCGCCAATCGTCAATTTCTTGCCGCAGCGGATCAAAGCGTCGAGCCGGGCGTACGCGAGAATGGATTGTCGCATTGGGCTGGCTGCGAAGAAGGGATCTCCGCCCGCAGCAAGCGGGCGCGCGCGGGGGGGGCGCGGATCGCCTACAATGTTCGCGGACTGTTTGGGTACTAAGCTGGGCCTTGTACTGCTGACTTCACAGTCCGCCCGCATGTTCCGGGACGAACCGGCCGCCGGACGAATGCGGTACGGGCTTGTGCCGAATCGACTGGCAGATGGCGAGGGCCGACAGGCCTCGGCAGGTCAAGGTCACCAACCAAGGAGAGGGAAGAGCATGCGCACGATGGAATATTTTGGCCGCGCCGCGCAGTGGCTGGCGGCGATCGCCCTGTTGTCGGCCACGGTGCTGCCCCAGGCAGCGCTCGGTCAGCCTGAAGCAATCGATCCCCAGGCCCAGAAGCTGCTGAAGGCGTCGACGGACTTCCTTGCCAAGCAGAAGCGGTTCAGCGTGGACACGCGCAGCACCTTCGAGGTGGTGCTCGTCTCGGGTCAGAAGATCCAGTTCGACCACACGGCCCGGCAGTCGATCCAGCGTCCCGACAAGCTGTGGGTCGAGCGCAGGGGGGATCTGGTTGACCAGGTTTTCTACTACGACGGCAAGTCGCTTACCCTGCACAGTCCGAGCGAGAAGTACTTCGCCACGGTGGCGGCCCCTGGCACTTTGGAGGAAATGCTCGATTTCGCGCGGGCGGAACTCAACATCGTCGCCCCCGCCAGCGACTTCCTCTACAAGAACGCCTACGAGATCCTGATGCAGGACGTCACCGGCGGCTTGGTTGTCGGCAAGGGCGTGGTCGAGGGTGTGCGCTGCGACCACCTCGCGTTCCGGGCGCCTCAGGTGGACTTGCAGGTCTGGATCCAGGAGGGGAACCAGCCGCTGCCACGCAAGATCGTGATCACCACCAAGGACGTGGTCAATGCGCCGCAGTTCGCGGTGGTCATGACGAAGTGGAACCTCGCGCCGAAGCTCGACGACAGCCTGTTCACCTTCCGGCCGCCGAAAGACGTGAAGAAGGTAGAGTTCCGGCCACTCGACGCCGGCGTGCCCAAGCCCAAGTGATGGCCAGGGATATTGGGACGAAGAAGGCGCTCGGACTCTCCATGCTTGGCGCAGCGGCGGCAACTGCCCAACAACAGCAGGCGAGCGCCCGGCAGCCGACCCAGGTCGAGGGTTCGCCGGCCATCGCTACCCTCGTGCCGGCGGGGGTTTGTGGCTGCACCGAAGGTCGGCATCGAGTACTGCAATGCGGCGGCGCCTGATACCGGGCGAAGTTCCAGGGCAACAATCTCGTTTACGTGGTCGAGCAGCCCCGAGGGGGCATTGCAGGGCCAACGAACTCAAGGAGACGGCGGGATGAGCAAGAATCTGAGCAGGTGGGGGCACATTGTGGCAGTGGGTTCGGCACTTGCCGTCCTTTCCGGTGTGCCGCAGGCGCGCGACCCAGGCATCAACCAGCCCGGCGTACGGGGAGGCACGGCTGGCGTCGGGGCGCCCGGAGTCGGCGTCAGGGATCCCGGCATCAATCAGCCCGGCGCGGCGGGCAACGTCGGCGGGGCTGCCAGGGTCGGCGTCGGGGCGCCTGGGGTCGGTGTCGTCGATCCCGGCATCAACCAGCCCGGTGTCGCCGGAAATGTCGGCGGCGTGGCCCGGCGCAGCGTGCGCTATTGATTCGGCCGGCGATGGCGGTGCCGCCGCCAGCGCCGGCTCATACCGTCGTTCGACAGGAAGGGAACACATGAGACTTGCATTCGCGAAGACGTTGGGCCGCGCACTGGCGGCAGGGGTACTCGCAGTGGTTGCATTTTCCCCCGCGGCCCTGGCCCAGGCCAAGGGCGAACTGGATCGCACCGTGCTGCCCATCGCGGAACCGAAACGGCCGTCATACAAAGAACTCGACGTGCGCAAGGTCAGGCAACCACCACGTTTCGAGGTCAAGGCACCGGCCGGTGCCCCGAACGTCGTCATCGTGCTGATCGACGACATGGGCTTTGGCGTGCCGGGAGCCTTTGGCGGCCCGGTCCCCATGCCGACGCTCGACGGCCTGGCCCAGAGCGGTTTGCGCTACAACAATTTCCATACCACCGCCCTGTGTTCGCCGACGCGGGCAGCACTCAAGTCCGGCCGCAACCATCACACGGTCAACATGGGTTTCATCACCGAACTGGCGACCGGGATGCCGGGTTCAACCGGCCAGATTCCCAATGCGACGGCGCCGCTGGCCGAGATGCTGCGCCTCAACGGCTACAGTACCGCGGCCTTCGGCAAGTGGCATGAGACTGCCGCCTGGGAGGCTAGCGTGGCCGGCCCCTTCGACCGCTGGCCGACGCGCCAGGGCTTCGACAAATTTTATGGTTTCCTCGGTGGCGAGACCAACCAGTGGGCGCCCTACCTCTACGACGGAACCCATCAGGTCGAACTGCCGGTCGATCCGAACTATCACTTCATGGCCGCCATGACGGACCAGGCGGTGGCCTGGATCAAGTACCAGAAGGCCCTGGCGCCCCAGAAGCCATCCTTCATTTACTTCGCGCCTGGCGCCACCCATGCGCCGCACCATGTGCCGAAGGACTGGATCGCCAAGTGGAAGGGAAAGTTCGACCAGGGCTGGGACAAGCTGCGCGAGGAAACCCTGGCCCGCCAGATAAAGTTGGGCGTGGTTCCACCGGACACCAAGCTGGCGCCGAAGCCGGCGGCGATCAAGGACTGGGACAATCTGTCGGGTGACGAGAAGCGCCTGTTCGCCCGCCAGGCCGAGGTCTTCGCGGCATTCGCCGAGTACACCGATCACGAGATCGGCCGGATGCTGAAGGCGTTCAAGGATGTCGGGGAAGCGGACAACACCCTGGTGTTCTACGTCGCCGGCGACAACGGCACCAGTGGCGAAGGCGGCGCGAACGGCATGTTCAACGAATACACCTACTTCAACGGTGTGAGCGAGAAGGTCGAGGACATGCTCAAGCTGGTTGACAAGTGGGGCGATGCCGATACCTATCCGCACATGGCTGCCGGCTGGGGGGTGGCGCTGAATGCGCCGTTCGGCTGGATGAAGCAGGTGCCCTCCGACTTCGGCGGCACGCGCAACGGCATGGTGGTTTCATGGCCCAAGGGCATCAAGGCCAAGAACGAGATGCGCAGCCAGTTCGGCCATGTCATCGACGTTGCGCCGACCATCCTGCAGGCGATCGGCCTGCCAGAGCCGAAGGTGGTCAACGGTACGCCGCAGATCCCGATGGAAGGCAACAGCCTGATGTATTCCTTCGAGGACGCCAAGGCCAGGGAGCGGCACACCACGCAGTATTTCGAGATCGCCGGCAACCGGGCCATTTATCATGATGGATGGCTGGCGCGGACCATCCACAAGGCGCCCTGGGAGCCCAAGCCGCCCCGCACGCTGCAGGAGGATGTGTGGGAACTTTACGATGTGCGCTCGGATTTCAGCCTCGCCAACGACCTGGCGGCGAAAAACCCGAAGAAGCTCGCCGAATTGCAGGCGGTTTTCATGAAAGAGGCCGAGAAGTACCACGTGCTGCCCATCGACGACCGCTTCTTCGAGCGTCTGGATGCCGCTACCGTCGGCCGCCCCGACCTGATGGCCGGGCGTACCTCGCTGACGCTGGCCGAAGGCATGACCGGGATGATGGAAGCGGTCTTCATCAACGTGAAGAACCGGTCCAAGACCATCACCGCCGAGATCGAGGTTCCCCAGGGTCGAGCCAACGGAACGATCATCGGTCAGGGCGGGCGCTTCGGCGGTTGGTCGCTCTATGTCAAGGACGGTGTTCCGGCCTACGACTACAACTTCCTCGGCCTGCGGCGCACTTCGATTGCCGCCGCCAAGCCGCTGGCGCCCGGCAAATCGACGCTCCGCTTCGACTTCGCCTATGACGGCGGAGGCCCCGGCAAGGGCGGTGTCGGCACGCTCTTCGTCAATGACGAGAAGGTCGCCGAGGGCCGGATTCCGAGCACACCCAGGCCGGCCTCTTCTCGGCCGACGAGACCGCTGACGTCGGCATCGACCTCGGCACGCCGGTTGTCGAAGCAATCGGCGCGGAAGGAAAGTCGAAGTTCACCGGCAAGGTCAACAACGTGACGATCGAAGTGAAGGACGTGAAGCCGGCCGGGAAGGCGGAGGCGGACGAGCTTCGCTTCGAGGTCGCCCGCCGCAATACGGCTTCCGATTGAGCAGACGGCTTCTCGATCACACCTGCGTATGCCTCCGGGGGGGCGATACGTGGCCGAGCTTGCGAAACGGGGTACCAGGCGCGCTCAAGGGGAACCCGAATTCATTGCTGCACCCGGTGCGGCAAACCAACCAGAAGGAATCAATATGAATAATGGAATTCGAATCGCCGGGCGCATGGCGCCGCTGTTCGTGGCCGCCGCGCTGCTGCCGGCTGCATCCCACGCACAGGGAAGTACCGACGCCTGGCAGTGGCGAGCCTCGATCTACGGCTGGCTCCCGAGCATCGGCGGGTTAACCAGCTTCCCCACGGGCGGCGGCGGCTCGTCGATCGACGTCGATTCCGACGCGGTGATCGATGCCCTGGAAATGGTCTTCATGGGCTCGCTTGAGGCGCGCAAGGGACGATGGGGCGCGTTCACCGACGTGGTGTATGTCGATCTAGGCGCGTCCAAGTCGGGCTCGCGGGACTTCAGGGTCGGCCAGGCCGGGCTGCCGGCCGGGGTGAGCGTGGACGCCAATCTCAACATCGAGGCCTGGGCGTGAACTCTTGCCGGGATGTATGCGATCAGCGACACCCCGCAGAATACGACCCATCTGCTGTTCGGCGCCCGAATGCTCAGCGTGGAGCAGCAATTCGACTGGACCTTCAACGGCAACATCGGCTCGCTCGGCCTCCCGGGCCGCAGCGGCAGCCAGGGCGTCGACGAAACGAACTGGGACGCCATCGTCGGCCTCAAGGGGTCGGTGGTGCTGAGTGCCGACCGCCGCTGGGTGTTGCCCTACTACGTCGATGTGGGGACGGGCGACTCGGATCTCACCTGGCAGGCAATGGCCGGCATCGGCTACGCCTTCGACTGGGGAACGGTGACCGTGGCCTGGCGTTACCTCGACTACCAGTTCAACGACTCGCCGATCGAGGAAATGAGCCTCAACGGCGGTCTGGTGGGACTGACTTTCCGCTGGTGATTCGACGCGCCGTCGTCGCGGTCGAGACCGGTCAGCGCACACAGGAGCGCGGCGGGCACCGCGCAGGGCGCGTTCGGAAAAATGGTTCGGCCCGCGGCTTGGACCGACTGCGGGAGCTTGAGGGCGGGATACAGGCCGGAGGAACCAAGCACCCGCGACGCTACCGGCAGGCAGCGCTTCAGCGGTATTGAAGCGTGCGGTTGACGATCCAGGCCGCCAGTACCGAGGCCATGTTACGCGTTGCCTCGCGCAGCAGCCTGCCTCCGTTGGCGGCATATTCGCTCAGGGGCCGGCATTCCGGTTCCGGCATGCCATCGCTGCGCTGGTTTACGCCGCGCCGGAATTCGCTGGTGTCTAGCGGCCCGTGCAGGCCGCTGACGCTGGCGACACCTCCTATGACCAGGCAATACGACGCCGTTTCCGACTGGACGGTCGGCCGCCACTGCTCCGAGCGCAGTCCGAAATAGGCAATCGCCACTTCGAAACTCCACGCATCGCCCGCTTCGAGCGGGGCGGCGCGCATCTGCTCCCTGAGCTGAGCGGCCAAGTCCGAGGCGAGACTGGTTCCCGCGAGCTGGGAAAGCACCGTTCGAGCGGGGAGTTCGAAGTCCAGGCCGCCCGGGGGGCCGATTACGCTTGTCGTGGCGGTATCCGCCGTCGTCGCCGGCGTAACCACGGCCTGCGGCAGCAGGAACAGCCCGACCGCCTCGGGGGGAAGCAGCGAGTCGCCGAGGCGCGACCTGACCTCGTCCGAGCGTGAAATCCGGACGTCGACCTCGACGCGCGCGGCAGGCCGCGCTGGCGGTGACGATGAAGCGTCTGCTTGCGGGCCTTGGGCGCGAGGGGTGCCCATCGATGCGGCAGCCAACACCAGGAAGAGCGGGATAGCATTAGGTTTGAGCATGGATCGAGTCGGGCCGTTGGTCCGGCAAATGATAGCAGAGCGGTGCGGGACATCCGGACGCGCCGGTCTGGCGAAATCGGCGATACCGCTACCGGACTTCGCCATGCCAGGTCGATTTTCGAGCTTGGGCCGGTCGAGTGAACTGCCGATGATCGTGGAGTTGCCGTTGACGTCGCGAGGCCTTGACTGCGCCCGCTCCATGCCCGGGACCACATCAGGCGCGTCGCTGCTTTCCGCGTCTTCCGTTGAGCCACTGGCCGATAGTCCCGAAACCAACATCGAAATCGTGAAGGTCACCGAAGCACCGAGAAGGCTGTCGAATTGATTCCCTTTTCCACCGCGCGCGCTGGCGCCGCCTCGTGCAGCGGGGCCAGGCTGCGCACCACCTGCTCGGGGGTGCGTACATAGGGGGCGACCGTGTAGACCGCCGCCACCGTGGCCATGCGCTTGCGGTTTCGCTTCTCGCCCTTGGAGAGCCGCTTGGCGAGCTTGTGCGCCTGTCCCTGTGCCGCCTTCTTGCGCGTGGGCTCGCGCAGGTCGCGCGGCAGCATCACGACCCCTTTGCCGTCGGCGCTCAGCGCCAGGATCGAACTGCTCGCCCGCTCGGCATCGGCATTGCGCTGGGCATAGAAGGCATCGAAGTCCTGCGCCGAGCGGCGCACCAACTCCTCGACCTGGCGCTTGCCCAGGGTCTTGCCCGTGTGCTGGGCCAAGGCCTGCACCGTGGCCTCGAAGGACACCTGGGCGGCCTGTTCGGCGGCCAGGCGACGCACGCCCAGCGAGTACTCCCCGGCGGGCAGATTCAGTTGTGCATCCAGCGGATGCAGGCTCGCCACACCGGGCGCCCCATAGCCCAGCCGTTTCACCCGCACCTCGCCGAACACGGTGGACAGCCCGCGCTCGTGCAGGCGCTGTTCGCTGCGTTGCACACCCTCGGCCCCGCACACCGGTGCGCCCGCCGGCCCCGGCCCGCGGCTGTCCACATGCGCCTGGAACAGCACCCGCAGCAGCTCCCGGCCCCGTTCGCTCAGCGCCGCTTCCAGCTCGGTGTGGCTGAGCGCCCGGCTGTGCGAGCTGCGCAGGAACTCGATCAGCTGGGCAAACGCCTCCTGTGCCATGGCAAACTCGTCCTCCTCCACCGGCGCCCGCGCCGCCCTCACGCCACGCCCCGCAGCCGCTGTGCGGCATGGGCCACCAGCGGATAGACCCACACCGCCTTGGGCGCGGCCCCCTCGCGCTGGTGCGCCCGGTCCATGCGCCCGCGACCGGCCGTCTCGCCGAGCCTGATCCAGTTGGCCGCCCGGTAGCAGTGGCCGCGGTAGCGGCTCTCATCGACCAGGGTCTCCACCAGCAGCGGCTCCACCCCGTAGCGGGCCTGCCAGTCCGGGCGCAGGCGCCGCTGCGCGCGCGAGAGCACCACACTGGCCAGGTTGGCAATGTGCACCCAGGGCAGGATCAGGAAGCGGCTCTGGCTGACCACCCGCTGCAGGTTGCCCCGCCGTGCTGGCTCATCCCAACCGATCCAGCGCTCGCGCACCGCCAGGCGCCAGGCCGGGCTGGAGAACTGCATCGCGCCCAACACCTGCTGCCCGGAGTAGAAAAGGTAGCGCAGATGGGCGCCAAACGGTACCGCATGACCCAGGTAGTGATGCCGGCCCACCAGCTCGCGAAACAGCAGCCGTTGCGGCTCGGTTTGCACCGGTTCGAGCACAATGGGCTCGAAGCCGCCGACCGTGCCCTGCAGCGCCGCGCCCGCTTCGCCGCGCTCGCTCAGCGGCACGCGCGTGGCGCTGCCCACCGGCTTGGTCGGGCGCTTGGGCGGCAGCAGCAGCACCCCCTGCGCATCGAGCCGTTCGAGAAACTCGCGGCACTCGCGTGCCTTGAGCCCACCGCCAGGGCGCTGCCACTGAAGCAGCTCGCACACCGTATGCGCGAGCTCCATGCGGCTCAACCCGGTGCAGCGCCTGACCACCGCGCCGATCAGCTGCAGCTCGGCGCTACTGAACGGCCTTCCACAGAATGACACCCCCGGCAGATCCATGCGTGTGCCTCCCGGCTCCGGTTGCCCAAGACAACGCTAGCTTTCGACCAATAGCGCCCGGAGACACGACGGCAGGGACAACGGGGCCTGCGCCGACCTCCCGAGTGGCCGAGTCGGCGGGGCAGCCACCTTTCCCCGGCCCGGCAGGACACCTCTGGAGTAACTGGTCCGCGGCTTCACGTTTCGGCTAGGATCCGTGCCGTTGCGCCCGTTCCCTGCCATCATTGGCCGCACCGCGCTCCCGAACTCCATCTTGGCCAAGAAAGACGACACCCAAAGCAAGGCGAAGGCCCAATCGGAGGCCCAATCCGGCCCCGCACAAGGCCAGGCACCCGTGACGGCATCGGGCCGGCGCTCGGCCTTGCCGTGGCTCGCGCTCGGTCTGATCGTACTGCTGCTCGGGGCGGCGCTTTACTTTGCCGTGTCGAAGCCGCCGGCGCAGCCTCACCTACCCGTGCCGACCCGTGCTCAGCCGGCGGAAACACCGCCGGGCGCGGCGACTCTGCCGGCCTCGGCCTACGTCGGCGGCGCCGCCTGCGCCGCGTGCCACGCCAAGGAACATCAAGCCTGGAAAGGCTCGCACCATGACCGCGCGATGGCCGAGGCGAGCGATGCCACGGTGCTCGGCAGTTTCGCCGGCGCGAAATTCAGCCACGCCGGCGTCACCTCGACTTTCTTCAAGCGCGACGGCAGGTTCTTCGTCAACACGGACGGCCCCGACGGCAATCTCGCCGACTACGAGATCAAGTACGCCTTCGGCTTCACCCCGCTGCAGCAGTATCTGGTGGCGTTTCGCGGCGGACGCCTCCAGGCGCTGGGCATAGCGTGGGATTCACGGCCGGCGGCGCAGGGCGGGCAGCGCTGGTTCCACCTGTATCCGGATCGCAAACTCAGACCCGGCGACCCGCTCCACTGGACCGGCATCGATCAGGTGTGGAACTACCAGTGCGCGGACTGCCACTCGACCAACCTGCGCAAGAACTACGACGAGGCGACGGACCGCTACGCGACGGCCTGGACCGACATCAACGTCACCTGCGAAGCCTGCCACGGCCCCGGGTCGGGGCATGTCGGGTGGGCGAAGCGCGAAGGCAACTGGCAGCGCTACGAGGGCAAAGGCAAGGGCCTCGCGGTGGCATTCGACGAGCGCCAGGGCGCGATCTGGGCGATCGATTCCGGCACCGGCGATGCCGTGCGCTCCAAACCGCGCGATTCGTCGCGGGAGATCGAGGCCTGCGCGCGCTGCCACGCGCGGCGCGGCCAGTTCTCGGATGCCTGGCATGCCGGGCAGCGCTTCGCCGACGGCTTCCGCGCTTCGCTCATCGAACCGGGCCTGTACTACGACGACGGGCAGATGCGCGACGAGGTCTACAACTATGGCTCCTTCCTCGGCAGCCGCATGCACGCCAAGGGGGTTACGTGCTCGGATTGCCACGACCCGCACAGCATGAAGCTGCGCGCGCCCGGCAGCGCGGTCTGCGGCCAGTGTCATCTGCCGGCGAAGTACGATGCCGCCTCTCATCATCACCATGCGCCGGGCACCAGGGGTGCGGAGTGCGCCGCCTGCCACATGCCGACGACGACCTACATGGTGGTCGATCCGCGTCACGACCATGGCTTCCGCATTCCGCGCCCCGACCGCACGGTGAGCCTCGGCATCCCGAACGCCTGCAACGCTTGCCATGCGGAGCGCAAGCCGCAGTGGGCAGTCGATGCGCTCAAGGGGTGGTTTCCTCAGCCCAGGCCGGGCTACCAGACTTTCGCCGAGGCCTTGGACCTGGGCGAGCGCGGGGCGCCTGGCGCGCAGCAAGCCCTGCTTGGCATCGTCGGGGACAGGCAGCAATCAGCCATTGCACGGGCGAGCGCAGTGCAGCGGCTCGCCCGCTATACGAGCCCCGCCACGCTGCCGGCCTTGCGCAGCGCTCTCGGCGATCCGGACGCGCTAGTGCGTGCGGCGGGGGCCGAAGCACTCGCTGAGGCCGACCCCGCCCTGCGTGCTCAGATACTCCCGCCGCTGCTCGAAGATGCGGTGCGCGAGGTGAGGATGGCCGCCGCGCGGGCGCTTGCCGGCGAGGCGGAGTCGCGCCTGTCGCCGCAGCAGCGGACGAAGTTCGCTTCGTCGCTCGAAGAGTATGTCGCCGCCGAGCGCTTCAACGCCGACCGCCCCGAGGGGCGCGCCAATCTGGGCAATCTGCAAGCGGCGCAGGGCAGGCACGAGGCGGCGATCGCGGCCTACCGGAGCGCCCTAGCCCTCGATCCGAGCTTCGTCCAGGCGGCGCTGAACCTGGCCGACGTCCAGCGCAGCCGCGGCCTGGAGAGCGAGGCCGAGCAGACGCTGCGCCAGGCGCTGGCCCGCGACCCCGCATCGGCGCCGGCACGCTTCGCCCTCGGACTCTCGCTGGTGCGCCAGAAGCGCACGCCGGAAGCGCTCAAGGAGCTTTCGCAAGCGGCGCGGCTCGCGCCGGACAACGCCCGCTTCGCCTATGTCCACGCCATTGCCCTGAAGGACGGCGGAAAGCGGGAGCAGGCGATGCGCGTGCTCGAAGGCGCGCTGAAGCGGCACCCTTACCAGCGGGATGTGCTCCAGGCGCTGGCGCTGTTCGAACACGAAGCCGGGAATGCGCAGCGCGCACTGACCTATGCTCGGCGCCTCGCCGAGATCGAACCCGAAAGCCCAGAGGCCGCACAACTTGTCCGCCAGCTCGGCGGCACTTCCTGAACCGGGGGGGAAGTTCGCGACGTCCTGCGGCCGGCCGGCGCCTACACGGCGGAAGGGGTGCCGCGGCCGTGAATGCCCGACAGGCCGGTTATTGCCGCCTGGCAGGCAGATGCAGCGTATTCCCGTCGAGTTCAATGTCAGCGACCTGCATGGTCGTGTCGAGGCGAACCACGCGAGCGCGGGTGGCAGGGGTCGTAGCCGTTGGTCCGGCTGCCATAAGAAGGTCTTAAGCTTCCGCGTCCAGACTGCGCCCCATCGATCACAACGATGGGAGAACACGATGCGCAACAGGATTCTCGCAGCCGCCCTGCTGGCAGGCGCGCTGCTGGCGGCTGGCGGTGCCCGCGCCGAGACGCCGGCCGACTTCCTCAAGTCCTTCGAAACCTCGGCGCGCCAGACGGACCCGAAATTCGCCGGCTTTTCTGTCCAGCGCGGCGAGCAGTTGTTCAACAAGACCCACGGCGGCGAGTGGAGTTGCGCTTCGTGCCACACGCAGAATCCGGCCGCCACCGGCAAGCACGCCAAGACCGGCAAGGAGGTGAAGCCGCTGGCGCCCGCCGCCAATGCCGAGCGCTTCGCCAGCGCCGAGAAAGTGGAGAAGTGGTTCAAGCGCAACTGCAACGACGTTCTGAGCCGCGCCTGTTCGGCGCAGGAAAAGGGCGACGTCCTGGCATATCTGATGACCGTGAAGAGGTGAGACCATGAATTCGACATTGAAACGCAAGCGCGCCCTGACGCTGCTGGCCGGCGTCGCGGCCGTAGTCCTGGTGGCGGGGCTTGCCCACGCCGGCGAGCACGTCTATCCCCTCCGCAGCGAGAAGTACAAGGCCGAGTGCGGTGGTTCCTGCCACGTCGCCTATCCGCCGCAACTGCTCGCCGCGGCAAGCTGGAAGGGCATCATGGATGGGCTGGAAAAGCATTTCGGCTCGGATGCCAGCCTCGACGCGAAGACGGCGCGGGAGATCGCCGACTACCTCGACGCCAACGCCGCACGTCGCACCAAGGCGGGGAGCGAGGGCCTGCGCATCACGGAAACCCGCTGGTTCCAGCACGAACACAGCGAGGATCTGTCGCCCGCCGTGTGGCAGCACCCGAAGGTCAAGAGCGCCGCCAACTGCGAGGCCTGCCACATCCAGGCGGCCCAGGGCGACTACAGCGAACGCACGCTGCGCGTGCCGCGCTGAACGCCGAAGGGGAATGCCATGAGCCGCATACTGGTCTGGGATCTGCCGACGCGAGCCTTCCACTGGCTGCTGGCGCTGAGCTTCGCCGGCGCCTTCCTGACCGCCGAGTCGGAGAAGTTCCGCGATGTACACGTCATGCTCGGCTACACCCTGCTCGGGCTGATCGCCTTCCGCCTGGTGTGGGGCGTGGTGGGCACGCGCTACGCGCGCTTTACCAGCTTCGCGTTCGGGCCGGGGGCGGTGCACGAGTATCTCAAGTCGCTGCTGTCCCTGCGGCCGCAACACTTTGTCGGCCACAATCCGGCGGGCAGTTGGGCGATCTGGCTGATCCTGTCCCTCGGCTTGCTTTCCGGCGCCAGCGGTTACGCCGTGTACAACGACGTCGGCGGCGAGTTGTTCGAGGAGCTGCACGAGGGTGCGTCCAACCTGATGCTCGCCGTGATCGCGGTGCACGTCATGGGCGTCATCGCGAGCAGCATCCTGCACGGCGAAAACCTGGTGAAGTCCATGATCACCGGCTACAAGCACGGAGAGTCAGTGATGGGAATACGCCGGGTGCATCTGCTGCTCGGGCTCGGCGTCGTCGCCGCGGTGCTCGGTTTCTGGGTGCGAATCGCTTGACCCGTTAGGTCGGCGCCGGTGCGTCTGAGCCGACCCACGGCCGGCGCCGGAAGTCAGTCGCTGGAGGTCGGGTCGTTGCGGGCGACCCGACCTTGCCTTTTGATCTGCATCAACGGACCGAAGCGGCACTTGCGCGACATTGGGCGCTCCATAAGAAAAAGCTGATGTATGCCGCCGAACAGCGGTCGCTTCGGCCCGAAGCCCATGACGACAAGCAGCCCCAGCGCCGCCGGTACCGGGCCGGCGGGCCGGCCGCGCAAGAGCCGCTGGCCGGCGCGACTCGATTTCTTCCAGAGTGCGAGCGGACTCCTGCTTGGCCTGTTCATGTGGGGGCACATGTTCTTCGTCGCCTCCATCCTCCTCGGCAAGGATGCGTTCTGGGCGGTGGCGCGCTTCTTCGAGGGCTACTTCTTCTTCGGCCGCGCCTACCCCTGGATCGTTTCGCTGGTGGTGGCTGGCGTGCTGGCGCTGATCGTCGGCCACGCCGCGCTGGCGCTGCGCAAATTCCCCGCCAGCTATCGCCAGTTCGCGACTTTCCGGCGGCACATGGGCGGCATGAAGCACGAGGATACGACGCTCTGGTTCTGGCAGGTGTTCACCGGCTTCGCGTTGTTCTTCCTCGCCTCGATTCATCTCTATGTCATGCTGACGCGGCCGGAACGCATCGGCCCGTTCGAGTCGGCGGACCGGGTGTGGAGCGAGCACTACTGGCCGCTCTACATCCTGCTGCTGCTGGCAGTGGAGTTGCACGGCAGCATCGGCCTCTACCGCCTGGCGGTGAAGTGGGGCTGGCTGGCGCTGCCCGATCCTGAGGCCACGCGGCGGCGGCTCAAGAAGTTGAAGTGGGCGATCACCGGCTTCTTCCTGGTGCTCGGCTTCGTCACCCTGGCGGCGTACATCAAGCTTGGCATCGAGCACGCGCCGCGCTACGGCGAACCCTACGTTCCGGCGTGGGTGGTGATTCCGCCGCAGGGAGGAGCGCGATGAGGATCGTCTACACCGACGTGCTGGTGATCGGCGGCGGGCTGGCGGGGCTAAGGGTGGCGATCGCGGCGCGCCGCCGTGGTCACGACGCCGTCATCCTGTCGCTGGTGCCGCCCAAGCGTTCCCACTCGGCGGCGGCCCAGGGCGGGATGCAGGCGAGCCTCGCCAACGTCATCCGCGGCCGGGGCGACAGCGAGGACGTGCATTTCGAGGACACGGTGCGCGGCAGCGACTGGGGCGCCGACCAGCGCGTGGTGCGCATGTTCGTTGACACCGCGCCCAAGGCGGTGCGGGAACTCGCCCAGTGGGGTGTGCCCTGGAGCCGGGTGCGGCGCGGCGACCGCGAGGTGGTGATCAACGGCGCGCGGGTTACGCTGACCGAGCGCGACGAGGCCCACGGCCTGATGGCCCAGCGCGATTTCGGCGGCACCAAGAAATGGCGCACCTGCTACGTCTCCGACGGCACCGGCCACGCCATGCTGTTCGCCATGAGCGATCGCGCCATCGCCCAAGGCATCCCGGTGCACGAGCGCACCGAGGCGCTGGCGCTGATCCATGAAGGCGGGCGCTGCCACGGCGCCATCGTGCGCGATCTGATCAGCGGCACCCTCACCGCCTACGTCGCCAAGGCCACCTGCATCGCCACCGGCGGCGCGGGGCGGCTCTACCGCGTCACCACCAACGCCGTGATCTCCCAGGGCATAGGCACCGCCATCGCGCTGGAAACCGGTGTCGCGACGCTGGGCAACATGGAGGCGGTACAGTTCCATCCCACTGCCATCGTGCCCGCCGGCATCCTGGTGACCGAGGGCTGTCGCGGCGACGGCGGGTTGCTGCGCGACGCCGCGGGCCACCGCTTCATGCCGGACTATGAACCGGAGAAGAAGGAGCTCGCCTCGCGCGACGTGGTGGCGCGCCGCATGGAGGAGCACATCCGTGCCGGCAAGGGCGTGCGCTCGCGATTCACCGAGCACCTGTGGCTGGACATCACCCTGCTCGGGCGCGAACACATCGAGCGCAATCTGCGCGAGGTGAAGGAAATCTGCCACTATTTTCTCGGCATAGACCCGGCGAAGGACTGGATCCCGGTGCGCCCGGCGCAGCACTACACCATGGGCGGCGTGCGTACCGACCCCAGCGGCGCCAGCCCGCAGTTGAACGGACTGTTCGCGGCGGGCGAGGCGGCATGCTGGGATCTGCACGGCTTCAACCGTCTGGGCGGAAACTCAGTGGCGGAGACGGTGGTGGCGGGGATGATCGTCGGCGAGGCCATCGCCGACTTCTGCGACCTGCCGGAGAACGACCTCGACGTGTCCACCGGACTGGTGCGCGACTTCCTGGGCCGCGAGCAGGCTGCGCTCGACGCGCTGCTGGTCTGCCCGGGCCAGGAAAATGCCAACCAGTTGCGCGTCGAGATGCAGGAGCTGATGACGGCGAAGGTGGGCATCTTCCGCACCGGCGCCGAACTGCGTCAGGCGGTGGAGGGCTTGCAGCAGTTGCTGGAACGTAGTCGCCATGTCTGTGTGGCCTACAAGAGCACCGCCGCCAACCCGGAGCTGGTGGCGGCCTACCGGGTGCGCAAGATGCTCAAGCTCGCGCTGTGCATCGCCTACGGCGCGCTGCAACGCGAGGAGAGCCGCGGCGCCCACTTCCGCGAGGACTTCCCGCGCCGCAACGACCGCGACTGGCTGGTGCGCACGCTGGCCACCTGGCCGGGGGAGGGCGACACGCTGCCGACGCTGCGCTACGAGCGCCTCGATGTCGGCGGCATGGAGCTGCCGCCCGGCTGGCGCGGCTATGGCGCCAGGGACTACATCGAGCATCCGGACACCGCGCCGCGTCTGGCGCAGATCGATGTGGTGCGGACAGGGCTAGCCGGCGCCGACCGATTCACCGTGCAGACGGCGCTGATGCCGTACGAGCATCTGCTGCCGCAGCGGCTGCGCTGCCGCAACGAGCGCCTCGACGAGCCGCTGCCCGAATCCGATCCTCCGAAGCAGACCGCCACGCAGCCATGAGCACGCTGAAACCGTCCCCCCATCGCCAGTTGCGCATCTCGGTGCTGCGCTACGACCCGGCGCGTCCCGAGACGCCGCCCCACATGCAGGTTTATCGCCTGGAAGAGGCCGACGGCATGACGCTCTACATCGCGCTCAACGAGATCCGCGAGAAGCAGGACGCGTCGCTGCAGTTCGACTTCGTCTGCCGCGCCGGCATCTGCGGCAGTTGCGCCATGGTGATCAACGGCCGGCCCGGGCTCGCCTGCCGCAGCCTGACGCGCCAGCTCGGCCCCGAGATCACGCTGGCGCCGCTGCCGGTGTTCGAACTGATTGCCGACCTCTCCGTGAACACCGGCAAGTGGATGCGGGCGATGAGCGAGCGCCTGCGGACCTGGCTGCACATGCAGCAGGAAGAGATCGACCTGTGCCGCATCGAGCAGACCATGGACCCGGACCTGGCGCAGCAGATCTACGAGCTGGACCGCTGCATCGAATGCGGTTGCTGCGTCGCCGGCTGCGGCACCGCACAGATGCGCGAGGACTTCGTCGGCGCGGTGGGCCTGAACAAGATCGCGCGCTTCCGCCTGGATCCGCGCGACGCGCGCAGCGACGAGGACTACTACGAGCTGGTTGGCGACGACGACGGTGTGTTCGGCTGCATGTCGCTGCTCGGCTGCCACGACGTCTGTCCCAAGAACCTGCCGCTGTCCACGCAGATCGCCTTCCTGCGCCGGCGCATGGCGAGGATGGGCTTCGAATAGGACATTGGATGCCGGGTCTCGCTTCTCGACCCGGCGTGGCGAAAGTCAGGCTCCCGAGGGCGCCTCCCGAAGCGCGGCGATGCGTTGCCCGAGGCTGCCGAAGCGCAGGTAGAGCGCCGGCACCACGATCATGTTCAGGACGGTGGAGGAAACCAGCCCGCAGAGGATCACCACCGCCATCGGCGCCTGGATCTCCGAGCCCGGCTGGCCGCCGGAGAGCGCCAACGGCACCAGCGCCAGGCCGGCCGCCAGCGCCGTCATGAGTATCGGCACCAGGCGCTCCTGCGCCCCGCGCTTGACGGCTTCATGGGGATCGACGACGCCCTCTTCCTCCACCAGCATGTGGATGTGGGCGATCATCATCACGCCGTTGCGGGTGGCGATGCCCAGCAGGGTGATGAAGCCGATGGTCGACGCCACCGACTGCACGCCGCCGGTGAGCCAGACGCCCGCCGCCCCGCCGATGATCGCCAGCGGCAGGTTGAGCATCACCAGCAGCGCATCCCGCGCCGAATGGAAGGCGACGAAGAGCAGCAGGAAGATACCCACCGTCACCGCCGCGCCCAGGGCGAGCAGGGTGCGGGAGGCCTCCTCGGCGCTCTCGAACTGACCGCCGTACTCGACGTGGTAGCCGGCCGGGAGTTGCACTTCCTGCGCGATGCGCACGCGCATCTGCGCCACCACGCTGCCCAAGTCGCGCCCGGCGACATTGGCCATGACGACCATCTTGCGCTGCACGTTCTCGCGATTGATGAAGTAGGGGCCGCGGTCGTTGCGGATCTGCGCCAGCACCGACAGCGGCAGCCGCGCACCTGAGGGCGTGGTCACGAGCGTGGCGCGGATCGCGTCCAGATTGTCTAGCACCGCCGGGTCGTAGCGCACCACCATGTCGTAGGCGGCCTGACCCTCCACCACCTTGCCCACTGCGATGCCGGTGAAGGCGGCGACCAGGGTTTCCGAAAGCTCGCGCGCCGACAGGCCGTGGCGCGCCAGCGCCTCGCGGCGGTACTTGACGGTGAGGAAGGGTATGTCGATCTGCTGTTCCGGCGTGACATCGACGGCGCCGGGCACGGTCTGCATCACCGCCTTCAACTGCTGGGCGATGCGGCGCAGCTCGTACAGGTCGGTGCCGAAAAGCTTCACGGCGATGTTGGCGCGGCTGCCGGAGAGCATGTGGTCGATGCGGTGGGAGATCGGCTGCCCGACCACGATCAGCGTACCGGGGACATGGCCCAGGTCGTGGCGCAGCGCATCGAGGAACTGCGCCTTGCCGCGGCTGCCCATTTTCAGGCTGACCTCGATCTCCGACTCGTGGATGTCGAGAGCATGGGGGTCCAGCGGCGAGCGGCCGGTGCGTCGCGCCGTGGCGACCACCTCCGGATGCGACAGCAGGATCTGCTCGATCAATCCACCGAGGCGGTCGGACTCCTCCAGCGAGGTGCCCGGCAGGGTCGCCGCACTGACGGTCAAGGTGCCTTCGTTGAAGTCGGGCAGGAAGGCCTGGCCCGCCGCGGCGAGCGCGCCCAGGGCAAGAGTCAGTGCCGCGGCAGCGGCGGCGGCGATCGCCTTCCAGCGCGGCAGCAGACTATCCAGCAGGCGGCCGTAGGCGTGCTTCAGCCTGCGCACGTAGCCAGGTTCCTGAGCGGCGCGGATTTCCTTCGACTCGGGAAGGAACAGCGAGGCCAGCACCGGCGTCACGGTGATCGCCACCCCCAGCGACGCCGCCAGCGATATGACGTAGGCGAGGCCCAGCGGCACCATCAGCCGTCCCTCGACGCCGGAGAGGAAGAACAGCGGCACGAACACCAGCATGATGATCAGCGTGGCGAAGACGATCGAGCCCTGGATTTCCCGCGTCGCGAGATACACCACCTGGACGGCGTCGCGGCGCTGCGCTGGCGGGAGGCAGCGGTTCTGCCGCAGCCTTCGCACGATGTTCTCCACCACGATGATCGCGTCGTCCACCAGCGCGCCCAATGCGATCGCCATGCCGCCCAGGGTCATGGTGTTGATGGTGGCGCCGATGCCCTTCATGGCGAGGATCGCCGCCACCAGCGACAGCGGCAGCGCCACCAGCGTGATCGCCGTCGAGCGCCAGGACAGCAGGAAGGCGAAGACGATGGCGACGATCAGGATCGCGCCGTCGCGCAGCGTGGACAACAGGTTGGAGATGGATGTATCGATGAAATCGGCCTGGCGGAACAGCCGCGTCTCTATCCTCATGCCCTCGGGCAGCCCCGCCTGCAGTTCCGCCAGCGTCGCGTCGAGGCGCCGCGTCAGCTCCAGGGTGTTGGCCGCCGGCTGGCGCTGTATGCCCAGCACCACTGCCGGTTTGCCGTTGGCGGCGCCGATGCCGCGCCGGATCGCGCTGCCCAGTTCCACGTCGGCCACCTGGCGCACCAGGATGGGCGTGCCCTGGCGCAAGGCCACCACCGACTCGGCGATGTCCTCCGGGCGTTGCACCCGGCCCAGGCCCTGGATCAGGTATTCCTGCCCGCCGGCGGCGTAGAAGCCGGCGGCGGCGTTGCTGTTGGCGCCCTCCACCGCCTTCACCACCTGGTCCAGGGTCAGCTCGTAGGCCGCCAGCCGATCCGGTTTGACAGTGACCTGGAACTGCTGCACCTCGCCGCCTATGGGCAGCACCTCCGCCACCCCCGGCACTGCCAGCAGGCGCTTGCGCAGAACAAAGTCGGCGGTCTTTTTCAGCGCCTTGCCGTCATGGACATTCGACGTGAGCGCGATGAACATGATCTCGCCCATGATCGAAGCGGCCGGCGCCATCACCGGTGCCTCGACGCCCGGCGGCAGGGCGGCGCGGGCGAGCTGCAGCTTCTCGGCCACGACGTTGCGCGCGAGATAAGGGTCGGTTCCCCACTCGAACTCGACGGTGATCACCGACAGCCCGATCTTGGTCGAAGAGCGTACCCGCCGCACCCCCGGCGCGCCGTTGAGCGCCGTTTCGATGGGGAAGGTGACCAGGTTCTCCATGTCGCCCGGCGCAATGCCGAGAGCATCGGTGACGACGGTTACCGTCGGCGCGGTGAGGTCGGGGAAGATGTCCACCGGCGTGCGCAGCGCCTGCCAGCCGCCCCACAGGAGCAGCAGCACGGCGCCGACGACGACGAACAGCCGCGTTCGCAGCGACCACCGGATGATATGGTCGATCATGGCGCCGTCGCTCCCGGTCTGACTTTCGCCTGCATGGCCGGGCATGCCGCCACCCCGGCCCGCCCCCGCGCGCGGTAGGAGGCGACGGAGGGGGCGAGCCTCGCGGCCGGCTGCGATCGGTATTCAGTGGGCATGGCCATGGCCGGAAGCCTCGGTCTTGGTCGATGCCAGTCGCACCAGGTAGGCGCCTTTGGCGACCACCCGTTCGTCCGCCGCCAGCCCGTCGCGAATCTCGATCCAGGGGCCGTCGCGCTGGCCGGGGCTGACGATGCGCCGTTCGAAAGACTCGCCGCCCCTTTGCACGTACACCGTCGCGGTGCCGTTTTCGTCCTGCAAGGCGGACACCGGCACCAGCAACGCGTCGCGGCCTGCTGCCGCGCTGCGCACCTGCGCCTTCACCGACTGCCCCAGGCGCAGACTGCGGTCGGCGTTGGCGAACTCGAACACCACCGCGACGGTACGGGTGGCCGGGTCGATCACGTCGCCGACGGCGATCAGCTTGGCGTCCTTGCCGGCTTCGAACTCGCGCACCGTGTCCTCGCCGTCCAGTGCGAACCACACCCCCGAGGGTTGGCCGAGCCTCGCCGCTTCGCTTTCCGGGATGCGTACTTCGAGCCACAGGCGACGCGTGTCGGCGATGTGAAACAGCAGTGCCCCTTCCTGGACGTAGCCTCCCGCCGCCGTCTTTACGTCTGCCACCACGCCGTCGAGGGGTGCGCGGATGGCAATGCCGCCGCCCGCCACGCGGCCCTCGCCACCGTACTGGCCGAGGCGACGCGTGGTCGCGGCGAGTTCGGCGGCGGCCATCTGCTCCTCTGCCAGGGCCGCCTGGACGCGCTTCTCGGGCACCGCTTCCGCGTCGAACAGCGTCTGCATGCGCTGGCGTTCGCGCTGCGCCTGGGCGTGGGCCACTCGCGCCTTGGCGGCGCCGGCCTCCAGCGCGGCGTAATCGGTTTCGCCGCCGAGCCGCGGCGCCAGGTAGGCCAGTATCTGGCCGCGCTTCACCGTCATGCCGACGTGGGGAAAGGCGCCGGCTGCGTGCAACTGACCGGCGGCCGGCGCGCTCAACAGTGCTTCGCCGTCCGGATGGGCGCGCAGCACGCCGTTGCCGGCCACCGCGGACCGCGCCCTGCCCTTGACCGCCACGGCGGTGGCGAAATCCACCTTCCACTGCTGTTCCTTGGTGAAGCCGATGCCTTCGTCGTGACCATCGTGACCATCGTGATTCTGTTGCGCCTCGGCTGCCGTGGCGAAGACGCGCAGCGGGCCCAGTTCGTGGCGCACCACGCCGTGGGCGGTATCGAGGATCAGCGTCAGTTCCCTGTTTCCCGCCTGTCTGGGCGTGACCACCGGCTTGTAGATGCCGGGCAGCGCCGGTGCGTCGGCGCTGAAACGCTCCTCCGGCGGGCCGCCGCCGCTGAGGACCACCTGCAGCGCGCCGCTGGTCACCGGCTTGAAATCGGCGAGCCGCGTGAGATGGGCGGCGAAGCTCGCAGGCTGGCCGGCCACCAATGCCGGCGTTTCGAGAAACAGTTCGGTGTCGGTGCTGTAGTGGGTGTACTTCTCGCCTTCGCCGGCGTGGGTGCCGGCAGATTGCGTGGCCGCCGCCTTGTCTTGTTCGTCCCGGGCGCCGGCGCTGTTGTTGCCGCAGCCGGAAATGGCCAGGGTGCCGGCGAGCAGGGCTGCCAGCAGCGGAGAATTCCAGTGAGTCTTCATTCGGCATTACTCCCAGTGAGCAGATCGAACTCGATGCGGGCGCTGCGCGCCTTCCATTCCAGGTCGAGTGCCGTGGTTTCGGCTTCCAGGGCGCCCCGGTAGGCATCGAGCAGTTCGAGAATCGTCGATTCGCCGCCCTGGTAGGCGGTCTCGGCGATTTGCAGCAGCTCGGCCGAGGGTGCGACCGCCTGCCGCCGGTAGCTGCTTGCGGCGCCGATCAGGTGTTCGATCTGGCGGTGCAGGCCGCGCAGTTCGCCTTCCGCCTTCGCTTGAGCGAGGCGGTACTCGGCACGGGCAGCGAGCGCGCGGGCTGCTGTCCGATGCTCCCGCGCCTGCTCTCGGTCGAACACCGGCAAGGGAATCGAGACAGTGATCAATGCGCCGCTGGCGCGATTGAGGCCGTCATCGACGCGCTTGGTGCCGATGCCGACGGTGAGCTCCGGTACCCACCCGCGGGCGGCGGCGCGGCCTTCCAGATCGGCCGCTTCGGCGCTGCGGGTGAGGACCTGCAGGTCGGGCCGCCGGGCAAGCTGCGTCAGAGCACCGTCCAGCGCCGGCGGGGCGTCTGGCAGCAGGCTTCCCGACAACTCGCCGTAAGCTTCTCCCTGACTGCCGATCAGTGCCATCAGCCGCGCCCGCAGTCGGGCCAGCTCGCCGCGCTCGGTGGCCAGCCGGGCCTCCGCCGACTGGCGCTCCCGTGCCAGCCGGCGCCGGTCGTAGCCCGAGACCTCGCCAGCCTTCTCCAACCTGCCGACGACGCGCTCGATACGGCTGAACTGCTGTGCCCAGCCCAGCGTGGCATGCAGCGTCTGCTGCTTCAGCAGTGCCTCGTGGAAGCTGCGGCGGATTTCGCCGCTACGTTCGGCGTGGCGTGCGGCGTTGCCGGCACGCGCCGCAACGAGCTTGCGCGCGCCGGCTTCGCGACGCAGGCCGCGGCGCCCCGCCAGGTCGAAGGCTTGGCTGATCAGCCAGGTCTGCTCGGTGCTTCCCGGCGAGCCATCGATCTGTTCGTTGGTGTAATCGAGGGTCGGGTTGGGCCACAGGCCTGCCTCCAGGGCATCGGCCTCGGCTTCGCCCGTCGCGCCGCGGGCGAGCTCGGCCAGCTCGGCACGGGCCAGGCCAAGGCGCAGGCTCTCGGCCTCGGTCAGCGCCTCGCCCGCCGCCGCGATGCTTGCCGTGGCGAACAGCAATACAAACGCGATGCTCCGCATCGAGATCCCTCCGTTTGGAAACCATGGGAAATCGACGGGACGCGGCCGTGCCGGGGCACGGTGCTACGCAATGAAGGAGATTGCGTCCCGCCGCTCAGGCGAGACGGAGACGCGGAGGACGCTCAGGCAGGTCGGGGTCGCGCGATGCGCAAGGGCAGTCGCTCGGTTGCGCAAAGGCATCCCGCACCACAAGCAGTGAGGGCGTTACGGGGGACGAAAGCTGCGCCGGCATGTGGTTGAACATGTGGCCGCCGCAGGCGTGTTCGTCGTGGTGGTCGTTCAGCGGGTGGCTGTCGCCGTGATCGTGGGACTCGCCAAGCATCAGGCCTGCGCCATCCAGGTCGTGATGGACGTTGGCGGCCATGGCTTCCCAGCCGAAATGGGGAGACAAGACCGTCAGGCCGAGCACGAGCAGCAACAGACGGGAAATGGAGTGCGACCAGGACATGGCCGGGCGATTCTAGGTCAGTTTTCGCGGATGCGTCAGGACGTTCTTCGCGCCTGCGCGCCTGTCCCCATCCCGCAGGCTTGCAAGGGGCGGGCGTGAGTCAGCGTTCGGGGGGCGTAGGCGCGTCGCCGCGCCGGCGCAGGTGGCGGAAGTACAGTTCGTTGCCCAGAAGAACCAGCAGCACCACGGCCACTGCCACGATTGCGGTCAAGAGCCAATCGACGGCCAGGAAGCCCATGACGCTGTCTCCGGTGGAGTGGATGGTGAGGGCGGGACTAATCATCTGGGGTTTGAAGTTGGTATTCTCCTGTCGGCCTGCAAGCACAAGCCGGGCCAGGTTTCCCGCCGGAGCCCGTCGCCGGGAGTTTCAGAGGAGGAAGTGCCCGGGAACGGATTTCGGAGGACGACTTCCTTGGTGGCAGGCGGCCCGGTTTGTCCCCAGCTTCGGGGCATTTCCCGCAGCCGCCCGGTCATAGCACCCAGTGCGTCGCCCTCGTTCAGCAATTGCGGACTGTGGTTCGCCCGCAGCGGGGAGGGGCTACCAGCGCGAGCCGCGCATGCCGCGTCCGGCCATCGGCCCCGGCCAGTTGCCGAAGATTCCGTTCTGTTCCGGCGTGAGCTGGCTGCGCAGCACGTTGGCGGCATCCGCCACGGCAGCCCGCTCCTCGGCCCGCTGCTGCCAAGTGGCGTTGCGGCAGGCGAGGTGATCGGGGCCGCTCAGGCTGGCGCAGGGTCGTGCCTGGCGCTGCGCCTGCATGCGCTCGGCGTGTTCCCTCACGCGGCCGGCGTAAGTCTGCCACGCAGCTTCCTGACGGGGGGCGAGGCCGAGTTGGGATCCGAGGGCCGCCAGGCTGGCGTCCACGGTGGCGACGTCCGCCATGCCGCGCGGACCCATGCCGCCCATGCGGCCCGGGCCCATGCAGTTGCCGCCGCCCGGTCCGTAGCCCATGCCTGATCCTGGACCGTAGCCCATGCCTGGTCCCGTGCCGGCGGGCGCGCCCTGGGCAGAGGCTGTGGCGATGCCGAGGAATGCCGCAGCGAGCGTGGCGAAGATAAGTCTGTCGGCGGGTGTTCATGATCGTCCTCCATTGAGTGATTGGGGGGGCTTCCTACGCTTCCCATTGGACCACCGGCGTGTAAGCCACGGATTGCAGGCCGGGGCGGTTTTGTAACCCAGGCTGTCGGCGGCGACGATTGATACAGTGCGACACAAAAAATCCCGCCGCGCATGGGCGAGTGGCGATATATAGGGGGCCATGGAGACTCCGGACCATATCCTGATCGTCGACGACGACGCCGAGATCCGCAGCCTGCTCGGCGACTACCTCCAGCGCAACGGCCTGCGCGCCAGCGCTGTTGCGGATGGGCGGGCCATGTGGCAGGCACTGGGGCACGAGCGCTTCGATCTGGTCGTGCTGGACGTGATGCTGCCGGGCGAGGACGGCCTCACCCTGTGCCGCAACCTGCGCGCCCGATCGCGGTTGCCGGTGATCATGCTCACCGCCCGCGGCGACGACACCGATCGCATCGTCGGCCTGGAAATGGGTGCCGACGACTATGTGCCCAAGCCCTTCAATCCGCGGGAACTGCTGGCGCGGATCAAGGGCGTGCTGCGCCGCGCCCGCAGCCTGCCGAGCAACCTGGAACCCGAGCCGGCGCGCCGCTACCGCTTCGCCGGCTGGACGCTGGACACGGCCAGTCGCGACCTGCTCTCCCCGGACGGTGTTGCCGTGGCGCTGAGCGGGGCGGAGTACCGCCTGCTGCACGTGCTCCTCACCCATGCCAACCGGGTGTTGAGCCGCGAGCAGTTGCTCGACCTGACCCGCGGCCGCGAGGCCGACCCCTTCGACCGCAGCATCGACGTGCAGGTCAGCCGCTTGCGCCACCGCCTCAAGGACGATCCGCCGACCCTGATCCGTACCGTGCGCGGCGAGGGCTACGTGCTCGCGGCGGCGGTGGAAAGCGGGGCCTGATGCGCCTCCTGCCCCGCTCCCTGTTCGGCCGGCTGACGCTGATCCTCGCCGCCGGGCTGGTGGTGGCGCAGTTGTTGAGCGCCTGGATCAACTTCGTCGAGCGCGAGCAGGTGGTGTTCCGCGCTGGCGGCATGCGTACCGCCCAGCGCATTGCGGACATCGTCGATCTGCTGGAGCCCCTCAGCCCGGTGGAGCGGCGGCGCATCGTCTCGGTGCTCGACGCGCCTCCGCTTAGCGTGGCGCTGCTCGACGCCGCGCCCGCCGCGGACTCCGTGGACGCCACGCCGCGGATCGAGGGCCATGGTGCCCTGTTCGAGACGCTGCTGCGCAGCGCCCTGGGAGCGGAGCGGCCCCTGCGGATCCTGCGCGCCGAAGGTCGCGGACCGGGACGGCGCATGGGTATGGGGCCGGGTAAGGGCGCCGGAATGGGCCCCGGAACGGGACCGGGGCCGGACGGCCCGCAGCATCGGCCCGGCATGGGTCCGGGCGGTGGCGCGGGCCTGATGGTGGTGGCACAGGTGGGCCTGCGCGACGGCGCCTGGCTGCGCTTCGATTCGACCCTGCCCCAGGAATCGGCCGACCTGCCCCAGCGCCTGCTGCTGAGCCTCGCCGTGCTGTTGCTGGCGGCGATAGCGGTGTCGCTGATCGCGGTGCGCTGGGTGACGCGGCCTCTCAAACTGCTGGCGGGCGCCGCCGAGGATCTGGGGCGCGACATCCGCCGCCCGCCGCTGGCGGAGAAAGGGCCGACCGAAGTGCGGCGCGCCGCCCAGGCCTTCAACACCATGCAGGCGCGACTGCGCAGCTACCTCGACGAACGGGTCCGCATCCTCACCGCCGTGTCGCACGATCTCAAGACGCCGATCACGCGGATGCGCCTGCGCACCGAATTGCTGGAGGACGAGGCGTTGCGCGGGCGCTTCGAGAAGGATCTGGCAGAGATGGAGGCGATGGTGGGTGCCACTCTGGAGTTCATGCGCGGCGGCGGCGACGAGCCGGTGCAGGCGATCGACGTCGATGCTCTGCTGGAGAGCGTGCAGGGCGACGCGCAGGAGGCCGGCCATGTGCTGGACATCGACGGGCGCGCCGCCGCGCCCTATGCCGGTCGGATGCAGTCGTTGAAGCGTTGCGTCGCCAACCTGGCGGACAACGCGTTGCGCTACGGCGAGCGCGCCGCGATCGTCGTCGAGGACGCCGCGGACCGGCTCACCCTGCGGGTGCTGAATTCCGGTCCCGGCATTCCCGAGGACGAGCTGGAAAAGGTGTTCGAGCCGTTCTACCGCCTGGAGTCGTCGCGTAGCCGCGGCACCGGCGGCACCGGGCTGGGCCTGGGCATCGCCCGCAACATAGCCCGGGAGCACGGCGGCGACCTGGTGCTGCACAACCGGCCGGAAGGCGGCGTCGAAGCGGTCCTGACTCTCGCGCGCAAGCCTGGACCGGCAGCGGTTGCCTGATCGCCACACTCACCGGGCGGATCGCGAATTTTCTCTGGGCATGGATACGTGCAATCGAATATAATGAAATGCTTATTTAAATCCCCTCAATTTCCGGTCCGCCGAGCATGCCGAATCAGCCCGCAACCATCGACCCCGAACGCGGCGTCCCCCTGGATCCGGAGCCGTTGTTTCATGCGCTGTCAGACGAGATCCGGCGCCGCATTCTTTGTCTGATCGTCGATCAGGGCGAGCTTTGCGTACGCGAGTTGTTCTACGCCCTGGATCTGCCGCAACCCAAGGTGTCGCGTCACCTCGCGGTGCTGCGGGACAGCGGCGTGCTGGCGCTGCGCCGCGAAGCCACGCGCGTGTTCTACCGCCTCCATCCGGACTTGCCGTTGTGGGCGCACCGGGTCTTGACGGCCATGTCCGAAGGGGTGACTCTGCAAGGGGCGCAGAAGTGCGACGTGCAGCGCCTGGTCAGCATGCCCAACCGGCCGCGCCGTGGCGCGCTGGTTGCCGTCGCGTAAACCGCATCGCGTCTGCCGATTGGCAGGAACGCTCAGCCACCTGCCGAGGTTCATTGCCAATCGGGTCGCGTCTTTCCTGTAAGGATTGCCATGACACTTCGCCGCGCCGTACCTGCCCTGATCCTCGCCTGCGTCGGTATCGCCCATGCCGCCGACGAGGCCACCTTCTCGCAGCGCAACCTGACGCCGGAAACGGCGCTCAAGGCGGCGCAGGCGACCCTGAAGAAGTGCCGTGCCGACGGTTTCCAGGTCGCTGTGGCGGTGGTGGACCGCAGCGGCCATCCCCAGGTCATGCTGCGCGACCGCTTCGCCGGCCCCCACACGCCCGACACGGCGGTGGCCAAGGCGTGGACGGCCGTTTCTTTCCGCGGCGCCACCACGACGCTGGCGGAGGAGACCCAGTCGGGTCGCCCGATGAGCGGCATCCGCCATCTGCCGCGGGTGGCAATGATCGGCGGCGGGCTAATGATCGAGGGCGGCGGCAGCCTGCTCGGCGGCATCGGTGTTTCCGGCGCTCCTGGCGGCGACAAGGACGAAGCCTGCGCCCGCGCCGGAATTGCCGCGATCCAGGGCGACCTGGAGTTCTGACAGGACAGGTCGATGCTTCGCCCGGGATCGTTCGTCGCCGCGCTCGCCTGGCTGCTCGCCGGCGCCACGAGTGCTCTGGCCCAGACTCCGGTCCCGTCCCAGGACGAGCCCCGGGAACTGATCTTCTGCGCCGAACTGATGACGCCTCAGGAGCGGGAGGCCTACCGCGTGCGCATGCGCGCGGCCCGCAGTTGGGAGGAGCGGGAGACGCTGCGCGCGGCCCACCGCTGGGAACTGCATCAGCGGGCGCTTGCGCAGGGCGTCGTCTGCGAGCCGTGGCGCCAGCGCTGGCGCGGCGGCCGCGGCGGATGAGGATGCCGATGCGGCGCGCGCCGGTCATGGTGGCCTTTTTGGCGCTGGTCGGCTGCGCCGAGGGGCCGAGCGTCACCGGGGATGCGGCGCGGGGCGAGAAGCTCCACGAAGCCTGCCTCCAGTGCCATGGCACCGAAGTCTACGTGCCGCCGCAGCGCAAGATCGCCACCCTTGCCGCGCTTCAGGACGAGGTGGTGCGCTGGGGCGACTACTACAACCCGGCCCTCACCGTTCAGGAGGTGGACGACCTCGTCGCCTACCTGACCCGCGACTTCTACCGATTCTGAACACCGTCTCCCACCATGAACGGCGAGTCCCCCTCGGCCCTGGCGTTGCGTCGCAGCCCCTGGCTGCTGCCGGTCGTGGGGCTGGCGCTGTGGATCCTGGCCTACGCCAACCTCGTTCCAATTGCCGACGCGGTGTTCGGTCTGCTGCCCCTGGCGCGCGGCACCCACGTCGGCGAGGCGGTGCATTTCTTTATCTACGACACGCCCAAGGTGCTGCTGCTGCTCACCCTGGTCGTGTATGTCATGGGCGTCGTGAGGAGCTATTTCTCCGCCGAGCGCACCCGCGCGCTGCTTGCCGGGCGGCGCGAGGGCGTGGGCAACGGGCTGGCGGCGAGCCTGGGCATCGTCACGCCCTTCTGCTCCTGCTCGGCGGTGCCAATGTTCATCGGTTTCGTCAGCGCCGGCGTGCCGCTGGGGGTGACTTTTTCCTTCCTGATCTCGGCGCCGATGGTGAACGAGATCGCGCTGGCGCTGCTGTTGGGCCTCTTCGGCTGGAAGATCGCCGCGCTCTACCTTGGTCTGGGCCTCGCGCTGGCGATGACGGCAGGCTACGTCATCGGCCGTCTGAAGATGGAAGGGCACCTGGAGGACTGGGTGCTGGCCCTGCCGAAGGGCGCTGTGGCCGGAAGCGGCGAATCGGAACTCTGCTGGGAGGAACGCCTCGCCGCCGGCCGCGAGGCGGTGGTGGACATCGTAGGCAAGGTGTGGCCGTGGATCCTCGCCGGCATCGCGGCGGGGGCGCTGATCCACGGCTACGCGCCGGAGGAGTTTCTCGCCGCGCTGATGGGACGCGACGCATGGTGGGCGGTGCCGGCGGCGGTGCTGGTGGGCGTGCCCATGTACTCCAACGCCGCGGGCATCATGCCGGTGGTGCAGGCGCTGCTCGCCAAGGGCGCGGCCCTGGGCACGGTGCTGGCGTTCATGATGAGCGTGATCGCGCTCTCGGCGCCGGAACTGATCATCCTGCGCAAGGTGCTCAAGCCGCGGCTCATCGCCACCTTCGTCGGCGTGGTGGCAGCGGGCATCCTGCTGGTGGGCTACGTGTTCAACGCGATACTGTGAGGGGGCGCAAGTGAAGAAGATCCAGGTTTTCGGCTCGGGCTGCGCCAAGTGCCAGACCACGGCGAAGCTGATCGAAGAGGCGGCGAAGGAACTTGCCGTCGAGATCGAACTGGAGAAGGTCGAGGATTACGCGAGAATTGCCGTCGCCGGCGTCATGGCGACGCCGGGTGTGGCGGTGGACGGCAAGGTTGTGCATAGCGGCGGCATTCCTGCGAAAGATCGCATCGCGGGCTGGCTCAAGGGGTAGAGCGATGGGGCAGAAACGGCGGTAGGGCGGAAAAGGCCCGGAGGGCCGCCTTCCGCCGCAACCGCAATGACGGACGGCGCGCCTGCTGCGCACTTCCACCCTACGGCTCGATCCGACCTGCGGCAGGAAGGGCGACTCGGTGACCACCCAGTCGCGGCCCTTCCAGTTGGCGGCTACTTGCCGAACAATAACTCCAGCAGTTCCTCGCGTGTCAGTCTGTGGTGCGCTGCAACCGTGCCAAGAATTGCTGCCAGCGTTCAGGCGCGCAAGGGATCGTGCCGAGGAATGGTGAGGTGGTGCTCGCTCGGCGCATTCGTGGTCAAGCGAATGTGGCTGCCCGTCTGCCGCGTCGCAGTGTAGCCCAGCCGATGTAGGGCCTTGACGAGATCAGCGCCGCTCAGGTCGCGGGGCAACCTCATGCAGCAATCACTTCCTCGCGGGTGAAGTGCAGGCGTATCAGCCGGGGCATACGTTCCGGTTCGAAGTGGCATTGCACGGCGTCGCGGACCTGCTGGTGCAACTGCTCGATGCTGTCTGCTTCGGTGAAGATGGCCTCACCCAGCGCACGCGCGAGGTAGCCACCCTCGGCAGAGTCCTCCACCAGGAAGATGATCTCGTTCATGCCGTGCCAGTCGCCATTGTCGTTTGGCGTGCCCTGCGCCTCGATGGCGGCAAGTATAGCTACCGGCCTGCCTTCGAGGGCGGCCTGTTCGGCGGTGGGAGCCGGGCCGGCCGGGTGCTGAAAGTCTGGGAGCGGCCAGCACCAGGCCGAGCACCCAATAGTCTTTTAAGGTGATTCCCCAGAATATTCATACCGTGCAGGTCGTTCGGATGAGGATGTCCCACTTGGGTAGGAGCGGGTTTCGTTCCAGCCTGGACTCGACAGCTTGCATGGCATCCTTGGCCACGGTAATTCCTTTTTCATAGACTGTACGGTTCAATTCGACGACGGGATGAACGCCTTTCCAGGTCATGCTCTTGGCCCACTCCAACATCGTTTGGGTATCCGTTAGTTTGGCCCCGTTCCAGTGCTTTTCCAGGATTCCCCAGCATCGCTCCACTGGATTGTATTTGCTGTGGTAGGGCGGAAAGTACAGCAGGCGAATGGACTTGCCGATGTGATCAGCGAACGCAACCATCCGCTTGAGAAATTGCGTGCGCCGGCCATTGCTCTCGGGCCCGTTATCAGCCTTGATCTGGAGGTGCGTAACCCGAGCGCACACCTCGGGCGATTGGCTCTGCCACCATGCGTAGAGGCTGTTGACGACGAAATCGCTGGTCTTGGCCGAGCTGCCGAAGGACAGATACAGTTGCCCACTGTCTTCATCGACGACACCAAACGGCGTGTGTTTTTGCTCGCATCCCATATCGTGGTCCGCTGCCTGGTTATCGCCCCGCGTCTTGCCGCCCCGGGAGTAGTCGCCAATATTCACCGTCGCCTTGCAGTCCATGCTCAGGCGCATGACGGCTTCGCCTTGGCAAACGCGCTCCTGTTGTTGGATGTTGGCGAAGATGGCGTCGGTTTCTGGGACTTTTTTTGGGGTTTGGCCTTGAGCACCGGACGCAGCCGGTAGCCGTTGCGGTTCAACACTTGCGACATGCAGCTGCGTGAGGGCAACACTTCGTCCGCAAATCCTTGTCCCCGCAACTGCTTGATGGCTTGCTCGGCGGTCAACCGGGTGAACGACAAGGTGGTGCGAAAAGTCGGATCCTGTTGCGAATGACTTTGCGCTATCTCCCACAGCGCGCGCGCTACCTCCGGATGTTTGTCCTCCCACAGTTTCGCGCCGCAGCAAAACCTGTGATGCCCAAGACAAACGATCCCGCTACGCTTCTCATGCAGGCCAAGCCGCACCGCCTGCCGACCCCATCCGAAGACGTCCTCGGCCCGCCGAGGATTGCCGCCACAATATTTCAGCGCCATCTGCGCCTGAAACGCCCTTCGGTCCGCGCCTGTCATCTTGGTCGAAGCAAGCCGGATATCTTCAATGTGCCCGGCGTCAAGAGAAATTCCATCTTCAGCTACCGTGGCGACCTTCATCAGTAATCCCTTTCATCTCAGAATTTACTGTAAGTGTCGCATACAACGGTATGGACAATATAGGATATAGCCTAACAGCGCAATCGTGACAATTTCGGCGAAGATTTTCGGCGAAGACTTGCAGAGGCGCTGGGCTTGGGGGATTTACAAGGGGGCTCGCCCCCTTGTTCTTCCTCGATGGATATACAAGGGGAGTCTCACCTTGTTCGTACATCGCAGGTTTTCCGGCCGGCCCTAAGCTGGACACCTCTTTGGTTCCGGCTCGGCCGGCTTAGGTGGGCTGCGCCGTAGGGTGCACCGTACGCTCTGTTCGTCGAATCGGTGCGCACGGCGCACCCTACAGTGGGCCGAGCAAGCGGTCGGGCGGTACTTCGCGCGGCTTTAAGGCGCTCAGGGCAGGAAGGCCGGCTCGGTGAACACCCAGTCGCGGTCTTTCACCGGCTGGTGGCAGCCCCAGCATTCCTGGACGAAGTTGGCATCCTTGCCATAGGGCTTCTGGTCCTTGCCCAGCCAGCGCGCGAATCCCCAGCCGCCGGTGGCCTCGAACTTCTTGGCGTCCTTGACCATGAACTCGGCATGGACGAAATCCCCCGGCACGATGGCCTGAGCCCACTTGTCCAGCGTCTTGTTCTTCCACACCAGCTTGGCCAGGATCGCGCCGTCGGGCCAGGGATTGGTCTTGGCGCTGCGGGCCGCCTCGATTGCCTTGTCATTGCCAAGGATGACGCGCATCGTGTTGTTGTCGGTGCGCTGCGAGGAGGCGACGAGGCGCCAGTTCTTGTAGCCCTCGGGCAGGGTGATGCCGTTGGGGGCGGGATCGACGGCGTGGGCGGCGCCGATGCCGGCGGTGGTGATGGCGGTGGTGATGGCGGCGGTGAGGATCGCAAGGGTCGTGGTGCGCAGTCGCTTCATGTTTGACTCCGTTATTTTCGGGTTGGCGGGATGTCCCGGCATACAGCCCGCTGCACGGTTTCATTCCGGCGCGGCGGGCGCTTATCATGCCGGGCCATGGGCCCGCTGCGCATTCTAGGTGACTGGTTCCGGCGCGCGTGCTGGGCGGGCCTGCTGCTGCTCGCGGCAGGCTTTGGTCGGGCGGCCGAAGCGCCTTATGTCGCCGCCGCGGCGGACCTCAAGTTCGCTCTGGAGGAGGTCGCCAGCGCCTTCACCCGCGACACGGGTATCGGGCTCAGACTGAGCTTCGGTTCCTCGGGCAACTTTGCCCGCCAGATCGCCCAGGGCGCGCCCTTCGAGCTGTTCTTTTCCGCCGACGAGCGCTATGCGCTGCAACTGGCCGAGTCCGGCAATGCCATCGACCGGGGCGCTCTCTACGGTGTGGGCCGCATCGCGTTCTTTGCGCCGAAAGGCTCCAAGCTCACACCCGATGCCGAACTGAAGCAACTCGCCGCCGCCCTCGATGCCGGGACGCTGCGCCGCTTCGCCATCGCCAATCCGGAACATGCGCCCTACGGCCGCGCCGCGCGCGAGGCGCTGGAGCATGCCGGCCTGTGGTCGCGACTGGAAGGACGACTGCTGCAGGGGGAGAACGCCGCCCAGGCGGCCCAGTTCGCCGCCAGCGGTTCGGCTGACGGCGGCATCATTCCCCTGTCCCTCGCGCTCGCCCCGGCGCTGGCCGATGCCGGCCGCCATGCACTGATTCCGGAAGGCTGGCACCGGCCGCTGCGCCAGCGGGTGGTGCTGCTCAAGGGGGCCGGTTCGGCGGCGCGGCACTTCTACGATTACGTGCAGCAGCCTGCGGCGCGGGCGATCCTTGCCCGCTACGGCTTCCAGTCCCCCTGACATGGACTTCGACGCGCTTTCAGTTTCGCTGCGCCTGGGGTTCTGGACCACCCTGATCCTGGTTCCGCTCGGTATTGTCCTGGCGCGGCTGCTGGCGTGGCGGCGCTTTCCCGGCCGCGGCGCGGTGGAGGCCCTGGTGGCGCTGCCGCTGGTGTTGCCGCCGACGGTGCTGGGCTATTACCTGCTGCTCGCCTTCGGCGCGGGGTCGGTGCTGGGGCGCGGCTTCGAAGCCCTCGCCGGCCGGCCGCTGGCCTTTTCCTTCGAGGGACTGCTGCTGGCCTCGCTGATCTTCAACCTGCCCTTCGCCATCCAGCCGATGCAGCGCGCCTTCGCCGCCATCCCGCCGGATTTGCGGGAAGCGGCGTGGTGCTCGGGCCTCACCGGCTGGCAGGCCTTTCGCCGCATCGAACTGCCGCTGGCCTACCCCGGAGTGCTGTCCGCTGCCGTGCTGACGTTCGCGCACACCCTGGGCGAGTTCGGCGTGGTGCTGATGGTCGGCGGCAACCTGCCGGGCGAGACCCAGACCATCGCCATCGCCATCTACGATCGGGTGCAGGCTTTCGACAACGCCGGTGCGGCACTGATGTCGGCGATGCTGGTGTCGCTGTCCTTCGCTGCCATCGTCGCCATCCACTGGCTCGCCGGCCGCAGTGAGAATCGCCGTGGCTGAGGGTGGGCTGCATCTGGAACTGGCGGTGCGCCAGCGTGCGCCCATCACGCTCGATGCCGCGCTGGAATGCGCCCCGGGCGAGCTGACGGCACTGGTGGGGCCTTCGGGCAGCGGCAAGACGAGCTTGCTGCGGGTGGTGGCCGGACTCAACCGGCCGCAGGAGGGCTATGTGCGCTGCGGCGGCCGCACCTGGTTCGACTCGCGCCAGGGTGTCGACCTGCCGCCGCAGCAGCGGCGCGTCGGGCTGGTGTTCCAGAACTACGCGCTGTTTCCGCACCTCTCGGCGCTGGAAAACGTGGCGACCGCGCTCGGCCACCTGCCCGCGGATCGGCGCGCCGGCCGCGCTCGCGAACTGCTCGATCAGATGCACCTGTCGGGCCTGGAACAGCGCCGGCCGGGCCAGCTATCCGGCGGCCAGCAGCAGCGCGTCGCCGTGGCGCGGGCGCTGGCGCGGGACCCGGCGGTGCTGCTGCTCGACGAGCCGTTCTCGGCGGTCAACCAGGTCACCCGAGGCAAGCTGCAGCGCGAACTGGCGCTGCTGCGGGAGCGGTTGCGGGTGCCGGTGCTGCTGGTCACCCACGACCTGGACGAGGCGCGGCTGCTGGCGGACCGCATCGCCATCATTCACCGCGGCGCCACGCTGCAAAGCGGCGCCCCCGACGAGGTGCTGCTGCGTCCAAAGTCAGGCGATGTGGCACGGCTCGTCGGGCTGTACAACGTCTTCGCCGGCACCGTGAGCGCATTGATGCCGGAAGGCGGGGCGCACCTGCGCTGGCGCGGCTACACGCTGGAGGTGCGCCACAACCCTGGCTTCGGGCCGGGGGACACGGTCGAGTGGGTGGTGCCCTCGCGCTTCGTCATCCTGCACCGGCGCGACAAGTCGTCGCAGGGCGAGCGCGAGAACCCGGTTGCCGGAACCTGCATCGAAAGCATCATGCTCGGCGACCATGCGCTGGTAAGCTTGGCGGTGGATGGCGATGGCGCCGCGCCGCTGTCCTTCTCGGTCCCGGCCCACGCCGCGCGGCGCAACGGCGTGACGGCCGGCGCCTACATCGCCGTATCGCTGCTGGCGGAGGGCATACACCTGATGCCGGCCAAGTCGCAGCACCCGACCCCAACGACGGAGGCTGACTCTACCATTACAAATAATGCGCAATAATGTACTATTGGCTCATGGAAAACACCATGAGCACAGGCAAGGCGGCGAAGCTGCTGGGCGTCTCGGTCAAGACCTTGCAGCGCTGGGAGCGCGAGGGGCGGCTCACTGCTGTGGCGCGCACCGACAGCAATCGGCGCCTGTATACCGAAGCGCAGATTCGCGAATTCATCGGCCTGCGCCAGTCGGTGAATACGCCGATCCGGCTGGTGGCGTACTGCCGCGTCTCCAGTGCCGCGCAAAAACCGGATTTGGCGAATCAGCGCAAAGTGCTGGAGGAATTCGTGGTGGCCAAAGGTCTTGCCAACGTCGAGTTTGTCGAGGAAGTGGGCGGCGGGCTGAACTTCAAGCGCAAGCGGTTTCTGGCGCTGATGGAAGATATTGGCCGACGCGAAGTCAAGACACTGATTCTGGCGCACAGGGATCGGCTGACCCGGTTCGGCTTCGAGTGGTTCGAGCACTTTGCCAAAATCAATGGCTGCGAACTGCTAGTGCTCAATCAAGAACGTCTTTCTCCCGAGCAGGAAATGGTGCAGGACTTGATGACCATCGTGCATTGCTTTTCGTCCCGGTTATACGGTCTGAGGAACTACCGAAAAAAGCTGGACGAGGCATTGAAGAAGGATGCGAACAATGAGCCAAGCTGAGAAAGTGACTATCTATTGCCACGGTGGATGCGGGCGCTTTGTGACGTTACGTAAGAGCAAGGTTCATCAGGCCGATTATTACTTATGTCATTCCCGGCTGGACGGGATTGAGTGCGAAGCAAAGCTTGCGCCACTGCAACCCGGCAAGGTTCGCGTGGAGGATATGTACGCCGCCGCATCGTTCTGGGGGTATCGCGATGTATGGCCTGACGCACCGCAGGCAGCATCGGTCATGCGTGCCCGCGAGATTCTTGCGGCGGGTGTGGCGCAAATGGCCATCGAACAGGCCCGGCGATGCAACTGACCCACAAGATCGCACTTTGTCCAACGCAAGAACAGGGGAACTACTTCGCCCGCGCCTGCGGCACGGCGCGCAAGGTGTGGAACTGGGCGCTGGATGAGTGGAACAAGCAATACGCGGCGGGCCAAAAGCCCAACGCGATGGCGCTCAAAAAACAATTCAACGCGGTCAAATACCAATTGTTCCCTTGGCTCAAGGATATGCACCGCGACAGCCACGCCCAACCATTCGAGCATCTGGCTCGTGCATGGAAACGGTTCTTTGCCGACATCGAGGCAGGAGCGCGTATCGCCCCTGATTGCAAACACCTGCGCCGCAGTCTGCGCCAGCAGGGCGTGAAGTTGGCGTATCCGCCGACCTTCAAGAAGAAGGGGCGGTGTCTGGACAGCTTTTACGTCGCCAACGACAAGTTCAAAGTAGATGGGAAAACCATCCGCTTGCCCAAGATTGGCGATGTGTCGATGCGTGAGGCGCTGCGTTTCAAGGGAAAGATTCTCGGGGCAACGGTATCGCGCACTGCCGAGCGCGGGTTCGTTGCCATCCAGGTCGAGGTGCCCGATGCCGTGTTTTACCGACAACGCAATGGCAATGCGATTGAAGGCGTCGATCTGGGCATCAAGGCCGCAGCCACGCTGTCCAGCGGCGAGGCCATTGAGGCACCCAAACCGCTCAAGGCGGCGTTGCGCCGGCTGAAGATTCGTGGACGGCGTCTGAGCCGCAAAGTGGAAGCGGCGAAGGTCAAGGCCGGGTTTGTACCCAAGGCCAATCTGCCCAAAGGCACGAAACTTCCTGCTTCGAACAATCGCAAGAAGTCTGCTGCGACATTGGCAAGGCTGCACGCCCGCGTTGCCAATGTCCGAGCGGATTTCACCCACAAGCTCACGATCCGGCTCTGCCGCAAAAACCAAGCGGTGGTGATCGAGGATTTGAACGTCAAGGGCATGCTGGCGAACGATAAACTCGCCCGCGCCATCAGCGACGTGGGCTTTGGGATGTTTCGCTTGAAGCTCGAATACAAGGCTGAACGTTACGGCACCCGGCTGGTCATTGCTGATCGCTGGTATCCGAGCAGCCGCTTGTGTTCGGTCTGTGGCTGGAAAAACGAGGCGTTGGCCTTGCGCGACCGGGAATGGACGTGTGCGCAGTGCGGCACACACCATGACCGCGATCTCAACGCGGCACGCAACCTCGAACGGCTGGCAACCGCAACTGCCCTACCCGTGGCGAGTCCGTCCGGCAACGGCGGCGCTGCCTCTGGAATGGTTCCAGAGACAGCCGGGAAAGTCACGCCTGTCAAATACGAATGTGGTCAGCAAGACACGTCGGGGCAGGAAAAGAACCGTGCGCATATTTGCGCACTTTCTTGATAGCAGACAGCGAATGAAACTCTATGACCTGGAATTGTCCGGCAACGCCTACCGCATACGCCTCATGCTCTCGCTGCTGGGCCTCAAGGCCGAACTGCAGACGGTGAATCTGATGGAAGGCGAGCAGTTGCAGCCCTGGTTCCTCAAGCTCAATCCCCGCGGACAGGTGCCGGTGCTCGACGACAAGGGCACGGTGATCTGGGATTCGATGGCGATCCTGGTCTATCTGGCGCGCAAGTACGGCGGCGAGCGCTGGCTCCCCCTCGATGCCGCGGGCATGGCCGAAGTGATGCAGTGGCTGGCGGTGATGGAGAACGAAACCCTGTACGGCATGGGCGTGGCGCGGCTGATCAACAAACTCAAATTCCCCGGCGACCTGGCGCAGGCCCAGGCGATGGCGCGGCGCGGCCTGAACGTCCTGGAGGGGCGACTGTCCCAGCACGACTGGCTGGCGCTGGGGCGCTTCACCATCGCCGATGTCGGCTGCTACCCCTACGTGGCGCTGGCGCCGGAAGGCGACGTGTCCCTCGAACCCTATCCCGGAGTGCGCCGCTGGATAGCGCGCATCAAGCAGCAGCCGGGGTATATCGGGATGCCGGGCCTGTAATGCAACGGTGCGCGCAGCGCACCCTACCCTCTATTCAACGAGCATGAACTCAGCCACGATTCTCTTTGCCCACGGCGCCCGCAATCCGGAATGGCGCAAACCCCTGGAAGCGATCCGCGACGCCATGCTGGCGCTGGAGCCGGACCGGCGCGTGGAACTCGCCTTCCTCGAGTTTCTCGATCCCACGCTGCCGCAGGCCATCGACACGGTGGCCGCGGAAGGTTGCCGCGAACTGGTGATCGTCCCCATCTTCATGGCCCAGAGCGGCCACACCAAGCGCGACCTGCCGGCGCTGCTCGCCGCCGCCTGGGAGCGCCATCCGCAGCTCGAAATCCGGCTCGCGATTCCGATGGGCGAGGCGCCGGAGGTGGTGCGCGCCATCGCCGCCTACGCCCTGGGTCCGACTTTGGTCGAGGCGGCTGCGGCGGGGTGAGTACCCCGTAGGCCGGATCCGCGCCTGTGGCGCTTGATCCGGTCTGAAGGCCAGGGTGGGTGTAAACAAAAGAATTAGATAACTCTAATATACGGGCAATCGTATATTGTGGAGTTACCCCATGTCCAAGTTCCTGGTGTTGAGTCTGAGTCTGTGGAGCAGCGTTGCGCTGGCCCAGGGCGGCGCGATCACGAGTGCCGTGGTGGAGCACCGCGAGGTGGATCTGTCCTATCCCGCAGAAGCCGTTGTCGAGGCGGTAAAGCAGGCGACGGTGGCAGCCCAGGTACAGGGCCGCGTGCTCGAAATGAAGGTTGATGCCGGTGACCGCGTCAAGGCAGGCGAGGTACTGATGCGCATCGATTCCCGGGAGGCGGCCCAAGGTGTCGCGGGTGCCGAGGCCGATGTGGCCCAGGCGCAGGCCAATCTCGCCAACACCAAAGCAAGCTACGAGCGCACGAAGAACCTGTTCGCCCAGAAGTTCGTCAGCCAGTCGGCGCTCGATACCGCCCAGTCGGCCTACCGCGCCGCCGAGGCACAGTTGGAGGCGGCCCAGGCGGGCCGGGGGCAGGCGGGCACCGCCCAGAGTTTCACCACGATCACCGCGCCGATCGGCGGCATCGTCGCCCGGCGCCATATCGAGCAGGGCGAGATGGCAGCCCCGGGCAAGGAACTGCTCACCATCTACGAGCCGGGCGAACTGCGGGTGAGCGCCGACGTTCCCCAGTACAAGCTGGCCGATGTGCGCCGGACGCTGCGCGCCAGGGTCGAGTTTCCCGACACCGGGCGCTGGGTCGATGCCCGCTCGGTCACGGTGCTGCCCACGGCGGATGCGCGTACCCACACGGTGCGGGTGCGGGTGAGTCTGCCGCAGGACGGGGCAGGCGCGGTTCCGGGACTGTTCGCGCGGGTGCATTTCCTGACCGGCCGCGCCAAAAAACTCCTGGTGCCGGGCCAGGCCGTTCTGAGGCGCGGCGAAGTCAGCGCGGTGTATGTGCTCGACGCGCAGGGCGGGACACACCTGCGTCAGGTGCGCCTGGGCGAGCCGGTCGCCGACGGGTCGGTCGAAGTGCTGGCGGGTGTGGCGGCGGGGGAACGGGTCGCGCTGGAGCCGGTCAAGGCCGGGATGGCGCTCAAGAAATCGGTGGCGAAGAGCTAGAATGCGCAGCTAAGTCGGGCGCTGAGGTCGCGCCCGGGATTTCTCGGCTCCAATCAACCATCCGGAGGGAAATGTGGCGCACATCGTCGTAATGGGTGCGGGCCTCGGCGGCATGCCGATGGCCTACGAAATGCGTGAAAACGCACGCCCGCAAGACAAGGTCACCGTCGTATCCAACACGCCGAAGTTCCATTTCGTGCCGTCCAATCCCTGGGTGGCCGTGAACTGGCGCACGCAGCAGGACATCGAGATCGACATCGGACCGGCGCTGGCGCGCAAGAAGATCGATTTCGTTCCGGTGGCGGTGAAGCGGGTGCATCCGGACAAGAACCAGTTGGAGATGGAGAACGGCAGCACCATCGACTACGACTTCCTGATCATCGCCACCGGACCCAAGCTGGCCTTCGACGAGGTGGAAGGTCTGGGGCCGAACGGTCATACGCATTCCGTCTGCCACGTCGATCACGCCGTGAAGGCGGGCAAGGACTGGGAGGAGTTCTGCAAGAATCCGGGTCCGATCGTCGTCGGCGCCGTACAGATGGCCTCGTGCTACGGTCCGGCCTACGAGTACGCCATGATCATGGACACCGACCTGCGCCGGCGCAAGATCCGCGACAAGGTGCCCATGACCTTCGTCACCGCCGAGCCCTACATCGGTCACCTCGGCCTGGGCGGCGTGGGCGACTCAAAGGGGCTGATGGAATCGGCGCTGCGCGAGCGCCACATCAAGTGGGTCACCAACGCCAAGGTGAGCAAGGTCGAAGCCGGCAAGATGCACGTCACCGAGCACGACGAGGACGGCAAGGAGAAGAAGAAGCACGAGTTGTCGTTCAAGTTCTCCATGATGCTGCCAGCCTTCAAGGGCGTGGACGCGGTGTTCGGCATCGAGGGGCTGACCAACCCGCGCGGCTTCATCCTGATCGACGAGCACCAGCGCAATCCGAAGTTCAAGAACATCTATTCAGTGGGCGTGTGCGTGGCGATTCCGCCGGTGGAGACCACCCCGGTGCCCACCGGTGCGCCCAAGACCGGCTACATGATCGAGTCCATGGTCACGGCTACGGCGCACAACATCCGCGCCGTGCTCGACGGCAAGGAGCCGGCGGAGAAAGCGACCTGGAACGCGGTCTGCCTGGCGGACTTCGGCGATACCGGCGCCGCCTTCGTCGCGCTGCCGCAGATCCCGCCGCGCAACGTGAACTGGTTCTCCGAAGGCAAGTGGGTGCATCTGGCGAAGATCGCCTTCGAAAAGTACTTCATGTCGAAGATGAAGCGCGGCACCTCCGAGCCGGTGTATGAAAAGGTCGTGATGAATGCTCTCGGCATCATGAAGCTGAAAGGCAAGTAACGGTCCGCGACCGCAAGGGGCGCCGGAGCGGCAACGGACGGCGACCTTGCGGTTTTTGTTCGGCGTTAATATTAGGAAATACTTATATGGGAATTTCGGGACGAATCGCCGCCGCCTTCCAGCGTTCGCAGATGACGCCGCTGATCGCGCTCATCGCCCTCCTGCTGGGCCTGTTCGCCGTGCTGGTGACGCCGCGGGAAGAAGAGCCGCAGATCAACGTCACCATGGCGAACGTGTTCGTCCCCTTTCCCGGCGCTTCTGCGAAAGACGTCGAGAACCTGGTGGCTCGGCCGGCGGAGCAGGTGCTCTCCCGCATCTCGCGCATCGAGCATGTCTATTCGGTGTCGCGCCCCGGCATGGCGGTGATCACCGTGCAGTACGAAGTGGGCGAGGATCCGATCCAGGCGCTGGTCCGGCTCTACGACACCGTCAATGCGCACAAGGATTTCCTGTCGCCCAACCTGGGCGTCGGCGAGCCGGTCATCAAGCCCACCGGAATCGACGACGTGCCCATCGTCACCCTCACCTTCTGGACGCCGGATCCGGAGCGCAGCGCCTACGACATGCAGCAGATCGGCCGCGCGGTGGAGATCGAACTGAAGCGCATCAAGGGCACCCGCGACGTGGAGACCCTGGGCGGACCGGGCCACAAGATCCGGGTCATCATGGATACCGATCGAATGAATGCCCACGGCGTCACGGCGCAGGACATCGTGGCCGCACTCCAGGTTTCCAACGCGTCGCAGCCGGCGGGCAGCCTGGTGGCCGACAACCGGGAGATCCTGGTGCAGACCGGCACCTTCCTCGAATCCGCCGAGGACGTGAAGAAACTGGTGGTCGGGGTGACGGAAGGCAGGCCGGTGTTCATCGCCGACGTGGCGCGCATCGAGGACGGTCCCGACCAGCCGACCCAGTACGTATGGTTCGGCCATGGTGCCGGCGCCAAGGACAAAGTCAGTGGCCAGCACCCGGCGGTCACCGTCGCGGTGTCGAAGAAGCCCGGAGTCAATGCCGCCGACGTCGCCGAGTCGGTGATCCGCCGCGCCGAGAGCCTCAAGGGCACGGTGATCCCGGAGGGCGTCGAATTCACCGTCACCCGCAACTACGGCGCTACCGCCACCGACAAGGCGCAGAAACTGATCGGCAAGCTCGCCTTCGCCACCGCCTTCGTCGTGCTGCTGGTGCTGTTCGCGCTGGGCAGGCGCGAGGCGGTGATCGTCGGCGTTGCCGTGACGCTGACTTTGGCGGCGACGCTGTTCGCCTCCTGGGCCTGGGGCTTCACCCTCAACCGGGTGTCGCTGTTCGCGCTGATCTTCTCCATCGGCATACTGGTCGACGATGCCATCGTGGTGGTGGAGAACATCCACCGCTGGCAGGGTCTGGAGCCGGACAAGCCGCTGTGGGAGATCATTCCCAAGGCGGTGGACGAGGTGGGTGGCCCCACCATCCTGGCGACGCTGACGGTGATCGCGGCGTTGCTGCCGATGGCCTTCGTCAGTGGCCTGATGGGGCCCTACATGAGCCCGATTCCGATCAACGCCTCGATGGGCATGGCAATCTCGCTGGCCATTGCCTTCGTCATAACACCCTGGCTGGCACTGGTGATGATGAGCGGGCATTCCCATCGACCCTCCCGCCTCGCGGGGGAGGGGACGGAGGAGAGGGGGAAATCGGCGCATCACCCTCTCGACCCAAGCCCCCCCTCACCCCCAACCCCTCTCCCACAAGGGGAGAGGGGAGCTACGAGCGCGTTTCACGCGGAAATTGGTTCGGACCCCCTCACCGCGACCCTCCAGCGCTGGGCGCAGCACGTCATGGGGCCCTTCCTCGACCCACAGCGCGGGAAGCGGACGCGCCGCATGCTGTGGCTGGGCGTGGTGGCGGCAATCCTCGCCTCGGTGTCCCTGGCGGGCTTCAAGCTGGTGGTGCTGAAGATGCTGCCCTTCGACAACAAGAGCGAGTTCCAGGTCGTGCTCGACATGCCGGTAGGCACGCCGCTGGAAGAGACCCAGAAGGTGCTGCAGGAGATCGGCGCCCACCTCGCCACCGTTCCTGAAGTGACCGACTACCAGTCCTACGCCGGCACCGCCAGCCCGATGAACTTCAACGGCCTGGTGCGCCAGTACTACCTGCGCGCCTCCAGCGAACTGGGCGACATCCAGGTCAACCTGGTCGACAAGCACGATCGCGAACGCAAGAGCCACGACATCGCCAACGCGCTGCGGCCCGAGGTGACGCGCATCGCCGCCAAGTACGGTGGCAATGCCAAGGTGGTGGAAGTACCGCCGGGCCCGCCGGTGCTCTCGCCCATCGTGGCGGAGATCTACGGTCCCGACTACGCTGGCCAGCAGGCGGTGGCGAAGGCGGTGCGCGCCAAGTTCGAGGAAACCCAGGACATCATCAGCATCGACGACGCAGTGGACGAGGATGCGCCGCGGATCCTGTTGCGGGTGGCGCAGGGCAAGGCAGCGCTGCTGGGCGTGTCGCAGAAGGATATCGTCGAGGTGGTGCGCCTCGGTCTAGCGGGGGAGGATGTCACCCCCGCCCACACCGGCGACAGCAAGTACGAGGTTCCGGTGCGCGTCACCCTGCCGCCGGAGGGCCAGAGTACCCTCGACCAGTTGCTCAAGATGCGGGTGCGCGCGCGCGACGGCCAACTGGTACAGATCAGCGAACTGGTCGAGGCGCGCTCGGTACCGCGGGAAAAGGTCATCTACCACAAAGATCTGCTGCCGGTGGTCTATGTGGTGGGCGACATGGCGGGGGAACTCGACTCGCCGCTGTACGGCATGTTCGACATCCGCTCGAAGGTGAAAAACATGGAACTGGCGGTGGGCGGTACGCTGGACGAATACTTCATCCGCCAGCCCAGGGATCCCTATGCCGCCTATTCGCTGAAATGGGACGGCGAGTGGCAGGTGACCTACGAGACCTTCCGCGACATGGGGCTCGCCTATGCCGTCGGCCTGCTGCTGATCTATCTGCTGGTGGTGGCCCAGTTCAGGAGTTATCTGGTGCCGCTCGTCATCATGGCGCCGATTCCGCTTACCATCATCGGCGTCATGCCCGGCCACGCCCTGCTTGGTGCCCAGTTCACCGCCACCTCGATGATCGGCATGATTGCGCTCGCCGGCATCATCGTGCGCAATTCCATCCTGCTGGTGGACTTCATCAACCAGCAGGTGAGCCAGGGCATGCCCTTCGTCGAGGCGGTGATCCAGTCGGCGGCGATCCGCGCCAAACCGATCGTGCTCACCGGCCTGGCGGCGATGCTCGGCGCGCTGTTCATCCTCGACGACCCGATCTTCCAGGGCCTGGCGATCAGCTTGATTTTCGGCCTGTTCGTGTTTACCTTGCTGACGCTGGTGGTGATTCCGGTCCTGTACTACGCTGCCATGCGCAGACGCTTCGAGGCGGGGGCGGTCACCTGACGCGATGGCCGCCTGCCCGCCGATACCGATTTTTCGACCACACTTCTCAGGAGAATCGCAATGACCGTTGAACGCTATGTCCGCATCTTCGCCGGCGCCTTCATCATGCTGTCGCTGATCCTTGCCCACGCCACCGGCCAGGCCGACCTGTCCAGTCTGTCCTGGCTCTGGTTCACCGCCTTCGTCGGCATCAACCTGTTCCAGAGCGGCATCACTCAATTTTGCCCAATGGTGAACATCCTCAAGAAGCTGGGCGTGAAGGAAGCGCACCAGGTCTGAGCGGCGGCCGGGCGAAACCGGCAAACGGTTTCGCCCGCCTCCTGTCGCCCGGATTCCGCATCCGGGCTCGGCGATCTCGGCCGCGATGGGCTTGATCGCCGAGCAACTCCCCCTCCGATTACCGCCTGTCTTGGCGTATTCCCGCGGTGCCTGTCGGCGCCGAGCCCCACGGCAACTACAACCGCATCCTGCTGTCTGCGGTGCTGGCGGGCGAAATGACGCTGCCGGAGATCATGCTCAACGATCTCGACTGGTACCGCGACAACGGCATCCGGCTGCACGCCGGGAAGAAGGTGGCGCGCATCGACCGCATCGCGCGTCGCGTCGTCGCCGAGGACGGCACTGAAGCGGAATACGACCGCCTGCTGATCGCCACCGGCTCCAACCCCTTCATCCTGCCGGTGCCGGGCAAGGACCTGCCTGGGGTGATCGGCTAGCGCGACATCGCGGACACCGAGGCGATGATAGCCGCCGCAGCCAGCCACAGGCATGCCGTGGTGATAGGCGGCGGCCTGCTCGGGCTGGAGGCCGCCAACGGCCTGCGGCTGCGGGGCATGGAGGTCACGGTGGTGCATCTCATGCCCTGGCTGATGGAGCGGCAACTCGACCGCACCGCCGCCGCCATGCTCCAGGCATCGCTGGAGGCCAAGGGCCTCAGATTTCTGCTGGAGAAGCAGACCGCCGAACTGGTCGCCGGCGAGTCGGGCCGGGTGTGCGCGGTGAAGTTCAAGGATGGCACGACGGTCCCCGCCGATCTGGTCGTCATGGTCGCGGGCATCCGCCCGAACACGGTGCTCGCCGAAGTAGCCGGGCGCCACTGCAACCGCGGCATCGTGGTGAACGACACGCTGCAGACCTACGATCCGCGCATCTACGCCGTGGGCGAATGCGCCGCCCATCGCGGCATCGCCGACGGCCTGGTGGCGCCGCTGTTCGAACAGGCCAAGGTCTGCGCCAACCATCTGGCGCAGATGGGCATCGGCCGCTACACCGGCTCGCTGACCTCCACCAAGCTCAAGGTCACCGGCGTCGACCTGTTCTCCGCCGGCGACTTCATGGGCGGCGAGGGTGCCGACGAGATCGTGCTTCCGGACCGTCTCGGCGGCGTGTACAAGAAGTTGGTGCTGAAGGACGAGCGCCTGGTGGGTGCCGTGCTCTACGGCGACACGGTGGATGGCGCCTGGTACTTCCAGCTCATGAAGGACGGTCAGGACGTCGCCGCGATGCGCGACCACCTGATGTTCGGCAGTTCCTTCGCCAGCAGCCACCTCGGCGACGCCGGCCACAAGGGCCAGAGCCACGCGGCGGCGCTGCCGGACACGGCGGAGATCTGCGGCTGCAACGGCGTGTGCAAGGGCAGCATCGTCAAGGCGATCAAGGAGCAGGGTCTGTTTATCCTGGAAGAGGTGCGCAGGCACACCAAACCCTCGTCGTCCTGCGGCTCCTGTACCGGCCTGGTGGAGCAGATCCTGGCGTCCACCGTCGGCGGCGCCTACGAGCCGGCGGACACGAAGACCAAGCCGATGTGCGGCTGCACCGATCGCACCCACGAGGACGTGCGTGCGGCGATCCGCGGAAACAGGCTGCTGGCGATTCCCGATGCCATGCGTTTCCTGGAGTGGCGCACGCCCAACGGTTGCGCATCCTGTCGGCCGGCGCTCAACTACTACCTGATCTCGACCTGGCCCCACGAGGCACAGGACGATCCGCAGTCGCGCTTCATCAACGAGCGCGCCCACGCCAACATCCAGAAGGACGGCACGTTCTCGGTGGTGCCGCGCATGTGGGGCGGCATCACCAGCCCGGCGGAACTGCGGCGCATCGCCGACGTCGCCGACAAGTACCAGGTGCCGATGGTCAAGGTCACCGGCGGCCAGCGCATCGACCTGCTGGGAGTGAACAAGGAGGATCTGCCCGGCATGCTGGCCGACCTGGGCATGCCCTCCGGCCATGCGTATGGCAAGTCGATCCGCACCGTCAAGACCTGCGTCGGCTCCGAGTTCTGCCGCTTCGGCACGCAGAACTCGACCCAGATGGGCATCGATCTGGAGAAGATGCTCTATGGCATGTGGTCGCCGCACAAGGTCAAGCTTGCGGTGTCGGGTTGTCCGCGCAACTGTTCCGAGGCCGGCATCAAGGATGTTGGAGTCATTGGTGTCGATTCCGGCTGGGAGATCTACATCGCCGGCAACGGCGGCATCAAGACCGAGGTCGCGCAGTTCCTGTGCAAGGTGGCGAGCGTCGAGGAAGTGAAGGAGGTCACCGGCGCCTTTCTCCAGATCTACCGAGAGGAGGCGCGCTACCTCGACCGCACCGTGCATTGGGTGCAGCGCGTCGGGCTGGACTACGTCAAGCAGCGGGTGGTGGACGACGTGGCCAACCGCAAGGCGCTGCACGGGCGGCTGCTGTTCGCCCTGCAGGACTACCGCGACCCGTGGCTGGAGCGCGCGCAGGGCGTGGCGCGCCACGAGTTCGCACCTATCAGATTCATGGACAAGAACGAGGTGAAGCGCCGTGAGCGAATGGATCAGGGTGTGCCGGCTTGAGGAAATCCCGCCGCTCGGCGCGCGGGTGGTAAAGACCGCCGGCGCCGACATCGCGGTGTTCCGCGCGGCCGACGACGCGGTTTTCGCCGTCGAGGACAAGTGTCCCCACAAGGGCGGCCCGCTGTCGCAGGGCATCGTCTTCGGTCACAGCGTCACCTGCCCGCTGCATGGCTGGATCGTCGGCCTCGAAACTGGCGAAGCCTGTGCCCCGGATCAGGGCTGCACCAGGCGCCTGCCGGTGCGGGTGGACGGCGACGAGGTGATGCTGGGGCTGGCGTAGGGCGCGCGCGACGCAAGCTGCAACCTGGCGGGCCATGCCCGCCGGGCGTGGAACGGCGGGCGCGGCCCGCCCTACGCCCTATGTCCTCTTCCGGCGCAGCAGCAGATAGATTCCCGCCACGGCAATCGCCGTGAACCACAGCAGCGACCACTCGGCGATGGACAGGCCGAGGAAGGTCCATTGCACCTTGGAGCAGTCGCCGGTACCGCGGAAGATCAGCGGCAGGGCCTGCACCAGCGAGAAGGAATCCAGCATGAACTCCAGGTCGGGGCCGCAATCGACGATCTTGGGCGGGTGGTGCTGCAGCCAGGACTGGCGCGCGGCGACCGAGGCGCCGGCGATCGCGGTGGCGGCGACCAGCAGGCCGTAGAGGCGGATGCCGATCCCAACGGGATTGTGGATCGCGGCGGCCAGCGCAATCAAGCCGCAGGCGATGAAGGCCACGCGCTGCATGATGCACATCGGGCAGGGTTCGAGGTGCTGCACTTCCTGCAACACCAGGCCGAAGCCCATCAGGGCGAGGCAGATCAGGAAGACGGCGGCGAAGACGAGGCGCGGCGAGAGCTTGTCGAGGGACATACGGAGTCAGGCAAACCGTGGGCCTGCCCCGATTCTACCCGACCCGTCGACGTCCTTCAGGCGGCGGCCTTGCCGCTGGCGATCATGCGCCTGATCTCCGGCAGGCAGGAGCCGCAGGACGTGCCGCAGCAGAGCTTCTCCTGCAGCCCCTCCAGCGTCGCGCCGGCGGCAACCTCCTGGCCGATCTCGCTTTCCCCCACGTTGAAGCAGTTGCACACCACTCGCCCGCGGCTGCGCCCGGCGAGCGGCGGCGCCGCTAGCGGCGCGAACAGCCAGCGGCGCAGCTCGTCGGCGCCGGTCTGTTCGATCATCGCGTCCTTGAGCCAGGCGCCGGCGGCGGTCTCGCCGGTGAGCCGCAGCCCGGTGAGGAGCCCCTCCTCGATCAGCGCGCGCTTGGAGATGCCGCGCCGCGCGTCGGCGTAGCTCAGGCACTTCCAGTCCGGCAGGTCGATGCTGGCGTCGATGGCGTCCAGCCAGCTCTGGGGGATCGGCTCGTCGTGGGCGGCGTGCAGCACCAGCACCGGCTCCTCGCGCCCGGCGAGTCCCAGGCTGGCGTAGCGGAAGCGCGCCAGCAGCGGCTGCGCCGCGATGAGCCAGGCCTGCGCCCGGTCCGCCGCATCGGGCCCGCGCGCCATGCGCAGCGCCAGCGCCTGATGTGGCAGCGCGACCTTCTCCACCTGTATCGCGGCGTGCTTGAGTTCGGGCTGCTTCGAGTGGGGATCGAGGGCGGCGAAAGTCAGTTCGTTGGCGCCGGCGGAGTTGAGGTGGCGCAGGCCCCAGTGCATCGGCAGGAAACTCTGGCCCGGGCGCATTTCCGGCGAAGCCGCCACCCGCAGCACCACCGCACCGCGGCGGCTCGAAACGAGCGCGAAGTCGCCGTCCGCCAGCCCGCGCCGCGCCATGTCGTCGGCATGGAGCGCGAGGCGCGGCTCGCCCACGTGGTTGAACAGTTGCGCCAACTTTCCGGTGCGGCTCATGCCGTGCCACTGGTCGCGCACCCGGCCGGTGGTGAGATGCAGCGGGTTGCACGCGCTGACTTGCTCCGCGGTCAGTCCGCCGTCCAGCGGCACGAAGCGCGCGCGGCCGCTGGGCGTCGGGTAGCGGCCGTCTTCGTAGAGCCTTGCCTTGCCCGCCGTCGCGCCGGACGGGAAGGGCCACTGCTGGGGGCCGAGGCTATCGAGCACGCCGTAGGTGAGGCCGGTGATGTCGAGGTCGCGCCCGCGCGTGGTCTCGCCATGCTCAAGGAATATCTGCTCCGGGTGGAAATAGGGGAACAGCCGCCCGGCGTCGCGCCCCATCGCCTTGCCCAGGCGCAGTGCGAAGTCGCGCGCGATCTGCCAGTCGGGCAGCGCCTCGCCCGGCGGCGGCACGGCGCGCACGACGTGGCTGATGCGCCGCTCCGAGTTGGTCACCGTGCCTTCCTTCTCGCCCCAGGTGGCGGCGGGCAGCAGCAGGTCCGCATAAGACGGTGGTCTCGGTGTTGCGGCTGGCCTCCTGAACCACGACGAACTCGCAGCGCTCCAGTGCCTCGCGCACCCGCGCCTGGTCCGGCAGCGACTGGGCGGGGTTGGTGCAGGCGATCCACAGCGCCTTGATCTCGCCGCGGCGCACCGCCTCGAACATCTCGACGGCGGTCTTGCCGGGCTCGGTCGGAATCGCGTCGAACGCCCCACAGGCGCGCCACCTCGGCGCGGTGCGCGGGGTCGCTCAGGTCGCGATGGGCGGGAAGCAGGTTGGCCATGCCACCCACTTCCCGGCCTCCCATCGCGTTCGGTTGTCCCGTCAGGGAAAAGGGTCCGGCGCCCGGCCGGCCGATCTGGCCGGTGGCCAGGTGCAGGTGTATCAGCGCCGCGCCGTTGTGGGTGCCGTGCTGCGACTGGTTGAGGCCCTGGCACCACAGCGACAGCGCGGACTTGGCGCTTCCGAACCAGCGCGCGGCGGTGACGATGTCCTCGGCGGCCACTCCGCACACCCGCGCCGCGGCGGTGGGCGTGGCTTCGCGCACCGCGTCGCGCAGCGCCTCGAAGCCCTCGGTGTGTTCACGGATGTAGCGCGTATCCACCCGCCCGTCCCACAGCAGCACGTGCAGCATGGCGTTGAGCAGCGCGATGTCGCTGCCCGGCAGGATGGCCAGATGCAGGTCGGCCGCCGCAGCGGTGTCGGTGCGCCGCGGGTCGATCACGACGACCTTGAGTTCCGGGTTTGCGGCCTTCGCGTCCTCGATTCTTCTGTACACGATCGGGTGGGCGTAGGCGGTGTTCGAACCGGCGATCAGGAGGCAGTCCGTCGCGGCGACGTCCTCGTAGCTGCACGGCGGCGCGTCGACGCCCAGGGTGGCCTTGTAGGCGGCGACCGCCGATGACATGCACAGCCGCGAATTGGTGTCGATGTTGTTGGTGCCCACCAGCGCCTTGGCGAGCTTGTTGAAGACGTAGTAGTCCTCGGTCAGCAACTGGCCGGAGACATAGAAGCCGACGGCGTCCGGGCCGTACGCGGCAATGATGTCGGCGAAGCGCTGGGCCGCATGCTCCAGTGCGTCGGGCCAGGGCACGCGGGCGCGGGGCGCGTCGCGGCCGGGGCGCAGTTCGGGATACAGGGCGCGGCCCTCGGCGACCGCCGTGCGGTGCAGGGTCGAGCCCTTGGTGCACAGCCGGCCGAAGTTGGCGGGGTGGCGCGGGTCGCCGCGCACCCCTGTGATGCGGCCGGCCTTGTGCTCGATGACGACGCCGCAGCCGACGCCGCAGTAGCAACAGGTGGATTTCGTTTCCGGCATGCCGACTCCTTTCCGGGGGAGGAGTCAGCAAGCCTCATGCCACGGTGCTTCCGCCTGCAATCGGCGACTTGCCGGGAACTGCGTCGCCGCCGGCGCGCCGCGCTGGTGCGCCGTCATGATGCGGTGCACCGACTTGGGTCGCGTCAGCGCATCAGGTCCGCCAGCGCTACCCCGTCGACAGGACTCAGTCCGTGATCAGCCGCGACCACCGGGCTGCGCGCCTTGCCCCGCAGCACCGGCACGTTGTTCAGATCCTGGCTGGGGCCGGGGACGATGTCATCGCCCAGGCCGTAGGGCGCGCCGCGGATGATCGATACGTACTCGATGGACGGATGGGGCTGGGCGTTGAGCCAGAACAGGGTGCTGCCCGGCACCGCCGGTGCCAGATCCAGCAGTACCGGCCAGGAGTTCTTGACCACGTGGTAGGTACGGCCGCCGAAGAAGTCCTTGATGATCCTGATTGGTCCGCCGGAATGGGTCGCGTCTACCGCTTCGAGGGCGCGCTCGGTGCCCAGATGGGGCGAGGCGATGGTGATCAGGCGCTTGACCTGGCCGACGCCACCGCGCACCAGCGCCAGGCGCGCCACCACGCCGCCGGCAGAGTGGCCGACGATGGTGAAGGACTCGCCGGGATGGCGGGCTTCCAGGGCACGCAGGGCGCGGGTCAGCGCGTCGGCCTGGATCGCCAGCGGCGCTGTGGAGGGCAGTTCGAGCGCGTACTGCTTGCGCGGGCCGGCGGGCAGGGGCGGCGGCAGCAGCGGGCCGGGAAAGCCGGTGATGACCACGCCGGCGCGCTGCCAGCCGTTGGCGGCGAGAGCCGTGCCGACGCCGCTGACTTCCCAACTGGCGGCCTCGCCCAGGTAGCCGTGGACCAGCAGGGCGACGTCGGCACGGGCCAGGCCGCTGGCGAGGACGAAGGCGATCAGGGTTCGAAACGCGAGGCGAAGCATCGGCAATCCTTTCGATGACGAAGACGGAACAGGTGCGGATTTTACCGGAGCCCGGCGTCGGTCGAGAACGGCACCTCGCCGGCGCGGCAAGCTCGTCCGCCCGACTTGTTGGCTGCCCGCCGCCGAGCGGTTAAGCTGTCCATCCCCCTGCCCGGACGCCGCACCATGGATGCCCTGCATGTGAAGTCCCTCGGTCATGTCGTGCTGCGCGTGCGCGATCTGGAACGGTCGCTGGTCTTCTACCGCGACTTTCTTGGCATGCGCGAGGCGGCGCGCTATCGAGGCGTCATGGTGTTCCTGACGTTCGGCTCCGGCAATCACCACGATCTCGGCCTGATGCAGGTGGGATTGCGGGCGGAGGACCCGCCGCCGACGGCGGTGGGGCTCTACCACGTCGCCTTCAAGGTGGGAGACAGCCTCGACGAACTGCGCGCCTGGCGCGAACGCATCGCTGCGGCGGGCGTGCCCTTCGTCGGCCAATCGGACCACCGCGTGAGCCAGTCGCTTTACGTTCGCGATCCCGATGGCATCGAGGTCGAGCTGTACGTCGATGCCGACCCGGCGGTGTGGCGCGACAACCCCGGCGCGGTGGCGACGATCCGCCCGCTGGACCTGTAACCGCTTTCGGCTTTCGGCGGTCGAGAACGATGCGCGCAGGGTTCGTCGGACTGGGCATCATGGGGCGCCCGATGGCGCTCAAGCTGCTGCGGGGCGGCCACGCGCTGCACGTCTGGACGCGCCGGCCGGTTTCCATGGAACCTGTGCTGGAGGCCGGTGCCACCGGTCACGACAGCGCGGCGGCGGTGGCACGCGCCAGCGAGGTCGTCATCAGCATGGTGGCTGACGCGCCCGACGTGGAGCAGGTCGCCCTGGGCCTCAACGGCGTGGCCGACGGCGCTTCGCCGGGACTGACTTTCGTCGACATGAGCACCATCTCGCCGGCGGCGGCGCGGTCCATCGCGGCGCGTCTGGCGGCGCGCGGCATCGACATGCTCGACGCGCCGGTGTCCGGCGGCGAGGCCGGCGCCGTCAAGGGCACGCTTTCGATCATGGTCGGCGGCGATGCTGCTGTCTTCGAGCGGGTGAAGCCGTTGTTCGCATGCATGGGCCAGGCGATCACCCTGGTGGGCGGCAGCGGCGCCGGCCAGGTCGCCAAGGCCTGCAACCAGATCGTCACCGCCATGGCGGTGGAGGCGGTGGCCGAGGCCTTCAACTTTGCGCGCAAGGCAGGGGTCGATCCGGCGCGGGTACGCGAGGCGCTGCTCGGCGGCTTCGCCTACAGCCGCATTCTGGAACACCACGGCGCGCGCATGCTGGCGCGGGACTTCAAGCCCGGCTTCAAGGCCTGGATGCACCAGAAGGATCTGCGCATCGTCATGGAGTCGGCGCACCAGCTCGGCGTGGCGCTGCCCGGCGCGGCGGTGGCGGCGCAGATGTTCAACGCCATGGTCGGCGCCGGCCTCGGCGAGGAGGATTCGGTAGCCATGCTCAAGCTGCTGGAGCGGCTGAGCGCAACGCCCTCGTCATGAAGGTCGGCTTCATCGGCCTCGGCGCCATGGGCCGTCCGATGGCGCTGCACCTGCTGCGCGCCGGCCACGATCTGGCGGTGTACGCGCGCCGTCCTGCGGCGGCTGACTTTCTGGCGGCGCAGGGCGCCGCGGTCTGCGCTTCGCCGCGGGAACTGGCCGCGCGCAGCGAAGTCGTGTTCACCATGGTCACCAGCAGCGAGGACGTGGCGGCGCTTGCTTTCGGCGAAGACGGCGTCATTGCCGGCGCCGCGCCGGGCAGCGTGCTGGTGGACACCAGCACCATCGCCCCATCCATGGCGCGGCACATCGCGGAGCGGCTCGTCGAGCGCGGCATCGCCATGCTCGACGCGCCGGTCTCGGGCGGGCCGAAGGGCGCTCAGGAGGCGAACCTCGCGATCATGGTCGGCGGCGATGCCGGAGTGCTCGAACGGGTGCGGCCGCTGCTCGCGGTGCTTGGGCGCAGCATCGTCCACGTGGGCGCGAACGGCGCGGGGCAGGTGGCCAAGGCCTGCAACCAGATGATCATGGTGGCGGCGATCGAGGCCTGCGCGGAGGCGATGCGTCTCGCCCGCGCCGCCGGCGTCGATCCGGCCCGCGTAAGTCAGGCGCTGGCGGGCGGCTCGGCGGGCAGCCGCGTGCTCGACGTCTTCGGCGAACGCATGGCGCGGCGCGACTTCGCCGCCGGCATCGAGGCGCGGCTGCACCACAAGGACTTCGGCCTGCTGCTGCGGGAGGCCTGGGATCAGGACATTCCCCTGCCGCTGATGGCGCAGGTGGCGCAGCAGCTCTCGGCCCTGATGGCGCAGGGCTGGGGCAAGGACGACACTTCGAGCCTGCTGCGGGTGCTGGAGGCGGGAGCCGGCAATTGGTAGAACGGTAGGCCGGGTCGAAAACCCAGCCTTTCGCGGATCGCCGGAGTGCCGGGTTTCGTTCCTCAACCCAGCCTGCGCCGGGACAGTTCATGACGGGCGAGTGCCCATGCGACGTGCTCGCGCACCAGTTCCGAGGAGTGGTCGCTGCGGGCGCGCAATGCTGCGATGACCTCCGGCGTTGAAGCTGCGTTGCCCAGCCCCACGGCGAGGTTGCGCAGCCAGCATTCATGGCCGATGCGGCGGATGGCGCTACCCGCCAGCCGGGCATCGAACTCTTCCGCCGACCAGGCGAACAGTTCCGCCAGCGCTGCGGCATCCAGTCCGTTGCGCACCCGGAAGTCGCCTTCCGGCGTGATGTGGGCGTAGCGGTTCCAGGGGCAGCATAGCTGGCAGTCGTCGCAGCCGTAGACCCGGTTGCCGATCAGCGGACGAAGCCGCTCCGGGATGCTGCCGCGCAGTTCGATGGTGAGATAGGAAATGCACAAACGTGCGTCCAGCCGGTAGGGCGCGATGATCGCCCGCGTCGGACAGGCGTCGAGGCAGCGCTCGCAGGTGCCGCAGTGATCGGCCTGAGGCTGATCGACGGGCAGGGGCAGGTCGCAGTAGATCTCGCCGAGAAAGAACCAGGATCCGGCGTCCCGCGTCAGCGCCAGGGTGTGCTTGCCGCGCCAGGCGAGTCCGGCTTGCGTCGCCAGTTCCACCTCCATCACCGGCGCCGAGTCGGTGAACACGCGGCAGCCGAAGGCGCCCGCCACGCCGGCGATGCGCGCGCACAGGGCTTGCAGGCGCGCCCGCAGCAGCTTGTGGTAGTCGCGGCCGAGGGCGTAGCGGGAAACGTAGGCGAGGTGGCGTTCGGCGAGGACTGACTTTGCATCGGCCGCTTGCGGCCAGTAGTTCATGCGCGCCGAGACCACCCGCAGCGTTCCCGGCACCAGCTCCGCGGGCCGGGCGCGGCGGCTGCCGTGGCGCGCCATATAATCCATCGCGCCGTGGAAGCCGGCGCCGAGCCAGTCGAGCAGCCCGGTTTCTGCGTCTCCCAGGTCGGTGCCCGCGATTCCGACGGCATCGAATCCCAGCGCCGCCCCCCAGCCCTTGATGCGGGCGGCGAGAACGTTCCAGTCGATCGAGGAAGCGGCGTGTCGCATGGTTCCGATGGTAGTTCCGGTTCCCCTGTCCTGCATCTGCCGGATGAGGCGGCGACGCTGGCGCTGGGTGCCGCCCTGGCCGGCGCCGTTTCGACGGGGCTGGTGGTCTATTTGTGCGGCGACCTGGGTGCCGGCAAGACGACCCTCGTTCGGGGCCTGCTGCGGGCGCTTGGATTCCAGGGGAATGTGAAAAGCCCTACTTATACTCTGGTTGAACTTTATGCCATTTCTAAGTTAGACTTATATCACTTTGATTTCTATCGCTTCACCAGCCCGGCAGAATACCTGGATGCAGGCCTGGACGAATACTTCGGCGGCCCGGGTCTGTGCCTGGTGGAGTGGCCCGAGCGTGCGGCGCCTTACCTGCCCCGAGCCGACCTGCGCATCACGCTCAAGGTGGCGCAGCGCGGCCGACGGGCGGAAGTGGCTGCAACCAGCGAGGAGGGCGAACGATGTCTGAAGAACCTGGCGCCCCGACTGAGCGGCTTCCGGCCGGCTCCCCGCTGACACGCCGCGATTTCCTGCGCTGCGCCGGTGCCGCCTTCGCACTGCTGGTCAGCCCTGCCGGGCTTGCCGCCTCGCGCAGCATCCTCGCGGTGCGCATCTGGCCGGCGCTGGACTACACCCGTGTGACCCTGGAACACGAGGATGTGCTCGCCGTCTCCCACATGGTGGTCAAGGATCCGGAGCGGCTGGTTCTCGACCTGGAAGGGGTCGAGTTCAACAGCGTTCTGCAAAGCCTGCCTCAGCGCATCTCGGAGAACGATCCCTACATCCGCGCTATCCGCGCCGGGCGCTACAAGCCGGGCGTGGTGCGCGTGGTGATCGACCTCAAGGTCGAGATCCGGCCTCAGGTATTCACGCTCAAGCCGGTCGGGGACTATGCACATCGGCTGGTGGTGGACCTCTACCCGCTGGAGCCCGCCGATCCGCTGATGGCCCTGTTCCAGCGTTCGGAGGTCGAAGACCAGTTCGGCGCCGAGGACGCGCCGCCGCCGCCCCACGATGCCCGTTCGGAGCTGAGGAGCGAGCGCCAGGCCGAAGGGCGCGGGCGCGCGGAGCGGCCGGAGGAACGGCTCCCCATCGCGCGCATGGTGACGGTGGTGCTCGACCCCGGCCACGGCGGCGAGGATCCCGGTGCGGTGGGCCGCGGCGGCAGCTACGAAAAGAATGTCACCCTTCAGGTCGCGCGCCGTCTCAAGGCGCGCATCGAGGGCGAGAAGGGCATGCGCTGCGTGTTGACGCGGGATGCCGATTTCTTCATCCCCTTGCATCACCGGGTCGCCAAGGCGCGGCGCATGCAGGCCGACCTGTTCGTCTCGATCCACGCCGACGCCTTCATCAAGCCGACGGCGCGCGGCAGCTCGGTGTTCGTGCTGTCGGAGAACGGCGCTTCGAGCACCGCCGCGCGCTGGCTGGCGCAGCGCGAGAATGCGGCCGACCTGATTGGCGGCGTCAATGTCGGCGTCAAGGATCCCTATCTTGCGCGAACGCTGCTTGACTTGTCCCAGACCGCAACCATCAACGACAGCCTCAAGCTGGGCCGCGCCGTGCTCAGCGAACTGGGCAACGTCAACACGCTGCACAAGGCCCAGGTGGAGCAGGCGGGCTTCGCGGTCCTCAAGGCGCCGGACATTCCATCCATCCTGGTAGAGACGGCCTTCATCTCCAACCCGGAGGAGGAGAAGCGTCTCAACGACGAGGCCTACCAGGGCCGCATCGCCGACGCCGTCCTGCGCGGCGTAAAGCGCTACTTCGCCAAGAATCCGCCGCTCGCCAAGTCGCGCATCGCGATGCTGGACTGAGCGAAAGTCAGTCGCTGCGAGGCGGCGATCGCCGCCGAAAGGGTGGCCTTTGCCGGTACAATCACCGGTTTTTCGCCGTCGCCGTTCCGCATGCTGATCTTTCACGGCATCCTGCCGCAAGCGCCCAATTCCACGGTGCTCACCATTGGCAACTTCGACGGCGTGCACCTGGGACATCAGGCGCTGCTGGCGAGGCTCGTGGCGCAGGCGCGCAAGCTCGGGCTGCCGTCGGCAGTGATGACCTTCGAACCGCATCCGCGGGAGTACTTCTCCGCGGAGTCCGCGCCGGCGCGACTCACCTCGCTGCGCGAGAAGCTCGCCTTGATCGGCGCGGCGGGCGTGGACCATGCCTATATCTGTCGTTTCAATGCGCGTTTCGCGGCGCTGACCGCGGACGAGTTCCTCCACCGCATCCTGCTGCGCGGCCTGTCGGTGCGGCACCTCATCATCGGCGACGATTTCCGCTTCGGCCGCGGGCGCGGCGGCGATTTTGAAATGCTGCGCCAGGCCGGCATCGAGCACCGCTTCGGTCTCGAGGCGATGCACACCGTGTCGGTTGACGGCGAGCGGGTGTCCAGCTCGGCGCTGCGCGACGCGCTCCAGGCCGGCGATCTGGCCCATGCCGCACGGCTGCTGGGCCGGCCCTATGGCATCGCCGGGCGCGTTGTCCACGGCCAGAAGCTGGGCCGCGAGCTGGGCTTCCACACCGCCAACATCCAGTTGAAGCGCGATCGCGTGCCCCTTTCCGGCGTGTTCGCAGTCAGGGTCAGGGGCGATGCCATCGGTGTGCGCGAGGGTGTGGCCAACCTCGGCATGCGCCCGACGGTGAGCGCCACGCTGCGGCCGACTCTCGAAGTGCATCTTTTCGACTTCGACGGCGACCTCTACCGCCACCATCTGACCGTAGACTTCCAGGCCAAGCTGCGCGAGCAGATGAAGTTCGACGGCCTGCCGGCGCTGGCGGCGCAGATTGCAAAGGACGTGGCGCAGGCGAAGGCCTATTTCCTCACCGCAGAGGCGCAAAGGCGCGGCGGATGAGCTGTCCGTTCGCCTATCTCTCCGTCATCAGGATTTCTCATGGCTGATTATCGAAAGACCCTCAACCTGCCCGACACGCCCTTCCCGATGCGCGGCGATCTCGCCAAGCGCGAGCCAGGCTGGGTGGCGGACTGGCAGCAGCGGCGGCTCTACCAGCGCATCCGCGAGAAGTCGGCGGGGCGTCCCAAGTTCATCCTGCACGACGGTCCGCCCTATGCCAATGGGGACATCCACATCGGCCACGCGGTGAACAAGATCCTCAAGGACATCATCGTGCGCGAGCGCACCATGGCGGGCTTCGACGCGCCCTACGTGCCGGGCTGGGACTGCCACGGCCTGCCGATCGAGCATGCGGTGGAGAAGGCCCACGGCAAGGGCCTGCCGGCGGAACAGGTGCGCGGACTGTGCCGCGCCTTCGCCCGCACCCAGGTCGAGCGCCAGAAGAAGGACTTCATCCGCCTGGGCGTGCTCGCGGACTGGGACCGGCCCTACCTGACGATGGACCACGCCACCGAGGCCGCCGAGATCCGCGCCCTGGGCCGCATGCTGGAGCGCGGTTTCCTCTATCGCGGACTGAAGCCGGTGAACTGGTGCCTGGATTGCGGCTCGGCGCTGGCGGAAGCCGAGGTCGAGTACGAGGACAAGAAGTCCGATGCCATCGACGTGGCCTTCCGCGTCGTCGATACCGCCGCGCTGGGCAAGGCCTTCGGCGTGACGATCGCCAATTCGGCCTGGGCGGTGATCTGGACCACCACGCCGTGGACCCTGCCCGCCAACGAGGCGGTGTGCGCCCATCCCGATTTCACCTACGACCTCTATGACACGGACAAGGGCCTGCTGCTGCTGGCGCACGATCTGGCGCAGGACTGCCTGGCGCGCTACGGCTTTGCCGGCGCGCCCGTGCTCGGCAGCACGCCGGGCACGGCGCTGGAACACATCGCGCTCCAGCATCCGCTTTACGACCGCCGGGTGCCGCTGATTCTCGGTCCCCATGTGACGCTGGACGCCGGCACCGGTCTGGTGCACACCGCCCCGGCCCACGGCGTCGAGGACCACATCATCGGCCAGCACTACAAGCTGCCGGTGGACAATCCGGTGGGCGACGACGGCCGCTTTTTCGACTCCGTGCCGCTGGTGGGCGGCAAGAGCGTCTGGCAGGCCAATCCCCTCGTCATCGAGACGCTGAAGGCCAAGGGCGAGCTGCTGGCGATCGGCAAGCTGGCCCACAGCTATCCCCACTGCTGGCGCCACAAGTCGCCCATCATCTTCCGCGCCACGACCCAGTGGTTCGTGCGCATGGACGAGGCGCCGCGGCCCGCTCTGCGCGAGTCGGCGCTGGCGGCGATCGGCGAAACGCGCTTCTACCCGGCCTGGGGTCAGGCGCGGCTGCACGCCATGATCTCCAACCGCCCCGACTGGTGCGTGTCGCGCCAGCGCAACTGGGGCGTGCCGATCCCCTTCTTCCTGCATCGCCAGACGCAGGAACTGCATCCGCGCACGCCCGAGTTGCTGGAGCAGGTGGCGCAGCGCGTGGAGCAGGGCGGGATCGAAGCCTGGTTCAGCCTGGATGCCAAGGACCTGCTGGGGGACGAGGCGCAGCATTACGAAAAGATGCGCGACACGCTGGACGTGTGGTTCGATTCCGGCACCACCCACTGGAGCGTGGTGCGCGGTGAGGGCGATGGCGCGCGCTTCGCGTATCCCGCCGATCTCTACCTGGAAGGATCGGACCAGCACCGCGGCTGGTTCCACTCGTCGCTGCTCACCGGCTGTGCCATCGACGGCCGTGCGCCCTACAAGGCGCTGCTGACCCACGGCTTCGTGGTGGACGGCCAGGGCCACAAGATGTCCAAGTCCAAGGGCAACGTGGTCGCGCCGCAGCAGGTGGCGGATTCCCTCGGCGCCGAAATCCTCAGGCTGTGGGTGGCGGCGACCGACTACTCGGGCGAGCTGTCGATCTCCGACGAGATCCTGAAGCGCGTGGTCGAGGCCTACCGGCGCATCCGCAACACGCTGCGCTTCCTGCTCGCCAACACCGCCGACTTCGACCCGGCGGCGCGTACGCTGCCGGTGGAGCAGTGGCTGGATATCGACCGCTATGCGCTCGCGCTCGCGCGGCAGTTGCAGGCGAGTTGCCTGGCCGACTACGAGCGCTTCGAATTCCACCGCGTCGTGCAGCAGTTGCAGAACTTCTGCTCCGAGGATCTCGGCGCCTTCTATCTCGACATCCTGAAGGACCGCCTGTACACGGCCGGTGCCGATTCGAAGGCGCGGCGCTCGGCCCAGAACGCGCTGCACCACATCCTGCAAACGCTGGTTCGCCTCATGGCGCCTATCCTCAGCTTCACTGCGGAAGAGATCTGGCAGGTGCTGTACCGCAATCCCGACGACTTCGTCATGCTCCACGGCTGGCACGACCTGCCCGCCGTTGCGCAGGAGTCAGTCCTCGTGGAGCGGTGGAAGGTGCTGCGCGAGGTGAAGCTCGAAGCGCAGAAGGTCTTGGAGGAACTGCGCGTGGGAGGGCACATCGGCTCGTCGCTGGCAGCGCAAGTCGAGGTGCGCGCGAGCGGCGAACGTTACGACCTGCTCGCCGCCCTCGGGGACGATCTGCGCTTCGTGTTGATCGCATCTACGGCCACTCTCGCGAAAGTCGAAAGCGCGGCGGAGGAGGGCGTGAGTGCCGTTGCCAGCAGTCACGCCAAGTGCGCTCGTTGCTGGCACTACCGGGAGGACGTCGGCAGCGACGCCGGGCATCCCGAGATCTGCGGGCGCTGCAGTGCCAACCTCTTCGGCAAAGGCGAGGCCCGCGCGTGGGCCTAGGAAATATGGGTTCCCGCTGCGCCGCCTGGATCGGACTGAGCGGGCTCGTCGTCCTGCTCGACCAACTCACCAAGCAGGCGATGACCGGCTGGCTGGAATTCGGCGAATCGGTGCGCGTTGCGCCGTTCTTCGACCTGGTGCTGGTCTACAACCCGGGCGCCGCCTTCAGCTTTCTGTCCAGCGCCTCCGGGTGGCAGCGCTGGTTCTTCGTCGCCCTGGCTCTGGCGATCTCGGTGTGGCTGTTTCTGCTGATTCGCCGGCATGCCGAGGAGCGCCTGCTGCCGCTCACCTTCGCGCTGATCCTCGGCGGCGCCATCGGCAACGTGATCGACCGGGTGCTGCACGGCGCGGTGATCGATTTCCTGTACTTTCACATCGGACGCTACGGCTGGCCGGCATTCAACGTGGCGGATTCGGCGATTTCGGTCGGCGTCGTGCTGCTGGTGTGGGATCAACTCGTGTTGCAGCGCCGCCACGAGGCGCCGCGCTGAATTCGTGGAGGAAGAACAAGCCCATGGCCGGAACGGTTGAAGCGAACAGCCTGCTCACGCTGCACTACCGCATAGCGCTGGCTGACGATACCGAACTTCTCAGCACCTTCGGCGCGACGCCGGCCACGCTGCAACTGGGAGGCGGCGAACTCGCGCCCACCCTGGAGCGCTGCCTGCATGGCCTGCCCGAGGGCGAGCGCCACGTGTTCCTGCTCGAGCCGCACCAAGCCTTCGGCGAGTACCATCCCGAACTCGTCGTGCGGCAGGCGCGGGAGTCGCTGCCCGCCGAGCCGGAACTCGAAGTCATGAGCATGATCGAATTCGCGGCGCCCGACGGCTCGAAGCACGCCGGCCTGGTGCGGGAACTGGACGACGAGTTTGCGCTGGTTGACCTCAACCACCCGCTGGCCGGCAAGAACATCCGCTTCGAAGTCGAAGTGATCGGCATACTCTAGGTTGCCGCGTCAAAGTCAGTAGCTGCAGGACGGCGGCTTGCAGTAACCCTACGGAGCACAACCCCATGGAAGTACTTCTGGCCAACCCCCGCGGCTTCTGCGCCGGCGTCGAGCGTGCGATCGAGATCGTCGAGCGCGCGCTGGCCCTCTATGGCGCCCCGATCTATGTGCGCCACGAGGTCGTACATAACAAATTCGTGGTGGAGGACCTGCGTGCCAAGGGTGCGGTCTTCGTCGAGGAACTGGACGGGGTGCCGGCCGGCGGTACGGTCATATTTTCCGCCCATGGTGTTTCCAAGGCGGTCCGCGACGAGGCGCAGGCTCGAGGCCTGCGCGTGTTCGACGCCACTTGTCCGCTCGTCACCAAGGTCCACGTCGAGGTGCAGCGCCAGCGCGCCGCCGGGCGCGAGATCGTGATGATCGGCCACCGCGGCCATCCAGAGGTCGAGGGCACCATGGGACAGGCGGCGGATGGCATGTACCTGGTCGAGACTGTCGCTGATGTGGCCCAACTGAAACCGCGCAATCCTGAAATGCTGGCCTACGTCACGCAGACGACCCTCTCGGTGGACGACGCGGCGGCCATCGTCGCCGCACTCAAGCAGCGCTTCGGCAGCATCGTCGGCCCGAAGAAGGATGATATCTGCTATGCCACCCAGAACCGGCAGGATGCGGTGAAGGCGCTGGCGGCGCAATGCGATGTGGTAATCGTGGTCGGCTCGCCCAACAGTTCGAATTCCAATCGCTTGCGGGAGGTGGCGGAGAATCTGGGGGTGCCGTCGTATCTGGTGGAATCCGGCGAGCAGATTGACGCAAGTTGGCTCGCTCCAAGGATTCGAATCGGCGTGACTGCGGGTGCGTCCGCCCCAGAACAGCTGGTCGCCCAAGTGATCGATCGGCTCACGTCGCTCGGTGCCGCAGAAGTCCTGCAACTTGAAGGTGCGGCAGAGCATGTCGTATTCCCGATTCCCAGGGAACTGGCACGCAATCCTTAGGGGTACAAGGGGGCTCGATCCAGGCCGCGACAGCTGATCGAGGCCCTTGGGTCGAACTGAGTACCACGCTCCGGCCTGCACCGGGGATAGGACTTGTCATTCCAGGCGTCTGCCTTCCGGCGATGGGGCTGGCGGTGTGATTATCGTGGTTCGGGTCGGAACGTAGTCGCACGCCTGATCCTCACGCCTGCCGTCACGGGGCGCCTCGCGTCCGAATCATCCATTGCGCGAACCGGGGTGTGTTCTGCGTTTCGGACCATTGCTCCCGGCGCTAGTCTTCGGCTGCAAGATCCACGAGAACCGTGTAGGCACACTTCACGGGTATTCCATTGATTTCACCAGGCGTGAAGCGGACTGCCTTGAATGGCTCCACCACTGCCTTGGTCAATTCGGCGGAAAGCGCTGACTCCTGTACGACTATCCGGTCAATCACTCCCAGTTCGTTGAGCAGCAGAACCAGCCTTACGTTTCCGAGGAATCCGGAAGGAAGGGTCGCCGGCACAGTGTCTGGAATCTCGCCAATCAACTGGGGCTGCTTCGTCAAGCGCCAAGCCTCATGATAGGTGGGCAGTGCGAGGCCGGATAGATTCTCGCTTCCAGCCCCGGCGCGGCTCGCTTCGGTGGCGCTGTCGGATGCAGCCTGCGATCCTTCTTCGGCCCCCTTGCCTGGTCCTGGTTCGTTAGCCAACGCGACGGGGTCGGGCGGCCTTCGAAGGTCTTGCTTATCCAGGACTGCCAGCCGTACTCGTCGGGGTCCGACGGCAGTCTCACTCATGTGGGATCCTGCCAATACATGATCCCTGCCCGAGGGGAGCCAAACATTCCACTGGAGCAGGCTCAGATGCAAGAGGAGCGACGTCGCGAGCGCCCATAGCAGTCGGTAAACCGGCGCCGGGGCGGGCGGTGGGGTGGCTCCGTCCGTCGGTGGATCCGTGCCGGACGTCCCCCGAATGTTGTCGCAGTTCATGCGCTGGAATTATAAGCACGACATGACTACGACGAAGCCCCATCCCTTCCGTCCACCTTCACGTTGATCGAACTGCTGGTCACCGTGGCTATTCTGGCCGTTCTGACTACGTTGGCTGCTCCCAGCTTCATCGCGACTGTTGCGAACAGTTGGCTTACCAGCCAGGTAAACGAGTTGGTGGCAGACATCTCTTATGCGCGAAACGAGGCCGCCACTCGCAGCACTCGGGTGACGATTTGTGTCGCCAGCGATGGTGCGGTGTGCGCCACCAGCGGTACCGCGTGGGATCAGGGGCGGATCGTTTTCGTGGATATTGACGGTGATGGCGTCAGGGATGCCGGCGAAGCGATCCTTCGGTCGGCTTCGGCCCTGGGTGGCGGCTCCACTTTGGTTCCCGCCGGATTCGCGCAAGTGCCGATTTCATAAGCTTTCGTCCATACGGCGGCTTGATTCCGGCGACAGCGGGCGGGACGTTCACGCTCTACTCCCCGTCCCAGCACAACGGGCCGGCAGGTCACCATCGCAATTACCGGCCGACCCCAGGCCCGGCAAGTTGAGTGCTCGTGACTAAGGTGACGCGATGACTGAACGTTATGCGCACCCCGCCCTGAGTCAGTCCGGTGTGTCGATGCTCGAGGTTCTGGTGGCCATCCTCGTTCTCTCACTTGGCCTGCTCGGGATGCTCGGGATCATCCTCAACAGCCTGAAACTGACTTCCAGTTCGAGCTATAGAACGACTGCCGCGACGCAGGCATATGCATTGGCAGACAGTCTGCGTGCCAGCGTGCCGCAACTCGAGGCGTACGTAGCGGCGGATGCTGCTGCGGATAGCTCTTGCATCGGTGCTGGCGCGACCGGTTGTACCACGGACAAGATCGTGGAGACCGAGATCGCTCTTTGGCAGAATCGACTGGACCGAATGCTGCCGGCGGGCACCGGGGCAATTTGTCGCGACGGCGATGGCGACAATGATGCGGCGCCGCCCGACTGGAAGTGCTCGGACGCGGCGGGCGATCCTTACGTCATAAAGGTGTGCTGGAACGAGGCACGCATCGCGGGCGCACAGGTAAGCGCGGACGGTTCATCTAAGGATTGGCAATGCGTGCGGACCAATCTCTGAAGCTGGGGGACATCATGGCGACCGGAATGGGCAGGCGGCAGGAGGGCTTGACCATGGTTGAGCTGTTGGTGGCCATGACCATCGGCCTGCTCGTCGGCCTGATCGTTACCCAAGCCTACATCAGCGGCGTGACGACCCAAAGGTCCCAGAACGACATGACCCGATTGCAGGAGGCGGCACGTTTCGGCTTTGCCCTGCTTTCCAAGGGAATCCGCAATGCCGGGTTCCGGAATACCTATTCACCTGGAAGTGCCGCCCTTGAATTCTGCGGGACGAGCACCATCGCCGGGATCGGCGTTTGTGGCGCTCAACGATCCGACTACCGTCAATTTGGGTAACGGCGTGACGATGGCTGTCGCGAATCGCAGCGACAGCATTACTGTCCGCTACTATGGTGAAAACGACGCCTCTGGAACCGGGGCGGACAACGTGATACTCAATTCCTCGGTAACCCCGTGGCCCAAGCAACGCTGGTTTCCGAGACCTTGTTTGTTGCGGCCGACCAAACAACGGCAACGAACCCACGCTCTACTGCAGTACCAGACTCAACAATGCCGGCACACCGACGGTAACGCCGATGGTTCCCGGCGTGGAGAGCCTGCCGATTCTCTACGGCGATGACGCCGACCTGGACGGCGTCGTCAACCGCTACGTGCCTTACCAGACCCTGACCGCGCCCTCTTCGCCAGACAGCGTCAACAGTATTCTGGTTTCTTTCGTGGTTCGCTCACCGTCCGCCGTCAGCGCGGCCAACGATGCGCAGAAGTTCAATCACTTCGGGACGACCTACGCAGCGGGTGATGCGGCCCCCGTTGGCGATGCCGGGAGCGTGTTCGCCGCACCACAGGATAGTCGCATCAGGATTCGTTTCTCGTCTGTTCTGGCCCTTCGCAATTTTTCCAGATGCGAGTGAGAGCAACCATGGAGAAGCGTTCCCCAAACGAATGCACCCACATCGCAGACAGCAGGGCGCCGCGCTACTTATCTCTTTGATCTTCGTTATCGTATTGACCCTGCTGGGACTCAGCGTGGTGAGGACGACAGGCACCGAGGAGCGCATGGCGCGCAATTTCCGTGACAACGACTTGGCTTTTCAGGCAGCCGAGGCGGCTATGCGGGATGCGGAGATTCGCATTGCGGGTTCCTACAAGTTTCCCGCAACGCCGCTCAATCTGCTGGATTTCGACTCCGTTTGCACCAACGGCCTGTGCGATCCGACCGCGGCAGCATGCCCCAGTGCAGATGCCACATGCGTTCCAGGGGTGAACGACCGGGTGGACCGGCGATTCGATATTGCCGGCAGTGCAAAGAGCATCGAACTGGGAACGCTGGTCGATGCCGGAAGCAATCAAACGCCGCAGGTTTCGGGCGTGGCCGATCAGCCGCGATATATGGTCGAAGCGCTGCCGACGCAGTTTCCTGGCGAATCGGCCTCCGGCCCACCGAAGGTTCTTTTCCGTGTCACTGCGCTGGGCTTCGGGCGAAGCGATACGACACGCGTGTTGTTGCAGGAGACATTCATACCGTGACCACGCATGGTGATTACCGCTCAGGATTGACAGGGAGGTTTCGATGAAACCGAGAAACGTGCTTACTCTGGTTCTGGCCATGGTTTCGTGGCCGGGGGTTGCCAATGCCGGTGCACTGGCAGACGTGCCGCTGAGTCTCAAGGCTAGCGTGCCACCCAACGTGCTATTCGCGGTATCGGTCGAGTTTCCGACCGCCAATACCGCTGCCTACCAGGGAGCCAATGACTACACCTCGTCCTTCGAGTACCTCGGGCTGTTCGATCCGGACAAGTGCTATCTCTACGACACAAGCAATAGCTGGTTCTCTCCTTCGAACAAGACCGCCAATCGGACATGCACGGGGGGTTGGAGCGGGAACTTTCTGAACTGCAACCATGACCGGTCTGGACGAATTCCGCTTTGCAATGACAGGGGGAAACCGATACCGGGACCTGGCGGACCTGACCGTGCTGGAGCGCACCTATCAGGATGGGCAGGGCGGTACCAGCAACTTCCCGAACAAGACCTTCACCGGCAGTGGTGCGACCCCATTCGATACGGTGACCATCGCCAACCAGGGCAAGGGGGTTGCAATGGTCTTGTCCGGAGCCGGCGACGGGGTCAATTGCACGAGTCCTGCCCGGAGCGGTTCTGCCTTCAGTTGTGACATGACACTTCAATCGAACGGTGCTGCCGGAAGTTGCACAACGTGGACCGGCAGCGGCACCGATGCCTCGCCTTACACCTGCACGGCTTTGGGTGCCTTTGCGGGCAATCCGGCGTTTGCCAGCATTACGCCCGAAACGAAATCCAACGCGACGACAAATGCGGATACGACAGTTACCTGTAGCAATCCGACACACAACGGCACGACGTTCAGTTGCACGCTCACCGATAGCAGCGGGAACCTCGGCAGTTGCATCATGTGGACTGGAAGCGGGCTTTCTGCCGCGGATCCCTTCACGTGCGCGACATTTGGGACTTTCTCTGGAGGGGTGGCCTTTTCCGGAACCGCCACTGCGGCTTCCACTTTCGTGAAGACTACGGCGGCGCAGTCCAAGACCGACAATGGCCCTAGCTGCAGTTTCACGAATGCTCCCACCAGAAAGGTCGCTTGCCAGCTTTCCACGGGGAACACCGCCACATGTACAAACATTGTTGGAACCGGCGCATCGAACAAGCGGTACCGGTGCGACAACGGTTCCAACTGGACGTCTTCCGGGGGCGGAACGGGTTTTAGCCACACCAATGGTGTGGATGGCGTCGTTGCTCCCAACATCTACTACAGGTTGCCTTCGTCCATCAGCTATACCGCTCCAGGAAGTTCCACAACCTACCACTACCGCACGACGTACGCCGGCAGCAACACCGCAAGCTACTACTACTACTCCACGTACAACGTCAGCCTCAGCGGCACACAGGCTCTCCAGGTCCGCGTAAAGGTGTGCGATCCCGCAGTGGGACTTGAAAGCAATTGCCGCCAGTACGGCACGAGCTACAAGCCGACCGGCGTGGTCCAGGACAACGGTGATCGCATGCGTTTCGGCGTGTTCTCGTACTACAAGTCCGACGACATCGACAATGCCGTCATGCGATCGAAGCTCAAGTATGTCGCCCCGGAAAAGTTTGTCGTCGGGGGCGGCACCGTGTCAAATCCGAATGCTGAGTGGAACAGCAGCGGCGTGCTTGTCACTAACCCGGATTCGGCCGAGGCAAGCGCCTCTTACGGCGGTGCGGTGAGCAATTCCGGAGTCATCAACTACGTGAACAAGTTCGGTACGACGGGGTCGGGTACGACGCGCTACAAGAAGTACGACAACATCGGCAAGCTCTACTACGAATCGTTGAACTATCTGCGGGGGCGAGGTCCGACGTCAGCGTTCTACAGCAACTCATCCACCACGAATAACGACAATTTCCCGGTCATTAGCAGTTGGGACGACCCACAGGAGTTCTTCTGCCAGAAGAACTATCTCATCACCATGGGCGACATGCACACTTGGTGCGACAAGCGTCTTCCGGGCGGACAATTCACCGAGACTCTCAACGGCGTGTGCAATGCGAAAAACGGTCAAGCCGACGACAAGGGCAGCCTGAGCGGAGACAGCGGTGTTGATGTCGCGGCATGGACCAACAAGATCGGCACGAAGGAAGGCATCTCGAATCCCACCCTGGCACTGAAACCTGCCGGGGTTGGCAATGCGAGCTACAACATGTCCGGTCTCGCCTATTGGGCGCGGATCAACGACATACGACTGATGACGCGCAGAAGCCGCAGACCGCGAATGCGCAGACCGTCAAGACTTTTGTGATCGACGTACAGGAATACAGGGACACCGGGGTGCCGGGTGCAAACAAGGGCTCCTCGCAGTTCTGGTACGCCGCGAAGTACGGAGGTGCCGATAAGTTCGATACGGCATCCGATCCGAATCCCTTGGAATGGTACACGCCGACCCGTACCGTCTTCGGTACAACGTACCCCAACTCTTGGCCGAAAACGCTGCTGCCGGCTGGCGATCCGAAGAGCATGATCGAGTCGGTGAAGGAGGCGATAGAAAGCATCGTTGGCGAGGTGGGGAATGAATCTGCCTTGGCTCAGGCGTCCGGGGATTTGCGTCTTGGCGTGGGTTCGTTCATCTATCGCTCGATCTTTAACTCGCAGGATTGGTCGGGCGACGTCCAGGCGTTTTCCATCGATACGGCGGCGAATGTGTCTTCAACGCCGGCCTGGGTTGCGTCGGCACTATTACCCATACCAGCGAACCGTCGCATTCTGACGTTCAACGACGGGCGCAACGCGGATGGTTCTGCCGCGACGTCGGGGACGAATTTCCGTGAGGGCGTGGCCTTTGACTACAACAATCTTTCTCCCTTGCAGAAGGCGGTCCTGGACCGGGATCCGTTGGGCAACGCGGATGGGTTGGGTGCCGACCGCGTCGGCTATCTTAGGGGCGATGCGTCGAAAGAGGCCCCGCCGCCGCCAAGTGGTGCCGGTCACGGTTGGCGAGAGCGGGCATCGAAACTGGGCGACTTCGTGAACTCAGCCCTGCTTACGTGGGAACTCCTTTGCCCTTCCTTCCCGGTGCCGGCTACGACGCCTTTGCCGCAGGCAAGAAGACACGGCGTCCGATGATCTATGTCGGCAGCAATGACGGCATGCTGCACGGTTTCGACGCCAGTGCCACCGCATCGGCGGGCATTGTGCCCGGTAAGGAACTGATCGCATTCGTGCCGAGCGCGGTTTATTCGAACCTGAATCGCCTCATGGATCCAGGCTATAGCCACAAGTTCTACGTTCACGCGAGTCCGGTGGCAAGCGAGGCGTGCTCCGGTTCTTGCGGTGGGTCGAGCGACTGGAAAACTGTACTGGTCGGCGGGCTGAACGCGGGTGGGCGGGGGGTCTATGCCCTTGACGTGACCACGCCGGAAGATTTCGGCACCGCATCTGGGTCGGATCTCGTGATGTGGGAATTCACCGGAAGGGACGATGCGGATCTCGGATTCACCTTTGGCAAACCGGTGGTGCGGAAGCTCAACAACGGCAAGTGGGCGGTGATTTTCGGCAACGGCTTCAACAACACGACCGCAATTGGCAATGAAGGCGTCAGTTCAACGGGTCGGGCGTATCTCTACATCTTGCTGCTGGACGGACCCGGTGCTGGCGAGGCGTGGGTCCAGAACACGAATTACTTCAAGATCGAGGTCAAGTCTCCAAGCGAAGGGGTCAGTCCTACTCTGCCCTTGACGCCACCCAATGGTTTGGCATCTCCCGCGGCAGTTGACGTGGACCTCGACGGTGTGACGGACTACGTGTATGCAGGGGACCGTCAGGGCAATGTGTGGAAGTTCGACCTGACGAGCTCCGATCCGGATCAATGGAAGGTGGCCTTTGGAAGCCTTAGTTCTCCATTGCCGCTGTTTAGTGCCACGAACTCGAGCGCAACGGCTCAGCCAATCACGACCGGCATGGAGGTTTCCCGCCATCCGAATGGCGGCTACATGGTTCTGTTTGGGACCGGCTCCTACATCGACGTGACCGATCCGCTTTCGAGCGCAACGCAGTCCTACTACGGTATCTGGGACAAGTTCGACGATGCCGGGACCCGCGTGACGCGCAGCGATCTTCAGCGGCAGACGGTTACCGGCACCGTCAGCAGCGGCGGGGATAGCTTCCTTATCCAGTCCAAGTGCCGTCCCAACTACGCAACCACGCCTACCACGACCGGTACTGCTCCCGACTGCCCGTCGGGCCTGATCGTTGCAGACTCCGATCAGCAGTTGGGATGGGTGTTCGACCTTCCCGCCAGCGGCGAACGGTCGGTTTCGGAGGGGCCGTTGCTGGAGGCGGGTATCGTGACGTTCACTACCTTGTCACCCGCGACCGACCCCTGGCACGGGCAATACGGTGGGCCGCGAGTACGACATAAGCTACCTGACCGGTGGCAGGATTGACCGGGGCGTCTTCGACCTGAACGGGGACTACAAATTGAATGCAAGTGACCTGTTCACTGTGGGCGCAAGCGTATCGGCGTCAGCCCAGGTTGCGCCATCTGGTATTGTTCTCAAGGGTGGTGCGAGCTAACGGCCTGTGCGGTTCATCCTTCCGCCGCCGTCCGGCGTGACGCCGCCTGCGACACCGACCAGCACGTGCCACCCGTTCATTCCGGGTTGGGGTTGCCCCTCGCAACTGGGGTCGCGCAGGACAAGGGCGGTCGAGGACAAGTTCTCTGCTGGCAGATTGGACGCGAGTGCGGCGGGCGGAATCAGTGGCATTCGTAAAGTCCTGTCATCTCAGCAAGGTCGAATCACTTGGCGTCAGATCATGCAGTGACCGGTGCAGATATCATGGTACGCAAGAATCTTGGGTTCACGTTTGATCGAACTGATGATCGTGGTGGCAGTCATCGGGATACTGGCGGCGGTTGCGTTTCCGTCGTACCAGGAGTACCTTGCGCGCGCTGCCCGAGCGCAGGCGCGAAATGCGATGCTCGACATTGCGCAGCTTGAAGAGCGGTTCCTGACCTCCAACAATACTTATAAGGCTTTTGATGCCCCGGGCGGCGGAACAGCCCCTCCTGCCGGGTGGCAGAACTTTTCCGGCCCAGACCTTGGATCGAGGAAGTATGACATTTCTGTTGCGGCCGGTGCCAGCGGCATAGGTACAAGCTTCGTCATCTCTGCCGCGCCGGCCAATGGCTACGCCGATTCCAAGTGCGGCACGCTGACCTTGAACAGTGCCGGACAGCGGGGCCAAACCGCCGGTACGGCTGGCGATTGCTGGGGTAAGTAGGCTGGCGAGGTAATCTTCTTGTCCGACGCCATGTGTCTCTTTCTGATTCAGACTTGCACCTGAGGGCAGGGGAAACTAGAATCCGCCATCCGCTGCTGTAGCTCAGTCGGTAGAGCAACTGATTCGTAATCAGTAGGTCGCCAGTTCGATTCCGGCCAGCAGCACCAAGATCAGATTTGAAGCCGCAGCGTGCCCGCTGCGGCTTTTTGCTTTGTGTGCGCTCGGTCCGCGATGTGGGGCCGGGCTGTCGCGGGCAGACCTTGCTTCGAGGGGTGGTCATGCAGATCGACGGATCGGTTTTCATTGTCACGGGTGGAGGCTCTGGGCTGGGCGCGGCGACTGTTCGCATGCTCTGCGCCGCGGGCGGGCGGGTGCTGCTGGTTGACGTCAATCGGGACGGGGGCGCGGCGCTTTGCGCGGAGCTTGGGAGCAGCACTCGGTTTGTTGCGGCGGATGTGGCCTCTGAGGGGGATGCCCGGCTTGCGGTGTCCTCGGCCCTCGATGCGTTCGGTGCGCTGCATGGCCTGGTCAACTGCGCGGGCGTTGTCATTGCGGAGAAGGTGGTGGGTAAGGAGGGGCCTCATGCCCTGGCCTCGTTCGCGCGGACCATCAACGTCAATCTGGTAGGCACTTTCAACATGATCCGACTCGCCGCCGAAGCGATCAACCGTGGCGCGCCGAATCCGGCGGGGGAACGGGGCGTCGTAGTGAACACGGCGTCGGTGGCCGCCTTCGACGGTCAGATCGGGCAGTGCGCCTATGCGGCGTCGAAGGGTGGCGTGGTCGCCATGACGCTGCCCCTTGCACGGGAACTGGCGCGCTGGGGGATCCGAGTGATGACGATCGCACCGGGTATCTTCGAGACTCCGATGCTGATGGGAATGCCGCAGGAGGTCCAGGAGTCGCTTGGCAGGATGGTTCCCTTCCCGCCGAGGCTCGGCAGGCCCGCCGAGTTCGCTGCCCTGGTCCGGCACATCATCGAGAACGAGATGCTGAACGGCGAGGTGATTCGGCTCGACGGTGCGATTCGCATGCAGCCGAAGTGAACATCGCCGAGGCCACTGACGAGGGGCGTGTCTGCTACCACTGCGGCTTGCCCCTTCCGCCGCGTGCCGATTGGTCGGTGGTCATCGGGGAGGTTGCACGTCCGATGTGCTGCGCGGGTTGTAGGTCGGTTGCACAGGCGATCGTCGACAACGGTTTGGTCGAGTACTACCGCCACCGCGACGCGCTGCCGGAGAGTCCGCGCGAGGCGCTGCCCGCGGCGCTTGCGGATCTTGGGCTTTTCGACCATCCGGAATTCCAGAAGAGTTTCGTTCGGCCTATCGGCGAGCACGAGCGTGAAGCAGCCCTGATTCTGGAAGGGATCACCTGTGCCGCCTGCGTTTGGCTCAACGAGAGGCACATCGCACAGCAGGACGGCGTGACCGTAGTGGACATCAACTATGCGACGCGCCGTGCCAGGGTGCGCTGGGACGATCGCCGCATCAGGCTTTCCGACATTCTCGCCGCGATCGCGGCCATCGGCTATCACGCCCATCCTTACGATCCCGGGCGTTCCGAGCAACTTGCCCAGAAGGAGCGGCGCGCTGCGCTGTGGCGGCTCTTCGTCGCCGGATTCGGGATGATGCAGGTGATGATGTACGCGGTGCCAGCCTACATCGCCGATGTCGGGACGATCACTGGCGACATCGAGAGCCTGCTGCGCTGGGCCAGCCTGCTGCTCACGCTACCGGTTGTACTCTATTCGGCCGCGCCGTTTTTTCGCAGCGCCTGGCGTGATGTCAGGCTGCGCCGTTTAGGCATGGATGTCCCGGTGGCTCTGGGTGTGGGCAGCGCTTTCGCGGCAAGCGTGTGGGCGACGGTTTCCGCCAGCGGAGAGGTGTATTTCGATTCGGTCACCATGTTCGTCTTCTTCCTCCTCGGCGGCCGCTTCCTCGAAATGGCGGCACGTCAGAAGGCGGTACGTGGCGTCGAGCAACTCGCGAAACTGCTGCCGGCCTTTACGGAACGTGCTGCGGTGCACGCGGAAGGAGGATTCGAGCGCATTCCTGTGGCATCTCTTGCGGTGGGCGATCAGGTGCTGGTGAAGGCGGGTGACGTGTTTCCCGCCGACGGGATCGTTTGCGAGGGGACGACCAGCGTCGACGAGGCCCTGCTTACCGGGGAAAGCCGCCCGCTGGCCAAGGTGACCGGCGACGCAGTGATCGGCGGCAGCGTGAATCGCGTCAGTCCCGTGCTGGTGCGCGTTACTTCCGTCGGCGAGGCGACGCGTCTCGCGGAGATTCGGCGGCTCATGGACCGGGCCCAGGCCGAAAAGCCTCGCATCGTGATGCAGGCGGATCGCGTGGCCGGATACTTCGTGGGGGTGTTGCTTGTGCTCGCGGTGGCGACTGCCGGAGTTTGGTATGTGATCGAGCCCGATCGGGCGCTGTGGATCTTCGTTTCGGTCTTGGTGGTTAGCTGCCCCTGCGCCCTGTCCCTCGCTACGCCGGTTGCGTTGACAGTGGCGACCGGGACGCTTTCGCGCAGTGGCTTGCTCGTCACCCGCGGGCAGGCGATCGAGACCCTCGCACGAGCGACGCATTTCGTTTTCGACAAGACGGGAACGCTCACCTACGGAAATCTCCGTCTGGTGGCAACGCAGACTTTCGGTGCGGGCAGCACCGCTGACGCGCTGGCGCTCGCGGCGGTGATGGAGCGTTCCTCCGAGCATGCCATTGGCGAGGCGCTGAAGAGAGCGGCCGAAGCGCCCGGCATTTCGATTCCAGCGGTCTCGTCGGTTCGGGGGATTCCGGGGCAGGGAATAGAGGCAATCGTGCATGGAACGCGACACCGAATCGGCCGCATCGAGTTTGTGGCCGAATTGGCGGGTGGCATAGCCGATGCAGCTGCTGGCCACGACGGCGATGGCGCGACGCTGGTCGGGCTGGGCGATGAGCGCGGATGGATTGCCGTGTTCCGCTTTCAGGACGAGTTGCGGCCGGGATCGCGCCATCTGGTCGACATGCTTCGCGAGGCGCGTCATTCGGTCACCATTCTGTCGGGGGACACCTCGGGCGCCGTTGCGGCTGTGGCGCGAGTCCTGGGTGTGTCCGATGCGCGCAGTGGCCTGACCCCCCAGGAGAAGTACGAGGCCATCGTCGCATTGCAGCGCGGCGGCGCAGTGGTAGCGATGGTGGGTGACGGCGTGAACGATGCACCAGTGCTGGCAAAGGCGCAGGTGTCGGTGGCCATGGGACGTGGGACCGAACTGGCGCGCACCCAGGCCGATTTCGTGCTGCTATCCGACGAACTGGGCCACCTGGGGCAGGGGATCGACAATATCCCGGCGAACGCTGCGCGTGATCTACGAAAATCTGGCGTGGGCCTTCGCCTACAACGTGCTGGCGATCCCGGCTGCCATGATGGGCTGGATCACGCCCTGGATGGCTGGTATCGGAATGTCGGCGAGTTCTCTCCTTGTCGTGCTGAATGCGCTGCGCCTTCAGTCATCTCGACGCTCTCGTGCGTGGCACGGCAACACTGCTTCCGGTTCCTAGCCGCGATGGAAATACTCTACTTGCTGATTCCGCTGTCGGTCGTTCTCGTCTTTCTCATCGGGGCAGTGTTCTGGTGGTCCGTGAAGAGCGGGCAGTTCGACGACTTGGAGGGCCCGGGTTATCGGGTAATCATGGACGACGATCGCCCGGAAAAGGGCAGCGAAAGCGATCCCGCAGAGCAGGCTGACGCGAATCGAAGTGCGATGAATTCGCAGTATCGGCGCGACTCTTGAGCTGGCCAACCTGCGCGGGTCTTGATCTACATCAAACTTCGCTAATGAGCCATTTCCCATACTCCCACCAGTGCCATTCGCAACAAAGAAACGGCGAAAGTGCGAGTCGGTGGCCGGCGCAGCGGGAAACAAGGCGCGGCCTGCAGTGACAGACGCGTGGCGAAACGAAATGGTTTGTCTCTCTGTTGGGGTTGGGGGTGCGCGAGAGCGCACCCTTTTTTTCGCCTCTGCATGGTTCGTTTAGAGCCGCATTGTTTGGGTCCGAATTGTTTCGATCGCAAATTGCGATGCGGCATTTTGATCTGAATCAACTTTGCCGAGGGGGGCGGGCGTATCCTTTCGCGGCATTTGGCTCGGGGTGGAATTCGCCGGGTCGAAAATCGATTTGTACTTCAAAGGGGTGATTCGATGTCAACGCAAGCGACTTACAACTACAAGGTCGTGCGCCAGTTCGCCATTATGACCGTCGTGTGGGGCATAGTGGGCATGCTGGTCGGCGTGATCGTTGCCGCGCAGCTTGTCTGGCCAGAGCTGAATTTCGCCGAGTGGTTCCACTTCGGCCGATTGCGCCCGCTGCATACGAATGCGGTGATTTTCGCCTTCGGCGGGTGTGCGCTGTTCGCCACGTCTTACTACGCCGTTCAGCGCACCTGCCATACGCCCCTGTTCGCGCCCGGCCTGGCGGCCTTCACGTTCTGGGGCTGGCAAGCGATTATCGTGCTGGCCGCCATCACGTTGCCTCTGGGGATCACCACATCGAAGGAATACGCCGAACTCGAGTGGCCGATCGACCTGCTGATTGCCGTGGTCTGGGTTGCCTATGCCATAGTGTTCTTCGGGACCATCGCCAAGCGCAAGACATCCCACATCTATGTCGCCAACTGGTTCTTCGGCGGCTTCATCCTGACGGTGGCCCTGCTGCACATCGTCAACAGTGCCGCAGTACCGGTTACGCTGTGGAAGTCGTATTCGGCTTATGCCGGCGTCCAGGACGCCATGGTGCAGTGGTGGTACGGACACAACGCAGTGGGCTTTTTCCTCACGGCAGGCTTCCTGGGGATGATGTATTACTTCGTTCCCAAACAGGCCGAGCGCCCGGTTTATTCCTATCGCCTTTCGGTGGTGCACTTCTGGGCACTGGTCTTCACCTACATGTGGGCCGGCCCGCACCATCTGCACTACACCGCGCTCCCGGACTGGACTCAGTCCATTGGCATGATCTTCTCTCTGATCCTGCTGGCGCCAAGCTGGGGCGGCATGATCAACGGCATCATGACCCTGTCCGGCGCCTGGCACAAACTGCGTACCGATCCGATCCTGAAGTTCATGATCACCTCGCTGTCCTTCTACGGCATGTCGACTTTCGAAGGGCCGATGATGTCCATCAAGACGGTGAATGCGCTGTCGCACTACACAGACTGGACCGTGGGTCACGTGCACTCCGGCGCACTGGGCTGGGTCGCGTTCATTTCGATCGGGTCGATCTACTACCTGCTGCCCAAGCTCTTTGGCCAGAAGGAGATGTACAGCGTCAAGTTGATCACGGCGCACTTCTGGATCGCGACCATCGGGGTCGTGCTCTACATCGCGTCGATGTGGATCTCGGGCGTGATGCAGGGCCTGATGTGGCGCGCCACCAACCCGGACGGCACCCTGACCTATTCTTTCGTCGAATCGGTGAAGGCCACCTACCCGTTCTGGACCATCCGCCTGCTTGGCGGCGTGATGTTCCTCGCTGGCATGTTGATCATGTTCTACAACATGGTGAAGACGATTGCGGGCAAGCAAGCCTACGACGCTCCGGTGCTCGCGCCGGCCGCCCAGCACGCCTGAGAGGGAGAAGAAAATGGCTCAAGGTGGACATGACTTTATCGAACGCAACGTAGGCTGGATGATCATCCTCACGTTGCTGGTGGTCTCCGTCGGCGGTCTGGTGGAGATCGTTCCGCTGTTCTTCCAGAAATCGACGACGACGCCGGTGGCGGGCCTCAAGCCCTACGACGCCGTTCGCCTGGTCGGGCGCGACGTCTATGTGCGCGAAGGTTGCTACAACTGCCATTCGCAGATGATCCGTCCGTTCCGTGCCGAGACCGAGCGCTACGGTCACTACTCGGTGGCGGGAGAGTATGTCTATGACCATCCTTTCCAGTGGGGCTCCAAGCGTACCGGCCCCGATCTGGCCCGGGTCGGCGGGCGGTATTCGGACGAGTGGCATCGGGTGCACCTGCTCAATCCGCGCGACGTCGTGCCCGAGTCGAACATGCCGGCATTCCCATGGCTCGATCGACCCGCCAAGTCCGACGACATCGAAGCCAAGATGCGCGCCTTGAACCTCGTGACGATCAAGGTTGACGGCAAACCCGCCTATTCCGACGCCGACTTGGCCGAGGCCAAGAAGGCCCTCGAAGGCAAGACGGAACTTGACGCGCTCATCGCCTATCTGCAGGGCATGGGCACGGCGCTCAAGCAGGTGAAGTAGGTTCCCATGGACATCAACGACTTCCGTTCGATCCACACGGTGCTGGCGTTCCTGTGCTTCATCTGCATCGTGCTGTGGGCCTACAGCGGCCGGACCAAGCGCCGCTTCGAGGAGGCGGCCAACCTGCCATTCACTGAAGACGACGTGCCGGCTTCCGCGCAGCGGGCGCCGACTGGACAAGGAAAAGCATCATGAGCGATTTCGTCAGCGGATTCTGGAACATCTACGTCGCCGGTCTCGTCGCCCTGTCGATCCTGGGCTGCGCCTGGCTGCTCTATGTAAACACGATCAAACGCACGGAAGGCCCGGTGCAGTTGCACGGGCATACCTGGGATGAGAACCTGCAGGAGTACAACCATCCCCTGCCGCGCTGGTGGATGTGGCTGTTCTATATCACCATCGTGTTCGCCATCGTCTACCTTGTCGTGTATCCCGGCTTCGGCACATTTCAGGGAGGCTTCGGCTGGAGTTCGAAGGGCCAGTATGAGTTGGAGATGAAGAAGGCGGAAGAACTCTACGCACCCAAGTTCAACAAGTATCTGGGCCAGGATCTCAAGGCGGTCGCAGCCGATCCGGAAGCCAAGGCCATGGGTGAGCGGATGTTTCTGACCTACTGCATGCAGTGCCACGGATCCGACGCCAAAGGTTCCAAGGGCTTTCCCAATCTGACCGACGCCGACTGGCTGTACGGAGGACAGGCGGATCAGATCAAGACCACGCTCCTGGAAGGCCGCAACGGCGTGATGCCGCCGTTCGGGCCGACGCTCGGGGTCGAGGGCGTGAAGGACGTGGCCAACTATGTGCGCTCCCTGTCCGGTCTTGCTGCCGACAGTCAGCGCGTGCAACGCGGCAAGGACATGTTCCAGCAGAACTGTGCCGCTTGCCACGGCCCCGATGGCAAGGGGATGCAGGCGATGGGTGCGCCCAACCTGACCGACAAGATCTGGCTCTACAGCAGCAACGAAACCACAATCATCGAGACGGTTACGAAGGGCCGCAACAACCGCATGCCGGCCTTCAAGGAGTTCCTCGGCGATGCCAAGGTGCATCTGCTTGCCGCCTACGTCTTCGGCTTGGGCGGCGGCCAGGAAACGCCAGCTGCGGCTCCCGCCGCACCCACGCCAGGGCCGCAGGCCGGCATGGAGGGCATGAGTGGCATGAGCGGTGCGGCAGTACCGCAGGCGCCCGCTATTGCGAGCCTGTACTTCGAGACTGGCAAGGCCAACCTTCCCACTGACAGCGCCGACGCGCTAAAGGCGATCATCGACTTCGGTGTCGCGAATGCCTCGGCAAAGCTCGCGATCTCCGGCTTTCACGATGCCACCGGCAGCCAAGCGGCGAACGAGGAACTGGCCAAGGAGCGCGCCAAGGCAGTGCGCGAAGCGCTGAAGGCCGCGGGAATCGGCGACGACCGCATCGAGATGCGCAAGCCCCAGGTGACAACCGGTTCGGGTGACGCCAAGGAAGCGCGTCGGGTGGAGGTGAGCGCCATCTAGTCAGGACCGAATTGCACATTACCACTCCCCGGCCAAGTAGCCGGGGAGCTTTTTTTCCGACCCCATCGGTAACTTCCCACATACGATAATCATGGCCCAGCCCTCATCGGCTCCGGATGCCAAAATCATTCCGATCGCACCCCAGGCGCCCGAAGACACGCTCTACGAAGTGCGCCGCAAGATCTATCCGCGCGCAGTCCATGGTTGGTTCGCCGGGTGGCGTTGGGCGCTGGTGTGGGCCACGCAGTTGTTGTACTACGTGCTGCCTTGGATCGAATGGAACGATCGGCAGGCTGTACTTTTCCACTTGGTGGAGCGCAAGTTTTACATCTTCGGCTGGGTGTTCTGGCCGCAGGACGCGCTTTACCTTGCGATTCTCCTGATCATCTCCGCCTATGCGCTGTTCCTGTTCACCGCAATCGCGGGGCGATTGTGGTGCGGCTTCGCCTGCCCACAAACGGTGTACACGGAGATCTTCCTCTGGATAGAGGAGAAGATCGAAGGCTCCCGAGCCGAGCGCATGAAGCTCGATCGTGCTCCGAACGCTCCACGCAAGGTCACGCTCAAGATCGCCAAGCATGCGGCGTGGATTCTGTTCTCGCTGTGGACCGGATTCACCTTTGTCGGTTATTTCACTCCAGTTCGAGAACTGGCCGCGGAAGTTGTGAATTTCGGGCTTGGCCCTTGGGAAACCTTCTGGGTTTTCTTCTACGGTTTTGCCACCTACGGCAACGCCGGATTCATGCGCGAGCAGGTGTGCAAGTACATGTGCCCATACGCCCGTTTCCAGGGTGTGATGTTCGATCCCGACACACTCAACATCACCTATGACCAGGAGCGGGGCGAACCGCGCGGGGCGCGCAACAAGAAGCTCGATTACAAGGCGGCCGGCTTGGGCGACTGCGTCGATTGCGGCATCTGCGTGCAGGTCTGCCCGACCGGGATCGACATCCGCGACGGCCTCCAGTACGAATGCATAGGTTGCGCCGCCTGCATCGACGGCTGCAATCAGGTGATGGACAAACTCGGTTACCCGCGAGGCCTGATCCGTTATACGACCCAGAATGCATTGCAGAAGCATTGGGGAAGCAGGGACATCGTGGCCCACGTGATGCGGCCGCGGGTCCTGATCTACAGCGGGATACTGATTGCCATCACCGCTGCGATGTTCTACGGACTCGCCACGCGCGTTCCTCTCAAGGTGAACGTCATCCGCGACCGCGCGACGCTGGCGCGGGAGGTCGAGGATGGCAAGATCGAGAACGTGTTCCGGCTGCAGATCATGAACACGGCCGAGGAAGCGCGGCGTTTCAGCATCGCGGTGTCGGGTCTCGACGGCATAGAAATCGCATCGCAGCGGGAAGTTGAGGTGCCGCCGGCGACAACGCGGAGCGTGGCCATGGGGGTGCGGGTGCCGCCTGAGGCCGCATCGAAGGGTTCCCACCGCATTTTCTTCGAGGTCAAGGAGACGCGCCACGCAGACGTGTTCGTGCGCGAAAAGGCCAGCTTCCTGATGCCATGAAAGACGAGTCGTCGCTGCGCCACGCTCGCCCCTGGTACCGGGAACCTTGGCCGTGGCTTCTTATGCTTGGCCCTGCGGTGGTTGTCGTAGCCGCAGTGGTGACGTTGTGGCTGGCTGTGGTGAGCAACGACGGTCTGGTAGCCGACGACTATTACAAACAAGGGATCGCCATCAACCAGACCCTGGCGCGCAGCGATCGCGCCAAGGCACTGGCTCTGTCGGCCAAACTGCGGGTCACCGCCGATCGTGTCCGCGTCATACTTGCGGCGGGCGCGGGGCATGCGACCCCGAGTCGGCTTCGCATTACGTTCTCGCATCCCACCCGGGGTGGCCTGGATCAGGCCGAGGTACTGGAACAGTCTCAGGCGCGTACGAAGGCGTCGTGCCCGCTCTGGCCGCTGGGCGCTGGCAGGTCGTGCTGGAAGATGATGACCGCACATGGCGGCTGGCAGGCGCGATCCGTATTCCCGAAGAAGCCGAGATTGAGTTGGGCGGCGCACTCTAGATGAGCTAGAAGGAGGATTCACCATGGCATGGAATCTCTTGTTCAGTTCCGACATTGGCCTGCTTTCCCTGTTCACGATAGGCTTCGTGATCGCCATGGCCATTTTCATGATCCGTTTTGCGAGCAAGCATGCCGAGATCGACGCCCGGAACGAGAAACTGGCGCAGAAATAGCGTCTAGCGTTCCGGGGTCGGCCGGTCAGTCCGCGAGGGGACGCGCTGCGCGGTAGCCATTTGGGTCGGCGTTGTGAGGGGGGCTCAATCGGAGCCGGACTGCGGTACGGGCAGAGGGAGGGACGATGAAGTCGATCTTGGACGCCTGGACTCGTTGGATTCTGGTGCTGGCCTTCGATCTCTGGCGCTATCCGGATTCACGGCGCCGGAGGGAAAGGCCCAGAACAGGAGACTGAGCCGTGTTGCGCTGCGCGCGGGGCGCGCAGCCCTATCAGGAAGCGGTCGGGCCGACCCCGATGGGCGGCGGTGCCAGGTTGACGATGCGGCTGAAGAGGTCGCGAAACTCGTGGTCGGGGTCGGCGCCGAAACGCGGGTCGCCGTTGTCGCCGAAGGCCTGGGCGATGTCCACCCAGTCGTCGGCGGTGAGATAGGCCTTGGCCAGGGGAATGACCACTTTTTCCTCGAGATTCATGTGCTTCCAGATCTCGTCGCCGAAGGTCTCGACGGCGGCGGCAAACTGCTCGAAGCCATCTGCGGCACCCGCCTCGTAGCGCCCCAGGGTCAGTTCCAGCGCCTTGACATGCTGGGCACCCTCGACGTGCTGCTTTTCGAGTTCGTCCAGAACGGCATCCCCCTCGTGGGTGCGCATCCGCAGGCGCCGGAAGAGGTAGGCGTTCTCCTTGGGGTGATGGAGCTTCTCGGGGAAGGCGTCGATGTAATAGATCATCGCCCAGAACAGCTTGAAGTCGGGCTGTGCGCCTTTCTCCCTGATTTCCCGTATCAGATACTTCAGGCCATGCACCACTGCCGCGAGCGAGCGGTGCTCGTCCTGGATGATCGTGAGCGCCGAATTCAGCATTTTCCCTCCCCTTGGCAGGAGTCCGGACTCCCGCAGCGGATAAGCGACATCTGCGGACCTGGACCGGCATGCGGCCACCGTTGCCGCCTGCCCGCACCGGGTGCCACGGTTCAACGATAGACCAGCACCGGTATGTCGGAGTGGGTCAGCACCTTCTGGGTTTCGCTGCCGAGAAGCAGGCCGGTCAGACCCCGCCTCCCATGGGATGCCATGAAGATCAGGTCGCAGCCGTTGTCGTCCGCCGCCTTGATGATGGATTCATAGGGGATGTCGCTCACCACCGACAGCGTATGGCACTCCACATGCGAGGCCAGTGCTTCCCGTACCGCCTTATTCAGGATCTCCCGAGCATGCTGTTCGGCCATCTCGGCGAATTTCTCCGGCGTCATCGGGTCGACAAGTGCCCCCTCCCCGTAAAAGGAAACGGGAAAATCCGGCTTCGCCGTGAAGAACGTGATCTTCGCGCCCGCCTCGCGGGCGAAACTGACTGCCCGTTCGACGGCACCGTCGGAAAGCTCCGATCCATCGGTTGGCACCAGCAGGTGCTTGAACATGCTTTTCTCCCTATCTCAGCGATTGCAATCGCTGAATTCTAGAAATCGCGCTCCGTTTTCCGATTGACGGAGGTCAAAACGGGGCGCAGAGTGCCCGCGAACAATACCACGCGGCGGAAAACATGCGAATCACCTTTCTCGGCGCGGCGGGCGAAGTTACCGGGTCATGTTTCCTGGTCGAAACGGCGGGCGCCCGCTTTCTCGTCGAATGCGGCATGTTTCAAGGCGGCCGCGATGCCTATCTCAAGAATCTGAGAGCCTTGGGATTCGATCTCAAGCATCTGGACTTCGTTCTGCTCTCCCACGCTCACCTCGATCATTCCGGCCTGCTGCCCAGACTTACTGCGCTCGGCTATCGGGGGCCGATTCACGCCAGCGCTGCGACCGTGGATCTGCTTGGCGTGATGCTGCTGGACTCGGCGCACATCCAGGAAAAGGAGGTCGAATGGCTCAATCGGCACCAACACCACCGCCACGCGCGCCGTGGGTGGGAGCGGGCGCCGCTGTATACCGTCGCCCAGGCCCAGGCGTGCCTGAGGCAGTTGCGCCCCATTGCCTACGACACCGTTTTCGAGCCGCATTCCGGCGTACGGTGCTGTCTGCGCGACGCTGGCCACATCCTCGGATCGTCCATCATCGAGCTGTGGCTGGAAGAGGGCGGCGCCACGCGCAAATTGGTGTTCTCGGGCGATCTGGGGCAGCCGGCCCGGCCGCTGCTCCAGGACCCGACCCCCATCCACCAGGCCGACGTCCTGGTGGTGGAGTCGACCTATGGCAACCGTCTGCACAAGACTATGGAAGCCACGGAGGATGAACTGGTCGAGGCCCTTGAACATACGCTGCACCGCAAGGGCGGCAACGTCGTGATTCCGGCTTTCTCTGTCGGACGGACGCAGGAACTGCTGTTCGTCTTCGCGGATCTGGTGCGGCGCGGCCGCCTCGGCAGGCTGGACATCTACGTCGATTCGCCCATGGCCGTTGCCGCAACGCAAATCACGCTCCGGCACGAGGCGCTGCTCGACGCTCCGACGCGCGAGCTGATCGCGTGGCAGCGCCGGCACCCCGACGCCGCGCACATCCGTTTCGTCCAGGACGTCGAGGAGTCGATTGCCCTCAACGACATTCGCAACGGGGCGGTGATCATTTCCGCCTCGGGCATGTGCGAGGCGGGGCGCATCAAGTACCACCTGCTGCACAACCTGCCGCGACGCGAGTCCTCGGTCGTCATCTGCGGCTTCCAGGCGGCCGGCACGCTGGGCCGCCGATTGGTGGACGGGGCGAGGCGTGTGACCCTGTTCTCGCAATCCCTGCCGGTCCGTGCCGACGTTTACACTATCGGCGGGCTGTCGGCCCATGCCGACCAGGGCGCCTTGCTCCAGTGGTTGGGGCACTTCCGCCATCCGCCGCATCGTACCTGCGTCGTCCATGGCGAGGCGGCCACCGCCCGTGGTTTCGCGGAGCTGATCCAAAGTCAGCTCGGCTGGACCGGCGTGACGGCGCCGGAATACGGCAACGCCCTCGAATTTGATTGAAGTCCTGGAACAGGAACATCCCGTGAGCAACAAACATCGCAACGGCACGCGTCACGATCCCCACGCCCAGCTCGAAAAGCTTCACGACGTCGTGGGGACTTCGATCGATCCGCTAGGGGTGGCGGTCCCCCTGGCCCATGCGCAGGCAGCGTGGCTGATGCACCCGCAGGAACTGGCGGCGACCATCGGCCGTTTGTCGGAAGACCTGCTCGCCCTGCAAGCCCACTCGTGGCGGCGGGTATTCGGCTTTCCGAGCGAGGATCCGATCCTGCCCAATGCGGACGACACCCGCTTTGCCGACCCGATGTGGAAGGATTCCGCAAGCTTCGACATCATCAAGGAGTGGTACCTGCTGCTCACCCACAATGTCCAGGATGCCCTGTACCAGACTCCGGGGCTGTCGGGCAAGGAGCGGCGGCGCGCGGCTTTCTGGTGGCGCAAGTGGCTCAACGCAGTGGCGCCGACCAATTTCTTCTGGACCAATCCGGTGGCCATGCACAAGTACGTCGCCACCCACGGCGACAGCCTGGTGCGCGGCATGCAGAACTTCTTCGCCGACGTTCGGGAAGGCGGCGTGCGCATGACCGATCCCAGCGACTTCCGGGTCGGCGGCAATCTCGCCACCACGCCGGGCGCGGTCGTCTTCCGCAACGACCTGCTGGAAGTCCTCCACTACTCGCCGACCACGGCCCAGGTCTTCGCCGTCCCGGTGGTGATCGTCACCCCCTGGATCAACAAGTTCTACATCCTCGACCTCAATTCCCGCAAGAGCCTGGTGAAGTTCCTCCTCGATCAGGGCTTCAGCGTCTTCATCACCAGTTGGAGGAACCCGGACGCCGAGATGCGGGACGTCACCTTCGATCGCTACCTCACCGACGGCGTCGAGCGCGCGATCCAGGTGGCGCGCGAAATCTGCAATGCCGACAAGGTTCACGCCGTGGGTTACTGCATCGGCGGCACCGCGCTGGCGATGTACATGGCCTGGGCCAGCCGGCGCTACGGCAGCCCCGATGCGGTTCCTGTCGCGCACTGGACGCTATTCACCACGCTGGTGGATTTCAACAAGCCGGGCGACATCGAGGTCTTCCTGGATGAAGGCAGCGTTGACTACCTGTCCCGCGGCATGCAGCATCGCGGCTACCTCGACGGCAAGGCGATGGCCGGCGCATTCAGGCTGTTACGTTCCAACACGCTGATCTGGCATTACGTGGTGCACGGCTATCTCTACGGCGAGCAGCCGCCGCCCTTCGACGTTCTCTACTGGAACATGGACACCACGCGCATGCCCTTTGCCATGCACAACTGGTATCTCCGCGAGCTCTATCTCAAGAATCGCCTGATCCGCAAAGACGCGATCAACATCGCCGGCGAGCCGCTCGATCTGGAGCGTATCCGCCAGCCGCTCTACGCGGTGGCGGCGGAGGATGACCACATCGCCCCCTGGCAGCAGACTTTCCGCATCAACAACTTTGTCCTGGCCGACAAGCGCTACGTGCTTTCCAGCTCCGGGCACATTCTCGGCGTCGTCAATCCACCGGTGCATCCCCCCAAGCGCAAGTATTGGGTGGACACGGCCCACCGGGCCGACACGCCGGAGTCCTGGCGCGAGCGTGCGAGCGAACACCACGGTTCATGGTGGGATGACTGGATAGCCTGGCTCAAGCCACAGAGCGGGGAGCGGGTGGTTGCGCCGCCGCTGGCGACGCAGAGCCATCCCAAGCTCGCCGACGCGCCTGGCGAGTACGTTCTGGAGCGCTGACGGCGCGACCGGCGTTGTCAGGGCCGGCGAAGCGCTTAAGCCGCGGAATCCGGCCGGGCGACGGGCGCGAGGCGGGCTTGGCATGGTCGGTCGAAGCCGCCCATAAGCGCTACGGGCGGAATCGTTCTATGCTTAGTCAAGATCGGGTTTCCCCCACCGCGCGTGCGGGAAACCTTGCCCTATGCCGTTTGCCTACCGGAGTGACCGCATGATCGTATCCGCCCTTCCTCCCCTCAGGATCAAAGGCAAGTCCCTGCTGCCCGTGGTTCAGGGGGGCATGGGCGTGGGCGTTTCCGCTCACCGCCTGGCCGGCCACGTGGCGGCGCAGAACGCGGTCGGCACCATCGCCAGCGTGGACCTGCGCCGCCTGCATGAGGATCTGATGGAACAGACCGGGCGCTCCCGCGACCGGACCGCGATCGAGGACGCCAACCTGGTGGCGCTGGACCGCGAGATCCGCGCCGCGCTGGCCATCGCCCAAGGGCAGGGACTGGTTGCCGTGAACATCATGCGCGCGGTTTCGCAGTACATCGACTACGTGCGTCAGTCCTGCGAGAGCGGCGCTGGTGCCATCGTCATGGGAGCGGGGCTGCCCCTGGACCTGCCGGATCTGGCCAACGAGTTCCCCGATGTGGCGCTGATCCCCATCCTCTCCGACGCCCGCGGCGTATCCCTGGTGATCAAGAAGTGGATGCGCAAGAATCGCCTCCCCGATGCAATTGTGATCGAGCATCCGAAGCATGCCGGCGGCCACCTCGGTGCGCCCCGGGTCGAGGACGTGGCGCACGAGCGTTTCGATTTCGACACCGTGGTCCCGGGCGTGCTGGACGTGTTCAAGGATCTGGAAATAGAGGCCGAACGCATTCCGGTGATCGCGGCAGGCGGCATCAACAGTTTCCAGAAAGTTCGCGACGTGCTGGAGCACGGAGCCGCCGCGGTGCAGGTGGGGACGGCCTTTGCCGTGACGGAGGAGGGCGACGCCCACCCGACCTTCAAGCGCGTTCTCGCCGACGCCCAGCCCGAGGACATTGTCACCTTCATGAGCGTGGCCGGTTTGCCGGCGCGGGCGGTGCGCACACCCTGGCTCGCCAACTATCTGAAGCGCGAGGAAAAGCTCAAGGAAGCGGCAACCAAGAAGGAGCACCGCTGTACGCTGGCCTGGGACTGTCTGCTGCAATGCGGGCTGCGCGACGGCCTGGCGAAGGCCGGCCAGTTCTGCATCGACAACCATCTCGCGGCGGCCCTGCGCGGCGATCTGGAAAAGGGCCTGTTCTTCCGCGGCGCCGAGCGGCTGCCTTTCGGCAACGCGATCCGGCCGGTCAAGGAGCTCATCCGCTACCTGGTCAGCGGCGAGATGCCGGCAGGCGTACAGCCGGCCTGAACCGCGGTTTCCGGGCGACCCCTGCGCGCAGCTCGGGCGCCGTCGCGCTTTGCGGCTGGCGAGTCGTCTCGACGCCGGGCCTTTTTTGACCCCCGTCAAGGAGGCGTGAGGGGTGCGGCGCGGAGAATCCTGCAGCGCCCTTCCAATACCCGGACTCCGACACATGTCGAATGCGACCGCCCAGCTTGCCGAGCATCACAAACTCTGCGACGAGGATTTCGCCACCGCCGAGGAGGCGGCGCGCAAGCTCGACTGGCCGGCATGCTCGTCGGCATTCGCGCGCTTTCGCCACGCCATGGAAGCGCATTTCGGCGTGGAGGAGGACGTGCTTTTTCCCGAGGTCGAGCGCCGCACCGGTATGAGCGGAGGCCCGACCCGGGTGATGCGCATGGAGCACATGCAGATGCGGTCGCTGCTCGATCAACTCGATGCCGCCCAGTCGGCGCACGATGCAGGCGGCTTCTGTGGTACCGCCGAGACCCTGCTGGTGATGATGCAGCAGCACAACATGAAGGAGGAGAACATTCTCTATCCGATGTGCGAGCAGGCGCTGGCGGGGGATGCCGAGATTGCGCGGCGCATCGGCGCGGGCTTGCATCTGGAGGCGGCGTGAGCGCTGCCGAGAAGGTGATCGATGCCCGCGGCCTGATGCCGCCGGAGCCCCTCGAACTGACGCTGGCCGCCCTGGATGATCTGCCGCGCGACGGCGAGATCGTGCTCCTTCTTTATCGCGAGCCTTTCCCCCTGTACCAGATCCTGCAGCAGAACGGCTATGCGCATCGCACCGAATTCCAGGAAGACGGCACCGTCGCGATCCGCATCCGTCATGCAGATTGAGTAGACACGAAGCATGTCCGGCGCCATGTCCTTCGAACAGGCGCCGCCGATCGCCGTCCCGTTGCGCTTCTTCCTCAGCGCCCCGCTGTTCGGCTGCCTGGCGGGACTGCTGCTTGGCCTGCTGGCGGAGCAGGTGCTGGCGTCCCGTTGGTCCGGATCGGCGCTCGCCGTCACCCATCTGCTGACTCTCGGTTTCATGCTCCAGGCGATGTGCGGGGCACTGATGCAGGTGATGCCGGTCGCGGTGGGGGCCAACCTCTGGCGACCGCGCCTGGTCGCCCTGGTGACGCACACCGGGCTCATCGTTGGCACCCTGCTGCTGGTGTCGGGATTCCTGACCGAGTCTGCGGCGTGGTTTCGGTGGGCAGTTCCGGTGCTGGCGTTGGCGCTCGGCAGCTTCATCGCGGCGGTGGCCGTGGCGCTGCTGCGCACCGCTGCGCGGGGTCCGACCGTCAACGCATTGCGCTTCTCGATTCTTGCGCTGGGAATTGCCAGCGGGCTGGGCATCGCGCTCGCCAGCATGTTCGGCTGGGGCGTGTCGCTGCCCGCGTTGCAGCTAACCGACCTGCACGCCGTCTGGGGCCTGATCGGCTGGGGTCTGCTGTTGCTGGTGGCGGTGGCGATACTGGTGGTGCCGATGTTCCAGCTCACGCCGCCCTATCGCAAGGCCTTCGTGCGCGCCTTCCCCGTCGCGGTGCTTGCGGGTCTGGCGACGTGGTCGATCGCGAGCGCAGTGGACGAGGGTCTGGGCACGGCCCGCCTCGCGATCGGTGTGCTGCTCGGGGCGCTGGTGGCGGGCTTCGCCGTCGAGACGCTGCGATTGCAGCAGCGGCGCCGCCGCCGTCATGTTGACGCCATGTTCCTGTTCTGGCGCACCGGCATGGTCGCCCTGGTGGTGGCGGTTGCCCTGGCGTTCGGGCTCATGGCGACCGGCGATCCGGCGTATCGCGGGCGCCTGGAACTGGCGATCGGCTTGGCGGTGCTGCCCGGCTGCTTCGTTTCCTTGATCAACGGCATGCTCTACAAGATCGTGCCCTTCCTCGTGTGGCTGCACCTGCAACCGAAGGTGAGGCAGCCGCCCAACATGAACCAGATAATCGACGACAAGGCGATGCGCGGCCAGCTCTGGCTGCATTGGGCGGCACTGGGTGTGCTGGCGGGCGGAATCGTTTACTCGCCTCTGCTGGCGGGGGGCGGCCTGCTGTTCGCGGCCTCCTGCGCCTGGCTCGAACTCAACCTGCTGCGGGCGGCAAGGCTCTACATGCGCGTCAGCCGCGATGCCGCAAACCCCGCCTGATTTTCAGGGCTCGTACTGCCGCAAGCGATTCAGGTCGTGGATCTCGATATGCCTGCCGTGCACGGTGATCAGTCCCGCACCGGCCAGGTCGTGGAGGATGCGCGAGAAGGTTTCCGGCGTCAGGTTGAGCCGGGAGGCAATCACCTGCTTGCTGGTCGGCAGGTTGCATTCGATGCTGCCCACGGCGTGCTCCACGTCGCCGCACTGCTGCAGCAGGTAGCCAATCAGCCGCTGTGCGCTGGAACGCAGCGACAGCGACTCGACGTCCTGCACCAGGGCATGCAGCCGCATCGACAGGCCGGCGAGCATGTGGCGCGCGAAGGAGGCATCCCGCTCCAGCAGTTCGAACACCGCGTTGCGGCTCACATGCAGCACCATGGAATCGGCCAGGGCCTGGGCGAACACCGGGAACGGGCGATCCATGAACATCACCGCTTCGCCGAAGGTCTGCTGCGGCCCCAGGATATCTACCACCTTCTCGTTGCCCTGGGCGGAGGAGAACGCGAGCTTGACCTGGCCGAACACGACCACGTAGAAGCCCTTGGCCGGGTCGCCCCTCTGGAACAGCATTTCGCCCTTCTGCAGCCGCTTTTCGCGGGTGGCGGTGGCGAGATGTTCGAGCTGCTCTGCGCTGACTTCGTGGAACAGCGGCAGTCGTCTCAGAACGGCTGGGATGTCGATTTTCTCGTGCTGCATCGGCGGCTTGGCAGCGAGGGGCCTGCTTCGGGCACTGATCGGGGAGAAGGAACATAGCATGCTTCAAGTGCTGAAGGTCAATGGTGCGCCGGGCCGCGGCGGGAGCACGGGCGCCAGTCATCTTCCACGCTCCGCACCGGGTGATGTTCCTGGCCGGAGCGATCCAGTTGCTGGTCGCCCTTGCCTGGTGGTCCCACGAACTGGCGCTGAGGCTGGGTTCGGGCGGCACGGCGGCCTGGCCCGTCCATGGCGGATGGTTACACGGGCTGTGGCTGATCTACGGCGTCTATCCATTCTTCATTTTCGGCTTCCTGATGACCGCGATGCCGCGCTGGCAGGGCGCGGCGCTGGTGCCGGCACGGATCTACCTCACTGCCGCCGGTCTGTGCGCAGCGGGCTGGCTGCTGTTCTGGGCGGGCCTGCGTTGGCACGCGCTGCTGCCCGCCGCCCTCGCCCTGGTGCTGTCGGGCTGGATGGTGGCGTGGCGGGATCTGGTGCGGATCGCCGAGCATCCCCATGCAGACCGGCGCACTCCCGGCCTGATCGCTGCTGCCGTCGGGCTCGGCGCGCTGGGGCTGGCGTTCTTCCTTGCAGGTGTGGTCGGCGCCGATCCGCGGTTGCTGCGCATCGCGCTCGAAGCCGGACTGTGGGGCTTTCTGGCGCCGATCTTCGCGATCGTCAGCCATCGCATGATCCCCTTTTTCTCCAGCGTGGTATTGCCACGCTATGAGGTCTATCGTCCCCAGTGGCTGCTCCACGTGCTATTGGCAGGGACGATCGGCCACGGGCTGCTGGCGCTGCTTGGGGCGGGGGAATGGACCTGGATCCCGGATTGGCTCGGCGCCGCCGCTGTCTGGCGACTGACTTTTCGCTGGCGATTGCGGGCGAGCCTGAGCGTGCCCTTGCTGGGGGTGCTGCACCTCGCCTTCCTGTGGCTGGGGATCGGGCTCGCCCTTTCCGGCCTGCAAGGCCTGGCACGGCTTTTCGGCCACGAGGTACTCGCCCTGGCGCCGCTCCATGCCGTGACCATCGGATTCTTCAGTTCGATGCTGCTGGCGATGGCGACCCGCGTCACTCTCGGCCATGCCGGCCAGGATCTCGCCGCAGGCCACCTGAGCCTGGCTGCGTTCGCGGCAATTCAGGCGGCGGCTGTGCTGCGCACGGCGGCGGACCTGGTGCCTGCGTCCGCAACGGGCGGTGTCCTGCTGGCGGGGGCGCTGGCGATGCTTGCGGCATTCGCTGGCTGGTTCCTGCGCTACGCCCCTGCCTACTGGCGCCCGCGCGCCGACGGCCGGCCCGGGTAGGGCGGCATGAGCTACTTCCTCCTCAAGCACCTGCACGTAAGCTGCGTCGTGGTGAGCGGTTTCGGCTTCTTCCTGCGCGGCATCCTCATGCTGCGCGGCTCTTCCCTGCTGCGGGCGCGCTGGGTCCGGGTGTCGCCCCACGTCGTCGATACGCTGCTGCTGGGCAGTGCCGTTGGCTTGGTGGTGGTAACCGGGCAGTATCCCTGGGTGGTGGCCTGGGTCGCGGCCAAGATCGCAGGTCTGCTGGCCTACATCGGCTTGGGGACGATGGCGCTGCGCCGCGGCCGCACCCGCGAGCAGCGCATCGCATCCTGGATCGCCGCGTTGCTGAGCTTCGGCTACATCGTCTCGGTCGCGCTGACCCGCGACGCGCGCGGCGCACTGGCCAGTCTATGACATAGGGCTAGAAGCCGCGGTGTTCCAGGACGGTCTTGAGGCCCGGGATGTCGAGGATGCGGATGTGGCGCTGCTGCACCGCTATCAGTCCGCCCTCCTGGAACTTGGAGAAGGCGCGGCTCACGGTTTCCAGCTTCAGTCCGAGGTAGGAGCCGATCTCCTCGCGCGTCATGCGCAGGTGGAACTCGGCCGGGGAGTAGCCCCGCGCCACGAAGCGCTGGGACATGTTGAGCAGGAAGGCAGCCAGGCGTTCCTCGGCGCGCATCGTTCCCAGCAGCATCATGACCCCCTGGTCGCGCACGATCTCCCGGCTCATCACCTTGTGGAAGTGGTGCTGAAGCGCCTGGATCTCGCGGCTCAGGCCCTCGAGTTGGGCGAAGGGAATGACGCAGACCTCCGAGTCCTCCAGCGCAACCGCGTTACAGGTGTGGGATTCGGAGCTGATGCCATCCATGCCGAGGATCTCGCCGGCCATCTGGAAGCCGGTGACCTGGTCGCGGCCATCCTCGATCAGGACGTCGGTCTTGAAGAAGCCGCTGCGGATCGCATAGATTGCCTCGAAGGTGTCGCCAGCGCGGTAGAGATGGTTTTGGCGCTTGATACGCCGACGCGCGCCGACCAGATCGTCGAGGCGGGAAATCTCGGGTTCCGACAGCCCGTAAGGCAGGCACAGCTCCCGCAGGTTGCACTGCGAACAGGCGGCCTTGAGCTGGCCGACGTTCAGGGCCAAAGCGGCTTTATGCATTGGGGAAGAGGGGGTGGTTAAGTCGTCCCCCAGCGTTTGATCCAAGTCAACGCGAGGGTCAGGTCTCTCTGACATCTTTCGTCGCCTATAGCCGCGCCACAGTATCGATGACTTCCACCTATAGCGACCTCGTTTTCGATCCGCAGCTCATTCGTCGCTTCGACGTGAACGGGCCGCGCTACACATCCTATCCCACGGCAGATCGGTTCATCGAGGCCTTCGATGGCGAGGCATACCGGCTGTGGCTGGGCAAGCGCACGGTGGGCGGTATCAGCCGTCCTCTTTCATTATATGTGCACATCCCCTTCTGCAACACCATCTGCTACTACTGCGCCTGCAACAAGATCATCACGAAAGATCACGGGCGCTCGGCCAAGTACCTGAAATATCTGGCGAAAGAACTGGCGATGCAGGCCGGTGCGCTGGAGGGCAGCCGCGAACTGGTGCAGTTGCACTTCGGCGGCGGCACGCCAACCTTCCTGTCCGACGACGAGATGCGCCGGCTGATGGATTCCATCCGCAGCCACTTTCATCTCGTCCCCAACGGCGAATATTCGATCGAGGTCGATCCGCGCAAGGTCGATTACCCCACCGTCGCATTGCTGGGCGAACTGGGCTTCAACCGCATGAGCATCGGCGTGCAGGACTTCGACCCCGACGTGCAGCAGGCGGTCAACCGCATCCAGAGCATCGAAGAAACCCGCAATGTAGTCGCGGCGGCGCGGGCCAACGGCTTCAAGTCGGTGTCAATTGATTTGATCTACGGCCTGCCCAAGCAGCACGTGATCAGCGTCAATCGCACCCTGGAGGAGATTATCCATCTCTCTCCCGACCGCATTTCGCTTTACAACTATGCGCATCTGCCCCATGTGTTCAAGCCGCAGCGGCGCATCGCCGAGCCGGAACTGCCGTCGGCGGATGCCAAGCTCCAGATCCTGTCGCTGGCGATCCGGCGGCTTACCGATGCCGGCTACGTCTATATCGGCATGGACCACTTCGCCAAGCCCGACGACGAACTGACCATTGCCCAGCGCCAGGGCCGGCTGCACCGCAACTTCCAGGGCTACTCGACCTATGCCGAGTGCGACCTGCTGGCCTTCGGCGTTTCCGCCATCAGCAAGGTGGGGCCGACCTACTCGCAGAATTACCGCACCCTGGACGAGTACTACGATGCGCTCGATGCCGGTCGCCTGCCGGTGATGCGCGGCCTGGAACTCACCGCCGACGATCTGCTGCGGCGCTGCATCATCCAGGCGCTGATGTGCCATTTCGAGATCTCCATCGAGTCGCTGGAGATCGCGCACCTGATCGACTTCAAGTCCTACTTCGCGCCCGAGATCGCCGACCTGCGGGAGATGGAGAAGGCCGGCCTGATCGCGCTGGACGACAACTGGATCACCGTGCTGCCCCGCGGGCGAATGCTGGTGCGGGCGATCGCCATGGTCTTCGACCGCTACCTGCGCTACGACCGCGAGCGCGCCCGCTATTCCAAAGTCATTTGAAGTCGCAGTGCCGACGGCCAGCGCCGTGGCGTAAAATCGGGCGTCCTGCCCTTCTGGTGCCGGCCCGCGCCGGCCGTACAACCCGCAATGCCTGAAACCGGCTACCTCGCCGTCTTCCTCGTCGGCCTGCTTGGCGGCACCCACTGCATCGGCATGTGCGGCGGCATTGTCAGCGCGCTCACGCTCCAGGTGCCGGGCAGCCCGACGCGCTGGCCGCTGCACCTGGCGTACAACCTCGGGCGCATCGCGACCTATGCTGCGGCGGGAGGGCTGGTGGGTGCGGTGGGTGGCGTCGCTCTCGCACTGGACAGCGGCTTGCCGGTGCAGTTCGTGCTGTACGTCCTGGCCAACCTGATGCTGGTGGCGCTGGGCCTCTATCTCACGGGATCGACCTGGGCCCTGGCTTTCACCGAGCGTCTCGGCCAAGTGCTGTGGCGGCGTGTCCAGCCGATCACCGGGCGTTTCCTGCCGGCGCGCACCGTCCCCCAGGCACTGACTTTGGGGGCGCTGTGGGGATTTTTGCCCTGCGGCATGGTCTACAGCGTGCTGGCCACCGCGCTGGTCGCAGGCAGCGCGGCGCGCGGTGCGGCGCTGATGCTCGCCTTCGGCCTCGGCACTCTGCCCAACCTGCTGCTCGCCGGGGCGCTGCTCGCGCGGCTGCGCGGGTTCGTGGGGCAGCGCGCCGTGCGCCTCGTGTCAGGCCTGGTGGTGCTGGGCTTCGGCGTGGTGGGGCTGATGAACGCCGCCGGCCTGGCCGGCAGGATCTGGCCCGAGCTGGGCTGAACCGACAAAGGAAATGCCATGAACATCCTTCTCGCCCAGGACGGCTCCGCGGTCTCGCTGCGGGCCGCCGCGAAACTCGTCGAGCACCTGAAGTGGTTTTGCGCGCCGCCCCACATCCACCTGCTGTTCGTGCATCCGCCGATTCCCATCGAGTTTGCCACCCAGCACCTGAGCCGCGCCGCCCTCGACGCCTATTACCGCGAGGAGGGGGAGCAGGCACTGCGTGCCGCGCGCGAGCTGCTCGATGCGAATGGCATCGGCTACACGCCGCACATCCATGTCGGCGCCGTGGCCGAGACCATCGCCAAGCGCGCGGGCGAGCTCGGCTGCGAACTGATCTGCATGGGCACCCACGGCCGCGGCGCTCTGGGCAGCGCGCTGATGGGCTCTGTGGCGACCAAGGTCATACACCTGGCTTCCCTTCCCGTGATGCTGGTGAAGTGATGGCGACCCCGGCTGCCGCGGTCACCGAGCTTGCGTCGAACGACACTCCGGCGCGGGAAGTGCTCGACCTGCCCATCGAGGGTATGACCTGTGCCGCCTGCGCGGCGCGCATAGAGAAGCAGTTGAACAAGCTGCCCGGCGTCAGCGCTTCGGTGAACTTCGCCAGCGAAAAGGCGCACATCGCCTACGACCGCGCCAGCGTCACGGCGCAGCAACTGCTGGAAACCGTCGCCAGGACGGGCTTCACCGTGCCCCCGCAGACACTGGAGCTGGCGGTCTCGGGAATGACCTGCGCCGCCTGCGCCGCGCGCATCGAGAAGGTGCTGAACCGCCAGCCGGGCGTCAAGGCCGCGGTGAATTTCGCCGCCGAGACGGCCCAGGTGCGCTTCACCCCTGGCCTTGTCGAGGCCGAGGGGCTGATCGCGGCGGTGAAGCGTGCCGGCTTCGAAGCGCGCTACACCAGCGCCGCATCGCGTGACCAGGAACGTGCCCGCAAGCGTGCCGCCTACGATGCGGAGTTGCGTCGTTTCTGGATTTCCGCCGCGCTCACCCTGCCGCTCGTGGGCCAGATGTTCTTCATGTTCGGCGGGGATGTGTTCGACGCCCACGCGAATCACGACGTCCTGCCGCGCTGGCTGCAGCTCGCCCTGGCCACGCCGGTGCAGTTCTGGATCGGCCGCCGCTTCTACGTCGGCGCCTGGAACGCGCTGCGTGGCGGCGCCGGCAACATGGACGTGCTGGTGGCGTTGGGCACCAGCATGGCCTACCTCTATAGCCTGGTGGTGACCTTGCTGGGCGATCCCCACCAGCACGTCTACTTCGAGGCCTCCGCCACCATCATCACCCTGATCCTGATGGGCAAGCTGCTGGAGGCGCGGGCCAAGGCCAAGACCTCGGCGGCGATCGAGGCGCTGGTGCGGCTCCAGCCGCAGACGGCGCAGGTGGAGCGGGACGGCCAGATCGTCACCGTGCCGGTCGATACCCTGCATCCGGGCGACGTGTTCGTGGTGCGTCCGGGTGAGGCGGTGCCGGTCGATGGCGAGGTGATAGAGGGCGAGTCGGCGATCGTCGAAGCGATGCTCACCGGCGAGAGCATGCCGCGCGGCAAGCAGCCGGGTGCCAAGGTCTTCGCCGCGACGGTGAATGGCAACGGCCTGCTGCGCTGCCGCGCCACCGGGGTCGGCAGCCATACCTTGCTGGCGGGCATCATCCGCATGGTGGAGCAGGCCCAGGGCTCCAAGGCGCCGGTGCAGCGGCTGGCGGATCGCATCGCGGCGATCTTCGTGCCGGTGGTGGTGAGCATCGCTGCCGTCACCTTCGTCGGCTGGTGGTGGTGGGGTGGGGAGTTCACCCCGGCGCTGGTCAATGCGGTGGCGGTGCTGGTTATCGCCTGTCCCTGCGCCCTCGGGTTGGCGACGCCCACGGCGATCATGGTCGGCACCGGCCGCGGCGCCTCGGCCGGCATCCTGGTGAAGAACGCCGAGGCGCTGGAACTGGCGGAACGCGTCGAAGTGCTGGCGCTGGACAAGACCGGCACGCTCACCGAGGGGCGCCCTGCGGTGACTGACTTTCTGGTCCAGGACGGCAGCGACCGGACGAGGCTGCTCGCCATCGCCGCCAGCCTGGAGCAGGGCTCGACCCATCCGCTGGCGGAAGCGATCGTCGGGCAGGCGCGCAGCGAAGCCGTAGCCACCTTCCTACTGGCGAAGCTCGAGGCGATGCCTGGCAAGGGTGTCGCGGGGGAAGTCGAGGGTGTGGCCTACCGCATCGGTTCGCCGGCTTTCCTGCGGGAGGCGGGGCTGGAACTGCCCGCGACGCAGATCGAAGCACTGCAGCGCCAGGGCAAGTCGCTGGTGCTGCTGGCGGACGCCGCGAAGATTCTGGCGGTGATCGCGGTGGCGGACCGCCTGCGCCCAACCTCGCGTCCGGCGGTGGAATGGATGCGCCGCCGCGGCATCCGTGTGGTCATGCTCACCGGCGACAACGCCACCACCGCCGCGGCCATCGCCGCCGAGGCCGGCATAGACGAGTTCCGCGCCGAGATCCTGCCCGCCGACAAGGCCGTCGCGGTGCAGGCGCTGAAGGAGGGCGGTCGCCGCGTGGCCATGGCTGGCGACGGCATCAACGACGCGCCGGCGCTGGCGGCGGCAGACGTCAGCTTCGCCATCGGCGCCGGCTCCGACGTCGCCGCCGAGGCCGCCGACATCACCCTGATGCAGAACGACCTGATGAGCGTGGCCGACGCCATCGACCTGTCTCGGGCCACGCTCTCCAAGATCCGCCAGAACCTGTTCTTCGCCTTCATCTACAACATCCTGGGGATTCCCCTGGCGGCGCTGGGCTTCCTCAACCCGGTGATCGCCGGCGCGGCGATGGCCATGTCCTCGGTGTCGGTGGTGTCGAACTCATTGCTGCTGCGGCGCTGGCGCCCGCATCGGCGCTGAGGCGCTAGACTTCAGTCCCTTTTCCACTTTTTCAGGATCGCAGCAATGGAAACCACGACTCTCAAGGTTGCCGGCATGAAGTGCGGCGGGTGCGTCAAGAGCGTCACCGGCGTTCTCCAGGGACTGACTGGCGTGTCGCGCGCCGAGGTGTCGCTGGAGCGGGGCGAGGCGCAGATCGATTACGACCCGTCCAAGGTGGCGGTGGACGCGATGAAGGCGGCCATCGACGACGCCGGCTTCGAAGCGAGCTGAGCTCTCCTGTGCCGCGCCGCACAATGACGGCGGCCGGGGCGGTATAATCAGATTTTTTTATGGGGATGCCAAATGGCGCTCAAGAGTGTTCCGTCCGGCAAGGATCTGCCCAACGACTTCAACGTGATCATCGAGATTCCGATGCACGCCGAACCCATCAAGTACGAGGTGGACAAGGATTCGGGCGCCATTTTTGTGGACCGCTTCATGGCCACGGCCATGCACTATCCCTGCAACTACGGCTACATCCCCCACACCATCGCCGACGACGGCGACCCGGTGGATGTGCTGGTGATCTCGCCTTTTGCGTTGCCGCCGGGAACGGTAGTGCGCTGCCGGCCCATCGGCATGCTCGACATGGAGGACGAGGCGGGGGGCGACGCCAAGCTGCTGGCGGTGCCGGTGGACAAGCTGACCACCATGTACCGCAGCATCCAGTCGCCGCGGGACCTGCCCCAGATCAGCCTCGACCAGATCGCGCACTTCTTCCAGCACTACAAGGACCTGGAGCCCGGCAAGTTCGTCAAGGTGAAAGGCTGGCTAGGCGCCGAGGAGGCGAAAAAGGAAATCATGGTCGGCGTCGAGTGCTTCAAGAACGCCAAGGACAAGCCGGCGTTCTGATCGCTCAGTCGGGTAGCCACTTGCAGAAGCCCGCTTCGGCGGGCTTTTTCACGTTTCGCGCCGGAACGGGCTGTGCTCGCTCAACTCGTCGATGTAATGGGTCACGCCCTGTGTCTCCCGGTGCAGGAAACGCGCCACTGCGTCGGCCAGACGCGGTTCCGCCAGCCAATGGGCGGAATGGGTTACCACCGGTTCGAATCCCCGTGCCAGCTTGTGCTCCCCCTGCGCACCGCCCTCGAACACCCGCAGGCCTTGCGCGATGCAGTGCTCTATGCCCTGGTAGTAGCAGGCCTCGAAGTGCAGCCCGGGGACGTACTCCAGTGCGCCCCAGTAGCGGCCGTACAGGGCCGCGTCGTCCAGCAGGTCCAGGGCGGCGGCGATCGGCGCGCCGTCCTTGACGGCGAGCACCAGCAGCAATGCCTCGGGCATGGTTCGGCCGAGGCGCCGGAAGAAGTCCAGGTTGAGATAGGGCGAGCGACCGCGGTCGAAGTAGGTTCGGCAGTGGCAGCGGTAGAAGAACTCCCAGTCGGTGTCGCCGATGTCGCACCCCGCGATCCGCCGCAGTTCCACGCCCTGCTCCGCCACCCGGCGCCGTTCCTGGCGGATCTTGCGGCGCTTGTCCCGGGTCAGCGTGGCGAGGAAGTCGTCGAAGTCCCGGTAGCCCGGATTGCGCCAGTGGAACTGCACTCCCTGGCGCAGCAGCAGACCGGCGGATTCGAGCGAAGTCAGCGCCTGGCGATCGGGGAACAAGACGTGCCAGGAGCTCATGCCGGCGCACCGCGCGAGGTCCAGGACTGCGGCGATAAGCTGCGCGCGCGCCGCGTTGTCCCGCGCGAGGAGTCGCGGCCCCGTCACCGGCGTGAGCGGCACGGCGCTCAGCAGCTTGGGGTAGTAGGCGATGCCGGCGCGCTCGCAGGCCTCGGCCCAGGCCCAGTCGAACACGAACTCGCCATAGGAATGGGCCTTGGCGTAGCAGGGCAGAGCGGCAACCAGTTCGTCGCCGCGCCATAACGAGAGGTGTTGCGGCGTCCAGCCGGTTTGCGGGGCCGCACAGCCCGCGGCTTCCAGGGCGTGCAGGAACTCGTGGCGCAGGAACGGCTGGCTGCCGGCGAGGCGGTTCCAGGCCGCTGCGGGCAGCTCGGCGATCGCCGCCGCCTCCCGCACACTGAGTTTACCGCTCACGGGTCCGCCGTCGGGCCGGGGCCGCCCGCTGGGCGGTCGTTGAACCAGGAAAAGGCGTCGCGGCACATGAGCGCCGGATTATGGTGAGCCGCCCGGGGCATGGCAAGCCAGGAAAAGCTGGATTGGCTTCGGCGCTATCTGAGACTGGAGAATGGCATCCCGTCGCACGACACATTCGGCCGTGTCTTCGCGGCGATTGACGGGCAAGCCTTTGGTGCGGCGTTTCGGCGCTGGGTCAGCAGCGTGGTACCGGCGCTGGCGAAAGACGAGGTGGTGAGCATCGATGGCAAGACCAGTCGGCGCTCTGGCAAACTTGGCGCAACCCCTCTGCACTTGGTCAGCGCTTTTGCCGCAGGTGCGGGGCTGGTACTCGGCCAACAAGCGACTGCCGAAAAGTCCAACGAGAAGACGGCCATTCCGGAACTGCTGGCAACCCTGGCACTGGAAGGCTGCATCGTGACCATCGACGCCATGGGAACGCAGCCCAATATTGCCCAGGCGATTCGGGATCGGGGCGCCGACTATATCCTCTCGGTCAAGGACAATCAGCCGACGCTGGCCGAGTCGGTGGCCGAATTCTTCGAGGCGTTTCAGGGCGCACCGGGCAAGACGGCCCGCGACAGCCGGCCCGGGATGATGTTGTATAGTTACGCGGCAATGAATTCGCTGATGATCGCAGTCGCCCAGTTGAATTGCACCGTCGGCGACATTTCCGGCAATGCCCGCAGGATCGCCGCCGCCGCGCGCGAGGCCCGTACCGCGGGGGCTGACTTGCTGGTGACCCCCGAACTCGCCCTGTGCGGTTATCCCCCCGAGGATCTGCTGCTGCGGCGCGACTTCTACCGTACCTGCTCGCGCGAACTGGCTACCCTGGCGCAGGAAGTCCGCGGCATCGCGATCCTGGTCGGGCACCCGGAGGAGCAGGGGGAGCGCCGCTTCAATGCGGCTTCGGTCCTGCGCGATGGAGCGATCGCCGCCACCTATCGCAAGCACCGGCTGCCGAATTACGAGGTGTTCGACGAGGCGCGCTACTTCGCCGCCGGCTCGCGGCCCTGCGTGGTGGAGGTGCGGGGGGTGCGAATCGGCATCAACATCTGCGCCGACGTCTGGGAGGAGGGTGCGGCCGACGCGGCGCGGCGCGAGGGCGCCGAACTGCTGATCGCGCTCAACGCCTCGCCCTACCATATCGACAAGCAGGCGCGTCGCTATGAGGTTCTGCGCAGCCGCATCGAAGACACCGGCGTGCCGGTGGTCTATGCCAACATGGTAGGCGGCCAGGACGAACTGGTGTTCGACGGCGCCTCCTTCGCGCTGGATCGCGGCGGCGAACTGGTGTACCAGGCGCCATCCTTCGGCGAGACGCTGGGACTGCTGCGTTACGAGATGGGCGATCTGGCTCCTGGCGCCCTTGCCCAGACGACGTCGCGGGAAGCCGAGATCTACGCCGCCCTCACCCTTGGGGTGCGCGATTACATCGGCAAGAACGGTTTTCCCGGTGTCATCATCGGCCTTTCGGGGGGCATCGATTCGGCGCTTACGCTGTGCATCGCGGTGGACGCCCTCGGGGCCGACAAGGTTCGGGCGGTGATGATGCCCTCGCCCTACACGGCGCAGATCAGCCTTGACGACTCGCGCGAACTGGTGCGCAATCTCGGCGTGCGCTACGACGAGATTCCCATCGCGCCGGCAATGGCGACCTTCCAGGCCATGCTGGCGGCGGAGTTCGCCGGTCGGCCCGCGGACACCACCGAGGAGAACCTCCAGGCACGCATCCGCGGCATGCTCCTGATGGCGCTCTCGAACAAGTACGGCAGCATCGTGCTGACCACCGGCAACAAGAGCGAGATGGCAGTGGGTTACGCCACCCTCTACGGCGACATGGCGGGCGGCTTCGCGGTGATCAAGGACCTGCTCAAGACCGGCGTCTATCGTCTCGCGCGCCACCGCAACCAGCACGCGCCGGTGATTCCCGAGCGCATCATCACGCGGGCGCCTTCCGCCGAACTGAAGCCGAACCAGACCGACCAGGACACGCTACCGCCCTACGAGGTGCTCGATGCGATCATCGAGGCCTACATGGAGCGCGACGAGTCGCCGCGGGAGATCGTCGCCCAGGGTTTCGCGCCGGAGGTCGTGCGGCGGGTCGTGACCATGCTCAAGCGCAGCGAGTACAAGCGGCGCCAGGCCCCGCTGGGCATCCGCGTGACCAAGCGCGGTTTCGGCAAGGACTGGCGCTACCCGATCACATCGAAGTATTCGGACGAATGGTAGGGCCGATTCGGCACACGGATTCCTTAAGGAGGGTTCATGAAGAAAATCGAAGCGATCATCAAGCCGTTCAAGCTGGACGAAGTCCGCGAGGGCTTGTCGGAGGTTGGCATCAGCGGCCTGACGGTGACCGAGGTCAAGGGTTTCGGCCGGCAGAAGGGTCACACCGAGCTCTACCGCGGCGCCGAGTACGTCGTTGACTTCCTGCCCAAGATCAAGATCGAACTGGTCGTCACTGAGGCGATGGTGGATCAGGCGATCGATGCCATTGTCAAAGCTGCCCGCACCGGCAAGATCGGCGACGGCAAGATCTTCGTCTCTTCGGTGGAGCAGGTGGTGCGCATCCGCACTGGCGAGACCAACGAAGCCGCTATCTGACGGGGGCGGCGGCCCGCAGCAGCACGATCACCGCGCCCGCGCCGCCCTCGGCGGCGCGCGCCTGGCAGTAGGCCAGCACCTCCGCGCGCTGGGCAAGCCAGGCCTTCACCCAGACCTTGAGCACGGGCTCCCGGCCCGGGGAGCGCAGCCCCTTGCCGTGGATCACCCGCACGCAGCGCAGCCCGCGGCGTAGCGCCTCGGCCAGGAAGTCCACCAGCAGCGTGCGCGCCAGTTCGCGATTGGCGCCGTGCAGGTCGAGCTGATCCTGCACCACCCAGCGGCCGCGGCGCAGATCCCGCAGGACGCTGCGTGGCAATCCGCCACGCAGGAAGCATAATTCATCGCCGCCTTCCAGGCGCAGCTCAAGCGGCTCGGGTGCGCAGATCGACTCGGCCAGGGCGGCCTGCTCGTCGCGAAGGCGCTGCACCGGGACCGGAGCCGGCCGCGGCGGCTCGTGGTGCACCCGGTCCGGTCGGCGCAAAGGTTGCGCGTCGCCCACCGCGTCGCGGAACAGGCTTCGATCGTCGTCGGTCGGCGGCGCTGGGCCGCGGCGGATGGGCATGCGGCTGATGTCTGTGCCGAGCCGGGCGAGCGGCCCGGCAATGCGCGAAAGTCAGTCCCGGGAGGACGGCGGTTGACGGTAACCGGCCCGCTCAGCCCAGGCTGTCGAGGTAGCGCTCGGCGTCCAGCGCCGCCATGCACCCGGTCCCGGCGGAGGTGACCGCCTGGCGATAGACGTGGTCCTGCACGTCCCCGGCCGCGAACACCCCGGCAACGCTGGTGGCCGTGGCGTTGCCGTTGCGGCCGCCCTGGGTGACGATGTAGCCGTTCTCCATATCGAGCTGGCCGGCGAAGATTTCGGTGTTCGGCGCGTGGCCGATGGCGATGAACACGCCGTGGAGGACGATGTCCTGGGTGGTGCCGGACTTGACGTTCCTGATGCGCATGCCGGTCACGCCGGTCTTGTCGCCCAGCACCTCGTCCAGGGTGTGATCCCAGTGGAGGGTCACCTTGCCCGCCTGCGCCTTCTCGAACAGCTTGTCCTGCATGATCTTTTCGGCGCGGAACTTGTCGCGCCTGTGCACCACATGCACGTGGCGTGCGATGTTGGCCAGGTACAGCGCTTCCTCCACCGCGGTGTTGCCGCCGCCGATCACCGCCACGTCCTGGTTGCGGTAGAAGAAGCCGTCGCAGGTGGCACAGGCCGATACGCCCTTGCCCGAGAACGCCTGCTCCGAGGGCAGCCCCAGGTACTTGGCGGTGGCGCCGGTGGCGATGATCAGTGCGTCGCAGGTGTAGGTGCCGCTGTCGCCGACGAGGGTGAAGGGCCTCGAATCGAGTTTCACGCTGTTGATCTGGTCGAAGATCATCTCGGTGTTGAAGCGCCTGGCGTGGGCCTCGAAGCGGGCCATCAGGTCCGGTCCCTGCACGCCTTCGGCGTCCGCCGGCCAGTTGTCCACATCGGTCGTCGTCATGAGCTGACCGCCCTGGGCCATGCCGGTGATCAGGACGGGATTGAGGTTGGCGCGGGCAGCATAGACGGCCGCGGAGTATCCGGCGGGCCCGGAGCCGAGGATCAGCAGGGGGCAGTGGCGCGTGGTGCTCATGGGGGATCCTTTGCGGGTGGCGAGTTCGAAACCGGAAATTATACTGGGGCGGCGGCGCAGCTTCCGCCCGCGTGGCGCGCCGGATCAAGCTTTGCCGGCTCGGACCGTTGTTCGTGCTTGCGCGGTCTATGCCCTATAATGGTTCGCAGCAAAATGAGGGCAGCTCGCGCCCTCCAGCGGCCCGGTCGAGGTTCCGGGTCAATAACAAACAACCGAGTTGGGGAATTTCGATGGCAATGGGAAACACCGTCACTGTTGCGGCATTGCGGACCTTCTCGATGTTCAATGGCCTGCCGGAGGCTAGCCTTCAGGCAATTGCCCGCCTGGCGATGATGCGGCGAGTCGCGCGCAATGCCTCGGTGGTCCATGCCGGCGACCGCACCGATTTCGTTTACCTGATCCTGTCCGGCACCCTGAAAGTCCTGGTGAGCGACGAGGAAGGCCGCGAGGTTATCCTGTCGATGCTGGGGCCCGGCGAGTTGTTCGGCGAGATGGGCGTCCTCGACGACAACCCCCGCTCCGCCACCGTCAGCGCCGTGAGTCCCTGCGACCTGGTGATCATCTCCAAGCACGACTTCAAGCGCTTCCTCCAGGAGAACTTCGAGGTCTCCCACTACATCATGCGCAACTTGGTGCAGCGCCTGCGCAAGGCCGACCGCAAGATCGAGAGCCTGGCGCTGATGGATGTTTACGGCCGCGTCGCGCGCCTGCTGCTCGACATGGCGGAAATGGTGAACGGCGAGCGCGTGGTGACGCGCAAGATCTCCAAGCAGGACATCGCCAAGATGATCGGCGCATCGCGCGAGATGGTCAGCCGCGTCATGAAGGATCTGCAGCTTCAGGGCTTGATCGAGGAAGGCGACGGCAAGATCGTGCTCCACGATCGCATACAGTCCGCCTGACAGGAACGCGTTTCGGCCGCCGAAGCTGCGGCGGCCTTCCACTATAATCCGCGGCGATCGGGCGCATGCGCCCAACCCAGTCCGTTCGCCGCGTGCCCGCCAAGCCCACCTCCCAGCCGCTGCCCGAAAAGATCGTCGTCCTCCTGCAGGAGGCGCGCTGGCTGGTGCTGGGCGGGGCCGCCGTCTATCTCGCCCTGATCCTCGGCGGCTACAACCGGGCCGATCCGGGCTGGTCGGCGACTTCCAGCGTAGCCCGCGTCAGCAACCCCGGCGGCCGCTTCGGTGCCTGGCTGGCAGACATCATGCTCTACCTGTTCGGGCTCTCCGCCTGGTGGTGGGTGGCCTTCTGCCTCGTGGCGGTGTTCTGGGGCTACCGGCGCATCAACGCCGGCCTGATCACCGACCGGCGCCCCTTCTTCATTGCCCTGGCGGGTTTCCTGGTCCTGCTGGTGGCAAGCAGCGGCCTGGAGGCGATACGCTTCCACTCCATCCATGCTGCGCTTCCCCTGATGCCGGGCGGCATGGTCGGTCACGAAGTCGGCAATCTGGTGGCGCGCACCTTCGGCTACCTCGGCGGCACCTTGCTGCTGCTGGCGCTGATGGCGGCGGGATTCAGCCTGTTCACCGGGCTCTCCTGGATCAAGCTCTCGGAACGAACCGGGGCCGGGCTGGAGTGGCTGCTCGCCGCAACCCTCAACGCCTGGTACAACTGGCAGGACCGGCGCGCCGGGCGCGAGGCCGCGGGCCAGCGCGAGGCGGTCGTCGAAACGGTGCGCAAGCGCCTCGAAGATCAGGAGCCCCTGCGCATCGAACCCGTGGAACTGGACATCCCGAAGTCCGCCCGCCGCGACAAGGAACGCCAGCAGCCGCTGTTCCACGACCTTCCGGGAGGCATCGTTCCGCCGCTGGCGCTGCTCGACGAGGCCGGGCGCGACGTCGAGCCGCCTTCGCCCGAGACCCTGGAATTCACCTCGCGGCTGATCGAGCGCAAGCTCGCCGACTTCGGCGTGGAGGTCAAGGTGCTGGCGGCCTATCCGGGGCCGGTGATCACCCGTTACGAGGTCGAACCGGCGGTGGGCGTCAAGGGCAGCCAGGTGGTGAACCTGGTGAAGGACCTGGCACGGGCGCTGTCGGTGGTCAGCATCCGTGTGGTGGAGACCATTCCCGGCAAGTCCTGCATGGGGCTGGAGATCCCCAACGCGCGGCGCCAGACCGTGCGGCTGGGGGAAATCCTCGGGTCGAAGGCCTACCACGACATGGCGTCGCCCCTCACGCTCACCCTGGGCAAGGACATCGGCGGCCAGCCGCTGGTGGTGGACCTCGCGCGCATGCCTCACCTGCTGGTGGCCGGCACCACCGGTTCGGGCAAGTCGGTGGCGATCAATGCCATGATTTTGTCGTTGATCTACAAGGCCGAACCGCGCCAGGTACGCCTGATCATGGTGGACCCGAAGATGCTCGAACTTTCGATCTACGAGGGCATTCCCCACCTGCTGGCACCAGTGGTCACCGACATGAAGCACGCCGCCAACGCGCTCAACTGGTGCGTCGGCGAGATGGACCGCCGTTACAAGCTGATGTCGACGCTGGGCGTGCGCAATCTCGCCGGCTTCAATAACAAGCTGCACGAGGCGGAGAAGGCGGGCAAGCCCCTCACCAACCCCTTCAGCATCACGCCGGAGAGCCCGGAGCCGCTGCAGCACCTGCCCTACATCGTGGTGGTGATCGACGAGCTGGCCGACCTGATGATGGTGGTGGGCAAGAAGGTCGAGGAACTGATCGCCCGCCTCGCCCAGAAGGCGCGCGCGGCCGGCATCCACCTCATCCTCGCCACCCAGCGGCCATCCGTGGACGTGATCACCGGCCTGATCAAGGCCAACATCCCGACCCGCATCGCCTTCCAGGTATCGAGCAAGGTCGATTCCCGCACCATTCTCGACCAGATGGGCGCCGAAGCCCTGCTCGGCCAGGGCGACATGCTCTACCTCGCGCCGGGCACCGGCGTGCCGGTGCGGGTGCATGGGGCCTTCGTCGCCGACGGCGAAGTGCACAAGGTGGTGGAGCACCTGAAAAGCGTGGCTCAACCGGACTACGTGGAAGGAATTCTGGAGGGTGGCATGGACGAAAACGAGGGCGAACTCGCCGGCGAGGGCGGCAATGGCAATGGCGAGGGCGAGGCCGATCCGCTCTACGACCAGGCGGTGGAAGTGGTGCTCAAGACGCGGCGGCCGTCGATCTCGCTGGTGCAGCGCCACCTGCGCATCGGCTACAACCGCTCGGCCCGGCTGATCGAGCAGATGGAACGTTCCGGCCTGGTTTCGGCGATGGGCGCCAATGGCAACCGCGAGGTGCTGGTGCCGGCGCGAGCCGAGTGACGGCCGTCACTGCGCGGAGGACACTATGACGAAAGCAATCCCCTTGCTGTTTGCTGCGCTTTGCGCGGCACTGCCCGGCGCCGCTACCGCGGGGGGCGTGGCGCAACTGCGCGCCTTCCTCGATGGCACGCGTTCGGGCAAGGCCGAGTTCCGCCAGATCGTGATCGGCAAGTCGTCGGGCCGGCCCCAGGAGGCGGAGGGCAACATGAGTTTCTCCCGCCCCGGCAAGTTCCGCTGGGCCTACGACAAGCCCTATGCCCAGCTCATCGTCGGCGACGGCGAGAAGCTCTGGGTCTATGACAAGGACCTGAACCAGGTGACGGTAAGGAAGCTCGGCCAGGCCCTGGGCGCAAGCCCCGCCGCGCTGCTTGCCGGCGACGACGCGCTGGAAAGGAACTTCGATCTCAAGGATGGCGGCCAGAAGGACGGCCTGGAGATGCTGGAGGCGACACCCAAGGCCCAGGATGGCAGCTTCGAGCGGGTGCGCATCGGCTTTCGCGACAACCTGCCGCGGCTGATGGAGCTGCGCGACAACTTCGGCCAGACGACGACCCTGCTGTTCGCCCGCTTCGAGCGCAACCCCAGGCTCGACGCCGAGCAGTTCCGCTTCGCCCCACCCGCCGGCGCGGATGTCGTGGGCGAATGAGCGGCCCCTGCCGCCGTCGCGCAGCGACTGACTTTCGCTGATCGATCCGCAGTGACCGATCTGTTCTCCACCGCATCGCCCCACGCCCCGCTGGCGGAAGTGCTGCGGCCGGGCAGCCTGGACGAAGTGGTGGGGCAGGGCGACCTGCTCGGCCCGGGCAGGCCGCTGCGTCTGGCCTTCGAGTCCGGCACGCCCCATTCGATGATCCTGTGGGGACCGCCGGGCGTGGGCAAGACCACGCTGGCGCGGCTCATGGCCCAGGCTTTCGATGCCGAATTCATAGCCGTGTCGGCCGTGTTGTCCGGCGTCAAGGACATCCGCGAGGCGGTGGAGCGGGCGCAGCTCACGCTTGCCCAGAGCGGGCGCCGCACCATCCTCTTCGTCGATGAAGTGCATCGCTTCAACAAGGCGCAGCAGGACGCCTTCCTGCCCTACGTCGAGCAGGGCGTCATCACCTTCATCGGCGCCACCACCGAGAACCCGTCCTTCGAGGTCAATTCGGCGCTGCTGTCGCGCGCGGCGGTCTATGTGCTGAAGAGCCTGTCGGAGGACGAGCTGGGCGTCCTGTTCGAGCGCGCCCGCGGCCGGGCGCTGGCGGATCTGGACTTCGACGACGATGCCCGCCACCGCCTGATCGGGTTCGCCGACGGCGACGCGCGGCGCCTCATCAACCTGCTGGAGCAGATCCGTACCGCGGCGCGGGCGGCACCCACCGCGCATATCGATGCGGCCTTTCTCGATAACGCCGTGGCGCAGAAGCTGCGCCGCTTCGACAAGGGGGGTGATGCCTTCTACGACCAGATCTCGGCCCTGCACAAGTCGGTGCGCGGCTCCGATCCCGATGCTGCGCTGTACTGGATGCTGCGCATGCTCGACGGCGGCGCCGATCCGCTCTACATCGGGCGGCGCGTGGTGCGCATGGCGGTGGAGGACATCGGTCTCGCCGATCCGCGGGCACTGACTTTGGCGCTGGAAGCCTGCCAGACCTACGAGCGCCTCGGTTCGCCGGAAGGCGAACTGGCGCTGGCGCAAGCGGTGATCTTTCTCGCCTGTGCGGCGAAATCGAACCGGGTTTACGTTGCGTATAATGCCGCGCGCGCCTTCGTTGCCGAGGACGGCTCGCGGCCGGTGCCGATACACCTGCGCAATGCGCCGACGCGGCTGATGAAATCCCTGGGCCACGGCAAGGACTACCGCTACGCCCAGGACGAGCCCGAGGCCTATGCCGCCGGGGAGAGCTACTTTCCAGACGGCATGGCGCCGGTGCAGTGGTACAAACCCTCCGGCCGCGGCCTGGAAGCGAAGATCGCGGAAAAGCTCGCCCACCTGCGGGAGCTCGACCGAAAAGCAGGCAAGTAGGGTGCGCCATGCGCACCGATCGTTTTGTGGTGCGCTGCCCGCACCGGCTCAACACGGCCACAAGCCCATGCTCGACATCCAACTGCTGAGAAACAACCCCGAACAGATCGCCCAGCGCCTCGCCACCCGCGGCGGCACGCCGCTCGATGTCGCCGCCTTCCACGCCCTGGAAGCCGAGCGCAAGCAACTCCAGACCGGCACCCAGGAACTGCAGGCCAGGCGCAACGCGCTCAGCAAGCAGATCGGCCAACTCAAGGCCAGGGGCGAGGACACCGCCGCCGTGATGCAGGAAGTGGCCGGCATCGGCGACGCGCTGAAGCAGAACGAATCGGACCTCGAAACCCTGCTGGCGCGGGTCAACGAATTCGTTTCGGTCGTCCCCAACCTGCCCCACGAAAGCGTGCCGCCGGGCCGCAGCGCCGACGACAACGTCGAGGTGCATCGCTGGGGCACGCCGCGCAGCTTCGACTTCGCGGTGAAGGACCACGTCGACATCGGCAGCGCCCTGGGCGGCCTCGATTTCGAAACCGCGTCCAAGATCAGCGGCGCGCGCTTCACCCTGATGCGCGGCGCCGTGGCGCGCCTGCATCGCGCCCTTGCCCAGTTCATGCTCGACGTACACACCGGGCAACACGGCTACACCGAGGTCTACGCGCCCTACCTGGTCAATGGCGACAGCATGTTCGGCACCGGCCAGCTGCCCAAGTTCGAGGCCGACCTGTTCCAGATGCAGCGCCCCGGCGGTCCGGCGGAACTGCCGGCGGTGCATGATTCCAGCGACATCCTGCACGAGGCCGTCGGCCTGGACCGCAACCGCCGCATGTACCTTATCCCCACCGCCGAAGTGCCGGTGACCAACATCGTGCGCGACGTGATCCTGGCACGCGACGCGCTGCCGCTCAAATTCGTCTGCCATACCCCGTGCTTCCGTTCCGAGGCCGGCTCCTACGGCAAGGACACCCGCGGCATGATCCGCCAGCACCAGTTCGACAAGGTGGAACTGGTGCGCATCGAGCACCCGGACAACTCCTGGGCGGCGCTTGAAGAACTCACGCACCATGCCGAGATCATTCTGGAAATGCTGGAGCTGCCCTATCGCCGTGTCGCCCTGTGCACCGGCGACATGGGCTTTTCCGCGGCCAAGACCTACGACCTGGAAGTGTGGCTGCCGGCCCAGAACACCTATCGCGAGATCTCCTCCTGCAGCAACTTCGAAGCCTTCCAGGCGCGGCGCATGCAGGCACGCTTCAAGAACGAAAAGGGCAGGAACGAACTGGTGCACACGCTCAACGGCTCCGGCCTCGCGGTCGGCCGCACCCTGGTGGCGGTGCTGGAGAACTGCCAGAATGCCGACGGCAGCGTCACCGTCCCGGCTGCCCTCAAAGCCTACATGGGCGGTCTGGAAACGATAGTCAGAACGATAGTCAGAGCCTAGGAAGCGGTGGCTTTGGTGCTAGAATCCGCGCCTCCCGAGCCTTGATCGAGCGCAGGGAAGCGCGGCCGGAGCCAAAACCGGAAGCGCGCAGTACAGCAGGGCAAACGGAGAGGTGCCGGAGCGGTTGAACGGGCCGGTCTCGAAAACCGGAATAGGGGAAACTCTATCGTGGGTTCGAATCCCACCCTCTCCGCCACGACGACATCCACAGTCGTCCAGTAAAGTCCGAAAACACCTATAGAATCAGACTAAAGCACCCGGATACCCCTCCCGGGCGGTGTGGTAAGGTCCGTTGCAAGCCGGGCCAAGACCGTGGTAAGAGACCGTGGTAACGAAATCCACGGTTGCCGGAGTTACCACGATGCTGACCGATCCCAAGTGCCGTAGCGCGACCACCGGTGGCAAGGCCCTGCGCAAGCTCGCCGACGACAAGGGCCTGCAGCTGTGGATCTACGCCGACGGGCGCAAGTACTGGCGGTTGCGCTACTGGGTGGCCGGCAAGGAAAAGTCGCTCTCGCTCGGGGTCTATCCCGAGGTCTCGCTCAAGCAAGCGCGCAACCGGCGCGATGCCGAGCGCCAGCGCCTGGCCGCCGGGCTCGATCCGTCCGCCGAGCGCCGCGCCGACAAGCTCAAGGCAAAGCTTGCCGCGGAAAACTCCTTCGAGGCGGTGGCGCGGGAGTGGTTCGGCAAGCAAGTCCATACCTGGGTGGCGCACCACGCCGCCGACGTGCTGCGCCGGCTGGAACACAACATCTTCCCTGCCATCGGTGCGCGCCCCATCGCCCAGATCGAAGCGCCCGAGCTGCTGGCCGCCGTGCGCAAGATCGAAGAGCGCGGCGCCTACGACCTTGCCCACCGCGTGCTGCAAGTATGCGGGCAGGTGTTCCGCTACGGCATTGCCACCGGACGCTGCACCCGCGACCTCGCGGCCGACCTGCGCGGTGCGCTCACCCCCCACGTCAAGAAGAACCAGGCGGCGGTTCGGCCCGAGGAACTGCCGGAGCTGCTGCGCGCCATCGCCACCTACGACAAGCTGGGCGAGCGGCAGACCCTGCTTGCCCTGCAACTGATGGTCCTCACCTTCGTGCGCACCGGCGAGCTGATCGGCGCACTGTGGTCGGAGATCGACCTGGAGGCCGGCCTGTGGATCATCCCGGGAGAGCGCATGAAGGCAAGAACCGAACACGTCGTGCCACTTTCCCGCCAGGCCGTGGCGATCCTCGAAGAACTCAAGGCGCTCGGCGGCGGCAGCCGCTTCGTCTTCCCCGGGCGCAACCGCGACAAGCCGATCAGCAACAACACCATGCTCTTCGCCCTCTACCGCCTGGGCTACAAGGGCAAGATGACCGGCCATGGCTTTCGCGCCGTGGCCAGCACCCTCCTCAACGAGCAGGGCTGGCGCTCCGACGTCATCGAACGCCAGCTCGCCCACTGCGAGCGCAACGAAGTGCGCGGCGCCTACAACCGCGCCGATTACCTGCCCGAGCGCGCCCGCATGATGCAGGCCTGGGCCGACCACGTCGATGCGCTCGCCAAGGGCGCCAAGGTCCTGCCGTTCAAGGCGGCCTGATGTGGTAAGCATTCCCGAACTCCAACCTGGCGGCGTGGCCCGGCCCATCTCGTCGCATCCGTACCTTCGTCGCGCCACGCCCCTGTCTTGCACTGCTGGTGTCGAATCCTGTCCGGTAAGTGTTTCTGTCCGTCCCGCACGCCTGAGCGTGTCGGGAACCACGAGGGACACGGGACACCACGCCCGCTTCGTGCCGTTGGTGTGCTGCCTGCCGCCGCGGCACGCGGCATTGGCGTCGATGGCGCTTCCTGCGGGAAGTCGTTCCATCGAGATGAGCCCTTGACCCAGGGCTCCGGGGTTCGCCAGATTGGCGAGGCGTAGCACTGCACCCGCGGGGCGCGGGCAGAAAGGAACCGCCTTGCGCGGTCCCGACTGACGACGGGCGGGGAGCCCGTCACTGGAGATCATCACTTGCGCCAGCCCCCGGCAAGTCCTTGCCGGCTGCGGCATGGCGCGCGTCGTCACTACCGGCTTGCGCCCGCGTAGTGACGACGCGACGATGGTGGCGATCGACGACCGCCCCCGGGCGCAGGAAGAACAGCGACCGAATCGGTGAGGGGATGCTGGCGCAACGCTGGCGAACAACGACGCCGGCGTACTGGAGGAGTACGACCCTGGCAACGACTGCCGCAGCCTCCAGGACCAACCCCGACGAGAACCTCCGGGCCTTGCGGCCACCGGCTTGCAGGAAGTCAGACCGGTTTGGGCGCTCTTGCGAGCAAGGGCGATGCTTGACGTGCATCACTCGGGCTGACTCAGCCAGCGAAATCCGTTCGACCCCGGGCGGGAATGCGCAGTCCGCTTGCCACGCGGAATGCATGGGGCTATGCGCCGCCAGGCAACTCCTGCCGCTATGACAACTCTGCGGCCGGCGGGTTTCCCACCGCGCCGCTCGCCCCTGGCCTGAGAAGGGCCGGCGGCGGCCCCGTGGAAAACCCTTCTCCACCTGCTCGTCCGCTTTCCCGCGCAGGCTACCAATGCGCATTCTCCGGCCAATCCGTCGGACGGCGCGCGGCCATCGTGCCATCGCCAAGGCACGAATCCGCTTGCGCCGGACGAAACAATCTGTCCAGGGCGAACCGACTCCTCGCGTAACACCCGGCGAATCAAGGCGCCGCCCCCGGTCACGCATCCCGCATGCACTGAAATCCAATCTGTCAAGCCGATTCGTGGCCGCAGTTAAGCCACGAATCCGCGCCCCTGCACGGCTTCGTCATGCCACGATGGATCATCCATCACCATCCGCGAGGCAACGCCGATGAACGAAGCGATCCACCCGCCGCTGTCCACCATCCTGCGGCTCAAGCAGGTCACGGCCCGCACCGGCCTGGCCCGCAGCACCATCTACGAGCGGATCAAGGCCGGCGGCTTCCCCGCCCAGGTCTCGCTCGGCGCCCGCGCCGTGGGCTGGCTCGAAGCCGACGTCCAGGCCTGGATTGCCGAGCAGGTCCAACGCAGCCGCCAGGGCTGAAGCCATGGGGCGAGCCGGGGAGCCGATCGATCTCGCCGCCCACCGGGAGCGGATCGGCCAGGCCCTCGACTGCCTTACCGCCGACGAACGCGCGCTGTGGCTGCGCATCGGCATGGCATTGAAGTCCGGGCTCGGCGAGGACGGCTTCGAACTGTGGGATGCCTGGAGCCGGCGTGCCGAGAACTACCGCGAAGCCGACACCCGCGCGGTGTGGCGATCGATCGATGCGGACGGCGGCATCACCCTGGGCACCTTGTTCTTCGAGGCGGCCAAACATGGCTATGCCCGGCAAACACCCGGCCCGTCCGCACTGACTCTCGCACCGAGAAACGAAGGCCGGTCGCCCGAAGCGCAACCCCCCGGGGGTGGTGCAGGAATACCCCCCGAACAACACTGCAACGCTGCAACACTGGGTGCCTACGCCGCGCTCAAGAAGCTGCCCGAGACCTTCCTACGTTCCGTTGGATTGAGCGACATCCGCTACCGGGGTGCCCCCGCACTGCGCATCCCTTACCGCGACCGCTCGGGCGCCGAGGTGGCGATACGCATCCGCTGCGGGCTCGCCGCCTCCCTCCCGGGCGATCCGCGCTTCGCCTGGCGCCGCGGCGACAAGCCCCAGCTCTACGGACTGGAGCGGCTGGGCACGCCGGCGTTCGTCGTGCTGGTGGAAGGCGAATCCGACTGCCACACCCTGTGGTACCACGGCGTGCCGGCGCTGGGCCTCCCCGGCGCCGGCACCTGGAACGAAGCGCGCGATGCCGCGCATCTGGAACACATTGCCAAGTTACGCCTGAAACCCGGAATCGGCCCGAATCGGCTAGCAGGCAGGGCCGCGGGGCGGAGCACCTGTCTCAAGCCTGGGTCGACTCGCCCGGTTTCAGCGGCAGCGTGAGCGTCAGGACGGCGCCACGATCGGGATGGATCACCGCACGAAGCTCGCCATGATGGTGTTCGACGATGCCGTAGCTGATCGACAGACCCAGGCCCGTGCGCTTGCCCACCGGCTTCGTCGCGGAGAACGGATCGAACACCCGGTCCAGTTGCTCCGGCCTGAAGCCCGGCCCGTTGTCGTCGAAGCGAATACCGATCTTGCCCTCGGCAATGCCGCCTGAGATGTCCGGCCGGGCCTGCCCCCTCTTCTTGGTGGCGTCGATCGCGTTCTGCACGAGGTTGACCACCACCTGCTGCAGCTGACCGGGCGATCCGCGGACCGGAGCGGCATCGGGCAGATCGAGGGTCGTAGAGCCCTACTGGGCGACTGCTGTACTCAGGAACCCGCCGCAGAACCGTCTACAGATCAATGGACAGCTTGGGGTCGATGACGAACGCGGAGTAACCCGTCACGGCGCACTTGGCGGGTAGCCGACCAACATGTTCGTCACGCCCGGGCAGCAACTGCACGCCGCACCCCACCGCAAGGGCGACGATGCGCGTTGCGGCGCCGAGGCTGGGGTGAACCACGGACTGGATGGACGCCAGGACGGCAGTTTCCGTGACAGGCTTGGCATCATGCAATAGGCAGTTCTTGAACCTCGGACTCACAACGCTGGTTGCCCTGATTACGTATCACGTAGTTGTGTATGAAGGCGCTGTATCGACGACCGCTACATTGCGCTGGCGGCCCTGAACAGGCTCGCCGACGACGGCGACATCGACCGTGGCATTGCCGCCACGGGCCCCGCGCGTCTCGGCATCGATCGAGGCAAGCCCAGCCCGCTCGGCCTTTGAGCCGAACGGTTCCTTTCGGCAGTCTGCGCAAGACGAGAGAACGGGCCTGCCCAGGGCCTCTGTGCCCTGGCAACCGGTAATCGAGAAGATCCTCACGCACCTGGGGTTGCAGGCCAGGGCACCGCCCCGTGCGCCGGCCCGAGGTCAAGCGCTGCAGGCGGCCTGACGATTTCGATCCCCCACTGTTCAAGCGTCCCGGCACGCGGGGCCGCTGGAGTCGGCTGTGTCGCGGTGGCTACGGGACCGATGGAAACGGCCTGGCGACAAGGGGTAACCCGTAGACGGCACCCGGAAAGACGCATTTCGGCTGGGCTATCCACGCCGAACAGATCGCAGCCTGTCCCCAAAGACAGGTTCAAGCGCCTCGGGCGCTACGTTCCGCTCCTGTGCTGCCGTGTTCGGGGTGCCGTCGAGAAGGAAAAAGGGCGTTTGAAAAGCCTATCCTCTCCTCGCAGACCCAGTTGCTTGAGGATCCGCTCGACCACGGGTTGCTCCAGGATGGCGGCGATGAGTCCAGAGTTTCAACTCGCCACGAAGCCGCCGGCCATGGCCGACGGCAGATGGCCGGCCGCAGGTGATCGAGGTGAACCTGCTGGCGTGGATCAGGCGGCCAGCGCAAACGGCTGGATCTCTTTGGCGATGGCCTTGCCATTCTCGATCTCGGCCACTCGCAATTCGTAGGCTGCCTGAAGGTTCAACCAGCCCTTGGCCTCGCTGCCGAAGTAGCGCTCCAGGCGCAGGGCCGTATCAGCCGACACGCCGCGCTCGCCCTTGGTGATCTCGCTTAGGCGCGAGTAAGGCACATGCAGGGCCATGGCCACGGCGCGCACGCTGACGCCCATGGGCTTGATGTAGTCCTCCAGCAAGATTTCACCTGGGTGGACAGGACGCATACCGTTCTTGAACATGATGCACTCCATTGCTGTTCAGGATTTGAATGCCAGTCGGGCCTGGGTCAGTGTGGGTCTTCGATGAGCACGTCATAGGGGCCGCTCTCACCCCACTTGAAGGTCAGTCGCCACTGGTCGTTGATTCGCACATGCCAGGCGCCGTCGTATTCCTTCAGGTCGTTCCCTGGCGGGGCCTTCATGAAACTCACCGAAGGCGCCGCGTCGAGCTGGGCCAATTTGCGCTCGGCTACGCTCTTGATGTTGACGAACCGGCGACACTTGCCTGTGGTGAACAGGCCCTCCGTGTCGGAGCAGGCGAACGACTGGATCGACATGGAAGAGAGATTACCTGTTAACCGGTTAACAGTCAAGTCGACAACAATTTGGGCATCACGCAAGGACGCACCAACGACGCGCGGTTAGCCCTGCTCAGTGGACTGCCCGGAACTTGCCGTTCGCGAACGGCAGGTTGTGGCCGGCCTCTGCCGCACGAGTCGCGAAAACCTGCCGTTCGGGAGCGGCAGCCGGGTCAATGTCCGGTCATGCGCCTAGAGCGGACGGAGCTGACCAAGAGGCGGCTGTCGGCTCTGGCCGAGGTCTGGTCACCGAATTGGCTCTCGTGTCGGGCCGCTTGGAGCGGTGAAGCAGCCCTCCGCAGCGAATCCGGCGCCCACCGACAGGTTCTCGATCGATACTTGCCGGCCGCAGCAGCAGGGCGTCCGTCGAGACTTCGGCCATTGGAGAGATACACTTTTCCCCAGACCGGTCACTAAAGTATCAGCAGGAGAGCCGTTGATCGGCGGCGACGGTTGGACCGTTGCGCCCAATAGAATTTGTAACTTGCCCTCCTGCCCCGGCAGCGGGCGCTCGCCGATGAGCCAGCCCTCTGGGCCGGTCTGATCGGCATGTCCGCGCCGTATGTGTAGGGCGCCGCCGAACTGCTTGGTGGCCGTCCCGTACTGCCCCTGCGCCAAGTGATGGTGTGCCAAGCGGTCTCCGGGCCGACTCGCCAGCACCGCAGCGGCGCGTCTGGAGGGGGGCCACCTGCACAGGATGCGGATGCGTGCGTGGGCGGCCCGCCTGTTTTTTGACGGGCAACGGCCGCTGGGCGGCCGCCGCCGCGACTTCCGCGCAGCAGACGCACGCCAAAGTCACTGGCGACGCCCACCACACAGCCCACCTGTCGCTGGTCCAACCCATCGAGAAAGTTGGGGTTGTCGCCGTAACCGGCATCGGCGCCCACCCAGGCAAACGGAATCCCCGCCGCCCGGGTCCGATCGAGCAGCAGCAGGGCCAGTTCCGGCTTGGTGTGAAAGCTGAGCTTCTCCGGTACCCGTGTGGTCGCCCGGCGCTCCGGGTCCTGACACCACGCTTCGGGCAGATACAGTTGGCCCAAAGGTCGGCCAAGCGTAGTAGGGATCCAGGTAATGCGTGGTCACCACCACCTGGCAGTTGGCCGTCTTGCCCAATGCTCGCAATACTGGTGCGCCACACCGACACTCTTGGGCCCCTTGCCGCGGGAAACTGGTCTCGTCGAAGACCAGCATGCCATCGCCCGCCGTCGCCTGCGCCGACCATCACGGCAATCCGTTGGCGGTTCACCGCCGCCTCATCCCAGGCGCTCTGCGCCAGCAAACGATAGACCGCCGACTCGGACAAGCCCGCTACCGCTTCGGCGATGCCCGCACCGCTTTTCCGGGCAATGTCAGCCAACAAACCGGTGGCATAGCGCTCCAGCACCGGCAAACTCTCGCAGCGGTAGAAATGCGGCCGCAGGGGCTGCAGAAACTCCTTCAGTTCTGGAATCGGGTAGGGCGAAATACGAGCAACCATCGCCAGCATAGCCTCCTACCCATAGTTTACCATAAAACCGGCGCAGTAGTACTAAGAGAGTGCGGGGAATTGGGATGGAGGTCGGGGAATTGGGATGGAGGCTGACCGGCTGCGGCAGACCGTGGAATCGGCGGATGTGTTCCGGGTCAACAACTCCAGCATGCCGGTTCCAGCGGACGGCGATCGCCGTCCGCTGGAACCGGCGTTGGCTGACCGTTTTTCGCCGCGCTGTCAGAAGCCCGCGCAGACGGTTGTGCTACGATCAGGCGAGGTCGAAGCGGTCAAGGTTCATGACCTTGTCCCACGCCGCTACGAAGTCGTGTACGAACTTCTCCTGGGCGTCCGCCTGACCGTAGACTTCGGCCACGGCCCGGAGCTGGGAATTCGAGCCGAAGACCAGATCCACGCGGGTGCCCGTCCACTTGAGCGCGCCCGTGGCGCGATCACGCCCCTCGAACACGTCCGCGTCTTCGGTGGTCGGCTTCCACGCCGTGCGCATGTCGAGCAGATTCACGAAGAAGTCATTGGTGAGCGCACCGGACCGCTGGGTGAAGACGCCGTGCTGCGACTTGCCGAAGTTGGCGCCCAAGACGCGCATGCCGCCGACGAGCACCGTCATCTCCGGCGCGGTCAGCGTCAGCAGTTGCGCACGATCCACCAGCATTTCCTCGGCCTTGACCGCATATTTCGCCTTTTGATAGTTGCGGAACCCGTCGGCCTTCGGTTCGAGCACGGCGAACGACACCACGTCGGTTTGCTCCTGCGACGCATCCGTGCGTCCCGGCGTGAAGGGCACGGTCACAGCGTAACCGGCGTTCTTCGCCGCTTGCTCGACGGCTGCGCAGCCGCCCAGGACGATCAGGTCGGCGAGCGAAACCTGCTTGCCGCCGGTCTGCGCGCTGTTGAAGGCCTTCTGGATGCCCGCAAGGGTTCCGAGCACCTTCGCCAGTTGCTCAGGCTGGTTGACTTCCCAATCCTTCTGCGGCGCAAGACGAATGCGCGCCCCGTTGGCGCCGCCGCGCTTGTCGGAGCCGCGGAAGGTGGAGGCCGACGCCCAGGCGGTCGAGACGAGTTCCGAGATCGACAGCCCCGAGGCAAGGATCTTGGCCTTGAGCGCCGCGATGTCGGCCGCATCGATCAGCTCGTGATCCACGGCGGGGATGGGGTCCTGCCAGATCAGCTCTTCCGCCGGGACTTCCGGGCCGAGATAGCGCGAGCGCGGCCCCATGTCGCGGTGGGTCAGCTTGAACCACGCGCGGGCGAACGCGTCTGCGAACTCCTCCGGGTTCTCGTGGAACCGCTTGGCGATCGCCCGGTAGGTCGGATCCATCCGCATCGCCATGTCCGCCGTGGTCATGATGGTCGTCACCCGCTTCGACGGATCGTGCGCGGCCGGCGCGAGATCCTTTTCGGCCGGATTGACCGGGACCCACTGCCAGGCGCCGGCGGGGCTTTTCACCAGATCCCAATCGTAGCCGAACAGCATGTCGAAATAGCCCATGTCCCACTGGGTCGGTTTCGGCGTCCACGCGCCTTCGATGCCGCTGGTGATCGTGTCATCCCCCTTGCCGCTGCCGAAGCTGCTGATCCAGCCGAGGCCCATCGCCTCGATGGGCGCGGCCTCCGGCTCAGGCCCCACATGGGACGCCGGGCCGGCGCCGTGGGTTTTGCCGAACGTGTGGCCGCCGGCGACCAGCGCGACCGTCTCCTCGTCGTTCATCGCCATGCGCGCGAAGGTCTCGCGGATATCGCGGCCGGAAGCGAGCACGCTCGGTTGGCCGTTCGGCCCTTCGGGGTTCACGTAGATCAGGCCCATCTGCACGGCGGCCAGCGGGATTCTCGAGGTCCCGGTCACCGCTGTAGCGCTTGTCGCCCAGCCACTTGCCCTCGGCTCCCCCAGTAGATGTCCTCTTCCGGCTCCCAGACGTCCTCGCGCCCGCCGCCGAAGCCGAAGGTCTTGAAGCCCATGGACTCCAGGGCGACAGTTGCCGGCGAGGATCATCAGGTCGGCCCACGAGATCTTGTTGCCGTACTTCTGCTTGATCGGCCAGAGCAGCCGCCGCGCCTTGTCGAGGTTGGCGTTGTCGGGCCAACTGTTGAGCGGCGCAAAGCGTTGCGTGCCGGACCCCGCGCCCCCGCGGCCGTCGCCGATGCGGTAGGTGCCCGCGCTGTGCCACGCCATCCGGATGAAAAGCCCGCCGTAGTGACCGTAGTCGGCCGGCCACCACTCCTGTGAGTCCGTCATCAGCGCGTAGAGGTCCTGCTTCAGGGCCGCGAGGTCGAGCTTCTTGAATTCCTCAGCGTAGTTGAACCCCTCGCCCATGGGGTTGGACAAGGAAGAGTTCTGGTGGAGGATCTTGAGGTTCAACTGGTTCGGCCACCAGTCCCGGTTCGACGTGCCTCTGCCGGCCGTGTGTTTGTGACCCGTTACCGGGCACTTGCTATCTTCACTCATGACGTTTGCTCCTTTCACCTGAGATTCCTCTTGCTGGATTGCGCCGTTGTATGGGTCCGGTGGGCCGCTGCTGGCGCCTCGCAATGGCTCACGTGTCAACCTCTGGCATATGAGACTTTGTGGCATACAATAACTTACAAAAAATGATTATCCACAGATGGCAAAAAAGAGAAGCAGCGATGAACCCTATCTCTCCTGCTGGCAATCGGGGCAAAGCCCGTAGAAGTCAAGTCTGTGGTTGAGCACCTGGTAGCCAGTCAGTTGCGCCACCTCTTGCGTCAGGTCATCCACCAGGCTCACCTGCGGATCGATGATTTTGCGGCAGCGGATGCAGATGAGATGCGGATGGGGATAGGGCCGGCTTCCATCGTAACGATTATCATCGTTGCTGAAGCCCAGCTCCAGCACTTCGCCCAAATCCTTGAGGAGATTGAGCGTCTTGTAGACGGTGGCCGGACTGGTGGTGGGAATCTGAGCCTTGATCTGCTCGTACAAATGGGATGCGCTGGGATGCCCCTCGCTGGAAGCAATGAGCCGCAACAAGGCCACGCGCTGAGGCGTCATGCGATAGTCGCGCGCCTTCAGCTTGGTGACCAATTGCTGGAACCTGGATTCCGGATCAGACATGGTGCTATTGGCTCACGGCGAGTTAACATCTATGGATAATCAGTATCCACACGCAGGGTAGCACGCTTCTCCCGGCTCGTCAAATCAGCCGATCCCGCCTGCCCCTCGAACTTGCCCTTGTAACCAAGCGGCTGTGGTATAATCGCCACCTATGCCTGATCTGCGCGTGATTCTCGGAGGGCTCGTGGGCCTGGCGCTCGCGGGGCTGTCCGCGTTCGGCCTTGAGACCGGCCAGCCGGCTGCCGCGCCGATCGCCTTCAGCCAAGAGGCGCCGACACCCCCAATTCCGACATTGGCCATCACCGCAACCGCCCAGCCGAGCTTCACGCCCAGCGCCGTACCGACTGCGACTGCTATAGCATCCACTGCGACTTCGCTACCGCGAGTCCGCCGCCGAGCGTCACGCCCGGCCCGCTGCCTGCCACGACGGTCCCAACTGCGGATAATCCGGTACCCACCGCCACCTCAAGCCCGCGGCCGACCGCCGCCCAGGTTTCGATGTCAAATCGCATCGAGACGCCTGCCGCACCAACTCGCCCGGCGCAGCGCGCCCCACATCGGCCCGCCCGTGCCGGCCAAGATTCCGGGCGTCAACATCGCAGCCGACATCCCGTATGTCGTGCGGCCCGGCGCCGATCCGCGGCAGACCAGCCTGGACGTGTACATCCCGGCGGCGGCAGCCGGGCTGCCTGTGCTGATGTATGTCCACGGCGGGGGCTGGTCCAGCGGCGACAAGGATGCCGTGGGCGCCAAAGCCGCCTACTTCACGGCTCACGGCTTCGTTTTCGTCAGCATCAACTATCGGCTGATCCCCGCGGCCTGGCCAGCCCAGCAGGCGGCCGACGTAGCCCAGGCCGTGGCATGGGTCAAGGAAAACATCGGGGGCTATGGTGGAGATAGAGCGCGCTTGTTCGTGCTCGGCCACTCAGCCGGCGCGCACCTGACCGCACTGATCGCCTCAGACGAAACCTATCTGCGTGAGGCTGGGCTGGGGCCGGGGGCGTTGCGTGGCGTGATCCTGCTGGACAGCGCGGCCTACGATGTCGAGCAACTGATGCGCAGCCCGGAAGGAAAAACTGAACCGTTTCGACCGGCCTTCGGAGATGATCCCGCGCAGTGGCCACGGGTTTCGCCGCGAGCGAAAATCGGGCCCGGCAAATCGATCCCACCGCACCTGCTGCTGCTCTCAACGGGGAGCGGGCAACGTCGCCCCGCGGCTGAGAGCCTGGCGGGAGCATTGCGCGGGTGGGAGTCTACGCTCACATCGCCGACGCCTGCGGCTTTCGCGACCACACCACGATCAACGAAGATCTCGGACGCCCCGGCGACACGCCGACAGCAGCAGTACAGGCTTTCCTCGACATGCTGTTGCGCGGCGCAGCGGTGGGGCACGGCGGCACCGAGACCCTTAAGCCGCGGCACTGAAAGCCTGTCATCCTCCCCTATGATTGCCCGGACAGGGCATGCCCGTAGAACTGCAGATACTCCGGCACGCGTTGCGCCCAATATGCCGATTCGTGACGGCCGGGATTGACGTGCCATTCGTGTGCGATGCCCCGCTGCGCCAGCGTGTTATGCAAGCCAGTCGTTGCCTCCACCCATGGATCGTTTGTGGCTACATCGATCCAGATGCGCAATGTCCCGAGCTTTGCGGCCGTACGAGCCAGCGACACGGGGTCTTTGCTGGCGAACTCTGCGCCAGTGCCCACGAAGTTGAGCGCGTTGTCATCCGGATAGAGGCTGGGGCTGTGTGCGCCCACCACACCGAAGATGTCGGGATGCGTGAACGCCTGGTGGAGCGCGCCCCACGCGCCCATTGATAACCCGCCGATCGCCCGCGCCGACCGATCCCGGATCGTGCCGAAGGCCGCGTCGATGTGCGCCGTCACCTCATATGCCATGTAATCGCCGTAGCGCGGCGAATTGTCGATCCCGTTCGTCCAATAGCTCTTGTCGCCCTGGGGCAGCACGATGATCATCGGTTGCAGCTTGCCGGCCTGTATCTGCTGATCGGCCGCCTCGAACACACCCAGGGCTGCCCACTCCATCGAGCTCGCCGCCGCCGCCGTGCAGCATGTAGAGCACCGGATAGCGCCGGGTCGTCTGCCCGTAACCCGGCGGCAGATAAACCCAGTACGGCATATCCACGTTCAACAGATCGCTGTGGAATGAACGACCATAGATCGAGCCAGCCAACGGGCCGATGTATTCGGTGAGCAGATACTCGCTATCCGGCGGCAAAGGCGGCAGCGGTTCAGCCGATACGGGCTTGGGAGCCGGCTGCGGCTGCGCCTGGACGGCAGCAGTCTGAGCTCCCGGCTTTTGCGCTGCCGGCGCGGCCGGTATCAGGTTAGTGGCGATCCTTTGGAGCAGCGACGCCTGGGGAGCAACATCGATCGCCGGTTGCGGCGTCGCCACCGCGGGCGTGGCTGCCGCCTGCGCTGAACCTGCGGACGATACGACCGGCGCCGGTGCTGTCGTTGGAAGCGGCGTAGTTACCGGTCGAGGCGTCTCCGCAGGCTGCTGCGGCACGGGTGTAGCATCGGAAACCACCTGCGGTCGGGCGGCCGGCCCCACCGACGATGCCTGTACGGGTGTATTCGTCGCGTGTCCGACGGCCTGTTGCGTGCCGGCGACGACCTGTGCCGTCGCGCGGCCGCGCGTGTGAGGCTCACGACCGGTGTCCCATAGGCGCGGGCACGAGCCAGGACGGCCTCGGACACCGGCGCTGCCGCCGCCCGCTCAAGGCTGACGACCGGCGTTCCGTAGGCGCGTGCGCGCGCCATCACCTCATCGGAGACCAGGGTGGTTGATGCCAGCGTGCGAGGCGCCGGCAGCCAGGGCAGGAGCACCACTGCCACGAGCGCCACGGCGATGGGACTGGCCCGCCAGATGGGTTGTGTCTTTGGCGTCGGCTCGAATACATGCCGGCGCACGATGACCCAGATCAACATGACACTGCCGATCTGGATCATTGCGTTGAGCCACCACGGGCTGGATGCTGCCAGACCGAACGGCGTCAAGGCCAGAGCCACCAACGCCACCAGTACCACGTGGGCCGTGAACGTGTTGAGCGACTTTTCTCCCAGGGGGATCAGCAGCCAGGCGAGCGGCCGGCTCACGACGCGCCACTGCCGGGTGAGGGTCAGAAACATGAAGGGGATCACGACCGCGGCCGCTACGACGCGACCGATGCGGAGATCGGCCTTGCCGAAGACAAACTCCTGGATCCAAAGCTGCGCCTGAGTGAAGGCTCCGGCTAAGCCGGCGAATTGCCTAGGCAGCGCTGTCGGGGGTAACTCCACCAGGAAGAACAGCGCGATCAAGACGACAAAGGCCAGGCCCGTACCGATCTGCATGCGGCGCGCGCTGCGTTGTGTCAGCGATGGCAGGCGATCACGCTGATAGCCCAAAGCCAGCGCATTGAAGAAGAGCAATTGCCACGCCGCAAAGACGAACAGGTAGTTGCCGACAATGGGCCAGGGTGCGCCGACCTCGTTGGGGAAGAACTGACACAGGCCCCACACCAGCCACGAAATCCCTATCAACCACCATGACTTCCCCTTGACCATCAGGAACAGCGCGGCGGGCATGATAGCGAAAAGCAGCGTGTAGAGCAGCAGCACATCGGCCAGATAGTAGGTGCGATGAAGCGTCAGCACGCTCACCACCAGGTCGAGCGAATGCGTGAAATCGACCCCCTGCGCCCAGGGCAGCCCGACCAGTTCCGAGATCGGAAGCAGCAGCAGGGTGATGCCTATCGTGAGCAGGTAGAGGGTCAGCGCGCGTCCCCACACCTTCCGCACCGCGGCGCGCAGGCCATCACGCACCACGATGCGGCGATAGATCAGCCCCGCCATCAGCCCCGAGAGGAGGATGAAGCCCTCGGCGGCCGATACGAAGAAGCGGTTGCCGCCGGTCAGCAGGTAGAGCGGCGACGCCCCGCGCACATGATCGACGATCATGGCGAAGACGAAGAAACCGCGGAGCAGATCGATGCGCAGGTCGCGGCCCTGGGCGGTG